>NZ_JAESDI010000018.1 GCF_019249215.1 Alteromonas lipotrueae
ATAAAAATCATGCTATGTTTGTTCATGCTAGCCTCCAAATTGATTTAGTATTGAACAAACTAATTATGGCTTTGGCTCAAAAGTTAACCCACGAAAATGCGGAGGCTAGCATTTCACAGGGAGTCATTGTGTCTATACGCTCTTATATTATGAACTTTATTTGGCCTACTAAACTCACTAGTCCCCATGTTGATTTAGGTATTCCTATTTCAAATGGCGTCAATATTCTCTCAGAAGTAGGAACTACTGATCTAGTAGAAAATTCAAAAGAAAGGCAGTATAAAGTAACCTCTTCCAATTTAGGTTTGGCGGTTTACGAAACCAATGGAATCGTGTCGAGTGTCTGGTATGACGACCCATTAGGCAGAATTTGGTCAAAGGGGAAAGTTCTTAAGGTAAATCTTTATCTGTCTCGCTACGGCAAGCTAGAGGACTGGGAGCCACGTTTAAATAACGGATGGATGCAGTTTTATTTTAACGACACCATTGGGATTAACATGGCTTATGGTTTACACAAAGATGTCATCAGATTTAATAGGCAAAGCGTATAACAAACGTTTAAAGTCGCCAGCTGTCGCTGGCTGGGACACAAACACATGGGCTGCTTCGCATTATAGCCCATGTATTTGTGCCCCTTAAACGGAAGTTAGGTGCTACGGTGAAAAGCCATAAATCGTCATTCTTTTTAGTACCATTTTTATTGTTAGCAGCTCCTTTTGCTTTTGCTGCTAAGTTTTTCGAAAATCGAATCGAACTGTCACAGAGCGAAGTGGGGAATATCCTTGATAGAATGCTTAGAAATGAGCCTGATGAACATCTTTGGGATGACTTTTTAAGTGTTCCAATTAAAGATAGAACATTGGATATGATTCGTGAAAAAGTTGAGGTCTTGTGGGCTTACGATGTGTACCTAACCCAAAACGCAAGTGGTCAGTATATACTTAATCAGAAAGGCCTCGACGAATTAGCAAATATAATTAAGGAGCTACGTTTTGGTCGCACCTAACAAAAAAATTAAGTCGTGCACCAAGGCGCACTGGGACGCTAACACGCAGGGCCGCTTCGCTATTATGCCCTACGCGTTATCGCCCCTTATTCAAAAGTTAGATGCCTAGTGAACCCTGTACGTTTTTTTGCTAAAGAATTTACTAAGGTTAAATACAAATACCTGAATAAATCTATTATCGAAAATGTCGACACAGATTTGTTCAATGAAATACTTGAACAGTTTCTCGATAACGGTTGGGAAAAAATTTATGAGTACGACGCATTCGATGCATGGATAGATTTTGGTAAGGTAAAAATTGGAAAAGGTAAAACGGTTCTTTTCTTCGAGTGGGACAACTATATGGAAGGCGTTATCAAAGGGGATAAAAATGAAATTGAAAAAGTTGCTAAACAGTATTGTCTCCAATCGAGCAGCGTTCCTAGCTACATCAATGAAAGCACCTAACAAAAAAATTAAGTCACTCACTTCGTTCGCTGGGACGCATACACGCGGGGCGGCTTCGCCATTATGCCCCACATGCCTGCGCCCCTTATTTAGAAGTTAGCCATCAAATGGAGTTGTCGATAGAATGAATGAAAAAGTTCTAGCTTTGGGTCAAAAATGTTTACGATTAGTGACATCAAACAAAATCACATCGAGCTTTCTTGGTGGTAAGCCACTAGTTGGAGGCCAGTTTGACTGGCCACGGAAAAATGACAAACCTCTTGGCTTTATCGGACAACTAGACTTAAAAGAAATCAATCCAGAAAAGGAAATAGATTGGCTACCTCAAATAGGTAGGCTTTTATTTTTCTATGATCTCGCAGAGTGGCCTTGGGGGTTTGACCCCAAAGATACTGGTGGTTGGGCAACAGTTTACGAAAATGGTAATTCTGACTTATACCCGTATGTATTGCCATCAGATCTTGATATGGAACACTTATCACCGTCAATCAAATACGTTAAGTCTGAAAGCTTTATTAGCTATCCCGACGGTCAAAGAGTGGACTTTGAATCTATTGGAATTTCAGAGGATGATGACGAAGAGTATTACGACTTCATCGATGAACATTTTGGCGATGAACCTCGTCACCAAATTGGTGGTTTTCCAAGTCCCATTCAAGGAGACTCAATGGAAGAAGACTGTCAGTTAGCTAGCGGAGGTGTTTATTGTGGTAACTCTGATGGCTACAACTCCAAGGAAGCTGAAAAGCTAAGAAGTGAATTACTCGATTGGAAGTTGCTTTTACAATTTGATTCTGATGATGAAATAGAAGCAATGTGGGGAGATATGGGGATGCTGTATTTTTGGGTAAGAGAAAGCGAAGCTAAGAATTGTGATTTCTCCAAGCCATGGTTGATTTTACAGTGTAGCTAAAATGGCTAACAAGCTGTTTAACAAGGACAAAATACAGTTGGCTTTTGCTCCTTCGTCGCTAAATTTTAGCCAACACTATTTTGCCTGTTAACAGGGCGTTATAAACCTTAAAAGGACGTATCGTGCAAAAATTAATAAAACTAACAATTGTCATTTTGATCCTCAGCTTTTTAGGTGGATGCGCTTCGACTTTAAAGCCAACTGAGCTGCAATCAGTCAAAACTGTTGGCATCATCAATCAATTTCCTGACACACCTAACTTTGTAACTATCGGAACCACAATATTTAATAATGAGTATGCTCAAGTAAATGAACCAAGTTTTTCTAAGCTTTTAACTGATTCTGTTATCAACAGGCTAAAAAATAAAGGATTCCTAGCTCAACTGATTGACGAGGCTCAACGGAAAAAGTATGACATGATCATTGAGCTTATTCCCCGTGATGTTTACGCAACTCCCGGTACGTATGGCTATGGAGTCAATCAGCGGTCGGCTTTTGGAAATGCGATGCAAGCAAACACTTATGTAGCATTGAATATTGCGCCTTATATTCACGGTAAGAAAAAATGTAGTGCTTGTTATCTACAAAAATTGATGCCTATTAACATTGAAAAATTACCAGCAACTTGGGATGAGCTATCAGACACTGATAAACAACATGTTTCTGAGGTACTAAGCAAGAACATAGAATCATCTATAAACGAAATATTAATGCAAGCAGGTTTATAACAAGGCCATTAAGTAACGGACACATAACAGTTGGCTGTGCTCGTTCCTCGCAATTTTAGCCAACTGTTATTTAGCCGCTTATGGCGACGTTAGGTGCCATCTTGGAAACAAGTTTAGATATTCACAATTATCAGAGTTGGTATTTGGAAAACCTTCAATATCAAGACAGGCTCTTGACTCTTACGCTAGGTGAGAGCTCTGGGGTTTCTGAAAAGCATATGGAACCTAGGAAGTTTCTTGTCGTTTTTTCAGACACGATTCAATATCAAGTTTACGATGAATGTGATCATTCAAAAGATTTTCACGCTAACAGGGAAAGCGGCGTAGTTGGAGAATATCAAAGCTCCAGCCTTATAGAATATTTAAAGTCGGAAACAATAATCTATGACACTACGCCTGGTGAACTAAGACATTTTTCAGTTATGACTGGCAATGAGTTCATCCATGTAATAACAAGACAAGAGCCGGTAGTTTTGAATGTCACCTAACAAAAAAATCAAGTCACTCACTTCGTTCGCTGGGACGCAGACATGTGGGCTGCTTCGCCATTATGCCCCACATGTCTGCGCCCCTTATTTAAAAGTTAGCCGCTCCTAGGAATTTCATGGAAATAGAGAATTGGTTGTCGTTTTGTTCTATCGCTTCTCTAGCTACGGCTACGCCTGGACCAGCTGCACTTCTCGTTTCAAGCCATAGTCTTTCTTTTGGCTTTAAAGCCTCGCTAGCCACGATTTTAGGTAATATCACTGCTCTGTTCATTATGTCAGCTGTTTCAATTCTTGGCCTTACTGCATTGGTTATGTATTCAGCTTTTGGCTTTACATTGTTTAAAATTATGGGGGCTGCATACTTAATTTATATCGGGGTAAAACTCTGGAGATCAGGTGTAAAAACTATCAAGCCACAGGCAAGCGCAGAATTAAATAGCTCCGCAGTTAATCTTTACGGTCAGGGTTTGTTGATCGCTTTAACTAATCCTAAAGCTATTGTCTTTACAACCGCCTTGTTTCCTCAATTTATCTCCGTCGAACAAGCACTAATTCCCCAATTTTCATTATTGGTAAGTACATTTATGGCTTTGTCTTTCATCTGTCTATCGTCGTATTCTTTGCTAGCTCACAAAGCAAAAAGCAAAATTAAAAATCAGGTTTCAGGTAAGCTACTAAGTAAAGTATTCGGAGGCACATTTGTTGGTGCGGGTTGTTATTTGGTTTCGACAAGTGAGTGAGCCGAGGTATCAAGACGAGCGGCTAACAAAACGCTTAATTCGCTCACTGCGTTCGCTGGGACGCCTATACGCGGGGCGGCTTCGCCATTATGCCCCACGTATCAGCGCCCCTTAGCTTAAAGTTAAATGCCACAAGGAATCAGCATGTTTAAACTTTTATGGTCTTTCATTTTAATTATTCCTCTATCGTGCGTATCAGCACAAAGTAGTGAAACATCAGTCGATTTGCATGAAAACACTGTAGTTTATCGCGGTGAGTTATCACCGTCAGCAAACCAGAAACTTCTTTCCTTTCTGAAAAATGGTGAGAATAAAGTTGAATGGCTGTCTATAACTTCTAAAGGTGGCGAAATTAATCATGGTATGGAACTTGGTGATCTTGTTTATGACTATGATTTGAAGGTTGAGGTAAATGATTATTGTCTTTCATCATGCGCCAACTACGTTTTTTCTGCAGCAAACCACCACAGGATATCGAATCATGCAGTCATCGGTTTCCATGGCGGTACTACCGGAATGGAGAAAGAAATAACTTCGTTTATTAAGGGTCTACCTGAAGAGGAGCAGGAGTCAACGAAGCAGAACCTTGAAAAATATATGAAGTCAGCCATTGTTCGTGAGCGAAAGTTCTTCGAAAAAATTGGTGTGGACCAACAGATAACAACACTTGGACAATCTCCCAAATACGATGAGTTTGTTGAGAAAGAAGACTTTGTCGGCTGGTACTACTCGCTTGAAGGGCTTGCTGCACTTGGGGTATCTAACGTTGATGTTGTTAATCCTCCTTGGGTATATCAACACTTAAGTGAAAAAACTAAGTTTTTCGAAGTTAAAGTAGGCGGCATTTAACAATCACATTAAGTCGGTCGCAAGCTCCCAGGGGCAATAACACGTGGGCTCTGTCGCTTCGCTCGGATTTTAACCCACGTGTTACTGCCCTTTATGTGGGTGTTAGATGTTCTTCTGGGATGTTTTAGAATAAGGATATAGAGATGTACCAAAAGTTTTTTTGTTTATTGTTTTTATTGTCAAGCAACCTCTGCGCCGAAGACCTAGTTGTTGAAGTTCCTGCCAACCCAGAAAAAGGTTTTTTCTTTCCTTTCTTTTTGAAAGTGCCTGAATTAACTGAAACAAATTATTTGATCGTTGAAACGAACAACACCGGAAAAGTTTCGGACGACTTCGACATACACCTAAATAGTGCTCGTAAAGCTATTCTCGGAAATTCTATAGGTCCGTGGGTTTCTAAAAAACTAAAAGCGCCGATTCTTGTCCCTGCTTTTCCTCGGTCAGAAAAACATTGGGAAACATATACGCATGCATTTGATAGCGACACTATGCTAGTAGACTCGGGTAAACTGAAGAGAATTGACCTTCAATTGCTAGCGATGATCAACGAAGCAAAATCTATATTGAGAACCCATTCTGTAATCGTAAACGAAAGGATCGTTATGACTGGGTTTTCTGCATCAGGTACGTTTGCAAATAGATTTTCTCTTCTGCACCCCGAATCTCTTAAAGTTGTTGTAGCAGGCGGATTAAATGGAATTTTAATGCTACCTGTAAACTCTTTAAACGAAGTTAAACTCGACTATCCATTAGGACTCAATAACTTTGAGCAGGTTACTGGTAAAGCTTTTGCAAAAGAGAAATGGAAGGCGTTGCCCCAATTTTTGTTCATGGGCGAAAACGACACAAACGATTCAACGAAATTCGGTGATGCATATTCGGATGAAGAAAAAGCTACTATTTATTCATCGCTAGGAGAGAGCATGCAACCGAACCGTTGGGAGAATTGCCAAAATAAATATTTGAAACATGGTGCGAATGCAGTATTGAAAACCTACGAAAATATTGGTCACGGTACAGACCTAAGGATACACAATGATATTTTGGCGTTTATAAGTGAGAACATCTAACAAGCCACTCAAGGCACTCTCCTGGGACGCTAACACATGGGCTGCGTCACTTCGTTCCTAATTTTAGCCCATATGTTATCGCCCCTTAGTGGGAAGTTAGGGGCTTTTGCAGAATTCACAGGACGTTTATGAGACCACTATTCATCTTCGTATTTTTATTTGGCTTGGCTGGGTGTATGAACCCAGCTGCAACTGGACCGAAGTTCTCGGGTGTAATGTCATCCAATAAAGATGAGGCGCAAGTTTATTTTTATCGTCCGTTAGAACATGACGGAGGTACAGTTTGCTTAAAAGTTTTACTAAATGACATCGAAAAAGGCTGTCTAGGCACAAAGGGGTTTCTTGGCTTTTATGGTAAGCCGGGTAACTATCAAATTAAGATTAAACCCGATGCCTTTCCCGTCCATACGCTTTTAGAATTTGATGTAAATATCGCGCGTAACGATAAGCGTATGTTTAAAATCTCTATCGCAAACTCCATAGATGTGCCAGAAGTTAATTTGGTTACAAGATATACAGCAGGTGGAACCTGGTTTATAAAAGAAATGCCTTTTAGTTCTGCTCAACAGGAACTCTATAAATTAAATGAGTCAATTGGCCCCTAACAAACACATCATATTCATTCGCTTCTCTCATTGGGACGCATACTCGCTGGCTGGCGCTTCGCGCAAGTATAGCCAGCAAGCCTGCGCCCCATATGTGAAGCGTTATGCGCATATGAAAAATTTAGCTCTTTTTATTCTTATCTCTTTTTCTGCCTCAGCGGAAGAGGTCGAGTTCAGCTCTATTTTTGGTAATAACGACTACCTCAATAAGCAAATCGAATTGGTGGGTTTCTTGTCTGCTGCCCCGACTCAAGCCTCAATTAATTCAAACGAGACTTCTATGCTCCCAATCGCGTATTTTCACGCGTCAGAAGAAGCGCTTGCAAGCGGAGATAAAAAGGTACTATTTTTTGATTGGCCTTCTGAACTGTGTCATAAAAACAACTGCGCCAACTATTTGGACAAAACACTGAAAGTTAAATGTGAAATTAGATACTTATCACAACCTGTAAACTTCCATTCAGTGACTAACATTGTCAATATTGAGGTTTTAAATGACTAAGCAAGCGTATAACAAACGCTCAAGTCGCAACCCGCTGCGCGGGTCGCTGGGACAAAAACACAATGCGGCTTCGCCATTTTCGCATTGTGCTTTTGCCCCTTAGCTTAGTGTTATACCTCAAGGAGGAGCATATGAGAAAACTGGTAAGTTCGGGCTCTCCTTTGGAAGAGCCGATTGGGTTTTCCAGAGCATGTAGAGTTGGAAACATGATTTCTGTCTCCGGCACGGCACCCATAGAGAATGGCGAAACTACCTGCGTTGGGGATGTTTATGGGCAGACCAAGTACTGCCTCGAACTCTCTATTCGGGCTATTGAGAAGGCTGGAGGAAAACCGGCAGATATAATCAGAACTCGCATCATGCTTACTGACATTTCTCGTTGGGAGGAAGCCGCCAAAGCACATGGTGAGCTATTTTCTGCAATAAAGCCCGCGTGTACGTTTGTTGAAGTAAGTCGCTTCATCATTCCGGACTGGCTCGTTGAAACGGAGATCGATTGTGTCTTGGGGCAGGTATAACAAAGCCATTAAGTCTGTTCCGGCCCGATGGCCCTCCACCGGATGTCCCTGTCGGGCCGCCCCTTATTTAAAAGTTAGGCATACGGGATTATCATGCACAGCTCATTGTCACTTTCACAATATGTTAAGAAACGAAATGGCGTTCCTCTGGGTGCAAGTCACTCCTTGAGAAATATGCTTTCTCGTTCTTTCGGTGCCAAATCTTTTCCCGTATTTTGGCACTATTGGAACCCTATATGGGGCTATTATTTATCTCGTAATGTCATGCGACCGCTAGCCACTTTTTTACCCATTCCCATAGCGACTCTCATCACATTCTTAGTCAGTGGCGCACTTCACGATGTGGCAGTATCAATTGTAAAGTGGAAAACCGTTGTATTTTTTACGCCGTGGTTTGGATTAATGGGATTAATGGTTATATTTTCAAAGAGCGCAGGAATAACATACGGTAATTTTGCTTGGCCTGTTCAGGCATCAATCAATACATCTTCTCGCTAGGGGCAACGTACTTCGTGGAGAGCATGTATGCCTAACAAGCGCATAAACACTCGCTTCGCTTGTTATTTTAGCCCATGTATTTGTGCCCCAAAGTTGGGTGTTAGGTACTTTTGAGTAAAAATTAGCCCATCCAACACTTTAACGCTATAATGTTTTAACGTTACTTAAGTGGGACTTATTCATGAGTACTTTATCAAAACGATCAACCGTCTATTTCGAGCCAGCAATTCATAATGCTCTGAAACTGCGGGCTGCAACATCAGATACCTCAATATCAGAATTGATTGATGAAGCAGTGAGACTTCTTATGAAAGAAGATCAAGAAGACTTGGCTGCGGTAAGACTACGGGCCAAAGAGCCCGAAATTTCCTATGAGGACTTGCTAAACAGTTTGGAAGCTGATGGAAAAATATAGCGTCACTTTCAAGAAATCAGTAGCAAAAGATTTTATGGCAATTCCCAAATCGGACGTTAAGAAGATCCTCGCCAAAATTGACTTATTAGCTGAAAACCCTCGAAGAGATGGAGCAATTAAGCTTAGTGGACAAGACTTGTATCGTATCCGGCAAGGCCTTTATAGAATCATTTATGAAATCCGAGAAAACGAGCTTGTGGTACAGGTGATAAAAGTCGGGCATCGCTCTGATGTTTATAAACGTACCTAACAACTCAATAAACACACTCACTACGTTCGCCTTCTCAGGGCGACGTTTATTGCTGGCGTTATATTCAAGGAGTTTAAAATGAGCGACTGGAGCCTCCCGTACACCTTTCAATATAACGGGCGGGAAGTAAAGTACGGAATTAAAGGTGAGGGAGAGCCTATAATTTTGGTACACGGCACGCCGTGGTCGTCTTTCAACTTAAGGCATTTGATTGATGACTTAGCCTGTCATTATAAGGTTTACTACTTTGATCTACTTGGATATGGAGAATCGGATAAAAGTGAAGCCGATGTTTCTCTTGGAATACAAAATAAATTATTGAATGCTTTAGTTAAACATTGGGAATTGGAGTCGCCTTTTATTGTCGGTCATGACTTCGGTGGTACGACAGTGTTGAGAAATCACATTTTAGATAAAGGTAGCTATAGAAAGATTGTTGTCATTGATCCTGTCGCATTATCTCCTTGGGGATCACCATTCTTTAAGCATATCGAAAAACATGAAAGCGCTTTTTCTGGGCTACCAGATTATATTCATTCAGCAATAGTCGAAGCGTATATACAAACAGCTGCACACCAAAATCTTGCACAAGAAACAATTGATGGAATATTAACGCCATGGAGTGGTGAGCAGGGAAAGCAAGCTTTTTATCGACAGATTGCTCAAGCCGATTCAGTTTTTACTGATGAATTTCAAGATAAGTTTAACGAGGTAAACGCACCTGTTCTCATATTGTGGGGGGAAGAGGATGAGTGGATACCTTGCGAACAAGCTTATGCACTTCAAAGTAAAATAAAGGGTTCCAAGCTTGTGACCGTGCCAGATACGGGGCATCTTGTGATTGAAGAGGCTCCTGCTTTGCTATCTGCTGAGATTAGAGCGTTCTTCGAGAGTTGAATTTAACAAACGCGTCAATTAGGACGCTCCCAAGCTTGCGCCGTTTATGGCGACGTTAGCACTTCAGGTAGAAAACATGGACTTCGACAAGCTTACCGATGAACAAATACTAAATATAGCAAATCCATTAATGGACAACCTCATGGAGGGCTCTACCGAAAGGAATCATCAAAAGCATACTCGCGACTTTACTGATCGCCTTAAAGCAATAGTCACCGAAGACAATCTTCTGGAACAATGGAAGAAAAATAAGATAGGCGAATTTTCGAAAAGGGAATTTCTATCAATTATCCACAAAAGCGACTCTATATTTATATTATGGAAACAGTGGTTTACTAATAGCCATGAAGAATTTTTAGCTGAAATATGCATCATCAAACAAGCTGGTAAGCTTTTAGTAGACCATGTTTGGATAAGGTAACGTGCTACAAAACGCTCAAGCCTCTTCCTTCGGTCGCTGGGACGCCTATACGCAATACGGCTTAGCGTTATATGCGCATGGAAGATTAATGAGATTTATTGTTGTTTTAATTTTTGCTTGTTTTATGTCTGGATGCGCCAGCGGTTATTTGGATCTGTACGGTCAAGATGGCAAAAAGGTAGATGAATGTACCGCGGGTTTCGATTGGCATCCTATTGGTGTCAAACATTCCGTAGATTGGGTGCTTAATTATTGCTACGAATTAGCTATGTTGGAAGGCAATATTGTAAAGAGCGTATCCAATTCGTCTGTCATAGAAAAGGACTACACATATCCTACTCAACCATCGGGAATGCCTTGGAACAAAAAGCGTGCATGGTTATCATTCTGGTCAGATGAAATAGATAAGAAGCAATATGGTTATATCGTTGCGGACCTAGAAAATGAGTACCACCTTGAAACAACACGAATAGAAGCGCAGTTTCTATCTGGTGAAATAACAGAAAACCAATACAAAGCTCTTGTAGAAAAAGCAAAATATGCGTTTTATGGCAAGTAGGGCATATAACAAAACGCTTAACATATTCACAATTCGGTCACTGGGACACGAATACATTAACTCCCTTCGCTTCGCAACGAATTTTAATCTACGGTACTTTTGCCTGTTATGCTGGGTGTCATGTGCTTAAAGGAATTCTTTGTGGTGGAATTACATCTATATCTGTTTTTCTGCGTTGCGTTAAACAATGGAAGTTGCAAGTTAAGCATAACATGCACCTGCATTCATGCTCGCTGAGGTAATTATGAGTTTTGAAAAACCAACAATTTGGGGGAATGGTTCATACAAGCCTTCGGCTAAGTGTCCTAAATGCGCGTTGATAATGCATCTCAACAACCAATGCCCACACTGCCATCATTGGTTAACCGAATTTGAAAAGGGGAAGCAGCAGTATTTTTGGAAACAACAAAAGAAATCTTCAATTCTAAAAGGTATTGTACTATTTCCTGTATTTCTCTTATTGTTGTACGTAGTTTTTACGTTATTTCTATACTGAGATAACTATTTTGCATATTCACACAAGGATGCTTCATGAATATTAATGTAAGTTTCATTTATATCGTTTTAATAGTTTTCGCCATCGCACCAACAATCCTGTCTGTTTTTCTAGCTCGAAAACAAAAGCGCTCAATGTGGATTGCGGGTCTGGTCACTTTTTTTCTTGGCCTGTTCACATGGATAGGTAGTTGGATTTATCTTGGTGTTATGAATCTCATGCCTCCCAAACATGCAGCTAGTGAGTAGCCGTATAGCATCGCGCTCAACGCTTTACATGACCACATGAGCAAACCATTTGAGCACACGTCAATACGCCTTACACTTCGGCGTCTATCGGGCTAAAAAAGAGTGATAATTTTGCTTAGGTGAGTTATTGAAATATAGAAAGGATTAGAATGGTTACCCTGAGAGACTTCAATCAAAACGATATTGATAGGTTAGTGCACATCTTAAATGATGAGGCGGTCACCAAGTTTCTTTCTACTAAAATCCCTAATCCTTATACAAAGGAGGATGCGGCTTGGTGGGTTAATGAGGGCAGTCAATCTGGCATCATTAAAGCCATTTCTTACGACGATGTTTTAGTTGGTTGCATTGGCGTTAATCGAGGGCAGTTTGAATACGAGCGTTCTGGTGAGGTTGGCTATTGGCTTGATAAGCGCTATTGGCGTAAGGGCATAACAGCCGAGGCTATTCGGCAAATATCAGACTTTGTGTTTACCCATACCAATATCGTGAGACTGTTTGGCGCTGTGTTTGCGGGTAACCACGCCTCTATGCAGTTGCTTTTGAAATCAGGCTTTAGCGAAGAAGCTATACTGAGAAAAGCCATTTATAAAAATGGACGCTTTTACGACAAGCATCTTTTCGCGAAATTGAACTAGATTTATTACTGACTTTTTAACGCTTTGTATAGTTAAAGAGCGCTTCTCAGACAAAACCATAAAAGCTGTAGGGAAATAACACACGTCTTTTAACACATACCTAGCGAACATATATCTCAGCCTTCGTTCAAGTAACAATATGATAACAACATGGGCTAATCAGGCGTAGTGATGGTATAAATAGAAGTATTGTCGCTGTGGGCCCTGTGTGCTCACAAATAACTGAAAAAATTAAGGTACTAGAATGGATTTTTTACTCAATATTTTACTGTCAGTTGGTTTCGTTATTTTTATCATTTTTATCGTCGGACTGATGGCGGCAAAGAAGCTAAATTCGAAACAAGATTAACGGAGGCTCCCTCCCCCGTTATTACTGCTACTTATTGATAGATACCGCACTTAAAAAGGCGCAAATTTATCTTGCGGTTGAGATGGTACTGTCCACCTTTCACGGGCATCAACATCAACGCTTTTCACACCTTGTGGTGGCATTTGCCCGCGATCCCCATACAACCAAAGTACAAAGTTACTTCTTTCGCCACTGGTGATAGGTTGTGCCGCATGCGGTACGTTTCCACGGTGGAGCATAGCGCTACCAGGCGTAAACGTTAATGGGTTTACTTTCCCTGCTTTTACATCATAAAAATCGACTGTCGAACCCGTAAATGTTTCACCCGGAACGTTTAGATTAATATTTAACGTTACTGCTGACGCGTCGGTATGCGGTCTTATCGAGGTATCGGTATTTGGCTGATAGTGAATAGAAAAGCCAAAGGTTTGTGTGTCGTACCCCATAATTTCCGGAAACAGTAAACGAGCAATTGGGCGCATGTAAGTGTCTAGCATCATGCGATAAAACGCTTGGAAACTTGGCGCAGCCAAATAGCCTTCTGAACGCTTATCTAGCATGGCACCACGACGGTTTAACACAATGCCGTAGGGCGGTCTTAGCGCTATTTCTGCATCCCATACTTTTTCTAAATAGGCGCGTAACTCAACCAAACGTTCAGGGTCAAAGAATTGGAATTGATACACATCGGGTGATACCTCTTCCAATAGCGCTTTTACCTCTGTTTCTTTTTCAGGATTTTCCCACGCTTGCATGACTGCGCTGCGTAATTTGGCATCTAGTAAAGCATCATCAAGGGTGAATAGGTTGTCTTTTTCACTGCCTTCCCACTCGCTCCACGCGTTGCTAAGCAACTCGTTATTTGTACTCCAAAACTGTTGCACAGATGGCGCACGATGAAGCATAGCCTCGCGGCTTGGTAAATCTAAAGCACGTGCTTGCTGTAATTGAGTAAATGTCATAATAAATTATCTCCAATGGCAAAATGGGGGACAGGCGTTGTATTTCAAACCGGGCCCCAAACCTATGCCTATAATCTATTACACCTGATTTAGTTAATAAATGCGGCTATTCTGGAAACAGAATTAAGATTTAGAAGATAATCAAAAATGGATATTCACTGCGATGATTTGCGATTTTCGCTTCAGTACCTCAGTATTGTTTCCACCAGCGGTGTTAGTAAACTACACAGAATAGTTTTGTAAAAGGGGCGTACCAATGAAGTTTCTTATTTTTTTAGGCACGGTACGGGATAGCACACCACCTAGACCAGCTCGTCTTGGGGAGCGCGTGGCAAAGGCGGTAATGGCCTGTTTGCAGCTTCGTTACGACGAGCATGACGTAGAATTGATAGACCCATTAGATTACCCCTTAGACGCTATCTTTAAGCCCCATTTTGCCTATGCCAAAGGTAAGGCGCCTTCAGAACTAAATGCATTGGCAGAGAAAATTGCCAATTGCGATGCTTATGTCATGGTTAGCCCCGAGTACAATCACTCTATGAGCCCTGCCCTTGCTAATTTGCTTAATCACTTCGGTAGCTCGTTATTTGCTTACAAGCCTAGTGCTATTATCACTTATTCAGCTGGGCAATGGGGTGGTATGCGGGCAGCGGTAGGCATGCGTACTTTTTTGTCTGAGTTGGGCTGCTTACCGGTGTCGGCTATGATTCATATACCCAAGGCCCAACAAGTATTCGAAGAGAATGGTGAGATGTGTTCAGGGGAAGACCAGTCATCGTGGTTTGACTACTTTTCTCGTACTTTGAATCAATTGATGTGGTGGGCAAAAGCAGCCAAGCGCCATGGTGAAGACGTTAACCCTCATGAGGTGATTAAAAACTTTAATACCGCACCGTCAGAACGCAATTCGCCCTAAGGTAAAGCGCGCAACGCCCCTTAAATTAAAAAAGGCAATCGGGGCTAATTACCCAACCGTTACGTTGACCTGCTTTTAATTTGATTTACTGCCTCAAAGTATGGCGAAACCTATCTACATCGCTTTAGCTTTGCTGTATAACAAGCTTCTTCTTACCTTGTCGAGCGCACAGGAAACAAAATGAAAATATTAATACGTAATTTAGACAGACAAACTACACAAGAAGAGCTTGCTAGTTTATTTGAAACCTTCGGTTCTGTGCAGTCTTGTACAATTGTGGTTGATGAAAAGAGCGGTGCCTCTAAAGGCTTTGGATTTGTAGAAATGCCCAAGCCAGGCGAAGCTAAAGCGGCCGTTAAGTCGTTGAACAATCATGCTTTAGGCGATGCGAATATCCGTGTAAAAAAAGCAGAAGATAAACCCGATACAAAGTAAGCCCGATACAAAGAAAACAGTGGTAGTGTAAAATCCACCAGCATTGTCTCTCATTATAAGTGGAACGTATATCAAGCTGGGGTCATATAAAGAAGTGAAGGTATGTATGAATATAGAAATCATAAAAGCAGATTATTTTGACGACGCTCATAAGCAAGCTATTCCTTATTTGCTAAACGAATATGCGAAAGATCCTATGGGCGGCGCTGAGGCACTTTCTAAACATACCTACGACAACTTAGTCGATAAGCTCTCTACACTACCCCATGCCTTTAGTATTCTTGCTTATGTTGATGGCAAACCCGCTGGGCTAATCAATTGCTTTGAAGCATTTTCTACTTTTGCCTGCAAACCCCTTATTAATACTCACGATATCGCTGTATTGCCAGAGTTCCGTGGTTTAGGACTTAGCCAAAAAATGTTAGATAAAGTAGAGGGAATAGCGCTAGAGAAAGGCTGCTGCAAGATTACCTTAGAAGTATTAAGTAATAACACGGTGGCAAAATCGGCCTATGAAAAGTTTGGTTTTACCAGCTATGAACTGGCGGAAGGTGAAGGCCACGCGCTTTTTTGGCAAAAAAAATTAGGCTAACATTTAAAGTAGATTAAACGCTTTTAGTTATTGCTTGTTAAGACAACTTGCCTCATTCCCACGATGGCGCTTTTCTTAAGCGCCACAGATTAAATTATTAGCCCCATTTCCACCAAACAAACAGTAGTAAAAAGCCAAATAAATATACTAAGCCTACGTAGCTAAGTAGTGTTACCCACCAGCTGGCTTTTGCATCTTTATGTAGCGAAGCGCTTTTTACCAAACGATGATTCAGCCATGCAAACATTGGCGTGGTAACAAAGGCGAGAGTCATAGCAAAGCCTAACATGGCCAGCAGCGCAGATTTGAAAAACAGTACGAGACTAAAACTGATGGCAGCCATAGCCAGTAATACGGGAACGAATACCGCATCACGCGCCATTTTATGTGGCGATACCAATGAAATGGCTTCGGCAATCACGCGGGCGTAGCCATCGTAAACTGTTAACGCCGAACCAAATATGCAAAGAAAGGCAACAATGGCTATAAGCCAGTGCGCCCAATCACCAATCGTGTTGGCATATAAGCTGACCAATTGCTGCGAAAAGCCTATGCCACCCGTTGCGAGTGTTTCGCCACTTCCATGTAATACTAAGGCGCCTAAGCCTAAAAAAAGCAGGGCTAAAATGGTGGTAACGGCATAGCCTAAGTTAAAGTCGAACAACGCATTTTTTGGAGTAACAGCGTGGGTTTTACATTGGCGCTTTAACCATAACGATGTAATGCTAGATATTTCTATTGGTGCAGGCATCCACCCCATAGTGACCACTAAAAATCCTACGGTAGCAAGCGTCCACGGTGATGGTGACTCAAAGCTGGCTGGCCTTGGCTCTATATTTATTACCGCTGCACAAAAAGCTGCGATAGTTGCTAAAACCAATACCCCCATAATGGCTTTTGCTACGCCTTCGAGGGCTTCAAAATGCCCTGCCAGTAAGATAAATAAGATGGCGCCGAGAATAGCCGCAGAGGTGATAGCAATAGAGATGTTGAAGGGCAGAAAGTAAGAAAGCAGGCTTGCAGCAAAGAGCAGGAGTGCGGCTGCGTTCACTACTGACGCCAACGCATTTAAGCACAGCGCCACAATCAAATAGCCTTTGCCCATTTGGTGGTAGCCGTATTGCAAGGTTTGCTTCGTACTGATGGTATAGCTGACACCGGCTCGGAAAAAAGGGTACTTGAGCACGTTAACCGCAAGAATAAGCACAACTAACTGCCAACCGAATTTCGCACCTGCTTGCGTTGAAGCAACAAGGTGGCTTCCGCCAACGGCGGCAGTGGCCATTAGAACGCCTGGACCAAGTAACTGCACCATGCGCATGAAGCGGTGATATTGTGTAAGTGAAATACTGAGGCTCAATCCTTTTCCTTTAATCGCAAACTGCTAGAAGCGGTTACGGAGTATACCTATTCCCGCCACAAAATTGCGAGCTTCCAGCAGTATTAGATTAAAACGAGTAAGAATTAGCACTTATTTAGAACTTGTATAACGCGCCGGTAAATACAAACTGGCTATCATCAGGGTAATCCCCACGCTCAAACCCATCACCTTTCAGCAGATAAGCCGCACCAATGGCAACCCTCAGCGAGGGTAATATCTGCCAGCGCCACCTTGCTTCCAACTGTTGCCCGATAAAGTTATCAACAGAATCAGGGGCTTTTTGGTACCACATGGCCTTGTAGCTAACCATAATATTATGTTCTTTAGAAGGTTTAGTCACACTTCTCGCGCCAACTGTGTATAAGTTTCTTCGAGGCATAGCCTGATAAACATCCGTTGGACCAAAATCGAAACGCCTTACCCCATAAAGGCTATCAAAGTTAGAAATGGTATTATCTGAGCTATCATTATCACCGCTAATCGCGTCTATTTCGCCGCGTAAGAACGTATGTTCGGTGATTTTCTTGCCTACGTTTGCGTGAAGTAACCAGCTCTCCACGTCTAGCTCCGTGGTGTCACTTGCACTGGAGGTTTGATGTGACGTGCCGGTTTGCCCAATCACTTCAATATTAGCTTTCCAAGTCTCTGCAAACGGCTTGGTGTAATCAACGGAAAGTGTGTATAAGTCACGATTTTTCGTGGCAAGTTTTTCAGAGTCTTCCTCTTTTAACCAGTAACTGTGAACCTTCACGTTTTTATCTGGTGAGGTTATATACAAACCAAAGAACTCACGTTCACTGTAGCTTTTATCAAAAGCACGTTCTGCATCGGCAACCGCCCCACTGTCGCTGGGTAATCGGCTGACCGGCAGCAAATAAAAACCACGGATGTCCCAATCATTAATTTGGTAATCTACCAGCACCCCATCGAATGCATTTTTTGTATTGCGGTACACGCCTTGACCTATCAGCCTGCGACTACCGTGATCGAAGGTAACTCGTCCCGCCGTAATCCCTTTTAAATATTGGCTATCTTGGGGCGTATACCGAGCGAAAAACTGTAGGGGTTCTAACGTATTTACCTGAGATGATTTCAACGTAGGATCGTTGTCGTCTAACCATACACGGGAATCGGCCAACTCAAGGGTGACATTGAATACATCCCAATTGGCTTCAGTTTTAAGTAGCACACGCGACGATACACGACGATTTACTTGGTCCCTGTCTTCGCTTGAGGAAGGAAATATGGGGTTATTTAAATGTTCGTAACGAAGACGCCATGAACCGCTAACGTCGAAACTGAGTTCGCTAGCAAACGACGGAACCGATAACGTTAGAAACACACCTAATATGACTATAAACTTCATAAGAGCTCTCCCCACAAAAACACTATTTCGATTTTTAAATAACCTAATTTCATTTCTATACCTCAATCGTTTTACAACTTCGACTGCTCTTAAGGCGTGAAGTATAGACGGTTAAATTAAAATCACATTACCTCTTTTGTCTACATGGTCTTGCTGTATATCTAACTAAAAATGTATTTGAAAGTCTAAGTGCAAACTTAGAATTCCTGGACTAACCTTTGCCTACGTGATTTGTAGATTAGTGCGTTATTACTAGCTAGGAAGTAAAGGCCATGCTGAACTTTGATAATTTATCTGTCAGGCAAAAATTTGCCGTTCCATTGAGTTTTGTTGCAATTTTAGTTCTGATTGTGAGTACAATAAGTATCAATAACAGTCGATATCTGGCACACAATACAGAGACACTATCTACGGTGTATACCCAATCCATCAGCATTGCCCTAAATGCCGACCGAGATTTATATCAAGCCCATTCGGCGCTGTTAGAACTCATGCTCAACCGCTCAATGAACTCAACAGCTGGCAGTGATCACCTTGCAGATTACGAAGAAAATGCTGATCAAGCTAAAGCTCGGATGATGGAGGTTAAAAGCCTGATTAAAGATTACCCGGAAATGCTCAGTGTTACGCGAGATTTCACCCAAGATTATCAAAACTGGATAGCTTTAAACCAAACCGTCATTGAGCAAATTGAGAATGGGAATATCTCTGCGGCAGCACAGCTATATCGCACCGAGGGGATGGAGTTGTTCGAAACCTTGCGAGGGAATTACGATCGTATCGGTGAGGCTGTTAAAACGCAATCTGATGAAGTTACTCAACAAAGCCTAGATTCAAATGCAGTGCAAACGTGGTTTCTCATCATTGCCATTGTACTAGCTGTGCTGGCTTGTATTGGTAGTATTATTGTTGGCCCCCGACTTGTCACCCGTCGCATTCATATTCTGAAAAACATGCTGGTTTCTATAAGCGAAGGCGAAGGTGATTTAACTCAACGCTTAAACACGGATGGGAACGATGAAATTACCGCAGTGGCAGTAGAATTCAATAATTTCATGAACAACCTACAACGACTTATCACTATGGTGAAAGCCGATGCTGAATCGCTCGCTGACGCACAGTATTCATTAATTAGTGCAGCCGATGCTACAAACACTATTTCGGGGCAGCAGAGCGAAAATTTAGATCAAATTGCGACTGCGGTTACCGAATTAAGTCATGCACTACGTGAGGTAGCAAATAGTACGCAAGGGTCATTGGCCGAAACTCAACTAGCGAACGATGAAGCACTTGCGTCCCAAGAGGCGGTATCACAATCGACCGAGAGTATTTCACTGATGTCAGGAACCATCAGCCAAGCAAGAGACGTTATTGAGGAATTAGCCAAGGAAACATCAAAAATTTCATCCTTGCTAGGGGTAATTCGCGATATTGCTGACCAAACCAATTTGCTAGCGCTAAACGCGGCTATTGAAGCGGCAAGAGCGGGCGAGCAAGGCAGAGGATTTGCTGTTGTCGCAGATGAAGTACGTTCTTTAGCAAACAGAACGCAACAAGCTACAGGCGATATTAACACTATGCTCGTTAATCTTAATAAAGGGGTAGATGAGGCAGTAAACTCAATAAACAGTGGTGCATCACAGGTTACCGATGTGGTGGGTTTATCTTCGGCACTTTCTGAACGATTGCAAAAAGTAGTAGAGGCAGTGAGTGGCGCTAACGACGGCATCTATCAAATAGCCTCTGCCACTGAACAGCAGAGTCAGGTAGTTGATAGCGTAAATGAAAACATTTCTTCACTGAATACGCTAACTCAAAAAGCAGTACACACTGTTACTAGGTCAAGCGAAGCCAGCGAGAACGTTAATAAGGTGTCGAATAGCTTAGGTCAGAATGTAGGGCGCTTTACTGTATAAACGCAGCAAAACTGAAATAAAAAAGGAGAGCGCGCTCTCCTTTTTAATGCCTCATTTCCGGCATAACCTTCATCGGTTAGCGCAACGGTTTAACCGTTAGCGCCTGTCGAAGTTAACCGGCTTTTTAGGATCTTGGTAAAAACCGTCTTTTAACAACCGTTTAAAGCGAGTTAGTTTCCCTTCTAATGTTAGTTCTTCTAAGCCTTTGTTGAAAAGCTCAATAAGAAGCCTGTCGTCATTTCTCCCCTTTGCTACCAGTAAATGCGTGGTGACGGTAGAGATAAACGGGTCGATAGTCATTACCGCTTGGCGCTGCTCGTTAGTGAAGTCGCGTTGAAGTAAATACCAACCAGTTAAATCATCGATGGGAAACAAATCAATTTCCCCACTCACTAAGGCTTCAAGGTTCTCTTTATCTGTAGCGTAGGTGGTTACCGAAGGGGTATTTTCAATATAAGCGGCCAACTCGTTATTGTACAAATAGCCTTCTGTCACCCCCATTTTTTTGTCTTTAAGTTCGTCAAAACTCGACCATGACGCTATATCAGACTTAGCATTTACATAAAAGACTAAGCTTTCGGCAGTGATAGGGTCGCTGTGCCAGAATTTCTCGCCTCTAGCGCGCACAAAATTACCGTACGACAGTGCATCAAATTCGCCATTCAATGTGGCTTCTACCGCTTCATCCCACGGCATTGAGACAAATTCAACCACCACTCCGGTTTCTAAAAAAGCCTGTGAAATAATGTGGTTAATATAGCCGTTGTGCTCCATCTCTGAAGAGGTGTAAGGTGCATATTCAGTGGTAGCAATTTTAATTTTTAGCCAGGCATGCCCCCAGCTTTGCAGTGGGACTAACGCCAAAAGTAGTGTGAAAATAGCTAATAAACGCATAATCTTCCCTTAGAAATAGATACCTAAATTAATATTCAATCTGTGTGTTGTTTCTTGTCGACCACCTAGGTCTAAGCCCACGCCTGGACCGCCAGAAAACCACATATTTTTCCCTTGAATACTATCTACATAAACAAACAATTTGTCCCAGCCAAAACTACAGCCATTTATCCATTGCGATGAATCTCGGCCTGACGCTTCGTCACCCTGCGCCACACTGTACTCGGTATAACACGTAAGTGAGTTAATACGGGTGAATTTATAAGGTACGGAATACACCAAATTCGCCGAATACGTTGACCCATCGGCAGCCGCTAAGAATGGAAAGGTAAATGCAGAAAGCGAAATTCTATCTGTGGCTTGTCCCTCAGGCGCAGCTAAATCGTATTCGTAATCAATGTATTGTAGCTCTACTTTAAAATCACCTTGCTGATGACGAACGTGAACGGCGTAAGCTGTCATGTCGCCATCTTCTAGCGTATCTAAGTTTAAGATATCGCCATATTGGTAAGACACTCCAATGTCGGTGGTACTCCTAGGCAGCAGCTTCGCGGTATAGTTTGCACGTAAGTTGTATTGGCCATCTTCTTGGTTACGAAACTCACCATCGTCGGCCACATCGAATGAGTAGCGGCCAAATTCAGCGGCATCGTTATATTCATCATTCATGAAGTAAGCGGCTTGAAAGTCCCAATTACCGTAATCATGATTTATCTTAATGCCGGCTTCGTAGTCATCTTCAAAGCCTAAGTAGTAATTTACCGAAAACCAGAAGTTGTTTGAACCAAAGGGCTGCAAGCCGAAAGGAGTTTGGGTGATACCCGCGGTAATGTCGGTCGATTCGTCCCAATGGTAGGTAAGTTCGGCAAAGCGAATAGTGTCGAAATCGGTATTTTCATACCATCGGTATTCTGCTTTATAGCTAAACTGATCTGACTCGCCAGCGACACCTAACTTAATAGATTCAAATTCAAATCCATCTCTTATCTCAGGTAGTTGCCAATCTTGGTGCCCATAATTAACTCGCACATGGCCACTAAGCGTAAAAGGGAGCTCATCTGCCTGCACTGCTAAGGAATTGCTGCCTAGTAGCGCGGCTAAGGAAAGTAGTGGAAGTTGTCTGTTCATTCCTTGTCCTAATGTCAATTTGCTCACAATCTGGACCACCCCATTTTTGGAAGCCCTCGTTGTGATATATATTCCTTCAGTACAAATTATATAGAGTGAACCTTACAAAAAGATCATTGTCGTACACGAAATATGTAAAGTAAGTTTGTCGATGAAGCACATTTCATTTGCGTTAAATAGTGGGTAAAATTTCACAAAATTTACGTAAAACAAGATTCTATGCAGCATCACATTTCAGCTATTACCTTCCTTGTAGACAATTACGACAGCGCTATTGCCTATTTCACCCAAACCCTTAATTTTTCACTTACCGAAGACAGAGATAAAGGGGAAGGATCGCGCTTTGTATTAGTAACACCGAAAGGCAGCGCAACGTCACTCTTGTTAGCTAAAGCTAACTCGTACGAAGATAAAGCGATGATTGGAAAGCAAGCTGGGGGTAAAGTGTTTATGATTTTATATACCGATGACTTTTGGCGCGATCATCAATCAATGTGCGATAAAGGCGTTGAGTTTTTAGAAGCGCCGCGAGAAGAAGCTTACGGTACAGTAGCTATTTTTAAAGATTGTTTTGGCAATAAGTGGGATTTACTTCAACCCGCGCCTGCCGACCTTAATTAGGTGTAACGACACCCTCTGGAGATTTGTTTTGTCCCCCATGAAGCGTTCAATCATTACCGATATTGTGGCTATATTAGCCATTGCGATACTCATTGCAACGGCGTTTTATGGGCTTGAAGCCAGAAAAGAAGTTATCTATTTATGTGATAACTTTACGCCAGGGGTATCGAAAAATAGTGTTGAACGACAATTAAATACCACCAATTTACTGGTATGGGATACCGAGTTTTTAGCGGTTGGTAGCCGCATAGTGGCCTATAGCCCGCTAAATTTCGGCTACATGCACTGCCGGGTTGAGTTCAACAGGCAAGACATTGTGGTGTTTTCAGTAGTGGAATAGCCCGCTTTTCGCTCAGAAACGGTGCAATGTTTACAAGTCAGCAACTTACCGTTTACTCTGCGGTTAAAAGTCGTAAAGCTGTGCGTACCAATAGATTTTAAGCTAAGCATGTTATCTAACCACAGCCCTGTATACCCCATCAGCGTAAACGTATAATTACAGCGTGTCTTATCAACTAAGAATCGCCACTTATGCAAAACTCCAATCACAGTGTTATCGAAGATATCTTTGCATTAGTTAGTGCCGGGTTATTCGTGGCATTTGGTGTATTTCTATTCCAGTCTCAAGATTTGATGGTGGGTGGCGCTGCGGGTATCGCATTGCTGGGGACTTACGCAATTGATATGGACTTTGGTGTTCTATTTTTCCTAATTAACTTGCCCTTTTATACCCTTGCTTGGACTCGCATCAGCAAGCGCTTCACATTGAATACGTTTATTTCTGTGACCACGGTATCGGTCTTAACTGAGCAGATCCCAGCCTTCGTCGACATTTCTAGCATTGATCCTATTTTTGCTGCCATTTTTGGTGGCTTGCTTATAGGCGTGGGCATGCTGATTATGTTCAGACATAGCTCTAGTTTAGGTGGTTTGGGTATTTTAGCGTTTTACCTGCAGTCTCGATTTAATGTGCGCGCAGGTACATTTCAACTTACGGTAGATAGCGTTATTCTGCTTTGCGGGCTTTTCTTTATTCCATGGCATTTAGTGCTTATTTCGATTCTTGCCGCGTTCTGCTTAAATATGGTCATTTCGTTAAACCATCGCCCAGAACGTTATATACCTGCGAATAAAGAGAGTGAAAAGTCACCTGAAAAAAAGGGGCCTAGCGTGCAGTCGTGTGCAACAGTAAACACTAATCTACACGCTCAAAACAACTAGTCTGTTAATTTTTCGCCTGCGCTAAACGTAAAAAACCCGGCCATATCAATGCCGGGTTTTTATATTATTCCTAACGTAACGCTTTGTATCCTTGTCGCTACCCTACTGCTTTTTTCTGCACAGGCTTAAACGGTCGACTTACTAGTCCTCGATTCACCCTAGGGCGAGAAAACGAAGTACGCATACAAACCTCACTTACGTGATATACCCACAACAGTCGAAGATGAAATATTCATCTCAATACTGAAAGTGGGACGTTAGTATAGGCACAAGCGAGTGAAAAACACCCCATTGTTTCGGTGAATGGTCATTCATCAGCGCATTTACAAGAATGTAAACTACTGTAAGTACTAGCGATATTTCACTATGCGAGGTACACGGGCTGATACTCGGGTTAACAATTCGTAATCTATGCTACCGGCAGCTTCTGCCACCTCGTTAATAGGTACATTCTCACCCCAAAGTTCTACCCTATCGCCAATGTTAACGTTCGAAATATGGGTAACGTCGATGGTGACCATGTCCATAGACACACGCCCGGCTAGGCCAGCGCGCTCGCCGTTTACTACAACAGGCGTGCCGTTCGGGCAATGTCTTGGGTAACCGTCAGCATAGCCAATACCGACCGTAGCAATGCGGCTATCTTTTTGCGCCACCCAGTTTTGACCGTAACCAACCGACTCGCCTTTTGGCACATCGCGAAGGGCAATAATACTAGAACGTAACGTCATGGTAGGGGCTAATGCCACATTGGCCGTATTTGGCTGGCCGCCGTAAACAGCAATGCCTAGGCGGTTCCAATCGCCACGGCTTTGTGGCCATTCAATGGTGGCCGGAGAATTAGCAATACTGACAGGAAGCGCTAACTGTGTCGCTATTTGTAAAAACGCACTAAGTTGTTTCTGCGTGAAGTCGTTACTGGTGTCGTCTGCACAGGCTAAATGAGTAACTAGCACGGTATCTTGCGTAATAAGCGACGCATATTGCTTAACAATACTCGGTAGCGTGTTCAGCGCGAAACCCAACCGATGCATACCGCTGTCGGCTTTTAGCCAAATAGTAGGCCGCCGGTCTTCAGGGCAGGCTAACATCCATTCTAATTGCGCTTGATTGTGCATTACTAGAATACAGCCATGTGATGCAGCCATAGCGCACTCTTTAGCTTGGTGTGCACCTTCTAACACTACGATAGGCGCTGTTATCCCTGCCTCTCTAAGTGCAATAGCTTCTTCAATAATTGCCACTGCAAACCGAGGGGATACATGTTGTAGAATACGTGAAACGTTAACTGCACCATGCCCATAAGCATCTGCTTTTACCACCGCCATAGAACGGCTTGTAGGGGCTAATTCTGCTAATCGTTTAAAGTTACTTAAAATAGCATCAGCGTGAATAATGGCTTGGGTTTGACGGCTCACAGTAAACAGATAATCCTTTGTATTTGCATAGGGGCAGAGTGTATCACGAGTTGAATGAAATCGAATTCTCGGTACACAAATTTATGAACGCACGTACGAACTATGCTTCTGTTATCTTTTGCCCTATGGAGCACGCCTTGTTGGTTTGCGCCTCTCTGGTTTACGCTACAGGTTCGCCACATTATAATGCGTTGTAAATATGGTTAATTTGCTCTTACACATATATGCAAATTCAGTATGCTAGCCAAGACATCCAGCATGAATGTATAGCAAATTAACTCCCTTTGTCTTTCGTAAGGTATCACCATGCAGCCCACCGACTCATCACGTAGTATTCACCACCTCGCTAAAGATTTAGAACGGGTAGTGTCTGAAGGGCGAAACCCCAATACTGTAGATATTGATACCCTTTCCACAGAAGGAATGCTGGCGCGAATTAATCATGAAGACGCCAAAGTTGCCCCAAGTGTGGCAACCGAAATTCCTGCCATCGCAAAAGTGGTAAACGCCGCTGCACAAAGCATCGCAAAAGGCGGGCGGCTCATTTATATAGGCGCGGGCACCAGTGGCAGGCTAGGTATTTTAGATGCAGCTGAATGTAGACCCACCTTCAGTGTGCCAGATGGGGTTGTAATCGGCATTATTGCTGGCGGCGAACGAGCGGTTTTACACGCAGTTGAAGGGGCAGAAGATAATCGAGAAGCCGGCAAACAAGATGTTATTAATATTACGCTTAGTCAACACGACACTCTGGTTGGGTTGTCGGCAAGTGGGCGCACGCCTTATGTTTCAGGCGCCCTTGCGTATGCGCAATCTATAGGCGCGACTACAGCGGCTATAGCCTGTAGCCCAAACTCGGCCATATTTGAACATGCCGATATTGCCATTTGCCCAGTGGTGGGCCCCGAGGCACTTACCGGTTCAACAAGAATGAAATCTGGCACTGCGCAAAAGCTGGTACTTAACATGATAAGTACCGCCACCATGATCAAGCTGGGCAAAACCTTTGAAAACTTAATGGTGGATGTCAACGCAACTAACGAAAAGCTAAAAGCCCGCGCCCTACGCATTGTGATGCAAGCCACTGAATGTAATGAACACGACGCCGCTACCGCGCTAAAAGCATCGAACAACAATGCAAAGCTGGCTATCTTAATGGTGCTAACGGGGGCTAATGCCGACGACGCGGCTAAACAATTGGTCGCCAGCAATGGCTATTTGCGTCACGCTGTAAAACAACCGCTTTAAAAGGCCACCTTCATAAATGCCTATTAAGTCGCTACTTACATTCGTTTTGCTATTAAGCGCTGCTATTACTTTTAGCATGCCAGGCTATGCCCAAGCTGCTACAAATACCAAAGCCACTGTAAATACCAAAGCCCATGAGAGGGCTGACGTTGCTGAGCGTAGGTTACAAGTAGGCGCGGCGCAATTTGATGAATATTTGCCTTTACTTGAAGGCAAACGAGTTACTCTGGTGGTTAACCAAAGCTCGATTATAGAAGGCTCGGGGGTAAAAAGCTCGGTTTCATCAAAAAGTTCTTCGGAGCCAACCCACTTAGTCGACGCGCTGCTAAGTCGTGATATCAATGTGGTGAGTATTATGTCGCCCGAACATGGCTTTCGCGGCAAGGCGGGAGCGGGTGAAAAAATAGATAACGATGTTGATGCTAAAACGGGTCTTCCTATTCACTCCCTTTACGGTAAAACGAAAAAGCCGACGGACGACATGTTAGCCAATACCGATATTCTGGTGTTCGACATTCAAGATGTAGGGGTGCGTTTTTATACGTATTTAAGCACCTTACATTACGTACTAGAGGCCGCTGCTCAGGCGCACATTCCTGTCGTAGTATTAGACAGACCCAATCCTAATGGCGCCTTTACTGATGGCCCTATTTTACAGCCGGATTATACATCGTTTGTAGGCATGCACGCCATTCCTGTATTGCACGGTATGACGTTAGGCGAGCTCGCATTATTGATAGTGGGTGAACAGTGGATTGCGACCGATGCCATTGATGCGAAACAGCCAGCGCAGCAGCATCAATCTAAGTCGCTGGCGCATCAAACCAAGCAGCAGGCGCTGTTAACGGTTATTCCCGTGGCAAATTATCATAAACAAATGCCTTACTCTCTGCCTGTTGCCCCCAGCCCGAATCTACCTACTGATGCTGCCATTGCCTTATACCCCACCCTTTGCTTTTTTGAAGGCACGGACGTAAGTGTAGGAAGAGGTACACCGCTTCCTTTTCAACTTATCGGCCACCCTGTGGTAGCGCTTGGCGATGAAAGTATAGACGTAGCTGCTAACCAAGCAGCCCCATCCCCTAAACACAATAACACTGCCCTGAAGACTTCGTTATTCGTAGATGCCCCCTTTTCAGGAATAGATGTTGAGATCCTACTTAGCGCTTATGCTCAGTTTAAAGAAGAAGGCATTACCTTTTTCACTCGCCCAGATTTTTTCGATAAGTTAGCCGGAACGGATTCACTCCGACAGGCCATTATCGCGGGGAAAACCAGCAACCAAATACAAGCAAGCTGGGCTGAAGGCTTGGCTACATTTAAACAGCTTCGCGCTCCCTATTTACTTTACCCGTTTACGGCTTCTGAATTACCTAGCGAAGGAAAAGGCAGCGTTGTAAACCGTAAATTTCAAAGCGATGACGCCCAATGAATAGCCGCAATACGCCGGAAAAAGCTCAAACAGAGATGGTAGTGAATAATGTGGCAAGCACACCTGCTGATGATATTAACTTTCATGCCTTTTTAAAGGGCATTAGTGAATGGTTAGCGCCCGATAATATTATTAACGATAAACCTAGGCTAATTGCCCTTGCTACCGACGCCAGCTTTTACACCAAAATTCCTAAGTTAGTAATAAAAGTGCCTAGTATTCACGTTATGTGCCGCGTATTAGCAATGGCTAATCGCTTAAATATCGCCCTGACATTTCGTGCGGCGGGCACCAGTTTATCTGGTCAAGCAATTACAGACTCGGTATTGGTCATGCTAACCCCAGATTGGCAACAGTTTGAGGTAATAGATAACGGTGAGGCCATATCATTAGCGCCGGGTATTATTGGCGCAAAAGCGAATCGAATATTGGCAGGTTATGGCCGAAAAATTGGGCCAGATCCGGCTTCTATTAACGCCTGTAAAGTGGGCGGGATTGCAGCGAATAATGCGTCGGGCATGTGCTGTGGGGTGAAAAACAACTCGTATCACACTCTGCGTCACATTCACGTATTGTTGCCCGACGGCAGTGAAGTCAATACCGCTGATGCACAAAGCGTTGCAGCGTTTGAGCAAAGCCATAGTGTGTTGTTAGCCTCTCTTGCTGAGCTTCGCAGCACGCTCTTGGCGAATACAGCACTGACTGAAAAAGTGCGTTACCAATATCGCCTTAAAAATACTATGGGGTATGGCCTCAACGCCTTACTTGATTATGAAAACCCGCTAGATATTTTTACACACCTAATGATTGGTTCAGAAGGCACATTGGGCTTCATTGCCAACATTACCTACAACACCGTGCCTTTGCCTAGTGCGCGAGAAACCGGGTTATACTTATTTGAAGATTTTGAAGCCGCTTGTGCCGTTATCCCTGCGCTAAAAGCCTGTGATGTAGATGCTGTAGAGTTGATGGACGCCAGAGCATTGCGCGCAGTTGCGCCGTTGCTAGACGAGGTGGTAGTTAGCAAACGCAATATTAGCAACCCAGATGCTGTTGCTCTACTTATTGATGTAGGTGCCCCTTCACAGGCTGAACTTGATTGTACGCTTAAAACGGTACGCGACATTTTAAGCCAGCCAGCACTGGGTTTAAGTAAAGAACATGAGCACCCAGCTAAGCAAGAGCAGAAGCAAGGCCAGCCTCTGCAAGATTTCACCGCAGAGCCTAGCATCATCGAGAAATTGTGGAACATTCGAAAAGGGCTATTTCCCGCAGTTGGCGCAGTAAGGCCGACTGGCACCACGGTCATTATTGAAGATGTGGCCTTCCCGCTTGAAAATTTAGCCGATGGGTTAAATGCGCTAGTCGCCTTATTCGAAAAGCACGATTACCACGACGGCATTATTTTTGGTCATGCACTCGATGGCAATGTGCACTTTGTTTTTAGCCAAGGGTTCAATTCCGCAAAAGAAGTCAGCCGCTATCAGGCCTTTATGGCCGATATAAGCGTGCTAGTGACACAGCGCTTTGCGGGGAGTTTAAAGGCCGAGCATGGCACGGGGCGTAATATGGCACCGTTTCTTACTGCACAGTGGGGTGAAGAAGGCGTGGCGTTAATGCGCGCTCTCAAAGATATTATCGATCCTAAAGGTATTCTAAACCCAGGGGTTATTTTAAATGACGATCCTAAAGCACATATTACTCACTTAAAGCCGATGCCGGCAGTACAAGACACGGTAGATGCCTGTATTGAGTGCGGCTTTTGTGAACCTCAGTGCCCTTCGCTTAATTATACCTTGTCGCCACGCCAACGCATTGCATTGAAGCGGCGACAAACGTCATTAACAGAACCTAGGGTTATCAATGAAATTAGCGACGCATTTTCACATTTAGCGGTAGATAGCTGTGCAGCAACCGGCTTATGCGCAAGCGCTTGTCCGGTAGGCATTGATACTGGGCAGTGGATAAAACAAATACGTGGCCAGCGTGTTAGAGGTCCTGCGACCAAATTAGTAAGTGACCTTGCCGCTAAACATACCGATAAGGCGTTATCAATTGCACGTTTTTCACTAAATATCGGCCATAAAGTAAAAGGGGTAATTGGCGAAAAGACATTTAATTCTATTACAGGTGCACTTCATTTACCCCAGCTTCATAATGCTGTTCCCCAAGCTTCGAAATATAATAAAAATACTTCGCAGTATAAAAACGGGACAGATTTTAACGCTACTACTCTCGCTAATGAAACATCATCTGAAGCACATAAAGCGACTGAAAAAGACGCTGAGTACATCGCAGAATTACCTACCCATTTAGGGCAGCAAAACTGCTCTGAAAATACAGCTGGGAAAGCGCTTTCTCAGGCGACTTCAAAAGTAGTTTACATGGTTAGTTGCCCAAGCAAAGTTTTCGGTGGCAACGCTAATGAAAAAAGTGTTATTCAGGCTGTGGTTTCTTTGTGTGAAAAGGCCAACGTGGAAGTGGTGTTCTCTAGCGCAAAAGACCTTTGTTGTGGCCAACCTTGGGATAGTGAAGGTGAAACAAGCACTGCGAGAGACAAACTCGCGGCATGGACACAAGAAGCTTATACACTTTCTGAGCAAGGACGCTGGCCTGTCATCACTGACAACAGCGCTTGTGCTTACAACGTAACTTCAAAAAACGCCAAAGATTTAAATACCAATAAAAGAAAAGCCTTTGAAGTAAGCGAGTATTTACTTCACCATATAGCACCTCGTTTAAAGGTAGTTAAAACAGATGCCCCTATTATGCTCCACATTGGGTGTTCAAGTACTAAGCTAGATTCAGGGGTTGCTATCAACGCGTTGACGAACCTTTGCACTTCAAACGTTATTATCCCTTCTGATATTACTTGTTGCGGCTTTGCGGGAACTAAGGGCTTCACTACCCCAGGGCTGAATAAAAGTGCACTGGCACCGCTTGCCAGTCAGGTGCCTGAAAATTGTTATAGAGGGGTATCTAATAGCGCTACATGCTCTATTGGGTTAAGCCGGCACAGTGGGGTGGTTTATTCACACATCGCGGTGCTGCTCGACGAGGTCAGCCAGCCGCTTTTCTAACGTCGCTTTGTGTGTTTTTAATTGTTCTTTTTCATCACCCTCTGCGGTTTCAAGTTGTAGACTGATAGCCGCAATTTGTTCGGCTAAACCTTCTCGATTTTTCTCATGCTGCTCAGCCTCTTCCGCTTTATCAAAAATGATTGCTTCGGGATTACCCTCTTCTTCATCCTGAGGCGCCGCTATCTCTTTCGATGTGCCAGATTGCTGAGGAATCATTTGCAGCCCCTCAGGTTGGGGCCGCTGATTCATAAAAGTGGGCGATACGATTTCAATCCCAGTATTGTGCAATGCATCAAGCACCGACTTGTGCAATCGAGAACGCGCACTTAGCATGCTTTTCACTTCTTTAAGCAGGCCAGCAACTCGGTAGCTTACTGAAAAATCGCCTAGAGAAATCACTTGGACAAAAGGCTCTTCTAACCCCGCATTGGCTGCTGCAGTTAGTAAGTGCTTCTCAACCTCTGAGTGATGAATATCATAACCTAGGCTTAAATCAACCGAGATAATCGCCCCTGAGGCACGAGTCACTCTCACCGGAGTGTTCACCATTAGGGTATTAGAAAAAGCAATTAACTCACGGGTTTCGGTTTGAATTTCCGTATCTAGCAAGCCCATTTCAGCCACCCTCCCGCTGTAGTCTTCCACGCGAATAAAGTCTCCCACTTTAAACGGTTTATTTACCCGCAATACCAAGCCAGCCATCAGATTACCCACCATGGTAGTAGATGAAAATGCAATGACACCAGATAACAAAACACCAATTAGCGCGATCACTTGATTGCGTGTACTTTCGTTCACCGGAAGTGCCATGGAGATGGCGACCAAACCTACAATAGTAAGTACTAACAAAGTAACTTGGCGCGGCAACTTTTGCTCACTGGTTAGGTGAGATTGTCGCGCAAGTAGCACGTAATGAAGTGTGCCCAACCCCACCACTACCAAAATAATCGCTAAGACTAGCGGAATAAAGGGAATGAGAAAAGCCACCATCGTATCCACACTGAAACTCCATTTTTTCTTATTTCCAAGTTACATTTAACTTAGGTTTTCGCCGTATAGCGTTGAATTTTAAATTTTGTTTTTTGCTTCAGCCCATTAGCAACACTAGCGCTGGCTGAAAGTTTTTAATTAAATTCTCAGCCTCAATTGCTTACATACATAGCCTAGTCATTCATCGGCTGTCTGGACGACGCTATGACTTTAACACTACTCAGAGTCGCGATTCCACTGAACAGGTAAGTAATCGTTGGGTCTGTTCAAGCCTAGTAAGGTTTCTACTAAAGCATCGAAGATTGGGCTGTATATTTGACTATCCACGTTGTAACTGAATGTAGCAATAGCAATATCGGTGTGTGGCTGCATTTCTTTTGCTATATAGGGCATGCGAAGCGGCACTAGAACCGTGGTAAGCCCTTGTTTTTTCGCTTTTTCCAAGGCTGATTTAGTATATCTATGTACATCAACCAGCGACGCCCGTGAAGTCATCGCGTCTTCGCTATCGAAGCCTTTCATTTCATAAACGGCATGTTGTGGTGAAATATCTCCCACCATCAATAGGTCGGCTTGCTTCAATGCGTAATCGAAGGTGGCTTTGTTTGGAAGCTTGGTAAGCGGCAGGCAAGCCATTCCTACCTTGGGCGCAATCGTAGATAGGCTTTTTTCAAGCGCTAAACACCTAAGCGCATCGGGCATTAATGCCAGCCAGGTTTTCTGAGTAACGGGTAGTTTTTCGGCGCCAAAAAGTGATGTGATCGCCGCCCTGGAAAGCGCTTTCTCAATTTGAATATTTCTTGTTTTTTTAGCGTTATTATTTACATCAGAGACCCACCAAGAAAGCGCTTTCCCAGCGTAGCTATTCAGGCTGAATTTAGCTTTAAGTAACGCAATGCGTTGTAAGGAAGTTGCAAGCTGTGTTGAGGGGACTTCCCCACTGCTTATCCGCTTACTTACCTTGCCCATTAATGCAGCAAACATTTTAATATCTTGTGGCGTTCTAATGGTAAACGGCATTAGGGCGATGTCGGCACCAGCTTGATAGGCTTTTATCATGGCATCTTCAGGTGAGAAGTATTTAGCAATACCCGCCATATCTAGTGCATCGGTAACAACCACTCCTTGGTAACCCAACTCGCTTCGCAATACATCATGGAGTATTTTACGAGACAACGTTGCAGGGATTGTCATCACCCTTCCCTGTTTGTCTTTTACTGTAGTGCTATCTAATGATGGGTATTGGATATGTGCACTCATCAACATACCAGGCGGATTACCACCGCTGATAATTCGGCTAAAAGGCAATAGGTCTCCTTTTAGCGCTTGAGGTTTTGAATGTTTAACCTTAGGCAGGCCCGTATGGCTGTCTGTTTGCGTATCGCCATGACCAGGAAAGTGTTTAATAGCACTTATCACGCCCGTTGAATGCAACCCGTTTACAAACGATTGTCCTAGCACGGCAACATCGCTAGGTGATTCGCCAAAACTACGTACATTAATAACCGGGTTTTTTGGCTCGCTGTTAATGTCTACCGACGGGGCAAAATTCGTATTTATCCCTAATGAACTCAAACTACTGCCAATACCTTTCGCTACATTTTCAGCAAATGCTGTGCTGTGCTGATAATAGCTTGCCCCTATAGCCAAATTTCCGGGAAAAGGCGTGAGCATAGAAGAGGGTAAACGAGCCACTCTTCCCCCTTCTTGGTCTACAGCAATAAATAGCGGTGGCAAATTCGCTTTTGCCATTGACTGTTGCATGGCGTAATTCAGCTCTATTAGTTGCTTATTGGTTTTAATATTTTCAGAAAATAAGATAACGCCACCAATGTTGTGGGTGACGAGTAACTCTTTTAGTGCATCTGGTAGCCTGGTTACCGGCTTTTTGCACGCTTTCGAGCTAGTGCCATCATCGCAGTAGAATCGAAAATCGAGAATGACTTTTTGACCAATAGCGCTTTGTTCCTCAGAGCTTTGTTTAACAGAGCTTTGTCCAAAAGACTGGTTTATCTGTTCGTATTGGCTTGACTGATTCGCATAAACGCTCGGTTGCATGACTATGCATAGACTAAACAGGAAGCTGTAAGGTAATAAGTTGGCTAGTAATGGGAGAAGGCGCAAATAGGATCCTAGTTTTTTATAATGGATTGAACAATGGTTTTGCCAGAAGTTGTGTTAGTTATTTCGGCAATCGCTGCAACAACCACTGTTATTTTGTTGTCGTTAACGTGATAAGCATAACGATAAGTTACGCTTTGATACGCATATTAATTGCCATGGTATCAAAAACCAATGCATACAGAATAAATACGTGTCATTCTGTGGAATTAACCGTGTGCTCTGCGTTACGCTAGTCGCTATTGCACATAATCATGCATATGAATTGCTGTTCAATGTGCAAATGTATAGCTAACCGCCCGTTTCGCATTCACGAACAGCGTCGTGTAGATTTAGTATCAACGTACAAGCTCAGATATTCGCTCTATAAGCGAATGGCAGTATTTCACAATAATAAAGTATGGAAAGTAGTATGGATTGGGTATCAATTATCCCCCCATTGGTTGCGATCATTGTCGTATTCTGGAAAAAAGAAGTTATCTTGGCATTGCTACTCGCGGTGCTGTGCTCTGAAGCACTTATTTTGTTAACTGCAAGCCCCGCCACCAGCTTTCTTGCGCCAATCAATGCTATAGAGCGCGTAGTCGATACCGCTTCAAGCCCAGGTAATACCCGAGTCATTTTATTTTCTGTTTTAGTTGGCGCCCTGCTGGCGTTCATTCGCGACTCTGGCGGTGTAACCGCTACGGTTAATTACTTAGTGGGCAAAGGGGTGGCCAAGAACAAAAAACAGGTTGGCAGCCTGACAATGTTTACCGGTATCGCAGTATTTATTGAATCGAATTTGAGTGTGTTAACGGCGGGGATCTTTGCTCGAGGTTTATTCGACCGCTTCGGCATGAGCCGCGCCCGTTTGGCGTATATAATTGATTCCACCAGCGCACCAGTATGCATACTCATTTTACTTAATGGTTGGGGAGCGTTCATATTGAGCTTGCTCGACACCTACGAGCTACCAGCATCTTCAGCCTCCATACTGTGGGGCAGCGTATTCTTTAACTTCTACGCTATTTTCACTTTGTTGATTGTGGCTTACACCATAGCCGCAGACAAAGTGCACGGGCCATTGGCTTTAGAAGAGAAAACCCTATCGAAAACAGACATTCCCCAACAAACTGAAACCGCCACTAAAGCGCGTTACATGTTAGTGCCATTGCTAACCATGGTATTCAGCATGGTGGGTTTTATGTTTTGGACCGGCAACGGCACCTTGTCTGAAGGCAGTGGCAGTAAATCTGTGCTTTATGCAACGGCTCTTGCCACAGCAATCGCTTATGGCCTTTTACTTTGGCACAAACGATTCACTCACAAAGAAGCCGTTGAGATTGGCTTTAAGGGTATGGGCGAATTACTACCACTCGTCACCATTGTGTTGCTGTCTCTTACCTTGGGCAATAGCTTAAAAGACTTAGGCACAGGTGTATTTGTGGCAGGCGTGGTGGGTGAATACCTCCCCCTTGTTTTCATCGTACCTATGTTGTTTATTGCAGGGGCGGTGATGTCCTTTACTACCGGAACCTCGTGGGGCACCTTTGCCATTCTTATTCCTATCGGCGTGCCATTAATTCAAACCCTTGGATTACCCCCTTCGTTGGTTGTTGCAGCCATTTTAGGTGGTGGTATTTTTGGTGACCATTGTTCACCTATTTCCGATACCACTGCCGTGTCGTCATTAGCCGCAGGCTGTGATGTATTAACCCATGTAAAAACCCAGTTTCCTTACGCGCTTGTGGCGGGCGGGTTAACCTTGGTGGGTTATCTTATTGCTAGCATTATTATGATTGGCTAGCGCGAGTTACGACAAGCTTGTGCTAGGTCTATTTTTCACAATTCTGATAATAAGTTTTATCTAAGTTTCTCAATTTTAAGGAGTTAGGCAGTGTTGAAGAAAACGTTTTTTCTATTCTCATTTGTATTTCTGACAGCATGTAGTCAAACAGGCGGTGATTCAACGCCAACTCAGCAAGAAGCCGTAGCGATGCCCGATACCTTTAGTGCCGACGCCGCTTATGCGATACTAGAAGAGGGGGGTAATGCGATAGACGCTGCCATTACTGCACAGTTTGTGCTGGCAGTAACCCTACCTGAAGCGGGTAATGTGGGCGGTGGTGGCTTTATGACCATTGCGTTTGAGGGCAACACTGATTTTCTCGATTACCGCGAAATGGCACCATCTGAGGCACATCGAGATATGTACTTAGATGACGAAGGAGAGGTAAAACCCTACGAGTCACTTTTTGGCGCGAAAGCATCAGGTATTCCAGGCACGGTGGCCGGTATGTGGGCTGCCCATCAAAAATACGGCAGTTTACCGTGGAGTCGCTTAGTAGCACCTGCGGTTGAGCTAGCTGAAAATGGCTTCTTGGTACCAGAAAAGCTTGCCAATAATATAACTCGCTACTTAGCTCGTACCCGCGAGCAAGGCTTAAACAGCAACTTTGCAGATTACTTTGAACAAGCCAAAGCCAATACGGTATTCAAGCAACCTGAACTAGCAACTACCTTAAAAGCGATTCAACAGCACGGCCAAGACGGTTTTTACCAAGGCGAGGTTGCAAAGAAAATTGTTTCCTTTATGCATGAAAACGGTGGGCTAATTAACCACAGCGACCTTGCGGCTTATAAAGCCGTATGGCGTAAACCGCTAGAACTTAATTGGCAAGGGTTCACACTAGTTACAGCACCGCCACCAAGTTCAGGCGGCGTGGCTGTAGCCCAGTGGATTGGCATGCTTGAAAGCTATGGTAGCAATCATACACTGCCAGATCATAACAGCGCCGAATACCTGCATGTGATGTCTGAAATTGGTAAACGTGTATTTGCAGATAGAGCAGAATACTTAGGCGATCCTGATTTTGTTGAAGTCCCTGTAGCTAAGCTTGTTGCCCCTGATTATATCAAAGGCCGCGCAGCCCTTATTCAACCCAATAGTATTTCAGACACGCCAAGTGTTAAACCTGGCTTAAAAGAAAGTGAAGATACCACCCACTTTTCTATTATGGATAAATGGGGCAATGCTATTGCTAACACCACCACCATTAACCTTACCTTTGGTAGTGGCGTGGTAGTAACGGGTGCAGGGTTCTTGCTTAATGATGAGATGGATGATTTTAGTGCCAAGCCTGGCGTACCTAATTTCTTTGGTGCTGTCGGCGGTGAAGCGAATGCTATTTCACCTTACAAACGCATGCTATCTTCAATGACACCTACTCTAGTAAAACAGGGCGGTGATGTGGTTTTAGCAACCGGTTCGCCTGGTGGCACTACGATTATTTCGTCGGTAGCACAGTCGTTATTAAACGCATTATTGTTTAATTTTGATGCCACAAAATCTGCTAACGCTCCTCGTTTTCACCACCAATTACTGCCTAAAGATACCATTCGTGTTCACCCAGGGTTTGATGAGTCAACATTGGCTGAATTAACTGACATGGGCTACACCATAGATGCCCGCCGCTTTGGAGATGTGCATTTAATTAAGCGCACAGCGCAAGGTGTAGAGGCCGCTTCTGAAGCAAGCGGACGCGGTAAAAGCATAGTGTCTGCACGCTAAATCGTGCTGTTGTTGTAGCGCTTTCGCCTTTGAAAGCGCTCACGGTTCAATACAGGCTAATCAGTCGCAAATAACTGTTCAATAGAGGCAAATGCTTTGAACTCCAGTGCATTACCGCAATAGTCCATAAAGAACATGGTAGCTTGTTCTCCTGACTGGCCTTTAAATCGAATGTAAGGCTCAATAACAAACTCAATATCGGCAGCGCTTACTTTGTCAGCCAACGCCTGCCATTGAGACATTTCAAGCACGACGCCAAAATGAGGGACGGGTACGGCATGACTATCTACCCCATTATGGGAAGGGGGTGACGGCATTGCCTCAACGCAATGAGTGACTAGTTGATGACCGAAGAAGTTCCAATCAATCCATTGGCTATCACTGCGCCCTTTTTCACAGCCTAATAGTTCGCCGTAAAAGGCCTCTGCATTGGTAAGGTTACTGACAGGTATTGCTAAATGAAACGGCTGCGCCATGCGTTATGTCCTATAAAAATTTCTTCAATAACGATAGTTTGAATTTAGAAAATGGCGCATAACGTACGGGGGCATCTAAAGCGAAGGCCCGCTTCATTACGGTTTTGACATGACTAAAGGTATCAAACCCAGCTTGGCCATGGTAACTACCCATGCCGCTGTTACCCACGCCGCCAAAAGGTAGCTCTGGGTTAGTCATGAAAATCATCGTGTCGTTGGTGCACACACTGCCCGAGCTCGTTTTTTCAATGATATTATTAAGTACTTTATCGTCATCACTGAACGCATACAGCGCCAAAGGTTTAGGTCTGTCGTTGATAAACCCGATGGCTTCGTCGATAGAGGCGACGGGCACTATAGGTAAAATAGGACCGAAAATCTCTTCTTGCATGATTACGCTGTCTTTCGCAGGGTCGAGTACCAATGTAGGCGTCATGGCAGGCCGCGCTTCATTTATATCTCCGCCGTAAACTACGTTAACCCCATCTAAGTACCCTTGAAGGCGATGCAAATGGCGGGTATTGATAATATTACCGTAATCTTTCGATGAAAAAGGGTTTTTACCAAACTGGGATTTAAGCTCTTTCTTAATGGCGTCTATTAGCTTTTGTTCAAAGCCTTTCACCACTAGCACGTAGTCGGGCGCAATACAGGTTTGCCCCGCATTCATCCACTTGCCCCAAACAATTCGACGCGCGGTAATTTTCAAGTTGGTGCTACTATCAACAATACAGGGGCTTTTACCGCCCAGTTCCAGCGTAACAGGGGTTAAATGCCTAGCGGCTGCAGACATGACAATTTTGCCAACCGCTTCGCCGCCAGTGTAGAAAATATGATCCCATTTACACGCAAGTAATGCCGACGATTCTTCCTTTCCGCCCTCAATCACTTCTACACATGAAGTATCCATGTACTGGGGAATGAGTTTCGCCATAATCGCTGAGGTTTCAACGGCCAGCTCAGATGGTTTCAACACCGCGCAGTTACCTGCTGCTAATGCGGCAATGTAAGGCGCCAGCAACAACTGAAGTGGGTAGTTCCACGCGCCTATGATAAGCACTGTTCCCAAAGGTTCTGGTTGCTGAAAGCTTTTGCCCGGCCACGCAATAAGTGGGGTGGATACTTTTCGGGGCTGCATCCATTTATTTAAATGCTTTTGGGTATGCTTAATATCCGATAGCAAAAAGCCATGTTCGGCCACGTAGGCTTCACTTTCGCTTTTACCTAAGTCTTGATGAAGTGCGTGCAATATCTCTTTTTCGTTTTCAATCAGCAGGCGCTTTAGGGCGTCTAATTGACTCTTACGCCATTCTAAAGAACGGGTTTTGCCAGACTTAAAACTTGTTTGAAGCGAAGCTACCGTATCGAGAAAGCAAAAACCGGGTTCTACGGCATGAAGCGTTGGTTGATTAGACATAATACATTCCACCTGCATGTGAAGACTGTTGACCTGCTGGGTTTTAAATTCAGGTTCAGGCACAACCGAATAAGCCAATATTCATTTTATAGTAATGAGGGCAATAAACCACAACCCAATTATTTTGTTAATTAATGTTTAATTATTACCTGAATATCAGTTGACTGCCTACACGAAAAAGCCCGGTACTTAAAAATAAGTACCGGGCTTTTAAATGGCCTAACTAGACGGGGCTAGTTTACGCGTCGTATGGGTTGCGTAAAACAATCGTCTCGTTACGATCAGGGCCAGTAGAAACGATATCTACTGGAACACCGGTAAGGTGCTCTAGGCGCTGAATGTAGCTTTTCGCAGCTTGTGGTAAGCCTTCAAACGTCGTTACACCGTACGTGTTGTCGCTCCAGCCTGGCATTTCTTCATACACTGGGGTGACTTTATCGTAACCGTCAGCCGCCATAGGAGGAACATCTTTCACGTTACCGTCTGCATCTTTATAACCGATACAAATTTGTAGTGACTCTAAGCCGTCAAGCACATCTAATTTGGTTAAGCAGAAACCGGTAATCGAGTTAATTTGAACTGCACGCTTCATTGCTACAGCATCAAACCAACCAGTACGGCGCTTACGACCTGTAGTTGCACCAAACTCGTGGCCTTTAACGCCTAAATGATTACCCACTTCGCAATCGAGCTCGGTAGGGAATGGGCCAGAACCTACACGAGTTGTGTACGCCTTAACAATACCCAATACATAATCTAACTTTAACGGCCCAAAACCAGCGCCAGTGGCTACGCCGCCAACAGTGGTATTAGAAGACGTTACATAAGGATACGTACCGTGATCGATATCAAGCAATGTACCTTGCGCACCTTCGAACATGATTGGCAGACCCGCTTTATGGGCTTTATCTAGTTCGTCGGTTACATCAACAACCATTGCTTTAAGAATGTCAGCAACGGCCATGGCACCTTTTAAGGTTTCATCGAAATCGACTGCTTCTTCACCATAGTATTTAGTCAATGTGAAGTTGTGTACATCAAGTACTTCTTTGAGCTTAGCTGCAAAATCTTCTGCATTGAACAAATCGCCCACGCGTAAACCACGGCGAGCCACTTTATCTTCGTACGCTGGTCCAATACCGCGACCAGTAGTACCAATAGCTTTAGCGCCACGGGCTTTTTCGCGCGCTACATCTAAAGCAATGTGATAAGGAAGAATAAGGGGGCATGCTTCACTGATTTTCAAACGCTCACGTACCGGAACACCACGCTTTTCAAGCATCGTCATTTCCGTCATGAGTGCATCAGGGCTAAGTACTACGCCGTTACCAATAATGCAGGTAACGTTGTCACGCAGAATGCCTGATGGAATTAAGTGAAGAACGGTTTTTTCACCGTCGATTACTAGAGTATGACCTGCATTGTGACCGCCTTGATAGCGAACCACATATTTTGCTCGATCAGTAAGTAGATCTACTACTTTGCCTTTACCCTCGTCACCCCATTGAGTGCCGAGTACCACAACGTTCTTTGCCATGAATCATATTGTGTAAGAAAATTAGGCGGGGATTCTACCAAAAATTCATACCCTTTATCATCTGTTTTATGCGCAAAAATACGCCAGTTATTGAAGATTCATAGTCTTTATCAGTCTAATCCTTGCTAACCAACTGTATATTAGACCAATTTTTAGTAATAAATTTAAACTTATTGTGACAAGTAAAAAAGACAAACCACGCCTATCACAACTAAAACACCGCCGGTTTGACGTAGTTGATTGGTTGGCATTTGACTTATTTGTAATAAATACAAGCGCCAGCGCGTAGGAAATAACAAAGGGCCAATGCCCTCTACAATAAGCACTATTGCTAGCGCGGGCCAAAGCCAATCCATTTAAAACCCCGTTGTTTTATTTAAATTCATTTACACAAACCGCGTAAACTTCCATAAAGCTTGGTAGCAGCTAGCAGCGCCTAAGGTAATCACTTAAGCATAGAAATGACTCAATAGGGATAAACACTCGCACACACATCCCATTTTGCTAACCTGATGGTTATTCGAATATTTTATATTCAACCTACTGAAATTTTTCATTTTTAAAACGCTAAATAGTGCAAAAATTCTATCATCTGCTATACGTAGAGTATTGCACTTAATCACACGGAAACAAATTCATGCGTTTTCCCAAATATGGAAATTATACGTTAGATATCTCTGGGAATGTATTGGAAGTGTTTGCAACGGGTGCGTGGAATTTTAAAACCGCAGAAGCCTTTACTGAAGAAATACATGATTTAGTAGTTAGATTCGATGATAAACCATGGGGAGCACTTCTAGATGGCCGCAGATGGGTATTGTCTACACCAGATACACAACAAGTCGTCATTGACGCTATAAAATATAGCATTACTAAAGGGCTACGACGCTCTGCCTATGTATTAGACACAGGTATGGTAAAGCGCGCGCAGTTAGAATATACCCACCCTGCTAAAGAAAGAGATTTTAATCTTCTAGGCTATGAAAGGAACTACTTTCAACATTACTTTGCAGCGCTTAATTGGCTAGACAAAGAAGGCTTTTCACCTATAACTAAAAAGTAAGGGCACATCATGGCCCTTACTTTCAATGCTAATAAAGCAAGCTGTAGACCTTGCGTCTATATTCAGATTTCAGCGCATCGCCGTCGGTTAATGCATTAATCATATCCAGCATAATTTTACGTGCATCTCCAAAACCAAGCTCTTTTTTCAGTACGGTAAGCAACAAGGATAACGCTTCTTCAGATTTATTGGCTTGGTGTAATTGCACGGCCAAATCCACTTTAAGTTGTAAGTCATCAGGATTGGCTGCTACCGACGCCTGTAATTGGCGAATTTCAGGTGTATCGGCGGCCTGTTCAGCAAGTTCTATTTTACCGTTAAGGGTATTATAACGCGCATCCTGATCGACTAACTTAATCTCGTCCAACAAGGCTTTAGCCTGTGTTATCGACCCTGTCTCAATGTAGCAATCAATCACCATGTACTTGGCATTGATGTTGTCAGGGCTCATCTCTAAAACTTGTTTCGCATTCGATAAGCCTTCTACATAGTCGCCCCGTTGAATAGCTTGTCCTGCCGCGGCAAGAAAATCGTCTTCAGGGTTGGGCAGATATTTAGCTAGCATTTCACGAATTTGCGCTTCTGGTTGAACACCCGCAAAGCCATCTACAGGTTGACCATTTTGCACCACCATCACAGTAGGCAAGCTACGAATACCAAATTGACCTGCAACTTCTTGCTGCGTTTCACAATCCACTTTGGCAAGAATAAGGTGCTCGGCATACTCCCCTGCAATCTTTTCTAAGATAGGCAGTAGATCTTTACATGGTTCGCACCAGTCTGCCCAAAAATCAATAAGCACCAGCTTTTCTTGTGATGCTTCTAAGATAACTTGCTGAAAATTCTCAACAGTAATATCAACGATAGTTGCCGCATTGTTCGCAACAAGATTGTCCATAAAGTGGGCCTTTTAAACATTTATTTTCTGACAATGAATATGGGGTAACTGATAGCAAAAAACAACCGCTACAAAAAATCGGCAACAATGTCGTATTCGCGACATACTTACCTAGGTTGACGTGTTAATTTGTTGTTAACTTACGCGTAACGACACTCACTGGAGGGCTACGCCATGGCTACCGAGTCAAACGTTCACAATCAATTTCAATCTTTTAGCGAGTTCTATCCTTATTACCTTGCGGAACATGCCAATTTAACTTGTAGAAAATTACACTTTATTGGTTCGTGGTTAGTGTTAGGTGTCATCGCCAGTAGCATAGTTACAGGTAACTTAGCATTATTGTGGCTGATTCCGGTAGTTGGCTATGGCTTTGCTTGGGTGGGACATTTCTTTTATGAAAAAAATAAACCTGCGACTTTTCGCCACCCGCTCTATAGCTTGTTGGGCGACTGGGTGATGTTTAAGGACATCTTAATAGGTAAAGTCAGCCTTAGGGCTTAACAATTGCTAAAAACTTAATGGGTGCAAAAAAATAAAAACCAGACGCACCCAGTGCGCTGGCTTTTTAAGTTTTTACCGCAGTGCCTCGCTTTTAATCTACACACTAGAAATAGCGCTGCACTGACCGTTTACTTGGCGGGGGTGAGTTTTAACACTTTGCCGTTGGTAGCATCGGTTAGCAGATAGATAGCACCGTTAGGCCCAACTTCTACATCACGAATACGGGCTTGGTTATCACGCACATATTCATGTTGCTCACCAGGCTTACCGCCATCCATCTCGATTCGTCGTAAATGCGTGAACTTTAACGAGCCTACCAACAAATCTCCGTTCCACTCTGGAAACAAATCACCTTGGTAGAACGCCATACCGCTTGGTGCGATAGAGGGGTCCCAGTAAAGTATTGGTTGTTCCATACCGTCCATATGGGTTTTGTCACTGATAATGTCACCGCTGTAATCAATACCATAGGTAATGACAGGCCAACCGTAGTTAGCACCTTTTGACAACACATTAACTTCATCACCGCCTTTTGGCCCATGTTCCATGGCCCATACATCCCCGGTTTCTGGGTGAATGGTAATACCTTGAACATTTCGGTGGCCGAAGCTATAAATTTCAGGGGCTTTCCCGTCAATAAAAGGGTTATCACTAGGCACGCTGCCATCGCGGTTAACACGCACAATGGTACCGAAATGGTTATCGGTATTTTGCGCTTCCTTCATATATTTATAACGGTCGCCCAAGGTGATAAAAAGCTGCTTGTTGGCATCAAACGCTAAGCGACAACCAAAATGAAAGCCGTTATCAATAAGTGGAGCGGCACTAAAGATAGTTTCAACATTTGCTAGCGCGTTGCCGCTAAGCGTTGCTTTGGCAACGCTACTGCTGCTTCCACCTTCACCAGGTTGGCTGAAACAAAAGTATACCGAATTGTTAGTTTCAAACTCGGGATCGATGGCAATGTCTAACATCCCCCCCTGATTGTTCGCTTCAACCTCAGGCACATTTGATAAGCGCGGCGATAGTTCACCCGATTGGCTGAGGCGTCTGATGCCGCCCTCGCGCTCGGTAATCAGCATGTCGCCATTAGGTAGGAAGGTCATCCCCCAAGGGTGAACTAACCCTTGTGCTAATTCAGTAACCACTAGATTTTTATTTGTCTGTGTTTTAGCGTCTGCTTGTTGCGAAAACGCTGGCTGAGTTGCCCCAGCCAGCGTTAATGTACAAACAGACAGCACGTTTATCATAGTGCGTGTCATAATTTATCCGCCGTAAAGAGTATTTCGGCTTATTTTGCCAACATTGCGCGAAGCATCCAAGCAGACTTTTCGTGAACGCGCATACGATCACCAATCAGTGCAGCAGAAGACTCGTCATCTGCGTCTTGCGCTAACTTAAGTGAATCACGCGATGTTTTAACCACTTGCTCGTGACCATGGGTAAGTAATGCCACCATTTCTGATGCTTCAGGTACGCCTTCCACTTCATCAATTGCGCTTAATTCAGCGAATGACTTGTAGGTACCTGGCGCTGAAACACCTAGTGTGCGAATACGTTCAGCAATTTCATCAACTGCCTCTGCAAGCTCTGTGTATTGTTCTTCAAACATCAGGTGTAGTTGTCTAAATTGTGGACCTTCTACATTCCAATGGAAGTTATGGGTTTGTAGGTAAAGCGTGTAAGAATCTGCTAATAGTTTTTTAAGGCCTTCAGCCACTGCATTACGATCTTCTTCTGAAATGCCGATATCAATCTTGCTCATATGTCTCTCCTTGGGTTAGCAACTAATTCACTAATTTAGAATTGAAAATACCATTCAAATGTTACCTTAATGATACTCTAAGAATATTGATTTGGATTATAATTATAGCGATTGTGCACATCTACTTTGTCGATTCACTTCAATGATGATGCTGATGGCTCGCTTCTTTATCCATTCCTATAATCGGTAAATCTACGGTGTAATCTGGGGCAGCGTCAAAAGACAGGGTAAGTGACACACTATTGCCTTCAACTAGCCCTTTTTCTAACCCCAACAACATCACGTGATACCCGCCCGGCGCAAAGGAAAGCGATTCACTTGGCGCAATGACTATTCCCTCTTTTACTTCTCGCATACGCATCATGTCATTATTCATTTCGGTGGTATGAATTTGCGCGTCGCTGGCAATATCATTGCTTACGTTTACACCTGTTAATTTAACCGGTGTTTCGCTTTTATTACGCAGCGTAAAGTAAAGGGCGGCAGATTGTGCCATTGGAAATGTAGCGCGGGCGAAGCCGTCACTAACAGAAACAGGGTGCGTAGCTTGAACACTGCACGCCGTCAGTGCAAACATAAACACTGAAAGTAACTTAAAGGATAGTGAATGAGTATTGGGTGTCATACCGCCGCTTCCAAAATAAAAAGTTGGCCAATAGTGTACGGTAGGTTTATTCAATAAAGAAGAAAATATAGAGATTCTGAAAATGTATCCCGAAAGGGAAAGCTATAGCGAGGAAGTTAACCTAGAAAGGACTAGATAAAAACGCGATGTGAAAGAATGGTGCCGACTGCCGGAATCGAACTGGCGACCTACTGATTACAAGTCAGTTGCTCTACCAACTGAGCTAAGTCGGCACACTTTTCACACCCACTGGGTTAACAGCGGATGCGTATAATAGCCACAATTAAAAGGTTGTCAACCTTTTAAACGTTTTGCCTCGCCAATCAGTTTCGGAAAGTACTCTAACGGCAAATATTGGCTCAAATCGTGTAATTTTTCGCCCAATTTTTGGTAGCTGTCAGTGGTAACATTGATATGACCCATCTTGCGTTTTTCACGCACCGATTTTCCATACCAATGTAAATGACTGCCATCAATACTCAATAGCTCTCTTGAAAAACTACTGCAGCCAATAATATTTATCATTGCGCTTAGCCCAATAGCCGATGTGTCACCCAAAGGTAAGCCACAAATTGCACGAAGGTGATTTTCAAATTGACTGGTTACTGCACCTGATTGACTCCAATGGCCAGAATTGTGAACTCTTGGCGCAAGTTCATTAACCAAGAGTTCATCACCACATTGAAACAATTCAACCGCTAACACGCCGACATAGTCCATACCTTCAGCCAGTTTCACAAAAATATCGTGAGCTTTGGCCTGAAGCGCTTCATTAACATGAGTAGCAGGGGCAACCGACACATGTAGTTGGCCTTGATAATGTAAATTTTCAGCGAGCGGGTAAGTGCGCACATCGCCTTGCTTGTTGCGCACGCCAATTAATGAAAGCTCACGTTCAAAGGCCACCATCTTCTCTACCACAAGAGGTACTTTTTCTAAATTTAAGGTGGCTAAAGCCCGTTTAAGTTCAGGCAGCTCATCTTTATTGGCTAATCGCCATTGCCCATAGCCATCATAACCATCACGACTGGATTTTAGAATCAGCTTCTCGCCCAATGCTTCAACACATTCATCAAGCTGATCTAAGTGAGTAACAATACGGTGCGCACTGTTAGCGACTTTCATGCCCTCAAGTAATGCTTTTTCTCGCACTCTATCAGCGCCAACCAAAATGCTTTCAATACTGGGCATTAACTTGCCCGTTTTGGTCGCTTCTTCAAGCAAGCGCTCTGGCACATGTTCAAATTCTACCGTGAGTGCATCAGCACCTTCTAAGGCTTGATCTAAGGTGGTATCAAGGGGGGTTTTACTTACTGGGTGCACGACAGTATCGTTGTTTACGTCGACAGCCTGCACGTCAATGCCGAGCGGACTGCCCGCCAAATACATCATTTGCGCCAATTGGCCTGCACCGTAAACGACTACTCTCATTCGTCAAGCTCCAAGGTATTGCTTGAAGCCAATACCGTCTCGGTTTGTTGCTTTCGAAAGGCAATGACTGCATCGCGCACATTCTTATCTTGCAAAGCCACCACTTGAGCCGCTAGCAGACCCGCATTGGCTGCACCTGCTTCGCCGATGGCTAATGTGCCAACCGCTACGCCCTTAGGCATTTGTACAATTGATAACAGGGAATCAAGACCGCTTAATGCTTTAGATTTTACCGGACAACCAAATACTGGCAAGTGCGTGTGCGCAGCAATCATACCCGGTAAGTGTGCTGCACCACCAGCGCCAGCAATAATGGCACTAAAGCCTTCATCTGCTGCACCTTCTGCAAATTCAACCAACAAGTTTGGCGTTCTGTGTGCTGATACCACTTTTGCGTCGAATTCAACACCAAACGACTTCAGCATTTTCGCTGCTTGTTGCATGGTAGGCCAGTCTGAGGTTGAGCCCATAACTATTGCGACTTTCGCCATCTAGAAATCCTCTGAGATAGGTAAATTGGATAACCGGAAAAGCCCGCGATTGTAGCCTAAATCGCCAACAAATCCCACATATTAGCCGTAAGTGATCTAGCCGAGCCCTCATTTTCGTAAAACACTTATATAATTACAAATGGTTAATACTTCCAGTGCCACTTGGTAATCTTTACGACTACCTCTTTTTTCTCGACTGGTTGTAAGCCTTTATTTGGCTAAGGTAAACGGAGGTATCAATAATGTCGAAAGAGCATCAAACAGGCGTAATTGATGAAGTTATTGAAGAAGTGCAGGACGTAGTATCAGATTTTCTTAATAGAGAAGCCGCGCCTGGCATTTTACTGATGATTGCTACTGTTCTGGCGCTTATCATTGCTAACTCTCCTCTTGATCACCTATACGACCAATTAATTAGCCTACCGGTGCAAATTTCAGCAGGCACGTGGGCGATTGATAAGCCCTTACTTTTATGGATTAACGATGGCTTTATGGCCGTTTTCTTCTTTCATGTTGGGTTGGAGCTCAAACGTGAAATATGTGAAGGTGAACTATCAAACCCCAAAGATATTGTTTTACCTGCCACCGGTGCCATAGGCGGCATGCTATTACCGGCCTTAATTTACGTTGGAATTAACTGGGACAACCCTGTAGCAATTGCCGGGTGGGCGATTCCAGCGGCAACCGATATTGCCTTTGCATTGGGTATTTTGGCGTTATTAGGAAGCCGTGTGCCCACTAGCCTTAAGATTTTTTTAGTCACCTTGGCCATTATTGACGATATTGGCGCTATTGTGATTATTGCGCTTTTCTATACCAACCACATCACTATGGGTGCGCTGTTGGTGGCAGCGGCTTGCTTACTGCTGTTATGGCACATGAACAGACGCAATGTAGTGGATATTCCTGCTTATATGATGGTAGGCATTATCTTATGGGTGGCGATGCTCAAATCTGGAGTACATGCCACGCTAGCCGGTGTTATTTTGGCGGCCTTTATACCCATGCGTGACAGTAAGGATGAAACCTACTCGCCGGTAACCCGCTTAGAACGTAGCTTAAATAGCACAGTGAGTTTTGCCATTTTACCCCTCTTTGCTTTCGCTAATGCAGGGATAAGCTTCGGTAATATAAGCCCAGAGGGCATTTTTCACCCCGTTACTTTTGGCATATTTTTGGGCCTAGTGATAGGCAAGCAAGTTGGGGTATTCGGCTTTTGCTATTTAATGATTAAGCTCAAGCTGGCAACCTTGCCTGATGACCTCAACTTAAAACATATTTACGGTTGTGCCCTGCTGTGTGGCGTGGGCTTTACCATGAGCTTGTTTATTGGTGGTTTAGCCTTTGAAGAAACAGGTATTAATCAGATTTTCGACGAGCGAGTGGGTATTTTGGCCGGCTCAATTGTATCGGCAACCTTGGGCTACATTGTATTGTATATGGTAGGCAATAAACCTGTTAACAATAGAGGAAAAGTAGCGTCAAACGCGAGCAAGTTCACGGGCAATACTGTCGATTAACACCTGTTTTCTAATCGGCTTGCTTAAATGTGCATTCATACCGGCGGCTATACACGCCGCCTTATCATCGGCATAAGCATTTGCCGTTAATGCAATAATGATCACGCTATCTTTGTTCAGCGCATGCTGACGAATCTGTTTCGATGCAGTAAGGCCGTCCATTACAGGCATTTGGTAATCCATTAAAATAACATCAAACGTATGACGTTTCGCAGCCTCTATCGCTTCAATACCATTTTTAGCCCTGATGCGTTTAACGCCAACAGAGCCAAGCATATCCATGACAATATCAGCGTTTACATCGTTATCTTCAGCAAGTAATACTCGTAGTGTGCTTGGTAAAGAATGCGCTTTTACATTGGATGTAGCTTCTTGCGTTTCGCCTTTTTCACACGGAAAACTAAAATAAAAAGTGGTTCCTGTGCCTTCAGTACTTTCAACTGTAATACTGCCACCAAGGAGCTCTACAAGCCCTTTCGTAATGGCCAACCCCAATCCAGTCCCCCCATAATCACGGGTTATAGAGGCATCAGCCTGTTCAAACTGATCGAATATGCTATCAATCTTTTCTGGTGGTATGCCAATGCCTGAATCTGTAACCGAACAATAGAGCTCGCCTTGGGTGTAGCTATAATTGGCTTCAACCAAAATGGTGCCTTGATGGGTAAACTTAATCGCATTGCTTACCAAGTTATTAATGATTTGGCTAAGCTTGCCTCCATCGGTAATCACCACTTGTGGAACATTTTCATCAATACTCACGTCAATCGAAATGCCTTTCTTGCTTGCACTTCGCTCGTACAGCACACTGCACGCATCGATGGTTTGTGCAACGGAAACACTTCGCTTATCCAGTAGCATTTTACCTGACTCAATTTTTGACCAATCTAAGATGCTGTCGAGGATCATTAAAAGGTGGCTGGCAGAAGTCGATATCGTTTCCGTTCTATGGCGTGCCCCGTCAGGTAAGGGTAACTCCATCATTAATTCGCACGATCCAATAATGCCATTCATTGGGGTACGAATTTCATGGCTCATATTGGCTAAAAATTGGGTTTTAGCCACGCTCGCCGCTTTTGCTTCTTCAAGCGCCGTGGCCAAGTGTCGCGTTTTCTCTTCAATCTTATTTTCTAAACTATGGTTAAACTCAGCGAGTTCAACATTTAGCGCTTGTTCTTTGGCGCGGGCGAATTCAAGGGCTTTAAAAGCATCAAATAAGCGCCCTTCTAAGCTACTAAACTCATCATTAAGAGAAGCAAGTTCTTGTATGTGCAACGTACTCCCCGCTAACGTTGCCTCTCTACGTACTTCTGAAGGCGTAAAATTGGCTATATAGCGTATTAGCCTGCGAATGGGAGACTCAATCATTCGTGCCACCACAGAGCCCATGAACGTACCAAACACTGACAAGGCGAGGAGCAATAATAAGTCAATCAACAAATACTCGCTCATTGCCGACAAAAAACGTCGATAATCGTAGTAATAGCTAACCTGCCAATCTGCGGTAGGCAGCTGACCTTCCAGCCTCAACCATTGCTTGTTAAGCGGCCCATCTTCAATTTTGATATCGCACTCACCATCGCATGAATACGCAGGCGCCTTGTTCAGTGGCTTTAAGCCTAACGCGTCTGACGCGTAAATAACCTCACCTTTAGCATCTTCGAGTAAAAGCGAAAAACCATCAAGATTAAGTGCATCTACTGTCGAGAAGCTTCGAAGGGATAATGAGCCTTCTACAATACCAATAGGTGCGCCATTGTCATTTAGAATAGGCGAGGACATGGCAACAATGGCATCGTTTCCAAACCCTTGCCCTTGGAAAACATTAGAAAGATACGGCCCGCCCGTTTCCATTGCCTGAGAAAAATAAGGTCGGTAAGCCACATTGCCAGCACCGACTGCCTGTGCTTTGTTCAATAGTCCAGGTGGGTAGGAGTGGGTTATATTTCCACTTTCATCGGCCACTAAAAAAGTGATGAATTCAGGGTAATGCGCAGCTAAAACTGAAAGCTGATTGCTGCTAGCCTCTTCTAACTTTTCAATTGCATAGGGCGTAGATAGTGATTGCGAAGCAACAGCGATCGCTTTTTGATGTTGCCCTATAAAATCGGATAATTGTTGCTCTAATACCGCAACACGTTGTTGCATGTACCGAATGATTTGTGCTTCTTGATCATCTTGATATAGCGCGACAGATAAATACACCACCGCCATGGAGGCTGCAAAAAAACAACCTGAAAAGAAATAACTGAACAGAAAATGCAGTGAGACTTTTTCTTGCGACCCCGTCTTGGTGTGTTTAAGCCCTTTATTCGCTAGAAACACAAAGTGCCCAGAGATAAGCCCAAACACACCGCTTACCCAGGTGACAAGCACCCCCGAAAACATCATTGTTGGCTGGTCGGCTTCGTAAAGCGCATGTTCTAACAATAATATGGGTAGGAAAATAAGCGACCAAAAGCCAGCGCCTACTTTAATTACTCGGCTCAGGGATTTTTTGTACCCGAATAAGCTTACTACGATTGGGAGTAAAGACAGGCTTTCTTTACCCACAATACTGCCGTGAGTTAGCCATAAAGGAACGCAGATAACTAACGCAATCGGTATTGCGATTACAGGAGGGAACCGAAGTGCGGCATATACGCCAACCCCAACCCCGAAAACAGCGATACCGCTGCTATCAAATGGCGCAGGCACTGCGTTTAAAGCAATACCCACAACCACTACAAGTAACAGGTGTAATACCAGAGTTAACGACCACTGATGTTTATCGTACAACAACGCCCCCCTCTGGCATCACCATGATTAATGTTGCGCCATGTAATCTAACGTAAAGTTAGTCAGTAATTTCACACCTAGTTTCATACCCGAATCGTCTACATAAAACTCAGGGGTATGGTGAGCAGGGCTATCTTGCTCGGAAACATCCAGCGGCTTCCCACCAACCCAAACATACAAGCCTGGCACTTCCTCTTGGAAAAAAGAAAAATCTTCCGCTCCCGTGACAGGTTTAGACACGATGGCATTTTCAGCCCCTGCAGTACGTTGCATGGTTGGCACCATGGCTTGCGTAAGTTCGGGGTCGTTATAGGTAATGGGATAGTAGTAATCTAAAGGAAGCGTTAGTTCTGCTTGAGCACCCATACTCTCAGCGATAGCGTTCACTTTACGCGGAAGCGATTCGTAAATATGTTCACGTGCTGCTTTATTTAACGTGCGAATGGTGCCTACCATTTCGACTTCGTTGGGAATAATGTTTGAACGGTTTCCGCCATGAATTGAACCGATAGAAACCACTGCAGCATCATCAATGAGCTTAAGTTCACGACTAACAATGGTTTGAATAGACATGATCATTTGCGCCGCAGTGACCACTGGGTCGACACTTTTCCACGGGTACGCGCCATGGGCTTGCTTACCGTGAATAACAATTTTGAACGGGTCTACCGCAGCCATGGTGCCGCCAGAGTTGTAGCGCACTGTGCCTACATCGGTGTTTGAACTAATATGTAACCCGAAAATAACATCGACATCAGGGTTTTTAAGTACCCCTTCTTTTACCATGACTTCAGCACCACCCGTCTCACCAGAAGGTGCACCTTCTTCAGCAGGTTGAAAGATGAACTTCACTTTACCTTTAAGTTCACCTTTAATATTAGTCAGTATTTTTGCCGCCCCCATTAGCATGGCCATGTGAGTATCGTGTCCACAAGCATGCATAACTGGCACGTCTTGGCCGTTATATTCGCCCATTTGCGTAGAGCGGTAGGATAAATCACCCTGCTCTTTAACCGGTAAACCGTCCATATCAGCTCGCAGCGCGACAACAGGGCCGGGTTTGCCGCTATCGAGTATCGCAACTACACCTGTGCTAGCTACGCCGGTTTCAACTTCCAGGCCAAGCGATGTAAGGTAGTTTGCTACGTATTTCGCGGTGTTAAATTCACGATTAGACAGTTCTGGGAATTCGTGAAAGTGGTGGCGCCATTCAATAACGTCTGCTTCTACTTCCGTGGCCAATGCGTCAACATCGACTTGTGCAAAGGCAAAAGTGGCACAGCTTGCCATAGCGAGAGAGATTAACTTTCGATACATAACATCTATTCCGTTGTAGAGTAAAACGCCAGAATAAACTATCTGGTAGCTAAAAAATACGAGTACCAATTGCGGTGTGACTTCTGAAAGTAACCTATTCAATGGCCAGTGAACATTAGACAGAAGTCTAATAAGAATTGTTTCTATTAAGTGGGAAGTAAGATTCGGGCACAAAAAAAGCGCCCTTAGGCGCTTTTTCTATAAAAACGGGTTAGCTCTTTTGACGCTTCATGGCGTTGAAGAACTCATCGTTAGTCTTAGTCATAGCGAGCTTATTGATAAGGAACTCTATGGCATCAATCTCTGACATCTCGTGCACAATTTTACGTAAGATCCACATTTTCTGTAGTTCTTCTTGCGACGTTAATAGCTCTTCGCGACGAGTACCTGAACGATTGAAGTCAATAGCTGGGAAAACACGCTTTTCAGCAATCTTACGATTTAAGTGTAATTCCATGTTACCGGTACCTTTAAACTCTTCATAGATAACTTCATCCATTTTAGAGCCAGTATCGATAAGCGCTGTAGCGATAATCGTTAAACTACCGCCTTCTTCAACGTTTCGAGCAGCACCAAAGAAGCGCTTAGGCTTATGTAGTGCATTGGCATCAACACCACCGGTAAGTACTTTACCTGATGATGGGATTACCGTGTTGTAAGCACGTGCTAAACGAGTAATTGAATCAAGTAAGATAACGACATCTTTCTTGTGCTCAACTAAGCGCTTCGCTTTTTCGATAACCATTTCAGCTACCTGAACGTGACGGCTTGCAGGTTCATCGAACGTTGAAGCAACCACTTCACCTTGTACAAGGCGATGCATTTCTGTTACTTCTTCTGGACGTTCGTCGATAAGCAATACCATCAATTCAGCTTCAGGGTGATTCGCTGCAATAGATTGCGCGATGTTCTGAAGTAAAAGGGTTTTACCGGCTTTAGGTGGTGCAACGATAAGACCACGTTGCCCTTTACCAATTGGTGAGGCTAGGTCTAATACACGCGCCGTAATATCTTCTGTTGAACCATTACCACGTTCCATGCGCATGCGAGATGCAGCATGTAGAGGAGTAAGGTTTTCGAAGAGGATTTTATTACGGGAGTTTTCAGGCTTGTCGAAGTTTACTTCGCGAATTTTTAACAGGGCAAAATATCGCTCACTGTCTTTAGGCGGGCGTATTTTACCAGAAATGGTATCGCCCGTTCGCAAGTTAAATCGACGAATTTGGCTTGGTGATACGTAAATATCATCAGGCCCTGCTAAATACGAAGAGTCTGCTGACCGCAAGAAACCAAAACCGTCCTGTAAAATTTCCAGAACCCCGTCACCGAAAATATCTTCGCCGCCTTTCGCATGCGATTTCAGTATCGAGAATATGATGTCTTGTTTTCTAGCGCGAGCCATGTTTTCCAGGCCCATTTCTTCGGACATGGCGACTAATTCGCTAATCGGTTTGTTCTTTAATTCTGTTAAATTCATACTGGTGGGTCTTTGTGCTTGGGGTTTGCTTACAGGACTGGTAGTCACTCTGTTCTAATTTTTGATTTGATTATGCCTGAATAGAGGCTAAGCAGAATGCTGCTCGGGTGAGCGCTAAGGAAAAGTTAGCACTAAAATTAATCAACGTCCAGCGTTTTACTCGTCAATTGTTAAATAACTTGTATTCACACTGTTGCAGGCGTTGTAACTGCTTATTTATCATGTGTAAATAAAAAACCGGCAGCTAAGCCACCGGTTTTTTCTGAATTACTATTTTACTAAAGGTTTTCGTTTAAGAACTCAGCAAGTTGCGTTTTAGATAACGCGCCTACTTTGGTTGCCGCTACGTTGCCGTTTTTGAAAAGTAGTAATGTAGGAATGCCACGAATACCATATTTAGGTGGAGTTTCGTTATTTTCATCGACATTCAACTTGCCAACTGTTAACTTGCCTTCAAACTCGTTCGCAACTTCTTCTAAGATTGGCGCGATCATTTTACAGGGGCCACACCATTCGGCCCAAAAGTCAACCAGTACAGGACCTTCAGCATTGATAACATCTGCTTCGAATTTATCGTCAGATAACTGGATAATTTTGTCGCTCATTCTTTTCTCCATTTTTGGTCGGTCGCTGATTTGTTTCAGCTCTACCATAAGTGTTATATAGAAACCGTTTTTAATGCAAGCACTGATAAGCTATAAGCTATGCCTACTCACTTAACTGATACTCATTTTTCCGACCTGCCGATTAATAGCAAGGTTGTTGACGCCTTAACGGCGGCAAATTTCAATAATTGTACACCAATACAGGCGTTATCTCTGCCTCCATTACTGGAAGGCTTAGATATTGCCGGACAAGCTCAAACGGGTACAGGTAAAACTATTGCCTTCTTGGTTGCTACTTTTCATTATTTGCTAAGCAAAGCAGATAATGACGAGAACAGCAAATCAAAAGGCCCTAGAGCCATCATAATGGCGCCAACCAGAGAGTTAGCCGTCCAGATTTTCAACGATGCCAAATTGCTCAGTGAGCATACCGGTTTGTCGCTTGGATTGATTTATGGGGGCGAAGGTTACCAAAGTCAACGTGAAACCCTTGAAGAAGGGGTAGATATCATTATTGGTACGACAGGACGCATTCTGGATTATTACAAACAGAACGTGTTTACCTTGAATAACATTCAAGTTGCCGTACTTGATGAGGCCGATCGTATGTTCGATTTAGGCTTTATTAAAGATATCCGCTTTTTGTTCCGACGCTTACCGCCTGCAACTGAACGCCTAAGTATGCTGTTTTCAGCTACACTTAGTTATCGCGTTCAAGAACTCGCTTACGAGCACATGAACAACCCAACTCACGTTCAAGTGGCACCAGAGCAAACGACAGCAACACGGGTATCGCAAGAGCTGTTCTACCCCTCTGATGATGATAAAATGTTGCTGCTTCTTACGCTATTTGAAGAAGAGTGGCCAGATAAAGCCATTGTGTTTGCTAACACCAAATACAGCTGTGAGCGCGTAACCGACTGGCTTACTGCCGACGGTCATCGTGTTGGCTTGTTGAGCGGTGACGTACCACAGAAAAAGCGCTTGGGTATTTTAGAAGACTTTACCAAAGGTAAGCTAGACATTTTAGTGGCCACGGATGTTGCCGCACGTGGCTTACATATTGATTCGGTCACTCATGTGTTTAACTATGATTTACCTGACGATGCAGAAGACTATGTTCACCGAATTGGCCGAACCGGTCGTGCGGGTCAAAGCGGTATCGCCATCAGTTTCGCCTGTGAAAAATACGCATTGAACTTGCCAGATATTGAAAAATATATTCAGCATGCTATTCCTGTTACCGATTACGATGCGAGTGCCTTGCTTGATGATGTAAATGCGCCTAAACCAAGACGCAGACGCACACCAAACACGAGAAACTCGTCTCGACGTGGCAATGGTAAAGGTCGTGGTAACAGCGGTGGAAATAGAGGTAAACCGTCTAATCGCGGAAACAGTAACTAACATTCGAGACAATATGCAGGCAGAACTTCAGCACGACTCTGAAAGCTATGGCGAATATTACGCCGCAGTAGACTTAGGCTCTAATAGCTTTCACATGGTCATTGTTCATGTCGTTAATGGTAGCGTTCAGATCATTGGCAAGGTGAAACAGAAAGTACGTTTAGCGGCAGGGTTGAATGACGACTTTGCACTAGATGAAATGAGCATGGAGCGTGGTTGGCAATGCCTGCAAACCTTTTCCGAACGGTTACAAGATATTCCCCCCTCAAATATTAAGGTAGTGGCTACCGCTACCTTACGTCTTGCGACTAATGCCCAAGTGTTTATTGGGAAAGCCGAGCAAATTCTCAAGCATAAACTCAACGTGATAAGCGGCGAGGAAGAAGCACGCCAGATTTATCTTGGCGTAGCCTATACCTCGGCAAATCAAGGTAATAGCTTAGTGATAGATATAGGCGGTGCCAGTACTGAAATTGTTATTGGCAACGACATGCAACCCATCCACTTAAAGAGCTTGGATATGGGGTGTGTGACCTTTATGGAACGCTATTTTGATGGCGGTAAGATCACCGCTGAAAACTTCGAAAGTGCTAAAAAAGCCGCGAAGGCATTACTTTCCCCTGTAGCGGACGCTTTTCTTTGTTTTGATTGGGAAAATTGCTTAGGTGCCTCGGGTACACCGCAGGCCATCACTGAAATATTGGTGGCGCAGGGCATTAGCGATTCAATACGACTTGATTACCTTCATCACCTAGAAAAACAATGTGTTGAATGTGGTGAAATTAACCAGCTTAACATTGAAGGTTTAGAAGAAAATCGCAAGGCCATTTTTCCTTCTGGCTTAGCCATTTTAATTAGCTTATTTGAAGCGTTAGCCATTCAAAATATGAATATTTCTGGTGGTGCGCTGCGCGAAGGGCTTATTTACGGCATGTTAGATAACATGCAGGAAAATGACCGCCGCGACCAAACACTTAACCAGACCATGGCTCGATACCATATCGATAAAGCCCAAGCGAATTCAGTAAAAAGTGTATCAACACAGCTATGTACACAGTTATGCGCACAGCAAAACATCTGTCATCTTGATACCGAAGCTATTTTAGGTGCAGCTGCGTTACTCCATGAAACGGGCTTGCATATAGAATACAAAAAGCATCATGAGCACGGCGCTTATATTCTGTCTTTTATAGATTTGCCTGGCTTCACACGCCTGCAGCGGGCGGCTATTCGAGACCTTGTTGCCCATCATAGATTAACTATTCCAGCTGATGCTTTTAGTAATTACCATGATGACTCTCAACCTATGTTATTGGGTTTACTTAGGCTATTACGTATTTCTGTGGTGCTGTGTTTGCGACGACAAAACAAGCATATTCCCCATGTAGATTTAGTCTGCGACGGTGATAAATGGGAAGTGACCTTCCCTGAGGGCTGGCTGAAAGCACACCCGCTGATTAACGCTGAGCTAGCCAATGAAAGCTGGTTACAGCACAAAGCAGGCTGGGAACTTATCTGTAAATAGTCAGTGCTGAAAATTGCAAAGAACAAAAAAATGGGATGTAACCTAAGGTTGCATCCCATTTTTGTTTTTAGCCTATTTATTGTTTCTTTGATTTTCTATTCACGGCTCTAGTCGCCAGCGAGAAGCGCAGCCGCTTTCGGAGCAAAGTAAGTAAGAATGCCGTCTGCTCCAGCGCGTTTGAAAGCCAGTAAAGACTCTAGTATTACTGCCTCTTCGTTTAACCAACCATTCGCAAATGCCGCTTGATGCATGGCATATTCGCCACTGACTTGATACGCAAAGGTAGGCACCTTTAGCTCGTCTTTACAACGGCGCACAATGTCTAAATAAGGCATACCAGGCTTAACCATTACCATATCAGCACCTTCTTGTACGTCTAACGCAATTTCGTGTATGGCTTCATCGCTGTTTGCAGGGTCCATCTGATAGGTTTTCTTATTACCGCCTTTTATGTTCGCTGAAGAGCCAACAGCGTCTCGAAATGGCCCATAATAAGCAGATGCATACTTTGCTGAATACGCCATAATGCAGGTGTTAATAAACCCCTCGCGCTCAAGTGCATCACGAATAACCCCAATGCGCCCATCCATCATGTCAGAAGGTGCAACAATGTCTGCGCCTGCTTCTGCATGTGAGAGCGCTTGTTTTACCAACACGTCAATGGTGACATCATTCATCACATAACCGGTCTCATCCACCAAGCCATCTTGCCCGTGAGACGTAAAGGGATCTAACGCGATGTCAGACATTAACATCACATCTGGAAACTCTGCTTTTATTGCACGCATAGCCGTTTGTGCAAGGCCATCTGGATTGAACGCTTCTTTGGCGCACTCGGTTTTAAGTGACATGGGGGTAACAGGAAACAGGGCTAGTGTACGTATACCAAGGGCTACCCATTTTGCCGTTTCCTCTAATAACAGATCGATAGACAGGCGCTCTACCCCAGGCATTGAAGGCACTTCTTCACGCTGACCTGTGCCAGGAAGAACGAATACAGGGTAAATAAGGTCGTTAGTAGTAAGACGTTGCTCGGCAACTAGATCTCGCAGTGCATCTTTTGCACGAAGGCGTCGCATGCGACGAGCGGGGAATGAAGCATTCATAAATTATCCTGAAATCGGTTTAAAGAGTACTTTGTTTCGTCCTGATTCTTTCGCAGCATAAAGCTGCTCATCGGCCAACCGAAGCAACGCTGCAGCATGATCTTCATCCGTGATAACACTGGTAGCCAGCCCTGCACTTATGGTTAGTTGTATTGCTTCTCCATCAAACATGATAGGAGATTTTTCGATGCGCTCGCGAATGGCCTCTACCACATGGTAGGCACCTTGGCTGTCGGTATTCGGAAGAATAAGTGCAAATTCCTCCCCGCCTATTCGACATAAATCATCGGATAAACGAAGCAACATACTTTGAATAATGCCCGTTATATGAATAAGACAGGCATCTCCACCAGCATGTCCGTATTTATCATTAATACGTTTAAAGTGGTCAATATCGATGACTGCAATAGACAAAGGAGTTTGCTCTCGGCGACTTCGTCTGCCTTCTGATTTTAACTTTTTATCAAAGTGACGACGATTATTAATTCCGGTAAGTGGGTCGATTGCCGTTAGCCGCTCTAGCTCTTGGTTTACTTCAGACAGCTCACGTAAGGTAATCTCAAGTTCTAACGTTCGCTCTTCTACTTTGTATTCCAAGTCATCTTGATAACGTTTCTGCACTTCTAGCAGGTCTTCTTTTGCCTTACTCGCCTGCTGCTCTTGTTCAAGGGCAAATTGTTGCGTGGTAATAAGTTCGTCGTACCTGTGACTATAATTAATTGCCAAGATAAGGGCTAAAATCACCGTTTCAACGGTACCTGCAATTATGAGTAAATAACTCGTAGAAATGCCTAAATTTATTATATTCACGCTATCTAGGCTAACGACAAAGCCGCTAAACAATAAAAATAGCCACGCCACAGAGAAGTATCGGGCAATAGGCACGCCTTTAAATGATAACCAGCCACCTGTGAACATTGCCACAAACACGATTATCGACAACATGACTAAATAAAGTTTTATGGCAAAGGGGTAAGGCAGTATCGCACTCGTGAAAATACAGCCTGCAAATGCCCACGCCGCTACCTTAGATATTTTATCTACTACTGCGCTAAATTCGGCAATAGGCAGTAAATGCCGGGAGAACAGTACGGCAAATAAAATCGTCGCATTACCAAAAATGAGTACCGCCTTGCCCTGCAACCACGCCTGCTCAGGCCATAAATAGGCATAGCCCAACCCCTGCAATGAAGCCAAGGTTAAGCCTAAGCTCAGTGCATAGCCGGTATAGAATAAAAACGAGCGATTTTTGGTAGTAAAAAATAAAAAGATATTACTGATGGCCATGGCACATAAAAAACCAAAAAACAGCCCCAGTGCTATATTTTGGCTTGCTGCGTATTCTATAAATTCTTTTTCTTCCCACACCACAATAGGCATGCGAATAGTGCCGCTAGATTTGACGCGAACTACTACGGTTTGCGGTTTAGCACTTAAAGGTAAGGAAAAAAGTGGCGTGTTATTCGCGATGGGGCGTACATTAAATGCTAGGTTGTCTCCGGCCTGGTAACGTACAACAGGCGAACTTGCTAACGGCGGATAAACCGCAACGTCAACACTATCTAGCAAGGCGTAGTCAATCTCGAAAAGGTAACGTAGCGCTTGAGATTCGTTGGGAGTGACAACAAAGGAGAACCAATGTACATCACTGCTCATTCCTAAATTTATTGGCGACACCGCTGGCGTCCACAGTTCTCGGGGTTTATCGAGCACTGTTTCGAAGGTTAACTGGTTCTCGGGATCGCTAACAAAGGCTAACTGAGAAACTCGGCTATTTGTGGTTCGCTCTGGTACTACACTTAGTGCAATGAACGCAAAAATTGACACCGCAACAACGGTAATAACGAAGAGGTAAAGATCGTAATTGCGAACTTTTTGACGATATATGTGCATTACCATTAATCACTGATACAAAATAAACGACAAGTATTAGCATAACTGCAATCTCGTAATTTATCAGGGGCAACCTGTATTAGTTTGCTAATTTGTTCACCAATATGAGGCAATAGCGCAGGCTCATTGTTGCGCTTTCTAGGCCGAAGAGTTTTCGGGAATAAGTAAGGGGCATCAGTTTCTACAACGATACGGTTTAAGGGAATGGTTGGAATTGCGTTACGAAGAACCTCTCCGCGCTTTTCATCACATGCCCAACCAGTAATACCGATGTACAACCCCATATCTAAATAGGCACCTAACTGGGTGGTATCGCCTGTAAAACAGTGTGCGATACCACCGCTAAGAGACGGCAGCACTTTTTGAAGGCAGGACACTTGTTGTTCAAACGCATCTCGTTCGTGAAGATACACAGGCAAGTTCAATTCTACCGCCAACGATAATTGGGCTTCAAACACACTTATTTGAACATCTTGGGGAGAAAAGTTGCGATTAAAATCTAAGCCACACTCGCCCACCGCCACTACGCCAGGCTCTTTTGCCATGCTTCTTAATCGCTCGTAATCACTATCAACGACATCTTTAGCATTATGGGGGTGTATGCCTAAGGTATAACTACAAATCTGCGGAAACTGGTGATGAAGTGCAGCTGCTGCATCCCACTCGTTGGGATGAGTGGTAATAATACACAGCCTGGAAACACCGGCGTCCACGGCATTTGAAATAATCTCTTGAGGATTAAATCTGCGATCTAATAGATTAACGCCAGCGTCAAACCAAGGCATATTATTTTACACGTTTTACTTTCATGCGTTTGTTAAGCCCTTCTTTTTTCAAATAGAAAGCGCCTAATAATCCACGCTCAATTAGCACGGTTTCACCTTCTTTTACTTTCAACGTGGTATCTGTAGTTTGCTGCCAAACCGAGCCGTTATCGAAGGTTAAAATAAACTTCCCACGTGCAGTTTTCTTAATCTTAGTTACCTTACCTGCAAATGTGTCGGCCAAGGTTTCCGTTTTTACTTTGTGCTCTAAACCAAACTGTTCGTCTTTAGGCGCTGGGGTTTGGCTTACCGGTGCTTCGCGGCGACGTTCAGCGGCAACGGTTGGTGTGTGGCTAGGCATTGTAACCGGCAGACCTGCCTGCGCACCTGAGAGGCGATTGACTTGTTTTTCAACGCGGTCGTAGCATACTAAACGTTGAAGACTATTTTTGGTTTCGCTACATTTGGCTAGCGCTTCGCCTACGGTTTCTGCCTGTGCTAAAAACGCACTGAAAGGAAGTACACTTATTAGCAGTAATAATGTACGTTTTTTCATGGTAAATCCTTTGTTTTAATTAATTGTTATTCGATTTCAGTGCCCGTTTTTTCATCGTTATCTCGGCGGCCTTTTCCCGCATACAAGCTACCTACCACAACACCTATTTCAAACAATATCCACATAGGGATAGCTAAAAGCGTTTGAGAAATGATATCCGGCGGCGTAAGTAACATGCCCACCACAAACGCACCAACAACCACATAGGGGCGTTTTGCTCTAAGTGATTTTGCGTCGGTTACCCCCGTCCAGCACAGTAAGATAATGGCAATGGGAATTTCAAATGAGACCCCAAAAGCAAAGAAGAGTTTCAATACAAAATTAAGATAACTAGAGATGTCGGTACTGACCGTAACACCTTCTGGGGCCACACTATTAAAAAAGGCAAACGCGATTGGAAATACCACAAAGTAGGCGAATGCCATGCCCGCATAGAACAATAGAGTACTTGAGAGTAAAAGCGGCGCAACGAGCTTTTTCTCGTTACGATATAGGCCTGGCGCAACAAATCCCCACACTTGATAAAGTACGTAGGGAATAGCGATAAAGAATGACAACACCAGCGTAAGTTTAAACGGTGCGAAAAAAGGTGAGGCGACATCGGTGGCAATCATGCTAGCGTTTTCTGGCATAGAATCAAGCAACGGCAACGCGAGCCATTGATAGAGGTCTTGCGAAAAGTACGCCAAACACAAAAATACCACCAGCACACTTAACAGTGCTTTTAGAATGCGGCTACGAAGCTCAATTAAATGAGATATTAAATTGTTTGCGTCAGACATTTACTGTTTTTTATATGGTTCCTGAACCGACTCAGCCGCTTTTTTAAGCTCATCAACACTTTGTTCAAGCTCTGGCGAGAGATCTTTCAAGCCTTGCTGCTCAGCTTTCTTCAGGTTTTCGTGTAATTCGTGCACGCGCAGCTGATGCTCAACTTCTTGCTTAAAGCCAGTTGCTGTATTTCGCACACTTCGAATAGTGTTAATGGTGGACCGCATGGCACCTGGCAAACGTTCTGGACCCAGTATCAACAAGGCCATCACACCAATTACCAATAGCTCCCAAAAGCCAATGTCAAACATCAGGATTTTTCTTTAACGTCGCTCTGCGTTTTCGTTGAAACAGTGTCAGCGGTATTAGCGGTGTCTGTATCTTCTACCTGCTTCTTCTGCTCGAAATCGGCATCTTGTTCGTTTTCAGTTACTGCTTTTTTAAAGCCTTTGATTGCGCCACCTAAATCGGTGCCAATCCCTTTCAAACGTTTAGTGCCAAAAAGTAAAACTACAATTACTAAGATAATAAGTAACTGCCAGATTCCAATACCGCCCATAAAAATAATCTCCGATACAACAGTTAGGGTAGTATGCCACCCAAAGCGCTAGCTTTCACGTGAATATTTGCGTGGATGAATAATCGTTGACGTTTATTATCACAACACGCATCCTGATGGTAATTAATTGATACGGATATCATTTCACCGCGAAATCGTTAGAGGGAGTTTGGGTTGTTATGTTGTGTTTAGCAGTCTCATTGTGTTTATTGCTTACTGACCAGAGTGATAACCGGCCTGTTCCTACCCACGAGGTAGTGAATAATGCACAAAACAATGTTGAATATCATCAACCTATGCAATGGTTTGATGTGTGGCAACGCAGCTTCACCGACTCTATGGACTTTACCGTAAGTAAGTTCGATGGCTTATTCTCCGATGGCTCAAAAACCAAAGAAAAAGCAAAAGCAGAAGGGAGAATTCAACTTAGCTGGGAACCTAGAACCAGAGATATCGCTGAAACCGATCTTCGGTTTCGTATTCGTGTTTCCCTCCCCCACCTCGAAAATCGCGTAGACTTGCTATTAAGTGATAATGAAGACGAAACCCAAAGTGATACTATAAAAGCGGCGCGCTCTCCCTCGCTGGGAAGGCAAGACAATACGACCATTTCACTACGCTTTCGCCCAGATCAAAACTCTCACTATTCATTTCGTGTTGGTGCAGGAAGACGGGATCAGCTGTATGTAAAAGCTCGCTACCGTGATGCCTATGCATTTAACTCCCATTGGGCCATGCTATACGACACTGAAATATATCAATACACGCGGGATCAATTTGGCGCAGAGTTAGGTACCTCTATCCAGCATGTTAGCAGTAACAATAACGTCACTCGGTTAAATAACCGCTTTTATTTTCGAGACAATAGCAACGACTGGTTGTGGCGACACGAGTTACAACACTTATACCCTATCAACAACAACAACGCCTTGGTTTACAGCTTTATGGTGGAAGGCTTGAACAAACCTACCTACCAAGTAGAAGAGGTTTACACAGGTTTGCGTTGGCGCAGCAATCCAATAAGAGAATGGCTTTACTTCGAGGTAGAACCATTTGTATTGTGGCTTCGACGTGAAGACTTCTCGCCGTCTTATGGTATGGCACTTCGCTTAGAAGCTTATTACGGAAAAGGCGAGTAACACTCGTTACTCGCCCTTTTTCATTTCTTTAGCGCTTTATGTGCTTCGCTTTGCACGTTAAATGTCACCCGTTAAGGGCGTAATGCGCGCTCGCCTCGTGCTAAACCACACACACCAGTGCGTGATGATTCAATTACTTCCGCACATTGGGCCATGGTAGCCGCAAAAGCGTCTAGTTTGTCGGTAGTGCCCGTAATTTCAATGGTGTAGTTATTCGCATGAACATCTAAGATGCGCCCACGGAAAATATCACTATTACGCTTTACTTCAGCACGCACAGATTCAGTACGAGTAGCCACTTTAATTAGCATCAACTCACGCTCAATATGTGTGCCTTCAGTTAAATCCACCACTTTAAGCACATCAATAAGCTTGTTCACTTGCTTAGTAATCTGCTCAATGACTTTATCATCACCATGGGTAATGATGGTAAGGCGAGATAAGCTACCATCGTCAGTAGGGGCTACACAAAGAGAGTCTACGTTGTAGCCGCGCTGTGAGAAAACGCCCACAATACGAGATAACGCGCCAGGTGCGTTTTCCATTAATACAGAAATGATACGTTTCATTAGGTACGCTCCGTCTTACTTAAGCGCATATCATCCATAGCGCCAAACTTAATTTGCATTGGATATACGTGCTCGTTCTGATCTACCGCTATGTCCATAAACACAAGGCGGTCTTTAAGACTGAAACATTTTTCCATCGCTGCATCTAATTCGTCTAATTTATCTACTTTGATACCTACATGGCCATAAGACTCTGCAAGCTTCACAAAATCTGGCATTGAGTCCATGTAAGAATGCGAGTGACGACCTTTGTAAATCATATCTTGCCACTGACGAACCATGCCTAATGCGCGGTTGTTCAAGGTAATGATTTTAATCGGCAGGTTGTACTGCAAACAGGTAGATAATTCCTGAATATTCATTTGAATACTACCGTCACCCGTTACCACTACCGAGGTAGACTCTGGGTGTGCGAACTGTACGCCCATCGCCGCGGGTAAACCAAAGCCCATGGTGCCTAAGCCACCTGAGTTGATCCACTGGCGAGGCTTATCAAACGGATAATATAAGGCAGCGAACATCTGATGCTGGCCTACGTCAGAACTTACATAAGCTTCACCATTGGTATGCTTATAAATAGACTGGATAACTTGCTGTGGCTTGATTACCGTATCGCCTTGCTCGTAATTCAAACATTCACGAGAGCGCCACTGAGTAATTTGTTGCCACCAATCGGCTAGCTTCTCTTTTTGACCAGATAGGTCTTTATTAACAAACTGTTCTAAAATTTGGTCGAGTACTTTATCTACCGAACCAACCACCGGAATATGTGCGTTGATGGTTTTAGAGATAGAAGCCGGGTCGATATCTACGTGAATAATATCAGCATGAGGGCAAAATTTCGCTACGTTGTTGGTAACGCGATCATCGAAACGTGCGCCCAAGGCAATAATGCAATCGGCATTATGCATGGTTTTATTTGCTTCAAGGGTGCCGTGCATACCTAGCATACCCACGAACTGCTCATGTGTACCTGGCATAGCGCCTAGCCCCATTAACGTACAGGTAACTGGTGCATTTAACTTTTCAGCTAATTCGATAACTCGTGACGACGCTTCAGATGTAACCGCGCCACCACCAACATAAAGTACTGGACGTTCGGCTTTCATCAATGAAGCGACCGCTTTCTTAATTTGCTTTGTATGCCCACGCTCGGTTGGGTTATACGAACGCATGGTTACATCGGTTGGGAACACATAAGGGTGATCTTCAGCCACATTTACAATGTCTTTGGGTAAATCGACTACCACTGGGCCCGGTCGGCCAGTATTTGCAATGTAATACGCTTTCGCAATGGCTTCTGGAATATCTACCGCACGCTTTACTAGAAAGCTGTGTTTTACGATTGGGCGAGAACACCCTACCATATCGGTTTCTTGGAAAGCATCTTCACCAATGTGCATAGAGGGAACTTGCCCAGACAATACAACCATTGGAATTGAATCCATATAAGCGGTAGCAATACCCGTTATGGTATTGGTTGCACCAGGGCCTGAGGTGACGAGGACTGTGCCGGTTTTGCCAGTTGAACGTGCATAACCATCCGCCATATGAGCGGCTGCCTGTTCATGACGCACGAGGACATGTTCGACATCTTGTTGCGCATATAAAGCGTCATAAATGTCTAGTACGGCACCACCTGGGTAGCCGAACACATGTGTTACTCCTACATCTTTTAGCGCTTCTACCACCATGGCAGCGCCCGACATCATTTTCACAGTTCTCTCTCCTGTATCGGTTTGGTGTATTGTCAGCGAATGTTGACGATGAGCGGACTATAACGAAGGAAGTAGGAAGATAAAACACCAAACCACACAAAAGTGAGATATATATCCCAATATTCAAGATAAATAGGATAAACCTTTCGTTACGATGAAAATAATGGCGCTTATTAGGATGAATTTCACAAGAAATTAACAACTAATCGTCATCAATGTCTATTTCAATGTCGCTGTTATCCTCTATTCCCATATTATCGTCTGCATCTTCTGTTACAGCACGCTTAGAACCATAAATACTGGCCGCTTTGGGTCGGTTAATTCGGTTTTGATATTTTATCCATGCTTTTGCCTGAGGCGTTTGTGGCTCACATTGCCCTAACGCAGCATTAAGATAGTTAATTTCGACATCAGAACTAGGTTCAATCTTGCCATCTACTAAGGCTGCAAACAAACTACCATGGGCTTGTAATAACTTACTTTCAGAAATTGAAAAGTCACCGGAGCGAGCGAAGCCATATGGGTAATGCTTTTTATCTGCAAACGGACGGTTAATCAGTTTCTCTCTGGATAACGTTGTCATATGACCCCCTATCTCAGCCTTTCTAGCTATTATCATACTCCGCATCGTGCGCCGATGAGGACCCATTAGCCGCGCGCCTGTGCCGCTTGGCTTATTACACTGATAATTAGATAGTTGGGATCAACAATGCTGTCAAACAGAAAAACGTGATAAGAGAAAACTTAATAAAACTGTAAAATGCTTAGATTGAACATGCGCGTTGCATAAGCAACGCGCACATGGTAATCAGGCGTACTCGGCCTAATTTTTAAATACAGGTACTACTTCCTGCTTTTAGGCACCCAAGCCCAAATCATTTCACATAGAACAGGCTCGATACCTTGAGCATCGGTTACTTTAACCGCTACCGTAACTTCACCTTTCTCTTGAGTTTGCATTAACGCTATTTGTTCATCGGTAAGGTGCGCTACTGCATGCATATCGCCCTGTGCGCGCTTCACATATTTAAAATTCATTTCTTTAATCAGCGGTAACTTGTCGCCAGGTAGGTTAACTCCAACAACAAAACCCGTAGAAGACTCCGCTAGCAATGCCATAGCAGCCGCATGCACACTGCCAATATGGTTCTGCGCCTTCTTGTAGTTTTTTTGACGAAAAGTCACTGACTTTAAATCGGTTTCCAGAATATCTATGCTGACCGTGCCCGTTAACTTTACTTTGTACCTGAACATCCACGTGAGCATGCGTTGACGTAGCCATGTTGGATAGGTATTGGCTTTTTTCACAAAGTTGCGCAACGGGTTTGGTACGGACATAATTTTCTCTCTGAAATTCACTTCTTCTGGTTAGACCAGTGAGGTTATGCTGCCACCGCAAAGGATGCAAGTAGTTTTAACAATACCCTAACAATTTCTGGAGCGAATTGGTGTGGTTGCTATACTGCTTCCAGCGCCCAATCGAACGCGTATTTATTGCTTCACGCACTTGTACTTTGCTCGCCGTAGACACTGGCAATGTGTTTCGCTCTACATGCAGACACTGCTCTTCCCAGGCTAAATCACAAAACGAAAGTAATTTGGGGACTTCTTCATTAGGATTTATCGCCAAGGCTTCGTAAGACTGAATATGTACGTTGCCAGGAAATTTCTGCGCCCACGCTTCCATTACCTTGTTAAATCGCAAGTAAAAACGTCCAACGGCATTCAAATCATAAGCATAAGCGTAGTATGGGCTGTGAATAGAAAATAGTTGGCGGTAGTTGCCCACACAGGTATCCATGGGGTCACGCATCAAGCAAATGATTTTGGCATTCGGTAAAGCACGACGAATAAGATCAACATAAAAGAAATTAAACGGCAGTTTGTCTACTAAACGCTGCCCGTCTTGTTTAAGATAAGCGGTTCGCGCTAGGTAGCACTCCCCAATTTCTTGCATATTAAGGTTTTCCGCTGCTTTTAGGGTGTCTAAATCAAGTACATGTTGTGAGGGCGTGTTGGCCAGCGATTTTACTGCCACTCCAAAATCTTGCAGTTCACCGCCTGAAGCAACTTGACTATGGTGGCTTAAAATACGCTCTACCAAGGTAGTGCCAGAGCGGGGCATGCCTATTACGAAAATTGGCGAGCTGTCTTGGGCGCCATGTGCTTGAATGCTTTTAATTAAGTTCTTATTAGCGCTTCCACATGGGCTATTCGCCTGCTGCTGTAGATAATCGAATAACATTTCATAATCAGCCAAGGCGTCTTGACTAGCCTGCTGCTTAGGCGCTTTGGCGTACTGTAGTGCTTCAAAAGCCTCATCGTATTGCCCTAATGCTTCATATTCTTTTGCTAGTGCATGGCCAATATGTAGTCGTCCTTCTACGTGTTTTTCACAAGTGCGTGATGCGTTCAGCAAACGGTTGATATGGTTTTTCTCAGCTGTGATCCCCCCTAAATCAGACAGCGCAAAATGCGCCTGATAAAAATTGGGGTTCAGTGAAATAGCTTGCTCGAAGTGGTCTCTGGCTTGAGTAAAACTACCGGCGAACTTACTACTGACGCCATAGTTATAATGAAACTGTGGATTGTCATTATTAATAGATAACGCGCGCTTGAAGTAAGAAAGTGCCCCTTCATGATCGCCTACTCTGCTTAACGCTACCCCAACGGTATCTAAATCAAGCGCTCGGGTGAGTGACGTTGGTGGGGCGAGTTTAGCGGCGGCTTGGGCAAGATTAAGATCGCCAATGAGGGCAAAGCATTTGGCAAGATAAGCATAGGTGAGCGCCCTAGCATCAAGGCTATTCGACTTCTCTAACAACTTAACCGCTTTATTAATTTGTCCTAATTCAATGTGGATGATACCCAGAAGAAAATAAGCATGAGGGTCATCGCCGAAGGCCTGAATAACCTCTACGCAGGCTTTATGTGCTGACGTATAATCTCGTTTGCTAATGGCTGTGGTGGCCACATTGAAATGCTGTTGTTTATCTATCATTGCTGTCTATCATTGCTGTCTATCATTGCTATTATCATGATGCGCCTGAAAAAAAGGCACTCCATGGAGTGCCTTTATTAAGTACTGTTGGTAATACTACTACATATCAAACTTGTAGTTGAACTTCAGACCTACTGTACGTGGCGTAAGTATGTAATGCCCATAGTTACGGCTTAATTCAGTACCGTTTGGTTCAAGCACACTGTCATAAACACCTTCGCCAATATCACTTACGTTGCGTCGTGTAGACACAAACGCGTACTTGTCGAATAGGTTGTCGATGTACAAGGTTACCGACCAAGTTTCAGATGAAATACGCGCATTTAAGTTACTGATTGCATATCCTGGTAATGCTTCACCGTCCTGGCGTAAACCAACCGTAGTATAAATATCACTTTGTGCAGTGATACCATAATTCACGTCTAACATCTTATCGCCAAATACTTCTTGGCTGTATGTCATACCAAATGAAAATTGATGCTCGGCTGAACCTGGCAAACGATCACCATCTTTACCATCATAAAAATCTTGTAGTTCAGATCCCTCTTCACCTTGGGCTGTAAACAAGAATGGCGCATCAGCGGTTAACTCTGCTTTCGTATGAGCATAAGTAGCATACATGGTTAAATAGTCGTTTGCGCGACCACGCAACGATAACTCTAGCCCTTTAGATGCAGCACCTTCAGCATTAACCGTAATGGGTTGCTGACCATTTACGGTTGCACCAGTAACTTGTGGATCTTCCCAATCAACATAGAACAATGCGGTGTTCACTTGTAGTTTGTTGTTGAAGAAATTGGTTTTAACCCCAAGCTCGTAGTTGGTAGTGGTATCCGCTCCGTAAGTCTGCTCATCCGGTAATGCGCACACTATTTGGTTATTCAAGTCATCAACATTGTCGGGGCACGCCGGGGCACCATTAGCGCCACCAATTCGGAACCCTTCGCTGATTGTCGCGTAAGCCATGGTATCGCGGGTAAACTTATAACTGGTATTAAATTTAAACAGTGTACCGCTGTCATCCTCGGTAGGCGCTTCGGTGAGTTCTAAATCGATGGAATCAGAAGCTCGACCTTCAAATACTGAGTAGTAAAGCGGCAAGTCTACGCCTGAGCGGGCTGACACTTCATAGTCGTAGGCTCTCAAACCGATGGTAGCATCCCACTTATCGGTAATTTCATAAGTGAGCTCACCGAAAAGGGCTTTTTCAGTAATATCGATTTCGTCTGCTGAGAAGTATTCAAGGCTGTCTGGACGATAGTTGCCGTCAACGCCCCACACTTCAATAGCGTACACGTCAAAGTTTGGGGTAAATTCTTTACTGGTACCTTCGCTGTCGGTGTCGTAATAGAAACCACCCACAATCCACGATAATGGACCATCATCTAGCGACACTAAGCGCACTTCTTGCGTCAGCGTAGAGCGTTCTGTTAATTCTTCCGTGTAAGAAGAAAACGCCGGAAATTCTTCGTAACTGTAGTCTAAGCGAATAAGCAGGTCAGTTTGGTCCCGTTGACCGTCTGATTCAAACTTCGAATAACCTGTAGCCGACACCAATTCAGCAAAACCAAGATCGGCTTTAACTTCTAAGCTTAATAATGAATCTTCTTTCTCACGAGGCTCTTCGTAACGATAAGCCGACTCGTATTTACCTACTAACGCACTTAACCCGTTTTCATCAGACAACGCATTGTAGTGGCTGATTGAACGGCCTTCTACGTCTTGTGTCTGGAAGAAATAAGTCAGCGTAGCGTCAATGGTGTCGGTGGGTAACCAACGTACTGCTACGCGACCTGTTAGCGTGTCTTCACCGTTAGCATCTTCTACTTGGCGTAAGTTTTCGCTAATAGCCGTGCTGTCGGTCCAATCAGGATCGGGCAGTGAAACACCACCTTCTTGCACAACGTAATTGTAATCAATAAACCCCGGATTATTGAAATAATTAAGTGATGCACGAACACCCAATTCACCTTCAATAATAGGCGCGTTGAATACGAAACTTCCTTCGCCACCTAATGAATCACTTTCTTGAATGGTGAACACATCACCGGTAATTTCAGCAGTAGTAAAATCTAAATCTACTGTTTTAGGTATATAGCGAATGGCACCGCCAAGCGTACCAGCACCATATAAGGTGCCTTGCGGCCCAATGAGTACTTCAACACGATCTACATCAAGTAAACGCATGTTAAGGAATAATGGAATTTCACCAAAATAAGTAGCTACCGTCCCCCCATCTGAACCTGGGCCAGATGAGTTTGTATTTAAGCCTCGCACGATAATAGGAGAATCGTTTCGACCACCCTGATCGGTGACGGTCAAGCCTGGTACCCAGCGAGCTACTGAGTCAAGGTCTTCAATATTTTGTTGGGCCAACACGTCCGATGTTATGGCGGAGATATTAATTGGAACTTCCTGCAAAGTGCCGCTTCGGCGGGTTGCAGTAACTTCAATTGTTTCTACTTGTTTTTCATCTACAGTAACTTCTTGGGCGACAACTGCACTGCTACTTAAAGCAGTAAATACAGCGCCGGCAACCAAAGAGTACCCGAAGGTGCTGCCTTTATAGTGCATGCTTGTGTTTTCTCCTGGCGGGGCTTCTATCTTTGTACCCGTTAATTTTATTGTTGGGTACGTGCATCAGTGTTTTCAGCATGATCCGTAGCAGAATCTATGCCGTTAAGGGCGCGCATTCTAAAGCAAAAACACATAAATTTTTAATTATTTTTGAATAAATATGCTCTAATATCGCGCATGCATGCACTAAATCTGAATTAAGAGTAATAAGCAGCGGATCTAATGCAGCATTAGAAATTGATATCTAAGGACTTTTATAGATTATCACCAAAACAGTGAGTACATGCTCGCACTCGGTGCAAAGCTGCGGGAATAAAAACCCATTCAAAAAAAGAAGCCTTTTAAAGGGTGTAAAAAGAGAAAATTTACACTCGCTTACGCTAAAAAGTGCATTATTGGCATGAATAAACATAGAAAGCTTAAATAAAGACAGCGGGTTTTAGCTGGGAGATGATTTAAATATTAAGGCTGATTAAATTTAGATAAGAAAATTTGAAGCCGGAAACGAGACTTGTAACTGGCCGACACTCGCTGGGCCGACATTCGGTCGCCGGGAACCGGTCGTGACCCGTGGGGTCGCATTAATCAAACTGAAGTAGGTTGATTTAATTTTATATATGAAAATTTGGAGCGGGAAACGAGATTCGAACTCGCGACCCCGACCTTGGCAAGGTCGTGCTCTACCAACTGAGCTATTCCCG
>NZ_JAESDI010000019.1 GCF_019249215.1 Alteromonas lipotrueae
GGCTTTAAGAAAACCGTAATATCATTTCTGCGCCTTCACATTCGCAGGTTTCAGGGCACACAGGGCAATCGTAACCTTCATGTATAGACTCATAGCGCCATTTGTTCGGGTGCTTCTTAATAAGTTCGCCGCCGTTTTTAGTAAAGTATTTAAACGCACTATTACCCGGGCTTGAAAGCCAAATATGAGCAAGTCCTGCTTCAGCGCCTTGCGCTTTGGCCGCGCTCACCGACTTGGCTAATAAGGTACTTCCAATACCGGCCCCTTGCATAGCGGGCGATACCGTATTGCATTTGAAATAGCATACTTTGTCGGCTTCTACCGGCCATAGTTCTGGGCTGCACCATTTATCACACTGCCACTGTGAATGAGCGTAGGTAATACGAAAGCCCACAATGTCGTCCCCACAATAGCTCACTAAGCTAGCATTAATATTGTTGTGCCAGCTTTTGTCATACATGGCTTTTAACGTGTCAGGCATCAGGTAATTTTCACCCTGAACCTCATTGCCTAAGCGTATAACATCATCAAAATGTTCGGGTGCTAAAGGTAGGTACGTAACGCTATTTAGATTTGGAAGTGTCATGTTGCTCTTTCATACCATCAAGGTGAAAATCTAATGCTTCTACGGAAATAAGTATTTCTTTTACCGACATCCAAAGTGAATACAGAAGAGACACTAAGCTCAATGCAAATATCCAATTACCCACTTGTTGATAAGTAAGGTAAATCGCCAGCATAGATACGACACACAAAAAGAAGCTGCCAACTCCCGCAATTTGCATACGCTTAATAAGCTGAATACGAAGCCTCAAATTCTTGATTTGGGCCAGGGTATTGTCGTCACGCTCTTCTTTTGAAAAGTTACGAATAAGCGTAGCAAGGGTTAAAAAACGGTTTGTATAAGCCAGTAACAGCAATGAAATTGCTGGAAAAAGCATAGCGGGTGTTGCGAGGTCTATTTTCATGAATTGTCTGTCACCTTAGTGAATGCGTGTCAGTGTATCAAAAACGTAGGGTTATTGTCGTGTGATAGTGGAGAGTGCTGTAGGGGAGAGTTTGGCTGGCAGTTAAAAGCGAAACGCAGCTGCAAATAGCTATATTTGCAGAGGCTATAATTACGGAAAGTTACATTCTGTCGATTGGCATTTGAGAGGCATTCCAGCCTAGCATGTCACCTTCTAAATGCATGACTTCAGAAAAGTCTAAGTCTTTTAGAAACTTCATAGCAAGTTTAGCCTGAGTACCAGATTGACAATAAATAATAATAGGCTTGTCTTTATGGCCTTCTAGCTCGGTAAGATAATCGTTAATATTTTCATGAGGCATATTGATGGCGCCTGGAATGTGTCCATCAGCAAAGTCGCTTGGAGAACGCACGTCGATAAGCATCCAGTCATTGTTTTTAACCCGCTCAATAAGGTACGGGGAAGCCGCAACCGATACTTGAGAGGTTGCTTTCGCTGTGCATTGCATTGACACAAATAACGTGACTGCAACAACGACGAGAAACAAGACTAAAACGATTCGCATGAATAACCTTCAGAAATAAAACAAGGTTATTATACCTTGTGGAATTGCTAGTTGATACCCTTACACAGTGTTTTTAGTTCATTAATTAACCGCAGTGAGAACCTGCTGGTAATGTCTGGATTAACCGCAATCAAGGGGGCTGACAAAAAACGGCGGTGGGCAAGCCAAAATTGCTCAAGATCGGACGCTGGCTGATTGCTAGCGGCCACCAAAGTAAAAGGCTGCCTAGATAATACTTCTTGTACCGAAACTTGCGGGTAATCGACCGGGCTGTCGGCAAATAGGGTTTGCGCACCACATACGTTAAGTAGCTTGTTCGGCCAGGCATTGTCACCTATGGTCATTAGCGGCGATGTCCAAGAGTAATAAAACACCTCTTTATTCGATGGCGTGGCATACTTGGCTCTTAATGCTGCTAAATGGCGCAAAAACTCACTGGTGAGCGCGTTGGCCTTTTCTTCTGTGTTAGTCACTTTGGCTAAACGCATCAATTCAGTGGCAATGTCTTCAATTTCAGTGATTTTGGCTCGAAACACCTTATAACCTAAGCTTTCTAAACGGTGTAAATCTTGCGGTTTGTTGCCTCCTTCCCAGGCTAGGATTAAGGTAGGCTGCAGCGCCATTATCTGGGATAAATCGGCACCTTGATAGTCGGCTACTTTTGGCAATAGCTGTGCTTCATCAGGAAAGTTACTGTAGTCGCTAACGCCAATTAAGTGTGCTTCTAAACCAAGGCTATAAACCCACTCGGTTAAATGAGGTGCGAGAGTGATAATCCGCGGGGCTGATTTGCTGGCTTCTGTATCCTGAATATGTTCATGCTGAGTTTGCTCGTAAATTTGCTCTCCAGCTGAAGTGGAAAGAGGCACTAGTGTGAGTAATATAGCGATTATCAACGAACGCTTCACCATACTGCCCTTACTCAATTTGTTAAATGGCAAAATGCTTATTATAAATGCAGCGTGTTTGCGCAGCATGTGAAATACGCTTTTCACGTTAGAAGACCTCGCTTAGAGTTTGTGTTTGTGCCGCGACTAATAATAAACAGACGCTAGCGATGGCGGTGACCACGGCCATGGCGCCGACTATAGTGCGCTTACTGCGTATCATATCTGAATACTTCACTTGTTCGGCACCACCCAAGCGAGGATAGCGGTATTTTCGTCCATGATAAATTGCAGGGCCGCCCAATTGAATGTTTTGTATTCCCCCAAATAGCGCAAGTAACAAGGAGGTTTTGTCTCGAGCTTTACTTCGTGTTACTGCTCGAATGCCTTTTATGGGGTGAGTGAAAAGAAGCACAGCAACACAACCGAGTAACGCAGGGGGAACCACTAATAACGAAACAAGCTTTCGCACAGGTTTCGCAAAATGCACCATTTTAGGATTTCGATAGTGCCATTGCCACGAGGTGAGTAATAACAAACGGTAGGTTAACGCACCAATAGGCCCTGCCAGCATAAAGTAAAAAATAACGCCGCAATAAAGATATAAAAACTTAAGCCATAGCGATTCAATGGCCGCTTTCGCAATACCAACATCGGTTAATTGGGTGCATTCGCGGGCAACTATAGTGTCTACGGTTTCCCTGGTGAGTACTTTTTTATTTTTTCCTACCGTTTTTAAAATCTTACTGAATTGATGGCGCTGATAGGCAAAGTCGAGCAAGGCAACCATGATCACGGCTTCGAAAAAAACAGGGTATTGGGCCATGTATATGAGTATGGCAAGGCAAATGATTAAAGGGGCCAATAATACAATGGCCGCTAATGAGCCGGAGATATAATGCTGCGATCGAGAGTAGCGTAAAGAGGGAAGAACTTTAAACCCCATCTGCCTAACCAAATAACGCATGAGGGTAAGCGGGTGGCTGCTAAGCGGCCACCGCCAAAGGGCATCTAAAACAACGGCCAACCATAATACCAGCACCGACTGATATGCTGATTGGGTCAGCAATGCTTCCATTTACTGCTACGCCAACGCTTTAATCATAGCCATAACAAGTTGCGCTGAATGTTTTGCTGCAGTATCCAAATATTCTTTAAAACTGACAGTTGATGTCTTACCCGCGATATCAGACAGCGAACGTATGACTAGAAACGGAACGTCAAGCATATGACAGGTTTGCGCTATAGCGGCACCTTCCATCTCGACGGCTTTCATTTCGGGGAAATTTTCACGTAGCGCTTCAACTGCTTCGTCGGTACCGATAAACGAATCGCCAGTACAAATAAGGCCACTGGTAGATTGGATATTTTCTAACTCGCTCGTTGCTGTTTTTGCGGCTTCAATGAGCGTATTGTCACAACGGTAGTCTTCAGGCATGCCAGCACACTGGCCTAGCGTGTAGCCGAAATGGGTTAGATCCACGTCGTGATGGATAACGTGGGTGGCAATCACTAAGTCACCAATGTTTAAGCTTTTATCGAACCCGCCTGCTGAACCTGTGTTTACCACAGCGTCAGGCGCGTACTGTTCAATGAGTACCGTAGTGGCAAGAGCCGCTGCAACTTTTCCGATACCACACTTTACCAGCACAACCTCAACATCATTAAGGTGGCCCTCATAAAAGGTTAAGTGCTTCCATGTGGTTTCTTTAAGGTTTGAAAGTGAAGCTTTAAGTAACGCAACTTCTTCATCCATTGCGCCTAGAATGCCAATTTTTTTTATGCCAGTCTCTTTCATGTCAGTCTCTTTCATGTATATACCGATTTATTCAGATGTTGGGGGAAGCAAAACTTGCTACAGATATGGTAATGAATTGTATAAGGAAATGAGGAAAACTGACAGGAAAAAGCCTTTGTCACCTGCTATTACAGCAATAATGGAGCGCAACAAAGGCTAGGGGAAAATAGTAAGTTTTACGCAGCTGCCACGCGGCTCGATCTTACTGGACGAGTCGGGCGCTTAGTCGGTTCAGGGTTGTGCGTAGGAAGCTGTGACATTTTTTGCTGAATTCTTCTATAAGGAATAAGCTTGTTTTCAAGGCATTCACGAATGTCGTCGACGGTATAGCCCGACTTCACCTTAATTCGAGCATGAGGAACACCTGCCGCATCTAATGCACCTGACACAAACCAATCGCGCTGAGTTTTGTAGCCCTCTTTCCCTTGGTTATGCACAAGGTCGATAGCTAATATCGGGCTCATGTCCTGCTTATCCACCAAGATAAAATCAAGTTGTCGCGATGAGGCTCTAGAAATAGCTTGGCTGGCCGTTTTCTTGTTGGCCGATTGCCTTACTGACACTATGTCACTCAAGCGTACACGGCAAATGATACGAAACTCTCGCCCCATGGCTTGTTCAATAAGGTTTAAAAATGAGTGTTCTACAGGAGTGAAAAGCTGTGGCTTTCGGCGAAAAGGAAACGCTACGCCACCATCTGATAATTTTATGGCGCCTAATGCCACCACAATAAGTAACATCATTAAAATAATTGCCAGTTCCATCATATTCCTCGCATATCAACGTGTAATGCGCGTCATAAAAATGACGCTTTTTTTGACACCACTGTGGTTCTTTACGGAATTTGCAAAGGCAGTGCCACATTGAACAAGGAGAGGAGCTAGGCGGAAATAAACCTTAAGGCAGGTTATGGCTTACTAATGATAAGTACATCTACTTGCGTGCCCATATTATCCGGTGACACCACAATACGAACCGAATCATCTGTTGCTGCAAGCATAGTGCGTTGGTTAACCGCAGGTTTTCTGACAAATTGCGGATAGGCATTTTGATAGAAGGCGATAACCTCTTCAGGTGCATACTTAGTAAAATAGACCAAGCTAGCTGGCATGCCCTCGTCGAATTGCTGACACTGACGTGCATTGGTCATTAGCGAGACGTCAAAAAAGGACGTAGGGCAAGACTGGGTAACAGGTACATTTAATGAACTGTTTGCGGTCACAGTATCGGCTAACGCGTGGTTCGCCATTGCTAGCCCGCCAAGTAAAATTATATTGATGCTTTTACGTAAACCGCTTGTCATTATTCTTGTTAACCAGTATTCACTCTTTATATCGATAATAGTGGGCTAACTATATAAGAGCAATAGATAAATAGTTGCACAAGGTATGTTCATAGCATGATGGGTATAGGGTGAAAACTATTGTGAACTGAGTTATCAATGCCACTATGTATTCTCTGTCGAATACTGAAACACCTCATTAAACGGTTTATCAAAGACCAAAGCAATTTTGAACGCCACTTCAAGTGATGGAGAGTATTTTCCTTTCTCGATCGCCATAACGGTTTGGCGTGTAACACCCACTTTCGACGCAAGTTCCTGCTGTGTCATTTCGTCTGAAAGAAAGCGCAAAGTTCTTATGTTATTGGTAATGATGTAATTATCAGTCATTAACTTTCTTTCCGGTAATAGTAAAGCTCAGTACCAAACCGGGTGACTTCCGATAACCAAAAAATCAGTACTAACTTCAGCTCAATAGGTGCAAGAGCATAATTGGTGTAGCTATTTTGCGCGTCAAAATCGATGTTACTGTTGATCATTTGTTGTATCACGCAGCTCACAATACCTACTGACAGTACCCAATAACCCGCATTATTCGCGGTAAGTCGATGATAACGCTCTCGTTCATCTTCAGGTGTATTGGCATCTTCTTGCTGGCTCATGGCTAACGCAATATGTAACGCTACCTCTAAGATAATGAAGGCAATAGTAATTCGCATGATGAGGGCGGTGGTGGTATCTAGGCTAGTATTTGGTTGCAAAAACATAAGTGTATATACGCTATCTCCATAAATAGAGGCGATCACCGCAGATACTAACAAAGACACCCACAAACTCTTCTCTCTGAACGAAATCATTATCTTTCTCCATGCCCTAGTAATGGTGGTTAAATTTTACTTTGTGTACGCTAAATTTAACTCAATGTTAAATATACTATACATTAGTGCTTGTAGAAAGCTAGCGGTAGGTTGTTACAAAGTTTGTTGTAGGTGAAGGTGCCCTGAGCGGATTTCTTTACAGCTTTAGATATACTGGCCACAAAAAAGCTCGCCTAAGCGAGCTTTTAAATAGATTACATACAACGAGGTACGGTTAACGTGCTGTTTTACACGTGGATATTAAACGCTAATATTAAACGCCGATGTAATCCATGATACCGTCAGCGGCTTTTCTGCCTTCGTCGATAGCGGTAACCACAAGGTCACTACCACGTACCATATCACCGCCCGCAAAGATTTTAGGGTGCGATGTTTGGAAAGCAAACTTACCAGCAGCAGGAGCGCGTACGCGGCCTTTTTCATCTAGCATAATGCCGAACTCAGCAAACCAAGGGGCAGGGCTAGGTTGGAAACCAAACGCGATAATGATCGCATCAGCTTCAACCACATGCTCAGAGCCTTCAATTTCAACTGGGCGACGACGCCCGTTGATATCCGGTGGACCCATCTCGGTTTTTACGAATTTAACACCGCAAGCTTTGCCTTCGCTATCAACAGCAATATCTAAAGGTTGAATGTTGAACATAAATTCAACCCCTTCTTCTTTGGCGTTAACCACTTCACGGCGAGAGCCAGGCATGCTTTCTTCGTCACGTCGATATGCACACACTACCCGGTCGGCTTCTTGACGAATAGACGTACGTACACAGTCCATGGTGGTATCACCACCACCAAGTACTACTACGCGCTTACCTTTCATATCAACAAAGTCGGCTTCGTCTTTTTCAAGGCCCATCACGCGATTTGTATTTGAAATAAGGAAGGGCAGAGCATCGTGAACACCGTGTACATGTTCATTTTCAAAGCCGCCTTGCATCGATTTATACGTACCCATGCCTAAGAACACAGCGTCGTAATCATCTAACAGTTTTTGCATTTCAATGTCTTTACCAATTTCAGTGTTAAGTACAAACTCAACACCCATGTCGGTAAAGATTTCGCGGCGAAGCTTAATCACATCTTTTTCAAGCTTAAACGATGGAATACCGAAGGTTAGCAAGCCACCAATTTCTTCGTACTTGTCGAATACCACGGGCTTTACGCCGTTACGAACAAGAATATCAGCACAGGCTAATCCAGCTGGGCCCGCACCTACAATAGCGACTTTCTTGTCTGTCCACACTACGTCAGACATATCTGGGCGCCAGCCCATTTTAAACGCGGTATCGGTAATGTATTTTTCAATACTACCAATGGTTACCGCGCCGAAGTCGTCATTTAGGGTACATGCACCTTCGCAGAGTCTGTCCTGAGGACAAACGCGGCCACATACTTCTGGCAAACTATTGGTTTTGTGCGACAACTCAGCCGCCTCAATAATACGACCTTCATTGGCAAGGTCTAACCATTGAGGAATGTAGTTGTGTACTGGGCACTTCCATTCGCAATACGGGTTACCGCAGTCCAAGCAGCGATCTGCTTGGCCTTCGGTTTGTGACTGACTTAACGGCTGATAAATTTCAGCGAACTCGTGTTTACGCACCATGATCGGCTTTTTCGGCGGATCGATACGTTCAACATCGACAAACTGGTATACGTTCTTTGCCATAAACTTTTCTCCTCCTACTGAGCCTGAATGCGCAATTCTGCGCTTGAACGACTGATGTGACCTAATAGGTTTTTCACATCACTGGTCTTCGGCTTAATAAGCTTGAAGCGTTTCAGCGTTGCCGCGAAATCGGTCAGCAAGCCTAACGAATGGTCGCTGCCAGTTTCTTCGTAATGCTGATTAATAAGACCACGTAAGTGCTCTACTAAAATCGCTTTACCGTCAACAGGCATAATCTCAATAAGGTCTTGGTTTACACGGTTATCTAGGTCGTCGTTGTCGTCCATAAGGTACGCAAATCCACCTGTCATACCGGCACCGAAGTTCACGCCTACAGGGCCAAGTACTGCAACAATACCACCGGTCATGTATTCACAACCGTTGTCACCAATACCTTCAACTACCGCAATAGCACCTGAGTTACGTACACCAAAACGCTCACCTGCACGGCCTGCAGCAAATAATTTACCGCCAGTTGCACCGTATAAGCAGGTATTACCCATAATGGCACTTTCATGCGCATTGTAAGTCATGTTTCTTGGTGGATGAATAACAAGCTTACCGCCAGTCATTCCTTTACCTACGTAATCGTTTGCGTCACCTTCAAGGTGCATGTGCAAGCCGCCAGCATTCCACACACCAAAACTTTGACCAGCAGTACCGGTAAGATTCACTTTAATAGGCGTATCTTCAAAGTCGTGGTTACCATGGTGCTTAGCAATTTCACCCGATAACAAAGCACCTACCGAACGGTCGGTGTTGCGAACAGGGTATTTCAATTCAAGAGACTCGCCGTCAACAACCGCTTGTTGCGCGTCTTTAAGCATTTGTGCGTTTAGCACACCTTTATCAACGGGTTCATTGGTGGTTTGTGAACAGAATAAACGGGTATGTTCACCTGCTTTCGGTCTTACCAACAATGGCGTTAAATCAAGGCGGTTTTGCTTCGCAGTCACACCGTCAATCACTTTTAATAGCTCAGTACGGCCAACAAGGTCGTCAAACTTGGTCACGCCAAGGGCAGCCATAATTTCACGTACTTCTTGGGCAATAAACTTAAAGTAGTTCATAACCATGTCTGGCAAACCAATGAAGTGGTCGTCACGAAGCTTTTGATCTTGTGTTGCTACACCGGTTGCACAGTTGTTCAAGTGACAAATACGTAAGTACTTACACCCTAACGCCACCATAGGCCCAGTACCAAAACCGAAGCTTTCAGCACCTAAAATACCCGCTTTCACTACGTCTAAACCTGTTTTAAGGCCGCCGTCAGTTTGAACGCGTACTTTATGGCGAAGGCCGTTTTCAATGAGCGCTTGCTGTGTTTCAGACAAACCTAATTCGAACGGGCTTCCAGCATATTTAACCGACGTAAGTGGGCTTGCACCTGTACCGCCATCGTAACCTGACACCGTAATAAGATCTGCATAGGCTTTTGCTACACCGGTAGCAATAGTTCCTACACCAGGTTCAGACACTAACTTCACTGAAATAAGTGCAGTTGGGTTCACCTGTTTCAAATCGAAAATAAGCTGGGCTAAATCTTCAATTGAATATATATCGTGGTGCGGTGGAGGCGAAATAAGGGTTACACCAGGCACTGAGAAACGTAACTGTGCAATATACTTATTCACTTTGTCGCCAGGTAACTGACCACCTTCACCAGGCTTCGCGCCCTGTGCCACTTTAATTTGAATAACATTCGCATTTACTAAGTAATGCGGTGTTACCCCAAAGCGACCAGAAGCAACCTGCTTAATTTTCGAGTTCTTTTCAGTACCAAAGCGCGATGGATGTTCACCACCTTCACCGGAGTTAGACTGTCCGCCTAAACGGTTCATGGCAATCGCTAACGCTTCGTGTGCTTCAGGGCTTAATGCCCCAATTGACATAGCGGCTGTATCAAAACGCGGGAATAAGTTCTGTGCGTCTTCAACTTCGCTAATATCAACCGGCTCGCTTTGTGGGTCGAGCGCTAGCAGGTCACGAATGTGCGCAGGAGAGCGCTCGTTGACCAGTTTCGCATACTGCTGGTAATCGCTGTATTCGCCGCTCATTACTGCTTTTTGCAGTGTGCTGACTACATCTGGGTTATACGCATGGTATTCGCCGCCGTGTACATACTTAAGCAAACCACCGTGATCAACAGGCTTACGTTTTAACCAAGCCACGCGGTTTAGATTAACCGTATCTTGTTGGAAATCGTCGAAATCAGCACCTTGAAGGCGCGAGGTAACACCTCTGAAACACAGTTCCATTACCGCATCGTTAATACCGATAGCTTCGAATAATTTCGAACTACGGTAACTTGCCACGGTACTGATACCCATTTTCGACATTATTTTGTACAAACCTTTATTGATACCTTTACGGTAGTTCAACGTGGCTTGCATAGGTGAAATGTCGAGTTCGCCTTTCTCACAAAGCTGTTCAATGGTTTCGTAGGCTAAGAACGGATACACCGCTGTAGCACCTAAACCAATGAGTACGGCAAAGTGATGTGGGTCACGGGCACTGGCGGTTTCAATGACTACGTTCGCGTCGCATCGTAGTGATTTATCAACTAAACGGCGCTGTACTGCACCAACGGCCATAGCAGCTGGAATAGGTAAGCGGTTTTGTCTGATATTGCGATCGGATAAAATCACGAACGCCGCACGCTTTTGTTTAACTAAGTGCTCTACTTCGTTACAAATACGCTCGATGGCTTTTTTCAAACCTTCTTGCGGTTGGTACTGAAGTTCAACCACTTCTGAATAGTAATTATCAGGGTTAAATTCACGTAGCTGTTTTAAGTCGGTATACATCAGTATTGGCGAGTTAAACAATACGCGGTCTGCATAACCTGAGGTTTCGCTGAATACGTTTTGCTCGCGGCCAATACAGGTGGCTAGCGACATTACGTGGTTTTCACGTAATGGATCGATAGGCGGGTTAGTTACCTGTGCAAACTGCTGACGGAAGTAATCGTAAACGGTACGCTGGCGTGAAGACATAACCGCCATTGGCGTATCATCACCCATAGAGCCAACGGCTTCTTGACCGTCTTTCGCAAGTACTTTAATAACTTGCTGAATTTCTTCATAGCTATAGCTGAACTGCTTATGGAATACCGAAATGGTGTCGTCATCAAAAACGCGTTTTCCAATCAGTGAAGCATCTAGCTTTTCAATAGGCGTTAAATGACGAATATGTTTATCGAGCCACTCTTTATATGGGTGACGCGCTTTTAACTCTTCATCAATTTCAGTGGAACGCCAGATTTTACCTGTGTAGGTATCAACCGCTAGCATTTCACCTGGGCCTACGCGGCCTTTTTCAATAACGTCAGCTTCTTCGTAATCCCAAATACCCACTTCTGAGGCAAGGGTAATGAAGCCATTTTTGGTGATAACGTAACGGGCAGGGCGAAGACCATTTCGGTCTAGGTTACATGCCACGTGGCGGCCGTTCGTTAATACGATACCGGCAGGGCCATCCCACGGTTCCATATGCATCGAGTTGAACTCGTAAAATGCACGTAGGTCGTCATCCATGGTTTTGTTATTTTGATAAGCAGGTGGCACTAATAAACGCATGGCACGGAACAAATCCATCCCACCGGCTAAGAATAGCTCAAGCATGTTATCAAGTGACGATGAATCAGAACCTTCGGTATTAACAAAAGGAGCTGCTTCTTTCAAATCAGGAATAAGCGGCGTAGCAAATTTAGAGGCACGTGCCATTGCCCAATCTCGGTTGCCTTTAATGGTGTTAATTTCACCATTGTGCGCCAAGAAACGGAACGGTTGCGCGAGTGGCCAGCGTGGTAACGTATTGGTTGAAAAGCGCTGATGGAATACACAAATAGCACTTTGCAGACGTTCGTCGGCTAAATCTAAATAGAAGGCAGGTAAGTCTTTCGGCATTACCAAGCCTTTGTAAATGGTTACCAAGCCAGATAGGCAGGCAACATAAAAATCAGGATCGCTTTCAAGGCGCTTTTCAGCGCGGCGACGCACCATATAAAGGCGGCGTTCAAGATCGCGCTTGCGCCAACCTGCTGGTGCATTCACAAATACTTGTTCTATTTGTGGCACGCCGGTAAGAGCAAGTTCACCCAATACAGAGCGATCGACAGGCACTTCGCGCCAGCCAACAACACTAAGGGTTTCTTTTTCAAGTTCTTCATTCAACACCTCACGCGCAGTTTGCGCAAGGGCCTGGTCCTGGCTTAGAAAGATCATGCCAACGCCGTATTTTTTGCTGAGTTTCCAGCCATTTTCTGCGGCGATAGTATGGAAGAACGCATCCGGTTTCTGCAGTAGTAAACCACAGCCGTCTCCGGTTTTCCCGTCAGCGGCAATACCGCCTCGATGCTGCATACGGTCTAAACCGTGAATAGCGGTTTCTACTAGCGTATGGCTAGCTTCTCCGTGGGTATGGGCGATTAAGCCAAATCCACAGTTATCCCGGGAATCGTTGGGGTTGTATAAACTCATCTCTTAACTCCTTCAACCTTTGACTGGGGCAAGGTGTGCGTTGCGTGTAGATGCGCCTAGGTATTGCGTATCACAACATTGTTCAGACGTCTTTTGTCGAGCTGGCACTATTACCGCTCTATGCGCCTTTTCTTGTCGTTATTTATTATTAGAGGATTCCAGTCGTGTTCCGCATTTTTATGCATTATTGCTTTGCGGGGCGTACAAAATACCTATATTGATATGTAAAATCAAACGCTAAAGCAGGGGGTATAACAAAGATTTAGCATATAGTTTAAAATATTCACTATTTTCATAGTGTTAAACTTATAAATTCATGTTTGTAACAAAAATGTTATAACCCGATATATCGTCTTATTGGTAGGCATTGAAATTATAGCAAGTATCTTCAAATTGCCAAAAATGAATAAAAATTCATGTTGAGGTGTTTAATATCTAGTCAAGGGCCTGTTTGCTGTATTTTTATGTAGTTGTAAAGCCTTTCTTACACAATATCAGAATCGCACTGCGTTGTACAAAAAATGCACCGCCATAAGTCGGTCCACTTAAACGCACAGCCACCCTTCAATACCTGCGAACTCAGTGAGCATTTCCGTAATGCATAAACCCTGATAGGATATGTCGAAAATAATCCTAAAAATAAGTCGTTCATGCATTCAGATTCTCCAAATGACTCTTGGGCTATTCGCTTTGCACAATTTGTGCAGCGCTTCGGTACGCTTAAGTTAAGTATTCTGTTCGTTGTATTATCGCTGGTATTTACGCTTGGCGGCTCTTACGTAATTCGCGTAAGCATGGGCAGTGCAGTACAACCCGATGACTTTATCAGCGCGGTTATACTCACCATGCTTTCGGCACCTTGGGTGCTGTACTTTTTTAGCGAGCTTATAAAGCAGTTAGAAAACTCACGTACCAATCTTAAAGAAGTGGTAAGTCAACTAGAGCGCTTGCGTGAAGAAGATGTTTTTCTTAACCGTGAGCTGCAAACGAATATCCGCCAATTAAACCACGAAATTGAGCAGCGTAAATTAGCGCAAGAAGAGCGTGAAGCCTTATTTAAAGACTTAGAACGTGAAATTCAGGATAAATCTGAACAAGAAGCGCAAGCCCGCCGTTTATCTACCTTACTTCGTTCGATTATCGATGCTTCGCCAGATCTTATTTACTACCGAAATGAAGAAGGGCGCTTTGCGGGCTGCAACCGTATAGCAGAACTCATGACGGGTAAAACAGAGCAGGAACTGCTTGGCTTAACCCCTACTGATGTTTATGAAGAAGACTTGGCGCGCCAAATCGTCGCCAGTGATCACGAAGTATTAGAAACTAACGCCAGTATTACTGAAGAGTTATGGCTACGCTTTGCCGATGGCCGCCGTCGCTACTTCGAAATGAAGCGAGTTCCATTCTTCGATAAAGAAGGCAACCGTTTAGGCTTGCTATCATTTGGTCGAGACATGACTGAACGTAAACAAGCGGAAAATGCAGCGGCGAAAGCCAGTACCGATAAAACGCGCTTTATTGCGACGATTAGCCATGAACTACGCACGCCGCTAAACGGTATTGTTGGCTTAAGTAGAATGCTGCGCGATACCGAATTAAGCGAAGAGCAATTTAGCTGGGTAAGTACTATTTATGCCAGTGCTATTACGTTAGGCAATATTTTTAACGATATTATCGATTTGGATAAGTTGGATAGAGACAAAGTTGAACTGAGCTTGAAGACTGTATCGCTTCGCGACTTCACCGAAGAGCTAAGCAGTATTATTCGGTTATTAGCGGGTGATAAACAGCTAGAGCTTAAGACCACGATTAAAGAGCCTCTTCCGAGATTAGTTGAAGTAGATGGTACGCGCTTGCGCCAAATTTTGTGGAATATTCTGTTTAACGCAGTGAAGTTCACCCAAAAAGGCCATGTGAGCTTATCGATTGAATCTACCAAACCTGAAAATGACCTCGCGTTCGTCACCTTTGTGATTGAAGATACTGGGGTAGGCATACCTGAAGAAGAGATAGAAAAAATCTTCGCCATGTACTATCAAGTTGATCACCCTGATCATCAATCGGCGACAGGTACCGGTATTGGTTTGGCTATTTGTAAGCAAATGGTCGATTTAATGAAGGGCAATATCAAGGTTACCAGTGTAGTAGGTAAAGGGACGCGCTTTGAAATAGAGCTACCGGTAGAGATATCGAAAAAGCCTATGCAAGTGGCGCAGCTTCAGGTTACTGACTTGAACATTCTACTGGTTGAGGATATTGAACTTAACGTGATGGTTGCCAAAGCCTTGCTTGAAAAAATGGGGCAAAAGGTGGATGTGGCCATGACGGGGCAAGAAGCGATTGATAAAGCCCGCGCGAATCAATACGACTTAATACTGTTAGATATTCAGCTGCCAGATATGACGGGCTTCGACGTGGCCAGTACGCTGCATGAAGAAGACTTAGTAATGCAAACGCCTATTGTGGCACTTACTGCGAACGTGATTAAAAAGCGGGAAGAATATTTGCAAAATGGCATGGACGATATTATTGCCAAGCCCATTAAGAAATCTCGCGTGATTGAGGTGTTTAACGAATTATTCCATGCGCCGCCTGCACCATTAGAAGTTGAAGGTCAGGTAGAGCGCCCACCAGAGCCAAGCAAAATATTAAGTAACATTTTAGATATGGACTTGCTCCAGATGTTAGTGGATACAATAGGCGATGATATGGTGCGAGCAAGTGTGAAAGTGTTCCAGGAGAAAATGCCTGAATACATGGAAATTTTGCAGTTGAGCCTAAGCGCTGATGAGAAATCTGAAGTCTGCTCGCAAGCGCATAAAATTAAAGGTGCGGCAGGCTCAGTAGGGCTTGCTCGTGTTCAGCGTATTGCAAATCAAATTCAACAAGGCGACCATCCAACGTGGTGGCAAAACGTTCATGATTGGGTTGAAGAATTGCAGATGGCGGTACAGCACGACATGAAAGCCTTGCAGGATTGGCTTAATCAGCAGAGAGTAGACGATTAATTCGTTTATAAAATTACGGGGCTGATTAGGCCCCGTTTTTATTTGAAAGTTGATTTCGCGAGTTTACAAGGGGTAGACGTAATGACAATGAGTTCTGATAACGAGACGTTTAGCAACGCTCAGCTAAACGCTATAACAGCTAATGAAAACACGTCTGCATCAGACAAGCCTCAACTTCACCAACTTAATTTAGAAGCTATTTCTCCGCGTTACCGCGTGATTAATATCTCACTGGTTTTTGGCATAGCGTTTGTGCTTATCATGGTGGCTAGTGCGCTACGGTATCAGTCATTTTTCGCGCTACCAGAGCCCTTGGTCGCCGCCTTTCCTTATATTGTTGTGGGCATTTCTGTGCTGGGATGTTTATGGACGACCTATCATTTTTTTGCCGATCCGCTTATTAAATATGCCCTGCGTGAACAAGACTTAAGCTTGCAATCAGGCTTGGTATTTAGGTCGTTATCTTGCCAGCCCATACTTCGCGTTCAACATGTTGAATTAAAACGTGGACCGATTGCGCGCCTAGCGGGTTTAGCTTCTTTGCAGGTTTTTTCGGCTGGTGGTGCAACCCACACGTTTGAAATTCCAGGTATAGAGGTGGAGGTGGCCGAGCGGTTAAGGCAGTTCATACTTGATCATAAAGATGTGAGTGCAAAATAATGGCTTCCCCCGAAGTAGAAACGGCGAAGCCTTCCGAAAGCAGCGCACAAGGGAAAGCCGTTAAGGTTGATACCGGCGAAGGCTGGCGTAGGCTTTCCCCCATTGCCATTGCTTATTTTACCCTTCGCAGCATTAAAAACATGGCACAAGGCGCCATTTACGCCGTACCGGCCATTGCAGTAACGGCCAATATTACCGATAACATTCAATCGCCCAATACCCTTTTAGGCATTGCTGCGATCTTCATTATTTTCTTTTCAAGCGGTGTTGTTAGCTTCTTCATGTACCGCTTTAGAGTAAACAACCAGCATGTTGAAATTCACAGTGGGGTGTTTTCTCGAAGTTACACCAACTTGCCATTTTGGCGTATTCAGAATGTTAAAATTGAATTACCTTTCTACTATCGACCGTTCGGCTTTGCACTCGTAATACTTGATACCGCTGGAAGTGCAGGAGAAGAGGCTAAAATTGTCGCCGTTCCTTTGGCCTATGCTCATGCCTTAAGAAAGCAAGTACTAGCCGAGCATCAAGACTCTCGCCCCCTAGACGCTCGACATAGCGAGGAAGAACATCAAGAGACTGGGCATCAACAAACTGAGCGCCATGCAAGCTCTTATGTAAATGATAGCAATGCTGTTGCTAATATTGCGGTCAACAGTGACCAAAGCAAGCGCTATTTAGAAACCAACGAGGATGGCGAAACCATACTGAATAGGCGCTCTATAACCGATATCGTGATCCACGGAATTACCAACAACCGAGTATGGATTTTATTAGGTGCTGCAGCCCCCTTTTATGACAATGCGTTTGGCTACCTATCAGAGTGGCTGGCTGAAAAGGGCTTGCAGCTAAATCAGCTTGTTGGCGAGCAGACCATAGCGTGGTGGCAGTTTGGCTTGTACGCGTTTGTGATGCTAATGATGGCTATGGCCTTGGTCGCAGTGATTAGTATTGGCGGGGCTCTGTTTACCTTTTACGATTATACATTGTCGCGCCACAACGACAGATATATCCGCAGAAGTGGGTTATTGAATAAACAAGAAGTGAGTATGCGGGCATCCCGCATTCAAGTTATCTCTGCGAAGCAAGATTGGTTAGACAGAATTCTTAAGCGCGTGAACCTGTACTTCGAGCAAAACGCATCAATTGGGCACTCGACCAATGAGCTTATGTCGCCAAACCGACTTATTGTACCTTCTGTGACTGAAGACGAAGCGGATGAGTTAAGCCAAGAAGTCATGCCGCAGAGTAAAATTCGCCGCAGCGACTACCAGTCTATAAGCAAGCGTTACATTTTACACTGGGTGATAGCAGGGCTTTCTATTCCTTTTGTGGTGGGTGCTGGATTCGGTATCTATATAGAACATTTAGATATTACCGCAGGGGTCACTTTTGTTAGCGCAATACTGCTAAGTGTTATTGTGCTTAGATGGTGGCGTTGGGGTGTGGTTAGCGACGGTAAATACATTTATGTAAGGCGAGGGCGCATAGGTGTGGATTACTTATGCTTCGAACCCTACAAAGTTCAGCAGGTAGTGGTAAAGCAAAGTGTGTTCATGAAAAGGCGAAAGCTTGCCACGGTGCAGTTTGTATTAGCATCTGGGGCTATTTCAGTGCCGTTTTTACCTGAAGGTTTTGCGAATGAGTTAGCTAATAACGTGCTATTTGAAGTTGAATCGAAACGAAAGTCTTGGATGTAGCAACGGCTTTTGTTTTAACAGCTAGGCTACTACATCCAGTAATACAGAATCTAATCTAATGGTTTAGCTTTGTTCGGTGGGAACGCGAACCCAGCCTTCCATCAATATGCGAGCGCTTCTGCTCATGACGGCTTGTTCAATGTTCCATTTATCGTTTTCGAAGCTTGCTTTTGCGCCAACACGCAAGGTGCCTGAGGGGTGTCCAAAAACAACCGCTTCACGTTCACTGCCACCAGCAGCAAGGTTCACTAATGTACCCGGAATAGCCGCAGCTGCAGCTATGGCCACAGCGGCTGTCCCCATCATAGCGTGATGCAGCTTACCCATAGACATAGCGCGAACCAGTACATCAATATCATTTCCCAAAATGTCTTTACCACTAGAGGCCTTATAGCCTGTAGGTGGCGCTACCATAGCCACTTTAGGAGTGTGCTGGCGAGAGGCCGCTTCGCCAATATCACTAATTAGCCCCATTTTCACAGCGCCATAAGCACGAATAGCTTCAAATTTGGCAAGGGCGGCATCATCGTTATTAATGTCATCTTGCAGTTCCGTACCCGTGTAGCCAATATCTTCAGCGTTGATGAAAATAGTCGGAATGCCTGCGTTAATCATGGTGGCACTGAAAGAGCCTACATCAGGTACTTCAAGCGTATCGACTAAACGACCGGTAGGAAATATAGCGCCTTCGCCATCGGCTGGGTCGACAAACGCAACCTCAACTTCTGCGGCAGGAAACGTCACCCCGTCTAATTCAAAGTCGCCGGTTTCTTGCACTTCACCATTAGTAATAGGCACCTTGGCAATAATGGCTTTATTGATGTTGGCTTGCCATATATTGACAACAGCAATGCCATTATCTGGAATTTTATTGGCATCGACCAACCCATTATTTATCGCAAATGCGCCCACTGCGGCCGTTAAGTTACCGCAGTTGCCGCTCCAATCTACAAAAGGCTTGTCGATAGAAACTTGACCAAATAAGTAGTCAACATCGTAATCATTGCGCTCACTCTTACTAATAAGCACGGTTTTGCTAGTGCTCGACGTAGCGCCACCCATGCCATCGGTTTGTTTACCGTAAGGGTCTGGACTGCCAATCACACGCAATAAAAGCGCATCTCGCGCCGGCCCAGGCTGCTGCGCCGCTTCGGGTAAATCAGATACGTTAAAGAACACACCTTTACTGGTACCACCGCGCATATAGGTAGCTGGTACACGAATTTGAGGAGCATACTTCGTCATGTTTATTCCTTTTTTGAGTGGTGGCAATGGCTGATTACGATGATTGGTTGCGAGCCGTGATAACGATTAAGCCCCACTTAAAACACACCAATCCATCACCTAAATCCACCACCTAATTAAACGTTGTTGGAGGATGTTAGGGGAACGTAATTTGGGCTCAGGGCCCTCAATACGCATGGATGCAAGTTGGGAGCTTACAACAGCAAGGCAACCAGTCACTCAGCGAAAGCAGCGCTTAAAAATCACTTTCCACAGTTGTATTACAAGTTTTGGCTTAACGTCGTTACACACTAAGGTATTGAGCTACTTCGCTTCATAAACCTTCCGCAGCAAGGATGCTGCGGCAGAGCCCCCATGGATGGGTTCACGGCGTGTTTATGAAGTGAAGTGGCTCAGTGCCAAACGTCAATGCGCTAAGATGAAGGCATTAGCCTTCAACCTCTTCAGCTTCTAAGAAGTCTTTGGCAAAGCGCTGAAGCACACCGCCTGCGCTGTAAATCGACACCTCTTCTGCGGTATCTAAGCGACAGGTTACGGGCACATCTAGGGTTTCACCGTTGGCTCGATTAACCACTAGGGTTAGCGTAGCACCCGGTGCAGGTTCACCTTTAACGTCGTAGGTTTCAGTGCCATCAAGTTCAAGGGTTTTGCGTGTTGTACCTGGCTTAAACTCAAGAGGTAGTACACCCATGCCAAGTAAGTTGGTACGGTGAATACGCTCGAAGCCCTCTGCGGCAATGACTTCTACCCCAGCTAAACGAACACCTTTGGCAGCCCAGTCGCGTGAAGAGCCCTGACCATAGTCGGCACCTGCTACAATAATCAGTGGCTGTCTGCGCTGCATGTAGGCTTCAATGGCTTCCCACATGCGCACCACTTTGCCTTCTGGCTCAATGCGAGCAAGCGAGCCCTGTTTCACTTCGCCGTTTTCAAGCACCATCTCGTTGAACACTTTCGGGTTCGCCAAAGTAGCGCGAAGCGCCGTTAAATGGTCGCCCCTATGGGTGGCATAAGAGTTAAAGTCTTCTTCCGGTAACCCCATTTTCGCCAAATACTCACCTGCTGCACTGGTAGCCATAATCGCATTCGATGGCGATAAATGATCGGTGGTAATGTTATCGCCCAATATAGCCAGCGGTCGCATACCCGTCATGGTGCGTTTCGCATCCATCGCACCTTCCCAATAAGGAGGGCGGCGAATATAGGTACTCATTTCACGCCAATCATACAGCGGGCTAATGTCGCTGCCAGTATTCACTTTCAAATCGAACATGGGCTCGTACACTTTACGAAAATGCTCTGGCTTCACGCTTTTCGCGACAATGGCATCAATCTCTTCATCGCTTGGCCAAATATCTTTGAGCGTGACAGGGTTACCGTCGTTATCAATACCTAATACGTCTTTTTCAATATCGAAACGAACCGTACCTGCAATGGCGTAGGCCACCACTAATGGCGGTGAGGCCAAAAAGGCTTGTTTCGCATACGGGTGAATACGGCCATCGAAATTACGGTTACCAGAAAGCACTGCCGTTGCGTATAAGTCACGGTCTATAATTTCTTGCTGAATTTTAGGGTCTAGCGCGCCGCTCATTCCGTTACAGGTGGTGCAGGCAAAAGCAACGACACCAAAGCCCAACTGTTCTAGTTCGCCCATTAAATCAGCTTCTTCTAAATACAGCTTTACCGCTTTAGAGCCAGGGGCTAATGAACTTTTCACCCAAGGTTTACGGGTTAATCCGCGCTGGTTTGCATTGCGGGCAATTAAGCCTGCTGCAATCACATTTCGCGGGTTAGATGTGTTGGTACAACTGGTAATGGCAGCGATAATTACCGCGCCATCGGGCATTTTGCCTTCTTCTTGTTCCCATGCGCTAGCAACTCCGCGCTGAGCCAAATCGCTGGTGGCTAAACGTGCATGTGGATTAGACGGGCCAGCCATGTTGCGGCCAACAGAGGATAAATCAAAGGTGAGAACACGCTCGTATTCGGCACTCGCTAATGAATCTGCCCATAAACCTGTGTGTTTCGCGTATTGTTCAACTAAGGCAATTTGCTTTTCTTCACGGCCAGTTAAGCGCAAATAATCGATGGTTTGCTGGTCGATGTAGAACATCGCCGCGGTAGCGCCGTATTCGGGTGTCATGTTTGAAATAGTAGCGCGATCGCCAAGGGTAAGGTGCGTAGTACCTTCGCCATAAAATTCCAAATAAGAAGACACCACACGCTCTTTACGTAAAAACTCGGTAAGTGCCAATACAATATCGGTAGCAGTAATATTGGGCTGTGGCTTACCGGTAAGTTCAACACCAACAATATCAGGTAGGCGCATGTAAGAGGCGCGCCCCAGCATAACGCTTTCTGCTTCAAGGCCGCCTACACCAATAGCAATAACACCTAGTGCATCAACATGAGGGGTATGGCTGTCGGTGCCAACCAAGGTATCAGGAAAGGCAACACCGTCGCGAGACTGAATAACCGGCGACATACGCTCTAAGTTGATTTGGTGCATAATACCGTTACCCGGCGGTATCACATCCACGTTTTTAAACGCTAACTTAGTCCAGTCGATAAAATGGAATCGGTCGTCGTTACGTCTATCTTCAATAGCGCGGTTTTTTTCAAACGCGTCGGGTTCAAAACCCGCATGTTCAACGGCTAATGAGTGATCGACAATTAACTGGGTAGGCACAACGGGGTTTACTTTCGCCGGATCGCCGCCTTTCGCCGCAATAGCATCACGTAAACCAGCCAAGTCAACCAACGCGGTTTGCCCCAGAATGTCGTGGCATACCACGCGGGCTGGAAACCACGGAAAATCCAAGTCGTTCTTGCGATAAATAAACTGCTTAAGTGAATCGGTTAATGCGTCAGGGTTACAACGGCGCACTAAGTTTTCAGCAAACACTCGTGAGGTGTAAGGAAGTTTATCGTAGGCACCAGGTTCAATGGCTTCCACTGCCTCGCGGGTATCAAAAAAATCGATACCTGCGCCAGGCAAAGGTTTACGGTATTCGTAATTCATATTACTCATGATTTTAAGCCTTAGTCGTTAACTACGTGCAGACATAGGAGGCACGTCACGAATATCTTCACCAGTATATTCAGCTGACGGGCGAATAATACGGTTGTCAGCGCGTTGTTCCATCACATGTGCTGCCCAGCCCGTTAGGCGAGACATCACGAAGATAGGGGTAAACAACTTGGTGGGAATTCCCATAAAGTTATAGGCGGAAGCGTGGAAGAAATCAGCGTTACAGAATAGCTTTTTCTCGCGCCACATTACTTCTTCACAGCGCACAGATACGGGGTAAAGCACCTCGTCACCTACATCGGCAGCGAGCTTTTCAGACCAGCCTTTGATGATTTCGTTACGTGGGTCTGATTCAGAATAGATGGCATGGCCAAAGCCCATGATTTTGTCTTTACGGGCAAGCATGGCCATCATTTTTTCTTCAGCGTCGTCTGCCGAGGTAAAGCCTTCAATCATTTCCATAGCTGCTTCATTCGCACCGCCATGCAATGGACCGCGAAGTGAGCCAATAGCGCCGGTGACACATGAGTGCATATCTGACAAGGTTGAGGCACATACGCGAGCGGTAAAGGTAGAGGCATTGAATTCGTGCTCTGCATACAAAATAAGTGAAACGTGCATGACTTTTTCATGCAACTCGCGAGGTTTTTCGCCGTGTAGCATATGCAAGAAATGACCGCCGATTGAATCGTCATCGCTTTCTACATCAATACGAACGCCATCGTGAGTAAAGCGATACCAATAGCAAATAATGCTTGGGAAACAAGCTAGCATACGATCGGTTGCTTGCTGCTGTTCGCTGAAATCGTTTTCCATTTCAAGGTTGCCCAACATAGAGCAACCTGTACGAAGTACGTCCATAGGATGTGCGTCTTTTGGAATACGCTCTAATACATCTTTAAGAGCCTGAGGCAATCCGCGCCTACCACGAAGTAAGGTTTTGTATTCATCTAACTCGGACTGGGTAGGCAATTTACCTTTTAAAATAAGATAAGCCACTTCCTCAAACTGGCAACTGGCTGCTAAATCTTTTACATCGTAACCACGGTATGTCAGGCCAGAACCTGATACGCCTACAGTAGACAGTGCTGTTTTTCCTGCAACTTGGCCGCGTAATCCCGCGCCACTTAATTGTTTAGCCATCTTGTTGTCTCCGGTCTTGTGTATGTAAGGTACAAAAGTTTGTTTAGTTTTTAATTCAACAATCGATATTTAAAAGCGTTGTTTTTAACAAAGTATTACTCGATGCAAATTGGCGTTCGAGGCCGCGGATGGGGAGGCAGGAATACGAGCGCTGCCCCTCCGAGGCATGGATGCCGAGGCGGAGCCCCCATGGATGGGTTTACGGCGTGGCAGCGCCGTATCCCTGCCTCCTCAGCCAAAGCGGCTTCGCAGGCAATGCTGCCTCGAGTCAATTCAGCCAAAGCGGCCTCGCATGCAATACTGCCTCGAGTCATCTCAGCCGTTAGCCTTTGCCTTTGGCGAACAGTTCGTCGAGCTTTTGCTCGTAGTCGTGATAGCCAAGGTAATCGTATAACTCCATGCGTGTTTGCATGGTGTCGACAACGGCTTTTTGATCGCCATTATCAAGTATTGATTGGTACACGTTTTCGGCCGCTTTGTTCATGGCGCGGAATGCACTTAGTGGGTAAAGCACCATCGCAGCGCCCCATTCGCCAAGTTGTTCTTTGTTCCAAAGTTCGGTTTGTCCGAATTCGGTAATGTTGGCAAGAATAGGGACGTCTAACGCTTCTGAAAATGCGCGGTAGTGTTCTTCAGTTTTTACTGCTTCTGCAAATATGCCATCGGCACCGGCCGCAACATAAGCCCTTGCGCGTTCAATGGCTTTTTCTAACCCTTCTTGAGCGAAAGAGTCGGTTCGCGCCATAATGAAAAAGTCAGGGTCGGTTCTAGCATCTACCGCAGCTTTAATGCGATCGACCATTTCTTCTGTGCTCACAATTTCTTTGTTAGGGCGATGGCCGCAGCGCTTTTGCGCAACTTGATCTTCCATATGCACAGCCGCAGCGCCTGCTTTTTCCATATCGCGAATGGTTTTTGCAATATTAAATGCGCCGCCCCAGCCCGTGTCTATGTCTACCAATAACGGTAAATCACAGGCTGACGTGATGCGTTGTACATCAACAATCACGTCGTTTAGTGATGTCATGCCCAAATCGGGTAGCCCGTATGAAGCATTCGCAACGCCACCACCGGAGAGGTATATTGCTTTGTGGCCGATAGATTTTGCCATCATGGCGGTATAGGCATTAATGGTGCCTAATATTTGCAATGGCTTATTGTCGGCCAGTGCTTGTCTGAATTTCTTTCCTGCACTCATAAGTAACACTCTCTGGTTTCAAATTAGGTTGGTGTGGCGCTAAGTTTGTTTTCAATATTGTTCTTAGAATAAAGAATATGGCGTCGCATTAGCATTTCTGCCAACTCTTCATCGCGATTCGCAATCGCGTTAACAATGTGTCTGTGTTCGTCAAAGGCAGTAGTAACCCTTGGGCCAGCCATGCCTAGCTGAACGCGATACATGCGTACAAGGTGATAAAGCCCATCTATTAACACGCTAATGAGGTGGCTGTTTTTACTGCCAGTCACGATGCGGTAGTGGAAGTCCACGTCGCCGGCTTCTTGGTAATAGAGCTGGGCGTCTTTCACTTTATTAAAGTGTGAATCTAATAAGCCTTGTAATGAGGCGACTTCTTCATCGCTCATGTGTCTTGCGGCAAGGCGAGCGGCCATGCCTTCAAGTGCTTCTCTTACTTGATAAAGCTGAATAAGCCCTTCAGGGGTTAGCGATACTACCTTGGCACCAATATTCGCCTTTCGCTCAACAAGATGACAGGCGGCAAGACGATTAATACCTTCTCGGATAACCGCACGGCTGACTTCATATTTTGTCGACAACTCAGTCTCACTAAGTTTAGAGCCTGCAGGAATAACACCTTCTACAATGTCTTTTCGCAGCTGATAGAAGGTTCTATCTGCATTAGTTACAGGCTTTTCTAGGGTTATCTGTACCGACAAGCTATTCACCACAAAATGAATTACATGTCGACAATATAGGGGGTTTAGGTTGTTCGGTCAAACTTTCTTAGTGGTTATTGTCGACAAAGTGGTGTTATTTTTTATAAGTGGAAGGCTTATGAAAAATAAAAAAGATAACAATTTGCTGCTAGTGCAAGAGGTTAATCTAAAAGGCTAGCGACAAGAGATAAAGTACAAAGAGGCCGATTTAACGTAGAGGGGCGGCTACAACTTGCAGCGCTTTTTGCTGGAATGCTGTAAAGGTGAGGGAGAGTATTGTCTAAATGGTCTAGTGAATAGTTAAAGGCAATCGGTTTTATGCTTAATAAGTAACCTATGCTAACGTAATGATTATAAATAATAATATGTCAATTGGAATGGTGGGGGTGGAGCCGTTTTAAGCTTAACCAATTAGTCTAATTTTAAAGTCTCAATTTAATAAAAGTGCAATATTTCGCTATGCAAGTTAAAAAGAAGTCAGTATGATATTTCTCCAGTCTTCATGCCAATACTCCAACCGTGAGTAGATGGGGGCTGGTAGGGTAGAGAAAGTGACAGTATAACCAGTAGGATACCGCCACTTTCATTAGGATATCCATAAATCAGCTAAATGTTACTTGTCGTAACACCCTCTATTTTGTGAGTCTATTGGTTTTAAAGTTCCATAGAGAACTTGAAGCAGCCTAAAAACAATAAATTTTCGACACTAAACACTCTCGCAAAGGGGTTACACATGATCACCAATACTGACGTGTCTAAGACACTAGTTAGTAGACTTTCGCCTGTCGCTTTGGCAGTAGCGTTAACCGTACCTGCCATTTCTCATTCGGCATTTGCTCAAGAGGCTGAAGCAACTGAAGAACAAATGTACGAAGCGATTACCGTTACAGCAACCAAGCGCCCTCAAGTTATCTATGAAGTACCAATTGCAATTAGTGCATTTGACGGTGATATGCTGGCTGAACAAGGCATTACTGATTTAACGGATGTTGGTAAGTTTGTTCCAAACTTAAACGTAACGGGCTTCTCAGCGGGTCACACTTCTTCTGTAAACCCTTTTATTCGTGGTATTGGTCTTCAAGATCACCTTATCACTACTGATCCAGGCGTAAGCGTCTATGTAGATGGCGTGTATTTAGGCCGCCAAGTGGGTCAAAACTGGAGCTTGAATAACATCGAGCGTATTGAGGTGCTTCGTGGTCCTCAAGGTACGCTATACGGTCGTAACTCTATTGGTGGTGCAATTAACATCATTACCAAAGAGCCAGATCAAGGCGATGTGACTAAAGTGAATGCAGAGTTCGGTACTCGCGGTCGTGTTAAGACTGACTTGTTCGTGAACCATGCATTATCTGACACCCTAGCATTTAACATGAACCTTGCTTATAACACCCGTGATGGTTTGGGCGAGTTCATTAACGTACCTAATGCAGAATATGATGTTGGCGAAACAGAAGATATTTCTGGTCGTATCTCGGTAAAATATGAGCCGTCTGATGATTTCCGTATGGTACTAACCGCTGATGCCAACAATGGTGACGGTGGTTTACGCCCTTACACAGTGCTTATTGATGAAATGCCAGAAGGGCGTTTTTATGCAGGTACGAACAGCCTAGGTCTTGAGCTTAGAAATAGTGATGTAACCCCAGAAGGGTATGACATTTACGATAACGCTACAGGCACACCAGAAGTGACCAGCGTATCGAATGAAGCCCGTGGTGTGTCTCTAACTACCGAATGGGATATTAACGACGATTACACCGCTAAAGTCGTTGCTAGCCGCCGTACGTCTAAATATAAAGCTGGTCTGGATGATGATGGTACTATCTATTCATTAGACCAATACCCAGAGCGAGGTGAAGCAGACCAAACGTCAATTGAAGTTCAATTAAATGGTTACATCAACGAGTACACTGACTTCGTTGCTGGCCTTTATTACTTCAATGAAGAAGGTAGTAACCGTCAAGGTAGCGACTCAAGTTTCGATGGCGGTGGCAACACGCTTCAACTTGATCAGGAAACTACCAGTAAAGCGGTATACCTAAACCTTCGTCATGACTTAACAGACGAGCTTAGTGTATCTGGTGGTATTCGTTACACTGAAGATGAAAAAGACGCGTCTGCAAATGTATTCGATGCCCTTGGCACCATTTTCGATTCAAATGAATGGGACGAAGTGACGTGGGAATTGGCGACTAACTATACATTTGAAAATGGCATGACAGGTTATGCCACTATTCAAAATGGTTATCAGTCAGGTCAATATCCTGCTCGTCCATACTGCCTAATTGGCGAGTTCTTTGGCGCGGGTGGCTTCGATGATTTAGACGGCGCAGTAGCAGCAGTTAATGCAAGCAACTGCTTTGTTGCTTCTGATAACATTACCGCAGTGAACTACGAAGTGGGTGTTAAAGGTCGCGTTAATGAATACTTCGACGTAAGTGTTGCAGTATTTAACACTGAGTTTGAAGACCTACCGTACCAAGTTAGCCGTGTAAGTGAAGGCGGTTTTGATACAGCAAACTTAGTGGTTGAACAAACTTCTCGCGGTATCGAGCTAGATACTACCTTAAACGTAGGAAACTTCAGCATGTTGACCAGTATTGGTTATATGGACGTTGAAGTAGATGAGCAAGATGGATTTAATCCTGTTGCACCATTAACGCCTGATTTAACGTTTGCGGTTGGCCCGTCATATACTTTCGACCTTGAAGGTGGCGATAAAATTCGCGCTCGTATCGACTATTCATACCGCGCAGATATGTACGGTGAGCCTAGCTCAGAGCCTGCTCGTATGACGGAAATTGAAAGCCGTGAATTAGTTAACTTTGATGTGGCATATACGCCAGCTGATGAGGCTTACACGGTGGCACTATATGGCCGCAATATTTTTGATGAGCGTTATGACAATGCTCGCTTAAACACTGGCGATTATATTCTGCAAGTATTAAGCAATGACGCTAGCGAATTTGGCGTACGTTTCTCAACTGAGTTTTAATTAACGAATTGAGTAAGCTAAAAAGATAAACGCTACATGTGAAATAGGTGTAGCGGATATATAAAAAAGGCTGGTTTATAACCAGCCTTTTTGTTTGATAAATAAAAGTGCGTAAGCAGTGATGAAAGTATGTAATACGCGGAAAGATTTGGTTAGTCACAAAGGTAAGCAAAGTTACATGACATTTGTCATGAATAAGTTGTGGGTTCGGCCTGATAGGTTTGTATCGTTGAATATCTGGCATGAGCAAAAGCGTGGCATTTTAATTTTCTAGCTGAAATAAATCTCAGGCCTTAAGAGGAGTTACATCAATAGAATTATAAGGCTTAAAGAAAATTAACAACTGAAGATTTTAACTTTTCGTTATCTTGAGCTACTAGCCTTAAAGCTTTTAGTCCGTATGTTTTTGCCAGCGTCATTTCTTCACGTTGCTTATAACCTTTGGCTAAATTGAAATTAACCCATGCAGAGTCGGGGTATAATGCAGCGTTGTATTCTAATAGCTTCAGACCTTTCTCGGAAGATTTAACACCATTGGTCATATAGTCGGCAGCGTAGTCGATTGCCCCCATGCGCGGTTTAACTTCTTGGTAAAGATCGGTTGATAGCTTTTCATAGTGTTCAGAAATTGCTTCAGGCCCTCTCTCCATTACATCAAAAGGTAAAACCCAGTACCTATAAAGTTCGTTAGTTGCATTTACCAATTGAACTCAAGGTACGCAGCGGCCTGTCAGACAAAGTTAAGTCAGTTGCTGACATATCGAATTAAACCGAAAGTCATTCGCTTTATCTGAACAGTAGCACTTGCCTGTGCTACTTCAGCTTACCTGCTTTTTAAGTCGCTTTTTCAAAACTGAGTCGCCATCAGTTTTTGATAACATTATGCTGTCGGTAATACTAAGCAGCGCAACTACTGCCATCATCGCCATAGCAATTTTGAAGTTGATAAGCGACGGGTCGCTACTTGAATTACCCACCATCAGTGAAGCAACGGCCAGCATAAGCGCAGAAATGGTGATCCCCATGCCACGGTTCATTTGCATGAGTATTGCACCCAGTGTATTGGCATCGCGCATTTTATCTTTTGGCACATCAGCAAAGGCGATAGTGTTTAGTAAGGTTAAATGCATCGACCTATTCACACCGCTAACAAATAAGATAACCGCAATCACAACCGATGAACTTTGTTGAGTAACTAGCGATAGCGCCACAAAACCCAGTGAGATCATAATGCCATTTGCAATAAGCACTCGCTTAAAGCCAAAGGTGTTCATTATCCAGGTAGTCGCGGGTTTAATGGCAATATTACCTACAAATAGCCATAGCAATAAAGTACCTGCTTCCACCGGCGAGTAACCCATTCCCAATTGCAGCATAAGCGGAACAAGAAAAGGTGCGCTACCTAAAGCTATACGTACCACCGAGCCGCCGTACATCGACAATCGAAAGGTTCGATACTGTATAGCTTCAAAAGAAAACAGAGGTTTTTTTGCACGGCGAATATGAAATACCGCAGCTATCAATAATAACAGCCCAAATACGGTTACCACGCTGCCCAATAGGGTAGAAGTATTGTGACCCGCAAATAATTCTATACCGGCCATAAAAGAGGCAAAGCCAATACCGGTTAGTAGAAAGCCTACTACATCAAACTTACCCACATTCGCGGTGAAGTTCTCAAGCAAATAGGCGGAAGCAATAAGCGCGAATATACCTAATGGCACGTTCATAAAGAATATCCATTGCCAGCTCAAGTGGGTGGCAATCCAACCCCCTAATACAGGGCCAAGAATAGGGGCACTTAACGCCGGCCACGTGATAATAGCAACGGTTTTAACTAGCTTTTCTTTGGGTAAGTCTCGCAGCACCACTAAACGGCCTACGGGCACCATTAAGGCGCCGCCAATGCCCTGCATAATCCGAGATAAGGTAAAGCTAGTTAGGTTAGTGCTAATTCCACATAATATTGATGCCACCACAAAAATGATAATGGCGGCCATGAAGACATTACGGGCACCGAATTTGTCGGCCACATAACCACTTAGCGGAATAAAAAAGGTAACGGCAACAAGGTAGGCAGATACGCCAATAGAAAGCTGAGTTGCTGGCACGCCAAAATCAGCGGCAATAACGGGAAGCGCGGTGGTGATCACCGTGGCATCCAGAATTTCCATAAACAAGGCCCCAGCAACAAGCAGGGCCGTTGCGGTATCGCGACTAAATGATCTCAAATGCGCGCACTACGCGGGCTACGCCCGTTATGTTCCTTGCAATATCTACAGCAGCATTAGCTTCTGCATTGGTTAATCGGCCCATTAAGAACACTTCAGAATCTTGCACTACCACGCTAACTTGTAAAGCTGGCACGCGTTCATCGGCCACTATCTTGGTGCGGACTTTTGATGCAAGCCAAATGTCGTTAGCTTGAGTTCCTGCGCCAATAGGCTCGCCAATGCGAATTTGATTGTGAATTTTCTTTAGGTAATCGACTTCCTGAGCCCGTCTAACCGCTTCATCAATTAACGCTTGCGTGGGGGCTTGTCCGGTAAGCAAAGCAATGCCGTTATACATATCGACTTGTAGATTGGTTTGCTCTTTTAGTGCTTCACTTTTTGACCATTGATAAGCCACAGAGCGACCTGCGTTTTGGTCATCAAGTTGAGTACCAACGGTACGTCTGTCGTTCGCCACTTTTGCAGCCATTGCACCCGCGGCGCCAACCGCCACCACGCAGCCCTGTAATTGCATCACAAAAAGCAGTGATACAAGAGTAATAGTTAACGTTTTAACTCGTTTCATAAATGGATAAACGTTATTCGTCTCCAAGGTCGGCTGGGAATAAGCTGTCATCAATGCATTCACATAAGTTGTGAATAACCAACAAGTGAACTTCCTGAATACGGGCAGTGCGGTTAGAAGGCACACGTACTTCAACATCGTGCTCGCTTAAGAAACCTGCCATTTCACCACCGTCTTTACCGGTTAAGGCTACAATGGTCATATCGCGAGACAAGGCAGCTTCCATGGCGGCAATTACATTTCGTGAGTTACCACTGGTTGATATAGCAAACAAAATATCGCCAGACTGACCTAACGCACGAACTTGTTTGGCAAAAATTTCATCGTAGCTATAGTCGTTAGCGATGGAAGTAATAGTAGAAGTATCAGTACTTAACGCAATGGCTGGAAGGCTAGGGCGATCGCGTTCATAGCGGTTAAGCATTTCAGAAGAAAAGTGCTGTGCATCACCCGCCGAACCACCGTTACCGCAGCTAAGAATCTTGTTGCCGCGAATTAGCGCCTCAACCATCATCATGGCTGCTTTTTCAATTGATTCAGGCAAAATTTCAGATGCAGCAATTTTGGTTTGAATACTTTCAGTAAAGTTCGCTTTAATTTGTTCAATCATACTTCTTTTCTCTGCATTTCAGGATATCAAGCAATTACTACTTTGAATGTACAATGCACATCAGTATGTAGGAGGTAGGGCAGGCTGTAGCAAACCCTCTGCCGCATGGATGCGGCAGCGGAGCGCCCATGGATGGGTTCACCGCGAGTTTGCGTAAGCCTGCCCTACCTCCTGCAATGCCTGACGTGCTGCGCTTTTTATCCAATATTTTTAAGCCACTGAAGGTCGCTTCCGTCAATGGCGATAACGTCTATGCGTAATGGGGTAGACGCGGGATTAAGGTTATTATCTAACAAATAGAACGCAAACGCAGCCTGAATTCGTTGAAGTTTCTTCATTGTGACAAATTCGGCGGCCTGACCATACTGTGACTTTTTGCGAAATTTCACTTCTACACAAACAATGGTGTCACCATCTTGCATAACAATATCAAGTTCACCACGTTTGGTTCGGTAGTTACGACAACGTAATGTAAGCCCTTGTTCCTCTAAATAGGTAACGGCCTTGTTTTCTGCTGCATTCCCTTGCAATACGGACAATGTAGTTTACTCCATTAGCATTTGCACGCGCTCGTTACGAATAACGGCTTGAGGTAAGTTTCGTTCTACTTCACTGTTTTTATTCAGCGTAAGTGTACCGGTTAACCCGTCGAATGTTATGTACGACAGGGTGTTTAGCATCCCTAATTGAGGAAGTAATTCGTAAGCATCTACACCGAAGGCGAACAGTCTATTTTGCAACGTACTGCGGTTGGGCCACGTTTGCTTAGTTTCTTGAGCAAGTTGTTGCCATTTATGGTTTGGCATCATCCACGGCATGTCGATAAAGCGTACGTTTTGCAAATCACGCCACTGGTTCTTGCCGCTGTTGTAGTCCATTGAACGAGAGGTCGCGTAAACAGGCACTTGTTTTCCATCGTACGGATTTAAGCTAGCTTCAATAATGGGGTTAAGAAGTTCGGTATCTTGTGGCGACGCGAACGCAACAATGGTATCAATGTCTCGTCTGCTGCGGGGCATGTTGTAAACTTCTTCGTTCGTCATGTATTCAATTTGGTTAATACGCTGATTACTTTGCGCTACATCTAAGGCTTGGGTAATGCCCTCTCTTAGTGACTCGCTATCATTGAACGTCACTGAGGTGATGTTAGCCTTGCGGGCTTGGGCTTCATGTTCGTGCAACGTGTTCCAGCGCGCTTTAAATGCATCGTTCATACGTTGGTACAAGTTACTCTGTGCTGCAATAACAATAGGGGCTCTAAAGCCTTTGCTATAAATAAACTCTGCAAGCTGATTGGCTTCATCTTCCGGCGCAAGGGCGAAATAATTGACCGCTGGTGCCATGGAGGAAGGTATCTCAGATTCATAGCTAACAGAATCAGAGTGTACTGACGTTGAGTTGTCTAAAATTGTCGGCATTTCATCTGGGCGGTTTAACGCCAACATGTTCACGCCGGGCGGTAACGCGGGTATTAATTGTTCAACGGTTTCTTTTAGTAGTGGGCCGACTATAAATTTAGCGTCGCCAATAGCGGCGACCATGGTTTGTGTATCAGCGTTGGTAGTATCAACAAACCGAATGGCAGGCATACTATTTGGGTTGCTGCTTTGTTGAAGCTGTTGATAATAACCCGCCATAATGCCGTCTTTCACCGCTTCACCAGTAGCCGCAAGCCTTCCGCTCAGCGGCAATAGAACAACAAGTTCGCGAATTTGAGGGGCGGTTAGCGCCTGTGCTAATGCAACATCTTTGGGTAAATGCTTTGCCAACATATGGCCTGCATAAACCTGTTGATATTGCGTAATTGACCGATTCAACTGCTGCGGGTTTCGCACATTTTCAATGGTTAATTGACGAAGGGCAAAGAAGGGCTGCAACTTAGGGTATTGGTTTTCACTTTGCTTGAGCCTATCGGCAGGTATTTGGTTTAATAGCGACCACACCTTAGCGACTTTCTGTTCGTCTTCTAGCTCGGTAGACAAAACGCTATTGGCCGCCTTAGCCCACAAACCTTGCTTGGCATAAAGGTCTGCTTGTAGCGCCGCAAGTTTGGCAACAAGGGCAGGGCTAGTATTTACATCTTCCAGCATTGCAGTAAGTTGCGCTGGCGATGAAGAAGGGTCGTTCTGATATGCCATCGCAACATGTATGGCGTAGCTATCTTGCAACGAGGTAGCTACACCGTCTTGTTTCATTTCAAATAAGATTTGCTGCGCTAAAATGGTATCGTCTTGAGCGATATAAAGGCCTACGGCATCTAGTAGTAACGTGTCTCGCTTCACTTTGTCTCGGGTTTGAAGCCATACTTTTTTAGCTTCTACCAGCTTGTGTTCTGGCGTGATATGCTTCTCTACTGGCGCTTCTACCGGCTCAGTATTGATAATCTTCGGTGCCGAGGTGGGTTCAGGTGTGCTCCCGCAGCCTGCTAAAAATAGCATGCTGGTGGCTGTCGCCATTGCAAAGGTAATGCGCTTTGTAAAATGTCCAATGTGACCCACAGTCTGTTTCCTTTCACTTCGTTTAACGGCAAGTAGCGGCAAGTTTATCCTAACCACGATGAAAATCTACGTTTGCCGGCGTAAACTAGCCCAATGGCGTGGTACACTTTCTTTATTATTCGTTATTTTTATTGTTTATATGACCAATTTCGCCACCTTGTATATCGTTCCTACACCTATCGGCAACCTTGATGATATTAGCGCCCGCGCTATCGAGGTACTAAAACAGGTTAACTGGATTGCTGCGGAAGATACACGACACAGCTCCCGGTTATTACAGCACTTCAGTATTTCTACACGTACCTTATCGCTGCATGATCATAATGAAGATAAACGTACCGCAATGCTGGTTCAGCGCTTAAAAGACGGCGAATCTGTAGCGTTAATCAGTGATGCGGGCACGCCATTAATTAGCGACCCTGGTTTTGTATTTGTTAGGCGCTGCCGGGAAGAATGTATTCCTGTTACCGCATTGCCAGGCCCATGTGCCGCTATTACCGCGCTAAGTGCTTCAGGGCTGCCAACAGACCGATTTATTTTTGAAGGCTTTTTACCGGTAAAAACACAAGCTAAAGACAACCAACTTGCTGCACTAAAAGAGCGTACTTGCACGAGCGTATTTTACGAAGCCCCACGCCGTATTTTAGCCACAATGAATGACATTGCCCGTGTGCTAGGAGACAGGCACATTGTGGTCGCCAAAGAGCTTAGCAAGACCTTTGAAACCTATGTGAGTGGTACGCCAGGTGATGTTATTGATTATTTAGAAGCCGATGCAGCCCATCAAAAAGGTGAGTTCGTGGTGATGGTGTCGCCAGCCCAAGTGAATTTATCTGAAATATCGACTGAAGCCATGTCGCTTTTAACCACGTTATGTGATCACATGCCGCTAAAAAAAGCTGCAGCTGTTGTGGCTGATCACTATGACTTGAAAAAGAATGCCTTGTACCAAGCAGGACTAGAAGCAAAAGGTGCGAAAGAAGTGAAAGAGACTGATTGATCTCAGACCTATGGATTAAGGGTACCTATCTAAACAATATAGTTAACACGGGATAGGCTTAGCGCACTTTGCACTTTTGCTTATCACGTTAAGTATAAGGTTGGAGGATAGTTATGAGTCAGCAAGTTTTGAAAATTGAGATGCCAGAGGGCAAATGGGTCGTCGATATTTTTGATAAATCCGGCGATTCTGGTGAATACGATTTAATTCACCCTAACACGCAGGTGAAGTTAGCCTTAGCCGATGAAATGCATGGATTTCGGTATAATCTTACAGGCCCTGAAGGTACGCCATTTGCTATTTATCTTGATGATACGGTTATCGCGGAAGGTACGGTAGATAAAAGCCAGAACCTTAACGGTACTGGTATTCTATAGCGTTGATGCTAATCGATTACCGTCTATTGAGGCAATCATTTTCACTGCCTCAAAAAATATGTCTAATAAAACACCACGAATAAAAGAACCAAAAAAATGCCCGCTAGCGTTAACGCAGCGGGCATTTATTTTTTTAGGTAAAAGTCGCTATCTACTGCTTATGACAAGCGGCCTTTAAAGTCTTCGTAAGTGAATTGGCGAACAATTTCGAACTCCCCATTTTTACGCAAAATACCAATGGCAGGGTGTTCAACGCCGTTGAAGAATGACGTTTTCACCATGGTGTAGTGCATCATGTCTTCAAACTGAACCCGATCGCCGGCTTTTAATGGCGCATCGAAGGAATAGGTATCAATCACATCGCCCGCTAAGCAGGAGTTTCCACCTAAGCGATAGTTGTAGGCTTTCTCGCCAGGTAACGACGCATTTAAAATTGTCGGCCGATAAGGCATTTCAAGTACATCAGGCATGTGCGCCGTGGCTGAAATATCTAAAATGGCAATATCGCCATCGTTGTTTACCACGTCCACGACCTCTGCAATGAGCGGCCCTGTTTGCCACGCGACTGCAGAGCCAGGCTCTAAGATAACGTCTAAATGCGGGTAACGCTGTTTAAAATCGCTAAGGGTTTTAATCAGGTGGTCAACATCATAACCTTGGCTAGTCATCAAGTGGCCGCCACCTAAGTTTAACCACTTTAACTGACCTAAATAATCGCCAAAGCGTTCCTCTATTGCTTTAAGCGTACGTTCGGTAGCGAATGAGTCACACTCACACAAGTTATGGCAATGGAAGCCGTCGATGCCCGATAAATCTACGCCTTCTAGTTCACTTACTCGAAGCCCCAATCGCGACCCCGGCGCTGCGGGGTCGTAAAGCGGGGTATCTGCTTCTTGATGCTCTGGATTAATACGCAACCCCAAAGACACGCCCGCAAGCGCATCTTTGCTCGCTTGCCATTGTGACAGACTATTGAACGACAAGTGATTCACCAGCGTCGCCAGCTCTTCTATATCCGCCTTTTTATACGCAGGAGAGTAGGCATGGACTTCTTTACCCATTTCAGCGGCTAATTTGGCTTCCCATACCGAACTTGCGGTTGCGCCATGTAAATAAGGTTTAATGATGTCGAAGCTCGACCACATTGAAAACCCTTTCAAAGCCAGAATAATTCTAACACCTGACTCGTCTTGTACACGCTTCATCAACTCAAGGTTTCGGATGAGTTTTTCCTCTTCCAGCACATAGCAAGGAGAAGGGATATCTGTTCGTTGCGTTAAGTCTGCCAACCTTTATTTGCTCCAGTTACAGTGTTCTGTTACTTAGTGAATGGGCTGCTATCACACTCAAGTACATGCCAAGGAAGGCCGTGCTCGTTTAGCATATCCATGAATGGGTCTGGATCAAATTGTTCCATGTTCCAAACACCGTTTTCTTTCCAAGTGCCGTTTAGCATTAGCGCAGCCCCAATCATGGCTGGAACACCTGTAGTGTAAGACACCGCTTGTGCACCCACTTCATCGTTACACTTAGCATGTTCACAGTTGTTGTAGATGAAAATGGTTTTTTCTTTACCATCTTTCACGCCAGTAATGTAAGTACCGATACAGGTCATGCCGGTATAGCCTTCAGCTAGTGAACCTGGGTTAGGTAATACAGCCTTCAAGAACTCTAAAGGCACCACTTTTTGGCCTTGGAATTCAACTGGTTCAATGCTGGTCATGCCTACGCCTTCTAAAACACGAAGGTGTGTGAGATATTCATCACCAAAGGTCATCCAAAAACGCGCACGTTTTAGGGTAGGGAAGTGCTTAACCAAAGATTCCAATTCTTCATGGAACATCAAGTATGACGCGCGCACACCAATATTTTGGTAATCTAAATCTTCACGCACGCTGAGTGGATCGGTTTCTTTCCACTCGCCATTTTCCCAGAAACGACCACGTTGAGTAATTTCACGAATATTGATTTCAGGGTTGAAGTTGGTTGCAAACGCTTGACCATGATCACCACCATTACAATCAACAATATCCAAATAGTGAATTTCGTCGAAATAGTGCTTAGCAGCGTAAGCGGTGTACACGTTGGTTACACCTGGATCGAAACCACTGCCTAACAACGCCATAATGCCAGCGTCTTTAAATTTCTGCTGGTAAGCCCACTGCCAAGAGTATTCGAATTTTGCTTCGTCTTTTGGTTCGTAGTTTGCGGTATCAAGGTAGTCGGTGTTAGTGGCTAAACACGCGTCCATAATAGGCAAATCTTGATACGGTAATGCAAGGTTAATTACTAAGTCAGGCTTAACATCATTAATAAGCGCTTCTACTTCTTTGGCGTTATCGGCATCAAGGGCGAATACGCCTTTAACGCGGTCTGCACCCACTTCTTGTTGCAATGCTTCACACTTAGACACAGTGCGGCTGGCAAGAAAAATTTCGTCAAAGTGCTGAGGTAAACGTGCACACTTTTTTACGGTTACTGAGGCAACGCCGCCAGCACCAATAATTAAAACGCGAGACATAATAATTAATCCCTAAATAAGCTAATGAATTTTGGGCTGAATGCTAGCAGACGATACCAAATTGGCAAGCAAAGACAGCATAGGTTCGACAAAAAATAGTCATCGTTAACACAAGGAAAACGAATAAGCGTAATTTATACGCGATAACGCCTATTCTGGCATTGTATTGATGGGAGGGGAAACCACAATTTTGTCGCCCACTCGATAATAAGGATAGAGTAAAAGTTTTTCCTCGTCATTGGGGCAAGCAGCACTGATGGCGATAGCATCCAAGCGGGTGTGCTTTTGCGTTTCAACCGTCGCGGCATAAACGAGAATACTGTAACTTTCAGAGTCTGTAGTAGTGTCGATGATTCGCCACTGCAAACACTCTATAAGTTGACTTTCATCGATACGATAATGGGTTTCTTCGCTAAACAAACAACCGACTTTGCCATTTTCATAGATAGCCGCGAAGGGATAGAAGACGGAACTGGTAGAAAGTACCAGTTCGCATAACTTGAGCGCCCTAGAAACCAATATATTTAAAGGGGGAGGTAAGCTACTTGTTCCTTTTATCACGGTGCATCTCCTAACGATTATTGCGTTTGAACGAAAGCTATGAGTAACGCGAAGCTAGATACAACCAGGCTGTGCTTGTAGAAAATATTCCCCACAACCTCGATATTAGGTTAAACGAATGTGTAGGTCTATAAGATCAAGGGATTTTATTTTTTCTGGCGCCCTGAATTCCACCAGTATGAACAATAATAAGTGTTTGTCCTTTTTTAAATGCCCCTTTTTCACATGCATTGGTCGAGAGATTCGTTGAAGCAAAATTTGCTAGCAAGTGCTTAAGTGCCCAAAACATTTTTCCAGAGTAAACCCCTTCAATTTCAAAAGGCATTGTTTGATTGAAGTTTTCACAGAATGCCTTCAAGTACGGGGGGATTTTCCCGTATCCGCCACAGTGAAAATCATGATTGATGCTGAATTGGCTTTTTGAGCAAGCACTAAGGGCTGATGTATGAGTGGGTGTAGAAGTATGAGCAAGATTAAAAGCAAGCCCCGGCTCAAGAAACTTTTCTACGAGTCCTTCTAGATATCCTTCTCCTTTTAATACGCCAATGCCAATAGCGTGTTGGTGGGGTGATAATGCAGAGGTTAACCCTGCCAAGGTCGTGCCACTGGCAACAGGAGCAATAATACGGTCGAAAGGGATATCTATTTCGTTTACGACTTCTTGCACGCCTTTTAGCGCCGCCATTTGGCTGCCACCTTCAGGAATAATCAACGCATCGGGAAACTGAGTTCGTAGGCTCGCTAAATAAGTAGGCTCATCCCTTTGCTGATAGGTTTTTTTATTTACGTAGTGAACTTGAGCGCCCCATTTCACTAAATCCTGAATCATTGGGCTGGGGTGTTTTGTGTAGTCGCCGCGAATAATAGCGTGAAAAGGCACATTTAGCTGATGACATAAATAACCCAAAGCATGCAGATGGTTGGAAAACCCACCGCCAAAACTGACTACTGAGGAAGGTAGCTGGGTGTTCAAATCCGAGCGGAAACCCGCCTGCGAATTTAAAGCCATTTCTTGGTGCGTCAAAAGAGCAAACGCGTACTTTAATTTACGCCATTTGTTGCCTGAAATGACGGGATGTATTTTATCGTCCCGCTTAACAAACATTGATACATGTTCAGCACCCTCCCAGTCTGGCGCAAAGGGCTCTAGTGGCGAGGGTAAACATAGGGCATCAGCAAAACTTTCAAAATTCAAAACAAGCTATTCAAATGATCAATGTGGCAATTCCAACAGTATAACTAGAAGATAGATAAAGAAGGAACATGTATATGTTTCAACGTCGTTATTCCACTTTAAAGCTCGTCATCGTATTGGGAATATCACTTGTGGTTTTGTCGAAAAATGTGCTGGCGCAAAGCGTGCCTGATTATGTCACCAAACAAGTGCCCGAGGCGCAAGTTGTGGGTAATGCAATGTTTACGTATATGTTTTGGGACGTGTACGACGCTACGCTCTATGCGCCGAAGGGACAGTGGCAGTCTGACGCTCCTTTTGCATTAAAGCTTGATTATCAAAGAAGTCTAGACGGTAAAAAGATAGCACAGCGTTCAGTAGATGAAATGCGTAAGCAAGGTATTAGCGACGAAGCAATGTTAAGTGAATGGCGAGACAAAATGGCGGCGCTTTTCCCCGATGTTGAAGACGGTGACGTGATTACTGGTGTGGCTACCTCAGACCAAGCCAGTGAGTTTTATATCAATGGTGAGCTAGCTGGGACTATTGAAGACACAAACTTTACACAGTCTTTTTTCGACATTTGGCTGTCAGAAAAAACCTCTGAACCCAAATTACGTAAGGCCTTGTTACAAAAATAATAAGTCCATGCTTTATTAATTATGGGCAGCGATTCTAAGCGCGTTAAAAAGCTTATCAAATAAGCCCAAGAATAAAGACTATAAACAAAAATATTAGTTAAAAATATCAGCTTAAAGCATCAACCTATATAAACAAAAAGCGCACAGCAAGCGCAGTGAACGGCATTCATTTGGCGAAATATTTATTAAAAAAAATAAGTCGCTAAGCAGACAGCCATATAAACCAAAATCGAGGTCATTATGAAATTTATACAGCGCACGGTATTAGTCGGGCTTTTATCTTGCCTTACTCTTATAGCCGGATGTTCTACATCGGTAGATGGCAATACTTACAAACAAGTTTCACCCACTTTTAATATTGAGGAATTTTTTGCTGGCAACGTTCGGGCTTGGGGCATAGTACAAAATCGTTCTGGCGAAGTGGTTCAGCGCTTTGTGGTAGATATTGAAGGTAAAAACGAGGGCGGTACATTAACGCTAGATGAGACATTCACCTACGGCGTAGGTGAAGGGCCAAAAACTCGTACGTGGAAAATTGTTAAACAGGCCGATGGCACCTACGTGGGCAACGCGGGCGATATTGATGGCCCTGCAACAGGCACTTCATACGGCAACGCATTTAACTTTCATTACAATATGGACTTACCGGTTGATGATACAACCTATGCAGTTACCTTCGATGATTGGTTTTGGGCATTTGACGATAGTGCCATGATGAACCGCTCATACATTAAAAAGTTTGGTGTGGTAATGGCCGAAGTTACCATTTTTATGCAGAAACAAGACTAGTGTCGATTTGGCACTTTATCAAAGCATTAACGGGGGAAGGTGAATACTACGCCCAACCCGTGCCCTTGCATAAGCGGGTCGTGCACAAACCATAGTTTACCTTTGTGCAGTTTAATAATTGCCGAAACAAGCGATAACCCCAACCCGTTCCCTTCACAGGTTCTGCTTTTGTCAGCCTGAAAGAAGCGGCGTTCTAAACTATCAAGTTCATGTTCATCAACTCCCTTCCCATTATCATTCACGCTGATAATCACATTGGAAGACGTGGCGGTAAGTTGTAGCGTAACGGTTCCGCCATCAGGCGTGTATTTTATGGCGTTATCTAGCACATTCGCTACTGCTTGAAACAGTAAGTTTGGATCGCCGTAGAACTGAACTTTTGACAGTTGGCTAATAAGTTTAATATCACGGTCTTCGGCCAATGGCTGATATAAATCCTCTACATCAATAATCATTTCACTTAGCTCGGTTTCACAAAACCCTTCTTTTTTGTGAACCGTTTCTAGTTTGCTAATTCGCAAAAGACTGTTGAACATATTTAAGAGTTTGTCAGCTTCGTAGGTAGTTTCGTGCCGTAGTTTCTCATCACCAATATGTTCTAAATTATTGCGTAAGCGTGCCAACGGTGTACGCAAGTCATGGGCAATACTGTCGCTTACCGACTTTATATTGTTCACCGCACTTTCAATGGTATCGAGCATATGATTGAACACAACAGCCAGTCGACTTAAATCATCCCAGTTGCTGTCTATTTCCAATCGTTCTTCTAAATTACCAGTACGAATAATGTAATCAGCAGTTTGTGCCATGCGGTTAATGCGTTTTACCACATACAGCGCGACCGCAAAGCTTATGGCACCCAATACGCATAGCAAGGCAATAATTATCCAACCAAACGTTTTTCCTAACCACTGTGCACTGTATAAATCATCGATATTCCGGCCAACAAACAAAGAATAGCCGCCCCAATTTACCTCTTCATAAAGGATGCTGTTGGTTGAATCAGAGAAGGAATAGCGGGTGCTGTCTTGCGCGATACTCTCTTTTTCGCCGCTCAGTGCGGGCAATTTAATAATGCTTGTAAGGGTAGTGCCCGCGTCAACACTTTCACCCATGGCAATAGGCCACATTGGATAATTGCCTGCTACTATCTGGTTTTCGCTGTCGCGAAGCACCACAATTAATCGAGAAGCTGACAGCGGGTGAGTTGTATCGGCGTGTTTCGGGCCTATCGCTAGACTGGGCGTTGCTCTCAATTGGATATTGTCAATTACCGCATCAATGCCTGCTTGTTTATGTAATAGCGTGAATGTATAGGTTTCTGCATCAACCGCAGCGCTTGCCTCACGAATAAATACATCACTGCTGGCAAGACGCCAGAAGTAAACGATAAATAAAATAGCGACAAGCGCTAACGAGGTTAGTAATACCCCAACACGGAAACTAGAACTTCGGGTGAAGTTGCCTATTGCTAACACACAACAGGATCCGCAATTCTATATCCCGTGCCTCTTACCGTTTCAATAAGAGGGACGTTAAATGCTTTATCTACTTTTTGACGCAAACGGCTAATATGCACATCGATAACATTGGTTTGCGGATCGAAGTGATAATTCCACACTTGTTCCAACAGCATGCTGCGTGTAACGACTTTCCCTTGATGGCGCAATAAGCACTCTAATAACTGAAACTCTTTTGATTGTAAGTCTATTTCAGTATCACCTCTTTGCACCTTCCTGTTCACTAGGTCAAGCGTAAGATCACCCACTTTGATTAGTGTCTTATCGCCACTTTCACGTTCTCTTCCTGCCAGCCCTTCAACACGGGCAAGTAGCTCTTCAAACGCAAAGGGTTTGGTCAAGTAATCGTTAGCGCCTGAACGTAAACCTCGCACTTTATCTTCTACTTGGCTTTTCGCACTAAGCAGTAGTACAGGGGTAAGTACGTTGTCATTTCGTAAACGTTCCAAGATGGTAAAGCCGTCTAACAAAGGAAGCATTACATCTAATACAATAACGTCTACATCTTCGGACAAAGCTTCAGCTAAGCCCTTTTCGCCATCACGCGCCGCAATGCAGCTGTGCCCTTCACCAATAAATCCTTTTTCAATGTGAGCGGCAACTTTGGGATCATCTTCAACAAGTAGCACATTCATGATTTTGGTACTTCTAATTAATGGAGTTAAATATCAACGTTTATACATTCAATCTATCGTGTTGCGATCACTTTGGGTTGCTATCAGCACCCCTATTAAAACGGACGTTGGCGTTATATGGCGTAAAATGTTGAATGTCCCCACGCGCACATTTCATCTGTACTTCATGCCAGTATTCCGGGGTCATTAGGTCGCCATGTAGCGACTTTAAAATATCTTTAAGTTTCCGTTTTCCAACAATAAAATGCTCAAACTGCTCTGGGAAAACGTCACTAGGTCCAACCGACAACATGTCCATCGCATAAGGGTCATCTGATTTGGGTAGCGCCCTAAAATGACGTTCGTTCATTAAACATATTTCATCATAGTCGTAAAAGATAACTCTGCCATGTCGCGTGATACCGAAATTTTTATGCAGCATGTCGCCAGGGAAAATATTTGCCATGGCTATTTGTTTAATACATAGCCCTAACTCGTTTAATGCGCTACGTACTTTATCTTCATCTTCTTCTTGTTGAAGGTACAAATTAAGCGGAGTCATCTTACGTTCTATATACAAGTGCTTAATGACCAGCTCGTCTTCGGTAAATTCAAGGCTAGAAGCGCATGTTTCCTTTAACTCTTCAATGAGTAATGGGTCGATGCGAGACAAGGGAAAGCGAAAGTTAACGTACTCATGGGTGTCTGCCATTCGTCCCACTCGATCTGACATCTTCACCAACCGGTAGCAGTCTTTAACATGCTCTCGGGTGATCTTCTTACTTTCGGCAAATTCATCTTTTATAATTTTAAATACCACACCATATGAGGGCAGGTGGAACACCATCATCACCAATCCTCTTATACCAGGTGCGGCCTCGAAGTGATCATCGGAGGTAGCCATATGGTCGAGGAAATTACGATAGAAGACTGTTTTCCCGTGCTTGTAGTGACCCAGCGCCATATAGAGCTCAAAGTGTTTTTTGTTGGGTAATAGTTCTTGCAGAAACGCAGCGACTTCTGCTGGGTTTTGGGTATCAGCCATGAAGTAGCTTCTGGCAAAGCCGAAGATAACGCTTAAATCACTTCTGTGTGTAAGCAGAGCATCTACGAACAAGGTATGTTCATCACTGCGTTGCAAAGAGATTACAAAAGGGAGGGTTTCTTCAGGCATGCATATTCTGCCAATGAGATATGCCGATTTCCCCCTAAAAAACGTGGGCTTTAAAAGCTCAACCGTATGAACACTGGCCAATTGCCGTGTGGTTAATCGCTTTCTAAGTGCTTCTTCAAGGTTTTGCATGTCACGTTCGTAGTTTTCAAAAGGGATACCATAGCGATAGATTTTGAAAATAGACACGTACATCTCGCGCACCGTGGTGGTGGTATCGAAGCTGTGAATGACTTTATCTCGGTCTTGTCCGGGTAAAAAGCAGCGACTGGGCAATACAAACATCATGCTGTTGTCTATTTTGCGGTGTTTGAATAAACGCCCGATCACAGAGTTATAAAAGGTTTCGGCTAGCTCAAATTGTGGGTGGCCTTCAAGTTGTCGTGCGAAGGTTTTCTTTAAGTCTTGCCAAAACTCGTCATTTTTCTTGTGCACTTCAGTTAGGTGGTAAACATCGGCAATGGCATCTGAAAGGCTTTGTTCGTAAATGGTAATGCGCTCTTTCGATGCTAGCTGAATTTCTTTCCATTGGCCTTGTTCAAACCGTGATTGGGCACCTCTCGTAATACGAGTAAACCAACGATAGCTCTTATCAAAATGGGAAAGAACTTGATAAGCAACTTTTTTAGAAAGGGTTACATCCAGCATAATTTAACCTTTAACAATATGTGATATTCGATGCGGCGCTCTGTGCTTTGTTTTTAATTTTGGCTGCATATACCTTCTAAAGTAACAAATATTTACGATAAGCTACTGGAAAATTGGCCTAAAAGTGTTTTTTTATACTTTCGTTTAATATAATCTTAAGCCTACTTTCTTCATCCATGTTTTCGACAATATATTCAACGCTGCTAATTTTATGTGGCGATGTATGTACTAGTAGATTACTAAGAGTAGACCATGAGCTTTAACATTCTGATTTGTGATGATTCGGCGCTAGCAAGAAAAATGGCGCGCCGTAACTTGCCCGATGGATTAGCGAGTGAAATTTATGAAGCATCAAATGGTGTAGATGCGCTCGAGATAATGGGGCATCATCGCATCGATTTAGTGTTGCTAGATTTAACCATGCCGATACTCGATGGGGTAGGCGTACTTGAAGAAATAAAGCGCCGAAAAATAGAAGTGTTTGTTGTGGTCATTTCAGGTGATATCCAACCGGTGATGCAAAACCGTGTGATGGAGTTGGGCGCGCTCGCTTTTATTGAAAAGCCGCTTAAACGCCTACCTTTAGAAACCACATTAAAGCGTTATGGATTTATTCTGCCAGAAACCATGGTGTGCTAAACAAACACCCTAGCGGGTAGTGATATTGAGTGTTCATACACTAATAAATACAAAAAAAGGAGCTCATTTGAGCTCCTTTTTGCGTTTAGGTTTGTGCTAACTTTTGTAGCGCTAATGAATGCTTGTGCTATTCAAACCAATGGCGGGTTCTATTCGCGAACCATACCAGTGATAACATAACTGGTACTTCAACCAGCACTCCAACAACAGTTGCGAGGGCAGCACCGCTATGTAAGCCAAATAAGGAAATGGCAACAGCAACGGCGAGCTCGAAAAAGTTAGACGTACCAATCATGCAAGCAGGTGCGGCAACATTGTGAGGTAGTTTCATTTTTTTCGCCGCAAAATAGGCTATCGCAAATATCCCGTAGGTTTGAATAAGCAACGGAATAGCAATTAGCACAATGTCTTGAGGCTGAGCCAATATTGTTTCTGCTTGAAAGCCAAACAGTAAAACAATGGTAATTAGCAACCCAAGTACCGAGAATGGCTTAAAGCGTTCGATAATAGCGGTAACTGCTTGCTCGCCTTTTTTCTCCATCTTCTTACGTGTAATAACCCCAGCGATGAGCGGCAATACCACATATAGCACCACAGATAGAATTAATGTATCCCAGGGGACTGTGATATCGGTAACACCCAGTAACATAGCCGTGATAGGGGCAAATAAGATAATCATTATCAAGTCGTTAATAGAGACCTGGACGAGGGTATAGTTTGCATCACCTTTTGTTAAATGGCTCCATACAAATACCATGGCAGTACACGGTGCTACGCCTAGTAAAATCATACCGGCGATATATTCAGTGGCCGTTTGTGGGTCTACCCAGTCGGCGAAAATGCCTTTGAAGAATAACCAGCCAAGTAGCGCCATTGTGAAAGGCTTTATTAACCAGTTCACTACTAAGGTGAGCACCAGCCCTTTGGGCTTTTTACCCACATCTTTTATGGATGAAAAATCAATTTGAATCATCATTGGGTAAATCATGAGCCAAATTAGTACAGCAATCACCAAATTAACGTGAGCATATTCAAGGCTAGCTACTAGCGTAAAGAAGTCTGGAAAAAGACTGCCGATACTTACACCTGCAATAATACAAAGTCCTACCCATACGGATAGGTATCGTTCGAAAAATCCCATGAGACAGTGTCCTTAATGGTTTTTATGTCTTTCGTGTTGATAGTACGTGCGAGTATCGCGTCGACTAAATCGTTTTTTGGTTAACCCGTTTGCTCAATTCTTCTGCGCTTTCAACGCGCTCAGAATAGCGATTAACAAGGTGATCTTTGTTGTCGCGGGTCAGCAGGGTAAATTTCACCAGTTCTTCAACTACATCCACGATGCGGTTGTAGTAAGAAGATGGCTTCATCCGGCCATTGTCTTCAAATTCTAAAAAGGCTTTTGCCACCGAAGACTGGTTAGGAATGGTCAGCATGCGCATCCAGCGACCAAGCACACGCATTTGATTCACTGCGTTGAACGATTGAGAGCCACCACTGACTTGCATTACAGCTAAGGTTTTCCCTTGAGTTGGGCGCACCGCGCCAATGCTCAAGGGTACCCAATCGATAATACTTTTAATAATGCCTGTCATACTGCCGTGCCGTTCAGGCGAGCACCAAATTTGCCCCTCAGACCACATCATGAGCTCGCGAAGCTCTTTTACTTTTGGGTGGGTGTCATCCTCTGTGTCTGGTTGTGGCAAACCTCTAGGGTCAAAAATTTTAGCTTCACAACCATAGTATTCAAGCAAGCGCGCACTTTCTTCAATTACTAAACGGCTGTAAGAGCGCTCTCTTAACGAGCCGTAAAGCAACAATATACGCGGTTTGTGTTCAGAATACGTTTTTGCGAAGTCTTCAGCTGTAGGTGCAGGCGTAACGCTTGTCACTAAGTTATCAGAAGGTGATATTTTTTCCGACATTACTGAGCTCCTTTTTCCTGAAGCGCCTTTTTAACGTCTTCGATAGCAAGGTTACGAGATGCAATATCGCTTAGTGCGGCAACGCGGCTTTCGATAATATCGATGGTGTTGTAGAACGCTTGGGCTTTGTCTTCTTCACTACCTTCTAATTTCGAAGGATCTTCAAGACCCCAGTGCAACTTCAGAGAGTTGCCAAAGTAAACAGGACAAGCTTCACCCGCTGCTGAGTCACACACGGTAATGACGATGTCAGGTTGGTAGTCTTCAAAGTCGTCCCACGACTGGCTTTTAAGACCGTCGGTACTATAGCCACGCTCGGCAAGGTACTTTACTGACAACGGATGTACTTCACCCACAGGCTGGCTACCAGCACTACGTGCTTCTAACGATGAATTGCTTGAAGCATTAGTAATGGCTTCGCAAAGGATGCTACGGCAACGATTGTGCGTGCAGATATACAATATTTTCATTACAAAAATCCTGATGGTTTACGTCACATATTTGAAAAAAGTAAGAAGGGCGTTTAACAGCCCGCGTCATATTTAAGGTTGTTTAGCGCATCGCTAATATAGCCAGCGTTATTTGTGGCAGATAAATGAATCACTTCTTTGGCCCATGCGGGAAGCGCTGGGTTGAGGCGGTAATAAACCCACTTACCACGTCGGTCGTCAGTCACTAGCCCGCATTTACGTAAATCGGCCAGATGACGCGATATTTTGGGTTGGCTAAGATTGAGCGCGTCGGTTAAATCACACACACAAAGTTCGTCTTTAACACAAAGCATAAACAGTGTTTTTAGCCGAGTTTCTTCCGCTAAACATTTAAACAATGAAAGTGGTGAAAGCGAAACGCATGAAGTAGAAGTTGCTGCAGTCATCATTTATCTCAAATACGCTAAATCATATATGTTGGTATCGTATATGAATTTTCGTATGTGTCAAACTTAAATGATGTTTTACTATGCTCTTGGTGATGTCGCTACCAAAATACAATTAAAAATTATTGTTCAAGAGGCTCTACCTGTGGCGTTACAGAGGTAACGAGTTGAGCATTGTGGGTTTGGTTAAAGTCATCTATGACGGTATTAATAAATTGAAACCAGGTTTGATTCGGCTGCCAGATGGCCAGTAAGTCTTGTTTAGCCAATAGCTCTGATTCACCTAATGCGGTAATGCGGTACAAATAGGTAAATACGGCACCTCGCCAATTCAATTTACAATGAGTAAGCACCTTATCATCGGTTGAATTTTCTTGAGCCATATAGCCCGTATAGTCTTTGAAATTAGCGAGGGTAGGGTGTTCCCATTCAACTTGAATGTTGTGATAGTCAAGCGATAGTGCTTAAACCATTAGCTTTTCTTGCCCTCGCTCGCCGGGAATTAGATCTATAACCCTACTTATCCCTTCGTCTTTCAATAATTGAAAATGCGCAGCAGAAGGCAAACCAGAACTAACCATACGGTCGTTATTAACTTGATAGTTGGTTAGTGAGTCGAGAGTGACTTCAATATGAGGCTTAGTTTCTGCGCTAGCGTTAGCTTCTGCGTTTTTTCGTTTTGTGCTTTCAGCTACTTGGTTCGCGCATGCATTACTCAGCGTAAATGCGATAGATAAAACTGACGCCAAAGCGACTAACATTTTCATTATAAGGTCTCTTTATTGATATTTTTAAAAGGGGTAAAACCATTAACGATTAAAGCGTTACTCTTTGCTTGCATCTTTATGTTTTTCATAACGGTCCATAGCATCTTTTAACGAATTATAGCTTTCTTTTAGCTCAGGGTTGTCGACAATTAATGAACGCAGGTGCATTTGTGATTCAATACGCATGACGCGGGTTTGAATATCAACAAGGCCTTCGTCTGGAAGCCTGCCGCCTGTTGCCATTGCAGTACCAATAAGCTGTGTTCTTTTCGCTTTTATATAACGAGATTCACACTCTTTTCGCTTTATTTTTGAGCCTTTTGGTGCTCGGTAACGACAAATAACTTCGAACTCAGGTACATCATTGTACTTGTTGAAAACATCGAAAAATTCGTATGAGCGCTGCTTGATAGCGTACTTTAATTGATGCAATTTAAGTTTAGCGGTGACTTCTATGGTTTCAATGTCGTTTTCTTTTTCAGGTACCTGCTCAGAATCTGCTTTACTAAAACAGGGGGCGGACGCAGAAAGTAACAACAGGGTAATTAGTACGTTTAGCTGTTGTTTCATTTTATTTTTCATTAAATTACAAATCCTTTTGCATGATGTAAACACACTAATACACTTTTCTGATCGATAGCAAGTGCACTATGTATTTGATGATTTTTTAACGATTGATTACGAAGGGGCAGTTGGATTAAATAACGTAAAATACTTCCTGCTTAGCCAAATAATAAAAGGGACGCCGATTAAACTTGGCAATACCCAACTTCCTAGCTGAAGTAAGGGGAGGCTTTGAAATAGGCTGCGGCCACCGAAAGCGAAAAATGCCGTGTAGGCTCCAATGCCTGAGCCAATAATATGCCCGATGTGTTGAATGACCCATGCTCCTTTGGCAATGTCTTTTTTGAATGCATATCGCGCAATACCAATGCTGTTAAATAGTGCGATAGGCGCAAAAATTTGGGTCAGTGTAATGTTGTATTTTATGCCTTGATACAACGCAATACTGGCTACAAAAAATAGTGCAGTGGGTAACCATAAGTATTCAACCTTACGAAGCTCACCTCGGTTAACTTTTACCTCTAAGACTCTTTTAGCGTGCCTGACATTGTTCCAAACCAGAAGGCTTAGCATGAGCAAGAAGATATACTGGCCTTGAAGGTAAGCAAGAAAATACTCAACAGTTTCAAAGTGCGCCGGCATCGTCGGAAAGATAAGAAGGGGCGCAAGCAGCACTAATGACGAGCTAACTACACCACTGACTGATGTCAACGTCATCGTGGCCAGATAAATATTACCTATCTTTTTATGTTGTTTTCCGCCTTTTTTGGTAAAACATGGTCCCCAAAACAGTAACAGTGAACTTGCACCGCAAATAATGTGAAATAGAACGATAGCGCTGTGAATGTTTTGCATGACTTACACCTTAAATGTTTGATGTAGTCAGTTTGCCAATATCTTCTCTCTAGTATTAGTGCCGAAGGTCACAAGATAAAAAGTGACTTTTGGCCTATGTATTTATCGTCGCTTGAGGCAATAATAGGCGTATGAAAATACTCAAATTTTTTGACTTCGAAAGGACAAGCGCACTCATAACTTGGCTATTTGTGAGCAGTTCTGCACTTTATTACTCGTTTTCACACTATGGCGTCTCGTCGTCTAGGCCTTGGCTAACTAGTGCTGTAGTGGGTGGAATAGCATTGTGTTTTAGTGTTGTTACACGGCGAGATATGTCGTTTCCTCAGTGGCGAATACCATTGTTGGTCACATTGTATGTGCTGTCGGTGACTAGCTTATTTTTATTACCCTACAGTTATCTCGCTATTTTTCTGGTGATATGGTCAGCTTTACTGCCCTACTATCTAGCGTGGAAAATATGTTTGGCTGTTTCTGTTATAGCCGCTTTACCGCTAGGATTGGTCCACTCGTTTTATTGGCAAGACAGTTATGCATTGCTTACTGCTGCCCTATTCTGGACGTTCAATTTATTTGCCATGATGATGTCAAACGTGGCTATTAAAGAAAAAATGGCCAGAGAAAAGTCTGATGAATTGAATCGCCAGTTAATGAGTGCTCAACAACTTATACGACAAGCTGGGCAGCAGGACGAAAGGCTGCGCATTGCCAGAAATATTCACGATGTACTTGGTCATCACTTAACGGCGCTTACCATTAATTTGCAGGTGGCGTCCCATAAAGCTAACGCTAGCGGGCTAGATGAAGTAAAGGCGCATGTCGATCAGTGCCATAGCTTAGCTAAGCTGCTACTTTCTGATGTAAGAGAAGCGGTGTCCGATATTCGTGAAAATGCGGCCTTGGATTGGCAGCAAGCGGTGAGGGCTCTGTTTAAAGATTTGCCTCGGCCAAGCCTGCAATTATCGATTGCAGATAATGTCAAAATTGAAGATGTGACCACCGCTGATACCTTACTTCGTTGCGTACAAGAAAGCCTAACGAATACCATTAAACACACTCAGTCTGCGCAACTGCGTGTCAGTTTAACCAAGCATAAAAATAGCTATTGGTTGAAACTACAAGATGAACAAGTACAGGCCGAAAGCCCTGTAAAAAAGGGTAATGGATTAACCGGAATGGTAGAGCGAGTAGTGCAGACTGGTGGAACAATGAAATTCGGCTTTAACAACCAAGGTTTTCTTATTGATATTTTATTGCCGGAGCCAATATGAGTATTCGTGTTGTATTAGTTGAAGATCAAATGTTAGTGCGACAAGGAATACGCTCTTTATTGGCATTGGATGACAGTGTAGAAGTCGTGGCCGAGTGTGATGATGGTGCCCATGTTATTGATGCACTTAACGCTAATAGAGCAGATATTGTATTAATGGATATTCGTATGCCCGAGATGACGGGTATTGATGCTTTGCGTGCAATGCGAAAGCATAACATTGATACCCCCGTTATTATGCTAACCACATTTGACGATCATGAACTGGTTACTCAAGCGATGCAGTCGGGGGCGAAAGGGTATTTGCTTAAAGATGTCTCACTTGAAACCTTAATTGACGCAATTAAGTCCGTCGTTAATGGGGATACCCTCATTCAACCAAGTGTTACCGAAAAAGTACTTAAAGGGTTACAAGGGTTAGAAGTTAACTTCGAGTCGTTTGAACAGCCAGAAGCTTTAAGCCGAAAAGAAATAGAAATTTTACGTTTGGTGGCCGCTGGTTATAGCAATAAAGAAATATCTGAGGCTATGTTCAAGTCAACCGGGACGGTTAAGAACCAAGTGTCTGCCATTATGGCGAAAATGGGCGTGCGAGACAGAACTCGAGCCGTGCTTAAAGCATTAGAGTGGGGATGGTTGTAAATAGGGAAGATAACTATAGAAGAAAAATAAACAAGACCCGCTTGGGTTCTTCACCGCGGGTCTTGTTGAATATTACACGACAAATTTAGTGGTTAAGCGCTATTTATCCATGTGCACAACAGAACGAATACTTTCGCCTTTATGCATTAAATCGAACGCATCATTGATGCCATCAAGCCCCATTGTGTGTGTAATGAATTCTTGTAAGCCAAATTCACCATCTAGGTAGCGTTCAACAATACCAGGTAGTTCAGAGCGACCTTTCACACCGCCAAAAGCAGAACCACGCCATACTCTGCCTGTTACTAACTGGAATGGACGAGTAGATATTTCCTGGCCTGCACCGGCTACTCCAATGATCACCGATTCGCCCCAACCTTTGTGGCAGCACTCGAGTGCAGAACGCATCACATTCACGTTACCGATACACTCAAAGGAGTAATCTACGCCGCCGTCGGTCATTTCAACTATCACTTCCTGAATAGGTTTGTCGAAATTTTTAGGGTTAACAAGGTCGGTAGCACCAAGTTGCTTAGCAAGGTCGAATTTACTTTCGTTAATATCAATACCGATAATACGACTAGCGCCCGCCATACGTGCACCAATAATAGCTGAAAGCCCAATGCCGCCTAAGCCAAATATAGCAACGGTATCGCCTTCTTTTACCTTAGCAGTATTAAGCACAGCGCCCATACCCGTGGTAACGCCACAGCCTAACAAGCAGACTTCTTCAAGAGGCGCTGATTTATTCACTTTAGCCAAAGAAATTTCTGGCAATACGGTGTATTCAGAAAAAGTAGAACACCCCATGTAATGGTAAATTGGCTCACCGTCTTTCGAGAAACGACTGGTGCCATCTGGCATCAAACCTTTACCTTGGGTTTCACGAACCGCTTGGCATAAGTTAGTTTTGCCAGACGTACAGAATTTACATTCACCGCATTCCGCTGTGTATAAAGGAATAACATGGTCGCCTACTTCAACAGACGTCACCCCTTCACCTACCATTTCTACAATACCGCCACCTTCGTGGCCAAGTACTGAAGGAAACACACCTTCTGGATCATCACCTGAAAGTGTAAACGCATCGGTATGGCATACGCCACTGGCAACAATACGTACTAGCACTTCGCCTTTTTTCGGAAGTTCAACATCAATCTCTTCCATTTTTAACGGTTCACAAGCGGCCCACGCTACGGCTGCTTTAGACTTAATATGTGTCTCTCCATCTTTCAATGCTAATGACATGGCATGCTCCTAAATTAAAGTGGGTAGGTAAACAACACGATGTCGTTACCTATAATTTCTTACGTTATGGAACAGATTATAGACCTGAGACTCTGCTTTATAAATACAGATTTGGTAATTCATTATTACTTGAGTGTAATAATTTGTTGGTGTTTAATTGTAAGCTAATGGCGTCTTCTAAGAACTTTTATTGACCATAGCGCCATGCTAGAAATAATTGCATCAATAAAGGTAAACGCCATGACATGGGAAGGTATAGTAGAATTTTGTGCGGTGGCCAGTACTGGCAGCTTTACAGCGGCCGCTACTAAGTTAGACACGTCGGGCGCGCAAATAAGTAGAAAAGTCGCCAATGTAGAAAAGCGTTTGGGGGTTAAGTTATTTAACCGTACCACCCGAAGTGTGTCACTCACTCAAGCCGGGCATATTTATTTTGAACAATGCCAACCCGCATTAAAAGCACTAGAAGAGGCTGAGCTCAATATTAGTCAACTTCAAAAAGTACCCCAAGGGCTTATTAAGCTCACCGCTCCGGTTGCCTTTGGCGAAGCCTTTATCGCCCCGCTTATAAATCAATTTTTAAAAAAATACGAAGGCATAGAAGTAGAGTGTCGTTTTACTAACGACACGATGGATATTATTGATGAAGGTTATGACCTAGCCATACGCATAGGTAATTTAGAAGATTCTACGTTGGTGGCCAAAAAGCTGGCTACCCGACAGCTATATGTGTGCGCCAGCCCTGAATATTTAAATGCCTTCCCTGCACCCAATAGTACCGAAATGATTAGCGAACATCAGTGCTTAGTAGGATCTCAGCCCCATTGGCGGTTTAATCATGACGGGCAAGCGCAAACCGTGCGTGTTAGGGGAAGAGTGAAGTATAACAGTGGTAATGCCCTACATCATGCTGCATTGGCCGGACTGGGTTTAGTACAGCTTCCAGGATTCTATGTGCGTGAGTCGTTAGCAGCAGGCAAGTTAATGGAAGTGCTATCATCATATCGAGATAAGCGAGAAGCGGTATGGGCATTGTTTCCATCGAACAGGCATTTAGTGCCAAAAATTCGCTTGTTAGTTGATTTTCTATCTGCACAATTAATTGATGATGATTAGTTTTTGCTACTCGATTCTAGCATCGCCTGATTGATTATCGCTTAAATCGAAACGTGAAATGTTTTGTGTTTCATTTTTTGCAATACAGTATGGTGAAAACTGCGGTTGACAGATAGACGTCTATACGGCAAATTGACCCTATGAAAACGATTCTTCTTATTGGCACTATCAGCATTATGATTACCACCTTAAAACGGGCGGTCGCTGGCTAGTGCAAGTAAGCATAAGACAACGAAAGCCCGCCCTCACAGAGAGCGGGCTTTTTTTTACTCACGTCATAGTAACCGATTTAAAGCAGTAACCTGGCGTAACCGATATAGGAGCAGCACATGAAAGTCTTAAAGTTTGGGGGCTCATCACTTGCCGACGCACCGCGCTACTTGCGCGTGAACGACATTAGCACGGCCACCCACCAAACCGATGGCGCTGCAGTGGTACTTTCTGCCCCTAAAGGGGTAACGAATGCATTGTCACTTTTATGTGAGCAGGCAGCCGCTGGCGAAGATTTCCACCCTCTATTTGAAAAATTGACGTCTACCGTGACGGGTATTGCTGATGCACTAAACGAAGAGCTCAGCGGCTTCGCACACGCCGATGTTACCGACTTCATTCATGCGCAACTGCGTGTACTTAATCAACACCTCGATGGTATTAAATTATTAGGTGTTGCACCTGATAATATCGCGGCAGGTATTTTAAGTATTGGTGAGTACATCTCGGTAACGTTATTTAGCGGTATCTTAAGCGCTAAAGGCGTGAAAAATCGTATTATCGACCCGGTGACTTACATCCTTGCAGAAGGTGAGTATCTAGATAGCATTGCCGATGTTTCATTAAGTAAAGCGCGCTTTACCGATGTGCCTATCGATGGTAGTGAGTTATTGGTAATGCCTGGGTTTGTTGCTGCGAACGAGGCCGGTGAAAAAGTAACACTTGGACGCAATGGCTCTGACTACTCAGCGGCTATTTTAGCGGCTTGTATCGATGCAAGTTGTTGTGAAATCTGGACTGACGTAGACGGTGTTTATAATGCCGATCCTAATCAAGTTGAAGGAGCAGTGCTGCTTGATAAGTTAACCTATCAAGAAGCTATGGAGCTTTCGTACTTTGGTGCCAAAGTACTTCACCCGAAAACTATCGGCCCCATTGCCCAGCACCATATTCCTTGTTTAATTCGTAATACGCTGAACCCCGCGGCCCCTGGCACGTTAATCAGTAATGAAGCCAGCGAAAAGTGGACGTCGGTTAAAGGCATCTCTCAACTTGATAATGTCACTATGTTCAACGTTGCAGGCCCAGGTCTTAAAGGCATGGTTGGTATGGCAAGCCGTGTGTTTGAGGTGATGTCGAATGCGAATATCTCAATAAGCCTGATCACTCAGTCTTCTTCTGAATACTCAATAAGCTTCTGTATTCAAAGTAAGGATGCTGATCGCGCGTTAAGCTTGTTAGAAGATGCATTTGCGTTAGAGTTGCAAAACCAATTGTTAGATCCTATTGAAGTGCGCCACGATTTAGCGATTGTTACCTTAGTGGGTGACGGTATGCGTCATGCGAAAGGCTTAGCGGCACGCTTCTTTAACTCGTTGGCGCAAGCTCGCGTTAATAACGTAGCGATTGCCCAAGGGTCCTCAGAGCGTTCTATTTCAACGGTTATCGAAAACAAGCGGGCGAAAAAAGCGGTGAAGGTTATCCATCAGAATTTTTTCTCAGATCGCCATACCATTGATGTGTTTTTAGTCGGGTGTGGCAACGTAGGTACCGAACTTTTAAGCCAAATTGCAAAACAGCAACCGGCTTTACTTAATCGTAATACTCAGTTGCGTGTGTACGGTATTGCAAATAGCCGTAAGTTGTTACTCAATAGTCAAGGTATAGACCTAAATCAAGACTGGAAGCCAGCATTAGATGCGGCCAGTGAAGGGCTTTCCGTTGAACGTTTACAGCAGTTTGTGAATGATAACAGCTTGGTTAACCCAGTGATTGTAGATTGTACCAGCCACGATGCTATTGCTCAGCAATATGTAGATATGATGGAAAACGGGTTCCACGTAGTAACACCGAATAAGAAAGCGAATACCAGTTCACTAGATTACTACCGTAAGTTGAAGAAAACAGCATTATCTACGAATCGTCAGTATCTATATGAAACTACGGTAGGCGCAGGATTACCGGTAATCGACAACCTTCAAAAACTATTCAGTGCAGGTGATGTATTACATCGCTTTGAAGGCATATTATCAGGCAGTTTGTCTTACGTATTTGGCAAGTTAGAAGAAGGAATGTCGCTATCTCAAGCTACAAGTACAGCGAAAGATAATGGCTATACCGAACCAGATCCTCGTGATGACTTAAGCGGAATGGACGTTGCCCGTAAGCTTCTTATTATGGCGCGTGAAGCAGACTTAGAGCTAGAGTTGTCTGATATTGAAATAGAATCGGTATTACCAGCTGGTTTTGCCGAAGACTGCTCAATTGATGAATTCATGGCGCAGTTACCTGAGCTAGATGCGGAATTTGCTAAGCGTGTAGATGCTGCAAAAGCCGAAGGAAAAGTGCTTCGTTACATAGGCAGCATTGAAGGCGACAAATGTAAGGTAACTATTCAAGCTGTACCTGCATCTAATCCGTTGTCGCAAGTAAAAGATGGTGAAAATGCACTGGCTATTAACAGTGACTATTATCAGCCTATTCCTTATGTTATTCGGGGCTATGGTGCGGGTGGTACGGTAACCGCTGCGGGCGTATTCGCTGATATTTTACGTACTATGCCATGGAAGCAGATGGCGCACTAATTGGCTTTTTAAAAGTTAAAGGGCCGCTGAAGTTAAAAGAGTAATTAAAGAAAAGTATTATGAAAGCATTACGAGCATATGCGCCAGCATCTATTGGCAATGTAAGTTTAGGGTTTGATGTACTAGGTGCTGCACTTGCCCCTATTGACGGCACACGCTTGGGCGACGAAGTGGATATTGAAAGTGCTGATTCGTTTTCACTAAAGACCGTGGGGGCGTTTGCACACAAATTGCCTAGGGATGCCGAAAGCAATATTGTTACTCAATGCTATCACTACTTTTGTGTGCAAATGGAAAACGTGGGTAAAACCACCACGCCAGTGTCGATGACCTTATCGAAAAACTTACCAATAGGCAGTGGCTTGGGGTCGAGCGCTAGTTCTATTGTTGCCGCCTTTGTCGCTTTAAATGCCTTTTTCGATGCCCCTTTTGATGAAGACACTTTGCTGACCATGATGGGGGAATTAGAAGGGCAAATTAGTGGCAGCATTCATTATGATAACGTAGCACCTTGTTATGTTGGTGGCATGACATTAATGACTGGCGCTACGTCGCCCGTTACCTTGTCGTTGCCTTTGGCGAAAGATTGGTATTATGCTATTTGTTACTCTGGCATTAGCGTTTCTACCGCAGCCGCACGCGATATATTACCCAAGCAGGTTGATATGGCCACGGCGCTCACTTTTGGTCGCCAGTTAGGGGTGTTTGTACACGCCTTGCATGCAGGTGAAAATGATCTTGCTGCCTCGGTAATGAAAGATGTAATTGCAGAACCGTATCGTAAACAGTTACTGCCGGGTTTCGATGAAGCAAGAGCCTTCAGTGAACAAGAAGGCGCGTTAGCCTTTGGTATTTCGGGTTCCGGCCCAACCGTATTCGCCGTATGTGACAGTAAAGAAAAAGCGCAGCGTATCGTTGCCTATTTAGACGAACACTATATTCAAAATGAAGATGGCTTTAGCCATGTGTGCCAAATCCCTGAGCAGGGAACCACGGTTGGCCCTATCGCTTAATGAAGTGATACAGCAGCTAAATAAAATTACGGCACAACGATAAAAGGTATTAAAACGTGGAATTGGTTAATTTAAAAGACGCACAGGACACTGCCTCATTCTCTGAAGCAGTTAAAAGAGGGTTAGGTAAACAACAAGGTTTGTATTTCCCTACTCATATCCCGAAATTAGACAACATTGACGAACTGCTTGAAATGCCGTTCGCGGCGCGCAGCATAGCGGTACTTCGTGCCATTATTGGTGATGAGCTTAACAATGGCGAATTAGAAGAGATCGTGAATACCGCGTTTGCCTTTGGCGCGCCGGTAGAGCAGGTAAGCGACAATATTTATACTTTGGAGCTTTTCCACGGACCGACGTTGGCGTTTAAAGATTTTGGTGGTCGCTTCATGGCGCAAACCTTATCAAGAATTAGTGAAGGTAAACCAGTCACTATTCTTACCGCCACGTCTGGCGACACGGGTGCAGCGGTAGCGCATGCGTTTCACGGTATTGAAAATATCAATGTGGTCATTCTTTTCCCTAAAGGCAAAATTAGCGCCCTGCAAGAAAAGCTGTTTACCACCCTTGGTGGCAATATCCATACAGTAGCCGTTGAATCTGATTTCGATGAATGTCAGTCGCTAGTAAAAGCTTCATTCGACGACCCAGACATTCGTGAAGGTTTACACCTTAACTCGGCTAACTCAATTAATATCAGTCGCCTGCTAGCCCAAGTATGTTATTACTTTGAAGCGGTAAGCCAATTACCTAAAGATAAGCGTGATCAACTGGTTATCTCGGTACCAAGTGGTAACTTTGGTAACTTAACCGCCGGTATGATTGCCAAATCAATGGGATTGCCAATTAAACGCTTTATCGCTGCCACTAACGCCAACGATACTGTGCCACGCTATTTAAAAACTGGCGAGTGGGCGCCGAAGAAGACTGTCGCTACTATGTCTAACGCGATGGATGTTAGCCAACCTAACAACTGGCCGCGCATTGAAGCCTTAATCGAGCAAGGCTATGTTGATAAAGGCTGCTTAAAAGGCGAAATGGTAGATGAAGAGTACACTCAGTTGGCTATGCGCCAATTAGCGCAACTGGGTTATACCAGTGAGCCTCATGCCGCTATTGCTTACCGTGCAGTTAGCCACGACTTAGAAGACGGCGAAATTGGCCTATTCTTAGGTACTGCGCATCCTGCGAAATTCCGCGAAACGGTAGAAAACGTGCTGGGCACGCCTATTAGCTTGCCTAAGCCATTAGCTGATGTAGCCGGTGAAGACAGCCTTGCTGTTGATTTGCCTGCATCTTACGATGCGCTTAAACAGCATATGTTGGATTTACTAAAAGCGTGACCACATGGGCACAAGCATTGGGCAGTGAAGAAGATAAGCCTTACTTCAAAGCCCTAATGCAAAAAGTAGCATCTGAACGTGAAGCGGGTAAAGTCATTTACCCGCCCTCAGAAGATGTATTTAATGCACTCACGATGACACCGCTAGAAAAAGTAAAGGTGGTGATATTAGGACAAGATCCTTATCACGGCCCACATCAAGCTCATGGCTTATGCTTCTCGGTATTACCAAATATTAAAACACCTCCCTCGCTGGTTAATATTTATAAAGAATTAGCCAATGATATTACCGACTTCTCCATTCCGAACCATGGCACACTTACCCCTTGGGCCGAGCAGGGTGTACTGCTGCTTAATACGGTGTTAACGGTAGAGCAGGGCAAGGCACATAGTCATGCTAAGTGGGGATGGGAAACCTATACCGATGCGGTAATAGAGGCAGTTAACACGCACGCAGAAAACGTAGTGTTTTTATTGTGGGGCAGTCACGCACAAAAGAAAGGCAAGCATATCAGACGCACTAAGCATTGTGTGCTTCAAGCGCCGCATCCGTCACCGTTATCGGCCTACAGAGGCTTCTTTGGTTGTCACCATTTTAGCGACACCAATGCCTACCTAACCAGCAAAGGGCTTTCACCCATTTATTGGCAGGTATAGTCTTTGGCAGTTGTAGCCTCTTGAAAAGATCGCGGTTAACAAAAGGCAAACGCCTTTCTTTCGCAACTTTGAATGCCGCTTTAAAAAGTAAGAAACCAGAAAGTAAAAAGGCCGCCTGTTATTAGCAGGCGGCCTTTATATTATCTTTCCAGTGTTTCTAACTCGTATTCGAAACCACAATCGAGTTCGGAGAGCTCCTTTTCCAGTTTGAAGCGATCTTGAAGCGCTTCAATCTCTCTCCACTTGCGTTTTTTACTTTTTGTTTTCGCTGGGCTTGCTTCAATATCTAACATGGCAAATAAGTCTGATTTGTCCACTGGGATTCTCCTTTTTATTACCACTACAACAATACAGAGTTTGATTTTTTATTCCCTCTGTATAATTTTGTATCACAGCCACAACTAAAATAAAATAAGTAAATTTACTTTTTATTAACAAATTGTGACAGTATGATGACACAGGGAGATATCGTCAGTGTGTTTAGCAAAACAGTTAGCAGGTTACATACTTAGCAGCGAGTTAGCTTGTACGTTCTTATTTTCTGCTAATAAAAACGGCCGGGGGTAAGCCGGCCGTTCAGTTATTATTTGCACCAAATTTGAGTGATTACTTCACTCAGACTTCCTTATTTTGGTGCATTCGCTGCTCTGAAACGGGCAATCAATTGTTGGGTAGATGCGTCAAAACTTTCTTCTTCTGCATTTCCCTGAATGCCTGCCAGTACTTGGTTGCCCAGTACTTTTCCTAACTCTACGCCCCATTGGTCGAATGAGTTAAGGTTCCAGATAACACCCTGAACGAATACCTTATGCTCATACATTGCAACTAGTGCGCCAAGTGTCTTAGGCGTAAGGCTATCAAACATTAAGGTATTACTAGGCTTGTTACCCGGCATCGTCTTGTGGGCCGCCAAACGCGTACGTTCCGCCTCGTCTAAGCCTTTGCCTTCTAAGTCGGCATAACACTCATCAAAGGTTTTGCCTTGCATAAGCGCTTGCGCTTGGCCAAAGCAGTTAGATGCTAACATCGCATGGTGTGTGTCATCTTGGTTAGGTACATTCAACGGCAACATAAAGTCAGCTGGAATAACCCCTGAGCCTTGGTGAATCAGCTGATGGAAGCTGTGCTGGCCGTTAGTTCCTTCACTACCCCAAATAATAGGGCCTGTGGCGTAAGCTACCGCTTCGCCGCCTTGAGTGACTTCTTTACCATTACTTTCCATATCAAGTTGCTGTACATAAGCAGGCAAGCCACGAAGGTAATGATAATAAGGTAGGAGCACCTGAGACTGTGCATCGAAGAAATTGCGATACCACACGCCTAATAGGCCAAGTAAAACCGGTAGGTTTTGCTCTAACGGTGCTGTTTTAAAGTGCGTGTCCATGTCGAACGCGCCTTCAAGCAAGCCTTTAAAGTTTTCAAAACCTAAAGCTAAAGATATAGGTAACCCAATTGCTGACCACAAAGAATAACGGCCACCAACCCAATCCCACATAGGGAAAATGTTATCTTCTGCTATTCCGAATTCAGTGGCCGCTTTTACATTTGAAGACACGGCAACAAAGTGTTTCGCGATATCTTCTTGGGTGCCGCCAGATTTTAAAAACCAAGCCTTGGCAGAAAGGGTATTCTGCAACGTTTCTTGCGTAGTGAATGACTTTGAAGACATCACGACAAGGGTTTCTTCATGATCGAGTTTAGTTAACACATCATGAATATGGCAGCCGTCAACGTTAGCCACAAAATGAACCTTAACCGTTTCAACCGTATGAGGTTTTAGGGCTTCGGTCATAATTTTAGGACCAAGGAAAGAACCACCAATACCAATCGCGACAATATGCTTCACAGATTTACCTGTGTAGCCTTTATGCTCGCCACTGTGAACTAATGCGGTGAAGTCGCGAATTTTATCTAGGGTGGCACGTACTTCGGGCATTACGTCTTCGCTATCAACCATTACAGGTGAATCAGAGAAGTTACGTAGCGCGGTGTGAAGAACAGCACGACCTTCAGTGCTGTTGATTGGCTCGCCGTTAAACATGGCATCGCGGGCGTCATCTAACTTACATGCACGGGCTAATTCGAAAAGTGCACCTAACGCGTGTTCGTTTACGCGGTTCTTAGAGTAATCAAGAAAAATGCCGCACGCTTCTAACTGCATTTTTTCAGCACGCTTGGGATCAGCCTTAAACCAATCACGCATGTGTGCATCTTTCATTGAAGCAGCAATTTGATTAAGTGCTTGCCATTGTGGCAATGATGTCAGTGTACTCATTTTCTAATTCCCTATGGCTTACGCACTTAACTTTTCACGAAGCATCACTTCAAGCTTGTCTTGGTCTGCTGCGAAGTTGCGGATACCTTCAGATAGCTTTTCAGTTGCCATTGCATCTTGGTTCATTTCCCAGCGGAATTCAGACTCGGTTAAACGATCGCCAGGGGTTTTTGTCGCACCGTTGTCTTTAAGTTTCACTGTTAGTTCGCCCGGTTCATTGGCGAGTTCTTCTAATAAAGCTGGGCTTATAGTTAGACGATCGCAGCCCGCTAGAGATTGGATTTCACCAATGTTGCGGAAGCTTGCGCCCATGACTACCGTGCTGTAACCATGTTCTTTGTAGTAGTTGTAAATACTGGTAACCGACACCACACCTGGATCTTCATCAGCAGCATATTCAGTTTTACCAGTCGATTTTTTATACCAATCTAGAATACGGCCTACAAACGGTGAAATAAGGTATGCGCCAGCTTCAGCACAAGCGCGCGCTTGGGCAAAACTAAATAACAAGGTTAGGTTGCATTGAATACCTTTTTTCTCAAGTATTTCAGCAGCCTGAATGCCTTCCCACGTTGATGCCATTTTAATTAGAATACGTGTCTTATCGATGCCGGCATCTTGATAAAGTTGAACAAGACGCTCTGCTTTCTCTACCGTGGCATTTTTGTCGAAGGACAAACGGGCATCTACTTCCGTAGAAATACGACCTGGGATAGAGTCTGAAATCTCTTTACCAATAGCAACAGCAAGTTTGTCGGATGCGTCGATAAGTTGTTGGTCGCTATCAGAGGATTGTAGTTTGGCCCACGCTACTGAGTCGTCGATTAGGCTGGCATACTGAGGCAAGCTGGCGGCTTTTAACAACAAAGATGGGTTTGTTGTTGCGTCTACCGGCTGGTATTTTTTGATTGCGTCGATATCGCCGGTGTCGGCAACGACCGTGGTGATCTCACGTAACGAAGCTAGCTGATTGCTCATAATTCTCTCTAATCTTAAATTAAAAAACTCGAACGAATTGCCAGAAAGGCAAGTCGCGTAAAGCGGTTCGCTTTTGCGTATGTAGGGCGTAATAGTTTGACAGGATCAAACGTTTGCATATTTGGGTATAGTTATACCAAACCCGTGTGACAATTTATAGCGCAGACACGGTAAATACTGGCTAATCGGATTTCTCTGTTACCTTGATTTATGGATTTTTAACGCTAAATTCAACTTCAACTTTTTCACAGTGGTATAATGAGCCCTGAAAAAGATAAGGAGTCGAAGATGTTAGTTGTAGTATCCCCAGCGAAGAACCTAGATTTTGAAACCCCCATTAAGGTGGATGATTTCACGCAGCCTACCATGCTTCAAGACACTGAGCGTTTGATGGAAGTGTGCCGTACCCTTTCGCCAGCCGACCTTTCTTTGTTAATGAAAATTAGTGACAAGTTAGCCACACTTAATGCAAATCGATTTGCAGAATTTTCTACCCCCTTCACCGCTGACAATGCCCGACAAGCCATGTTCGCATTTAATGGTGATGTATACACAGGGCTAGACGCGAACACGCTAACCGATAAAGCGGTTCGTTATGCTCAAGACCACTTGCGTATTCTGTCTGGTCTTTACGGGCTGTTACGGCCATTAGATTTAATGCAAGCGTACCGTTTAGAAATGGGCACCAAGTTAGCGAACTCGGAAGGGAAAGACCTTTATGCGTTTTGGGGGAGTCGTATTACTCAGGTTTTAAACGACGCCATGCAAGCACAGGGTGATAACGTTCTAATAAACCTTGCTTCAAATGAATACTTTAAGGCCGTTAAGAAAAAAGAACTTGAAGGTATGGTGATTACACCTGTCTTTAAAGACTATAAAAACGACCAATATAAGATCATCAGTTTTTTTGCCAAAAAAGCCCGTGGGTTAATGGCAAGATATATTCTAGAAAACGAAGTAAGTGATGTGAAAGGGTTGCAAGCTTTCGATAGTGAAGGTTATGTTTATAGCGAGTCACAAAGCACAGCCACTGAGTTAGTCTTTCTACGACGCCAAGACGCATAAGCTGTTTGTACCGCGTTTTGGCTTCAATATGGCTGTCGGCTGTTAAATTGAAGCACTATATAAACGCGGAGCACGCAATGTATACACTTTATGGATACCCGAAAACCCGGTCGGTTAGGGTGGCATGGGCTTTAGAAGAAATTGGCTTACCTTATGAGTTCAAGGTGGTGAATTTAAAAGCCGGTGAACACCTTAATTCTGCTTTTAAAGTACTAAACCCAGCCACTAAAATTCCTGTCTTAGTCACTGAAGAAGGGGCGCTTTCTGAGTCGGCTGCCATTGTAACGTTCTTAGCTGAAAAGCATGCAATGGAAGAGTTTATTCCTGCACCTGGTACCTTCGCACGCGGGCTTTATGAGCAAATGATGATATTTGCTGCTAGTGAATTAGAGCAGCCCTTATGGAGTAAAGCAAAACATAGCTTTGCTTTACCTGAACAGCATCGTATTCCTCAAATGCAAAACACGGCAGCGTGGGAGTTCGACCGAGCGTTAACCGCTTTCTCACTACTTCTTAACGACAAAGAGTATGTGTGCGGCAGTTTGTTCACTATGGCCGACATCGTGACAGCCCAAGTGTTGTCATGGGCAAAAGGCAGTGAGCTTGACCTGAAGTTCGACAATGTAAAATCGTATGCTGAGCGGGTGTTATCGCGCCCAGCCTATGAAAAAGCATGGCGCAATGAAGTTGCGCATTTGGCTAAGGCGGATGCTTAAGCCTGCTTTATGAGGTTAGTGTTGATCGCTCGTTTTGAGAAAGGACGCAGAGCGGTTTAGCCTCTGGTTAGATAGTTAGCCCAATTTTGCGCCATTAGGCACAGGTTTGTCAGGGCTGACTAACACCACACCATCGTCACGATAGAAACCGGTCACCAAGTATTCTGACAGGAAGGGGTTTATTTGTTTGGGCGGAAATTTAACTACGGCCACAATTTGCTTTCCCAACAAATCCTCAGGGAAATAGTGTTCGGTTATTTGGGTACTGGATTTACGCGTTCCAATATTCTCACCAAAATCAATAAGTAGTTTGTAGAATGGCTTGCGAGCCTCAGGAAAGTCACTGACTTCAATAATTCTTCAATAATTGTGCCTGTTCTTTGAATTTGGACACCCATAGTTTTGAACAAGCGTCTATCTAGCAGACAGCCACAAATGCAGAATTCAATTTATAGACACCCACGTATTTGAAGGCTAGACGAACCTACTTCGTTAGCCTATTAAATGTGAACAAGCGTCTATCTAGCAGACAGCCACAAATGCAAGGCTCAAAAAGAGTATCACTCATGAGTCTCATCAATAGTCTCACTAATGGACACCCACACTTTTTAGCTATTAAACCTTCCTTTACGTTTCACTAGCCCATATTAGGCAATTGTTCTGTGCAGCCTAATGATTGAAATGAAAGTATTTTGTAATTAAATTGTTTGAATGTTAAATTGGTATTACATTAATTCTTCGTTGGTAATGTTTTTTGGTGTTTTATCTCTGCTTTTAGATGCATCCTTGATGGTGTATTGGTAAAGCCATTTTGTTGTTTTTATGAAAGAGGTTCGTATCAAGCAAGTACCGCACAAGAAGTACGCTTAACATATAATTTAAGAGGTTTTTTTATGAAAGTTATCCCTCAACGAGGAAAGTGCAGTAATGCGGCTATGTTGCTCATACTTTCAATATTTAATGTTGGTGCTATTGCGGATGTCGTCCCCGCTGATAAATTCGATTTAACTGAGTGGAATATTACGCTGCCAACTGATGAAAATAATGATGGGAAGCCAGATAGTGTGTCAGTAAAAGACATCCAAGATTTTTCCCATCCTGACTTTTTTTACCTAGACGAAAACGGCGGTATGGTATTTACGTCTCCAAACAAAGCGCTGACAACCGCAAACTCCAGTAACACGCGAAGTGAACTGCGTCATATGTTACGTGGAAAAAGTACACGAATTAAAACCAAATCTCCCAAGAATAATTTTACTGTAGCTAGTAATCCTTTAGCGAAACGCTTCGGGCGAGTAGGTGGCAAGATGGAAGCTACCTTAAAAGTAAACCATGTCGCTCTGCGCGCGAAATACCCTGAAAAAGCACCAGCCTATTCAGTGGTTGTCGGTCAAATACATGCAAGTAAATGGGAGAAGAAGGTAAAAGGCTTTGGGTGGGGTAACGAACCGCTTAAGATTTATTATAAGAAATGGCCTAACCATGAAAAAGGCTCGGTATTTTGGACTTATGAAAGAAACCTTCCAAAAGATGATGCTAATCGAAGAGATATAGCTTATCCAGTCTGGGGGAATTTATGGACAAATCCTGAAGATCCTGGTGAAGCAGGATTAGCCTTAGGTGAAGCGCTGAGTTACGTAGTGAATGTGCACGGTGATGTGATGTATTTAACTTTCGAAGCTGAAGGGCATGAAACCGTAGAATATAAAATCAACCTCGCCAATGCGGTAGACGCTTACGGTAAGCTTGATGAGCACGACCATCCATACGGCTACACGCTAGATTGGAATTACTTTAAAGCTGGTGCTTATAACCAATGTAGCACTAAAGATGACCCAGGTTTTTGGTATCCGGCGTGCTTAGGTACAGGCAACTGGGAAGAAGATAAGGTAAATGGTGATTATGCCAGTGTGACGTTCACGCGTTTAGAAGTAGGGGAGAGCGTTGCGCCAAAAGCTATTCACGGCGAACACGCTAAAATTGGTGCCACGTTAAATGAAAAAGTTGGTATGAGTGTTAGTGACATTCCAGACAATGCGTTTACCGCTATCAAAGCCATTGAGCCATCTTTCACAGTAAATGAAGTGGAAAAAGAACTGAAACATGGCAAGACTTATCTTGATGTTGAAGGCGTATTGGCCGATGGCAGAGAAATTGAGTTCGATATGCTACAAGTGGCTGACAAATGGAAAGTAGTAGAGATACAAAGAGACTTAGTATGGTCTCAGCTGCCTGAAAATGTTAGTGGGGCATTAAAACAATCTTCACCGGATTTCGAAGCAAAACGCATTATTGAAAGTGTTCAGCATGGCACTGGAATAACCGTTTATGAGTTTTATGCGGTGGACAGCCAAGGCAAAGAGTCGCGTAAAGAAGTGAAAGTAGAGGGCGGCGAAGCGGTTGTGCTAGCGAAAGAGTGGCAACACTAACTTAGCGGAATAATTGAACGTTTTGCGACCAAATACAGTGATCTTGCTTGTGCACTTATCTACAGTATGTAATTCATTCTGTTAGGTTCTTAGGAGAACACAGTGCAACCTGGGCTTTTTTCGTTAAGTTTAGCGGTCAGTGATATTGCCATCTCGAAAGCATTTTATGAAACGCTTGGCTTTGAGGCCATGCCGTCGTGCGGTTCGGTAGAAGAGAAATGGGTTATCATGAAAAGTGGGCAAACCATGATTGGTTTGTTCGAGGGCATGTTTGAAGGCAATATTTTAACCTTCAATCCCACTGACGTGCGTGAACTTGAGCAGCGCTTGAAGGATAAAGGCATTGAAATAGATGTGCCAGTCAAAGGCGATGAAGGGCCAGGGCATTGCGTAGTAAAAGATCCGGACGGTAATACGATTATGTTCGATCAGTTCTAGTATAAAAAGAAGGGAAGCTAATTAGCTTCCCTTCTTTTTATAAAACTAAACTGAGACACCCACCTTTAAGTATAACTAACTTTAAATTTTAGCGGCTAACTCTGCACCTTGGCGAATAGCTCGCTTCGCATCAAGTTCAGCGGCTACATCTGCACCACCAATAATGTGGACACTCACACCGGCAGCCTCCAGCGGAGCCTGCAAAGGCTTGAACGGTTCTTGTCCCGCACACACGATAACGTTGTCTACGGCTAAGCATTTCGGTTTATCATTTATTAGAACATGCAAACCTTCATCATCAATTTTTTCGTAACTTACACCGTTCACCATTTGCACGTTATGCAGCTTCAAGGATTGTCGGTGGATCCAGCCTGTGGTTTTTCCTAAGCCCTTGCCAACTTTAGAGGTCTTGCGTTGCAGTAAGAATACTTCTCGGCTCGATGGGGTATAGTCTTTCTCGATGAGCGCGCCCTCGTTGGTATAGTTTTTATCAATACCCCAATGAGACAGCCATTTATCAGTGTTGAGCGATAGGTCTTTGTCTTCAACTAAATACTCGGCCACATCGAAACCAATGCCGCCCGCTCCAATAATAGCGACTTTTTGCCCCACAGGTTTGTGGTCGCGCAGCACATCAATATAGCTCATTACTTTAGAGTGGTCAGCACCTTCGATACTTAGGTTTCGAGGGTTGATACCAGTAGCCAATACCACCTCATCAAAACCGTTTTCAGTGAGAAATTCACAGGTAACATCGGTATTAAGGGTTACGGTAACCCCAGTGCGTTCAAGTTGATTGCTGAAGTAGCGAATAGTTTCATAAAACTCTTCTTTTCCTGGTACTTGTTTTGCGTAGTTGAATTGCCCACCAAGTTCACTCGCTTTGTCGAATATAGTGACTTGATGGCCTCTATCTGCAGCATACATAGCAAATGCAAGCCCCGCAGGGCCAGCACCTACCACTGCAATATGTTTACTATGTCTTACCGGAGTAAAGGTCAGTTCTGTTTCGTAGCAGGCTTGCGGATTAACTAAACAGCTAGCACGTTTTTGTTCAAATGCATGGTCTAAGCACGCTTGGTTACACGCAATACAGGTGTTAATTAGTTGGGATTCATTGCGCATCGCTTTGGCTACAAACTGTGAATCGGCTAAAAATGGTCTTGCCATTGATACCATGTCTGCATGCCCATCGGCTAAAACGCCTTCCGCCACTTCAGGCGTATTAATTCTGTTTGTTGTAACAAGCGGCAGTGATACTTCCTTTTTCATCCGCTGTGTTATCCACGTGAAGGCTGCGCGTGGCACCGAAGTCGATATGGTTGGCACTCGAGCTTCATGCCAACCGATGCCGGTATTAATAAGCGTAGCACCGGCTTTTTCTATCGCTTTGGCAAGGTAAACAACATCATCCCATTTTGCGCCACCTTCAACCAAATCCAGCATCGATAGGCGATAAATGATGATAAAGTCAGCCCCTATCTTTTCACGAATACCTTTTACGATATCGACCGCTATTTTCACCCTGTTTTCTAGACACCCACCCCATTCGTCATCTCGATGATTAGTACGCTTTACCAAGAATTGGTTAATTAAATAACCTTCAGAGCCCATTACTTCTACGCCATCGTACCCGGTTTCTTTCGCAAGACTTGCGCAACTTACGTAGTCTTTGATTGTGGATGTCACAGCTTTTGAAGATAAGGCGCGAGGTTTAAACGGAGTAATTGGAGACTTCATAGGGGAAGCCGATACGGCAAGTGGATGATATCCGTAACGACCAGAGTGCAAAATTTGCATACAAATTTTGCCACCTTCAGCATGTACGGCCTCAGTAATTACTTTGTGCTTCTTTGCATGGCGTTTGGCTGTCATTCTACCAGCGAAAGGGGCTACCCAGCCCGAAATGTTGGGGCTAATTCCCCCTGTTACGATAAGTGCCACACCGCCTTTTGCGCGTTCTGCGTAAAAGGCTGCAAGCTTATCGAATCCGCCTTTTTCTTCTTCAAGGCCTAAGTGCATAGAGCCCATTAAAGTACGGTTTTTTAACGTGGTGAAGCCGAGATCTAGGGGCTCAAGTAAGTGAGGGTATGCGTTGGTCATGGTTATTCTCGTTATAATTTTTATTCGGACAGCCATAAACTAGCCCAACCAGTATCTTAAGATTATTTACCAGTATGCTTTGGGGGTAAAGGATTGAGATATAAAAAATCGAAGATAATGTTAAGACACCCACAGTTTTAAGCGTATTTTACGGTGTTAGGATAGAGATAAAGTAAGGTTTGGAGTATTTGTATAGAAATGTTCGTAAGACAAGCCTCTGGTAGTGAGTATTCATCTAAAACTTAATGTTTTAGCAAGGGCATATATTGAGTTGGGGAGTTGACTGCCGATTTGAGTTTGCTGCACCGGAATGCATACTGCTTTAGCGAATTTGATTTAACTGTGGGATATCACCCGGTTTTAGAGAGAACAAGCTTACGTTGGGCAATTGAAAGACCAATAGAGTTTGAAAAGATATCTTCAATCCCAACGACCATACTATTCCAATTTATTTGCGACAAGCCGGTACGTTGTAAAATTGGGGAGACATTGTGGAGTACGTAGGCGGATTTACCTGCACTAATTTGCCTAGCAGTTTGATCGACCAAGGTTAAGTAATCCGCTAAAGTAAACGGCAACCCTTTCAAACCGTGTGGAGAGTTTCCCACAAAGGGCTTGAGGAACTCTGGTTGAACCCCACGCTGTGCTGCCTCTATTCGATGTTTAATGCTGGTGAATTCAGATGTTTCTGGCGTCTTTGAAATACCCACGCGTAGCGGATTCAAATCTACATAAGCCATGCACGCTGCCAATGCGGCTTCATCAAGTAGAGCTTGAGATTTAAATCTTCCTTCCCAAAAACGTCCCGTGCATTCATCTTCCTTGTTAGCTTCACGGGCAATAAATTCATTAAGCAACCTCATAAACCAACTAATGTCATACAATCTTTGTCGATATATATTTGCTGTCGAGATGATAGTTGTTATCTGAACTTCTGTCAGTGAGGCTCGCTGTGCGGGTTGCATAAATTGCTGGGTCAACACAGTGCCTTTATGCAGGGAGTGCCAACGTCTCAATACCTCCTCGGTAGTCCACGACAACGCTTCGTTTCTATCCACATGTAATACCAAGTGGGTATGGTTACTCATTACCGCATAGGCACATACATCAATTGAAAATACGTCCGCTAATGCTATGAGCCTGTCTTCAACCCATTGACGCCGATGCTCGTAACTCTTTCCCGTGTAACGGTCTGCTCCACACAAGAATGCTCGCCTCACACACCGTGATACGCAGTGATAGTAAGGGGTGT
>NZ_JAESDI010000001.1 GCF_019249215.1 Alteromonas lipotrueae
ATGGTGGGTCGTGCTGGATTCGAACCAGCGACCAATTGATTAAAAGTCAACTGCTCTACCAGCTGAGCTAACGACCCGTCATTTGGAGCCAGGAGAAGAATTGGTGGGTCGTGCTGGATTCGAACCAGCGACCAATTGATTAAAAGTCAACTGCTCTACCAGCTGAGCTAACGACCCAATCTTTCCTGATGTTGCCTGTGTCTTGGCAACGGCGGCATATAATACTCAGATTTTTTTCTGACGCAACCCAAAAGGCATTTTTATTTTGATTTTTGTAGTAAAAAGCTTTCAACCGCTCAAAATCAACACAAATCGCGCATAATTCCTACCACAAAACCAGTACAAAACTTTTTTAAACCGACAAAATGCCACCGAGTTAAGTCTAAAAAAATGCGTGTTTTTTGGATTTTCCTTGAAAAATATACTCATAAGTATTGTTGATGGTTCAGTACAACAGAGGTATAAAATTTCAAAGGGGCGAAAAAAAACCTCTCATTAGGAGAGGTTTTTCATTATAGATTATTTAATCTAGATTCCGCTAACCGCTTTGCGGAAGAATTAGGGTATTCGCTTATAACTTGCTGAAAGAAATTTCGTGCCCCACTATTGTCGCCCGTGCGTTCGGCAATGACACCTAACTTTAATAATGCATCTGGACGCTTCACTGAATCAGAGAAGCGGTTTGATACGATATTAAATTGCTCAATAGCGTCATTCCATTGCTGTTTATTAAACAACAGCTGACCGAGCCAGTAGTGCGCATTCGGTGCATACTCGCTATTCGGAAACCGCTGTATGAATGACTGAAAAGCAGGAATTGCTTTATCGTACTCACGAGATTTCAGGATAAGATTAACAGCACTGTCGTACGCTTCGTCCTCCCCCTCTTGTGGGGATGATGAGCCTGTGGAGGGGGTAACCCCTGCAGAATTACCTAACGGGGCGCCAGCGCCACCAGCGTTAGCTAAACCGCCTTGTTTAAGTGCCTCAACACGCTTATCTATCTCAAGGTACAATTCACGCTGACGTTCAAGCACCTTTTCCAGCTCGTTGGTGTTAACTTCGACAGACCCTCGCAATTGGTCAACTTCGCTTTGCATGTTGTCCAATTGGGTTTGTAAGCGATGCTGCATTTCAGTTCTGCTTTTAACAATACGCTCTAAAACAGCAATACGCTGTTCTAGATTGCTGCCGCCATTGGCATCTACCACTGGCGCCTGTGCGAAGGCAGAACTTGAAATAGCAAAGGCGGCACACAAGGTAACGCCTGCTTTAATAGTGTTAATTGCTGTAAAAGCCATTATCGGTAAACAACCACTCCGCGGCGATTTTGCGCGAATGCATATTCAGTTGAACCCATTACCGCAGACTTCTCTTCACCGTATGAAACAACCGTAATTTGGCTGCTGCTTACACCCGCGTTCATTAGGTAAGTTTCAACAGACTGGGCACGACGCTCACCTAGTGCAATGTTGTACTCTGGTGTACCACGGCTATCAGTATGACCTTCGATGGTCACCTTCATGTTAGGGTTTTTCACCAAGAACGCTGCGTGTTTATCAAGTAAACGTTGAAATTCAGGCTTGATGCTAGCGCGGTCGAAATCGAAGTAAACCGTTTGTTCGTTTTTCAACGCTTCCATTTCTTGCTGAACCATTTCTTCTGAACGCTTCATGCGTTGAGCAGCTTCTGCTTCTACGCGTTGTGCTTCAGCTTGACGAGCATCTTGCTCTGCTTGTGCTTGTTCTTGTGCAAGACGGTTACGCTCAGCAGCTAGCTCTTCTTCGCTAGGGCCAGACGAACAGGCCATCATGGTCACCACTGGCAAGGCGATAATGAAGCTCTTCATTAATTTATTCATTTGCATCCTACTAATCCTTAAATGTTATTGTTTGATATTTCAATTGTTAGAACAAAAATGGTGACCAACTTGGCGATTTCACTTGCCCATCGGCTGCCGGTAATCTGGCTTTAAAGCGTCCATCAAGTGAAACAAGTGAAAGTACTTGTGTCCCTTCATGAAGGGTACTATAAATAATCATACTACCGTTAGGCGCTACACTGGGTGACTCATCCAAAAAGGTTCTTGTCAGTACCTGAGGAGAGCCGCCGTCTAATGCCTGCTTAGCAATATGGTAGTTTCCATTGGTTTGATTAACCACTACCATTTGCTTACCGTCGGGCGTTAATGTAGCACCCAAGTTCTGTTCGCCTACAAAAGTAACGCGTCTTACCTTTCTAGAATTTAAATTTACGCTATATATCTGGGGTTTACCACCCCGTTCAGAGCTAAAAATTAAACCACTACCGTCAGGTAGCCATGAAGGCTCTGTATCGATGGCACGGTTGCGCGTTACTCTGGTTAAATTTTTCGTCGCAAGATCCATAACATAGATCTCTGGGTTCCCATCTTTCGACAAAACCATTGCAAGTTGCTTGCCATCTGGTGAAAACGCTGGGCTTCCGTTAATTCCAGGGAAATCAGTAACCGTTGTACGTTTGCTAGTATATATATCCTGTATGAATATTTGAGGTCTACGGTTTTCAAAGCTTACATAAGCTAACTTTTCACCGTCTGGTGACCAAACCGGAGACATCAATGGTTCAGGTGACGACAACAGGCGCGTCTCGTTCTCGCCATCATAGTCTGAAATCACTAGCTGATATGGTTTCTCGTACGTATCTCTGTCACGTACAATAACATAAGCTATACGGGTTAAGAATGCACCGCGTACACCTGTCAATTTCTCATACACTACATCACTAATGCGGTGTGCGTATTGCCTAAAGTCTCTAGGGCTAATAATAGATTGGCGCGCCGCTATAACGTGTTCGTTACTTACGACTAACTCACCGTTTTTCAATACCTGAGACTGGCCACCGTCTAACTGCCCTTTTAGTACATCAACCAGTTGGTAAGAGACTAAATATCTATCGGTACCTTCAGGTTCAATACTTCCGACCAAAACCGTATCAACCCCAAGAGACGCCCACGCAGAGTAGTTAACCTCATCAGCGGTTTCAGGCATTTGGGGCATTTTACTTGTCGCAACGGGGCTAAATTTACCGCTACGCATCAGGTCAGCCATAATGACTTCAGAAATATCGCTAGGCAATGTGCCAGCACCTTTCCACTTAAACGGCACTACACCAATAGGTCGAGCACTGTTTATACCTTCGGTGATCACAATCTCTAACGTCGCGAATACCTTGGCACTAAATACCATCGCGATGGCGGCTATCCATAAACCTGTTTTTTTCATTGCACTACAGTTCCACTTTTAAGTTAATATCTTTTAATTGCTCATAGACGTCGGCCGCATCCGATACCGGCAGTTCTTCTGCACGGCGTACGGCACTTTCTGCTGCTCTGCACAAGGCGTCATGCCCGCCTAAGATACGTATGCTAGTCACATAACCTGTGGTAGCCAATTTGATATTCAATCTACATACCTTACCTTTAAAGCTGTCATCGTCGTACAAGTTACGTTTTATCGTTTGCTGAATTAATGCGGTATAGCGCTCTACTTCAGTCAGAACTTGTGCACGTCTTCGTTGTTGCTGAGCCGCTTGCTCTTGCGCAAGTTGCTCTTGCATAATTCTCTCCATCTCAGCATTTTCAGCAGCTTCTTTTTTCTTACGCTCTGCATCGGCTTTCGCTTTAGCTTCACGTTCTTTGCGCTGTTGCTCCTTTTGCGCAGCCAACTGTTCTAACTCTTTTTGACGTTTGAACTCGGCTTCTTCAGCTTGCTTCTTCTCTCTAGCTTGCTTAGCCTCTGCCGCCCTCTTACGCTTAGCTGCAGCAGCTTGCGCTTCTTTCTTCTTTCTTTGCGCTTCTGCCTCTCTTGCCTGCGCTTGTGCCTGCGCTTGTTCTCTCTTGGTATCAGCGATGGCTTGAGCATCAATGAAGGTAGCTTCAATAACCGGCGCATTAGTGGCCATTGTAGGCAAGGGAGAAGGTGAAAAGCTGACGCTAATTAGCAACACTGCAGCCACAACAAGGTGCAGTGCGATAGATTTATAAATGCCAACAGAACTTGCAGTCATCAATAAACCTACTCTGGCTCAACGGGGTCTGTCATTAAACCTACAGAAGGCACACCCGCGCCTTGCAATAACACCATAAGTTGAATGACCTCATTATAAGCAACTTGCCCATCTCCTTTTACTACCACGGGAGTATTAGGATCTTTTTGTAGCTGAGCTTGTACCAAGGCTGCTAAGTCTTCTTGTGCCAGTGGCGACTCTTGGTCGTCTCCCACGTTAAGAAAGTAGCGGCCTTTAACGTCTACTGACGCAATAATAGGTGGATTATCTTCTTGCTCAATTGGGTTCGCACTTGCTTTAGGTAAATCAACTTTAACCCCTTGCGAAATAAGCGGAGCCGTTACCATAAAGATAATCAGTAGTACCAACATCACATCGATGTAAGGTACTACATTAATTTCAGAAACCGGCCTACGGCGCTTTCTTACATACATAATAATTCCTCTCTCACCAGTGAGTTAAGCTCGCATCAATGTTCGCATTTACGCTTGCGGCTGCTGAGCTTGACCAGATACTGCCTGACGGTGAAGAATGGCAGAAAACTCTTCCATAAAGTTACCGTAGCTGTTTTCCAATTTCTCAACTTGGTGACTGAAACGGTTATACGCAATAACCGCAGGAATAGCCGCAAATAAGCCGATAGCCGTTGCAATAAGGGCTTCCGCAATACCTGGCGCTACCATGGCAAGGGTGGCTTGCTGTACTTCACCTAAAGCGATAAAGGCGTTCATGATCCCCCACACCGTACCAAATAGGCCTATATACGGACTAATAGAACCGGCCGTTGCTAGAAACGGAAGACGACTTTCTAATTCTTCCACTTGGCGAGACATAGTTACCCGCATTGAGCGGTAAGTACCATCAACAATAGCATTGGTGCCTGAATTCGATTTGCGCAAGCGGACGAACTCTTTAAAGCCAGCACAAAAGATAGTGCCAATACCCGATAAGTTAGGGCGAGCAGATAGCTCTTGATAGAGTCGATTTAAATCAGCACCCGACCAAAACTTGTCTTCAAACTGACGCATCTCTTCTCGTGCACTTGAAAGCGCCTTACTACGCTGAAAGATAAATGTCCAAGACGCAACTGAAACGCCTAATAAAAGCAACATAACAAGTTGAACAATAAAGCTGGCCTGCAAAAATAGGCCGATAAAAGTAAGATCAGATGACACGCGTTATTTCCCCTAACAATGTACGTGGTAGTCGTCTGGGCTTCATCGTCTCCAGACTGACACAAGCAACTTGAATATCGGCAGATACTAAAGTTACATCTTGTTTATTTCTAATGGTTTGTTGAAACGTCATACTCGCTCCTTTCAATTCTACAACCTGCGTTTCAATACTCAACAGGTCATTAAACCGAGCAGGCGCATAGTTATGCATTTCAACGCGTTTGACGACAAAAGCCACTGATTGTTCCATTAATCTATCTTGTTCGAAGCCAAGGGCTCTAAGCCACTCGGTTCTTGCCCTCTCCATAAACTTGAGGTAGTTGGCATAATATACAATGCCCCCCGCATCAGTATCTTCGTAATACACTCTTACTTGGTGTAAATGCATAAATATTCTTTCACCGTCAATAAAATTAATCGTTAACCTTGGTTATTTATCGTATTACAGACTTACAAAAACGATAATATTCACCCTACACACCCCATTTTCAGAAGAATTTAATGATAAAATGATAAACCATTAACACCACTGCAACACATTAGTTTTTCTAAGGCTAAAAAACAATTTTACTCAATTGTAAGAATTCAAACTAAGCCTATAATACGCAGCATCAGTTCTACAGAGCGTAATGGTGTATCACACGGTTATGCAAGAGTTTTTCTCCTGTTAGATATGAGTTCCCTGGATTTATTTCCTTTAACACTTGTTGTTTTGGCCCGTTCATTGAGCGGGCTTTTTTTTATCTGAAGAAAAGTGAAAGGGTGTACTAAATAACAGAAACTAAGCATGAGCAAACATAGGGCTTGCTCATACAAATACACAAAGGGTAAGCCGCTAAACAGAAGGTGTAAAACCGAAGTGAAGATAGGCGCGTTGCGAGACTATACGCCCACGCGGGGTACGCTGTAAGAAACCTTGCTGAATTAGAAAGGGTTCAATAACATCTTCAATAGTCTCTTTCTCTTCACCAATCGCCGCAGCTAAATTATCTAGCCCTACTGGGCCGCCATCAAATTTCTCTATAATGGCACAAAGCAATTTCCGATCCATGTAATCGAAACCTTCTTTATCTACATCAAGCATATCCAATGCCTTTGCTGCGGTTTCAACGCCTACCGTACCATCAGATTTAATTTCTGCGTAATCTCGAACCCGTCGTAATAGCCTGTTGGCAATACGCGGTGTACCTCTAGAGCGACGTGCAATTTCCTGTGCGCCTTCTGGGCTCATATCCAAATTCAAGTAACTCGCACTACGAGCCACAATGGTGGTGAGATCTTTAACCGAATAAAACTCGAGTCGTTGAACTATGCCGAATCGGTCTCGCAATGGCGATGTAAGCGAACCTGCCCGCGTTGTAGCTCCCACTAAGGTGAAAGGTGGTAAGTCAAGTTTGATAGAGCGGGCTGCTGGCCCCTCGCCTATCATAATATCCAGCTGGTAATCTTCCATGGCGGGATACAGAATTTCTTCCACTACAGGGCTTAATCGATGAATTTCATCAATAAAAAGCACATCGTTGCGTTCAAGGTTAGTCAGCAATGCCGCTAGGTCACCTGCTTTTTCAAGTACGGGACCAGAGGTGGTTTTAATGCTGACATCCATCTCGTTCGCCACAATATTTGCTAGGGTGGTTTTACCTAACCCTGGCGGACCAAATATTAATAAGTGATCAAGGGCATCGTCACGCTTTCTAGCTGCCTGAATGAAGATTTCCATCTGCTCACACACGTGAGGCTGGCCTGTGTAATCATCAAGCATTTTAGGGCGAATAGCACGGTCGATAACTTCATCTTCGGTACTCGCGTCGGGCGTAATTAATCTGTCAGCTTCTATCATTAGGGCTCTGCTTTAATGTAAATCGGCTACGTAGGCCTATCGCGCTAGCTTGTTTTAGTCTTGGCTTCTGTTTAAAAAGGTTTAAATAGCGGCTTTTAACGCTTCACGAATTAGCGATTCGCTTTCCATGCCTTCTTTATAAACACTGTCGATAAGTTTACTGGCCTGCGTAGGCTTATAGCCTAGTGCCACTAGCGCGCTCTGGGCATCTTCTCTCGTGTCGTTTACTTCTACTAGCGTATTGGTGTTAAGTAAATCCCCACTGGGCGGTGGAATGGCAATACTTTGTACTTTGCCAAACTTCGCTAACCTATCTTTTAACTCAACCACTAACCTTTCAGCCGTTTTCTTACCAATGCCCGGCAAGCTCACTAGCGCAGAAACGTCTGCATTTTGAACCGCTGATAAAAATTGGCCTGCGGACATACCCGATAATATGGTTAAGCCTAATTTAGGGCCCACCCCATTCGCTTTAATTAGCTCTCGGAATAATCCTCGCTCCATTTTATCGGCAAAACCGAACAGCAATTGCGCGTCTTCTCGCACGACGAAATGGGTATAAACCACCACTTCCTCACCTACGGCTGGTAATTGATAGAAGCTGGTCATTGGCATGTGAATTTCATAACCTACCCCATTTGCATCTACCAATATTTCTGGGGGCTGCTTTTCGGCCAATGTACCGCGAATACGTCCAATCATGACTGCTCTCTTACATGGTATTTTCCCAATGTAGGGAAATAAAACGAATAGGAAGGTTCTATTAGTTACAAAAAAGTGGTTACCGCTATGCGAGTTTTTAACAACGCTAGAGCAAACAAAGCAATTAACGCAAACGGCCTCGCACGGTTTTGCGTGCTTGCCCTGCCATATTAATCAGGCTTTGCTCGGTATGAGCATGACATAGCGCTACCGCAAGAGCATCAGCTGCATCAGCTTGAGGTGTACCACTTAAACTCAACAAATGCTTCACCATGTGCTGCACTTGGGTTTTATCTGCACTACCCTTACCTACTACTGCTTGTTTAATTTGCCTAGCCGAATATTCTGCTACTGGCAAATCACCTTGAGTGGCTGCCACAATAGCGGCACCGCGGGCTTGCCCTAACTTTAAAGCAGAGTCGGGATTTTTTGCCATAAACACTTGCTCGATAGCAAATTGTGCAGGGTTGTACTGGCGAATAATATCGCTAATGCCGGTATAAATATTGGCAAGCCTGGACGGTAAGTCTGCCGTTCCAACGCGAATACAACCGCTCGCCACATACACAAGTTTACCCTGCTTACGCTCAATAACGCCGTAGCCTGTAACCCTAGAACCTGGATCTATACCCAGTATAACCATTAAGGTACGTTTGGTACAAACATTGATACCGCCTCTTTGTTTGAAGGCGACCAAAGTCGCGCTAATGCTTGTGCTTTATCTACCCACTCATACTGCAAATGTTCAGTAAGCACCAACGGCAAGGTACTGTCTACTTGAAGAGAAAAAACGTGTTCGGTGTTAAACCGTGTTCCGGGGGGATATCGATGCAACCAGCGGCTGCGAATTTCGTATTGGTTTTGTCTATTGTGGTTAAACATTTCTATAGACAGTTGTTTGGCGTCAATCCCTGTTTCTTCCGCTACTTCTCGGTATGCGGTTTCAATAGGGAGCTCGCCATCTTCCATTGCGCCGGTAACCGACTGCCAAAATTCAGGGTCGTCATTGCGCTGTAGCAAAAGTACCTTATGGTGCTGATCGTACAACACCACAAGGACCGACTCGGGCTTTTTATAAGCCATCGTTTACGACGGCTTTTTTACCGTTGCAATCGCCAACTCTTCCAACTGCTGTGGATTCGCTGGACTTGGCGCAGATGTTAATGGGCAAGCCGCTGTCGTGGTTTTAGGGAATGCCATTACATCACGAATAGAGCTAGCACCTGTCATAAGCATAACAAGGCGATCTAAACCGAACGCTAGACCTGCGTGAGGCGGCGCACCAAAGCGTAAAGCATCAAGTAAGAAGCCAAATTTATTCTTCGCTTCTTCTTCTTCAATACCCAAAATCTCAAACACGGCAGATTGCATTTCTTCGTTGTGAATACGTACCGAACCACCACCAAGCTCGCAACCATTTAATACCATATCGTAGGCATCAGACAATGCGCCAACCGGGTTGGCTTTAAGCTCTTCTGCAGTTAAGCCGCGAGGTGCAGTAAACGGATGGTGTATAGCATGAAGCTGTCCATCGAATTCTTCAAACATAGGGAAGTCGACAACCCACAACGGCTTCCACTCACCTTCTAAGAGTTCAAAGTCTTCACCTAGCTTAAGGCGAAGTGCGCCCATAGCTTCGGTAACTACCGTGTTAGTGTCGGCACCGAATAACAAGATATCGCCAGCTTGAGCGCCAGTGCGCTGCAAAATACCGTCGGTAATATCTTCGCTTAAGAATTTAAGAATAGGTGATTGTAAACCTTCTTGGCCTGATGCCATTTCGTTCACTTTCATCCAGGCTAAGCCTTTCGCGCCGTAAATGCCCACAAACTTGGTGTACTCGTCAATTTGCTTACGAGACATGCTGGCACCGCCAGGTACGCGAATAGCAGCAACACGACCTTTAGGATCGTTAGCTGGGCCACTGAATACTTTAAACTCAACAGTTTCAAGTAAGTCAGCAATATCGGTAAGCTCTAGTGGATTACGTAAATCAGGCTTATCGCTACCAAAACGCTTCATTGCTTCGGCGTAGGTCATGCGTGGGAAGTCACCTAAATCTACGTTCAACATAGTGCTGAACAAATCGCGGATCATGCTTTCAGTGATCGCCATTACGCCATCGGCATCTAAAAACGTAGTTTCGATATCGATTTGAGTAAATTCTGGTTGGCGGTCGGCACGCAAATCTTCGTCACGGAAGCATTTTACGATTTGATAGTATCTGTCCATGCCAGACATCATCAGCAATTGCTTAAACAGTTGTGGCGATTGCGGCAGTGCAAAGAACTCGCCTTTATGCGTACGACTAGGTACTAAATAATCACGAGCACCTTCAGGTGTCGCTTTGGTCAAAATAGGGGTTTCAATATCTAGAAAGCCTTCGCCTTCTAAGAAACGACGTACTGCACCAGTTACCTTAGCGCGGAACTGCAAGCGCTGGCTCATAACAGGGCGACGTAAATCAAGGTAACGGTAGCGTAAACGCTGCTCTTCAGAGTTCTCTTGGTTCCAATCAAGTGGCAGCGCATCAGAGCGATTGATGATTTCTAGGCCTGTGCCCAAAATTTCAATTTCGCCGGTACGCATATCTTTATTCATTTGACCTTCAGGACGAGCACGTACTTTGCCGGTAAGCTTCACGCAGAATTCACCGCGAAGTTTATTCGCTACGCTTAATACCTCTGGTAAATCAGGGTCGAATACCACTTGAACGATACCTTCGCGGTCTCGTAAGTCGATGAAGATAACGCCACCTAAATCACGGCGTTTGTTTACCCAACCACATAGGGTGATTTCTTGCCCAATGTATGATGAATCGATGTTCCCACAGTAATCTGTGCGCATGGTCGTTGACCCCTGATATTCTTATCTTGCGTTACACGATGGTTGGCAAACCCTTGAACCTGCTTGCCATTACTCTACAATGAGGCGATCGCGCCCCTTGCCATCATGCACTATGTGTTAAATTAAGGTCGCATAGTATAAACAAATGCGCACTAAAGCCCAATGACAAATACAAACAATCCTGCAGTAACTAAATTATCAACTTCTTCGGCGCTACCCGAGGTATTTATTGGCCTGCCGCAGTGGCAGCATAGTCATTGGCCAAAAACCTGGTTTGCTAATTACCCAAAAAGTGACAATCAACTGGTTCATTACGCTAATGAGTGTAATACGGTTGAGGGAAATACAACCTTTTATTCTCTCCCCCATTCAGATGCGGTAGCACGCTGGGAACAATCTGTAGGTAGCGACTTTTCGTTTACCTTTAAATTTAACCAGCAAATCACGCATGTTCACCAATTATTGCATTGCGAAGATGAAGTGAACGAACAATTACAAATTCTTGCGCAACTTGAGCACAAACTCGGTGTGATGCTGTTGCAACTTCCTGCAAGCTTTGGCCCTGAAAAACTCGAGCGACTGGCTTCGTTTTTAAGTCATTTACCACGCCATATTAAGGTGGCCGTTGAGGTTAGGAATTTGGCTTTTTTTAAAAAAGGTGATGAAGAGAAACAGTTAAACCAATTATTAATTGAGCACAACGCCAACCGCATTATTATGGACACCCGCGCCTTGTTTACCGGCCCTGTTTCAAGGCTAGATACAGGGGCTAATACAAGGGCTAGCAACAGTGCGCTATTAAGTGAGGTACGACATAAAAAACCTAGAGTCCCGGTGAATGTGATTGCCACCGCGAATAACCCTGTCGTTCGTTTTGTAGGAAATGATACGGACGAAGATAATATTGCGTGCTTAACGCCTTGGGTGAATAAAATTCATCAATGGCGGCTAGAAGGAAAAAGCCCGTATTTCTTTTGTCATCGACCCGATAACAAAGACGCCCCGTGGTTGGCGCAGCAGTTTATTGATTTGTACAACCAAAAGCATGGTGATGCGGCAATTCCTAACCTTGCCATTAAACAACAGCCGAGCCAAAACGCCTTGTTTTAGCGTGCATTTGCTGCGCATAAATTTCGCTAAAAGTGCTGCTGTTTTAACTATTTTAAATAGCAAAGCCATGCACCATACATTAAGAATATTAACTAGTGCTTATGCTTACCTTCCTATAAACTGAAAGCTATTGAGACAGTCTCAATAGTAACTTTTTATTTAAGTGAAATAATTAATGGAATTACCAACGCTTGATCGCGAAACCTTGCGATTAAAAGCCCTAGAAAATTTAAACATTCTAGACACCAAACCCGACGCACAGCTAGATGCCGTTACCAAAGCAACCCAAGAATATTTTAAATGCAAAATTTGCTTGGTGAGCTTAATTGCCGAAGACAGACAATGGTTTAAGTCTCGCCAGTGTTTAGATGTGTCAGAAACACCGCGCAATATTTCATTTTGCACTTACGCAATAGCGGAAGAAGAATATTTAATTGTAACCGACGCAACAAAAGACAGCCGTTTTGCAGGCGGCCCCTTGGTTAAAGGTGAGCCTTACATTCGCTCTTATGCTGGCGCTATTCTTCGTTCTAACGATGGGTACGAGCTTGGTACATTATGTGTTATTCATGATGAACCGAGAGAGTTCTCTGCTGAAGAAATTCTTATGTTAAAAGAGATGGCCAAGAAAGCGGAAACCATCATTAATGAGAATCAATGGTAGATTAACAATCGCTAACAAGGCTATTAAAGCCCACTAATCTAAAAGAAAAAAGCTGCCACATTAGGTGGCAGCTTTTACGCTTTACGCTTTACGCTTCAAAGATACTTCCAGTAGGGGTCGTACTAACGAAAGTCTCCCGCATCTAAGTCATGCTTCTTCATTAACTTATGCATATCGGTTCGGTTACGACCGGCTAACTCAGCCGCGCGGGTTACGTTTCCATCCGTCATTTTCAAAAGCTTGTTCAAATACTGTTGCTCGAAGGCATCACGGGCTTCGGTCAGCGTTGGCCAACTTTGTTTGGTAGCTGATAGCGCTTGTTCTACAAGATGCAGAGGCACTACCGGGGTTTGTGTTAAGGCAACACATTGCTCTACCACATTCACTAATTGACGCACGTTTCCTGGCCAAGATGATTTCACTAACAGCTGCATAGCATCGTCTGAAAACTGACTAACATTCACGCCATGACGCTGAGCACTTTGCTGTAACAATGAACGAGCAAGTAATGGAATATCTTCGCTACGCGCTTTCAACGACGGAAGCTTTAAGTTCACCACATTTAAGCGGTAATATAAGTCTTCCCTGAAAGTGCCCTCTTCCATTTCTTTGAGCAAATCTTTGTGAGTAGCCGAAATGATACGAACATCAATATCTACATGCTTGCTGCTGCCTACAGGCCTGATTTGACGCTCTTGTAACGCACGTAATAGTTTAACTTGTAGTGTCATTGGCATATCGCCAATCTCATCTAAAAATAGAGTACCGCCATCGGCTTCTCGAAATAAACCTGGGTGAGCGGCTACCGCTCCAGTGAAAGCACCTTTTGCATGCCCGAATAACTCTGATTCAAGTAAGTTTTCTGGCAGTGCGCCACAGTTAATAGCAACAAATGGCTTGTTACGTCGATCGCTTGCCTGATGCATTGCATTCGCTAGTAACTCTTTACCTGTTCCACTTGCTCCGCTAATGAGTACGCTAACTTCTCGCTGTGCAATTCGGTACGCTTGATCAAGTACATTAAGCATATCTTGAGAGCGGGTAACGATACTTTTCGCCCACTCACCGGGCTGGGCTGCTTGTGACTGACTTAATGCTTTTTGTAATAAGGTACGCAGTTCATCATGATCGACTGGCTTTGGAAGAAAGCCAAAAACACCTCGTTGGGTGGCCGCAACCGCATCAGAAATGGTTCCGTGAGCGGTCATCAAAATAACGGGAATATCTTTTCGAATGCCCATGATTTCTTCAAATAAACTTAACCCGTCAAGGCCAGGCATACGCAAATCACTGAGGACTACGTCAAAAGCATCATTTTGAAGTTTTCTTAACGCCGCATTACCATCTTCAACGGCAGTAACTTGATAACCCTCACCTTCTAACCGAATGGTCAAAAGACGAAGTAAACTTTTATCATCATCAACCAACAATAAATGGGGTTTGTTCTTACTACTTTCACTCATTGTTAGTTGTTCCTGTTTTTATCCATAAGTGTTGCTTCAATTTGGAGGAGTTCTTCTAGTTTTTTCTGCTGAGCTTTAAGCTCAGCATACAGCTTTTGTAATTCTTGACCTCGAAGGGTATTTTCTTTGCTTAATACACTCAACGCAGACTCAAGTTCCATTAACTGTTTGTTTGGGTTACTTACCACAACTTGAATGACCAACGCGGCGGCGTCGGTAAATTCAGGCATTAAATCATCTATAGAGAGTTGGGCTCGTAGCCTATCTTGATACGGGGTGTCACTGGATAAGGATAAAAGGTAAGCGTGAATTTTGTCTTTTTTCGATTGACCAAGCGCTGTCAACTGCGCTTTACGCTCTATCCAAGGCGTGGCATCAGCTTCAAGCCAAACTTCCAACCAGTAAGTCATGTTGCAATTGTAATCAAAATTTTCTGGTTCTGAAGTGAACAGGCAAATATCGTCGTCTACAGCCACTTCAATGATCTGGGGTAGTGGAACATCAATTTTCTGTTCGATTGGCTGCTTAGACAACACACTGCAACCCGACATCATCGTCAGGGCCAGTATCATACAACTTATTCTCATTTTATTTTTCCTGTTGAGGAATCGTCACCCTAAAGCACACATCAGCATAATCAACATCGACAACTTGCACGTCGCCATGCATCAGTCGCGCACAATCCGCAACAATTGATAAGCCTAATCCTGTACCTATAACATTGTCATTTCTCGGCTCAGCGCCACGGGTGAAAGGTTCAAACAGTGTTGCAACCGACTCTTTGGCAATCCGCTTGCCTCGATTTGCAACGTCCAATATAGCAAAGTTATTATTTAAATATATATGTACATTAATGGGTCGTCCTACTGCACCATGTGCTACCGCGTTAGACACCAAATTGTCGAGTATTCGTCGAAATAACTCTTCGTCAGCCCAAATATGGCTATTTTCTACCGATACGGTAACTTCTCGCTCTTGCAGCGCGAGGGCGTAATCCCCCAGACATGCATCAACCAACTTCTTCGCATCAGTATTGACGATGTTGGGCTGAGCTTGCTGTAACAACAAGTTATAGTCGAGTAATTTTTCAATTAATGTGTTCAATCTCTGAGTACTTGCGCTAAGTAGCGACAACACTTCACGTTGAGCATCATTTAAATCGCCCACAACATTTTCCGATAATAAACTACATCCTTCCTTAATACTGGCCAACGGTGTTTTCAATTCGTGAGCAGCATGCCGCAATAGTGCTGTGCGTATATGCTCTAACTGACCAAGCCGATCGTACAGCCAATGTAGATCTTTCTCCACATCTATTAGCTCTCGCGGCGCTTGGCGAGATAAAGGAGGAAGATCACCTTGCTGATGAGCCACTATCCGTATTATCTGCTTTAGTTTATTGACTGGATTAACAATCAGTTGGCTTCCCAAAAGGATAAGCAGCAAGGAAACACTTACCAACATCGCCGTAGACCATGCCTGCTTTGCTTGCATCGCGTTTAAGTCATCTTGCTGAACTTTGACCCGCTCGGAAATCGCTAGTTCCACGTCGTCACGAAGTTGTGAAACACTTCGTGATACGTTAGCAAGGTAGGCATTGAGTAGGAGTTGATCTTCAATTAAGCGGTAATCAGAAAGATCGCCTAATTGTTCAGACAACCTTTCACAGGTTCCCTGAACAGATAAGGCTTGGCAAAGGTTATCTGCGGCCACCGCGAACTGGTCGAGTGCATTGTCGGATAACGTGGCAACTTTCTCGGTTCGAATAACGGCGTATTGGCGAATACTTCGCTCTAAGTCCACGACGGCACCGTCTAGGCGTTGCATATCCCCCACGACATCAACCACGTAACGGGTTTCCAGCGTGGTCATTTGCCCTACTTTGGCTAAATCACTTTGACTTTGCCACAACAGCGCAATTAATGGGATTAACGCCAGCACGAAGCTACCTAGCGTGAGTTGACGTAAAGAGCCTAGCTGAACCAGCCGTTCACCAAATGAAAATTTCTCAATCAGAGTGGTATTCCTTCAAACAAGCACCGGCAGGCGCATCTGCTAGGCTATTATTTATTTCATACGCTAACGGCAGCTATTTACTGACGGCAGATTTTGCATTTCCTGGTGTTAGTTTACTTTTTGCTAATTCGGCTTCAGTTAATTTGCCATCTTCATTGTCGTCAATTAACCCAAAGTTACGCAATAGTTCGGTATGTCGAACCGCTTCCTTCAGTGATATTAGGCCGTCTTTATTAGTATCTAACTGCTGCATCAACGTTTTCGCAGGTGACGCGTGCGCTTCAACTACCGAAATAGCTTGTATCGCCGCGATAGTAAGTAAAATCAGAAAAACCTTCTCTAGTCGTTTCATCATGAATCCTCCGCATTACTGCTTGTTTATAAATCCCTTAAACTAACTTCGATAACTCTGTTAACTCTGATTTGGTAAGCTAAAATTGAGCCAAAAATACAATACAACTATATATCAAGTACTTACAATACGTAAATCAACTAACCTCCTGCTCATTGTATCTATAAACAGACACAGTTACACGAACAGTTGTAAATGTATCCAATAACCTGATAATGCTTCAAAATAGGTTGCTGAAACAGTCTTTTAGAACAGTTGGTTAACATAACCTAATAAAAAGCGCAATGCATTGGCATTGGGTGTCTACCTACGCTTCACTATTATCAGTATTACCTATGTAAAACTGTTTAGGTGACTGAACGAGCTCATCCATAGGAATGGGTTTGCTAAACATAAACCCTTGAATGTAGTCACAACCGTGATCAATCAAATAATGCCACTGGGTTTCATTCTCAATACCTTCAGCACATACAGACAGTGAAAGACGTTTGGCCAAATCGATAATAGCGCCCGTTACTAACCGGCTGCGTTCGGACGTTTCTAACTCGTGTACGAATTGCTTATCAATTTTTAAGGTATCGATACTAATTTGGGTTAAATAGCTTAGCGAAGAATAACCCGTGCCAAAATCGTCAAGGGCAATGGCGCACCCCATGTTGCTCATGCGTTTAAAGAATTTATTTGAAGACGCAAAATTCTCTAAATAAGCAGACTCAGTTACCTCGAATTCTACGTATTCCGGGTTTACATTGTGGCGCGTAAAAATCTCATAGATATTGTCAAATAGATTACTATCACGAAGGTCGTGACCTGATAAATTTACTGACACACGAAAACGATGGGGAAGCCATTCTCTTAATTTGGGTAGGTCAATACAGACCTTTTCAATTACCCACCGGGTAATGGCAGATATTTTGCCGCCTTGTTCCGCAATGGGAATAAACTCATTCGGCATGACTAAACCATATTCAGGATGTTGCCACCTAAGCAGTGCCTCTAAGCCGATAACTTTCCCTTTATGATCGACTTTAATTTGGAAGTACACCATAAACTCATTGTTCTTTAATCCTTGCTCTATGGCATTGGCTAAATGGAATTTACGCTTATGTGACTCCACCATATCGGGCGTAAATATGGTAAAGCTACCACGCCCTTTGGCTTTAGAGCGGTACATGGCAAGATCTGCGTTGCTCATGAGTTCACTTAAATCATAGTCGGCGTCTATGGCTCGCGCTACGCCCACACTAACGCCAACAGACAGCGACAGCCCACGCAGTTCAAAAGGACTGGTAAAGGCATTAATCAATCTACCCGCCATATTTTCGAGACTGGTATCTCGCGTTTCCCTGTCTGGTAATACTAAAAACTCATCGCCCCCTAAACGGGCGACCAAATCCCCTTCTCGCAACAGGGCGCTAACCCTATCTGCTACTTCTATCAATATTAAATCGCCGGTCTCATGACCTAGTGAATCGTTTATTCCTTTAAACCCATCTAAATCGAAAAACAGAAGCGCAAGATCATCATCATTTCTTCGCGCTCGGGCTAATTCTAACCGCAAGTTATCAAGCACAAATTGTCTATTGGGCAACCCCGTTAGGCTGTCATAGTTAGCCAGGCGAATCATAGTTTCCTGTTGATCGACCAACGTTTGATTTTGTTCATGATTGATGAGTAACTCAACCTCAATCATTTCTAAAAGGCGATTGATGTTTTCTCCTAATTCTCCTATTTCATCTCTCGACGTTAGGTTTTGTCGCAGCGCATAATCTTTTGTATCTGTGACTTGTTTGGTGAAAAAACTCAACTCACTCAAAGGGCGAAATACACGATGAATGAAAAACAATGTGCCTATTATACTTATTACCCACAGCACGAAGATAAGGGGTAACACATTCAACAATAAGCCCTTAATACTTCCCGAAAGCGGTGCCTTGGCATCAACGAACAGTACCAAGAAACCATCAGGCTTTTGCGAAGAGCCTATTACCCGTCGTGCAATAATCACGTCATTTTCTGAGGATACCCCTTCGGGTAATCCTAATGGGTCAAGCATATTGAAAAAGGGCTCGTTCAACCTAATAGCAGATGGGCCCTCTTCTTCTAGTAAAAGAGTAAAGTTACTATCATAAATTCTTGCTGCGATAACATGTTCATGCTCCTTTAATAGGAGCAGAACATTTGAAATAGAGGAGGACTTTTCGGTATTCAATAACATGGATGGCGCTATGTTCTTCACCACGCCATTGCCAAGAGAAATCGTATGAGAATGGGCCAAATTGAGATAAAGCGCTTTGTGCTCTATTACCGCAAACCACAACACAGCTGCAGCCATAACTGACATAGACAAAGTTACGACAATACTAATTGGGGCCTTTATAGACTTAAATACACCCACTTGCTTAAACACCACCCGCGTTATACATTGCAATCATGTTTTAAATAAATCTTACGTTATTATCACAATCTCGACGATGTCTGAGACCACAGAAAATCATGATTTATTTATAGCATTATTTTTCACTAATTACCTGTGTAACAAGCACTTTTTACATTATTAATAGCGAGCAAGTGTTTCAAGTACTGTATTAATTTTCTGGTGAAACATGCAGTTTGGCTTTAATAAAATGGGAATGCGGCACATGTAGTAAATCTGATATACGCCGTATTGTATGCTCTTCAATAGGAGCAAGTTGATTATCTGCATAAGCAATAACCCATAAGCCTTCGAGAATATCCCGCTTTTGGTCTGGATCACACGTTTGATTAATTATCTTAGTATATTGTACTAAATCGACAGCTTCTTCTGCTGACATACGACCTTCTTCCATTAGCAATTTTAGCTCATCATCAGAGAGCTCAAACTGCTTATATAAGTGCGTTTTGTAAGCTTTAAGCTCACTGTCTGTAACATTATCGTCAGCCCGCATAATTTCACTTAACAATGCAGCAGTGGCAAGTTCGACAGTATGTTTCTGTTGATCTTCTGACTCTTTCGTTTCGAAAAGCTGTAACAAAGATTTAAGCATTAGGCGCTCCAATTAAACAACGACGCTATTGCATAACATATCCACCGTTCTGAAGTGGGAATATACGGCAAATCGTTGGCATTTTTAGTTTAGTGGTAGTTATTCAACGGCTGTATTGAGCAAACAGTTTATTTTTCGCCCGCCTTTTTCAAACCACACTTTACTACTTAGCGCTCTAATAAGGCCCAGCCCTCTTCCGAATGAGTCATTACTTTCGGGGCTGGCTTTACGCTCCCAATCAAAACCATTGCCGCTGTCTTCTATTGAAAGAAAGACAACCTTTTTCACAGGATCAGACTCAATACTAATAATAATCGTCCCTTCATCTAGGGCGCTCAGCAGCTTTTCTCGCTGCTCATAATATAGTTGAAAGCCTTCTGGTGAGTGCTTTAAACGTGAGTCCATGTTCAAAATACCGTGCTCTAAGGCGTTGCTAAACATTTCGGAAACCACGGTAAAAAGCACCGAACGAACATGTTCAATACCGCTACACTGAGAGGTTTGGTGGAGCATACGGGTTTGAATATCGGGCTGCTTCAAATGCTTGGCACTCAAGGTAATAACTATATTCAATGGAATATCGTCGGTAGCTCTATAGGGCTGCACGCCTTCTAACGACTGACTTTTAAAGATAACCACAGAAACATCGTCGTCAAAACTAGGCGTAGCCGAAAATGCTTTAGCGTGATTAAAAATCCCGTCGGCAGTAATATCACTAGCATCAGCACACCATTGTTTTACCCCCTCTTCGGTTAGCATATTTCCGTCAGCATCAACCGCTTCTGTTAGTCCATCGGAATAGATAATTAACTTGTCATTTGCCAGCATTTCAAAAATTTCGCATTCACTGTCAAACTCATGTTGCTCAAGAATACCCAGTGCCATATGAGGTGAAGAAATCGTTTTGATAAATCGCCGTTTGCCTGACACCACCATCATCTGTGGCATACCACCTTGCCACAAGGTGATACGTGAACCATCAGAGCCAACCTCGCCGACAACCGCAGCCATAAACATATCGCTGGGTAAAAATCGCAATAGTATTTTATTAAACTCTGTCGCCATTTCATTGACCGACAGCCCTTTTGCTGACATCTCTTGAAATGCCCGGGTTACCGGCAGTGCACCAATGGCTGATGCAAGCCCATGCCCTGTAAAATCTCCCACTAAAAAGTACAGGCCGCCACTTGGGCTAGCTTCACACACAAACACATCGCCATTAAATGTTTCCGCAGGCGTTAATGCATGATCGAAATATTTAAGAACGTGACCTTTGTTAACAATGGCATGACTAAAAATATGCTCAACAATCGCATGTTCCCTTGCTACCCGCTGTTGATAAAATCTAAGCTCTTCATTTTGTTGTTCAATATGAGCGCTTAGGTTACGAATTTTTTCGTGAGCGCGAATTTTAGCGGTGAGAATATGTTTGTCGAAAGGTTTCGTCGCAAAGTCATTCCCCCCTACCTCTAAACATTTAACCAGACTTTCTTTGTCATCCAGCGCGGTGATGAATAAAATAGGTAAGTATCGGCCACCGGCTAAGGTTCTAATTTGTGGTGCAACCTCGAAACCACTCATACCGGGCATGATTACATCAAGTAATACTAAATCGGGTATCGCTTGTTCAACTATCGTTAACGCGTCCTCACCGCATGCAGCTTCAACACAATCAGTGAACCCCGCCTCGCTTAACATGCTAACTAACATGGTGCGATTTATTGGTTCGTCATCAACGATAAGAATTTTCATGTAATGTTAGCGCCCTGTGGCTGACTTACCGCTGCGTCTCAACGAATAATAAATTTTTTGTCAAAACGCGATATTTTTAGTATTCGCTCCACGGGTGGTCGGCTATTCTCAATACTAAATGTCAGTGACCTTTGTGATAATACCTTTTGCATATTAAGCAACATACCTAAGGCTGAACTGTCCATGTATTCTGTCTTAGCTAAGTCAACGGTGATGTGCTTAACATCAGAGTCTAAATCTTGATAGGCTGAGCGAAATGCTTCCACTTTGCTGAAATCGAACTTTTCGCCCATCTCTATGATTAAAGTCTCTTGCTCATTGACCTTATCCTTTAATACATTCATTTAATCACTCCTTCTTCCGTTAACTACACTGCTTCCCCATTTCCTTTTATCCCGTATTATTCTAGGAATGAACTCAGCGTATATTTAGGCTTTACTAGAATTTATTCTAGCGCAGATATTTCAGCATGCCATGCTACAATTGTAGATAAGCCTAAATATGGCTCGTTTAACGCACAGGAAAAAATCAGAGGGTAAAATGCAAGATTGGCAAGATGCACTGCTGGTATACAGTACCGATACAGGTAAAGTTAAACCTTCGCCTAAAGAAGCAAAGCGTTCCACTTCCGACGATGGTATTGTTCGTATACACAGAGAAACAAAAGGCCGCAAAGGAAAAGGCGTGTCTATAATTAAAGGGCTTGATTTAGCCCCCGATGCGTTAAAAAAACTGGGCACTGAATTAAAAAAGAAGTGTGGCTGTGGTGGCGCGGTTAAAGATGGACACATTGAAGTTCAAACGGATGACCGCGAGAAGTTAAAAGCTTTACTGCAGGATAAGGGCTTTAGCGCTAAAATTGCTGGGGGTTAATTCACCCCCCTTACTTTCCTTGAAAATACCAAAAAGAGAACGGAATGGAAAAGCTGTCAATTTCTGATTTACACATCATATTAGTTGAACCCTCTGATACACAGAGGAAGATTATTACTACCCTATTGTTGAAAGAAAAGGTAAGGGAAATTGATCCTGTTAGTACCCTTTCTGAGGCTATGTCAGCGGTTAAAGCGCACGGTGCAGACCTGATTGTTAGCGCGATGTATTTCGAAGACGGCACAGCATTAGATTTACTCAAGTTCATTAAAGAAAGTGACGAATTTAAATCTATTCCATTCATGCTGGTATCAAGTGAGAACAGATTAAGTAAACTGGAAGAGTTTAAACAAGCAGGTGTTGCAGCCATTCTTCCTAAACCTTTCGAGCCCCTTCATTTGTCTCGTGCTCTAAACGCTAGCCTTGATTTAATCAATCACGACGAACTTGAACTAGAGCTATTCGATATTCACGATGTTAGGGTGCTGCTTGTTGACGACAGTAAATTAGCGCGCAACCACATTCGCCGTGTACTTGAAGGTATGGGCCTACAGCGCATAAAAGAAGCTGAAAACGGTGCAATGGCACTCACGTTTATTAAAGATGAAGCCTTCGATTTAGTGGTTACCGATTACAATATGCCAGAAATGGATGGCCGAGAACTCTCTGAGTTCATCCGTTTCAACCCTGAAACCACGCATATTCCTATCATCATGGTAACGTCTGAAGCAGCCGATAGTGCCCATATGTCCAATATTCAACAGACCGGTGTGAATGCGCTATGTGATAAGCCATTCGAACCTACGGAAGTTCGTCAAATGCTAGCGGCCTTATTGGGTAACTAACATTACGAATTGCAAATAATCTCCCCATATTGATTAAAGCAGAAAACCGACACCATAGCGTCGGTTTACTGCTTTAAGGCAAATTCGTTATTCGCCCTACCCCTTCTACTAGTATCTATCAAGCCCTCCCCCCGATAAAAATCAAAACCAATGTAAAAACAGGTTGACACTGAAACGCTGTACGCATAAAGTCAATCGTATGAAACAGAATAATATACATGCAGTGGCTATCTTTTTTGCGTTTATGCTCTTTAAATAGGGAGGCGCAGCTACATGCATAAAAACCTCCCTCAAGGGAGGTTTTTTTTTAGCTAATACGATAAGTGGAAAACTATGTCTGACAACGCCTTAGATGCTGTAAGAGAGCGCATAACATCATTAGATAGTGAACTTCTAACCTTATTGGCTGAGCGCCGTGTGCTCACCAACGAGGTTGCTGAAACTAAAATTAAGCACCATATTCCAGTTCGAGATCAGAAACGTGAAGAGCAACTGCTTGTTCGCCTTATTAAAGAAGGTAAAGATGTAGGTCTTGACCCACACTACGTTACTCAGATTTTTCACGTCATCATTGAAGACTCAGTGTTAAACCAGCAGGCAATGCTTGCTGAACGCGCGAACCCTGGCAGTACGCTTCCACTAAATCGCGTGGCTTTCTTGGGCGACAAAGGCTCTTACTCGTACCTTGCTACCCAGAAATATTTCTCTCGACGTCCGGGTGAATTGCTGGAAATAGGTTGTCAGAGTTTCAGTGAAATTATTCAAAAAGTAGAGAATGTAGAGGCCGACTATGCGGTTCTGCCTATTGAAAATACAACCTCAGGCAGTATTAATGAAGTTTATGACCAACTTCAACATACTCACTTAAGCATTATTGGCGAACTTACTCACCCTATTCGTCACACCTTGCTTGTTGGCGCAGATACGACCGTAGATAAAATTAAAACCGTGTACGCTCATCCACAAGTATTCACACAATGTAGCCACTTCTTGGCTGAGCTTGGCAACATTGAAGTGAAAACCATGGACAGTACATCATCGGCTATGTTGACAGTGAGTGAGCTACAGCGAGATGATATTGCAGCTATTGGCAGTGAGGCTGGCGGAAACCTATATGGACTTACAGCAATAAAAAGTAACTTGGCCAACCAAAAAGAAAACCACAGTCGCTTCATCGTAGTTGCTCGAAAAGCCGTAGTAGTTCCACTTCAAGTACCCGCTAAAACCACACTGGTTATGTCAACGGTCCAAAAGCCCGGCGCATTAGTTGAAGCGCTGTTGGTGCTAAGTGAAAACAACATTAATATGACGAAGCTAGAGTCTCGTCCTATTCCAGGTAATCCTTGGGAAGAAATGTTTTACATTGATGTGAAAGGCAATGTGGAAGATGGCCCTGTACAAAATGCCATTGAAGCCCTTAGAAACATTACCCGTTACATTAAAATACTGGGCTGCTACCCTAGCGAAGAAATCAGCCCCACAAAAGTAGCGGCAGCTAGTGCGCTAGCGGAATAATATAAGCCAGCTTTAAGAACGGTACTACGGGGTTTATGACCATCGAAGTACCGTTTTTATTAATCGCTAGTTCGCAGAAAACATACCCTATTACTTCTTACGCAATAGCTGGCCGTCATCGGCTTTTAATAACAATTGTTTACTATCCATCAGACAGTTTTTCGCGTAGCTGCCAAACCAGTTTCCTATGGTTAAAAACTGCTTGATAAACGCTTTTTTATCGCCCTTTTCCAGCAAGGTTAAGGCTAAACCGAAACGGTCATAGAAACGGCGGAGTAAAGCGAAGTTTTCAGGGTTGTTGAAAATAATATCGGCGTACAACTCGGGGGCTTGCGCGAATAATCGGCCAACCATAGCTAACTCTAATCGATAGATAGGCGAGCTAAACATAGTGAGGGATTCAAGATCGGGATCTTCTCCACGTAAATGCTCACCATACACGAAAGTATTGAAATGGCGCATTACCTGAATATAAGCCATAGATTTATCATGCTCTTCGGCGGTGCTATTGTGAATAGTTGCCCCCCAAATTCGCATTTGATCGATAAGCCAACCATAAGCGCTCTCGTCGCGTCCCTCACACACCACCACAACCTGTTTAATCATACCTGGAGCATCAGGCCCAAACATAGGGTGCAAGCCAACCACGGGGCCCTTATGCACTGCCATCATAGCTTCTATGGGCTTAACCTTGATACTCGTGATATCAGCTAAAACACAGCTTTCAGGTAACATAGAGAGCTGACCTATCACCTGTTCAGTGAGGTTAATTGGTACAGCCACCACCGCTAATGCGGCGGTTGAAAGCACGTTAGCAGCATGGCCACTTTCCCAATCTTCCCTTTCGACGACAGAAACAGAGTAACCGCTTCGCTCGAACAAGCTGACGAATATTTTACCCAGTGCACCTGCTCCACCAATAACCACAATGGTACCGACATCAGCATTTACCCCAAGGTATCGATTATTTTGCGTATGATAAGACTCGCGCATGATGCGGCGTAATAAGTCTTCGGTAAGATCAGGGGAAACGCCTAACGATTCAGCTTGCGCTCGCCGCGAAGCGATGAGTTCTTTTTCTCTGGAAGGTACATAAACAGGCATACCAGCTTCGGCTTTTACCTGACCCACTTGTGTAGTAAGTGCATTGCGTTTTGCGAGAAGTTCAACGAGCTGGGTATCCAGCTCGTCTATTCCTTCACGCAGCGTATTTAATTGCTGCGAAAAATCGGCCATTCAGTATGTCCCTCAAATCAAATGGCACTGACTACCTCACCTATTAGGCAACATCGGTGCGCTTATTTTGGCGTAAGGGTAGCACAGTTATTAATTTATCTCTGGTTTGGGCAATAAGCGATTCTGTGGTTTCCCAATCAATACAGCCGTCGGTGATAGACACACCGTATTCCATTTCGCTTAGCTTTTTCCCATCAGATTTTTGGTTACCCGCTTTTAAGTGGCTTTCTAACATTACGCCAATAATAGACTGATTACCTTCTAGTATTTGATTCACTACGTTTTGTGCAACCAGAGGCTGACGTCGATAGTCTTTTGAAGAGTTCGCATGACTACAGTCGACCACTAAGCCAGCTGTTAGGCCCGCTTCCTGCATTTCAACTTCACACTCAGATACACACACTGAATCGTAGTTAGGCTGTTTACCACCGCGTAAAATAATATGACCATCTGGGTTGCCACTTGTCGCAATAACGCTAACTTGGCCTTGTTTGTTAATGCCCATGAAGCGGTGACCTGAAGCTGCTGATTTAAGGGCATTCAACGCGATATCTAAACTGCCGTCAGTACCATTTTTAAAACCAACTGGCATCGAAAGACCACTCGCCATTTCACGGTGAGTTTGTGACTCAGAGGTGCGAGCACCAATTGCAGACCAGCTGAATAATTCGGCTAAGTACTGAGGGCTAATTGGATCTAGCGCTTCGGTCGCGACCGGAAGTTCGAGTTCAGCCAACCAAATCAATAGTTCTCGGGCTTTACGCAGGCCAGCTTCAATATCGAATGTGTCGTTAATATGAGGGTCGTTAATTAACCCCTTCCAACCCGTTGTGGTACGGGGCTTTTCAAAATAAACGCGCATCACAATGAATAAGGTGTCTTTGCATGATTCATGCAGTTCCTTTAACTTAAGCGCGTATTCTTTAGCTGCTTCAACATCGTGAATAGAACATGGCCCACATACGACCAACATACGATGGTCACGGCGGTGAATGATATCAGAAACAATCTTGCGAGATTCTGAAATAGCTGCAAGCGCTTTCTCTGAGGCAGGCAACTCAGCGCTTAAAGCTTCTGGGGTAATAAGCACATCTTCAGCGCTTACGTGGATATTATTTACTGTGTCCTTGATCATGGGGCTCTCTTAACTACTAAAAACGGAAAAAATGAAACGTCAAAAGAGTATATTTTCGCATGTAAACTTATTTGTACAACAGGCATTTTCTAATTTTCTTTAACGTCATTGACTTTTTAACAACAAACGAATAAGCAAGCAAGCTTTAACGTATAATACTTTGCTTTAAGTCCAACAAATATGTTTTTCACCTGACGATCAGTTAAGTTCACGCCTATTTAGTTTACTTTTCAACCAAAGGTGAGTGTTAGCTCTTCGGCGTGTATCCTTTCTTAAATATGTTAGGTTTCCAACCCCAATGTAGCGAACCTAGACGAATAAATACGGTTGTTATTAGTGAGCCAAAAATACACCACGCGTAGGGTGCATCTAATGCAAACAATGCCGCATACGCTAAGCCACCAGAAAGGCACGCGGTTGCATAAAGGTCGCCGCGCATGACTAAAGGAACCTCTCTGCAAATTACATCCCTTAATAACCCGCCAAATATCCCTGTAGTCATTCCCATGGTTAGCGCCACTATCATTCCTGTACCTTCTATCAGTGCTTTTTCTATGCCCATGATGTTAAAGATGGCAAGCCCTGCCGCATCCATCAAAATAAAATAATAGTTAGATAATGGCGGTAGATAGCGAATGGATAATACTGTGAGTACCACTGCACCATAGGCAGAGTATAAATAAGAAGGCGTTTCTACCCAAAAAATAGGTTGGGTAAGCAATAAGTCTCTGATGGTTCCCCCGCCTAATGCAGTGACCGACGCCACCACTACCACCCCAAAACCATTAATGCTTTTTTCGTGCCCCATCAGTGCGCCAGAAACCGCGAAGAACCCCACCCCAAATATCCCTAAAAAAAGAAAGTAATCTGCCGTCATTCCTGTCTCACTTGCGTTTTTGTTATAGGTTTATTCTGAAAATAGTTGAGTACAGATCGTTAATTTACGAATTTCGTGTCAGTATTATTGTTTTAAGTATGCAAACCTATCTTGTAGATGAAATTTATACTCATTTTATTCTTTGTTGTTACTACAGTTAACGCTCAGGCAGCGTCCAGCGAATATGCGTTCCCAAATAGTATAGACCCTGCCAGACGCTACGTTTTCTATTCACATGGCTTTATTGTAGAAGGGGATGATCTAACGCCCATACATCCTAGGTGGGGTGTATACAATTTTCCTAGCGTTCAAAAAGCACTTGATGACGATAGCTATGTTTTAATAGCACACCACAGACCAGAAGGTGTAAGTCCTATCGATTACGCTAAACGCCTTGCTGGAGAAGTTAAACAACTTATCACCGCAGGTGTGCCCCCACAGAACATTACCCTTACCGGGTTTTCACGCGGCGGCGCGATTACAATACTCGCGTCAAACGAGTTAAAAAACGCTCGGGTTAACGTTGTGATTTTAGCGGGCTGCGCAGGATTGATTAATCGTAAGCGGGATATTCAGCTATACGGTCGTGTGCTTTCTATTTATGAAACTTCTGACGACGTAGGCTCATGCAACCTCTTAGAAGCTCGAAGCCGTAAACTAAGGGAATTTAAAGAGATAGCCATCTCAACAGGAAAAGAACATGGTGCGTTTTATCGTCCTATGGATGAATGGGTGATTCCGCTAAAACGTTGGATTAGTGAATCAGGCCCCCAAAACGCACAATAGCACTCATGCTTACTGCTGCGCTTTCACGTGTGGTTTGCTTGCGTAAAGCCAATCTACCCCCTGAATTGTTGTGGTGGGAAACGCCGTAGCGTGAGTGGCCTCACCAATGAGTGTGAACTTCAAATTTACCTGATTATCATTCTGCTGCGTTATTTTTTGAGCTAGTTTTTGTGCTCCTTCCACCATATTTTGCCTTTCACCATATTCGGGACGTTCTAATTCGCCTACAGCAAGGAAGACCTTAACTGGCGTTTTAGGTTTAACAACCGGTTCAGACAAAATGGCATTGTCGCGAAACCATACCGATGGGCTGCCAATAATGTAACTACTAAACATATTTGGACGGGTAAAAAGCACATAGGCACTAAACAACCCACCTAAAGAATTTCCCACTAACGTTCTATGCATTCCCTTCACGCGATAGTTATTCTCCATGTAGGTAAATACCGTGTCATTGATAAAGTCAGCATGTTGCCCCGCTTTGCCAGTTTCAAGCTTCCAGTCTTCAGCAAGATAAGGGGTATAGTCACGAACGCGACTAGAGGCGCCTTTAGACCCTTTAGAGTAGGATATGGCCACGATGATAGCCTGTTCCATTACACCGCTATTCATGGGAAATCGTGTTCCCCCTGACACAACCTGAAATGCATACGAACCATCCAACAAATAAATGACCGGGTAAGACGCTTTCGTATTAGCTCGATAGCTTTTCGGCAACTTGATAAAAATAGGGTAAGTTCGGCTAGATTTAGTGTCTTGAAGCTCCACAACAGTACTTCTAGGTATTTTGAATTCAACGTCAGCATTTGCTTTGGTACTAGCCATAGCACTCAAGACAAACACCGTTATTACCCAGAAAAAACGCAATCGCATGGGGCCACTCATTGTTTTCATTATCTATTTTCAACATCTTATCTCGCAAATGCGCATTGAGCAATTGTGTCAACACCAAGGAATACAATCCGGAATGCTATGTAGTTGGCAGTGACCTTCCAGCGCATGGATGCGCTGACATAGCGCCCACGGATGGGTTTATGACGCACTACTTCATGGTACGGGTCAGCGTTTATAGGAGCGGGAGTCGCCCTCATCAGAAGCCTTCCACAACATGGAGCTATTGCGAAAACTCCATAGATGGATTCGCGCCTCGTTTCACGTGGACTTCTACTGGCGACTAATATTAATATTCAACGGTGAGCCTTAACCGGCTGTTCAGAAGGAAGGGCTTTGTGCGCCTCGGAAACTCTCTACAGCATGGATGCTGTAGCGAAGGCCCCATGGATGGGTTTACGCCGGGTTTCAGAGGCGCACAAAGCCCTTCCCCTAACCAACTCATGCTACAAAGTGCGACCGGAGGGATGCGGTGTAGGTGCCGATGACCTTCCAGCGCAGGACGCGCTGGCAGAGCCCCCATGGATGGGTTTACGGCGAGTCATTGGCACCTACACCGCTTCTCTCCCGCTTTTTTGCAGACACAAAAAAGCCCGCTAATAAGCGGGCTCTTTCGAAGTTAACAATAACGCAAGGATTAGTAATCTTAGTTAAGCTTTTCTTTGATACGTGCAGATTTACCTGAACGTTCACGAAGATAGTAAAGCTTAGCACGACGAACCGCACCGCGGCGTTTAACTTCAATTGAAGAGATAGCCGGGCTGTGTGTTTGGAACACACGCTCAACGCCTTCGCCGCTAGAAATCTTACGTACGGTAAAAGACGAGTGCAGACCACGGTTACGCTTAGCGATAACAACACCTTCATAAGCCTGAAGACGTTCTTTGTCACCTTCGGTAACGCGAACTTTAACAACTACTGTGTCACCCGGGCCGAACCCTGGAACATCAGATTTAAGCTGTGCTTGCTCAATTTTCTTGATGATATCTTGACTGACTTTGCTCATCATATCCTCTCGTCCTAGTTAACTGTCATCTCGCTGCAACTGCGTTTGGAATATTTCCAATAACCGCTGCTGCTCCTCAGTCAGAGCTAGGTGATTTAACAAATCAGGGCGACGCAGTAAGGTTCTACCCAAAGACTGCATTAATCGCCACTGCCTAATTTTTTCATGATCACCACTTAACAACACATCAGGTACCGATTGACCATCTAGTACTTCTGGCCGCGTATAATGCGGACAATCCAGAAGACCATCGGTAAAGGAATCTTCAACTGCTGAAGCTTTATGCCCCAACACGCCGGGAACTAATCTGGCAACTGCGTCCATTAAGACCATTGCCGGCAGTTCACCGCCACTTAGAACGTAATCACCAATGGAGACTTCATCATCTACATGGCTTTCGATTACGCGCTCATCAATTCCTTCATATCGACCACAGATTAAAATCGTACGGTCAATGCCAGCAAGACGTTGAACGCCTGCTTGGTCAAGGGGTTTCCCTTGGGGTGATAAGTAGATCACGCTACTGTTTTCGCCACCAACTTTCTTGGCAGCTTGTATAGCATCGGTAAGCGGTTTAACCATCATCAGCATGCCGGGTCCGCCACCATAGGGGCGATCGTCAACTGTGCGATGGCGGTCATGAGTAAAGTCGCGGGGGTTAAAGGTATCAACCGATAATTTACCAGACTTAACTGCCCTGCCGATTACACCCTGCTGGGTGAATGGCGCGAACATATCTGGAAACAGGCTAACTACCCCGAACCATTTTTCCGGTGTCACTTAAAACCCCGGATCCCAGTCAACTTTAATGACCTTCGCTTCCCGATCTACCTCTTGTACAACGTCGTCGAACACAAAAGGTATTAATCTTTCTTTTTGACCAAAAGCATCGCCTACATTCGCTTTAACGTGAACCACGTCATTGGCACCTGTATTAAATACTTCTTTCACCACACCTAAGTCGTAACCTTGCGTAGTTACCACTTTCATGCCAGTGAGCTCGCGCCAATAAATACCATCGTCCCCTAAATCGGGAAGTTGCGAAGCGCTAATGTTTATATCCAAGTTTTTGATGCGTTCTGCATCATCTCGGCTATCTACACCAACAATCTTTGCTACCAGGCCTTTACCATGCGTTCGCCATTGGTCAATTTGGTATTCGTTTTCTTCGCCAAGGAACCAAGGCAAGTACTCAAAAATACCTTCTGGTGTTTGTGTATAGCTGTTGATTTTGACCCAACCTTTCACACCGTAAGGTGCACCGATTTTGCCAACAACCACAATGTCAGACGCTAAACTCATCTATACTCACCAGTTAATTGCAACTTACGCTGCAGATTTTTTAGCTTCTTTTACCAAGCTAGTTACGCGCTCAGATAAGCTCGCGCCAACACCAACCCAGTAATCAACACGTTCTAGGTCAACGCGTAAACGCTCTGCTTGACCTTGTGCAGTTGGGTTGAAGAAACCAACGTTTTCAATAAAACGACCGTTTCTTGCACGACGGCTATCAGCCACCACTAGTTGATAAAATGGACGCTTTTTCGCGCCACCACGCTGTAAACGAATAGTAACCATAAATGCCTCAAACTCGTTGTAGCGTTACCGTTAACTTAAGCCTTCTTTCAACGCCTATAAATTAAGCGCCTAAGAGAAGGCCGCCGAATTATACGGATATGGGGTGTGAATGCAAGTATAAATGCGGGTTAAATAGGGATTATGCATCCCTATTTGCCAATAAGATGATATTAGTGCAGATAAAGCACATTGTGCGTAGTGTTATTGGGTATAACTCTCACCTAAGCGATAAATTAAAATAGCGGCTTTATGCATGTTTTGCGCAAAAGTAGACATATCGGCCACTTCATCTTTGGTGTGCCCACCGTCCCCCATTAACCCTAAGCCATCAATTGCCATGTCTACATGATCTGCAGCGAATGAAATATCAGCTGCGCCTGCGTTTCGCGGATTTACTGGCGCAACAGGGCCATAACCTAAAGATTCACTCACATCGCTATACATTTTCAACAACGCATAGTTTTGATCGGTCGGTGACATTGGTGGGTAACCATCGGCAAACGTTAAGGTTGCCGATGTATGTAAAAGGTTGTCTGCTACAATGTCTTGCATCACCTTTTTAGCTTTTGCTAGCTCATTAGAGGTTAAGGTACGAATGCCCCCTTTCACGGTCACTTCTTTGGCCACCACATTAGTTTTACCAAAGCCTTGAACAATGGAGTTTTCGGGCTGTATTTGCACTTCCGTACCACCCGCGATAAGGCCAGGGTTAAAGGTAATATTGCCTACGCCCGCTAATTGCTCACGAAAGCTATTTAAAATACGAGCAGTTTCAAAAATAGCGCCATAGCCCACATTGTCGGTAAATATTTGTGATGAGTGCGCAGGCTTACCTACCACATCTAGCTGCCAGCCTATAGAGCCACGACGAGCAACCACAGCGGTTTTAATATCGCCATCGGCATCTTCAAACCCCAGCGCGATATCTGCCCATATTGCCGCATCAACCAAAGCTTTCTTAGATAACGAAAGTGGGCGGCCACTACTTTCTTCATCACCCGTCATCACTACCTTAATACTCACATTATCTAGCAAATTTAAGGCTTTCAGCGCTTGCAGTGCAGCTATAATAATTACGTCACCGCCCTTCATATCAGTAATACCGGGGCCTGCAATATGGCTGTCATCTACAACGCTGTAATTTTGAAATGCATCGTCTTTAGCAAATACTGTATCTAAATGCCCTATCATTAAAATTTTCGGCCCCGAATTTCCATAACTTGCCACTAAATGACCCGCGCGATTAAATTTACTTCCATCAACCCATTGGGTATCAAAACCCATTGCATCGAATTCAGCTTGATAAATAGCCCCCACCTTTTTAACACCGTCGAAATTCATGGTGCCACTGTTAATATTTACCGTTTTTTCCAACATCGCTTTCGACTTAGCCAAATTTTTATCGATGTACTGTGCGATTTCTTTCTCGATAGTGGTATTCGCCAAAGTGGTATGACTGAATAAAAATAAAAGGCTAATAAGTAGGGTAGATTTTATTATGTGTTGCATCACTGATGTCATCCTTTGCAAGTCGATGGAAAATGGAAGAGTAACGAGAGTAATTCGACAGCGATATAATGTCCATATTGCTTTCTTTAAGGAAATGAACCCCAGTGACCTACCTTCCCCTTTAGCAATGCGTTTACTCAACTTATTGACACGCCTAAAATTATACATATGATAATTCACATGTAACTTAACACAATGAAATACCATGCAATTAAGAAACGCCACGTTAGAAGACGTTAATGCGATATGCGCTATTTACAATAAGGGAATACAGTCAGGTAGTGCGACATTTGACACTTCTATGCGCACGCCAACGGATATAGAGAATTGGTTAGCAGAACAAAGTAGATACCCTGTAATTGTTGGTATAGAAAAAGACAACGTTATCGGGTTTGCCCGACTGTCTAAATACAGCGATCGCGATTGCTATAAAACGATTGCCGAATTTTCTATTTACCTTGCTGACGAAGCCAAGGGTAAAGGTTTAGGAACAAAATTACTTTCAGCGTTATTAAGCGCGGCGAAAAGTGGGGGGTTTAATAAAGTGCTTTCACGAATATTTACCTTTAACCACGCCAGTTTGTCTCTATGCGAGAAATTGGGGTTTAGAGAAGTCGGTATTTATCAGCGCCATGGTAAAATAGATGGTAAATGGCTTGACGTCGTTATAGTCGAGAAGCTTTTGTGATATTCAAAATCAAGCAAACTAATAGCTTGCCCCATGTAACTTTCTTCCAATAATTCATTTTTGAGTCTGTCGGCTCTTAGGGCCCATTCCAAACTGAAAAGGGCATTTAATACTGTCAATATGCATGCTTGATAGAAGCCTATGTGGTGATCTGCGTATTGAGTGATAACTTTTTATTTACAACTTACACGTTAATGCTTCTCAAGGAACGATTTTTGAACTACTTTAGGTAGACGTCTAAACGTCTAAAATCCAAATTAACTTTTAAGGTATGTTCAATGAAACCAGAAACCATTGCATTACACGCAGGCTATACTAGCGAAGAAACCACCAAAGCGGCAACCACACCTATCTATCAAACCACCTCATTTACCTTTGATAATACACAGCATGGCGCTGATTTGTTCGACCTTAAAGTACCAGGTTATATCTACAGCCGAATAATGAACCCGACAAACGCGGTGTTAGAGCAGCGTTTAACTGAATTGGAAGGTGGTGTGGGCGCCCTAGCTGTAGCCTCTGGCATGGCCGCTATTCGCTACGCCATTGAAGCTATCGCAGAAGTGGGAAGTAATATTGTTAGTGTTGGGCAGTTATACGGTGGCACCTACAACCTATTTGCGCATACTTTTCCTCGCCAAGGTATTCAAACGACCTTTGTACAAGCCAATGACTTCGAAGGCCTTGCCGCCGCCATTGATGAAAATACGAAAGCGGTATTTTGCGAATCTATTGGCAACCCTGCAGGAAACGTAGTTGATATTAAACGATGGGCCGATATTGCACATGCCGCAGGCGTGCCTTTAATTGTTGATAACACGGTAGCCACGCCTATTCTCTGCAAGGTGTTCGACCATGGGGCTGATATCGCCATACATTCGCTAACCAAATATATTGGCGGTCACGGTACGACTGTTGGCGGTATTATTGTTGATTCAGGTAACTTTGACTGGGCTTCTCAGCCAGAGCGATTCAGTATGCTGACCACTCCCGATCCAAGCTACCATGGTGTTACCTACACCGAAGCCCTTGGCCCTGCCGCGTATATTGGCCGTTGTCGTGTCGTTCCTCTTCGAAACACGGGGGCAGCGCTTTCAGCACAAAGTGCGTTCAATATTATGCAAGGTTTAGAAACCTTATCGTTGCGCATGGAGCGTCACTGCGAAAACGCAGAAAAAGTAGCTGCGTTCCTGCAAAAACACCCTTCAGTGAACTGGGTTAACTATGCGGCCCTGCCTGATAGTGAACACTTTGAAACCTGCCAACGCATTTGTGGCGGTAAAGCGGCCGGTATTATTAGCTTTGGTATTCAAGGTGGGTTGCCAGCAGGCGCTCAGTTTATCGATGCCCTACAACTAATTTTACGCTTGGTTAATATTGGTGATGCAAAGTCTTTAGCATGTCATCCTGCCAGTACAACACACCGTCAATTGAATGCTGAAGAACTCGCGTCGGCCGGTGTTAGTGAAGATATGGTGCGTATTTCGGTAGGTATCGAACATATCGACGATATTGTGGCTGACATCGAGCAAGCGCTTATCGCTAGCCAAAGCTAAACACTTGAAGCAGTTACGCTTTGTATTTTAAAGCGCTTAATTGCACTTAGGTATGTCGGGGTTCTGGATTTCAAATGGAGCCCCGGCGTCTTGCCTATTCTCTTTATTCCGCCGTTTGTTCCTTGACTCGTGTCTTTTCCTCACTTTCGGATTGTCTAACAAATTTTTAATTTAGTCTGTGTCAGTAAGGTACAAGCAAGGCTCCACCCACCTGATTTACTGCAACTGTAGTCGCATGAATAAATCAACTTTTCCTTATTCAGCGTATAGTCTTATCGGTTAATCGTTCTCGACCAATGGTCGAACACATCGATAGCGCAAATTAGATACGGTTTTCCGTAACGTCGCTTTACCCGGTTAAAAATTTAAAAGAGGTTATTTTGGCAACACCGTTAAATGAAGTGTCAACAAAACAAGTACTGCAGTGGATAGGTTCACACTTAAGCCAATACAAAACACGTGTCGCTGGGGCCATTATCGCCTTGTTTACTGCCGCTATAGCATGGTTAATGCTAGGACAAGGCATTAAATACGCCATCGATAGTGGCTTTGTTGAAAGCGCCTCTGAAACCTTAAACCAGGCCACGGTTATTGTACTGGTGATAACGTTGATTGCCTGCATTGCTACCTATGCCCGCTTTTACTTGATGACATGGTTGGGCGAGAGAGTCAGTGCCGATATTAGGAATCAGGTTTACTCTCATTTGCTCTCACTTCCCCCATCGTTTTTCGCAGAGCTTAGAACCGGTGAGGTTATTTCACGCTTCACCAGCGACACGACGGTCATTCAAACTGTGGTGGGCATGAGCTTATCAATGACGCTTCGCTCGGTAGTAACATTTGTTGGCGCGTTGGTGCTAATGGGAATATCGAGTCCCCTACTTACCTTTTGCGTCATCATTGCAGTACCCGCGGTACTTGTCCCCATCAAAGTGTTGGCACCGCAAGTGCGCAAGTTCGCTAAAATTAGTCAAGATAAGGTGGCAGATTTAGGCTCGCACATAGATGAAAGCCTGCATGAAATTATGACGGTTCAAGCGTATACCGCAGAAGACAAAGAACGTGCCCACTTTTCATCTCGCGTAGAGTCTGCCATGGATGCGGCCAAGCATCGTATCCATTACCGCTCTTTATTAATTGGCTGCATTATGTGCTTGAGCATGACAGCCATTATATTTATTGCTTGGGTAGGCGCACGCCAAGTATTAGAAGGCAAAATGACCGTCGGGGAATTGTCTGCTTTTCTATTTTACGCGGTGATGGCAGGTGGCAGTATCGCCACTGTGAGTGAAGTAATTGGTGAAGTGCAACGAGGCGTAGGCGCAAGCGAACGCCTTTATCAGCTACTGAATGCAACATCAGAAGTGACCTCGCTGTCTGAACATTCGGCTTCATCGCAAGTACCTCAGGTAGCGCCTGCTATTGCGTTTAAAGACATGAGCTTTGGTTATCCCGGTACTAAGCCTTTATTTAACAACCTAAACGTAAATATTAAAGCCGGTGAGAATCTTGCTTTAGTGGGAGCGAGTGGCGCTGGAAAGTCGTCTCTATTCCAATTGCTGATGCGTTTTTACGACCCCTCTAGCGGTGAAATCACTTTTGATGACACTCCCATTATCGGCATGCCGCTAAGCTGCTTGCGCCAACATATTGCCATTGTTACCCAAGAGCCTGTGGTATTCGCCAATAGCGTAATGGAAAACATTCGCTATGGCAGCCCCAAAGCAACGGATGACGAAGTAATGAGTGCGGCCAAAAAAGCTTTTGCCCATGAGTTTATCGATAATCTGGAAAATCGCTATCACACTCAATTGGGGGAGCGTGGCATCAAGCTTTCTGGCGGGCAGAAACAGCGCATCGCCATAGCCCGTGCAATATTAGCCAATCGCCCTATCCTTCTTTTAGATGAAGCAACAAGTGCGCTAGATGCCATGAGTGAGCGTATGGTTCAACAGGCAATGAACCGTTTAATGGAAGGCAAAACCAGTATTGTTATCGCACATCGACTTGCCACCGTTCAACATGCTGATCGTATAGTTGTGATGGATAAAGGCAACATTGTCAGTATCGGTACACACACACAGTTAATGAAAAGCGATACCCTGTACAGAGAATACGCTGAACTGCAATTGCTTAGCTAAGCCTCCTATGGTGCTATAGCACTAGAATTTTGCTTGTGTTAAGTGGCGAAAAAAGAACGCAAAAACAGCCACTAATTATCATCACTAAAAAAATAAAAACTAAAAGATTTCGGAAAAAAAATGACAAATATGATCTCCCGATACGCGAGGGTATCGGCGTGCTGTGTAGTATTGGCGCTGACAAGTGTACCGGCTTACAGCCAATTTATGGGTGACAAACAAGCTAAGTTAGTCGTGACTGAACCGGTCTCTTTCATGTATGAAACCCGAAAAGTGGAAGCGGTGGGCAGTGCCGAGGCGCTCCGCTCTATTGCACTTTACCCTGCCGTTGCCGACGAGGTCATAGAAGTCAATTTTGTTCCTGGCCAACTGGTTGAAGCTGGGAAAGTATTAATAAAGCTAGACAACCGTAGGCAGAAAGTTGCAGTAAAACGAGCCGAACTAACCCTTAAAGATGCACAACGCACGCTTGATAGGCTTGTTACTAGCCATGCCCAAGGCGCGGTGCCCATCAGTGAGCTTGATCTTGCACGCACCCAGCGTGACCTAGCCGAGGTTGCTTTAGAAGAAGCCATTGTCGACTTAGATGACCGTTTTATAAAAGCACCTTTTGATGGCGTTGTTGGCATTACTGACATTGAAGTTGGCGATAGAATAAATGAACAAACGTTAATCACCACGCTTGACCATAGAAGTAAGCTTTACATTAACTTCAAAGCCCCAGAAGCGGCTTTACCTGTGCTGATGAACGCGCCGGATGTGACGTTAGAACCTTGGAGCGATCGCGAAGTGGCTATTAAGGCCGAAATTGCACAAATTGACTCACGCATTAACGAAGCTGATCGTACCTTACGTGCCCGCGCGCTGTTAGACAACTCTGCAGACAAATTCCGCCCTGGTATGAGCTTTCGGGTAAATTTAAGCATTAAAGGCGACCGCTATGCTGCTATTCCAGAAGCCGCGTTATTGTGGGGTGCCACTGGCGCGTACATTTGGCTTGCAGAATCTGGAAAGGCGAAGCGTGTCGATGTAAACGTTCATCAACGTTTACGCGGTGCAATTTTAGTGTCTGGCGCCATTAGCGAAGGAGACACGCTAATTGCTGAGGGCGTGCAGCGTCTTCGAAATGGACAAGACATTACGACGGAATTGGTTGGGGGCCCCTCCAATGAGTAACACGCCTGTAACCAACGATCTCCCCTCGTTATCAATTCGACGGCCAGTACTCATTGTTGTTCTTAACTTACTTATTGCGATTGCCGGTTTATCGGCATTAAGTGCACTAGAAGTTCGAGAACTCCCCGATGTAGATACACCAAGAATTACGGTGACCGCCACCTACCCAGGTGCGTCACCGGAAACCGTTGATGCAGAGGTCACCAGTCGCTTAGAAGGCGCAGTAGCCCGCGTTAGCGGCGTAAAGAATATTTCCGCACAAAGTGAAGAAAACTCAGCAAGAATAAGGGTAGAGTTTCGCGCTGGCGTCAACTTAGAAGATGCCGCCAACGAAACCCGAGAGTCAGTGAGTCGCGTTCAACGACAACTACCGGATGACGTTGAAGAGCTTGCTATTATTCGTGCAGACAGTGACGCGCAAGCGGTGGTAAGCCTTGCGATTTCAAGTGAAACCCTAGACATGGAAACCCTAACTGAGCGTGTTGATACCGATGTCGCTCCGCTTTTTTTAAGCATTCCTGGGGTGGCGGATGTCAGCATGAGTGGCGACAGAGAACGTGTACTTAGGGTATCCGTTGACCCCCTTCGTTTAACCAGCTTTGGGCTATCGATGGCCGAAATTGCCAGCGCATTAGAACTCGCGCCTTTTGATGTGCCAGCAGGCAGTATTCAATCTTCCGATCAAGCCTTAATTGTGCGAGCAGACGCTACATCAGTCAGTGCTGAAGATGTAGGTAACATTGTCGTTTCAGGTGATATACGAATCAGCGACGTCGCTAGTGTGTATTTTGGCCCTGCCGATTCCAGCAGTATGGTTCGACTTGATGGCCGGCCTGTTATTGGCTTAGGCGTTATACGCCAAGCCAGTTCGAACACCATTGAAATTTCAGATGAAGTGCTTTCTATGGTGAAAGACTTAGACAAACGCTTTACGGATATGAAGATTGTAGTGACGTCTGACGACGCCGAATTTATTCGAGATTCGGTAAAAGAAGTAGTAGTGTCGTTGAGTCTTACCGTAGCCTTGGTTGTTCTTACTTTATTAGTGTTTATTGGCTCTTGGCGCGCCACTATTGTGCCAGCACTGAGTATCCCGGTCTCACTTGCAGGTGCGTTAGGTATTATTTGGGCCATGGGCTTTTCGGTTAACATCCTAACCTTATTGGCGCTAGTCCTTGCCACAGGCATGATTGTTGATGACGCCATTGTGGTATCTGAAAACATTCAGCGCAGAAGAGCTATGGGGCTTGGTCCTCGGGCAGCCGCGGTTATTGGTACCCGTGAAGTATTTTTTGCGGTTATTGCTACCACGGCAGTACTAGCCTCGGTGTTTATACCTATCGCATTTTTGCCATCTACCGCAGGGCGCTTATTCAGAGAATTCGGCGGCGTGCTAGCGGGAGCAGTCATTATTTCATCGTTTGTTGCTTTGTCGTTAGTACCCGCGCTTACCGCTCGGCTCTCGAAAAAGCAATCGACGAAGTCGGGCTTTTTCGATGCCACCTTTGGCCGCTTCGGTCACGCCTGTTTACGGATGTATCAAAAGTCATTAGTGGTCGCGCTAAAATATGCGTGGGCGGTAGGCATACTAAGCTTATTGGCTGGCGGTGGTGCGTATTTACTGGCAAAAAATATCGATAATGAATTAATGCCAAGTGAAGATAGAGGCACTATTCGTATATTTGCTCGTGGGCCCGATGGTGCAGGCTTGAACTTCATGGACCGACAGGCCGAGAAGATGGAAGAAATGCTATTCCCTTATGTGGAAAACGGCACCATAGACTCTATTTACACAGTAGTGGGACAGTGGGATCCTAACATTGTATTTATTACTGTTCCGCTTAAACATTGGGATGACCGCGACAAGTCGCTACAAGACATCGTGGGTGAAATTCGCCCTGGCTTGCAAGCCATTCCAGGTGCGCCGGGCAATGCCTTTGGTGGAAACAGCCTTAATTTACGTGGCCAAGGTGGTGGACTAGAACTGGCACTCACTGGCGATACTTATGAAAATATTCATAAAGCGGCATTGGCTTTTGCTAACGAGATAGAGAATGCGTTACCTGAAGTAGGTAGGCCGCAAATAAGCTACGACCCTACGCAGCCTCAAATGCGAGTTAATATAGATAGGCGACGAGCAGAGGAATTAGGTGTGCCACTACCTGATATTGCCAGCGCCCTTCGCGCTGCGGTTAACGGTGATGATATTGCTGATTTAAACGTGGGTGACCAAGCCATTCCTATTATGCTGCAAACTAATAATAGAAATTCTATTAACCCATCAGATCTGACTAACCTATATGTGAAAAGCAGTACCGGCAACCTAGTGCCATTATCCAGTGTCGCATTTATTACAGAAGAAGGTGTGGCGGCAGAACTTGAACGCCAAGCGCAGCGCCGTGCCATCAATATCGAAATGGATTTACCAGAAGACTTAGCCTTAAGCGATGTGGTAGACAGTATTCGTGAACTTGGCAACGAAACGTTACCAGATGGCATGGGGTTGGTATTCTTAGGTGAAGCACAAACCTATGAAGAAACATCTAAGCAAGTCGCCCTCACCTATGTACTCGCGTTTATTATTGTACTGCTAGTATTGGCAGCGCAATTTGAAAGTGTGAATTCAGCCGTTGTGGTTATGTTGACGGTCCCCTTCGGTATTGCTGCGGCTATTTATGCCCTATACCTAACCAGTACAAGCATTAACATTTACTCGCAAATTGGCTTGGTGATGCTAATAGGTCTGCTGGCGAAAAATGCCATCTTACTTATTGAGTTTGCTGATCAGTTACGCGACAAAGGCTACAGCGTTTACGATGCCATTATAGAAGCGGGTCGCGTTCGCCTTCGCCCCATTATGATGACATTAGTGTCTACAATATTAGGTGGCTTGCCCCTTATACTTTCAACCGGTGCTGGTGCTGAAGCGCGAAATGCTATTGGCTGGGTTGTGTTTGGTGGGCTAGGCATTGCGGTAGTCTTTACCTTATACCTAACCCCAGTGCTATATCTTGCATTAGCCCGATTTACTAAACCTCGCGCCGATGAAAGCCAGCGGTTAGAAGGGGAAATGCGAGAGGCTGAACTGCGCGAAGAAGCCAGTGTAAGTTAAGGCCAATACAGACGGCGTGAATATTCGCTTACTCCTCTGTACCTAAAGTATCTTTTAAAAGCCTCGTTTTTAACGGGGCTTTTTTATAACTCAGCGGCTTATAACCGCTGCACTATTTAAGCTTCATCATGCTTATAATTGTCGCCGATTATGTGATGGGTAATTCACTTTTTCACTTTTCACTTTTTCACTTTTCCATAGGTGATAGCAAAAAGTTATCACACTGATAGTTAAAACATCCCAAAAAATGGGGCTTTCATGCCTATCTCACTGTTTATTTTACTCTCTTACTCTTACAATCCGCGCGAATAAAAATTGCTGCTAGGAATCGACACCATGTTAGACGTGGCACTCATTGTCATCGCCATTCTTGCACTACTGTGCGTTATCTTTGAAGACCTCATTCATATAGACAAAGCCAAAACTACCTTATTACTAGGCACTATTTCTTGGTTACTTCTGTTTATATTTTCTTCGTCTATTTCTCAGACTAAGCACATCAATGACGCGTTAATGAGTAACTTCACCGAAATTTCCACATTATGGTTATTTTTGGTGGCAGCGATGACATTCGTGGCGTATTTAAACCGAAAAGGCTTAATTGAAAATGTGATGAATATTGTGATGCCAGAGAAAATCAGCCTAAAAGCATTACTGTTCTTTACTGCTATTTTCAGTTTTTGCTTCTCCTCATTAGCCGATAACATTACAGCAACGCTGGTATCAATTGCGTTAGTGCTGTCTTTGGGCTTGCCATTAAAACAGACCATCCGCTTTTCCGTTTTGGTGGTGTTCGCCGTTAATTCAGGTGGGGTATCATTGATTACCGGCGATGTCACAACGCTGATGATTTTTCTGCAACACAAAGTGTCTATTACCGAACTGCTCATGCTGATAGTCCCATCCTTTATCACCGTGATGTTGCTAGCAGCATTGCTTAGTATTGGCATTACTGGCGAAGTAAGAATTAAGAAACAGCGAAATGATATCGCAACGGTTGATTACATGATTGCCGCCATATTTCTTGCGACCATAATATTTACCCTGGCCGCTAATGTCATGTTTTCCATTCCGCCTGTACTTAGCTTTTTAACCGGTATGGCGGTTATGTTTATGGTGGCAACGCTCAACGGAAAACACAACGACAACGACCCCATACTCAACTACATTCGTTATATTGAATTCGACACCCTGTTGTTTTTCTTAGGTGTGCTATTGCTTGTAGGCATGTTGGAACATATTCACGCACTTAACGGCTTTATGTATTTATACGATTCACTGCCTGTGAGCGTAGCTAATTATCTGATGGGGATAGTATCGTCTATGATAGATAACGTACCTTTAACCGCAGCGTTGTTAAAAGCGGAAATAGCCATGACGACACCTGAGTGGTTATCGTTCACTTATGCGGTGGGTGTGGGTGGCTCTTTATTAGTCATAGGATCGGCAGCAGGTATTGTGGCCATGAGTAAAGTGGAAGGGCTAACTTTCGCTACCTTCCTACGTTACTCTGCCCTATTACTTCTTGCTTATAGTGTTGGCTACACTATGGTATTGCTGTTAGCTAATGCGTTGTACTAGCAAGGCCAAGTAGTGAAAACACTATTCAGTGATCCCACGCTTTGCTACCGACGGTTAGTAACTTGTGTATATTGCATCTCGCTGAGCACTTGGCGTCTAGCTAAGCTCTAAGTGTTTAACCAGCTCTAGGCAGTTAGTGCGGAGCTTGGCTATTAACCTGATTGGGCAGTGCACTGCTGCCTGCTATCAATGCTTTTGCCAATAGTTTATGGGTAAGTACCGATAATAGCTCTGTTTCTGCTTCACTTCGCTCTCCATCAACGCCTGTGATTGCCATGGCGACCTCCAAGGTTTTTTCCGCGTCAAAAGATAGGTCATCTTTTAGCGCTCGCATGAACTTAAGCTCATCGCCAGTATCAATAGCTTGTCTAGTTTGATAAATCGTATCGTTCAAGAAAGCTTCCCGGCAAATTGGGCTTTGCCAGTCTAATTCTTCAACCATTGAATTGAGATAGTCTTGTTCGGATAACGTCACCATACCGTCTACTTGGTAAAGTAGTACTGACAATTTGATAAGTGCTTGATTAAAGGTTTGTTGCTGTGAAAGTTGCATAGTTTCATCCTCTTCGTGCCATACGCATTGGCACCACTACTTGCCCGCATCCTGCTAGGCAGTTTATTGTTTCTCACGAGAGTTTTAATGTTGCTCCTACTCGTTGACAGCTATATTACGCCACCATGAACAATTAAGTTCAACATGTGAAATTAATGTAAAACAACTGTTATTATTATAGTCCTTTTCCTACGGGTTCCAAGTAAACTTGCGTATAAGAAGCCCAAAATAAGTGTAAAGATGATTGTAAAGATGATTGTAAAGAATAGAGCTGCTAACGCAGCCCTAGCGTGATATCGTTAATGTAGAAATTGCCAGTAAACGTTTTGTCATTTTCACCATGGGGATCGAGTGCAAAAAATTGCTTTTCCTGATCGGCAAGCGCTTGATAGCCACCAATCACTTGATACATCCATACCTCTTGATCAAAGCCTAATGCTTTTTCTTCATAGTAGGTTAACGCTGTTTTCGGTTGGCCTGAATCAATGACTTCGCAGAAGAAGTCTTCTATGGCCAACTGCAATTCATCCTTTTCAAGAGATACCGTAGATTGTGCGGTTACATCGATATCTTGTTGTGCTTCAGCATCATCTTGTTTAGTAGCACGTTGATGAATATGCGTAAGCGAGGACACAATCTCTTGATAATCGTTCTCGTGCTCAACGTTATTCACGTCTGGCGCAGCTGCACTAATCACGCTGTTCGATTGATTAAACAACACTGGCACTTGGGTCAAGTTAGTGTAGTTACCCGGCGCAAAGTCAGGGTGTTGCTCCATGTGTAGCAAGTAGCCTTTAAGTAAGCGAGTACGACCTTGGAATTCCCGAAACCGGCCAAGCAAATCTATCAACCGCGCTTGTACTACCGAGAGTTCTTGCGCGGCTTTTGAAAAGCGCTGTTGCAAAGAAACCACCAGCAAATGGCGAAGCTCTCGGTTTGAGCCAGCTATTTCACTTAATTCGTCAAAGCGGAAACATTCCAGCTGTGACAACAGATCAGTAACTTGCCCTTGCGCCAGTTCGTTTTCGCGAATTTTCGCATCTACCGAAGACACATAACCAAACTCATTGGTAATACGCCCGAATAATACACGTACGCTATTCGATAATGACTCAGACAGTTGATACACATGCTCGGTTAAATCGCTCATGTGAGCAGCAGACTCATTGTACTTATTGTAATGCAGCGCTTCTTTATAATGCTCAGCCAAGGTTTTTAAGCTCGCTAGCGACGCACCGATATTCGCATTAATCGTGCGGTTTCTTTCATCTTGTAAGCTACCTTCTAGTAACGTACGCACCGCACTTTTAAGCCGCAACTCACTTTGCGACTCGGGACGCCAAAGCACTCCCAGCTGCACCAATTGCTCTAAAACCTTAGGGCTGTGTTTTTGCTCATCAACGGTGCCGTTTATATACACCTGCATAATAAGGTCACTGTGCTTACCCAATGCATTCAGTAAGCGAGTGCCTGTTTGAATAAGCGCTTGGCTCATAACAAGCTACCTTGGGTTATAGCTGCATCAGCTTGCTCAGATAAACTTAGCGCTTCGGTTTCATCAATAAAACGCAGCATTTCATAGAGGTGCTCTACTTTACCGGTAGCAAGGTAAATCTGCTTTTCTGGGTTTGGCCTAGTTAAGTACCCCATTTCAGTTAAGCGTTTAAATACCTGCTTTAACTGACCATCTAAATTTACGCTGGTAGAACCAAACATGCGGTAACGAGAAATTTTCTCTAGTTGCTCGGCATAGGCAGGGGTATCTTCAATAGTAGTTTGCAGTTCGTTCAAGCGAATAGCATTGCCCATGGTAACCGGCATATCAGATTCATTGGCCTGTTGTACTAACAACAACCATTCCACCAGCGGGACTAAGTTCGACGCGGTATCTTGAAACTGTTGAGTTAGCATTTTGCGCTCTGTCTCACCAATGGTGAGGTAACTGGCAAAAAACACATCGCCTTCAGCTGTGCTTGAAAGCGTGCGATTTAGCATGGCTAAATGTGGCTCTAGTTGCTGGGCTTTTTCACGGTTTTTCAAGAAACGCCATGCTTCTTCGTCAGTAACCTGACAAATAAACGTCCCTTGCAATAGTGCGCTTAACACGCGGCCTTGTTCAGTCATCATGATAATGTCTCCTGGCTAGCGGCGTTCCCTTTATCTTTTGCTTTTTTAGCTTGTAGGCGAGCAGCAATGCCACTGGTTCTAGGCTGAACCACCTGCAACTGGCGGGTTACTTTGTCAATTAAGTAGCGGTTTTCAAACAAAGTAAGTACTTCCGATTCTGGGTTAGGAAACGCCCCGACTACGCTAATGTTATTATTCTGACAGGCATCAAATATTTTCTTCACATTGCTTTGATGCAGCGTACCTAGTTCATCAATTGGCCAGTGTACGGTTGCTTCTGCGTCGCCTCGTAGTAAACGGGTAAAGGCCAGTAAGAACTTACACAAAATAAGGTAAGCCATACCATGACTAGACGATTCATTAAGCTGACGATCGGTTCGGATAACCAAGTCGCTTTTGCCTTCACGTAAATGAAGTTCGATATCAAGCAACTTGCTGATGCCGCCAGTTAGTGCTGCGCGGCCTAAAATATCTAGCACACGGCGCATACTTAGCCCGTATTCTTCTTCAGGTAAGGTATTGGCGCCCTCTTCCATCCAATGCTCGTAAAGCTTTCTAAACTGCTCTAGCTCTGGCCAGAATTCTAGCTCACTTATGCGAGAGCGAATTTTAACAGCTGAATCAGACACACCATCTAGGAACAGCTCACCGTCGACTTCTTGGGTAATTCGGCGGCTTTGCGACACAATGCGCTTATCTATATCGGCAAGTACAAAGTAGTACTGAGACAAGTCAGCCCCGAATATTCTGCCCTGCTCACGTAAGCCTTGCAGTTTCTGAGGCACTATCACATTAAGAAGCTGAGATAAGTGAGATACCATGCGGCGATGGTCGAAGCTCTTTACACCGTGGGCGTTAATAGTGGCGCATTCTTCACGTGCGCGCTCCCATGTATCAGAAAGCCCAGTTCCAGCTTGCGCTGCAATCAACTGATCGAACCTTTCTACATAAGCTCGAATATCACTATAAAGTGTATCTCGTTCTTGTAAGTGCCCTTGAACTTCAGAAATACGCTGGTTCACACTGACATCGTCATGCTTAATTTCAGTAAACTCTTTCGCTGCTTGCAGGGTAAGCTTACTGAGTGATTTACTTAATGTTCGAACTTGTTCTAGTTGATCCGTTGCTGTCTTCAGCCTAGTTTCAAGTGAAGCTTGCTGTTCTTGTAGTTGTTCGCGCGTCGCTTTGTACTCGCTTTGCTTTTGAGCTAAACCGCGTTCAGATTCCCCTAAAGATTTCCGTGCTTTAGCTAGTTCGTCCTGCCATACCACTTTTTGTTTAGTGAAAATGGTGGCATACCAACGTTCATAGTCAGCCACTTTATGGCGGTGGGCTTCGGTGCGGTTTATGTCCTCTTTCAGCTTATTAATTTGCTTTTTAAGCTGGCCTATTTCGTCTATATCTACACCGCGATTATTTAGCTCATTTTCAAGCCACTTTTGCATGTCTTCACGGTCGCGAGCAGCATTCGCTTTTGCCTGCTGCATGTCTTTATCAATTTGTGCAATACGGCCTGTACTGTCGGCGATAAGTTGTTGCCAATGGAAGCTATGTTCTGTTTCCGACTCTCGCTGCTGATCTTTTATTTCATCGCGGCTAAGCTCATATTGGGCTTTGGCTTGTTTTTGAGCTTGAAGGTTAGCTTCAAGCTTGGTTTTCGCCTTTTGCTTACGCGCTGAAAGCGCCTGCTGGTATTCGCTTAATAAGCTATCTCGGTCTTGTTGCGCACGCTTACGGCTAGCCTCGGCACTTTTCACTGCATTGTCTTTTTGCGTCATCGACAATTCAGCATTACGCACATCTTCATTGGCTTTAGCTAAACGCGTTTCGCATTCATTTTGCGCAGCAAGCGATGCCGCTTGACGAGTTTCGGCTAATTGAAGTTGTTGCTTTAAGGCTTGTTCGGTTTGTGCGTATTCAGGTATTTCAAGTTCTGATAGGGCTAGACTAACGCCCATCAGCGACGTATTTGCTTCGTCAGTGTCCGACTTTTGGTCCAATTTGGCTTCACCAGCGGCTTTAACCACGCTGGGGTTCAAGTCGTTTCTGTCTAACAATTCAGGGCGAAGCACCTTACCTAACGATAATTCCCAATCATCGACATTGGCTCGCAAGAATTCTAGCAGTGAGCCCTCTCCGGGGTACAACAAACCATTGATTTTTGAAACTGCACTCTCTTCTTTTTGAAACGCAACGCGCGCTTTATCAAGGGCGTTTGAGGCATCTTGCCTAAACTGCACCGCTTTACTGTGGGCTTGCTGAGTTTGTCGGTAAGCCGCTCGAGCTGCATCTTCGTTAACCGACGCTTCTTTTGTGGCGCCATCAAGCAAATCTAATTGCGACTGTTCAAATTCGTTGTAACCCGCGTTAGATAGCGAGGACTTAAGTTCAGCTTCAGCGACTTTAAGCTCACCAGACGCGGTTTGATAATTTGCTTGTAAGGTGCTGAGCTGGCCTGCGTAGTCGTCTCGAATGCGAGCAATGGCTTCATGTTCTTGTTGTGTTTGCTCTGCTTTGGTTTCCGCTGCCTCTTGCCTTGCCGCTGACAGCGACTCTAACGAGAGTGACAACTTATCGCCTAGTTCAGCCAATCGTTTGTTGTAGGCTGATTCAATATCTTGGTGCTTTTCGGTAAGCAATAGATAGCGGCTGTCGGCCAGCTCGCGCGCGTTTTGCCACTGCGCTAGATTGGCCACGTCTTCTTTTAGTTTATCGATATTCTGGTCTTGCCATTTATCGAATTCACGCTCAACGGTATCGAGTTCACTGGTGTATTTTTCAACATCAGCACGGGCAGACGAAATAACTTGGTTAAGGTGATCACGGGTATCGTGCCACTGACTATCCGTTTGTTTACGCTGAAATGTGTTCTCATCTAATTCGTTTTTAGTGGTATCAACGCGAGTAGATAGATGCACTTTATCCAACTCAAAGCTGTGCTTTAAGTTAGCTAATAGTTGCTCAGTGCTGCTTAACGCCATATCGGCTTGTTCAAGTTTACTGAACTCAGGACGAATATTGTCGAACTGTTTGATTAACTGGCATTCTTTAATCCAGTCATCAACACGGTGACGGCTTAAACCTGAAGTAGGCGGTGTTACCCCGTCTTCTTCCAAAATAGCGGCAATCATGGCTTTGATGGTTTCCATCTTGCCTTCTTTTGAATGCACCGCTTTTGCAAGTTTTTCGATATGACGCATGTGCTTGCTTGGCTCGCACAGGCTAAATATTTTAGCGTAACCTAACAGCTCACGCCCGTTACCGCTTTGGTTTAATACACCATGGTCGTTTTGCACAATCGCGCGGAAGTCTTTGGTATTAAGTAAGCTGGTTACCATCACGTTATTGCGTTTCATGGCGCGGGCAAGTTCGGCGCTACTTACGCTAACGTGCTTACCACTTTTTTGTTTAATTAAGTAATCGTCGATATCGAACGGCTTGCCCACTAAACGATAGTTAACACCCGTACCGTTGGAGCTTAAAACCGCTTGGCATAAATCACCATCGGCGCGCGCATACTCATAAATAATAAAACTGGATAAACGAGGTAAGTACCAACGCTCAAAACTATCGCGAGTGGCAGGTACAACACGACTAGGATATTCACCGTAAAAAACCGGAATGAGCCGCTGCAAGGTAGTTTTACCCGATGCGTTCGTACCACAGATGTTGGTATGCCCATCAAGCTTTAATTCAACCACACCCGGCAAATGGGTATCGATGAGAACAATACGTTTTAAGCCTGCCATTCAGTATCCTATTATTTGAGTATCAGCACATTGCCCTTTTGGGGCTTCAAGCACGTCTATCTATATTAAACGTTTTATTTTTTGCAATTAACAAGCCGCACTCAGGCACTGCTTGTAAACCGATTAATGAGCCGTTCAGTGTATTATGAAATGAATGATTTGCACAGACAGTATGAGGGGACAAACACAGCAGAATGAGTGACTGCTGCTTTTTTGCGCTAAGGTGATAGGTGTTGTAGTGAAAAGAGAAAAGTTAAGCAACTACCTTAGCAAGGTTAACGTGAAAACCATGCTTTGAAAGCCATTCAAAACCTTCGCTTGAATGTTCGACATGGCATATATTGTCCTTTTGTTTCTCTGCATCTAACATGCGATTAAGCTGGTACGTTTTAAGCGCGTGATCTTTATAGACCCTCGCGGTGTGCGTCATATTATTAATTTTTGCCCAAACAAGCATTTCGTTAATGACAGGTTCTACGTCTGGGGTAGACAACGCCCACTCGTCGAAATACACAAGGTGTGCCCAAGGGCTGGTGTTAAGCTGACGGCCTAAGCTTTTAAATTCCTTACTAAATCTCTCAGCAATAGAAAGATCCCAAGCGCCTTTGACATGTACAATGACAACATTATTGTCTGCTCTAATGACGTAGTTCGCTCTTATCATTATTGCCTCGCATCAAAAATTAACAGCGTTGGACACTATTATAGCTCAGGATTGTCAAAACCATAATATTCTCGCAAGATTGTACCTCCTCGTTTCTACATCTAAGAATAGAAACTCACACACAAAACTGCCCACAATTAACGACTTTCGCTTACTTACCACAATTAATTTTGCACGCTCTCAGATTAGGTAGACCCGTGTAACTGCTTACGTCCTGTTACTTAAACCAAACAACTCGCCTATAGAATGAGACGCGAGAAAATAAAAAAAAGCCCCATCTTGATGGGGCTTTTTAAATTCATTTCTATTTAACGGTTAGCGTGGAGGGAACATTCCGCCACCGCCGCCGAAACCACCTGGGCCTCCGCCACCAAATCCACCTGGACCGCCCGGTCCACCTGGAGGCATCATACCTTTCATCTGACGCATCATTTTCTTCATGCCGCCGCCAGACATTTTTTTCATCATCTTCTGCATTTGAGTAAACTGTTTAAGTAAACGGTTCACATCTTGAATCTGGGTACCAGAACCTGCGGCAATACGTCGCTTACGAGACCCCTTGATGATATCAGGGCGAGAACGTTCAGCGGGTGTCATCGAGTTAATAATGGCTTCCATCTGATTAAACTGCTTGTCGTTGGCCTGTTCTTTGATTTTTTCAGACATACCGCCCATACCCGGCAGTTTGTCCATCATTCCCATCATGCCGCCCATGTTCTTCATTTGCTCAAGCTGATCTTTAAAATCTTGCAGATCGAAGCCTTTGCCTTTTTGAACTTTCTTAGCCAGTTGTTCTGCTTTATTGCGGTCAACCTTACGTTCCACTTCTTCAATTAAGCTGAGTACATCACCCATGCCTAAAATCCGTGAAGCGATACGCTCTGGGTGGAATGGCTCTAGCGCATCTACTTTCTCGCCCATACCGATAAACTTAATAGGTTTACCCGTAATATGACGAACTGAAAGCGCTGCACCGCCTCGTGCATCACCATCGGCTTTCGTTAAGATTACACCGGTTAATGGTAGTGCATCGTTGAACGCCTTTGCTGTATTGGCAGCGTCTTGACCTGTCATGGCATCAACCACGAACAAGGTTTCAATTGGCTTCACGGCAGCATGTAAATCTTTAATCTCGTCCATCATGTCATTGTCGACATGTAAACGACCTGCAGTATCAACTAGCAGTACATCAAAGAAGTTTTTCTTCGCTTCGTCAATGGCGCCTTCAACAATGTGAATTGGCGTTTGCAAAATAGTTGATGGATGAAAAGCAACGTTAACTTCGCTAGCAAGGGTTTCCAACTGTTTGATCGCCGCTGGGCGATAAACATCGGCACTCACTACCATAACCTTTTTCTTTTCACGCTCGGTTAGGTATTTAGCAAGCTTACCTACAGAGGTGGTTTTCCCCGCCCCTTGAAGGCCAGCCATCAAAATAACCGCAGGAGGCTGAGTGGCAAGGTTTAGCTTTTCATTTGCTTCCCCCATCACCGCTTCTAGCTCAGACTGAACAATCTTGATAAAGATCTGTCCTGGCTTCAGGCTCTTGGTAACTTCAGTCCCTACCGCACGCTCTTTGACTTGTGCAACGAAGGATTTGATAACCGGTAATGCAACATCCGCTTCAAGTAACGCCATGCGCACTTCGCGAAGCGTTTCTTTAATGTTGTCTTCTGTAAGACGCCCCTTACCACTGACATTTCGTAATGTCTGGCCTAAGCGTTCTGATAAATTTTCAAACATAGTATGAAACTTCTATTTATTTCAGACGTAATGCGCCTATTGTAACGTAAAAGGGCGACTTAACGTACCGTCTAGTGAAGGAAATTTCTTTCCTCTGTCTACTGCTCACGCATACAAGCTTGCTATGAGCCACCATTAAACTAATTCAGGTCGTTATTGTCTCATCTCAAAGACTAGCTTGCGAGAAAATTAAACGAACGCTATTGCCCCAATACATGGTACTTGCATAAAGAAAAACAAGGAGATGGTTGAATTTAAGCCCAACTTCCAGTATCAATACCGCCAGTATTGGTGATAAACACCATTTTTTACAGGAAACATCATGAACACCGCTTTCGCCATTGCCGCCGCTGCGCTTTACGCTATGGCCGCCATTGTTTTACTTGGCAAGTTTGTACATCAAGAAGGCCCAAACAAACGCTTAGGCCTAGGCATTGCTAGCTTAGGTGTTGTTGCGCACATTGCGTTTTTGCTTAACGTTATTATGGTGGCGCCTGGGCAAGACATGAGTATTACCAATGTACTTTCACTAGTGGCGTGGATAATCACCACCGCCATGCTGATATTTGCTCGCGCTATTCCAAACCTTATTTTGCTTCCGGTGGTATTTGGGTTTGCTAGCTTATCAGTGCTGGCCTCGCTATTTATTCCCGTGTCTTACATCATGCATATAGAGCTGCAACCAGGGCTAGTTGTGCATATCAGCTTGTCTTTGTTTGCTTATTGCACATTGGTTATTGCCTTTCTTTATGCCTTGCAGATGTCATACATCACCTATCGATTGAAACAAAAAGGCGCAGCGCTACTACATTCATCTTTGCCACCTCTGATGTTGGTAGAAGGCATATTGTTTAAGCTTTTGCTGGTGGGTACATGCTTGTTATCTGTGTCGCTTCTTAGCGGGTTTGTGTTCTTAGATGACATGTTTAATAAAACGTATGCGCATAAAACGGTACTATCGAGTGCCGCTTTAGTCGTGTACTTAATATTATTGGTTGGTCAAAAGCTGAGAGGATGGCGAGGAAGACAAGTGATATTTATGACAGTACTCGGCGTTATTTTACTGTCACTTGCGTACTTCGGTAGTAAATTGGTTCGCGAAATATTGCTATAAATCACCTATTATCTAAATGAATTAATCAAATTTACGTGCACACCTTGCGTATGCTGCGTATATTGCACATGTAGACCCAATTTCAAATTATATTATTTGAACATCAATAAATGATAGGAACCCAATAGTTGGACGACATATCTACGAGTACGCTGTTTATCGCGCTCGGCGTACTCATATTACTTTCTGCGTATTTCTCTAGTTCTGAAACAGGCATGATGTCGATAAACCGTTATCGCCTGAAGCACCTGCAAAACGAAGGCAATAAATCTGCCCAACGGGTTCAAAAACTGCTCGACCGCCCTGATAGACTTATAGGTCTTATCTTAATAGGGAACAACCTTGTTAATATCGCCGCGTCATCGTTAGCGACAATTATTTGTATTCGCTTGTTTGGCGATTATTGGGGCTTATTTGCAGCCACCTTTGGTCTAACCTTAATTCTACTTATTTTTGCGGAAGTCACCCCGAAAACATTAGCCGCCCTTTACCCAGAAAAAGTGGCCTTCCCAAGCTCGGTAATACTATTGCCCTTGCTAACGATACTTTATCCATTTGTGGCTTTTATCAATGGCATCACTAATGGCATTTTAGCTCTGCTTAAAATTAGTCCAGCAGATGGCAATGATGACTCTTTAAGTCGTGAAGAATTACGTACTGTGGTATACGAAGCGGGGAGCCTTATCCCGAAAAAACACCAAGATATGCTGGTAAGTATTCTTGATTTAGAAAGTGTCACAGCTGAAGATATTATGGTGCCAAGAGCTGAAATTGTCGCCATAGATATTAACGACGAATGGAAGCGGATTCAGAAACACCTTACTCACGCCCAACATACCCGCGTATTACTTTACCGCGATAGTATCGATGATGCAGTAGGGTTTGTTCATGTGCGAGATGCACTGCGTTTATTATCAAAAGATCAGTTTACCAAGTCGAGCCTACTGCGTGCAGTAAGAGAAATTTACTACACGCCAGAATCAACGCCATTGCATACGCTAATGTACAAGTTCCAAGCTGAGAAAGAGCGCATTGCACTGGTTGTCGATGAGTATGGCGACATTATGGGCTTGGTCACATTAGAAGACATTCTTGAAGAAATCATCGGGGACTTCACGACCAGCATGGTGCCCGATCACAGCAAAGAAGCGCACGTTCAGCAAGATGGTTCTGTGCTGGTGGACGGAAGTGCTAATATTCGCGATCTAAACAAAGAAATGGATTGGAACTTGCCTACTGAAGGGCCAAAAACGTTGAATGGGTTATTGCTAGAGTATTTAGAAGAAATTCCTGAGAACAAAGTGAGTGTTCGCTTGGCAGGTTACCCGTTAGAGATTGTGGATATTACAGAAAACATGATCAAAACGGTTCGTATTATGCCGGAGTACTTCAACGCCCCCCAATCTGGCGCTTCAGACTAGATTTTATCTACTGCTTTTTGAGCACGTTTGGCAAGCACTTGCGCTTTTGCAGCCGCAACCTTGTCAGACAATGTAGATAGTTTTGTAATAATGTCCTGCATCTCCTCGTCTTCGCGCAAATCTGCTTCCGCCATATGCGACTGCAATGAACGCTTGAGGAGTTCAGGAATAGATTTGCTGGTCATTCCCCACCCTGCTTTCGAATAAACGTTGACACTCTCAATATTAATTATCGGTCAAAAACAAAACTTCTGAAGCAAAATCCGCGAATAAATCTTTAGTCTAATATAATCATAAGCTTTCAAACCAGACACACCGTGTACCCCAGCCTATTTTAGCCATTAAACCTTCAGCCTTGGTAATGCGTTACCAAGGTACCTTTTTGTGTTCTAGGCGAGTATCGGATGACAGCAATGGAAGCGGTAGCGAATAAACTGGTTGTGTAAGACTGACACAATGCGTCAACCAAATAGCTGACTAATGGCATATGACTGACCACCAATATTCGCTTGAGGGGCTGTTTTGAATTAACAGCGCTGTGTATCCGCGCCGACAAATAATCGCTAACCAATTCTGCCGAACCGTCGGGAATAATATCTTCATTGACTTCGATTTTATCAGCGACGATATCAAGGGAGACCATATCAAGGGTTTGGCGAGTTCTACGATAAGGACTGATTAGCGCCAAATCCACGGCGTTATCAGGACAATAATTCGCACACAACCACTGCGTGGCGGCCGACGATTGCTGTCTACCAACTTGGGTGAGCTGCCGACTTTTGTCATCCAAACGCGGCGCTTCTGCCTCTCCATGGCGCATGATAAATAAAAAAATGTCGTCGTTGCTACTTTGACCTGACATAACATTACGCATACTATGTTTTATGTGCAGTTACGATAACAGAGTGCTTTAATTACGCATAGCACAAAACCTAAATAGTGGTTATTTAACTGTATTATTTCATTTCAGGGATTGTGAGCAGTTCGTGGTTTTCCTGACAATTTTGTCTTGAGTTTTTACAATGAGATCATGTGACTAACGTTCAAAAATTTGATAATGCATATCATTTTACCTTGCCCAACGGTCTTAGGGTTATGTTATGCCATGAACCACAATCCAGCACTTCCTATGTTTCTATGGCGGTTCGTGCGGGTCATTTTTACGATCCAAACGATTGTCAGGGGCTAGCCCACTTGCTAGAACACATGCTCTTTATGGGAAGTCGACATTTCCCAAACCCTAATAGTATCAACGGGTTCATCGAGCAATATGGTGGTAATATAAACGCGTGGACAGGCACTGAATATGCGAATTACCATTATCAGTGTGACGGCTCTGCCATTGCGCAAACTCTTCCAGCCTTTGCCGATATGCTGCGCCAACCCATCTTAAATGAAACTGCGCTGACAAACGAAATAAAGTCTATTGATGCAGAGTTTCAGTTTAAAATTAAAGACGACTTACGCCGGCTTTATCAGATTCACAAAGAAACGTGTAATCCGGCTCATCCCTTCTCAAAATTTTCTGTTGGCAATGCCGATATATTTTCAAAACACGAGGTTGGCAGTCTTCGAGAGGCATTAAGAGCCCTACATAAACAGTATTATTGCGGTCGTAACATGTGTTTATGTATATCAAGCCCAGTTCCCATTGCTCAGTTAGAAGCGTTAATAACACAAAGCTTTTCAAGTTTTGAGGCCGGAGCGTTAGCCAATGATTCATGGCCTGCGCTGTATTCCTCTTCTCAGCTTGGTATTCAAATTAATATTAAACCGCTGCAAACTGCGCGGCGAATGATTGTAACCTTTGCATTGCCTGGTATTCACAACGATATCGATACCAAACCGCTAAATTATATTAGCCATTTACTTGGCGATGAGGGCGAAGGCAGTTTACTTGCGTATTTGAAGAGCCAAAACTGGGCGGTAAATCTGATCGCTGGCTCGGGTATTGAAGGCGATAAATTTAAAGACTTCAATATAAGCTTCCAGCTAACAGAACTAGGATTAGCAAAACAACAAGATGTTGTGATGGCATTATTCAGTTACCTAGAATTGGTTAAACAATCTATTAATGACTCGTGGCGATTCGAAGAGAAAGCGCAACTTACTGCGCTAGCACTAGAGTACGAAGAAAACGTCAAGCCGCTAACGATGGTGAGCGAATTTGCCCAGCATCAATTTTTGTTCACGCCAGAGCAGCTTAGAAAACTTCGAACAAGTATCGGCAGCTACGACGGCACTGTCATGAAAGAGGCCTTGTCGTTCTTTACGCCGTGTAACATTCGATTAAAAGTAATCTCTCCGGATGTAGAAACCGATAGAAGTTGCGCGTATTACAACGCAAGATACCGTGTTCAACCTATTGCTGACGATCAATTGAATGCCTTTGCGTCACCAATTACGATAGATGCATTATCGCTTCCCCCTCCGAACCCCTATTTAGGGGAAAGCTACGCGCTAGTATTACCAGAAACGGGAGTTGATAACCCGACCAGATTGGTTGAGAAAGACGGTGTGCGTTTTTGGTTTGCACAAGACCAACAGTTTTTTAGCCCAAAAGGCGACATTTATGTCTCGTTTGATATGGTGCATTTCTCTGATTCGTTAACCGCGGTTGCTGCTAAACGAATCTGGTTAAGTGCATTAAATGACTATCTTCAGGCCAAGTATTACCGCGCCGAAATTGCAGGGTTACATTATCGAATTTATGGTCATCAAGCTGGCTTTACGCTGCATACCCGAGGCTTTACCAATCAGCAAATGTTGTTAGCAGAGCAGTTATTAGAAGCAGTCTTATCATTCAAACCTTCTGAGTTTAATTTTCAGCATTACAAACAAATGCAGCTTCAGAATTTACAGAACTCACTGCTGAACAAACCGACTAACCGCTTGTTCTCTAGGTTAAGCGTGTTGATACAGCGTAATACACAAGCCCCTGTGGAATTACTGGAAGCGGTAGCAAACACTTCCTATGAAGACATGATTAACGTGCGTGACAATGCATTTGATGACTATTTCATAGAAAGCTTTGTGCATGGCAATTGGGCCAGTGAACAAGCAAAGGACTTCGCGAAAAATATTGATAGTAAATGTGTTAATACCAGCGGCTCACCTTTGTCGCGCGCGGTGTCGAAACTTCCTGTTGGTGAAGCTTTTTATCATCAAGTCACCTGTGAACACGACGATGCTGCTGTAGTGCTGTATTTGCAGGCACCGACTGCAGACCTGCACGACACTGCACTTTGTATGGTGTTGGAACAAATGCTAGCGGCACCATTTTTCAATGCACTTAGAACAGAACAACAATTGGGCTACATTGTGGGAACCGGTTATGTTCCCCATAATCAACACCCGGGGATGGCATTTTATGTACAAAGCCCTAATAATAGTGCCAAAACGTTACTTGATGCGATGACGGTATTTTTGTTTCAGCAGTTAGAAGAAATCGAGTTCTATCGTTTTTATTGGTCTACCATCAAACAGAACTTATTGAAGCAACTAGAAGAACGCGATCTTAATTTATCGATGAAGTCGCAAAGACTATGGATAAGCTTAGGGACGCAGGATTTAAGCTTTAATAGAAATACCCAACTTGCTGAATGTATTAGCGCATTGAGTTTTGAGGATATACAAAGCTACGCGCACCAACTTGCCAAGCGAGAACGGTGCGGAGAGTTAATTCTTTTTGCACAAGGCAAGTACGAAAAACTAGAAACACCAAAGCAAAGAACCATCAATGGAATTTCCGAGTTTAAATCCCAAATTCCCTATTACTAGCAAAAGGTGGTTAACAATTGAACCATCACCCTCCGATAACTAAAAATCGCTTGTAGAGCCCGCGTTATTTCGGCATATTTATTACTCTGGCTGTTAGGGATGCGGCCAGCCTAACTATAAATTATAATGATAAGGCGTAATGCCAAAGGTGTGTAGGTGCGCTCAACCCTAGCTTACTCAGTTATAGTCATATGGCTTCAACTGCTCGGAGTAATTTTCTCCGATGCGGCAGCCATAGAAGTTGCTGATTTACAATTTACTGAGTTAGACAACCGAGATGGGTTGTCAAGTACAGTTGTTCTCGACATTGCCGAAGACGACAAGGGGTACATATGGCTTGCGACACCAAACGGGCTCAACCGTTACTCTGGTTATGAAATTAATCAGTATCACCCGTCAGACAACGACCCCCACGCCCTCCCAAGTGGATTTATTCAAAAATTGTTTGTTGACTCTGACGGCATCCTTTGGATTGCGACTCATTCAGGATTAGCCCGCTACCGACCAGAAAGCGATGATTTTGAAACATTTTCAAAACAAAACTCTGTCATCAAACTCGATGTAATCACGACCATCAGTGAAGGTATTGACGGCAGCATTCTGTTTTCAGACCATAAATTTGCTTACTCCCTCTCTAAGAATGAAAATAACCAAATAAAAATACTCGCTCAAGTCTACAAGACAGATAGCACCATTAAACTAATTTTCGATGAACCGTCTAGAATCTGGTTTGGCTCTAATGAACTAGGTGCAAAAATTTTAGATAAAAATACCAAAGAAGTTTTTGACTTAGGCAGGGTTAATCCCTGGGGAATAAGTATAGAAACGGGTGCCTTGCATGATGTTACGGTAATTGAAGGCAATTATTGGTTAGCAACGAATGAAGGCGTATACGTTATTAGTGCGAACGGTGGTCAGCTCAAACACATTAGTAGAGAGCTATTGAACCTTGATAGCAACGTGAATGTCACTTCCATTATAGAGTTCAATGGGAATGTTTGGTTCAGTTCAGACAATGGGCTTTTTATTGTTAACAGTAATATTGAATCTCCAAAAAATATATCTTCAGCAGACATTGCCCATTTAAGTTCAGACAAAAAAAATATAACCAAGCTCAGCCAAAAGATTATTTTCGGTATCACCAAAGATAGATCTGGCGCACTATGGCTTGGCACTATGCAAAATGCCTTTAAGTTCCACTCGGAGTTTTCAGAAATACGCTTTCATTCTAGCGCGCTTAAAGCCACAGATAGAGATGAAAACTCAACGATATGGGGTCTAGCCCAAGACTCATCTAATGATATTTATTTTGCATCTCAACAAGACGGGATTGGAAGGCTCGATCGAGTCACAGGTGATTTCGACTATCTATCTTTAGATGAGGAAATCTCGCCTGGCACCAGTTATTGGGACGTTGAAATTGATAAAGAAGGTTACTTTTGGGTCGCCAGTTCAGGTGGTTTAAGTGTCTATAAACGAGTAGATAATAAGCTTGAGCTATTAGAGCGTTATTTCCCAGGGCAGTTTGTTGACTATATTTATAAAGGGAACAACAGAGTTTGGGTTTGGTTGGAAGATAATGGCCTGTATTCAATAGACACCTCGATGAACTCGGCATCACCTTTACCGGTCCATCACGAAGTAGATGACACCTCTACTATCCTACTCCCTATATTTACCGATAATAACAATCGTCTATGGCTTCGGCAAGAAAGTGGCATTCTTCTTTACTCCCTAAGTAGTAACAGAGTAATAGACCGGATTGGAAAAGAAAAAGGTCTTTCATCACCTGTTTATGGTGTGTATGAAACGCCTGATGCGTACTGGTTAACTACCCGCTCAGATGGCGTGCTCAAAGTTAGCAAAAAAACACTGCAAGTTGTACAGCGGCAAACTCGTGATGATGGAAATGGATTTATTTTCTCATCTATTGGTACCCACGACAGCATTTGGTATGCCGACAGTGCGGGCGTGCATCAAATCGAACTCTCGACACTTACTGAAATGTCGAGTGTTTCAAACGATCAACTCGAATTTAATTCGTTAGGGGAAAGTGCAGTTTTAGCGACCTCTAATGGAGATATCTATTTTGGCGGTAACAAAGGCTTCAACATAATATCTAAGGCACATCAAACATCGACGATTGAAAGTGAGAATCGAACAAGAATGCCTGAATTATTTGAATTTAGAGTATTTGGTGAGTCAAACCAAGCGAATACGGGGTTGCTTGGTACAGATAGAGTAGTTGAAGAAGATAGTTTACTTGCAAACATCACCTATAAAAGTGAAAAAACGCTAGAGTACTTTGAATCTAGGTTCAGCATTTCATTTGGTTTAATAAACGCGGTATACCCTAAAGAGGTTTCATACCGATATCGTCTTAAAGGTATGGATAATTTATGGGTTTACAATGAAAATGTTAGGACGGCTCAATTTAACAATATTTCTTTTGGAAATTATATTTTTGAAGTCCAAGCTATCGAACCTGGGAAGCATTGGTCTCAAAGTCGCGAGTTAAAAATTTATATTGCACGCCCCCCTTGGTTACATTCCGTCGCATTAGTTTTTTATGCACTTATTCTAACCATTGTTCTGGCCTTTATTATTCGACAGTACCAATTGCGTAAATCGAATCAACTTTCCATACGTGAATCAGAGGAACGCCTTAAACTTACCTTATGGAGCTCTGGCGACGAACTATGGGATTGGGACGTGTATCGCGGGCAAGTATATCGAGCAAACACATGGGGGACTTTAGACTTCCCACAAGACGATATAAGAACCACTGGCGCCTATGATGCGAATATCCACCCCAATGATATAGGTCGCGTTAGGGATACATTACGCAACCATTTAGAAGGTAAGAGTGACTTCTACGAGCTTGCCTATCGCGCTAAAACCTTTAAAAACCAATGGATATGGCTACTAGATCGTGGAAAAGTGGTTGAGCGCGATCATAATCAGCAGCCGGTTCGTATGACCGGAACGTTGAAAAATATCAACCACCTAAAGGAAGCAGAAGAACAGCTAAACCTCTTTAAGCGTTCAATCGAAAATATCTCTGAGGGTGTATTCATTACCACCACACAGTTTAAATTTATTTCAGTGAATAACGCTTACTGTAGCTATACAGGTGAAACTAGAGAACAAGCACTTGCCAGCTACCTACATTTCCATTTGTATCCCGATGCGTTTACAGAAGAGATTAAAAAGACCCTGAAAACCAAAGGTAACTGGTCGGGTGAAGTAGAATCAGTTCGCGTTAATGGCGAACGCTATGAAATGGAATTAAACATAGATGCGGTACACGACGACGATGGCAAAATAAGTCATTTCGTTGGTGTATTCAGCGATATCACCTCTCGTAAGAGTACCGAAAAAGAATTACTTAAACTGGCCAATGTCGACCCTTTAACTGAACTGCCTAATCGCTCGTTTTACCAAGCTAGTCATCAAAATTTAGTCCGTAAGGGCTCGCCACACACCTTGTTGTGTTTGGACATGGACAACTTCAAGAAAATAAATGACTCGCTAGGCCACCAAACTGGTGACATATTAATTAAACAAATTGCCAAACGCTTACAACGTATTACAGGTAAAAATGCCACTTGTTATCGCCTTGGTGGCGATGAGTTCAGTGTCTTAATGGAAGATAGCGCAGATATTCATACGGTCACCCATTACGCACAAAACTTACTTGATACACTCGCTCGCCCTTTCATCATCAATAAGCAAGAGTTTGTATTGGGCGCAAGCTTAGGCATAGCCTTTTTCCCTGACGACGGTAATACGCCACAAGAAATGCTAAAAAATGCCGACACCGCCATGTACTTTGCGAAAAATAATGGTGGCAACAGCTATCAATTCTTCAGCGGTGAAATGAATCAAAATGCGGTTCGTCAGTTGCAAATTGAAAACTTAATTCGCCACGGAATTAAAGACGACCTATTTACGGTTTACTACCAACCAAAAGTTGATATCGCCTCTGGTAAACTGGTCAGTATGGAAGCGTTAGTGCGTTTTGAACACCCGCAAAAAGGCATAGTAAGCCCAGGGCAATTTATTCCCCTTGCTGAGCAAACAGGCCAGATTATTGAAATTGGTGAGCAGGTATTACGTAAAGCCTGTATCGATACCAAACGCTGGGTATCTCAAGGCTTGTTTACCGGCCGGGTAGCCGTGAATATCTCTGTTAAACAATTCGAACTTCCAGATTTAGACGACAGAATTAATCGAATTTTAAGCGAAGTAGGCCTATCCCCACTGCACCTAGAGTGTGAAATTACCGAAGGGACGTTAATGGAAGACCCTGAAAATGGCCTTCGTATGATGAGTAGATTAAGAGAACGAGGCATACACCTTGCCCTTGATGACTTTGGTACTGGGTACTCTTCCTTAGCCTATTTGAAGCGATTCCCGCTCAATACCCTTAAAATAGATAAAGCGTTTATTGACGATATCGCGAAAAGTAGCGTTGACCGTCATATGGCAGCAGCAATAATTAACATTGCCCATAACCTAGGCCTAAAGGTAGTGGCTGAAGGGGTTGAAGAAGAAGAGCAGCTTAATATCTTGCGTCGCTATGATTGCGAGATGCTACAGGGCTTTTTATACAGCCGCCCGCTTAATGCCGAGCGATTTGAAAAACTACTTACTGAAAACCAAAAGCTTCATAACCTGCTTGGCCATTCAAACATCTGACTTTTTTTTGGCGCTTACTACTTTTGACTAACCCAAGTGTCAAAAAACGCACCAAATACAACTTTAACCACTTAAAATCAATGACTTAAAAAGTTGGCACATCTCTCGCAATATCTTCTGTAACCGGTAAACATCCTTTCTATCGGTTTTGTTTGTTCGTTCTTAAAATAAAAAGTCAGAGGAATATTAATATGTTAAAAGAGTATGCTGTTGCATTAGTACTATCTACCGCTACCCCTGTTGCTGCTGATAACCAAGAAGGCGCTAAACAAGCCCCTGAACAGCAAAAAGAGTCTGTTACTCAGCCCCAAAACTACCGCCCAAAAACGGGCAATGGCTACGGTGTAGGCTTATAAGAGCTTGAAAGAATTCCAAAAAAGAGAGCATAGACTCTCTTTTTTTATACCTGTAATTCAGCTGTGCGCTTAATGTATAGATTTACTGGGAATTAGAGAGGGCTGACCCGCTTTAAACTCGCCAGGGCTTAGCTCTAGACATTGTCTAGTCGTTCTGTTGTCGTTTACGCTTCTACCATTAGATTATTAAAGCCTGCTGCCCTTCGCCAATGTATGTGTCTGGCAATACCAAATATAGGGAATACAAAAGGCCCTATCACTAAAGCAAGCACTGCCCAATACTTAGCATTCATTCCCCACTTCACAGCCTCTACATAAAAGAAAACACTACTTAATAGGCTTATCGATATTAAAACAAACAAGAAGCACTCCTACTTAGCTCACTATTTAAGGGGATTGAAAAACTCTATTAAATACAACGCCAAAATTTTGACTTGTATTTTTTCGAAACTGCCGGATTGTACTGAAAATTGGCTAGCAAACCAGCCAAATTACTCATTACACACAAAAAAAGCCGGGAACCTTTACGTTTCAGGCTCCCGGCTTTTTATATGTCGCTTACATACTAGTAAAAGGTGCAGTTCTCTTCAGCCATTTTCACCAATACATCTGCAGGTGCGAATTTATCACCTACGGAGCTAGCGTAATGATTCAAACGCTCAACAACATGTTTGATTCCTAACGTGTCCATATAACGGAAAGGACCGCCTAGGAAAGGTGGAAATCCGATACCAAAGATAGCACCAATGTCGCCATCACGGGCATTGCGAATAACACTCTCATCTAAACAACGTGCAGCTTCATTAAGCATCATAAGAACGCAGCGTTCAGCCACTTCTTTTTCACTTAATTTCGTTGACGGTGTTAAACCCAGGAGTGAGTAAATACTTTCATCTACTTCTTTACCTGGCTTCTTACCTTCATAGCTGTAAAAACCTTTTTGGTTCTTTTTACCTTTACGACCATCAGCCAGTACTTTATCGAAAGCTGAAGGCGCCGTAAAACGCTCTCCAAAGCTTTCTACTAGGAAAGGAATGATCTTAGTACCAACATCAATGCCTACTTCATCAAGTAACTTCACAGGCCCAACGGGGAAGCCAAACTTAACGAGGGACTTGTCGATGTGCTCTATAGGCTCACCAGCAAGAATTAAGCTAGCCGCTTCATTCATGTAAGGGGCTAAAATACGGTTAACATAAAAGCCTGCGCCGTCTTTAACAACGACGGGGGTTTTGCCCTGCTTTTTCGCAAATTCAACGGTAGATGAAATAACCTGATCCGACGTAGTTTCATGAGCGATAACTTCGGCTAATGGCATTTTATCTACAGGTGAAAAGTAATGAAGACCAATCACGTTTTCAGGGCGAGCTGCTTTAGCAGCAATTTGGGTAATTGGAATAGAAGAAGTGTTAGAGGCAAAGATGGTGTTCTCTTTGCAGTTTTCTTCAATATCCGCGACCATTTTTTGCTTAAGATCTAAATCTTCAAATACCGCTTCAACCACAATATCGGTATCTTGGTAGCCGCTATAATCTAAGGTGCCAGTGATAAGCGACAGTTGCTTTTGCATTTCGCTACTACGCATGAAGCGCTTCTTCACTTTCTTATTCAAAATGTCGTAGCTGTACTTCATCGCGTTAGCAATGCCTTCAGGGCGAACATCTTTAATACGAACAGGTACGCCGGCTTTAGTAGAGGTTACAAACGCAATACCCCCGCCCATTAATCCGCCGCCTAGTACGCCAACTTTTTTCATCTTCTCTGGCGCTACGCCTTCAATACCGTTTTCTTTCTTCATGTCGGTAGTCGCGAAGAAAATCTGACGCAATTGAAAAGATTCAGGTGTCATCACTAACTTACCGAATGCTTCCGCTTCAGCTTTAAGGCCAGCTTCAACGCCATCACGCATGCCAGTTTCGATGACATCAATAATGTAACCTGGCGCAGGATAGTTACCTTTAGTTTTAGCAAACGTTGCTTCGCGCGCTTTTTTGAACATCATGCCGCGGCCTGGGCCGGTATTTTCAAGCATTTTGTCCATCACGCTTTTTTGCGGCGCTTCGCGCTCAGGCTTACGTTTAAGGGCGAACTGCTCAGCCACTTTTAGCAACACGCTTTGCGGTACTACATCATCAACAATGCCGTACTTTTTCGCTTGCTTTGCCCGTGCTGGTGCACCAGTAAGCATCATTTTCATGGCTTGCTGTATACCAATTAAACGAGGTAGTCGCTGTGTTCCACCACTTCCAGGCAATAAGCCAAGTTGAACTTCAGGAAGCCCTACCTGAGTGCTGGGAGAGTCGGTACAAATTCGATAATGACACGCTAGGGCTAGTTCTAAACCACCGCCAAGTGCTGGGCCATTTATGGCTGCAACAAAGGTTGCTTTCATGCGTTCGATACGCTCAAAAATAGCTTGGCCGCCAGCCGCGATGGTGGTGGCATCTTCTGCAGTATTACAAGCAGCTAGCATGCTAATATCGGCACCGGCTACAAACGAATTTGCTTTACCACTTACCAGCACAACACCTTTAATACTGGTATCAGTATCAATGTCATCCAGCATGGCAGATATTTCATCGCCAAAAGCGGCTTTTAGCGTATTCATAGACTCACCAGGTACATCCATGGTGAGTATGGCAACGCCATTGTCTTGCTTGGTTAACGTAAATGCACCAGATGTTGCTTGAACGTCATTTGTCATTGTTGTGTCCTGACTCATATTATTCTGTCTCCACAATCATAGCTGCACCTAAACCACCCGCTGCACAAGCGGTTAGTAGACCAGTACCACCACCGCGACGGTTAAGTTCGTTAAGCATTTGGGTAATCATTCGCGTGCCTGTTGCCGCAAACGGGTGACCGTAAGCAATAGAACTTCCCATAACGTTAAATTTGTCCATGTCGATTTCACCGGTAGCTTTTGCACGACCAAGTTTTTCTTGGGCAAATTTATCGCTGGCGAACATTTTTACGTTCGAAAGTGTCTGCGCGGCAAAAGCTTCATGCATTTCGATAAGCGTAATATCGTTTAATGTCATGCCTGCGCGATCTAGCGCAATTGGCGTGGCGTAAGATGGCCCCATCAACATGTCTTCCCATACATCAATGGCAGAGAAAGCATAACTCTTAAGATAACCTAATGGCTTATAGCCCAATTCTTTAGCACGGCTTTCCGTCATCATAATAACAGCTGAAGCACCATCAGTTAGCGGGGTAGCGTTAGCCGCAGTTACTGTACCGTATTTTTTATCAAAAACAGGGCGAAGCTTGGCATAGCCTTCAAGCTTAGAATCGAAACGTACGTTGTTGTCGCGAGATAACGCACCTTTGTACGGTTCTGCGTAAGCGGTCATTACTTCACTGTCTAATTTACCCTCTTCCCAGCTTTGCGCGGCAAAACTGTGTGAACGATGCGCAAGTGCGTCTTGTTCTTCACGTGAGATATGGTGGGATTTCGCCATTTGCTCAGCAGTTTGTCCCATAGACAAACCTGTTGAGTATTCTGCAACCGCTGGCGGCACAGGCGCTAAATCTTTAAGGCCTAAACGCTTAAAGATATTAAACTTCTGACCCAAAGTTTTGGTTTTTTGAAGATCGACCAATGCGCGCGCTAGGTTTTTAGATACACCAATTGGCGATACAGACGTAGAGTCAGCACCACCAGCAATACCTACCTGAACGTGGCCAGCCATCATACTTTCGGCAATATTAACGGTAGACTGGAAGCTGGTTGCACATGCACGAGAGACGCTGTAAGCATCAGTATGCACATTCATGCCAGTACCCAATACGATTTCACGGGCGATATTCGGCGCTTCAGGCATTTGAACAACCTGACCATAGACAACCTGATCAACCCATTCTTTTTGAATGCCATGGCGAACGAGCAGTTCGTTTACGACCATTTTACCTAAATCGACAGCGGGAACACCGTGGAAGTATGTCGCCATTTTTGCAAACGGAGTACGTAACCCCGCCACAATGGCGATACGATCACCCTCGCGGGTAGTAACAGATTGTCTTGTTGACATAATGCACCTAAATTAAGGACCACGGGAAATAAGTGGTCTGACCTGTAATAAACCCAATTTTTACAAACAATGAACAAAATAGCAAATTATCAACGTTCACGGACAGTTTTCAGCCTATTTGTGTCGAATAATCGTCGCCTATCTGAAAATTAGATGTTTTTAACGACTTGAACTAGACGACAAGGGAACCATATAAGAAAAACATAGTCTGTTTTATGCCAATTTATCTACTCGTAACATACATTTGGGCGAGTTAATTGGTTTACTTTTCCTGATAACTAGAATTTCAACGGAATAATTGCATTATGGCAGCGGAACAATTTCAGCAACTGCAGAAGTATTTAGATCAGCAAATCATTGGTCAAAGTGCACTTACCAAAAGCCTCCTTATTGCGCTTTTAGCTGATGGGCACCTTTTAGTAGAAGGGCCTCCAGGTCTAGCAAAAACCAGAGCAATTAACGCGCTTGCTAATGGTATCGACGGTGATTTTCATCGCGTTCAGTTTACCCCTGATTTACTGCCTGCTGATTTAACCGGCACTGATATTTATCGCCCTGAAACCGGTGAATTTGTTTTTCAAAAAGGCCCACTATTTCACAACTTAGTATTGGCTGATGAAATAAACCGTGCTCCAGCTAAAGTACAGTCGGCGCTGCTAGAAGCTATGGCTGAGCGCCAAATAACGGTAGGCAGCAAGACCTACCCGCTTCCCCCTTTATTCTTGGTAATGGCGACACAGAACCCTCTAGAACAAGAAGGGACTTACCCATTACCAGAAGCTCAGCTCGATCGCTTTTTAATGCACGTCGATATTGATTATCCAGATGCCGAAACAGAGTTAGAGATTTTGCGTTTGACCCGCGGAGAAGCATTATCAGTTCCGCTGGTAACGCCGCCTAAATTAACCCAGCAAGATATCTTCTCTTCACGTAATGAAGCGCTAGCACTACATATGGCGCCCGAACTTGAGCAGTATTTAGTGCAATTGGTGATGGCTACCAGACAGCCAGCTAAGTTTGATGCAAATCTTGCCGAATGGATTGCGATGGGCACTAGCCCTCGTGCCACCATCAGTTTAGACAGATGCGCACGTGCACACGCTTGGTTGAGTGGCAGAGATTTTGTTGGCCCTGATGATATTCAAGCGGTGGTACATAATGTACTTCGCCATCGCATTATTTTGTCTTATCACGCAGAAGCACAAGGCATTACTATGAATGATGTGCTTAACCAAATTGTTGCTACCGTAGCTGTTCCATAAACGATGAGTGATGTTCATTCGCAGTTAGCGTTACTGCAAACCAACGGGGTTAATTTGTCTACTGCTGAACTATTGCGGTATCAGCAGTTGGCAAAACTATTTAGTCTTTCTCCTAAGCGCTCGCCACAAGCTCGCCTTGCAGGCAGCTATTTGACCAAGCACAAAGGTCGAGGCATGGAGTTTGACGAGGCTAGACATTACCAACCAGGTGACGACATTCGTGCAATCGACTGGCGTGTTACCGCCCGCACCGGTAAAACCCACACCAAAATATATCGTGAAGAGCGAGAACGCCCTGTATTTTTGTTTTGCGACTTCTCCCCTTCAATGATGTTTGGCACACGGTTACTGACTAAGTCTATGCAGGTTGCCCATATCTGTTCGTTAATAAGTTGGTCTGCAGCTGCTCACGGCGACAAAGTAGGCGCATTACTATTTAACCAAAGCCAGCACAAAGAAGTGAAGCCCCTTGCTCGTAAACGGGCTGTTTTGCATATTTGTCACGAATTGATGGACTTGCACGCCACCAGCCATGAACAGTTGGCGAATAAAGAAGCCGATACCCAATCCTTTGCCGATGCCTGTGCTCGACTTCGTCGTTTGGCTCGCCCAGGTAGCTTAGTGTATCTACTGTCTGATTTTCAGCATTTAGGCAGTGCGGCTCAGCAACATTTAAGTCAGCTTTCACGCCATTGCGAAGTGAGAGCCATTATAGTTGACGATCCTATTGAGCATACACTGCCTCAAACTCGCTCCATTCAACGGGTAAGTGTTTCCGATGGCATTAACCAACAGCGATGGTTATTAGGTGACAGAAAAGAAGAAGATACCTATCAACGTTGGCGTGAACAACAAAACAGTGTAATGGAACAATCACTTAAACAAGCTAATATTTCTCGTTACCATATTTCTGCGGGTCTGCCTATTGATACCCAAATTCAAGGCATGCAACAGGAGCGCTTTTGATGCAATCAGCCCAAGGTATGCCGCAAACCGATCCTCTTGCACAGCTTAAAGATATACATGTTCCTGACAATGTAGACGTCTGGCCTCTGGACTGGGGCTGGTGGTGCTTAATTGCGTTATTTTTAGCGGGGGCAATAAGCCTCATTGTTTATCTCGTCAAAAAGCATAAATTTAACAAGCCCCGTCGCGATGCACTAAAACTGCTTGGAAGTATCTCATCTTCAGATGAAAACTGGCCTATGCAAATCAACAATGTATTAAAACGTACCGCCGTGACGTATTTTACGCCCCAACAAGTTGCAGGGCTTTATGGTAACAGTTGGCATGAGTTTCTATTGAAAACGCTGCCAGACAGACGCAAAAATACGATGAGCGATTCACTATCAACGCTGCATTCGCAGCAGTACGTGCCCAAATGCGATAACAAACATTTTAACGAATGTAGTAAAGCTGCAAATGCGTGGGTGAAACACTTTAAAGTCACCTCGCCTTCGAATAATAAGAGATTGCGCGCTTCACAACAGCCATCATCGTTTGAACAGCAAAAAGGTAAGGAGGCAACCCATGCTTGAGTTCGCATGGTGGTGGGCTTTGTTCCTACTCCCCCTTCCTTTACTTGTTCGATACCTAGTGCCGGCAAAACCCCAGCACGTAATGGCTGCCCTACAAGTGCCTGCTTTAAGGCCGGGTATTCAAGAAACGCCATCACCGCTTAAAAGTAGCAAAATCCCGGTCGTTATTGCATCGCTAATTTGGCTCTGCGTGGTTATCGCAGCAGCACGTCCTCAATGGCTAGGTGAGCCAATTAGCATTCCAAGTGAAGGCCGAGAGATGATGTTGGCGGTAGATTTATCCGGCAGTATGAAAATTGACGACATGGAATTAAATGGCAGGCAAGTGAATCGTCTGACCATGACAAAGTCTGTGCTGTACGATTTTATCCAGCGCCGCGTGGGTGACCGTTTAGGCTTAATATTGTTTGCTGATACCGCTTATCTTCAAGCGCCACTTACTTATGACAGAGACACTGTTTCTACTTTACTGAGCGAATCCGTGATTGGTTTGGTGGGAGAACAAACCGCTATTGGCGATGCTATCGGTTTGGCTGTTAAACGGTTTGATGCAAAAGACGAATCGAACAATGTGCTTATTTTGCTTACCGATGGGCAAAATACCGCAGGTTTCATTACCCCTGAGCAAGCAAAAGAGTTGGCAGTAAATAAAAAAGTGAAGGTTTACACCATTGGCGTAGGCGCAGATAAAATGCTTATTCAAAGTTTCTTTGGTAGCCGACAGGTGAATCCCTCTCAAGAGTTAGATGAAGACATGTTAAGTGACCTTGCTACCTCAACTGGTGGTCAATACTTCCGTGCTAGAGACGTAAAAGAGCTAGAAGCCATTTATGCAAAATTAGACGCGCTAGAACCTATCCAAGGTGAAGCGAGGAAAATGCGACCGCTAACAGCCCTCTTCTACTTTCCATTGGCGGTAGCCTTTGCTTTATCTGCCTTATGGGCATTAATAATGATTGGAAGTACATTGATTAAATCACTGTCACGCACACCTATTTCATCTAGCGATAAAAAGGAAAGTGTGTAATGGAAGACTTTACTAACAATGTCCATTTTTTGCGACCCGAGTGGTTTATAGCGCTTATTCCCGCGCTTATTCTCTATATAGCCCTTAAGCGAAATACGTCGAAAAAGTCGGGCTGGCAGTCGGTTATTCCGTCACATCTCTATCAGCATATGGTGGTAGGGAAATTTACGAAAGGACAGAAGCCCCCATTCTGGCTGCTTGCATTAGGATGGTTGCTTGCCGTTGTTGCCTTAGCAGGCCCTACATGGGAACGGCTACCGCAACCGGTTTACCAACTGAAAATGGGGCATGTCATCGTAATGGATATGTCGTTGTCGATGCGCGCTACCGACATTACCCCAGATAGACTTACCCGCGCTAAATATAAAGCCATTGATCTTGTAAACCAGATTGGTGAGGGTGAAATGGGATTAGTGGCCTATGCAGGCGACGCGTTTGTAGTGAGCCCACTCACTCAAGATGCAGCTAACATCACCACCCTACTTCCGAGCTTGTCACCGGAAATCATGCCCGTTCCTGGCAGCGACCCTTTGTTAGGCGTTGAAACCGCTGCTGAGTTATTGACGAACGCGGGCTACAGCAAGGGTATGATTTACTGGATAACCGATGGTATTGATTTACGCCAGCAACAGGAGCTTCAAGAATACGTTGCCGACTTATCTTTCACCTTAAATGCACTTGCTGTAGGTACAGATGACGGTGCCCCTATAAGGCAGATAACAGGTGAGTTACTTAAAGATAGAAGTGGCGCTATTGTGATCCCTAAACTTAATAGCAGTGCAGTCAATGCTATTGTCCGTGCTAGCGGCGGTAAATTTAGTGAAATCACCACTAATGATGACGATATTACTTCACTCGCTTCCTTGTCGTTACTCAATAGAGACAGCGAATCTGAGGAAGATGCGAGTGATACTGAAGGCGACCAATGGCGCGAGTTTGGCCCCTATCTATTATTGGGTTTACTTCCCTTAATAGCCCTTGGGTTTAGGCGCGGATTAGTGTTTGCAGTCATAGCAGCCATCTACATGCCGATGAGTAGTGAATCAGTAATGGCGCAATCTGTCGCCCAAGAACCACCGTCAGAGAATTCGACTTCCCCTTCTGTGTCGTGGTGGAAAAAACCTTTTTTAAATGCCAATCAAGAAGGGTTAGCAAACTACGCTGATAACGCATTTAATGAAGCAGCATCTACTTTTGAAGACCCTGCTTGGCAAGGCGCGGCACATTACAAGGCCGGCGACTACGAACAGGCACTTGTCGCTTATCAACAACAAGGCGGTATTGAAGGTTTGTACAACCAAGGCAATGCATTGGCTCGGTTAGGCAAGCTAGATGAGGCCATCGCCAAATATGATGAAGTGTTATCACTAGATGCTAATTATCAAGATGCTGCAGAAAATAAAGCATTATTGGAACAGTTGAAGCAGCAACAAGAAGAACAAGAACAGCAAAATCAAGAAAATCAGCAATCGAATGAGGGTGACAACCAACAAGATTCTGGTGAAGGTGAAAATCAAGAAGGTAGCGACGATAGTAGCCAAGATAGCCAAAGTAATGATGGTTCAAACAGTGAAGACTCATCTGACGAAAATAGCGAGCAGAACGCGGCTGATAATCAGAATGCTAACGATGAAAATGATAGCCAAAATGATCCCCAATCTTCACAAAATGAAGGGGGTGAACAAGATGATACCCAGAACCCAAATGAGTCGGACGCGCAAAATGGTGCCAACGGTGAAGAAAACGACAAAGAAGACTCAGGCGCCCCTCAAAATACTGGAAATGAAGAAGGTACCGATGAAACCCAGCAAGAAACCGATGCAGCTATGGCTCAAGCTGGTGAGATGACAGATGCTGAAAAAGAACAACAGCAACGTCTTGAAAATTTAATGCGCAGAGTACCAGATGACCCCGCGTTCTTATTAAAACGAAAAATGCAATTAGAAGCGCAGAAGCGCCAAAGACAACGCATGCCTTCAAATCGGAGTGATTGGTAGATGAAAGCAATTTTATTCACTACAACCCTTTTATTACTTTTACGCAGCATGGTTGTGCTGGCAGATGTGACTTCGGTTGAAGCCACCATCGATAAAAATCCGGTTATGCTTGATGAGGCTATTCGGTTAACCGTTGTGGCAAATGGCGGCGCAGATCGGGAGTCTTTTGATAGCTCAATATTACTAAAAGACTTCGTTGTTGGTAGAACATCGGTGAGCAGTCAAACATCTATTGTGAACTTTGATACCAAGAAAACAACGACCTGGACTACCACCCTCTTTCCGCGTAAAGAAGGTACGTTCACCATACCGGCTATAAGCATAGAAGGTAAAAAAACAGCGCCTATGTCGGTGAATGTTATTCCGGTTCAACAGTCTGATAATGTCGCGCGCGATTACTTTGTAACTACCGATATTGATTTAAAAGAAGCCTTTTTAAACCAACAGCTTTTCTATACCATAAAACTGCATTTGGCGACGAATATTGAGCGCGGTAGTTTGCAATCACCCACCATGCAAAACGCCGAAATAAAGCAGTTAGGTGATGACAAACAATATACCGACATTGTAAATGGTAGACGTTACCAAATTATTGAACGCCAGTTTGCCATTGTGCCCCAAGCATCAGGTGAATTTACCATTAGAGGGCCAGTTTTCACTGCAGAAGTGGCTGCCGCTAATACCAATCAACGTTTCGGTCTATTCAATCGAACTCAGCAAGTTAACCGTGTTGGACCCGACATTACGGTAAATATTAAACCGATCCCCGCGGGTATTGATTACCCCTGGTTACCCTCTGAAATGGCGCGGGTTGATGAAGAGTGGCCTCAAGGCGATGCCTTTGTAGTTGGCGAGCCTATTACTCGCGTGGTCACGCTTACGGCCCTAGGCGTGGTGGAAGAACAGTTACCAGAAATACCGGAGTTTTACCCTCCCCACTTTAAGTTGTATCCAGATCAATCCTCCACTACCACGGTAGAAAAAGACAGTACACTGATTGCACAGCGCAAAAGCTCACTGGCGGTGATCCCAACTCAAGCAGGCAGTTTTGTATTACCGGAAGTGACTATTCCTTGGTTTAATACCTTAACCGAGCAAACAGAGTATGCGACCATCCCTGCCCGCACAGTCACTGTTCAAGCAGCCAACGTTCAACCAGATGCTGGGGCAACGTCACCTACTATGCCTACACAGTCAGGTTTTGATAATCAACCGGCTAGTAACGCGACTTCAATTACCGCTAATCGAGCCGGAGCAACTGAAAGTGATAGCGGGCTAAATAGTGAATCACAACATTCAGTAGCCAATAATGGCGAAGCGCAAACTCCCCATTACTTAACTTGGCTATTTGCAGCCCTCTGGGTGATCACGGCTATCGCTTGGATAGTGACTTATCTAATGCAAAGAAGACAAAAAACAAATTATACGGCCGCTTCCGCTAATACTTTTTCAGTAGCGAATTCAGGTGATGAAGCGGCGGCATTTAAGTCGTTAATGGCGTCAGTAAAAGCGAGTAATACATCGGCAATTACACCAGCATTGCAAGCCTGGTTGAAGTGTTTATACCCCAATCAAAGAGGATTTATAAATCCATCCGACCACGGCGCAACTAGCGAGATTCAGTCTCATTTGAATGCATTGCAGCAAACACGGTTTAGTAAGTCGAAAAGCGATTGGAAACCCGAATCAATGCAAAGCGCAATTAAAAACGCCAGAGATTCTTGGTTAAAAAACAAGAAATCTGGTAAAAATACCTTAATTAATTTGTACCCCTCTACCTAGATACTGCGCAAAGGAAAGGCGCTTTACTTGGACTGCTAGGCACGAGTGGCTTAATAATAGGCATTAACTCGTGCCAAGGGTTACGAATTTAAAGATAAAGCTAAAAAATAGACGGTAGCAATACTACCGCGACCACCTAACCAGGAGAACTCATGAAAGCACCACTGTTATCGCTATCCCCCATTGCTATTGCAATGCTTGGGCTAATGGCATGTTCACCCGCGCCTGAAACAAACCAAACCACCAAGCAACCGGCCCCAGCAATAGAAACTGAAACTCAAACTGACTCCGCACGGGTTAATGCTTTTTTTGAGCGTACTTTCGAAGAAGACCTTAAAAGCTCGCCAATGTTTCAAAGCTACCTAGGCATTAAGTGGGACTACGACAAGTGGAATGATGTTTCGGAGGAGCAAAAAGAAAAGAACATAGCGAAAGCAAAAAATCGCCTAGAAACCATTGAAAGTTTTGATACTAGTACGCTGAGCGACCAAGAGAAGTTGAGCCTACGATTATACAAGTTAGGTATCGAACGCGATTTAGCCAACGATGAGTTCCGCCATCATACCTATGTAGTACATCAATTTCGTGCCGCACATACGCAGGTGCCTAGTTTCTTAATTAATATACACGGCGTAAAAAGCAAAGAAGACGCCCAAGCTTATATAAGCCGTTTAGACAATGTGAGCGAGTATTTCAAGCAAATCATTAGTCAGATGAAGCTACGTGAGCAAGCTGGCGTATTCCCCCCTGCTTGGGCTTATGATCAGATGATTGCTGCATCACAAAACGTGGTTACAGGCACCCCTTTTGATACCAGCGATACGCCTTCCACTATTTGGGAAGACTTTAATGCCAAGGTTAATAACCTTGAGCTTGATGATGTAGAGAAAACAACCTTGTTGGGTGAAGCAAAAGCTGCGCTAGTTACTTCTGTTATGCCGGCTTACAAAGACTTTATTCAAGAATTAGAACATCAAAAAACCATTACCCCTGAAGGTGATGGTGTATGGCGCTTGCCTGATGGCGATAAATGGTATCAGAACCGCTTAAACTGGTTTACTACCACTGATTTAACCGCCGATGAAGTGCATCAAATAGGCCTTGATAATGTTGAGCGTATCCATACAGCTATGCGCGATATTATGAAAAAGGTGGAATTTGAAGGCACGTTGCAAGAGTTCTTCGTATTTATGCGTGAAGATGAACAATTTTATCTTCCTGCCACTGAAGCCGGACGTCAACAATATTTAGATGACGCAACAAAAGCCATTGACGATATGCGCGACGCACTACCAGATTACTTTGGCATTCTTCCTAAAGCGCCAATGGTGGTTAAACGTGTTGAAGCGTTCCGTGAGCAATCAGCCGGTAAGGCGTTTTACCAAAGCCCTGCGCAAGATGGCAGCCGCCCAGGCACTTATTACGCAAACCTTTACGACATGAGCGCAATGCCAACCTATCAACTAGAAGCATTGGCGTACCATGAAGGTATTCCAGGTCACCATATGCAACGCGCAATTGCACAAGAGCTGGAGGGTGTGCCTCAGTTCCAAAAATTCTTAAGCTTTACGGCCTACACCGAAGGTTGGGGGCTTTATTCCGAAGAGCTTGCTAGAGATATGGGCTTCTACCAAGACCCTTACTCTGACTTTGGCCGCCTTGCGATGGAATTATGGCGTGCATGCCGACTGGTTGTTGATACCGGTATTCATGCTAAAAAGTGGAGTCGCGAAGAAGCGGTAACCTACTTAGTTGAAAATACGCCTAACCCAGAATACGATGCACAAAAAGCGATTGAGCGCTATATCGCCATGCCAGGTCAAGCAACAGCCTACATGATTGGCAAGCTTAAAATTATGGAACTTAGAGAAAAAGCGATGGCTGAGCTAGGTGATAATTTCGACTGGGCCGGATTCCATGATGAAGTACTTAAGCATGGGCCTGTTCCGCTTTCAATCTTAGAAGAAAACATCGATGCTTGGATAGCCAGTAAGAAAGTAGGCTAAATCTGTAATATATTTTTAAACGCCTTTGTATTAAATCGGTGCGCTAGGCGATTTAATAACTAGGATTAGTGAGAATTAAAGCAGCCTTTAGGATAAGCCTTATGGCTGCTTTTTTTATGCCATAATAAAAAAAATAAAAAATAGCGGATTTTTTATGTTTGCACGAAATAGATCTGGAAGTAGTCGGGTCTTATCCAACATGAAAGCAAAACACAAACGATACGAAGCGCTCGTCAATGCGTTTCATGCAGATATATTTCGCTACGCGTACTGGCTGGTTAAAGACCGCTCGGTGGCGGAAGATATTGTGCAAGAAACCTTTTTAAGAGCATGGCGCTCACTCGACTCACTCAATGATGAAAAAGCGGCCAAGTCATGGTTAATTACCATATTGCGCCGCGAGAATGCGCGACGCTTTGAGCGCAAACAATTCGATACTGTCGATATCGATGATGTGTCGGTGCATGATGAAACTCAAGATGCAGAAGGCGATGTTCAAGACCGAGAGCTACACCGTTTATTGGGTGGGCTAAGTGACGAATACCGCGAGCCTCTGGTCTTGCAGCTTATATTTGGTTTTAGCGGTGATGAAATATCACAGCAACTGAATTTGAATAAAAATACCGTGATGACACGATTATTCCGTGCAAGAAACCAATTGAGAGAGGCATTAGAAAGGCAAAATGAACAGAGAGGTCAGGCAAATGGATGAATTAGAATTTAGGCGTCGAATTTACGCCGATCCAGAAACCACTGACAGTGATGTTATCGCCGCAGCGAAAGCTGATGAAAGCAAACGTAAATTCTGGAACGAACAAAAGCAATTCGATAAGCAGTTAAAACAAGCGGTAAAAGTAGATGTACCTGAAGACTTGAAGCATAAGCTCATCTGGCAGCAGTCGGCAAATGAATTTGCAAGCTATCAGAAAAGAAGTCGCTGGTATGTGGCCATGGCCGCCAGTATTGCCTTTACGGTGGGAATAGGTTTTACCATGTGGTATCACCAGCCGGTTAGTATTGGCGGGCAAGCACTTGCGCATATGCAATACGCAGAAACTGAGCGGGCGCATTCATTATTGCCAGTAGATTTAGAGCAAGTAAATGCAAAACTCGCCAGCTTTGGTGGCAGCTTTACAGACATGATTGGTGATGTTGAAGTGGTAAACTACTGTCACTTAAGCACAGTAAGAAGTTTGCACCTTATTGTTGATACCCCGCAAGGTAAAATGTCAGTGTTTATCGTGCCCGAGCGCGGTGATGTGAGAGTACCGGCTGAGTTTGAAGACAAGCAATACCATGGCGAAAGCATAAAAATGCATCACGCTAATATTATGGTGGTTGGTAATAAAGGTGCTGACTTAACTGAAATGAAAAAAGCCGTTACCGACAAGATTCACTTTTCTGCCTAGCCTATTCTGTATTAGCTTTGGCTGTTTTAGCTAAGATTGAATAGTTTAACGGTATTCAGTAAACCCATTTTTTATCGGCCCTAGCGGCCGATTTTTTATACCTGTGTATATGATTAGCTATATTTACATGACGTCGGATATTTCAACACTGAGCAGCTTACTTTATACTATCGACTAATAAGAATAACATCTGGTTTCGTTTTCGCTGCTATAGAGCTAATCCTAGCGGTAGTAAGAAAACGAGTATTACCCTATGAATATACGCTTTAGCCGTGCGGCTTCACCTCTATTTCACTTCTTTTTTCAGAAGACCCGCTTCTGTCTTTTCGTAGTAATAGTCTCTCTTACCTCCGTTAATGCTGTTGCAAACAACTTTCTTAGCGAAGAAGAGAAATTTCGCAAATTAGGCAATCTTGTTAACACCGTCATGTATATGTGGAATAGCCCTCCTGGGCTGAATAATGATGAGATTACTCAATTAATCATAGCGAGCGAAATTCAACAGGACTCATCAGCGATTGGAAAGGTAATCAAAACCGTTCTTTACCACTTAGACGCTTCTTTATCTACATCAGGCTCGAAGCTTCCCTTAGATTTGGTTGACGAAGCATCGCCAGATGATTGGACGTATCTCAAGAACATTAATGCAAGTCGGTATTTTGCTTTAAAAGCAGTCTTTATTATGTATAAAACTGCGAATGCGCATTTAGAAACTAGTGAACGTTTAGAATATAGTATTCCCCTACTCTATTCGCTCAAACAAGAAGCCTTAAAAACCACAGATCATCATGCGGTCGCCATTACTAGCATCTGGCTTGCTATGGAATACTCCGAAATAAACCAAATGAAAGCGGTCGTGGAAATTGAATATGCACTGCCCTTTTTGAAACATTTCGATAAAGAGTACAACCTAGAGACTGCACTTAATAAAAGAATGGCGCATTCATGGCTCGCCGATGCTTACACCAATCTAAATATTTATAGTCGCGCTGTCGCTCACCAGAAATTCGTCATAGAAGATAGCAAGGAACATGATATTGCGACGTCATACGTTTATGTCGGATTAATCAATAGTCTAAACCACTTACAAAGATTTGACGATGCTTTCACAATGGTGGACGAATCAGAGCTAGTTTCTATCGAAAATCGAAGTGTTCAACAAACGCTATTCAGTTTATGGTTAAGAGTCAGTGTTTACCTTCACCGAGATAAACAGGGCGATCGTGAGAAAATAGCGGCGCTAACTGAAAACTTATCTCATTTTGAGGGTGTTACACTTCCCACAGACATAAATCTATTGCCCGTGTTATCTTCTCTTCAAGCAACGCACTTGGCACTTAAAGGCAGTGGCACTGAATTTGAAATGGCTATGGATGCGTTAACGTCGGATTTTGATTTACAAGCCAAGAATTCTTCTTACAGTTCGTCAATTTTGCTAACCAAGCACGCCCATCTTAGGGATCTACATAGATTAAGGGGAAATTTCAAAAAAGCGCTTTTCCATCAACATCGATACGATTTTCTTAGAAACCAGCCAAATAGATCAGTTAAACACTTGGATGAAATAAACATCGATTCACCGTTGCAACGAGACATTACCATTAACAAGTTGCAAGAAATGGCACGATTAAAAGACAAACAAACCTTAAAGTTAAAAGCGGAGCGATTCCAAGCTCTCACTTTTGCGTTAGTTGCCGTGATGTCGACGTTTTTACTATTCTGGTTTTGGCGTAGACAGCGCTCCCGTGCTCAAGCTAGTGAAATTGATGATTTGACTGGTGCTCTTGTCAGGAGGGCCATGTTTAAGGCAATTGCGAAACCTATGTCTAGCAAGGTGACATCTTGTTTAGTGCTTCTCGACTTGGACCATTTCAAAAAAGTAAATGACAGGTACGGTCATGTGGTAGGTGATGAAGTACTAACAAAATTTGGGAAAGTTGTCCGCCAACGAATTAGAAAGACAGATAAGTTCTGCCGCTATGGCGGGGAAGAATTCTTATTGTATCTACACGATACAACAGAAGAAAACGCGAAAGCCTTGCTAGAAGACGTAAAAATTTCGATAGAGAGCCATCAAGATTGGTCAACAACTGAGGCGACTTTCAGTGCCAGCTTCTCGGCCGGTGTCATTCAGGTAAAAAGTGAGCGAAATATCAATAAGATTATAAAGGCATGCGATAACTTGCTCTACCGCGCCAAAAGTGCAGGTAGAGGTAAGATAGAAACCATGTCGTTCCCCGCTTATTTGAACGAGAATTTATAACATTCACTCCCATTTTGAATCTGTCAGCTTTCTGAATTTAGCAAACTTTATTGGGGTTTATACGTACTCAAGATATTCAAGGTTAATGACTTACGTAGAGAGTCTTTGCTATTGATGGTAGCATTGCATGAAAAAACATAGGGAATTTATATGGCTACGGGTACGATCATTTCATTGGGACTCTATTTTGCTGTCATGCTGGGTATCGGTCTTTTCGCTTACCGGCAAACAGATACGAATGTAGAAGGCTACATGTTAGGTGGCCGGCAACTCGGTCCAGCCGTCACTGCATTGTCAGCCGGTGCATCAGATATGAGCGGATGGATGCTCATGGGTCTTCCCGGTGCGATGTACGTTTCAGGTCTTTCCGCTGCGTGGATAGCCGTTGGCCTTGTACTTGGTGCATTAGCCAATTACATTTTAGTTGCGCCTCGTTTGAGGGTTTACACCGAGGTTGCTAATAATTCGATTACCCTTCCTGATTATTTTGAAAACCGTTTTGCTGACAACTCTCGATTACTTCGTGTTATTGCCTCTGTGGTTATTGTTATTTTCTTTACCCTTTATACTTCGTCGGGCGTAGTCGCTGGCGGAAAGCTATTTGAGACCTCATTCGGTCTTTCCTACGAAGTTGGCTTATATGTAACTGCAGGCGTAGTAGTTGCTTACACACTAGTAGGCGGCTTTATGGCGGTGAGCATGACCGATTTCGTGCAAGGCTGTATCATGTTCATATCATTGATACTCGTGCCTGCAGTGGTCATCACTGAACTTGGTGGTATAGGCGCTTCTATTAACGCCCTGGATAGTATCAGTCCAGCCCTCTTCAATGCCTTTATGGATGCGTCTACTAATGAGGCCATCTCGGTTATTGGTATCATATCCCTGATGTCTTGGGGTTTTGGTTATTTCGGACAACCACACATTATTGTACGTTTTATGGCAATCCGTTCTGTTGAAGACATTCCCACCGCACGTAGAATCGGCATGAGTTGGATGATAGTTTCTATTATTGGTGCGCTCATGACAGGCTTGTTTGGGCTGGCCTACGTTACTGGTAATGGAAATAGTATCGACCCTGAAACCATTTTTATCTACCTTTCACAAATCCTGTTCCACCCACTTATTGGTGGATTCCTACTTGCGGCTATTTTAGCGGCCATTATGAGTACTATTTCTTCACAGTTATTAGTGACATCAAGTTCTCTGACGAGTGACTTTTACCAAGCGTTTATCAGACGTGATGCGTCCGATAAAGAGTTAGTAATTGCTGGGCGCGGCAGTGTGGTAGCTGTTGCCTTGGTCGCTATATTTCTCGCTTATGACAGAGACAGCAGTATTCTAGATTTGGTGAGTAATGCATGGGCAGGCTTTGGTGCTGCATTTGGCCCGCTAGTATTATTCAGCTTGTTTAAACGTGAAATGACCCGTCGTGCAGCCCTTGGCGGTATGGTTGTAGGTGCAGTGACCGTATTATTATGGATTTACCTACCAGTGACAATTAATGGAGAATCGTTAGGAAGCTGGATGTACGAAATTGTACCTGGGTTCATTCTATCTAGTCTGACCATTTTAATATTGAGCAAATCAGGGTCGCCTCGAGAAGGGGTACTTGAAACCTTCGATGCTTTTCAGAAGAAACTTGAATCTCATCGGTAACTCGCTTAAACCTTTTAATTAGCTAGTCAATAACATCGCCAAAAGCCCCGTACAACGGGGCTTTTTTATACATTCCTCAAACTGTATTAAGCGCCCTTTTCTCACTGCAGTAGCTATTGATTATGCGTCTTGGCCGACAGATAAGACCGCGCTTATGCCCAATTTATATGACACTTTTATTTCTTGGTATAAGCCAGCTATTTTAAATAGCAAAATCGCATACTACATTGAGAATTAAATGTGTTATTGTTCTATGCATAAAAATAACTCGCATATAACTTAATCTTATATAACATAAATCGGACTCGAAAATGACTGCAAGTATCCCGTCTGTTACGCATCTGAAACAACTCGAAGCCGAGAGTATTCAAATTTTCCGTGAAGTTGCTGCGGAGTTTGATAATCCGGTAATGCTTTATTCTGTTGGAAAAGACTCTTCGGTGTTGTTGCATTTAGCGCGCAAAGCTTTTGCTCCTGGTAAAATTCCATTTCCATTGCTTCACGTTGACACTACGTGGAAATTCCAAGAAATGATTGAATTTCGTGACCAGCAAGCCAAGAAACATGGTTTCGATTTGCTAGTACACATTAATGAAGAAGGCGTTGAACAAGGCGTAGGCCCGTTCTCACATGGTTCAGCAAAGCACACTGATATCATGAAAACTGCTGCGCTTAAGCAAGCCTTAAACAAATATAAGTTTGATGCTGCCTTTGGTGGGGCGCGTCGTGACGAAGAAAAATCTCGCGCGAAAGAGCGTGTTTACTCATTCCGTGATAGCAACCACCGTTGGGATCCTAAAAACCAACGTCCTGAGCTTTGGAACATCTACAACTCGCAAGTTAACCCAGGTGAAAGCATCCGTGTATTCCCTATGTCTAACTGGACTGAGCTTGATATCTGGCAATACATTTACTTAGAAAACATCGACATTCCTCAGCTTTACTTGTCGAAACCTCGCCCTGTTGTAGAGCGTGATGGTGTATTGATTATGGTTGATGACGAACGTATGCCAATGAACGAAGGCGAAACGCCTGAAATGCGTTCAGTACGCTTCCGTACACTGGGTTGTTACCCACTAACGGGTGCGGTTGAATCTACTGCGGCTACCTTGCCAGAAGTAATTCAAGAAATGCTACTTACTAAGACTTCCGAGCGTCAAGGCCGCGTGATCGATCACGATAGTTCTGGCTCTATGGAGAAGAAGAAAATGGAAGGGTATTTCTAATGGCCACCGACAACGTTGTTTGGCACAAGCATGAGGTGAATAAAACCACCCGCGCTGCAAAGCTGAATCAATCGCCTCGCGTGTTCTGGCTTACCGGCCTAAGTGGTTCTGGCAAGTCGACGTTGGCCAACTTGCTTGAGAAGAAACTTCACGAGCAAGATAAGCACACTTACCTATTAGATGGTGACAACGTGCGTCATGGCTTGTGTGGCGACTTAGGCTTTAGCGATAAAGACCGCGTGGAAAATATTCGCAGAATTAGTGAAGTTGCAAAACTGTTTGTAGATTCTGGCACGCTGGTTTTAACAGCCTTTATCTCTCCTTTTAAAGCAGATCGCGACTATTGTCGTGGTCTTTTAGAAGACGGTGAATTCGTTGAAGTGTTTATCGACACACCGATTGAAGTGTGCGAAAAGCGCGATCCGAAGGGGCTTTATAAAAAAGCACGTAGCGGTGAAATTAAAGATTTCACTGGTATTGATTCTGCTTATGAAGGACCGGAAAAGCCTGAGATACATTTAACGTATCAAGATGAACCTGCAGAACAAACTGCTGAGCGCTTATATGCGTTACTGCAAGAAAAAGGACTTGTGTAATGGCCCAGGCTAATACAATGACTAATACACTGGCACAAACCATTCTTCGCATTGCAAAAGAAGCAGGCGATAAAATAATGGCGATTTACGATAAAGACTTCGCCATTTATGAAAAGCAGGATACCAGCCCGCTAACCGAAGCTGACTTAGCGGCACATAACGTAATTGTTGATGCCCTTGAAAAAGAATCTGATCTTCCTATTTTATCGGAAGAGTCGGCAGACATTTCTTGGGATGAGCGTAAACAATGGCAGTCTTACTGGCTTGTTGATCCGCTTGATGGCACGAAAGAATTCATTAAAAAGAATGGTGAATTCACAGTGAACATAGCGTTGATTGAAGATGGCAAACCTACTATGGGTGTGGTTTACGCACCTGCTCTTAACAAAAGTTATGTAGGCATTGTTGGTGAAGGCGCATGGACTGAAGTTAACGGCGAATTTACTGCTATTTCTGCCCGCAAGCACGATGGCGCTGAAGTATGGAAAATAGTAGGAAGTCGCTCTCACCAAAGCCCTGAAATTCAAAATTTACTGTCTCAATTAGAGGGTGAAACCGAATTAGTGGCTATGGGTAGTTCATTAAAGTTATGCCTAGTAGCTGAAGGTGAAGCTCACCTTTATCCTCGATTAGGCCCAACTTCCGAATGGGACACAGGTGCAGCCCATGCTGTAGCCCTAGCCGCAGGTGCAAATGTAACTGTGCTAGACCCAAACGATCCGTTAAATGACAACGCCGACGCTCTTACTTACAACCAAAAAGAGTCTGTGTTAAACCCCTTTTTCCTTGTGAGCGCATAACATGAACAACGAAAACAATTTATTAAAGCAAGACATATTATCTTACCTTGAGCAACACGAACAAAAAGACATGCTACGTTTCCTTACATGCGGAAGTGTAGATGACGGTAAAAGTACCCTAATCGGTCGCCTACTTCATGACTCAAAAATGATTTATGAAGACCAACTTGCTGCCATTACTAAAGACAGCAAAAAATCAGGTACAACTGGCGAGAAAGTCGATTTAGCCTTATTGGTTGATGGCCTTCAGTCAGAGCGAGAGCAAGGTATTACGATTGACGTAGCCTACCGCTACTTCTCTACCGACAAGCGTAAGTTTATTATTGCCGATACTCCGGGGCACGAACAGTACACGCGTAACATGGTAACTGGCGCATCTACTTGCGACCTTGCCATCATACTTGTTGATGCTCGTGGCGGCGTAAAAGTGCAAACTAAACGTCACTCTTTCCTCGTATCTTTGTTAGGTATTAAGCACGTTATTGTTGCTATCAACAAAATGGACTTAATGGATTACTCTGAAGAAGTGTACAACCAGATTCAGCAAGACTATCTGAAATTTGCAGAGCAATTGGATATTCCAGATATTCAGTTCGTACCGCTTTCTGCACTTGAAGGTGACAACGTAGTAAACGTGAGCGAACACACACCATGGTTCGATGGTATTCCGCTTATGCAGATGCTAGAGAACACGAAAATTGGTGAAGACGATAATCACGATGATTTTCGCTTCCCTGTTCAATACGTTAACCGCCCTAACCTAGATTTTCGTGGCTTTGCAGGTACGGTGGTATCTGGTCAAATTGAACCAGGCGACGAAGTAACTGCACTTCCTTCTGGTAAAACGTCGAAAGTAAAATCAATTGTGACTTTTGAAGGTGACCAAGAGCGTGCTTACGTACCTCAAGCGGTTACCCTTACGCTGGAAGATGAAATTGATATTTCACGTGGCGACATGATTGTTAAGTCAGGTAACTTACCGCTACTTTCTACTCAATTTAAAACACATTTGGTATGGATGGACGAAGAGCCACTTATGCCAAACAAGCAGTTCTTGTTTAAGTTTGCGACCAAGTCAACAACAGGTGTTGTGTCTCATATCGATAACCAAATTGATGTGAACACCCTTGAAGAAAAAGACGCGATGCACCTTAACTTGAATGAAATTGGTGTGGTAGATGTGAAATTTACCCAATCCGTCGCGTGCGACCCGTACAAGCGTAATCGCCCTACTGGTTCTTTCATCGTTATTGATCGCATGACTAACAGTACTGTTGGCGCAGGTATGATCATTGATGAACTTGCTAAAGATGCACAACACGCTTCTCCAGACTTCTCAGAGTTTGAATTAGAGTTTAATGCGCTAGTACGTAAGCACTTCCCTCATTGGAGCGCTGTGGACATTAGCAAGCTGTAAAAGCAGGACTGGAAAATATATGGATATTAACCAGTTTATCGTGCTGGCGATTTTCGCCAGCACGATTTTTGCGCTGATTTTTTCAAATCAGCGCCCGTCTACTGTTTTTTCAGGCGCCGTGTTATTACTATTGGTTTCACAACAATTGTCACTTGATGACATTTTGTTGAACCTAACCAACAAAGGGCTGATTACCCTTGTCTTGCTGTTGCTCGTCAGCAGTGCAATAGATAAAACTGCGTTAATAAAGCGTATTGGTAGAAAACTAGTGAGTACGAGCTTCTCTAAGTCGTATTGGAAGTTGTTTTCACTCACCTTCATTTCATCAGCGCTGTTAAACAATACCGCTATTGTGGCCAGCCTTATAGGCCCTATTAAGCAAAACCAATATCACCCTGCTTCGCGTTTACTTATTCCGCTTTCTTATGCCGCTATTTTAGGTGGAACCGTTACCTTAATTGGTACTTCAACCAACCTGATTGTCGATAGCTTTTTACAAGAGCATGGACACCCTGGCTTTAACTTTTTCGACTTCACATTATACGGGCTAGTGGCCGGTTTAAGCTGCGGCGTACTGATGTTTGTGCTTACACCGTTACTGCCTAATATTGCGAACAAGAATGACAACTACCAAGAGTACATGGTGGAAGCTAAAGTAAATACGGGTTCAGAGCTCATTGGCAAAACCGTTGAACAAAACCACCTTCGTAACTTACCTGAATTATTTTTGGTTGAAGTGGTTCGCGACGGAAACCTTATTTCTCCCGTGGGCCCCGACTTAGTGATTGCAGAAAACGATAAACTTATCTTTACCGGCAATGTTCAAAAGCTTGATAACTTAAGCCACATAAAAGGGTTAACCACCTTTGCCGAAACCGATGGTATTTTGCGTGAAAGCTTAACGGAAGTGGTTGTGGCAAACCGCGCACAAATTATTGGGCAAACCATTAAAAACCTCGGTTTTAGGGCATTGTTCGATTCGGCCGTAGTGGCTATTCGCCGTGACGGCGAGCAACTATCAGGTAAGCTCGGTGAAATTAAGCTTAAAGCGGGTGATTTTCTGTTGCTTGCGGCTGGGCCAGATTTCAATACGCGACAAAATTTAAGTAAAAACTTCTTTATATTGTCTGAGCAGAAAATCTCTCGCCCGCTAACCAATCGACAGGAATGGATAACCCTTGGTGGATTTCTAACTGTAGTGACGTTAGCCGCGGCAGATATTATTTCACTTGCGATGGGTTTGTTGTTTTTGGCGGCTGTATTGATTGGCTCTAAGGTAACAAACAACGGTGAGATGAAGCGTAATTTACCGCTGAACCTTATTATTGTGATTGTTGGGGCGTTAAGCTTAGCCACCTCATTAGAGTCGTCGGGCGTTATTGCCATTTCGACTGCGCAGTTAATTCCCTACTTAGCCGACACCGATTGGTTTATTGCGTTAATCGTGGTGTATTTTACTACCCTACTGTTAACCGAATTTGTGACCAATAACGCAGCAGCTGCGCTCATGTTCCCCTTTGCATATGGGCTGGTTGAAATCATCGGTGCCCCACTTATGCCGTTTGCGTTATCGGTTGCTTTTGCAGCGAGTGCTAGCTTTATATCGCCGTTTGGATACCAAACTAACCTGTTAGTGTTTAATGCGGCTAATTATAAATTTAGCCATTTTATCCGAATAGGGTTACCTATCTCGCTACTGTATAGCGCAATCGTGCTCTGCTTATTGAACTTAACGTATTTAAGTCATTAAACGATACCCCCTTTACGAAGTATCCGTTACGCAATAGACGATGTTATCAAAAGGCCAGTATTTAATACTGGCCTTTTTACGTTTGTGGCATTGCTGTGAGCACGGTTAAGTTTCTCAACTAGGCTCTCGACACAAGTTTTTACTAAAAACAGGTACAGTTCTTTAAACAGCTCCTGTACTTAGCTTCGCTATATCAGTAACCTAACCCAAACGAATATAATATTTTATCTCGGAGCAACGGATGCAGTCAGTATCAAACCCCTTTCAAGCGTGTAACGATATATTCTTTCGGCCCAATGGCGTATTTAAAGCGGTTGGCGAAAAAAACAATTGGAGTTGGTTTCCTTTTCTTATTGTTATGATGATGACGTTGGCGTCTCAATATCTATACGTTAACTTCGTTGATATTGAATGGTTTGCGAATATTAATATTGCCGCCCAAGATGCAATGAGTCCCGCAGAAGAAGACCAAATGCGCGCCTTTTTCACCAGAAACACCCTAATGCTGACCCAATTACTAGGCGCATTCTTTGCACTTACTGTGGTTAACGCTATTTTTGCCGTTTATTTGAATTTAACGACACGCAGTGATGACAGTCACGTTTTTGGTTTTACAGACTGGTATGGCTTTACGTGGTGGGTATCTATGCCTTACGTAGTAACAGGCCTTATCGCGGCGACACTAATTATGTTTGCGAGCGATCATCAAATATCACCGGCAATACTTGCTCCACTGTCACTTTCTTACCTACTCGGTGTCGAAATGACATCACCATGGTTTGCATTTGCTCAAGCTATTCGTGTTGAGTTATTTTGGACTATCTATCTCACCATGGTAGGTATTACCCAATGGACCTCATTTTCTACGAAAAAGGCGGCAATTATTGCTTCTGCTCCATACGTAGTGATTTACGGTATTTGGGGTGTGTTCGCGCTTATCTAGTATGCTATACCACTTACAACGCGCTTCTTACACCTAAGCTTGGGGTAAGAAGCGCGTTGCAGGTACTAACACAAAAAGTGTGAGACCTTGTATTGAACTTACTGTGCTGAATTGACGATTTTGATTGAAGGGTGTTGGTTTAAGGGGATCGTCGCCAGTATGCCCTCATCAATCTATTATCAAAACGTCGTTATGTCGAAAAGCGGTAACTGAATAGAAGGTTTCGCCCCCGCCCTAAGGGGCCTAAAGTATTCACTATTGTTATAAAAAGCTTCATCTTGGTTTTCGTACCACCCTGGTACGCCAAGCAAAGGAATAGGCTTTAGTAGCGGAGCTTTGTTAAACGCATCAAGCTCAGTAATACGTTTCACCAACGATTTGTCTACCTCTCGGCGCTGTTCCCATTTATTCATCTCGCTAAACCCTTTAGGCACATTCACTGCCAACCACTTCCCCGTAAGTCCGATAAAAGGCGAGAGCATCATCTCAAGGTTTGCATGCCCAAAAATAAAGGGGGTCATGTGGGATCCCCACTCATGTCTATGAATAACAAAGCTATCCTGCCATTGATGTTGGGCTAACGTATTCAGCAACATGTTGGATTTACTGGCATCCCCTTCCTCAAGCGCCAGTACTACGCCGCATTCGTCAAAATGCGTAATGCGGTTTCGTCGCTCGGTTCTTGGGTGTGTGCCATGGTGCGCAATATCTTGCATGTGTAGCGTATTCAGTAACGCTTTTGTAGCGGGAAATTGTATCCAAATAAGTGCATTGAACAAATCATGCCAGCTATTTTCCCGCGTAGGTACGCAGTTATCACTCGCGATAATTTCTTCATAGTAACGGCTATCGTTTTCACTGCTGTTTGTATCACAGCTGTTATCACTTATCTTGTTAAGATCCCCTTGTGCTATAAACACAGGGCCCTGCCATTGCGGCTGAAATACTTCACGTAAACGATTGAGTTTTGCAGCACTAGGAAAGTCAGCGTCGTCTAATAACATAAACTCTTTCAACAGCGTATGTACGGGTAAAGACGCATTATCTTGAATATGGTGTTTACACCAAGGAGTAACAGGTATTGGCATACTTAATATTGGTTCGTCTTAAGGTTTTCTCTATACTGGGCGGTATTGTAGAGCAAACAGAGACTAACAATGAAAAAAATGTTTTTGCCCTTGCTGGTAACTGCCGTATCAGCGGTAAGTGCTTGCAGCCCCAATAACGCGCCTGAAAACGGCTCGACGCAGCCTGAACCCCAAACTCAAATCCAAACTCAAAAAAAGAATATCGCGACTAATTTCGACGCAGTTTACGCCAGCATTTCAGATGCAGATATTCGAGAACCATTAAAAATATTGTCATCTGATGAATTTGAAGGTCGCTTGCCCACCACCATTGGTGAAACCAAAACACTGGATTATCTCACCCGTGAGTTTGAAAAAGCGGGATTGTCACCGGGTAATGGCGACAGCTACCTTCAAAAAGTCGCGTTAATGGAAATGACCGCTAACCCTGAAATGGCCATGACAATTGGCGATAATAGCTTTGCGTATAAAGAAGACATGGTTGCTTCATCTAAACGTGAGCAAGAAACCGTATCACTTGAAAACTCAGAACTGGTATTTGTGGGCTACGGCGTTAACGCTCCCGAATACGATTGGAACGATTATGAAGGCCTAGATGTTACTGGCAAAACCGTCGTGATATTGGTGAACGACCCAGGCTTCGAAAACCCTGAGAGCGGGAAATTCCAAGGCACAACGATGACCTACTATGGTCGCTGGAGTTACAAATACGAAGAAGCTAGCCGCCAAGGCGCTGCCGGCGCATTAATTGTTCACGAAACGGCTCCAGCCTCTTACGGTTGGTCAGTAGTGGCGAATAGCTGGAGCGGCCCTCAGTATGGATTAGTATCAAAAGACAAAGGCGCTAGCCGTGTTGCCATTGAAGGTTGGCTAACCTTAAGTGCTGCAGAAAAAGTATTTGCTGATGCAGGCTTTAATTTTCAAGAAGAAAAGAATCAAGCCAAGCTTGGGCCTTATCATAAAGCGATGGATATTAATGCTTCGGTAACCGTGCGAAATACATTTAAAAAATCTCAAAGCCACAATGTTATTGCCACACTACCTGGCTCAGAGTTACCCAACGAGCACGTTATTTACACCGCCCACTGGGATCATCTAGGAAAAGATGAATCTAAAGAAGGCGATAATATCTACAATGGTGCCCACGATAACGCCACGGGTAGTGCTGCTATTTTGGCTATGGCAAAAGCCTACGCCAACTTAGATATTGCGCCGAAGCGTTCTGTATCTTTTTTGATAGTCACTGCTGAGGAACAAGGTTTGCTGGGCAGTAAATACTACGCAGACAACGCCGTCATTCCGCTGGAAGATACGGTGGCCAATATTAATATGGATGCCATGAACGTGTTAGGCAAAACCAAGAACGTGGCCGTGGTAGGTATGGGTAAATCAGACTTAGAAGATTACCTTAAAACTGCTGCCGATAAACAAGGCAGAACCCTTACTCAGGAAGACCGTCCAGAAGCAGGTTATTACTATCGCTCTGACCACTTCAGCTTTGCAAAAAAAGGCGTACCTGCCCTTTATGCAGAAGGTGGTAACGAACCTGCTGACGAAACAACTGCTAAATATCGTAAACGGATGAATGTGATTGTGACGGGCTGTTATCACCAGGTATGCGATCAATACCGTGACGATTGGGATTTAAGCGGCATAGTGCAAGACACCCAACTGTTGTTTGATGTAGGTTTTAACGTAGCTAACGCTGAACAATGGCCTTCGTGGAAGGAAACCAGTGAGTTTCAACGTGAAGACTAATTTCTATCGTTGACCCTTATTTAACACAAACAATTTAAGCTAAAAAAGCCCTGTTAATACAGGGCTTTTTTGTAGTGGGCTTTTTTACATGAACAACCCTTTGAGTTCTTCAGCGCCAAACGTCGCTATTTCAAACGCAATCAAGATAATAATTATCCATTCCAAAAACGATGAATGTTTATGATTTAGCTCTTCAGCTAACATCTCGAACAACTCATGAATAACATTCAGCTTGTTTGAAAGCACATCTACCCTTGGACGAATATCCAAGTACCGCGCCGTGGCATTATAAGCATGTTCATATTCTGGGTATTCCCAAAAGAACTCTGGTGTATCAAGCAACCCATAATGCAAAAAGATGTCACTCTTTGTACTAAACAAATGCCCACGTATCTTTGCCAAAGCAGGGCGACGCAATGTTATTTTGCCCGTTTCGGCCAACGCTTTCGGCAAATACGCATAGCGAGTAATAGTATCTTGCGCTTTGTACTCATATTCATTGAGCTTAATTGATTGCGCTAATCCATGGCTAATTGATAGCCGAAGTAATGGATCGTCAATCGAAAGCGTAATTAAGTCCCGTTGCAGCCTAAGCACATCGCTTGTAAATGCAAATTGCAGATGCTCTTGGTGAATACCAGACAATAACTTAGGGCTAACCTGTAACCTATTTAGCAAGGCAACACGCTCTTCTTCTACTACGCCCCAAAAAACCACTACGCCGTACTCAAAAAGCCAAGCTTCACCGCCTGTCACTTCAATGTGCATTGCATCACGATAGCGCGCCCCCTGAACACTCGTGTCCAATTGAAGGCTATCTACATCAGGAATAACATAAACCGAAACTCGGTCGTTTGAAAATTGCATACCCTTTACCAGGTGTTGAAAAAACCGGCAGATTATGCACCCAAAGAACGCAAAGAGATACAAATATAAATCATTTTAAATCATAAGGTTATAAAATGATTTTCGATATAAGCACAGTGAGTAAAACTTGTATCCTGCCTAGTATTTGTGCGACATATTATCTATCGCCTCTAAGAGCAGTGACGCTTTCACCAAAGAACATAGTGTTTTGGAATAACAATTTCCATTTTCTCATCATATTGTACTTGCAATTTCCTGTCAGACTGGCACATTCAAGGCATGCGAAAGCGCGATTAAAAAAAACAACAATACCTTCGCCAACTCGTTCGCGAGTACCCGACAGAAAAAACCTCAATTATTTTTCAACAAGTGAACAGAGAGAATCCGTTTTATGTGTGGTATTTTCGGTATCCTTGATATCAAAACCGATGTGTCTGAACTCAGAACCCAAGCCCTCGAATTAACAAAATTATTGCGCCACCGTGGCCCTGACTGGTCGGGAATCTGGAATAATGACAATACCATTCTTTGTCACGAAAGATTGGCTATTGTTGATGTGGACACCGGCGCTCAGCCGCTTATCAGCCAAAATGGCAAACAAGTTTTAGCCGTCAATGGCGAAATTTATAATCACAAGCAACTCGCTGACGATTTAGCAGAACCTTATCCTTTTAAAACTCGCTCAGATTGCGAGGTTATTCTTCCGCTTTATCAGCAAAAAGGTGTGAGCTTTGTTGATGAATTAGAAGGCATGTTCTCATTTGTCCTTTATGATGATGAACAGGATGCTTATTTAATTGCTCGCGACCATATGGGTATTATTCCTCTATACACAGGTTACGATGAGCATGGCAACTTCTACGTTGCTTCAGAAATGAAAGCGTTGGCGCCTATTTGTAAAACCATTAGCGAATTTCCTCCTGGGCATTACCTATGGAGTAAAGACGGACAGATCACGAAGTACTACAAACGTGATTGGATGGAATACGATGCAGTAAAAGACAACACCACTAACCTTGACGATTTACGTGTAGCGTTTGAAAAATCAGTGAAGTCTCACATGATGTCTGACGTACCTTATGCGGTATTGTTATCGGGTGGTCTTGACTCATCGTTAGTCTCTGCCATTGCGGCAAAGTATGTTGCTAAACGTGTTGAAGACGAAGATAAAACAGAAGCATGGTGGCCTCGCCTGCACAGCTTCGCGGTAGGTCTTGAAGGTGCACCCGATTTGAAAGCTGCTAAGAAAGTGGCTGATATGATTGGTACGGTACACCACGAAATTCACTTCACCATTCAAGAAGGGCTTGATGCCATTCGTGACGTGATTTTCCACCTAGAAACTTATGACACCACCACTATTCGTGCGGCAACGCCAATGTACCTAATGACCCGTAAGATTAAAGCCATGGGTATTAAAATGGTATTGTCTGGTGAAGGCGCCGATGAGATTTTTGGTGGGTACTTGTACTTCCACAAAGCGCCGAATGCAAAAGAGTTCCACGAAGAAACGGTACGTAAACTAGATCGCCTTCACTTGTTCGATTGTGCTCGTGCAAACAAGGCAACATCAGCATGGGGTGTTGAAGCCCGTGTACCATTTTTAGATAAAAACTTTATCGACGTGGCCATGCGCTTAAACCCTCAAGATAAAATGTGTCTTGATGGCAAAATGGAAAAATGGATTTTACGCAAAGCTTTCGACAACGGTGATACCTTGCCTGCTGAAGTGCTATGGCGTCAAAAAGAACAGTTCGGCGATGGCGTAGGCTACTCTTGGATTGACTCTATCCGTGATTTCGTAGAGAACGAAGTATCTGACCAACAATTTGCTTCTGCCGAGTTCCGCTTCCCTGTGAACACGCCAGATACTAAAGAAGGTTACTACTACCGCACCATCTTTGAAGGTTACTTCCCGCAAGAAAGCGCGGCTCGATGTGTACCTAGTGGCAAATCTATCGCTTGTAGTACGGTTGAAGCACTTGAATGGGATGAAAGCTTTAAGAACAATGCCGATCCTTCAGGTCGTTCAATGAAAGACGTGCACTCTGGTGCTTCTGACTAGTTCTGAGCACCTGAATTTTTAAGTAAAAAAACGCGGCTAAAGCCGCGTTTTTTTATGAGGGTGACGTCTTGTTATTGCCGCTGTTTATCAATAACGTACCAAAGCCGCTCATCGGCTAACGGCGTTTCAGACGGTAATAAGGGGTTATCAAGTGTATAGATTCGTCTGTTCTTAATATCTAGCTGCTCTAAAATGGCTTCATTTGAAGATTTAAATAGTGCTTCGAAAGAGCCGTCTTCAATAGCGCGATTCAATCCTGTTTCAATTAGCCGTGCTAACGTTGGATTACTCTTATTGACGAAATAATACATGGCGGTAGGGTAATAAACTGCCATCTCGGGTTCTAACTTAAGTGATGCCGATCGCCCTTCAAGTTCAGCTGATACCTCAATGACAGAGCGAGGAAAGAAATCCCCCTTGTTTTGAAGTAACAATGAATAAGCATCTTTGAAATTAGGTACCGTGGCGACATTAAAGCCGTTGGCTTGCAGTATTTTAGTGTCTGGCCATTCTTCACCCTGCAATGGCGTGAAGTTCATTAATTCGTTTTTTGATGAAACCCGCGCAAATTCAGCTTCCCTATCTACATTGATAACAAATACCCGCAGGCCAATGAGCCCTTTCGCAATCGGGATTCGAATGGGGAGAAGGTCTTTTTCGCGTTGACTATCCGTCATACTCCACACCACATTCACCTCACGATTTTCACGCAGTTGACGCAGTGCCTTTCCAGACAGAAGAATGCGATCTGAAGGTAATAACTCGTAATTTACACCTGTTTTATCAAGGGCAAGTTTGAGCAAGGCAATGGGGTATTCGGCGCGAGCGTCAGAGTCATCTAGCGGTTTGGGGTAGTTAATTGTCCACAATGCCGCGGCACTTTGTGTTGATATAAGCAACGCACACAAATGCAGTACCGTTTTTACATACTTCAACGCCATTATCGAACTCCTTTGCTCACGCTTAAGTAATTTATTCTATACCAATATATTTATGTGTTTGTAAGGATAGTCGCCAATTACGGGCTATGCAGGTTTGTACTGCAAGTTGGGTGGCCCGTGGTTGCTGACTTATCGGCTGTAGACAAACCTGCTTACCTGCTAACGAAGTTACATCTGCTAGTAGCGCATCTAACTCATCAATATGTTTTTGCATGGCAATAGGGTGTTTTATTTCATTCGCACGCTCAAGGGCACTCAGCAAAACCGGCATGCCCCCTTTCATATTAATTTTTGGTGATACCGTCACGTAAGTCCTATCATCACACAACACTTCATAAGTGCCACTTGTTTCTATTTGAGTGGAAAAGCCGTTGTCATGTAACAACGTGGTAAGCGGGCGCAAGTCATACATACAAGGTTCACCACCGGTGATAACCACATGCTTTGCCACATAACCTTGTTCAGAAAACAGCGACAATAACTTGTTTTCATCGATTTCAAAAAAATGCTCAGACTCGTTGGTCTTATCAATAACCTGTTGTGCTGTCGTTACCAAGGCGTTGTCCAGCGTCCAAGTATGTTTGGTATCGCACCATGGGCAACCCACAGGGCATCCCTGTAAGCGAACAAAGATAGACGGAATACCGGTATGTGCCCCTTCTCCTTGGATGGTTTCGAACATTTCATTTATATTCAGCGTGGTTAATTTCGACAAAATGTCACCCTTTAACGATTGTATGTTTCGATTTTACCAAGGATCACATAAAATTCGGGCATAATTTCTCAAAACTTTAAAACTATGTCAGAAAACGTCGTTGTTATCTATTCAGGTGGAATGGACTCATTCACTGTTTTACACAAAGCTTTACGTGATGGTAAGACCGTTCACGCCCTCTCTTTTGATTATGGTCAGCGCCACAAGAAAGAATTAGATTATGCGGCAGCCGTGTGTAAATCGTTAAACGTGCCTCACAAAATTGTGGATATCAGTGCTATTAATAGCTTGATAGGCGGCTCATCGCTAACCTCTGATATCGATGTACCAGAAGGACATTACGAAGAACCCAGCATGAAGCAAACGGTCGTGCCTAATCGTAATATGATTTTGCTGTCGCTAGCAGTGGGCTATGCCGTAAGCCTAGAAGCTAACGAAGTGTATTATGGCGCGCATTCTGGCGATCATGCCATTTACCCAGATTGCCGCCCTGAGTTTGTGGAAAAGATGAGTGATGTTTGTCGCATTGCCAACTACACCCCAGTCGAGATTGTTACGCCTTATATCAAAGACAGTAAAACAGCGATTTTAACCGACGGGTTGAAAATGGGCTTAGACTACGGCGAAACGTGGACGTGTTACAACGGACGAGCGAAAGCTTGCGGCAAATGCGGAGCCTGTGAAGAGCGCTTAGAGGCGTTCAGAGAGAATCACTGCACTGATCCCCTTAGCTACGAATAATCGATTTGGCGCCTACTCAGGCGCCTTTTAGCTTATCCACCATCACGCGAAGTGAGTGGCTTATCGCCACCGAAATAAAGGCACTACACCCCAGTGCACCACCAATCCCTTCTAGGAGCGGCAGCAACACCATAAAGATAATGGTAAAGCATATCGACGAAATAGTTAGCAAGTAATACGAGAAACGGTGCGGTGCGCTCATACCAACAAAACTTCCCCCGAAAAACACCGTTGCCCAACATTCTGCTGTTTCTGATGAACGACTTTCGCTCACTAGCACGTTCTGGAGAAGTAGCACTGAAAAGTAAAATAAAATAGTGAGTAAACTGGATGCTCGAATTACATTAAACCTTGGCAGTTTCGCTAACCGGTAGGTGGCGAATGCTCCGGCAAGGGTAGCTATAACAACTAATAGTTCCGTCAAAACAACGCCCTTAGAAGAATAAGGCTACTGACTGCGGTAAATGCAATAGCCCCTAGCCGCCCCCCAAAGCCTTCGAAAATATTACGGGTTAAGGTATAGACGCCTGCCCCTACCACAGAAATAAATAATAGCGCTTCCCACCCAGTAATAATTGCACTTGAGCACATACCCGCGAAGGCTCCCGCATAAATCGCCGCTTGAGGGTGGTTGCCATATTTATTAGGCCAATGCCAAAAACTGCCTACTAAACCCGTAAAAGCGGCAGCCAACACCACAGGTACGTCAAAATAATGATGCAGTGAAAAGCACAAATACGTTCCGAAAAAGAACGACACTAATTTAACTAAGAAGAAGATAAACCATTCCTTTTTGGTTGAAACGAAAAACGCCCTGTTTTCACAAGGCGTTTTCATACTTTATTTTTGTACCTAACTTACTTTTGACTTTCAGCTATAAAGTAAGTGAGTTCTTTTATGCAGTGTCGTAACACTGGGTTCAATCGTGTGTTCTTGCCATTCATTACAAATAGATCGTGGCTAAAATTATACAAGCTGCCATTGGCGATAGGTACTAGCCCTAGCGCTGCGCCTTGCTCTTTAGCCATGTAATCGGGTAACAAACCAATATACTCACCTGTCATGATGGCTGACATTGCAGCGTCGAAGGAGTCTGAAAAGGTTTGAATAGCAAGACGAGACTCATTATCGATGTAGTTTGCCGAAGATAAACCAGAGATACCAATGGCCGGAAAATCTTCAATTTTTATATTTTCAGGCAGTGCAGTATCACGATATTTGGCTAACGGGTGTGTAGGTGAGCAATATAAACGCCCGTCTGTTGTGATCCCGATAGGATGAAAAGTGACAGATTCGGGTTTTACCATATCGTAGGTCGATACCACCAAATGGCATTCACCAGATAAGGCAACATGCTCTACTTCATTGTATAAACGTGTTTGGATATTAACGTGGATATCATCAAATTTTTTCATCGTGCTTTTAACGGCTTTACTCACCGCTAAATGCATAGAAAGCGGCAGGCCTGCCATAAGCACGAGCGTAATGTGACCTGAGTAGTCATCGTGCAATGATTTCAAATTAAACACAAAATTATCGAAGGCGTTGAAAATACGCTTGGTTTCTTGGAAAACCACTTCGCCTTCTTTTGTCATTTGAAAGCCACCACGACCGCGGTGGCATAATACCAAATCAAGTCGTTCTTCAAGCTTCTTAATTGCAGCACTGATATTCGGACGTTGCATACGCAACACGGGTTCTGCAGCAGTGAAACCATTACAACTTGCCACCGCGTAAAACACGCGTAACAATTTAATATCCGACTCTTGAAGACGATTCAGCATAAAGGCACCATTATAGGTATAGTTATAGATACTTAAGTATCAACTATATGCAACTGGCGCCCCGATTACAACGACAATTTCAGGCAAATTTCTGCAATAAACACAATGTTATAAACAACTAAAATAAAAACGCTGCGTTTGCTTTACCTTCAATAACGCTCAATCAGTTCATCAAGATAATGCAACAACCTGTTTACGAAGTGCTTCTACATCATCTCTCAACGAAGCCGCCTTTTCGAATTCAAGCTCTCTGGCATATTCAAACATCTGCTTTTCAAGCTCGGCAATTTGATCCATTAACTCTGTCGCACTTGCCGCTTTCTTCTGTTTCTTCTTCTCTTCTACTTTGCGAAGCCTCACTTTACCGGACGCAGGATGAGCCCCTTCCCCCAAATCCATAATATCGGTAATCGGCTTGTTCAAGCGCATTGGTGTTATATTATTAGCCTTGTTGTATTCAACTTGCTTTTCACGGCGACGTTCAGTTTCGTCCATGGCTTTTTTCATAGACTTGGTAATTTTATCGCCATATAAAATGGCTCGGCCATTGATGTGACGTGCCGCCCGACCGATAGTCTGAATAAGCGAGCGTTCTGCGCGTAAAAAGCCTTCTTTATCGGCATCAAGAATCGCTACCAATGAAACCTCTGGCATATCTAGACCTTCACGAAGTAGGTTAATACCCACCAGCACATCGAACTTACCAATACGCAAGTCGCGAATAATCTCAATGCGTTCTACCGTGTCGATATCTGAATGCAAATACCGTACTTTAACGCCGTGCTCATTTAAGTATTCACTTAAATCTTCGGCCATTCGCTTAGTGAGCGTAGTAATAAGTACCCTTTCATCAAGGGCCACTCGCTTGTGAATTTCTGATAATACATCATCCACTTGGGTAGCTACTGGGCGCACTTCAATGATGGGGTCTAATAACCCTGTAGGGCGCACCACTTGTTCTACAATGTCACCATGAGTCTTTTTAAGTTCGTACTCACCGGGTGTAGCCGACACATAGACCGTCTGTGGACAAATTTGCTCAAATTCTTCAAATTTAAGTGGACGGTTATCAAGCGCTGAAGGTAAACGGAACCCGTATTCCACCAAAGTTTCTTTTCTAGAACGATCGCCTTTGTACATGGCACCAATTTGAGAAACCGTGACATGGGATTCATCAATGAACATGAGGCCATCAGCAGGAAAGTAATCTAATAACGTTGGCGGCGGCTCGCCAGGCGCTCGGCCAGAGAGGTAACGTGAGTAGTTTTCTATACCCGAGCAATAACCAAGCTCCATCATCATCTCAATATCAAATTGAGTACGCTGAGAAATTCGCTGCTCTTCTATTAACTTGTTAATTTCTAGCAGCTGCGCCTTTCTAGACTTCAATTCCCCTTTTATGTGATCGATGGCATCAAGGATTTTTTCTCTTGGGGTTACATAATGGGTTTTCGGAAACACCGTTGCCCGTACAACAGACTTGTCGACTGCACCTGTCAGTGGATCGAACAAACTAATTTTATCTATCTCATCGTCAAACAGCTCAACACGCACCGCTTGTTTTTCTGAGTCTGCAGGGAAGATGTCAATCACATCGCCGCGCACACGGAATGTACCCCGTTCGAAGGCTAAATCGTTGCGCTTGTATTGAAGCTCGGCAAGTCTGCGCAAAATATCTCGCTGATCCATGGTATCGCCCTGTCGCAAATGCAAGAGCATTTTCATATACGACTCGGGGTCACCCAAACCATAAATAGCAGAAACACTGGCAACAATCACAACATCTCGGCGCTCCATCAATGCCTTTGTCGCAGACAAGCGCATTTGCTCGATATGATCGTTTATCGATGCATCTTTCTCAATAAAAGTATCGGTACTAGGTACGTATGCTTCTGGCTGATAATAATCATAATAGGAAACAAAATATTCAACCGCATTGTTAGGGAAAAAGTCTTTCATTTCTCCGTATAACTGTGCAGCTAGTGTTTTGTTATGAGCCAGAATGAGCGTTGGCCTTTGAACTTCGTTAATAACATTCGCCATGGTAAAAGTTTTACCAGAACCGGTAACCCCTAAAAGGGTTTGTGCTGCTAAGCCACTTTCTAACCCATCAACCAAGGTTTCTATGGCTGCGGGTTGATCGCCCGCTGGCTTGTAGCTTGAATGAAGTTCGAAACCTTTACTCATTTATTAAATACCTTATTTACCTTGCCACCTAGGTAGCATGTTGTTCCTGTTTAAATACCGAGAGCGTATTTTTGAATACGACAAAAGACACGGTCGCCATGGCAATGTTTGCCACTACCGTTCCCCAATACAATCCGGTTAAACCGAAAAAGTAACTTCCCGCGATACTTATTGGCACAAAAAATACAAACAATCTAATTACACTCAACGCCAATGCACTCAAGGGGTGGTGCATCGCGTTTAACGAAGAATTCGTTAGAATTATAATACCCTGCATGCCATAGCCTAAAGGCACGATCATCAAAAACAATTGAATAAGGCGGCTAACCTCGGGTTCACTGGTAAAGGCAACGGCAATCCAGCCCGAACAAACCCACATAACAACGAATACGAATAACTGCCAAAAAAGCACAAATTTTAGCGACACCATATAAGCGCTATGTACTCTATCGAATCTATTTGCACCAACGTTTTGGCTAATAAATGGGGGTAACGTCATAGAAAGGGCAAGTACCACAATGCTAGCAATGGACTCCATTCTACTTCCTACTCCCCAAGCCGCTACGGCTTCAGCACCATAACTGGCCACCACTGCGGTCATTACGCCACCGGCTATCGGCGTAAGCATATTAGCCCCAGCTGCTGGCAGGCCTATTTTTAAAATATCCCCGCTAATTGCTTTTAGTTCAAGCAATGAAAGAAGTCGAGGTAGAATAAGGTTTCGTTTAACCGCCAATAAATAAAGTATCCAAGCTGCGCCCACCATCCACGCTAATAACGTAGCCAGTGCAGCGCCTTTGATACCCATCGCGGGAACCGGACCTGCGCCGAAAATAAACAAAGGGTCGAGTAAGGCATTTAAGCCACCTACGGTTGCCATTACAATGCTTGGGGTACGGGTGTCGCCACACGCCCTTAATACACTATTGCCCACCATTGGCAGCGAAAGAAAAATACTAGATGCATACCACAATGCCATATAATCTCTTATATAAGGTAACAAGGTTGGCGAAGCGTTCAACAGCGTAAAAATGGGTTCAATAGTGAAGTAACCAATTAACGCTAACGTCCCCACCAAAATGGCAGAAAGCATAAGGGAGCCTGTCGCGTAATTTTTTGACTCACTTAATTCGCCACTGCCCTGCAGTTTGCCAATAATAGCTGACGTACCAATTCCCAAACCAATATTTAAACTAATGACGGTAAAGGTGACGGGAAAGGTAAAACTAATGGCAGCAAGAGGTTCAGTGCCTAGTAAACTAACAAAAAAGGTATCAATTAACCCGAAGCTCATCATCATGACCATGCCCAGTATCATAGGTATAGTCATGCGTTTTAGGGTAGAAGGAATATCACCGTTTAAAAGATTCGCTGCTCGGCTCGGGGACTCGTCTGTTTTCACAAACCCTCACAATAGTTGATTGGTAGAAATAACTGGCGCTAATAAATTACTGACTTTTGTATATAACTAAACTTGCCTTGCAACAAGAAGCTGACAGTAGTCTATGTGAGACTGACCACATTGGCTATGTTAAATCGACCAAGCTAAGTTTACGCTAGCTCAGGTGTCGGTTTTCCCACCTAACCACATTTTCAATTTAATACTAATGACTAATTTACACGTTTTAAGCGGACATTTGCGCAGATGTCGCTGAACTCAGTTTTTTAATAGTTAAAGTTTCACGCGTTGTCAGTTTAGTTTATGAAATAAGCCAATTTAGTGTAATGACAATTTCATTACGGCTAGATTGCGCTTTTAAGACAGTCTATCGGTTGATTAACCGTGGATAAGCGTTGAAGCTAAACCAAACAAAAATGTAAAATTTATGTAAACCATTCATTTCTGACTGTTATATCGTCGAAAAAGTAACTGATAGTCGACGAATTAACACACAAGATATTTTTTGTCCAATTGATCTATTAAGATCTTAATCAGAGATCCCGTAATAACAAATAACCGCTTGAAATATAAGTTTTTTAAGTAAAAACGGCTAGGGCGAGTTCACGATCATGAACACGATGATCTTACCAATTTGTCTTCACGCTAATAACTATCAACATAGTTATCCACAGAATTAGTGGATAACTAGCTCTACCCCAGCAATTACGCCCTATGCTGGGTAACCCCTTCCTAATTATGTAAGTGAAGACTAACCTTGAGATACTAAGCGCTAGGTTACATATTTATTAAACACTGTACATAATATCAGTATACAAAACATTTTTTATTCTTTTTTATTATATAGGTTTCGTATTTCGCTACTGCATAACATCAGTCACTATTCTTAAAAATTCATTCCTTTGATAATGCAGTTAAATACGTCGATACGAATACTCGCTCAGTAATTAAGCACTACTTTCTCGCTTTTGGTGCAAATTTAAACACAAAACCCCTGAAAAGCTATTTTTTGACCACTTAGCATAAAAAATTCATTAAGGTTGTTGACAGAAACCCAGATGCTCTTTAATATTCCGCCCCGTTGAAAAGCAGGTCCCCTTTAGCTCAGTTGGTTAGAGCGACGGACTGTTAATCCGCAGGTCCCCCGTTCGAATCGGGGAAGGGGAGCCAACTTTTCATCGACAACTTTAAGTGCAATTCCCCCTTAGCTCAGTTGGTTAGAGCGACGGACTGTTAATCCGCAGGTCCCCCGTTCGAATCGGGGAGGGGGAGCCACTTGGTTGGCTCATTACCGCTTTATCCTCTTTTTACTATCTCATACGTTTTTCTTTCTAATACCGCTTATATATTCATTAAATAACCCTAATTCAATCAAGTTGTTAATCTGCGCCTAAAAAGCGATAATAGACAAATTATTCCTGTTTCAATTTCGAGTACGGCCATTAAGCCAAGACTCAACTAATTCCTGGTAGGAATTGCGATTTTCATGACTGAATTTTTATTACTATTAATTGGTACCGTATTAGTTAATAACTTCGTGCTGGTGAAGTTTCTTGGCTTATGCCCTTTTATGGGTGTGTCGAGCAAACTCGAAACCGCCATGGGCATGTCTATGGCCACCACGTTTGTATTAACACTAGCCTCGGCCACAAGCTACTTAGTAGAGACTTATCTACTTGCGCCTTTAGGTATTGGCTACTTACGAACATTAGCGTTTATTCTAGTGATTGCTGTTGTGGTTCAGTTCACGGAGATGGTAGTGCATAAAACCAGCCCTACCCTTTACCGCTTATTAGGTATTTTCCTTCCTCTTATTACCACCAATTGCGCTGTGCTTGGTGTTGCTTTACTGAACCTTACCGAGCAGCATAACTTTATGGAAAGCCTTATTTATGGCTTTGGTGCGGCTGTTGGGTTTTCCTTGGTACTTGTTCTATTTGCGGCCATGCGAGAACGTTTAGCTGCCGCCGATGTACCCGTTTCATTTAAAGGGGCGTCAATTGCTATGATAACGGCGGGCCTTATGTCACTGGCGTTTATGGGCTTCAGCGGTTTGGTGAAAGTATAATGACCATGACATACGCCATCATCGCTTTAGGCGCGCTTGCACTTCTGTTCGGTCTCATTCTAGGTTACGCCAGTATTCGATTTAAGGTGGAAGGCGACCCACTGGTTGATCAAATTGACGAAATATTGCCCCAAACTCAATGTGGCCAATGTGGCTACCCTGGCTGCAAACCCTATGCAGAAGCCATTGCTAATGGTGATGAAATTAACAAATGCCCCCCTGGTGGTGAGTCGACAATAAAAAAACTTGCCGATTTAATGGGGGTAGAACCAAAACCTTTAGATGCGGCTCACGGCGAAGAAGATACAAAAAAAGTCGCCTTCATTCGAGAAGACGAATGTATTGGTTGTACCAAGTGTATTCAAGCATGCCCCGTTGACGCCATATTAGGTGCAGCAAAGCATATGCATACGGTAATTGTTGAAGAATGTACGGGCTGCGATTTATGTGTAGATCCCTGCCCCGTAGACTGTATCGATATGGTGCCTGTTACACCAACCACAGCAACATGGAAGTGGGATTTTTCCTCATCACCCAAAGGTGACATTCCAATTAAAATGGTGTCGTAAGCGTTGAACTATCCAGATTTTGATAACATTATTGAACGCCTAAATTCCGGGAAACTATTTTCTTTCCCTGGCGGCGTGCACCCTGATGATAAAAAGCGATTGTCGAATAAAGCTGCCATTTTGCAACCATCAATGCCAGACCTGCTTACATTACCTATACGTCAACATGTGGGTTCAGAAGGCATATGCTGCGTAAACGTAGGTGACTATGTTTACAAAGGCCAACCGCTATCCAATGCTACAACACCTTATGCTGTGCCAGTTCATGCACCCACTTCGGGGCACATTGTTGCTATAGCACCTCACGTGGTAGCCCATCCTAGTGGCCTTACAGAAATGTGCGTTAGCATTAAACCCGATGGTAAAGATACCTGGGGCGAGCTTACACCCTTAGCTGACTATACCGCGGTAGATAAAAATACGATTGTAGATGCCATTTGCCAAGCCGGTATTTCTGGCATGGGTGGCGCAGGGTTTCCTACCCATATTAAAACTGCAACGAGTAAACCCGTTGAGTTTTTAGTGCTAAATGGCGTGGAGTGCGAACCTTACATCACCGCAGATGACCGCCTCATGCGTGAACACGCGTGGCAGATTCGCCAAGGCTTAGACATTTTAGCGCATATTATTGAGCCTAAAGCGATTGTTATTGCCATTGAAGATAACAAGCCTGAAGCCATTCAAGCACTTAATATAGCCTGCCAAGACAAGGACGCGTATCGGGTAGTACCTATTGAAACGAAATACCCTGCTGGTGGTGAGAAACAATTAATTCAAGTTATCACGGGCCGCGAAGTGCCCCGTAACGGTCTTCCGGCAGACATTGGCGTAATGATGTTTAACGTGGGGACATGCTTTGCCATTGCCGATGCTATTTTACACGGTAAGCCACTTATTGAACGTATTGTCACGGTAACCGGTGATGCCGTAGCTAAGCCTGCTAATTTTCGAGCTTTACTTGGTACACCAGTAAAGCACTTGCTAGAAGAAGCCAGCTACCAAGCTAAAAAGCAAACGTCGCCTAAAGTGATTATGGGCGGCCCTATGATGGGCTTTGCCTTGGCGGATGCCACCATACCTGTGGTGAAAACCACTAACTGTTTATTAGTACCCAGCAAAAAAGAACTGGTAGACGATAACGCCGAACGCCCATGTATTCGTTGTAGTGCGTGTGCTGACGCATGTCCGGTTTCTTTACTACCACAACAAATGTTTTGGCACGCCAAAGCAAAAGAATACGACAAAGCTGAAGACTATGATCTTTTCGACTGTATCGAATGTGGCGCTTGTGCGTATGTATGCCCCAGTGAAATACCTTTGGTTCATTATTACCGCCAAGCTAAATCTGAAATACGATTGCAACGAGACGAAAAGAACAAAGCAGAAAAAGCGAAACAACGTTTTGAAGCGCGAAACGAGCGCCTAGAACGGGAAAAAGAAGAGCGTGAAGCCAAACACCGCCGCGCTAAAGAAGCACGACTTGCTGCAAAGAATAATTCCGATAGCCAATCTGCATCACCAGCCCCTTCTACAGAGCAAAATAGCTCTAAAGATAAAGTCGCGGCTGCATTAGCCAGAGCCAAAGCGAAAAAAGCAGCCCTTCAGAGCGCTAATTCTGACGAAACAAGCGTAGTTGACGCAAAATCTGCAGCCACAACTAGCACAAGCACTACCGCAAGCTCACCTGCTGATGATAAAAAAGCGCAAGTTGCCGCCGCCATAGCACGCGCTAAAGCTAAAAAAGCCCAGAAGCTTAAAGAATCGGCGTCTGAAGCACCTAAAACTGATGAAGTTTTTTCAGAATCTCAATCGACAGCACAGACAGATCAACAAGCGACTGAAACCCAAGTTGAAAACCAAGCTGAAAATGTAAGCACAGCTGCCGACGATAAGAAAGCGCAAGTTGCCGCCGCCATCGCGCGAGCAAAAGCAAAAAAAGCAGCACGCCAACAACAAGACGAAAGCAGCGCTGAAGTATTTGGAAGCGATTTACCACAAAGTCAGGCAAAGGAAGAGGCTTCTACCTCAGCTTCATCAACGCAACTGCAAGATGAGAAAAAAGCCCGGGTTGCCGCCGCAATTGCTAAAGCAAAAGCTAAAAAAGCAGAATTACAAAAACAGCAGAACCGTGGCGATTTAAAAACGCCTAAAACAGCGTCAGATGATGCTGAAGCTACTGTTGAAGCCAAAGCTAGCCGTATTGATACAGAACACGAAAAGCTTCTTGAAAGGCCAAACAGTAGTGCTGACAACGCCGAAAAAGAGCCAAACAACGAAACCACGAACACCGCGGATGACAAGAAAGCCAGAATAGCTGCGGCGGTAGCAAAAGCTAAAGCGAAAAAACGTTTAGCTGAAATTCATAAAACGCAAACTGATGATTCAGGCACTGCTAGTCAAGATGTTGAGCCTGAGCAGGTAAAGGTATCAGAGAAAGCCGAGTTATCTCCCCCTACAAGCGAAGCCGAGCAAACCGCTCCACAATCAGTACTATCTGAAGAAGCAAACGATCCTGCTCTTGAGAAAAAACGCCGTATTGCAGCGGCCGTCGCTAAGGCTAAAGCAAAAAAAGCAGCGGCAGAAAGTGAGAACAATCAATCATGAAATTAACCTTATCTAGTTCTCCCTATCAAAGAGTGAAGCGCGATACTGGCCAGGTCATGCGCTTGGTCATTTATGCCATGGTGCCTGGTATTATTGCTCAAACCGTATTTTTTGGATGGGGTACACTCATTCAAGCCTTTTTAGCGGTCGCCAGCGCCCTCGTTTTTGAAGGGGTTATCCTCTGGTTACGTAAACGCCCTATCGAACGTACGTTAACCGACTACTCCGCCATACTAACCGGCCTGCTAATTGCTATTAGCATTCCGCCTACTCTGCCATGGTGGATGACGATTACAGGCGTATTTTTCGCCATTGCCGTCGCCAAACAAGTATACGGTGGCTTAGGGTTTAACATTTTCAATCCAGCGATGATTGGCTATGTAGTACTGTTAATTTCATTCCCGGCCGCCATGAGTTTATGGTTACCCCCGCAGCACCTAGCTAGCTTAACACCTAGCTTCTTAGACTCTGCGGCACTTATTTTTACCGACTTTTCGACCACAGGTTACGATGTTACCCAGTTACGGACTGTGGCAGACGGTGTAACAATGGCCACACCGCTCGACACCCTAAAAACTGACTTAACCTTGGGTATTACGTACTCAGAATCATTGCTCAGACCTATTTTTTCCACGGGGCTATTTCAATCTGCTGGTGCAGGTTGGGGATGGGTAAGTTTAAGTTATTTACTTGGCGGCCTGTGGCTTGTGAAGTTAAGAGTGATTAGCTGGCATATTCCAGGCAGCATGTTGGCGTCAGTGGCAGTTTTTGCATTATTGCTTTATATGATTGATGCCGATCATTATGCATCGCCGCTGTTTCATCTCATTAACGGTGCAGTGATGGTAGGCGCATTCTTTATTGCCACCGACCCGGTATCTGCGTCAACCACACCAAAAGGGCGCATAATTTATGGCGCAGCCATTGGCTTTTGGGTGGTTATTATTCGAGTTTTTGGCGGTTACCCAGACGCGATTGCTTTTGCAGTCATTATTATGAATATGGTTGTGCCGCTGATTGATTACTATACCCGCCCCCGTACATACGGGCATCAGGTTACTAAGAAAGCAAGGCGAGTAGAGTAAATGGTAAAAGAGACGCTAGTAAAAAATGGTTTGATGCTAAGTGCGTTTGCGATAATTGGTACTGCGCTCATCGCCCTCACCTATAACGGTACAGCCGAACGTATTGCACAACAACAAAAGCAAAAATTGCTTAGTATATTAAATGAAGTGGTGCCGCATGAGTTACATGACAATGAGCTTTATGCTGATTGCACGGCGGTGGTAAGCTCCAATTTAGGCACCCAAGAACCTCATACGGTTTATCGAGCACGGATAAACGGCGAACCTACAGCTCTAGCCATTGAAGCTACCGCACCAGATGGTTATAGCGGTGATATTGCGCTGGTCATTGGGGTAGATACGCAAATGAATGTGCTTGGTGTTCGCGTGTTGGAACACAAAGAAACCCCAGGGTTGGGTGATAAAATAGAATTGGCGATCAGCGATTGGATAACGTCATTCACCGGAAAACACTTTTCAGTAAGTGCCTTGCCTGTATGGCAAGTGAAAAAAGACGGCGGTGAGTTCGATCAATTCACTGGTGCCACAATAACGCCGCGAGCGGTGGTTAGCGCGGTTAAAAATGCACTGCTTTACGTGCAAGATAACCAACAAACTTTATTTTCAGCCCCTAATTTGTGCGGCATTGAAAATGACGTATTACCAACCAATGAGGTGTTAAGCGAATGACAGATTATCGCGACCTTACCCTCCAAGGTATGTGGAAAAACAACCCTGCCCTAGTGCAACTTCTGGGCTTATGCCCTTTGCTGGCGGTAACCGCCACCTTTATAAATGGACTAGGGTTAGGCTTAGCTACCACGCTAGTATTGATTGGCAGTAACGTTACCGTTTCATTGGTACGTAATATTGTTCGAAACGAAATACGCATTCCTGTATTTGTTATGATTATTGCCGCTTTTGTTACCATAGTGCAGCTTTTAATGAACGCCTTTACCTACGAGTTATACCTTGCGCTGGGCATATTCATTCCATTGATTGTTACTAACTGCGCCATCATCGGCAGAGCGGAAGCTTTTGCCTCTAAAAACAGTGCGGGCGCATCAGCGTATGATGGCCTAGTGATGGGATTAGGGTTCACCTTCGTACTTGTTGTGCTTGGCGGTATGCGAGAAATTTTAGGTGCTGGAACCTTGTTCGCAGGTGCCGACAGGCTATTCGGCAGCATTGCCAGTAACTGGACACTCACCTTATTTGAAACCGATTCTCCTTTCTTGCTGGCAATTTTGCCTCCCGGCGCGTTCTTAGGCATGGGACTGTTAATTGCCTTTAAGAATATGATTGATGCTCGAATAGCGGCCCGCGAGACTACGGTAAAAGAAAAAGCCACTCGCGCACGTGTTACCGCCGACGCATAACAAATGCTAAGCGGCTAGTTGCAGAGAATATGACTAAGCCTGAATAGCTAAGCCTGAATGGAAAAGCCCGAGTGGAAAAAGAACGAGCTAAATAAAAATGAATAACACAAAAAGACGTGAAATCTTAACCCGACTTCGGGACGATAACCCCCACCCTACTACTGAGCTTAATTTCTCCACGCCCTTTGAGCTGTTGGTCGCGGTCACCTTGTCGGCGCAATCTACCGATGTTGGCGTAAACAAAGCTACTGACAAACTTTTTCCGATTGCCAATACCGCTCAGGCTATCTCTGCTCTTGGTGAAGATGGGTTAAAGGAGTACATAAAAACCATTGGTTTATTCAACTCAAAAGCCAAAAATGTACATCGCTTAAGTGAAATTCTGGTCGAAAAATATAATGGTGAAGTACCCGAAAGCCGAGAAGCCTTAGAAGCTCTGCCAGGCGTTGGCCGTAAAACGGCTAACGTAGTACTGAATACCGCGTTTGGCTGGCCTACCATCGCTGTAGACACCCACATCTATCGCGTAAGTAACCGCACTAAATTGGCTATGGGTAAAACCGTTGAGAAAGTTGAAGAAAAGCTGCTAAAAGTGGTTCCTAAAGAATTTAAAGTCGATGTGCACCACTGGCTCATTCTGCACGGTCGTTATACTTGTGTAGCCCGTAAGCCGCGCTGTGGCGCTTGTATTATTGAAGACTTATGCGAGTTTAAAGATAAAACTGAATATGCTGAGTAGCTTACACAAGGATCTTAACCTGTCAGACAACTCGCTGAGAGTGAGTAGAGAGCTAGCTGAGATATTGTAATAAGTTACCTGCCAAAAACGTCTATCGCAATGCTGCCCGCCTGGTAGAAAACCTCTCGTCCGAATAGCGTTACTAGCCAACGCTTATTAAAAAGCGTCAGATACACTTTACATAGCCTGAACAATATTTAATCGTATTCGATTCAAGTTGTTTAATGAAGGTTCCGGATATCGGTAGGGCTTTTCCGGAATGTAGGAAGTCAAAGTCGACTAACTAATATTATATTTTGTAACATTTAAACTGTTCAATATCTTGTGCTGAAAAATGTTCTGTTTTAGGTTTGTAAATATCAATTACTTACTACTTGGTTAACTCGTTGTCTTCTGTATTTATACGCATCAGCCTGGGAATTATTGCGATATTGGTAACCGGTGTATTGGTGATTACCGCTCTGTATTTCACCCCATTAGCGCCACCACTTGTTCAAAACGAAAAGCAAGATTTAATCATTATCGATAACGTCAATATCGTCGATGTGATTGGCGGAACGATACTGAAACATAAACAAGTCATCATCGAAACAGGGATCATTACAAACATTCGAGAAGCAGAGTCTCGTTTTCCAAAAGACAATGGCTATATCGTGGCTGGTAATAACCAGTATTTGATGCCGGGCTTGTGGGACATGCATTCCCATCTTGCTTTTAACGAAGCGCCACAAATAACAATGCCCCTTTACATAGCCAATGGCGTTCTGCACTTGCGCGATATGCAAGGCATTATGAATATTGTCGAAAAGAGAAGACGATGGGCTGAATCAATCAATAATCACGAATTACTCGGCCCCAGAATTGTCGGTTCCGCTGATCATATCGTAGGCGATAATTATGACCGTCGCGATGTCGAAAAAGTGGTATTAAAAACATCAGAAAGTACGAATGCCTTTATAAAAATATACAGTCAGATAAAAGAACCTCGTTTTCTCAAACTAGCGGGATTGGCAGAGCGACATGATGTCCAATTTGCAGGTCACTATCCGTTAAGTATTGATCCAATTTTGGCATCCAATGCTGGTCAACGGAGTTTTGAACACGCGCATTTATTCATTGATAACGCGTCCACAAAGGCCCCCCTCTTGCGTCAATATTACAGCGAAACATTCTCAAATAACGGCGTAGCAAAGACTCACCGACCGACGAAGATAGAAATTCTTGATACATTCGAACAGCAGAAATTTAACTTACTGGTTGCCGCAATGGTGCAAAACAACACGTATTTTGTGCCAACTCACATTACTAAACGATATGAGGCATTTAGCCACGACAATGAATTCCTATCAGATGGAAAACTCAAATATATTCCATTTATGGTTCAAAATCTTTGGGCAGATGATGCCCAAGGCATGAAAGCGTACTCTGCAGACACACTCAGTCAATATTACCGTAGAGGTCTTGAGTTAACGGGGCAAGCCCATCGACAAGGGGTTAAGATACTCGTAGGGACAGACACCTATGATCCTTACTCATTTCCGGGCTTTTCGCTTCATACTGAATTAGAACAATTGACAAAAGCCGGCTTATCAAATGCCGAAGCACTCGCATCAGCGACAATTTTGCCAGCAACCTATTTTCAAAGGCAGCTAAAAATGGGAAGTGTAGATATAGGCAAAATGGGTGATGTTATTTTGCTCGATAAAAATCCTTTGGCTGACATCCAAAATACCAAGAGTATCAAGATGGTCATTTATGATGGCGCGGTGTATGACGAACAAGACTTGATGCGGCAAAAAGATTATGTAGAGACTAATGTCAGTGGTGTTAATAACCTACTAATCACTGTCAAAATGATAGTCGCAATGCTTCAAGATAATACCCCGGAGGCTAGAAACGCCGGATACTAATCTCTGAGGTTATTTATGTTATAGATTTATTAGCATTTGCCCAGCTTAACACTGCTGTAGACACGCTTATTTTCGAGTACTAGAACCGCACTAAATCGACCATGGCTAAAAACATTGAAGTTAAACATAATGCTACCCGCCTGTTAGAAAACTCTTCGTCCGAATAGTGTTACTACTCAACGCTTTAGATTCCGATTAAACTCCTATTTAAAAGTAAAAATCTGCACATGGTTGTAAGCAAATATATAAATCATTAGGAATTATTTATCATCTTTGTATTGATTACTGCTGTCATTGTAGGATTGATGATTATTTTATCGACTAAGCGGCGACGTATATTAATTAGTCGATTAATTTTTGATTTTGTTAATCAAGTAGAAGCAAAACTCGCTAGATTGCATTGTGAAAGCCGTTCTATTTATGGGCTAGACGTGTTCTATCATAGCAACACGAAACACTTTTCTAATGATAAGCCTGCGCTGGTGCTTTTACACGGATTCAGTGCTGATAAGTATGTGTGGAATCGCTTTGCCAAAAGGTTCTCTTCTCAATATCAATTAATTATTCCGGATCTTAAAGGCCATGGCCAAACGGCTTACAGCCCCACTGATGATTATTCTGTACCCAGCCAATGCCGGATGTTATTGGCGCTATTAGCGCAATTGAACATTACGCGTTTTAGCATAGTGGGTAATTCTATGGGCGGAATGATGGCAGCTAAACTATTCGATGAAATGCCTGACCGTATTGAAAAAGCAGTTTTAATCGATCCTGCTGGCGCTAAGTCACCGTTCGCGCAAAACATGATAAATAACAATATAAACCCTTTTGAACACAATAATGAACAGGATTTTTTTAATTTTTACGATGTAATCATGGCAAAACCGCCATTTGTGCCAAGGTTTATTTTACGTGCACTGGCATGGGAATTTATTAATAAGCGTGAGCAATACACGCACATGTTTACTCAATTTTTCAACTTACGCGATTTTTATTCTCGTGATTATCGATTCGATTACTCTCAGTCGATGCTGATATGGGGTCTTAACGATAAGTTGTTGCCGGTAGACGATTTCACCCACTGGAAAATGATGCTCAATTCAAACACCCTTATTTATGAAGATCTTGGTCACATGCCCATGGTTGAAGATGTGAAGCGTGTGTCTAAAGATATTTTGGAATTTTTGAATAAGCGATAAAAGGGTTTGTTAGAAGTGGGTTATCTGGAACACCTGTTTTGGTAAGTTAAAAAAGTAAAAAGCCCTATTACTCAAACAGCAAATAGGGCTAAGTTTTTTCTATATTTTAATAAAACAAACTTCTAATCTTCTTTCTCTTCACTCTTTTTGTCGTCTTTGTACTTATCAAACCACGCTAAAATGTAGCCAACTTTACGTGCAAGGTTCGAAGGTTTGGCAGCGATACCATGATAAGCCCCTTGAATACGTACCAGTGCGCTATCGACGCCCTGTAGACGTAATGCGCCATAATACTGTTCGCTTTCAGACATCGGCGTACGTACGTCTAGTTCACCGGTAAGTACCATGGTTGGCGTTGTTACATTCCCAACTAATGATAACGGCGAACGGCTCCAATATTGCTCGTAATCATTCCAAGGTAAGTCTGTAAACCAATACTTGCTCATATAAGCATAGATATCAGAGGTACCAATCATGCTTGTCCAGTTTATAACTGGTTTTGCTACTACGGAGGCTTTAAAACGATCCGTTTTACCGATGATCCAAGAGGTCAGCGTACCGCCGCCAGAACCTCCCGTAACAAACAAGTTCGTCTCATCCACATAACCTTTGGCAATAGCAGCATCAACCATATCCATAAGGTCGTCATAATCTTGTGATGGATAATTTTTATCGATTAAATTAGCAAACTCTTCACCTTGAGATGTAGAGCCTCGCGGGTTGCCATATAAAACCACATAGCCAGCAGCTGCCATTAACTGTATTTCTGTTGAAAAGCTTGGGCCATACGCGGTGTGCGGGCCGCCGTGTATTTCTAAAATTAATGGGTATTTTTTTGCAGGATCAAAATTGGGAGGGGTGACTACCCAAGCCTGTAAATCTCTATTATCTACACTGCTTTTTAGCGCCATCAATTCTGGCTTATTCACTGTTTTGTGGTCGAACACATCCCCATTTAAGTCAGTCAGTTGTTTAACTTTTCCCTTACTGGTCACTATCGCAAGGTCAGCGGGGCGATTTCCTAGCGACGCGGTATAAACCACACTGCCTTTAGACGTTACATCATAATCGCCCGATGTGTACGGCCTCCCTAAGCTAGTGCCACCTAAGCTACTCGTTTTTGTTGATATTTCACCTGACAAACTGACATAGGCCACATTTTTCTTGCCCATATCGTCATAACTAAAATATAAACCCTTACCATTATCTGCCCATTTAATGGCACCGACTGAACGGTCTAACTTGCTTGTTAGGTTTGTAATGTTCGTGCCATCTGGGTTCATTACGTATAGCTGGCTTAGCTGATTTGACTTGCCATTATCTTCATTACCAACAAAGGCGATTCTCTTACCGTTAGGACTCAAATGAGGGCTGCGCTCAGGGCCACTCATATCGGTTAAATTTGTCACTTTTGACGTGTTTATATCAATGCTAAACAAATCGCTATTAAGCATATCGAATTCCGCTTCATCTCTTGTGTTTGCTGAGATGATTATCTGTTGGCCGCTTTTAGACCATGCAATGGTACCTGCGTGATCGTGTTCACCTGAAGTAATTTGCCTTGGTGTACCGCCAATGGTTGGCACAACATATATTTGCATGTTGCCGGGACGTTTCATTCCCATGCCATCTCGTTGGAAATTGGTTTGGTCAATATACTGAGGGTTTTCGGCCCACTTGGCCCCTTTAGGTTTAAAATCTAAATTAAATAACGGTTTGGCTTTAGTGGGTGTGAACATAGCAAAAGCTAGATATTTACCGTCGGGTGAAAAGCTCATGCTGCTAGGGCGCATTGCAACGTCGGTTACACGGGTTGTGCTGCTTGATGCTAAATCTTTCAAATAAACTTGAACCTTACCTTCTTTGCTTGAAAGATAAGCCATTTTAGCGCCGTCAGGTGAAAACACAGGGCTAAAGTGATTTTTACTGTCAGAAAGAATAGGTAAATGAGCACTACCATCTAAGGCTATTGACCATAGATTGCGCCGCATTGAATCAGTCATAATATCCATGCTGCGACGCTCGTAAACAACATGTTTACCATCAGGCGTCACTACAGGGTTAGCAGCGTACTCAAGATTAAATACGTCATTTAAAGACAAAGTACTACTTGCCGCTTCGTCTGCAAACGCTGAATGAGTGGTAAATAGTGTACTTATTACCAGTGTTAAAGCCGACTTGGTTAAATATTTCTTATTCATGGCGCGTGTGCTCTTATTGTTTTAATTCGATAAATAAAATTAGCATTGTATGCATTAACATAGCGTAAATAATTGTATATACACCTTATATTTTATTCGAAAAGTAGTATTTATAAGGTGAATTTCATATTCTGTAGGCACAAGACGCTGTAAGGGCTTTCTTCTTCTGTCTGGCGTTTAACATTCACAATTAAGCCTCAATGTCGGTATTATTGGCTAATTGAACTCGCAGCAAAAAAGAAAGCGATCTACCTTTATCATTCGTTTGACAGAGTGACAATTGGTGTAAACACCGTCATATACCTAACTACATCCTTGATGGAGAACACATGCATCAACTTAAACATCTCACTTTTAGCGCTGTGGTGGTTTTTTTCAGTTTTCCGATACTGGCGGCTTCTAACGTTATAACAAACGAACAAAAACAAACGGCTAACGACCTGATAGAAACGGCACTTGAAAGTAACTTAGGCATGGAAATCGTAACCTCGCTGACGACAGAGATAGGCCCTCGATTGGGCGGCTCTGAAGCGGAAGAGCGTGCCAGAGACTGGGGCGTAAAACTGGGAGAACGTTTAGGCTTCGATGAAGTTCGTATTGAGCCGTTTACAATGCCTTTTTGGGATAGAGGCCACTTACATATTTCGTTAACCTCACCTTACCAACAAGATTTATACGGCACAGCGTTAGGCGGCGGAGCACCGACAAAAGAAAATATAAATGCCGATGTTGTGTATTTTAGAGACATTCACGCGTTATCAGGTGTTAAGGATGGAAGTCTGAGTGGAAAGGTTGCTTTTGTCGATGGCGACAAAATGGTTAAAAGCCAAACGGGCGCGGGCTATGGCCAAGCTAATCAACGTCGTAGAATTGGTTGGCAACATGCGCAACGTGCAGGCGCTAGCGCATTGGTTGTTCGCTCTGTTGGTTCAGACTCACATCGGTTTCCACACACTGGAATGATGAGTAGCGATGGTGATAACTGGGCGAACATTCCTGTTATCGCTATTTCAAATCCTGATGCTGACCATCTTCGCCGCTTACATAATTTAAGCAAGCCTATGAGTATTTCATTGCACTCAGAATCAAAGTGGAAAGGCGAAGTAAAAAGCGGGAACGTTATTCTTGATTTAGTTGGAAGTGAAAAACCTGAAGAAATCGTACTTATTGGAGGCCATTTAGACAGTTGGGATTTAGGTACTGGCGCAGTTGACGATGGTGCAGGTATTGCCATCACAACCGCAGCTGCCGCCTTAATTGCTAACTTACCAACTCGCCCCAAGCGCACAATTCGTGTGGTGATGTTTGGTGCAGAAGAAGTAGGTCTACTTGGGGCATTCGCCTATGCTAAACAGCATGATGCAAACTTAAAAAACCATGTTTTGGCAACCGAGTCTGACTTTGGTGCGCAAACCATTTGGCAATTAGTATCAAACGTTAATCCAGAAGCTACGTTGTTGATGGATGAAGTAGGAAAAATCCTGTCGCCTCTTGGCATAGTTAGAGGAGGAGCCGATGTACCTGGCGGTGGCCCTGATATTATTCCCTTGGCTAAAAAAGGTGTACCCACCATTCGATTAAACCAAAATGGACGGGATTACTTCGACTTGCATCATACGCCAGATGATACCCTTGATAAGATTGATCCAAATGAACTAGCACAGAATATTGCGGCTTATGCAGCAAGTATATATTTGATTGCCGATTCAGATGTGGTGTTAAAGCCTTAAGAAACTATTAGCGGGTGGCTAAAGCAAGCTGCCCGCTAAGCTTTTCCTCTTTTCCGTTTTCCCTTTTTGCGAAAAAAGAATACGAAAATGCGCGTTATTATTACTATTTCCTACGTGTAGCTCGCGGGGCATTTTCACTTTGTATTTCACGTTCAGTGTCGTTGTTTCTCGCCTGCTCTCTTAATTTAGCTCTCTTAATTTAGCTCTCTTAATTTAGCTCTCATTGACGAAAGCACGTAATGCTTCAAGGTCTACCGGTTTGATAAAGTGAGCATTGAATCCCGCGGCTTCTGCCCGTCTTTTATCAGCTTCTAAACCGTAACCTGTAAGGGCTGCAAGGGGCAACGTCTGCGATTGCTTACGTATATGTTTGGCCAGTTCATACCCGTCCATGCCTGGTAAACCTATATCTAATAACATAACATCTGGCTCAAACACCTTTAACTTCGCTAATGCACTAGCCCCATCATGTACAATTGCAACCTGGTGCCCTGCAACTTCCAGTAACAGGGATAGGGTTTCAGCAATATCTTGATCGTCTTCTACAACTAGTACCCGCTTGGGGCGAACCTCGTTTTCTAGCTGTTGTTGTGGCAATGGTTTTACAGCAGTTTGACTAGCTGCTAGCGGTAAAGTAACAATAAACTCTGACCCTTTATTCAACCCCTCACTATGCGCCTCAACAGTTCCGCCATGGAGCTCCACAAGACGATGAACTATAGTAAGCCCAATTCCTAGTCCACCTTTAGCGCGATCTAATCCACGTTCCGCCTGCCTAAAGAGGTCGAAAACATGCTCCAATACCTCTGGAGTCATACCTATTCCCGTATCCGTTACGCGCAACTCTACGCTCTCCTTGTTCCGCTCTAGCGAGAGCGCAATCGTTCCACCGGGATCGGTATACTTTGTGGCATTGGTAAGCAAATTCACCAATATTTGCTCTAATCTCACCGGGTCACCCAAGACCATCAAAGGTTCGTTTGATAATGAGAGGCTTAGTGTATGTTCATTTTCAACTATCTGCGTTTTCACGCTCTCTTGCGCGTAAGAGGTAATCTGAACAATATCTACCAGCTCCTCATTTATATCCACAAGACCGCGGGTAATTCGAGAAACATCCAGTAAATCGTTTACTAGCCCTTTGAGGATCTTAGACTGACGATTAAGGATATCGAGATAGCGTCGATTGGGTTCTTCGCCACCTTGTTCCATAAGAGTAACTGTATTACTAATTGCACCTAAGGGGTTGCGTAGTTCATGTGCCAGCATCGCCAAGAATTCGTCTTTACTACGATCTTCCTGCTTAAGTCGCTCATTAACGATACGTAGTGCCTCAGCTGCCTCTTTGCGCACATGGGCGAGATCTAAACACGCGCTAATTCTAGCCGTTAGTTCACGTGCTGCAAAAGGCTTCACCAAATAATCATCGGCACCCGCTTTAAGCCCCTCTACGCGCGCTTCCTCACCAGCTCGCGCAGAAAGAAGTATTACAGGTATACCTTTTGTCAGCCGATTATTGCGTAGTTTACCTAGTAGTTCGAAGCCATCTATCCCCGGCATCATTACGTCTGTTAGTACTAAGTCGGGGAGGTCTTCTATAATTCGCTCATACGCAGCATGGCCATTACTGACGGTCTCTACATTCCAATAGTCGCCTATCAACCTGTGCAAATATTCGCGCATGTCAGCATTGTCGTCTACCACCAATACTCTTGCCTTTGGAAAACGAGATAACCTATTGCTAATATCTAGCGTCGAAGCCGATTCAGCTAGGGCATCACTTTCTTTGTGAGCTTTCCGGTTAGGTTCATTTTCATCTAAATCTGGTAGCCAACGAAGTGCTTCGTCAATATAAGGCTGAGTACCTATTGCTGTGGATGAAAGTTTCTGCTGCGAGCCAATATCTTCAGATTGCAGATGGGCACCGCCGAAGGGAATACGTATAAAGAACGTTGTTCCCTCACCCACGCAACTCTGCACTTTTATCGAGCCTCCGTGCAAACTCACCAACTCGTGCACAAGAGAAAGGCCAATCCCCGTACCTTCAAATGTGCGCCCGCGTGCATTCTTTACCCGATTAAATCGCTCGAAAATATGAGGCAGCTTGTCGTCCTCAATACCAATTCCTGTATCTTGCACTTGTAGCTCAACCTCACTCTCAAGGGGAAGTAATGAAACGCGAATTTCGCCCTCAAATGTAAACTTCAAGGCGTTTGAAAGCAGGTTCAAAACCACTTTCTCCCACTTATCGCAGTCGACATAGACCTTTTCGTTAAGCTCAGGGGTATCTAACACTAATGTAAGTCCCGCTTTTTCAATCGCTGAGCGGAAGTTACTGGCTAGGTCTTGGGTTAACCGCGAGAGATCAGTAGGCGCATAATTCATATCAGTGCGTCCCGCTTCAATACGCGAGAAATCAAGCAGTGTATTAACCAACTTGAGCATACGTAAGGCGTTTCTGTGCACCATTATTAATTCATCTGGCGCAAGGGCTTGCTTAGGAGAGCGAAGTGCATCCTCAGTGGGCCCTAGCATCAGTGTTAGCGGTGTACGTAACTCATGACTTACATTGAGGAAAAAGGCAGTCTTAACACGATCTAGCTCTGCTAACGCTTCTAATCGCTTGCGTTCTTCCTCATGAGCGCGTGCACTCGCTATCCCTCTTGAGATTTGGCCTGCAGCGAGGCGGATAAGCTCATTATAACTATCATTAAGCGCACGTAGTGGGCTTACTCCTATCACTAAATAGCCATAGGGTTGACCGCCAGAGCCAGTCAGCGCCACAGCAACCGCCTTTTCGGGTGATGTATCCCAACAACCAGTGGGCATTTCACCTACCAGTGTCGACACATCTTCTACCACCAGAAAGCTGTCGCCAGAGACCTTGAATAACGGCCAAACTTGATTGCTCTTTTCGTTTAGTGGAATACTGGATGGCTGGCCAGCCCCCATATAGTTATCCAGCCCTGCAGATGCCACAAGATTTGCTTTGCTACCATTGTCATCAACCAGATAAAGTAGCGAAAATGGGAAATCAGCATTATTGGTGGCCAGTACCTCAGCGGCCATCTTACAGGCGTCCTCAGCAGAGCTAGGAGTGGGCTGCGCGCCGAGATCTCGAAGCAAAAGTAACTGGCGTTCACTTTGAACCTGTACCGTAGTTTCCTGACACGTCACCAGCACCCCGCCGATGCCTCCGTCATCATCTCTCACCGGACTGTAAGAAAAGGTGAAGTAGGTTTCTTCTATGAAACCTTTACGATTCATAGGCAGAAGTAAGTGCTCATTCCACGTCGCGCCTTTGCCGCTGAGCACGTGTTCTGATTGTGGTCCAATTATATGCCAGATTTCCTGCCATACTTCGGCTCCTGGCGCCCCCATAGCCTTCGGGTGCTTACCTCCCAACACAGCCACATAAGCATGATTGTAAATATGTAGAAGCTCAGAGCCCCACCAAAGGGTCATCGGAAAACGATTCTCAAGCACCATGGCGGCTATAGAGCGAAGACTTGCCGGCCAATTTTCGTAGGGGCCGAGCCTGGTACTAGACCAATCGAATGCTTTCATGCGGGTCGCTAGGTCTACCCCATCGGTCAGCAGTTTGTTGACGTGTTGCTTATCCACTAATACTCACTCCATACAATACTGCCCGACTTCTTATACGTTCGTGTTTTTCACGTTCGCTCTCTGACTAGTTTATAGAACATCTACCAGAGAGTAGAAAGGCCTGTAGTTTAATTCCATTTCTCAAAAATATATCAATACGTCAATGTATAGGCAAAAGATTAGATAAAGGTAATGGAGAGGGTTAAATCGGTGTTATCCTCAGGATGTAGAGAGTCGAGTTGCGAAAGTATAGGGCGTAAATAGATAACGCTTCACGCGCTAATTCATTTTTTTATGAGTAGATTTGTATCGATACATACGCTTATCTGCGAGGGAAATACATGCTTTAGCTGAATCACACTCAAGGCTTGTTGCAATGCCAAAGCTAACTCCCGCACTATACCATGTTTTACTCAACTCCTCAGATATTGTCAGCATTAAAGAGCGCGCTTTATTTGTTAATTCTTGCGTATCGGCCGCAGACTTAGCTTTCAGTATACTGACAAATTCGTCCCCGCCAGAACGGAATATACCACCTCGAGGATAGAACGATTGCTGCATTAGGCTTGCCGTTTCAACAATGAGTTTGTCCCCTTCTTGATGCCCTTTCTTATCGTTTACTGTTTTTAAGCCATCGAGATCTACATAAACCACAACATAAAAACCGCTTAACTGGGTAACATATTCTGTAAGCGCAAATCGATTACCGAGTTTAGTCATCGCATCAGTACGAGATAAATAGTAGTTTCGGTTAAATTCGACTTGTTGAAGCTTAAACCATTCAGCTAAACATAATAATATGCAGATGCAATCTAACGACAACGCAATCACTACAACCGACTCTGAATAAGGAAGATCGCCGAAATACTGGCTGTGCGCGCCTACGTAATAGCCAAGTGAACTACTGTAAAGTAAGTTGCCCGTCAGAAAATACTTGGCGCGGAAGTCTTTTAACTTGAGCATACCGATGCCGACGGCTAACGTAACCACCACCCAAAACATCGCTATTATATGCGAGATTAAAAACGCCGTTGTGAACGGTAAGAACCACATTGCTATACCTAAGGCCACACTCGTTACGCTTAACCAACGCATAAAGCGGAATAGTTTTTTATGATTCGATTTGCAGTCGAAAAGATCTGAAACGAACTGTGCCGCACACGCTATAGCAAAAGGAAATAGTTTCATTCCCCAATAGCTACTGTTTATTGACATATCGAACAGGTCATCAATAAGCCCCGAGGCCGCTGCCCAACCAACACCATGTAAGCCCAAATAGCCAGCACAGGTAAGTGCTACCCGTTTCCGTGTACTCAAAAATGCGAGTAGCGCTAAAAGTGCGAGCAAAATCATTGTAGTTATAGCGGCAATCGATAACCCATTGTTATAAATCTGAAATGTGTAAAATGAAGCCGCGTCGAAAATAGAAATAGAAACAGGCGTGGGAAATTGTTTCGCTTCAATAAGCACCCATAACTCAATGGGGTTATTACGCTCAGCTTGAACAGCAAAACCCTGAAAGTGCAAAATCTGGGGCGTTTCGCCGTCTGCCAACTGCGAAAACACCGTAACGTTGGCTTGTTGGCTCTTTGATGAATAAGACGCTATACCAGTATCAATAAAGTTGGCGTTAATCATCACGAAGTATTGGCCAGTCTTGGAAGGACTTAAAGTTACTTTGGTTAAGTAGGAGCCAGACTTTCCACCTAATGCAGACCTGATAGGCAAAGTTGGATAGCCCGCCTGTACCATTTGAAATTTTTCAGCACTGTCAATATCCCTATAATGCATATCGACAGGTAAGCTTCGCCACAGGCTGGAGTCTGGAAGGGTAACTTTACCATTGCTCAATGACACAGATTCATTTCCTAGCGCAGGGAAAACTATGGCTAGGATAAGGAGAGACAGCCCCCTTGAAATTCGAAGGTTAGAAAGCAAATACTCGCCCCTGTTACCAATGTGGGTAGTAGACGAATTTGACTTCATTGACTACCCCTCGCTAGGTGGAATACAACTAATCAAAATATATACACAACGTAGCAAGATAACAATGGAGATTTTGGCTCTTAGTTTTACCTCAGGTAAGTTCAACTCACCACTTTACGCGCATCTTACTTTTTGAAGGTTACCCGTCTTTTCGTGTGCGCTTAAACTTTGGAGTCTAGCAAAATACACTAAGCGTAAATACTCTCAACCGTGGTATTAAGTAACCAACGTAAAAATACTTTCGTATCTTTGTTGTTATGAAATTGAACTGACTTTTGACACTCTTTATCGGTAAAAACAACGTTGAAGTTATTTACTGAAATTGTCGAAATAGGGGGAAGTGTACGGAGCGAAGCGCCGTTAATAGTATGAGACATATAATTTTTCTTTGTATAATAATGTTGCTAGTTTTTTATTCGTTTTAAAATTCCTTTCAAAATTCTGTTTTTATCAAACCAAAAATAAATAAAAATGTTAGTACTGCACAATTAAAAAAGGCTAAGTAGAAACTTAGCCTTTTGTCGTTGTATTTTAAAGTTCTACTTAAAGAACAACAACGTTTGCAGCTTGAAGGCCTTTTTGACCTTGTTCTACGCTGAAGCTTACCGCTTGGCCTTCAGAAAGCGTTTTGAAGCCGTCAGAAGCGATTGAACGGAAATGTACGAATACGTCTTTACCGCCACCGTCTTGAGTAAGAAAACCAAAACCTTTATCTTCGTTGAACCATTTAACTGTGCCGTTTACTGTATCAGACATGTTTGTAACCTTATATATTTGAAGTAATTGGTGAAATTCACCGGATAGCAATAGATTTAACTTACTAGTAACGCAAATGTATATCTATTAAAACTTCGATAAAACTGAAGAATAAAAGGGTACAACGCAGTAGTAGAAAAAGCTTTTAATTATCTAAAGCGGGCGTAATGTACATCTTTCAGTCAGGTAAGTCTACCGATATCGCTATTTATTTCTCTTATCGCGCAACATCTTGCTGTACAAGTTCCATTACAATCGCACACATATCATAACCCTCGTGCCCTCCCCCGCATTCACCATCAATTGACGTCGCAATCCTGCTGTCAACTTACATACGTATGTTGATAGGAATCCCCCTCTATATTAGCTAGGCTCATGTTCTTGTTACGCTAACGCGCTTAAAGATCACAACACGAGTAGAGGCTGTATGTCACAACATTATGTATTAAAAGAGAAAGTGGCTATTGTTACTGGCGGCGGTAAAGGCCTGGGTAAGTCGCTTACTCTGAGACTACTTCAAGAAGGTATGAAGGTCGCTATTTGCGGAAGAACCCCTGCCACTATAACCAACACAGTAGCAGAGCTTAAAGCCAAATTCGGTGAGCGGATTTATGGCCAGGTTTGCGATATTAGTGATGCATCTGCGGTAAGCCACTTTATAGGACAAGTACGTTCACAGTTCGGCGATATTCAAGTATTGGTGAATAACAGTGGGTTTGGCAAAGAAACCTTAATTTGTGACACCAGCGAAAGCGACTGGGATGACGTTATGGATACCAATGTTAAAGGTACATTTTTGATGTGCAAAAACGTGGTGCCCAATATGATTAAGCAAAAGGAAGGGTACGTGGTAAATATTGCCTCTCAAGCTGCGTTAAACGGCTATCCGAATGCAGGCGTATATTGCGCGTCAAAGTTTGCCATGGTCGGTCTAGGCAAAGCCCTTCAAGAAGAAGTGCACGAGTACGGAATTCACGTTCACTCACTTAACCCTGCGCTTATTCAATCACAAAAAGCCCCTACGGATGAAATTAACACTGGGCTTATTCAAAATGATGACCTTAGTGATATGCTCGTTTATTTACTTCAGCAACCCCGTCGTCTTAAAATAGACAATATTGGAATGTGGGGCTTTTAGTTATCTTTTTTACTAGCTGTTTAACGATAGGCGCTTGCAGCCATTGCATCGGCGCCTTAGTGTCTCATTCCTTTCATATACCCATAGTAAACTGATTTATATGATGTCCTTAGAAGGACCGGGAGAGTGAAATGAGAATGCTACATACCATGCTTCGCGTTGAGGATCTTGATGCGTCTTTGCACTTCTACACCAACTTGATGGGTATGAAGCTGCTGAGAAAGTCTGAAAACCAAGCTTATGAATACACACTCGCTTTCGTGGGTTATGGCGAAGAAACTAACACTACGGTGCTTGAACTCACTTATAACTGGGGCGACGACACTTACGATAAAGGCACGGCTTACGGTCACATTGCTATTGAAGTAGACGACATTTATCAGTTCTGTGAAAACCTTGAGCAAAATGGCTGTGATGTCTATCGAAAGGCTGGTCCAGTAAAGGGCGGTTCTACTGTCATTGCTTTTGTTCGCGATCCAGATGGCTACGCCATTGAACTTATTCAAACAAAACCATAAGTCACTATTACAAAATACAGCGGCCCTATTAATAAGGATATTGCCATACTATGCTAAAAATTCCTCACGCGTCACTGACTTGCTCGTTAGTTTTCTCGCTTTTTATCTCTATTTTTGCAAGCCCAGTGCTATTGGCGAAAGACTTTGATGTTATAGCCCATAGGGGTGCCTCAGGTTATCTGCCTGAGCATACATTAGAAGCCGCCACACTTGCTTTTGCCATGAACCCTGACTTTATTGAGCAAGATGCGGTTATTACCAAAGATGGGATTGCCGTGGTGTTGCATGACATACATTTAGAAACAGTAACCAACGTTGAGCAGGTATTTCCTGAGCGAGCGCGTAAAGATGGTCGCTTTTACGCTTTAGACTTCACGCTAGATGAGCTTCGCACCCTGCAAGTACATGAACGAGCCAACAACAAAGGCGAGCAAGTTTTCACAACACGTTATACGGGGAATACGGCGAACTTTACCGTAGCAACCTTGGATGAACATTACGAGCTTATCACTCAACTCAATCGAGAGTTCGAAACCGATGTAGGGGTTTATACGGAAGTAAAGTCACCAGCGTGGCATACCGAACAAGGCGTAGATGCAAGCCAAATTGTAATTGCCTCCCTAACTCGCTTTAATCTTGCCAGTAAAAACGCCAACAGTTACTTGCAGTGTTTCGACTTCAATGAAATAAAGCGCATTAGAAACGAACTAAACTATGCGGGCAAAGTGGTCATGCTAATCGGTGAGAACAGCTGGGCGGAATCAACCACAGACTACGGTTGGATAAAAAGTGAAGCCGGCATGAAAGCAGTAGCTAAATATGCCGATGGTTTAGGCCCTTGGTTAGGGCAACTACTAGATCCGCAAGCGATGAAAGCGGGTAAACTGGTGCCGGCACCTTGGCTTGAACATGCCCATTCAGAAGGTTTCGTTATTCATCCATACACTTTTCGTGAAGATGCTCTGCCGCCAGGCATGACAGCAGAACAGCTTCTCTCTACCCTGAAACACGTGGTGAACGTAGACGGCGTATTTACCGACCATGTGCCACCAGTCAAAGCGTGGCTTGAGGCACAAGGCGAGTAGCAATAATAAATTAAGCTATTATACAACACACAAAAAAAGCGGCTAATAGCCGCTTTTTATATTCGAATCACAAAATAAATTTTCAATTCAGTCACTGAGTCAATCACTAGGATTTAGATAACCGTACCACTACCCTTCTATTTTGTGCTCTTGATTCGCGGGTATTGTTATTCGCGATATGACGCTTCTCGCCGTGCCCCGTAAGTTGAATTCTGTCATCGGGCACACCAATAGTAGTTAAGTAGCTTTTTACTTCATTGGCTCGGCGTATAGATAGTTGTTCGTTGTTCCATCGCCCGCCATAACTGTCGGTATAGCCATCAAGCAAAACTAACTCTAAGTCACTATCCTCTTTTAGGTATTCCCCAATCATTGTTAGGCGCTTTTGCGAATACTTAGTCAGTTCGGTACTGTTTTTCTGATACGACAACACCGTGTAGGCAATATCGTCGAAATTATAAGGCAATAAATTAGACACACACTCAACGAAGTCTCGATACACCAACGAGAAATTACTGGCGTTTAATGCAACGCTCACTTTATCGTATTCGTTGTACCAGTCTTGATAATAAATGGTGGGCCAGAAGCCTTTCTCAAGTTCACTTAACATAGTCCATGCGGCGTCTTGTGGAAGGTCACCATTATATTGCGTTCGCAATGTCATATCGGCGATAGTTTTAGGCGCAACACCCGGCATCCACTTTGGCGGTACAGAATAGACAGCAGCCACATCGAAGCGATTAGGCAATAAGTGCATATCTAGCTCGAATTCCATATTAAGCCGTTTTGAAGCCACGCTAGTAAACATGGCATCGCCGTACCCTGGTAAAGGATGGTTCAAGGTACATTGCAAACGCGATGCATCAACCACTTCCCAGTTCGACGTTTCTACCGTAGCCGAATACTGACGCATAGCACCGCTTGCGACCGTAGTAAAAAACAACGGAATAAGTAAACCGAATTTACGCTTCACAACTATACCCACTCAACTGATAAACCATACCTAACGAAAAGGCGCTTACAGAATATATCGTCCTTAGTGTAGAAAAGTTTAGCCTTCTCTTCCATCAATTATACATTGAATTGCAGCTTCCATAGCCCGTCATTTAGTCCATCAACGAAATTCAGGCTGGATACCGTGTGTTATCCTTGCCATAATCGCTCCACTTTCCGTAGCATTTTTATATTGATACAGCCGTGTTACGTAACCAAAAAACCTGCTAAGAGAAACTATGTCTGAGTTGCACCATTCCCTTCCTCATCGTTTTAGAGGCTACTTTCCTGTTGTTATTGACGTCGAAACCGCTGGTTTTAATTCTGGAACCGACGCCTTACTTGAAATCGCTGCCGTCACGGTAAAAATGGAAGAAGATGGGCTAATTTATCCTGACCAAACTTTTCATTACCATGTCGACCCTTTTGAAGGGGCCAACTTAGAGCCCGCAGCGCTAGAGTTTAACGGTATTGACCCTCACTGTGCTCTGCGCGGAGCCATTGAAGAAAGTGAAGCGATGAAGTCACTGTGCAAAGGCATTCGTAAAGCGCAAAAAGATGCGGATTGCCAGCGCTCGGTGATTGTGGCGCATAACGCCACCTTCGATCAAAGTTTCGTGAACGCAGCCATAGCCCGCTGCAACATTAAGCGCACGCCTTTCCACCCATTTGTATCATTTGATACCACCAGCCTTGCAGGTTTAACATTAGGCCAAACCGTATTGGTTAAAGCCTGCCGAGCGGCAGGTATCGAGTTTGATCAAAAAGAAGCCCACAGCGCATTATATGATGCGCAAAAAACCACAGAGCTATTTTGCTTTATGGTAAATCGCTATAAAGCACTGGGCGGCTGGCCCTTGGCAGATCAACCCGCCAATCCTGATTAGCCTTGCTGATAAGCAATATCTAAAATGGAGGCTTAGCGGCAAACCCATTTCATCAAAATCGATTTGATAGAAATAAAAAACAGCGCCGAATGGCGCTGTTTTAGTATTAGGTAGACGCATTTGCGAAACGCTTAGCATGTTTTTTTACATACTTAATATAGTTGCGTTCGGCACAGCGTTAATTATTATAACTTGTCAGCTTCTGCTGCAAGGTACTTAGCCACGCCTTCCGGTGATGCATCCATACCAGCTTTACCTTGTGTCCAACCCGCAGGGCAAACTTCGCCATGATCTTGATGGAATGCTAGCGCATCAACCATACGAAGCATTTCGTCTACGTTGCGGCCTAGCGGAAGGTCGTTAATCACTTGGTGACGTACAAGGCCTTCTTCATCAATCAGGAAAGAGCCACGAAATGCCACGCCATCTTCAGGGTGCTCTACATCATACGCCTGGCAGATTTCATGTTTTACGTCGGCCACCAAGGTGTATTGTACTGGGCCAATACCCCCTTCGTTTACTGGCGTATTTCGCCATGCATTGTGAGAAAACTGTGAATCGATAGAAACACCAATCACTTCTACGCCACGCTTTTTGAATTCTTCAAAACGCTTATCAAAAGCAATCAGTTCAGAAGGGCAAACAAAGGTAAAATCTAGCGGATAGAAAAATAGTACCGTTTTTTTACCTTTAATGGTTTCAGATAGTGAAAATGAGTCAACTATTTCACCTGAATCTAATACTGCAGCCGCGGTAAAATCCGGCGCTGGACGACCAACTAATACACTCATGAGTATCTCCAATTTATTTAAAAATTTAATAATAAGTAAAACGTCTTATTACTAGGCGTTTTCTATCTGTCTTTATTGGTACTTAATTTTAGATAACAAGCTATAACGCATTGTACTTTCGCTAATTTCTCATGAATATTTCACTCATCGTACCAAAGCACACCTTTTTTAATGATTTATTGAGTGTGAATACGACTAAATCTCACTTGCATTAGAATGAAATAGCAATTATTATCATTTACAGACTTATTTGGAGTGTTTTATGTTTGTATGTATGTGTTACGGCGTTACCGATAAAAGTATACGCGCCGCAGTACAAGGTAATGGCGTAGGCAACATGCGTGAATTGCGTGAACATATGGAACTTGGTTCCCAGTGTGGGAAGTGCATCCAAATGGCACAACAGATTATCGATCAAACTATTATCGATGACTCTATGTTTAAAAACGTAGGCTAACCCCCCTTTGCCCCAAACGTTTTCCTAACGTCTACCAAAAATTTATCTGACGTTCTATTTCAATCCACTAATAAGTCGTTAATCTACGCGGTATTCCAGCCCTAAATAATAGAACGCACCATTAATTCCACCTGGTGATGTTGGCGGGTATAAAGATCCGACTTCCCCACTGAATGGATTACTATCAGGCTTTGAATCAAACAGATTTTGCGCGCCTAACGTAACTCGCCACGACGGTGAAAAATACCATGCTACTTGCACATCTGCCGTTAGCGTATCGCTTCCAAAAATATCCATTCCCGCAGAAGCATCTAGATGGTCTTCGTAATATTTTCCGTAATAATTCGCCCGCCACGTAAAATTGAAATCTCCAATGTACTGTTCCAGCGTTAAACTGCCTCTGTGAGCAGGCAAGTTATCTTCTAGCATTCTGATGCGCTGTGGTGTCAGGTTTGGCATCAAGGTTAATTCACCTTCAACCATGGTGGGGTACAAGGTCACTCGCTCTACTTGCGTGTCTGTCCAATTGTAAGCTAACAATAAAGTCTGCTTCCAATCTTGCACCATGAAGTCATAGTGAATCACTAAATCAACGCCCTGAGTTTGCGTATCGAAATCGTTGGTAAAGAATTTAGCGGCATTGTATTTCGCCGCATCATCTCGCCCCTTTGCGCTGAGTATTTGTATGTCTTCATCGGTAAGAGGGATGGCCGATGTAGTACTGATCCTGTCCATCAGTCGAATATTGAAGTAATCCAAAGTGGCAAAAAATCTGTCACTTATGTGCATCACCACACCTAGACTAAAGTTGACCGACTCTTCTGGTGTGAGCGGTGTTGCACCTAGTTGTAGTGATACCAAATCGGTGGGTGGCAGTGTGGCTTGGTCTTCTAATCCATTGGCACTATATGCCGTAGTAACATTAATAACATTACTTTGACCAACTGTGGGGGCTTTAAAGCCGGTATTGATAGAACCTCGAAGGGCAAATAAGTCGTTCACCTTGTATCGCGTACTCAGCTTGCCATCAAAGGTAGAACCAAAATCAGTAAAGTGTTCAACTCGGGTGGCCACACCAAATTGCCATGCTTCAGTTAAGAAAAACTCCAAATCTATGTACACCGCCCAATTACTTCTATTCCAGTGCCCTGCCGATTGAGGCTGATAGCCTGGAAATCCGTTCGAGCCAATACTGAACCCTTGAGATGCGCCCGTTGTAGGGTCAAAAGCAAGCGAACCTGCGGCATAAGAGGCATCATCACCGGCTTTTTGAAAGTAAGTTTCTCTGCGCCATTCTGCGCCCATGGCAATACTGATAGGCTCTTCAAACACGGATTGAATTAGCTTAGCGAAATCAAGGTTGAACGTCCGCTCTACTTGGCTGACAGAACCAGGAGTATAAGACAGCGGAGAGTCAGGCCCTAAAGAAGGGTTTACAGTGCCTGATAGACGGTAAGCGATATCTGAATACCCTACACTGGCACTTAAATCCATTGCCCAGCCATTGTCTAGTTCCGTTTTTATGCCAGCAAATACTGACGCGTCAGTAATTGTGCCACCGAATTGTGGTGTAAACCCCCCAGGGAACCACTCGTTAAACGCAAAGCAATTAGCACCAAGTGCTGTTGAATTGTCTGCAATGCGCAAATAATCGGGGTTTTCCAATACATTGGTGTCATCAAGGAAAATAGTGGGACAGCTAATCCCCTGCCCTATACCGTCTAAATCCCCAACCAGTAGGCGGCTTTCACCCGTTTCTTCGTTAGTTTCAGAAAAAACACCTTCTCGAGTTTGTGGGTTGCGAAAGTAAAAACCGCCACTTATTTCACGATGCGCATACGTTGCTAATGCGTAACCTTCGAAGTTTGGCGCAATATCCCAGCCCGCATTCACCGACATTTTCATGTCCTCGTTAACGTCTAGCGCGCCCCATATTTGCGCAGGGCTACTGATGAACATGTTGCCTGCGTCAATGAGGCCTTGTGCATCATCACGCTGGACAGAGCGCGATGTACCTTGTTGCTGTCGATATTCTACCGTGGCATTTAAGAAGCCGTTCTCACCTAAACGAAACCCTTTATTAGCCTGTATCTGAAATAACTCACCATCACCTTCTGAATAGGTTCCCGTTTTAAGTGCAACGCTGCCACCTGAATCGCTGTCATTGAGTACGAAGTTAATCACGCCAGCAATCGCATCTGAACCGTATTGCGCGGCAGCACCATCTCGTAATACTTCAATTTGCTTTAGTGCATAAGCAGGGATAACCGAAATATCAGGCCCCTGTGCGCCATCAGACAAGCCTCCGCCAAGAAAGGTAATCACCGCCGAGCGATGCCTGCGCTTACCGTTCACAAGCAATAATGTGTGATCTGACGCCATACCTCGTAAATTAGCAGGTCGCACTAAACTGGTAGCATCATTAATGGGCTGATCGTTTACGTTTAAAGAAGGCACCATGGTGCTAAGCATTGAAAGCGCATCGCTGTTGCCTTGAGAATGCAAGGATTCTGACCCAATAATGTCTAGCGGCACTGGGGATTCGACCACACTACGTGGAGAGCTTCTGGTACCTACCACAGCAATACGCTCAAGCGCATTACTCGTGTCTTCTTCTTGAACCTTAGCCTCCCCCTCACCGTCTATGTTTTGAGCAACCAATTCACTGCGAGAGCGAATACTGACCTGCCCTGCACTGTCGGTCACCACAGCAAGTTCGGTGCCATCAAGCAATTTTGAGAGGGCTTCGTTGAGGGTAAAATTACCTTCTAAAGAGTTGGTTTTAACCGTTTGTGCTAAGTCGAAAGGAAATAACAGTGTGGTATTGGCTTGCTTTGCTAATTCTGTCAGCGCATCGTCGGCATCTTGGGCTGGAATTGAAAACTGGAAGGCAGTTTGATTAGATAGCTTTATTGAGCCTTGCGCTTTTTCTTGCGAGTTATGTTGCCCAGTTTGTGGTTCCACCTTTGATACTGGCAGTGGGGCGTTATCTTGCGCGCTATCTTTAGCCACCTGTTGGGCATATACGCCCTCTACATGACTTGAACACACTGCTAACATAAGGCAAATGCCAGCCTTGCGCGCACTATTATAGCTACGCACTACTACACGAGAAAAATTGACTGAACGCAAAAGGTGCAAGATGAGAAATCGTACTTATTATTTATTTTATTATATTGTCACAATACGTAAGCTTATGCCAAGTAATGCACGTGCATTGCTTTTATTACACACGCATTACTAGCGTATGATTCGTCTGTTATTCAATTATCATTAACCTTGAATCACTAACTCCGAGTTATCTGCGGATTATCCTAGTATTAACTTTAAACTAGCCTTGAGAAACAGATAGCTGAATACTGGTATCAGATACTTTCTCGTATTCAATGTTAAAGCTATTTTTAAGCGCAGCTAGCAAACCATCGATATCACCCACTTTAAAGTAGCCTGCAACACGGCGGCTTTTAAGCGATTCGTCAGAAATCTGAAAATGTACCTGAGTATATCTACCAATTTCAGCAAGCACGGCTTCTAAGCGCTCACCTTTGAATACAATCATGCCTTGCTGCCATGCTAAATCATCATCAATGTCGTTTTGCGATAAACTCTCGCGGGCATCAACATCGCCTTTAACTGTGGCTTTTTCACCCGCAAACATAAGCAGGCCTTCACCTTCAACGGGCGCTTTGGAAAACAATGACTGATTACTACTGAATGCACTAAATCTGTCTTTAACTAATACCTTTCCATCGGTTACCACTAATTCGAAAGCGTTGTCGTCAACATACTGCATGTTAAACGCTGTACCCACTGCGGTAACCGTATTATTACCTGCGGTTACAGTGAAAGGTCGCGTGGTATCGTGCGCCACTTCAAAATGCGCTTCGCCTTTTAGCAATACAATGTTTCGCACATCGTCAGAAAAATCGACGGTAACCCGTGAGTTTGTGTTTAACAGCAGTGTGGAACCATCAGAAAGCACGAGGTTTTTTTGTTCACCAATACCGGTTTCTATTTTTTCAGACACGTGTGCAACTACATCTGGCTCTTCTAGCCAAATACGATCAACGACAACACCTACTGCAATCGCCATAACTAAAAACGCTGCAGCCACGCTCATACGGGCTTGAGTAACTATACCCACGCGGCGCTTTTGGCGCTTATGGGTTTCGGTTTTATTCTGATGATGAGGAAACAAGCCACTTAACTCGTTAAGTACTGACATGTCGTCCCATAGGCTTGCGGCTTCCATGAGTGCCTTACGATGATTTGGGCTTTCGGCAAGCCACACATCAAGCTGTGCTTTTTCGTCTTCGCTAAGTTCGCGATCGAGACGGCTTATCCATAAGCAGGCTTGCTCTTGGATATCTTCTTTGCTGGAAAACTGACGAATATTGTTCATGTTAACTACGGCTTATGTCCTGAGTCGCATTACGAGATGTGCGCACGGGGGCGTCATCTTTAGATAGCTCGGCTAAATATTTCGAGCACAACATTAATCCTTTTGCGACATGCTTTTCGACCGTACTTTCGCTTAAACCAACCAATTCAGCGATGTCTTTTTGGCGCATGCCATATACTTTCTTAAGTAGGAAAACCCGTTTAACATCCGGTGAAAGTGTATCTGTCGCGCGGCAAAAATGGATGAAACGTTCTTTGCTTTCTACATTTTTTTCTAGGCTGTAACCCACCAATTCGTGGGGTAAAATATCCATATCATCAATAGGCTGGTTATTCTTATTTTCAGCTCTGGCAATATGATTTAATGCTAAGTTACGTGCTGTTTTCAGCATGTACGTGCGTTCAAAACGAATCTCTTGATTCATCTCTGCTTCATAACTTTTTATGAACGCTTCTTGAACGATGTCTTCTATATCGTCGGCACCCACAATAGTACTTACCGCACGCATTAGCTTAGCGCGATATTTTAAGAAGGATTCTGTGACTGTCGACTTTCTGGTCATATTAAAATTTTGCAGGTGTTTCAAATTGCTTACAGTTATTTCACCATCATGCCAATTTATTGGTCTGCTTGCACGATGAAATCTTATATTTTTAGCATTTAGAGAAATAAAAGGAGGCGAACGCCTCCTTTTACCTGGTTTCCGTTTTTAGAAAGTGTAAACACCTCTCAGGTAATAGAAACCGCCATTGATACCGATGGGAGACGTAGTCGGATACAACGAACCTGCAATACCTGCATACTGCGTGTTTTCATCTGGGTACTCATCAAACGCGTTTTTCGCACCCACTGTTACGGTCAACTCTTCGGTGAAGTTATAAGCCATTTCCAAATCAATCGTAATTTCAGACCCTACTTTATCGATAGGCAATGCTGAATCTAAGTGATCTTCATAGATGCTACCGAAATAGTTCAGGCGAGCAAGGAAGCGCCAGTCACCATTCGTATGGTTAGCCGTTGCGCTGTAGCGTACTGCCGGAAGGTTATCTTCCAACATGCGGATACGTTCAGCTGAAATATTATCAGATGCTCTATCTACCTCGGTAGAAGTCCAGTTGTACGCTAGCGAGAACTTTGTTTCGCCTTCAAACATATCCATGCTGTAGTTTGCAACTACATCAAGACCTTCGGTAGTGGTATCGAAGTCATTGGTAAAGAAACTAATTTCAGTGAAGCTAGATGCATCGCTGATACCTTGATCAAGCAAAATCGCAATATCTTCATCGGTCAGCGCAATACCAGAAGCGGTACTGATACGATCCGTTAATTCAATGTTGTAGTAATCAGCAGTAACGAACAAACCGTTATCAAAGTCTGCCACTACACCAAACGTAATACTTTTAGATTCTTCTGGTGTTAACTGCTCACCACCCTTAAGTTGTGAAACAGGATCGGTCGGAGGAAGCGTAGCACGGTCGATAAGCTTGCCATCAGTACCAAACGCAGTTGTTACGTTACGTACGTTACTTTGTCCCAACGTAGGTGCTTTAAAGCCTGTTGAGAAAGCACCACGGAATGCGATGTTTTCAAGCGCTTGCCAGCGGAACGCCACTTTACCTTTGGTAGTATCACCGAAGTCTGAGTAATCTTCATAACGAATCGCACCCGCCAACATGAAGGTTTCAGTAATGTACGCTTCTGCATCTACGTAGAACGCGATGTTATGACGAGACACTAGACCTTGGCTGTTTGCTGCCAAACCAGGGAAACCATTTGAACCAATACCAAAGCCTTGTGAGGCTAGTGGACCAATTTCATACGATGCAGTATCACCAGCAAAGCTTTCATAGCTTTCATGACGGTATTGGAAGCCACTTGCTACGAATAACGGCTCATACAAGCCAATTTCAAAAGGTTTAGTGAAATCTACGTCAAGGGTTTGCTCTGACTGCGTATAACGACCTGGGCTAAATTCAAATGGCGTATCGGGACCAAGTGATGGGTTAATTGTGTTGCTGATAACAAAATCAACTTCGTTTTCACCCAAGTTCAAGCTTACATCGTATGTGATGTCATTCGCCAGTTCACCACGGGTTCCAAATACCAATGACATATCAGTAACTGTTCCACCAAAGCGCGGTGTGAAACCACCCGGTAAAATCTCGTTGAACGCAAAGCAGTCAGGGTTATTGGCCACTTCGTTGATGTAACGTTCGTTGGTCAACACGTTGTCGCCAGGGATGATGTCGGTAGGACAGTTACCTGAAAGGTCGTCGGTTAAGTCACCCACCAATAGGGAACCGTCATCAGCCGCGTAAACACCGCCACGAGTATGCGGGTTACGGTAGTAGAAACCCCCTTCCACTTCACGCTCAGCGAAGTTACCGAACATATAAGCTTCTGCGGTATCACTTAGCTCTAACCCTAAGTTAGCGAAAAGTTTATAGTCGTGTTTAATTTCAGGAGAACCCCAAATTTGCGCAGGATCGGCAACAAAGGTATTTCCACCCGCCACTAAACCTGCCGCATCATCACGCTGAACGCTGCGAGAAGTATCATCAGCTGTACGGTACTCTGCAGAAAGGTTAATGAAACCTTTGTCAGATAACGGCATACCAATGTTTCCAGACAGCTGAATCATGTCGCCGTCACCTTCATAATACGAGCCGTAACGGGCTTCAAATGAGCCGCCTTCTGACGCGTCGTTTAATACGAAGTTAATAACACCAGCAATGGCGTCTGAACCATACTGTGCCGCAGCACCGTCTCGTAATACTTCAATTTGTTTTAACGCCGCTGCTGGAATAACCGAGATATCAGGGCCTTGTGCACCATCAGACAAGCCACCACCTAGGAATGTGATTACAGCAGAACGGTGACGTCGCTTACCGTTTACTAGCACAAGGGTGTGATCTGAAGCCATACCACGAAGGTTAGCAGGACGAACTAGTGTAGATGCATCATTAATCGGTTGATCGTTAACGTTAAACGACGGAACAACCGTTTGCATCATAGAAACAACATCGGTGGCACCCTGATTTTTAAATTCTTCATCAGAGATAATATCGATAGGTACTGCAGATTCTGCTACAGAACGTGGAGCTGCGCGTGAACCTACAATGGCGATTTGTTCATAATCTTCAGCGCTCGCTTCTGCTGCATCTGGCGCTTCTTGGGCATGTACTGGCGCAATGGCCATAACAGAAAATGCCGCTGACGCCGCAAGTACGCCTCGAACGTGTTTGGTCAATAAAGACAAAGATGTATTCATAGTGGTTTCCCGGGATTTTCCCCCTGTCACCTCTACGCTTTTATGAACGTAATAAGTGCAGCGAGTGATAGTTATTTTATACCTTTAACACTGACTATATACTTGTCAGCACCCACGTTTTATAAGATGTAAACTCTTATAAAACAAACGTTTTTGCACAAAATAATTATTTATTTTCAAACCATAGAGGATTTTGTTTTCTGATCTGTCTATTAGTATTTACGGGAATTGAAAGTGGTGAGGTTTTGCGGGGGTTTAATCAAAAAAGCCGGCTAATCGCCGGCTTTCTAATCTTATTCTTCAGTCTTGTGTTTCTCTGCCGTTTCTTTAATTAACGGCTGCAATTCGTTTTGTTGAAACATTTCCATGATAATGTCGCAACCACCTACTAACTCGCCGTCAACCCATAATTGCGGGAAGGTTGGCCAGTTCGCATACTTTGGAAGTTCAGCGCGAATATCTGGGTTTTGCAAAATGTCTACATACGCAAACGGTTCACCACATCCCATTAATGCTTGTGATGCTTGTGAAGAAAAACCGCAACTTGGCAGCTTTGGAGAACCCTTCATATATAAAAGAATAGGGTTTTCTTCAATTTGTTGCTTAATTCTGTCTACGGTGGATTGTGTTTCAGTGTTATCCATCAGGTCCTCTCAGCGGAAAAGTTATTCCCTATAAGTGGGAATGAGCGTGCAGATTTCAAGGGTAATATTATCATAGTTTCTTTCAGGGGTTTATACTCACCGCATCTGAAAAGGGTAATTTATGTAGCCTGTAATGCCCACGCTCATAATGAGTAGCATTAATCTCATATAGCTTAGTCGCATTGGTAAGATGAAAGTGATCTTATATCTTACGCTGATATTACTTACTATCAGTACCCTAGTTTCTATCGTATGCATAGTAGGTGCTTCGCAGCATAACTTAGCGTTCACGATATGAGGATTTCCAGGGCGATCATTATTACCTAGACAAGAATTTAGAATTTTCATAAATTTGTCATTGAGTTATACAAATTTGCCCCTACATCTACAGCATGCTTTTGCTATTATAAAATAAGCATCTTAGATAAAGTATTTATACAGGCTCGTTGAACAGGCATTGCGAGCTTAAATTAACGTTGTTTAAAAACATTAAACCAACATGGAGACCGATATGGCTTTTGAATTACCAGCATTACCATACGAAAAAAATGCACTTGAACCGCATATTTCTTCTGAAACGCTGGACTATCACTACGGCAAGCATCACGCTACTTACGTTACTAAATTAAATGGTTTAGTTGAAGGTACTGATTTGGAAAGCAAAAGCCTAGAAGAGATCATCAAGTCTTCTGAAGGTGGCGTTTTCAACAATGCAGCACAAGTTTGGAACCACACGTTCTACTGGAACTGCTTAAGCCCAAATGGCGGCGGCGAACCTACTGGTGCACTCGCTGACGCAATTAATGCAAAATGGGGCTCATTCGCTGACTTCCAGGCTGCATTTAACGACAAAGCAGTGAACAACTTCGGATCTAGCTGGACATGGTTAGTAAAATCTACTGACGGTTCTTTAGACATCGTGAATACAAGTAACGCCGAAACACCAATTTCTGGTGACGAGCTTACGCCTGTATTGACTGTTGACCTTTGGGAACACGCTTACTACATCGATTACCGTAACGTGCGTCCTAAGTATCTAGAAAACTTCTGGGCACTTGCTAACTGGGAATTTGCTAGCGCGAATTTCGCGTAATCGTTTTCAGATAAATTTTAAAAACCCGCCTATGCGGGTTTTTTTATGCCCATCATTAAATAATATACAGACTTTTAAGTAATACTAATGGGTGTATTTGACTCTATTTTAACGAAAAAATTCCATTTTTCGTTAGACCAAACATTTCACGTCTATACAAAAGTTTACTATGATTTTTGTTTCCTATTTCTAAATACCGACTAAGCTGAAATTACGGGCAACCGTTTTTTTAAGAGGTATTCATGGGTATTTTCGAACATTACCAAAACCGATACGAAGAACGAAAGCAGGAAGAGTTTACCATTGAGGAGTTCCTTGAGATTTGCAAGGACGACGCAGCAGCTTATGCAAATGCTGCTGAACGATTGCTAAGTGCCATTGGCGAGCCTCAAATGATAGACACCGCGACGGATCCCGCACTGAGTCGCATATTTTCAAACCGCGTTATATCTCGCTACCCCGCATTTAATGAGTTTTATGGTATGGAAGAAGCTATTGAGCAAATAGTCTCTTACCTTAAACATGCCGCACAGGGGTTAGAAGAGAAGAAACAAATTCTCTATTTACTTGGGCCTGTAGGGGGCGGTAAGTCGTCGTTAGCAGAACGTTTAAAAGAACTGATGCAACACGTACCGATTTATACCATTAAAGGTTCGCCGGTAAATGACCATCCATTTTGCTTGTTCGACGCTAAAGAAGACGGCCATTTACTCGAGCAAGAATATGGCATTCCTAAACGCTACTTAAAAACCATCATGTCGCCTTGGGCTCGAAAGCGCCTGCATGAATTTAATGGTGACATTACCCAATTTAAAGTAGTACGTGTCTACCCTTCTGTGCTTGATCAGGTGGGTATTGCGAAAACTGAACCTGGCGATGAGAACAACCAAGATATTTCAGCCTTGGTAGGTAAGGTAGATATTCGTCGCTTAGAACAATACGCACAGAACGACCCAGATGCTTATAGCTATTCAGGCTCACTGTGTAAGGCGAACCAAGGGTTGATGGAATTCGTAGAAATGTTTAAGGCACCAATTAAAGTGCTACATCCTCTACTTACCGCCACCCAAGAAGGGAACTATAATCCTACGGAAGGCTTTTCAGCGTTGCCTTTCGATGGTCTGATTTTAGCCCACTCAAATGAGTCAGAATGGCAAACCTTTAGAAACAATAAGAATAACGAAGCCTTTTTAGACCGCGTTTACATTGTTAAAGTGCCCTACTGTTTGCGAGTAAGTGAAGAAATTCATATTTACCGTAAACTGCTAGATAGCAGTGAACTTAAAGGGGCACCGTGCGCACCAGATACCTTGGAATGCTTAGCGCAGTTCACTGTGCTATCTCGATTGAAAGAACCCGAAAACTCGAGCTTGTTCTCAAAAATGCGGGTTTATGATGGGGAAAGCTTGAAAGACACTGACCCTAAAGCAAAGTCGTACCAAGAATACCGAGACTATGCGGGCGTAGATGAAGGTATGGAAGGGTTATCCACCCGCTTTGCTTTTAAAATACTTTCTCGAGTATTTAACTTCGATCACCAAGAAGTGGCTGCCAACCCTGTGCATTTGTTTTATGTACTTGAAAGGCAGATTGAGCGTGAACAGTTTCCAACTGATTTAAGTGAGCAATATTTAGAGTTTTTAAAAGGTTATCTGATACCTAAATATGTTGAATTTATCGGAAAAGAAATTCAGACCGCGTATTTGGAATCTTACTCAGAGTACGGACAGAACCTTTTTGACCGCTACGTCACCTATGCAGACTTTTGGATCCAAGACCAAGAGTATCGTGACCCTGAAACCGGTCAACTATTTGACCGCGCGTCACTAAATGCTGAACTTGAGAAAACCGAAAAGCCTGCGGGAATTAGCAATCCAAAAGACTTCCGTAATGAGATAGTGAATTTCGTACTTCGCGCACGAGCCAATAATGGCGGTAAAAACCCATCGTGGACAAGTTATGAAAAATTACGCACTGTGATTGAAAAGAAAATGTTTTCCAACACGGAAGATTTGCTGCCAGTTATTTCGTTCAATACTAAAGGGTCGGCCGACGAACAGAAAAAGCATGACGACTTTGTAAATCGAATGACGGAAAAAGGCTATACACAAAAGCAAGTCAGACTATTGTGTGAGTGGTATTTACGAGTTCGTAAAGCCTCTTAATGGGCTATTTACTCGTGGTTCACCCTATGACAAGCAGGTGGTTATGGCGCATTTCATCGACCGAAGACTTAACAGTAAAGGCAAAAGCACAGTAAACAGACAGCGCTTTATCAAACGCTATAAACAACAGATAAAGCGTGCTGTTACTGATGCCGTTGGTAAACGCTCTGTTACCGACCTAGACTCGGGCGAGCAGGTAAGTATTCCTACTCGCGATATTTCTGAACCTGTTTTCCACACCGGGAAGGGAGGCAAGCGAGATATTGTTCACCCCGGAAATGACCAATTTATTGCTGGCGACCAAATTGACCGTCCCCCTGGTGGCGCGGGTCAAGGCTCCGGTGAAGGCGAAGCGGGGAATAGCGGAGAGGGTGAGGATGAATTCGTATTTTCCATCTCGAAAGATGAATATTTGGATATTTTATTCGACGACTTAGCCCTACCAAATTTAAAGAAAAATCAGTTCGACAAAGTTATCCAACATGAAACCTATCGTGCTGGGTATCAAACTGACGGCGTGCCGAGTAACTTAGACATTGTTCGCTCTCTTAAGGGCTCCGTTGCCAGACGGATTGCGTTAACCGGTTCTACCCGTAAGCGCATTAGGGAGTTAGAAGCACAGTTAGCCTTATTTAGTGCAGCCCCTAAAGATAATGCACTAGCCATTGAAGAGATTGAAAAAGAACTCGCACTACTTAAAGCCAAAGTCGCTAAAGTCCCTTTTATCGACACGTTCGATTTACGTTTTAAAAACTACGACAAGCGCCCTATCCCAACGAGCAAAGCAGTGATGTTTTGTTTAATGGATGTTTCTGGCTCTATGGATCAAGCTACCAAAGATGTAGCCAAGCGCTTTTATATTTTGCTGTATTTGTTTTTGACCCGAACCTACGAGAATGTAGAAGTGGTGTATATTCGCCATCATACACAAGCAAAAGAAGTCGACGAACAGGAGTTTTTCTATTCACAAGAAACCGGCGGTACTATTGTCTCTAGTGCACTAAAGCTTATGGATGAAATAGTGCGAGAACGGTTTAGCGACGGTAATTGGAATATCTATGCCGCTCAAGCGTCAGATGGCGATAACTGGGCAGATGATTCGCCCTTATGTAGCTCACTATTAGTCAACAACCTATTACCCGCCACCCGCTACTTTGCCTATATTGAAATAACCGAACGCCAACACCAAACCCTATGGCGAGAATACGAAAAGGTAAGTCAATCTTTCGACAATATAGTCTGTAAACACATCCAGTCTCCGGATGATATTTACCCTGTATTCAGAGAAATATTCAAGCGTACCGAGCAGTTAAGTACGCAAGGAGGTTAGCTCATGTCTGCAAGTGCAGCGCGTCAAAAACATAAATTAGATGATGGCCCAGATTGGACATTTTCGTTACTGACCGACTATGAAACAGAAATCGACCGTATTGCTAAAGAGTTTAAGCTAGACACCTACCCTAACCAAATTGAAGTTATTACCGCCGAACAAATGATGGATGCCTATGCCAGCATAGGTATGCCACTAAACTATACCCATTGGTCATTTGGTAAAAAGTTTATTCAAACCGAACAACAGTACCGCAGAGGCCAAATGGGCTTGGCCTATGAAATTGTGATTAATTCCGACCCTTGCATTGCGTATTTAATGGAAGAAAATACCATTACTATGCAAGCGTTAGTGATGGCCCATGCCTGCTATGGCCATAATTCTTTTTTCAAAGGTAATTATCTTTTTCAAACCTGGACAGATGCCAGTTCCATTATCGACTATTTGGTTTTTGCCAAGAAGTACATTTCTAAATGTGAGCAAAAACACGGTGTTGAGGAAGTCGAGAACATTCTTGATTCTTGTCACGCCTTAATGAATTACGGTGTGGACAGATACAAAAGGCCACAAAAAATATCGCTTCAGGAAGAGAAAACCCGTCAAGAAGAACGTGCTCAGTATTTACAGTCACAAGTTAATGAGCTGTGGCGAACCTTGCCGAACAACCCTAAAAGCAAAGACACAAACACCCTACGCTTTCCTTCCGAGCCACAAGAAAACTTACTGTATTTCATTGAAAAAAATGCGCCACTATTAGAACCCTGGCAACGAGAGATTGTACGCATTGTGCGCAAGGTATCTCAGTACTTCTACCCTCAAAAACAAACACAAGTGATGAATGAAGGCTGGGCCTGTTTTTGGCATTACCACATTCTAAATAAAATGTACGACGAGCGATTAGTCAGCGATCGTTTTATGATGGAGTTTTTGCACAGTCATTCCAGCGTTGTCATGCAACCCGATTACAACAGCCCATACTATTCTGGCATTAACCCTTATGCGTTAGGATTCTCGATGTTCATGGACATCAAACGGGTGTGCCAAGCTCCCACTAAAGAAGACTATGAATACTTACCGACTATCGCAGGTAAAGATTGGCTTGAAACTGTGCATTTCGCCATGCATAACTTTAAAGATGAAAGCTTCATTAGTCAGTTCTTATCACCCAAACTAATGCGAGATTTTAAATTATTTGCGTTGGAAGACGATGCTAACAATTCCTATGTGAGCGTTAGCGCTATTCACGACGAGAACGGCTATCAGACAATTAGAGAAAAGCTCTCTGCCCAATATAATTTAAGCAATCTAGAGCCTAACATTCAGGTATATAACGTTGATGTGAGAGGCGATCGTTCTTTGACCCTTCGCTACGTTCCTCAGCACGGCATTCCGTTAGGTAACTCCAAGGGTGAGGTTATGCGTCATCTTCATAGATTGTGGAAGTTCGATGTAAGACTTGAACAAGAAAACAATACAGGGCTTCCGACCCTACTTGCCGAGTGTCGAACCAGTAAGTAATTGAATGTTGCCATCTTCTGTTATTTACGGGGGTGCCGCGTATGTGGCTGACGCACTTCGGCAGAGGCTGGGGTATGTCAGGCATTCAGTGTTTTAATTGTTTGATTTGGCTTAGGCTCGTCAAAAAAGCCGTTTTCAGAGGCGTACAGAAAAGCGTCGTCAATGCTTTGAACGTGAAAGCTGACGTAGTCTTTGGCTCTTTCGGGTAACATTTTAGCCAGTTGGTATCGTTTGATTGGGTTGGTTTGATACACATAGAACGACGCTTTTACGCCATTCTCATAACACCACACTCCATATTGAGTAAAGTTTTCCATGGCATCAAAAGTGGTTAAATCCCACTTATCTAACAACACGATATGCAGCCAACGCATGTTAAATCTTGCGGTTACCTCTTGCTTAACATCCCCAATATAACTATTCGATATTTCAGTAGACCATTGACCATCTAATTCACTAATAAGCGTAGAGCCAGCAATTTCGATAGTGTAAGCGGCATGGGGAAACTTTTTACTACACACCATATCAGAGCGTGTATTCATGCTAACACTCCTCTTTAATACAAGAAGAATGCTGACAATAAAACCTATATCTATGGCGCTGAGTATCGCTCCATGATGCCATCGATTCTTCCTACCTTTTTCGTGCTGCGTCTATCTCAGTATAGTCAGTTATTGTAAGTTGGCTAATTTTGGGTGACGGCTTGGAACAGTAAGCTTTGATAGAAATACCTTCTACATAAGCTGCTTACGCTTACAGAAAAACAAGGAGGCCGCACCTATCGCCGAGAACACCGCCGCAGTGGCAAAGGTTTCATAAGCATTGGCTCCTTGGTCCCATTGCTGCCCTGCCATGTAATTACCGAACGCACCACCGAATCCAAATGCCACGCTAATATAAATGGCTTGGCCTCGGCTGTGAAATGGAGGTGGTAAAAATTGATGAATGAAGTACACAGAAACCGCATGGGTTAACCCAAAGCTTAATGCATGAATCACTTGGCTGAGTAATATCACCGCCATGCTATCGGCAGCAGATGCCAATGCGTACCAACGCAACGCAGTTAGCAGCAAGCTGGCGAATAACAGATTCCACACGCCAAAACGTGCGGTTAAACGGCTAGCAATAAGAAAAATACCCACTTCTACCAGTACGCCTAGGGCGATGAATAAACCAGTTTGCTGGCCGCTGTAGCCAAGGTCACGCATATATAACGCGAAAAAACCGTAATAAGCACCAAAGCTAATTTGTAAGCATATAGACGCAAAGATGAAAACTACAAAGGGACGCTGTCTGGCGTACTGCCAAATGCTGCCTACCGCAGTGTGTTTCTCGGCACTCGCTTTCGGCGCTTGAATGAATAGCGTGGTCACGAACAATAGCAGTAGCACGCCCACACTCACGATTACCGGTGTTTCAGTAGAAAAGCTATCTAGGGCCTTGCCTACACCTACCGTTAAGCATATAAAGCCGATACTTCCCCATAACCTTATAAGCCCATAGCTGGCTTTAGTGCCTTCTACTGACTTCATAGTGATAACCTCTAATTGAGGTAATACCGCCGTCCAGAACATCATCATTAAGCCGAAAGACAGCGTTAGCCCCCAGAAGCCTTCAAATAAAAATACCGAACAAAAGGTGGCTACCGTAAGAAAACTACCCAGCCTTAACACACTTACCGCGTTGCCTTTTTTATCAGCAATGCCCGCCCATAGTCCTGGCCCTAAAATACGGGCAAGGGTTATTACCGCGAAGAGCTCCCCTATTTCAGCAGAGCTAAAGCCGCGACCATCAAGAAATATACCCAAATACGGGACTAAAACACCCAGTTGACCAAAATACAGCCAATAGGTTAACGCGAGAACAATGAGTGATTTATGGTTAGCAAAGGGCAATTTAGCGAATGGCACTGCACAACTCCGTATGCGATAGCGCCACAGGTAACGTTACCTGTGGCGTATGAAGGGGATAAGCTGGATGATGACTATTATACTGACGCGCTGTTTTCTTATCGCTTAGTTAGCACTTATTCAGCTTTACCTGCCTGACCTGCAATAGGTACGGTAGTCGATACCACAGAAGCGTTTTGTGCACGGTGACGCAAGTAGTGATCCATCAATACAATCGCCATCATCGCTTCAGCAATAGGCACCGCACGAATACCTACACAAGGGTCGTGACGACCTTTCGTGACAATTTCGATTTCTTCACCCTGCTTGTTGATGGTTTTACCTGGCACTGAAATACTAGATGTTGGTTTAAGTGCCATATGGACTTCAAGATCTTGCCCTGTTGAAATACCGCCTAGTACGCCACCCGCATGGTTTGATTGGAAACCTTCAGGTGAAAGCGTATCACGGTGCTCACTGCCTTTTTGGTTAATAACCTCAAAACCGTCGCCAATCTCTACGCCTTTAACCGCATTAATGCCCATCATAGCGTGCGCAATATCGGCATCTAATCTATCGAATACTGGCTCGCCTAACCCCACTGGAACATTTTTAACCACGACTGAAACTTTAGCACCGATGCTATCGCCAGATTTCTTTAGCTCGCGCATGTATTCATCTAGCGCTTCGAGTTTGCTTTCATCAGGGCAGAAAAAAGGATTGGTATTCGTCACCGCATGGTCAACGTTTTCAACGCTAATAGGCCCTAATTGAGAAAGGTAGCCATGTACTTCAACGCCATGCACTTCTTTTAAATACTTTTTGGCAATACCACCCGCAGCAACACGTACCGCAGTTTCACGGGCAGACGAGCGACCACCACCACGATAATCACGTGAACCATACTTTTGATCATAGGTATAATCGGCATGGCCTGGGCGAAAACGGTCAGCAATATTTGAGTAGTCTTGGCTTCGTTGATCTTTGTTTTTAATCAACAAACCAATACTGGTACCCGTCGTTTTTCCTTCAAACACGCCAGACAAAATTTGCACTTCATCATCTTCACGACGGGCGGTGGTATAACGGGATGTACCAGGCTTACGTCTGTCTAAATCGCCCTGTAAATCAGCTTCACTTAACGTGAGGCCTGGAGGGCAACCATCAACAACACCGCCAATGGCGATACCGTGGCTTTCTCCAAATGTGGTAACGGTGAAGAGTTTTCCAAAGCTGTTGCCTGACATAATCGAGAATTAATCCTTGCTGTTAAAATAGTTTTCTAATGTTGAGTTGTTCACGGCAAATATCCCCTGCCCGCCATTTTCAAAGCTTAGCCAAATGACTTCAAGGCCTGGGAAGCGAGTGTCCATATGCACTTCGCTGTTACCTACTTCAATGAACAACCAGCCGTTATCGGTTAAATATTGTGGTGCTTTACGTAGCATAATATCCACGAGTTCTAATCCGTCATCGCCGGCCGCTAATGCTAGCTCTGGCTCATGATGATATTCATCAGGCAAGTCGGCCATGTCTTCAGCATCAACATAAGGTGGGTTTGATACAATTAAATCGTACTTCTGCCCGGTTAAATTAGTAAATAAATCAGAATGAATAGGGTAAACACGGTGACTTAATTGATGCTCTTGAATATTAATATCGGCCACTTCAAGGGCATCTTCGCTTATATCTACCGCATCAACCTGTGAGTCGGGGTACGCATGCGCAAGTGCAATAGCGATACAACCACCACCGGTACACATATCTAAAATATGAGTCGGTGCTTCTTTAACGAAAGGCTCAAAGTTATTTTGAATCAGTTCTGCAAACGGAGAGCGAGGAATAAGCACGCGCTCATCAACATAAAATGGCATGCCGCAAAACCAAGCTTCGTTGGTAATGTAAGGCAGAGGCATACGGGTTTGTACCCGCTTTAAAACAAGCTCAGCAATTTTTTCGCGCTCACTTTTTGTGAGTCTTGATGACAACATACTGTCACCAACGTGCTCAGATAGCGAATGAGGCAAGTGTAGCGCTTGCATGGTAAGGCTTAATGCTTCATCCCAAGCGTTATCGGTACCATGACCAAAATAGAGGGCGGCGTCGTTAAATCGACTGGTAGCCCACCGAATCATATCAAGTATGCTGTGTAAATCTTCGATGGCTTCTTCTAAGTAAAACTTGTCGGTCATAAGAGCTTGGGTACATCAGGAATATGAAAGCTGGTATCATACCCAAAGATAACGCCTGCGCCCACGTTAATTTGCATATCGGTTCATAATGAAAGTATTTAAAAAAGAACTAAAAGCCATGAAAAAAGGCACTGAGAAGCCAAAAGTGATTGAAGATACCTTCTCATTTGCTGATGCTGTGCAAGGTGTAAAGCCCATGGAGCAGGACAAGATTGTTCCGAATAAGAAAGTCGCCCTTGAAAAGAAAAAGCAATTAGCAGGGGTTAAAGACCTAAAAGGCAGTAAGCAGGTAGCGGCGAGTTTTAGCTTCTCCGATATGTACCAAGCTGTACTTCCGCAAGAAGGCCCCATGCGGTATTGCCGAGAAGGCGTGCCAACGCATGTACTAAAGCAGCTTAGACGAGGAGACTATTCCCCTGAGTTTCTGCTGGATTTGCACGGTATGACCCGAGAAATGGCAAAAACCGAAATAGCCTCATTAATTTATACCGCCCGAAAAGAGTCGGTAGACTGTGTTTCCATCATGCACGGGTTTGGACAGGGCGTTTTAAAAAATGCACTCCCCCACTACTTAATACAGCATCCCCACGTGAATGCATTCCACCAAGCGCCACTTGAATACGGCGGACAAGCGGCATTGCTTGTGTTGCTAGATGTGCCCACGCCAGAATATAAGCGATAGTGAACGTAGTTATAGTTACTGAGTTCTAGACCTAACATTGACCTAATTCTTGTCAAACGCCGCGACTTAGGGGCAAAACGGTATTTACTTATCAAGCTCTGCGCTGTTGTGCATAAATAGATAGGTATAGAACACGCCCATTCCAATAATAATACTGATACCTAAAAGCGAGCCCCATACAACGGGATCTGAAATCATACTTAGTAACATGGTGTTTCTCCTCACAGGGTTAATAAGTTAATGATAGCGATTTCCTGATGATGGTTTGTGATCTGGATCAAGCCTGAAATCCGGTAAATAGAAGGCTTGTATAGAAGTTGATCGAGATCAATATAGAAATAAATTGAAAATAACTCAAAATGCCATTGCAAATCATTCTCATTTACAATACATTATACATGCCTGTTCGACGTAGGTTAAAAACGGTCTTGGCTTAGCGTCGTAAGGGGAACAGACGCCCGTCTGTTCCCCTCTTTTTTTGTCTGCTATTTTGTCGTTTTATCAATAATAAAACGTACACACAGTCCTTTGTCTTTTCGGTTTTGAATCACTAAATGGCCATTATGCGCATCGGTGATTTCTCGGCATAGCGCCAACCCTAATCCACTCCCATTAGCTTTAGTGGAATAAAAAGGAACCAGCGCATTAGTCATCACGCTATCCGTCATGCCTTTTCCCCTATCGAGCACTTCTATAATAACTTGAGAGGCCGTTTGCTTGATGACGAGCTCCACATCCTGTGGGTTTCCTCCCGACTCATGGGCATTTTTAAGTAAGTTAATTAATAACTGCTCTACTTGAACTGCATCGGCTTTCACCTCGACAGCCTCTGACATGGTTAACTTGAAGTCACATTGATTGCTGAGTTGTGCCGTTATTTTATCCCAATCAATCGTTACCAAAACCGGTGGAGGCAATTTTGCAAACCTTCCATATCCTTGAACAAATTGATTTAAATGGGCAATACGTTCTTCAATGGTATGGAACACACGCACTAGACGGGCATCACCATTTTGCTGGCCTACGATTTGGCCGCTATGCAATAAGCTAGAAATAGGCCCCAATGAATTATTCAGCTCGTGACTAATCACCCTTATCACTTTTTTCCAAACCGACACTTCTTGTCTGTTTAGCTCCCGTGTCATTTGCTTAAGAATATAAAGCCGGTGAGTTTGATTATTTAACAAAAACGTTCCCGTAGCCATATGCCACGTTTGAATGCCGCTAGCACCCTGAGGCAAGGTAAATAGCCCTTCTCGGTTTTCTAGCAAGACACCTTTTAGGGTGTCTGGTTTGTTTTTGAGTAACGTGCCGAGGGTGTAACCTTCCAAGCTTCTGGTACCCAACTTACTGGCACCAACGACACTTTCCTCAGGGTCACTATTCCCAATATTATTTGTTGAGAAGAAGAATTCGCACGCTTGGCGGTTACTCAGTACCACATGCATCTGATCGTTCACTAATAGCAAAACGTCAGGTGAACTATGCAGCACTTTGTCTAGCATCAGCTCTCGCTGATACAACCACTGTTTTTCTCGGCGAAGGGTTTCTGCGGTATCGTTATAAAGCTGGCATAAAGTTTCAAACTCGTCATCAGTTTTACAAGCTAGTGTTGATGAAAACTCACCGTCTTTAAAATTGAGCAAGCCTATTTTAAGGGCCTCTAATTGCTTGGTTATCTGCAACGTACAGACTTTCACTGCAATCGCGCTCAAGCACAAAGACGAAATGACAAGCAGGGCTTTTTGCACAACCGATAGGTCGCTTACATACAACATAGGCGCTATACCTATTGCCGTAGCGCAAAGCGCAGCTACCAGAAGCTTATTTTTAATTAACCTCACGATTTATAATCAATTCCATATTTATCTAGCCTGCGGTAAAGCGCTTGTCTGGATAACCCCAAGTACCTTGCCACTTTAGATATAGTGCCGTTAAATTCTGTTAGCGCCGCCTCAATCTCTGATTTGCTGGGCTCTTTTCCACTTTTTTGCTCTGTATTCACCTCACCACTAATAGAGGGTAAACCGAAGTCCTCAGCATCCAGCGTACCATCTGGATGTAATATACTGACTCGTCGACATACATTCTCAAGCTCACGTACATTTCCTGGCCACGCATAGGCTTGTAGTGCCTGCTGCCCAGTGAGGCTAATGTCTCGACCTGGTAGGAAATGCTTTGCCAAGGCCAACACATCATCACCCCGTTCATTAAGTGGCGGCACATTAATTTCGATGACATTTAGGCGATAAAACAAATCCTCGCGAAATGCGCCGTTTACGATGTCGCGAGTTAAATCAGAATTGGTGGCAGATATAATTCTTACGTCTGTTTTTTGTGTTTTCACCGACCCCAGTTTTTCAAATTCACCGGTTTGCAGTACGCGCAATAATTTGACTTGGCCAGACAAAGGCAAGTTGCCAATTTCATCTAAAAACAAGGTGCCTTGGTTAGCGGCTTCAAAGCGGCCAATTCGCGTTTTATTAGCGCTGGTAAACGCGCCTATTTCTGCGCCAAAGAGCTCTGCTTCAATAAGTTCTTGAGGAAGGGCCCCCGCATTGACCTTTACAAATGCCGACTGATTAAGGGGTGATTGAGACTGAATAAGTTCGGCAATTTTTTCCTTTCCGCTTCCATTAGGCCCAGTAATAAGTACCGGCACATCAGATTTAGCCACCTGCACCGACATATCTACTACCCGCTGCATGGCTGCGCTTTCGTACACTAACCCAATACTTACTGCTGCTTGACGCGTATTGTCAAAATTTGCCGCTTGTTGCTTCAACACTCTATTTTGGCTGGCGGCCTGCCCTAGTGCCACAAGATTTTTAATGGTGGTAATAAGCTTGCTATCATCCCACGGCTTTGGAATGTAGTCAGCCGCGCCTGCTTTCACCAACTCTACCGCTTGTTCCAATTCCGTCCACGCCGTGATGAGAATAATGGGTAATAGCGGATTTAACTGACGCAGCGCGAAGAAGAGCTCGCGCCCTTCCTCGCCTGAGGTTGTGTCTGCACTGAAGTTCATATCTTGCAACACTAGCCCGATAGCTTGGTAATTGACTATCTGCAGCGCTGCTTTTGGCGTTGTTGCTGTCACCACTTCGTAACCATGAATTTCTAGCAATAGTGATAACGCCTCTAATACAGCGGCGTTGTCATCAACAATTAACACTTTGGTCATGTCTACACTTCTTAAATACGACTTATATACTGCGAGTAGCAATACTGGGTGAAATATTAGCGGCTCGCATAGCGGGGAAGATAACGGCAAATATACTCATTGCAAAAATGAATATGGCGGTACCCACAATGAATTCTAGCTCAAGTGATGAGATGGAATAAGTCTTCATCATCACATCACCTAATACCACTGCTGCCACTCCACCGATAAATAAACCCGCCATGCAAACCATGGTATTTTCTATCAAAAAATATCGTACGATAGCAGACTTTCTTGCCCCTAACGCTCGGCGGGTGCCAATCTGCTTAGTACGTTTACTAATATTAAATTGGGTAAGTCCAAATATACCAAGAGCCGTAATCAGTAAAAGAATCACAACAAGTACAATCAACATACGCATCATGAGCACATCGGTGGCGTCATAGTTTTCTTTGGTTTTATCTAACCCATCCACATTAATAATGACTCGCTTATCATAAGCGTCCAACATATTTTGTTCTATATTGGCCATGATGTTTGCACGCTCATTTTTGTCTGCTCGAACGACTATATGCTGATAATTCTTTGCATCTATAAAGGGCACTAAGGCAGTGATCTCGTCTCGATCACTGCTTGGCCACGGGCTTTTCATCGTTTCCACAATGCCGATTATTTGTAATGGCCGGTTTGAAAAGTACACGGTTTGGCCTAGCGCGTTACCATCGGGGAACAGTGCCTCTACAAAAGGTTGCGAGACGATAATAGTATTTGGGCCATTCCCATTAAAGTCATCACCAATGATTACCTCTTCGGGTCTAAAATTACGCCCTTCAATGAGCTTAACCCCAAAGGTCTCTAAGCCATGTTCATCGGTATTATAGTAAGCAACACTAACAGATTTAGACGTTTCTGGAGAAGGGCGCAACCGCATTGTGGAGGTTGAACCTCCGCCTGACAATGGCACGGCTTGTGATAGAGTTGCGTTAATGACGCCGGGAAGGTTTCGGATCATCGTTTCATCAACTTCGGCTTGCTGACTAAGCGAGCGATCTTTTCCAAAAGTCATTACGGCGAAGCTAAATATTTCCTTTTCCGGAAACCCTGTATCTTTGCGTAGATAAGATACATGATCGTTAATCATAAATGCAGCATTGCTAACAATCGACATGGTAAGGGCAATTTGAAGCAATAGGAGCACGGCGCCAATTTTAGAGCGACGTATGGCATTGAAGATGGGTTTAATGTCTAACATAGCATGCCCCTATTGGCTTTTTAAGTAGATGGCTGGCTGTGTTCTGCACACTAACCAGGCTGGGTATATCCCCGCCAAAAAGCTCGCCGTTAAGGCAATAATCGGCGCTGTAAGTAACATTGAGACATCCATGTTAGCTAGGGCACCATAATAGCTATTGGTCACACGAACGCCCCATAAGCCAAGCTGAGCTATGGCTATTCCTAGTAGCCCCCCCGCGAGTCCGATTACTGATACTTCAACGATGTGCTGAGCAAAAATATGACGCTTACTCGCCCCTAGTGCTCGCCGGACACCCACTTCTGGCGCCCGCTTTAGAAACTTCGCCAGCAACAGCCCTAAAATGTTGGACACACACACTAATAGGAACATAAAACTCAACCCCACTAGAATACGATTGTCTTCAGATACCACCTTGTTGTATTCCAGCCACTCAGTGACATTTCGAAGCTTAAACTCCAAAACTTCTCGATTGAATCTACCCTTTTCTCTTTGATCATCCATATAGGAAATGAGGTAATCACCAAACTGTTGCTTTTCTTGCATTGTATTAAGTTGAGCCCAAAATTGTATCCAAACTCTCTCAGAGGCCAATAGCCCTTGATATCCCTTTGAGTTCTCATGTTTCCAACCATTCATGTTGCCCCACGTCCCTATTTCCTCTAATGGCGCAATGGAAAAGGGAATATAAAGTTGTTCTGCGACGTTAAACGCGCCGTTGTTTACGTCGTAGTACTTCACATGATGTTCCCAATTTGCCGAGACACCCACAATGCGATAACTATTGTTATCAAGGTATATATGTTGCCCAACCGAGTTTTTTCCTGCAAATAAACGGTCGTTTATTTTTTCAGAAATGACCACTACATATTCATGGGTGTCTTGTGAATCTCGAGACCAAGGCGCACCGTAAACAAATGGTCGGTCGAAAATGGTAAAAAATTCTCTATTCACCAAGCGAGCCGGCTCCATAGTAGGTTTTACTTCTGGAGAATTAAGGTGCACAGAGAACCCACTTCTAAAACTCGGCGATTTTAGTACTGGGATATCTGCATTGTAGAGATTAATGGCATCTTGATAAGTTAGCTGATAAGGCAGGTTATCAGAGGAATGCCACTCATTGCCATCATCCATAATATTCAGCTGCGGATAGAAAATATTACCACTTTTATGTGGAATGGGGTCCATCGACATCATGTGGTAAACAGACAAGCTCGTCATGGTAAGACCTATTCCAATAGCGATAGCAAAAACCATCAGAAAGCTAATTACTGGCGTGCGCTTAATGCTTCGCCAACTCAAATCAATATAATGGAGAAACATATTATACTCCTGACGCAACAACGGTTTCATTGTCGCGGGTGGCTGCTAAAGTCGGCTTACCTTGATATAAGGTGAAGTCAGCTAACTGGCCATCTACCACTTGTATATTACGAGGAGCTCGGCGCGCTAACTCGGCATCGTGGGTTACCATCACAATTGTTGCGCCATTTTTGTTTATCTCTTCAAGTAGTTCCATAACTTGGCGCGCCATAAGGCTATCCAGATTTCCCGTAGGTTCATCGGCAAGTAAGAAGCGAGGTTTGCCCGCCAGAGCACGAGCTATAGCAACACGCTGTTGTTGCCCGCCAGACAACTGTTGCGGTAAATGTTTAGCTCGGCTGGCTAAACCAACTTGCTCTAAACATTGTTCAATTCTTATTTTACGTTCTTTTGCGGCAATGCCTCGATAGCGCAGGGGCACTTCGACATTTTCATATAAATTCAAATCAGGTATTAGATTAAAGCCCTGAAATATATATCCAATTTTTTGGTTTCTTAAATCGGCAGTTTGATTATCAGACAATCCGCCGATATCAACGCCATCTAAGGTATATTGGCCTGACGTGAACGGCTCCAGCAAACCGGCAATGTTTAAAAATGTTGTTTTCCCAGAGCCAGAGGGCCCTGTAACCGCAATAAACTCGCCTTCATTTACGGTTAACGAAAAGTCCCTTAGTGCATGAGTTTGTACGCTGTTCGTTTGGTATATTTTGCTTACGTTGTTCATGGTTAACATTGCTGTTTATCCTTTTTATTAGCGCAGAAGTACTGTAGACGCTTGATTAAACTGTTCGTAATTTGAAACTATTATTTGGTCGCCCTCATCCAGGCCGCTGAGAATTTCGACTTCTCGAATGCTGGTTGCGCCAATTTGAATGTCTATTCGCTCGGCCAGATCACCTGTAACAAGATAAGCTGTGGTGCCTCCGGCTTGAAGGAAACTCCCACGCTCTACCTTGAGTACATCACTTTTGTTCTCTAACAATATCCGTGCTGACACCTGTTGATTCTGGCGAATTGATTGCACGCTATTTTCAGGAAAGCGTACCCTTGCAATAACTTGTCTATCGACAACTTCTGGGGATATTGAAGCCAGTGTGCCAATCACTTTTTGGACACCCACTTTTAATTCAACACTCATCCCTAACCCCAGCTCATTTGCATAGCTCTCAGCAACATTGAGTTCGGCTTCATAAGCGGTTAAATCTACTAATTTCATTAATGGCTCATTTTTAGCCACAAGTGCATTCGGCTGAATTAGTACATTCCCCACGACTCCGGACACGCCGGCTCTAATAGTTAAATCGGCAAGTTGACGGGTAAGGTCATCTACAACTAGAGCTTGCCTGGCGACCTTCTCTTTCGTGGTCTTAAGTTCAAAAGCTAACGTATCTGTTGCTAATTCAATTTCACTAATGGCGTGCTTATAAGTCACTTCTGCTTTGGCTAAATTATCTAGCGCCTCTTCTAAATCTATCTGACTTATGAGGTGATCTTTGATTGACAATTTTGCTCTTTTTTCTTCTCGCTGGGCCGCAACCAATTCTACGTTGGCAATATCAGCTTGTTTGTTTAATAAAAGTGCCTGTCTACGTACATCAAGCTCTTGCCTAGCAAGCTCACTTTCCAAGCTTGCTAGCGCTGATTGCTCTTGCTTCATAGTATTCTGCAATTCGGGAGAATCGACTATTGCTACAATATCCCCTGTTTCTACCGAATCACCAGGCTTTACTTTTAAAAGAACATAGCCTTGCTCAGGGCTATACAACTGCGGGGCATTTGAAGCGATTATTCTACCTGTGGTGACGATATCCCTAATTAACTCGCCTTTTGTTACTACACTGAACTTTAGCGAATCACGACTGCTAGATAAGCCAGCGGTGGAGCTGGAAAAAAGAAAGAGATATCCAAAGACACCCACTATTAATAGTATAGCTAAGACACCCACCCATTTTTTTCGCGACGGCTGCGTTACAACAGCGGTATCCTGACTACTAGTATCCTGAATCATAAGACATCCTCATGACTTACTGACTCGAAATTAGCGAGCAACACTACAATGACAAAAATAAAAATAGGCAGACTGATAAAGTGAATAAGCAACATGTTAATCTAGTTTCTGTTGGAAGTGTGAACTAGTAGTACGAATAACATGCCAACATTTAATACATTGATTATTAATGATTTTATTAAGTTTTGAGTAGCTGGCGTGTCCGAGCGGACACTTTTTTACTGTCCGACTCAACTGAGCGGACGGGTTGGCTAAATTTAGGGTTGGATATCAGAAGAATCACTGAGGTTACTAAAAAACGGCATTAACTCTTCTCAGTACTCATTGATGTGAAATACATAGGTTGGGATAGCGAATTAAATTTTAGCAGGCTAATTGATGGCTCAATACAGTTTTTCGCTTTACCAATGCCAAGCTGATCTTGCTGGAAAAGTTGCTCTCTATGGAGCTTACAACTGCAGACCAATCTGTTTGTGTTAAACCTGTACGCGATAAAATAGGCTCGCAGTTTCGGGGGATCTCTCCCCTGATGTTACTTCTTAGTTGCCTACCGGTTTGATCCACCAAGTGCAAATAATCATCTAATCGAAAAGGTAACCCTTTTGCTTTATTATTTTGAGACCCACCAACAAATGGAAGTAGCTCTAGAGGTTGTTTATTCTCTTTTGCCTTTGCTATACGACGTTTCACACTGGTATACATTGCCTTTTCAGGGGTCTTCGCATTGCCAGCTCTTATCGGATTTAAATCAACATAGGCCATGCAAGCCAACAATGCTGATTCATCTAGTAGAGCTTGAGACTTAAACCGCCCTTCCCAAAAACGCCCGGTACATTCGTCCTCCGTGTTTGCTTTTCGCGCAATAAATTCATTTAGAAGCCGCATAAACCAACTGATATCGTACAAACGCTTTCTATATATATCCACGTAATTAAGTACCGTTTTTAATTGCGATTCAGAGAGGCTAGGCCTCTGTTCTCTATTCATAAATTGACGAGTAAGCAAAGTTCCATTGTGAAGCGTATGCCACCGGCTCAGTACTTCCTCAGGGCTCATTGCAAGCGCATGACTCTTATCAACACGCAATACAGTATGGGTATGATTGCTCATTACTGCATAAGCGCAAACTTCGATTGCAAAAACACTTGCGAGCTTAAGCAATCGATTCTCTACCCATTGCCTTCTGTGCTCGTAGCTTCTTCCGCTAAACCTGTCTTTTCCGCATAGAAATGCTCTTCGAACACAACGAGAAACGCAATGATAGTAAGGAGTGTCTTCTAAACATATTAGTGACTTACGAGGACGCGGCATGCTTAAATTTGGTGTGGATATTTGATGCTTATAGTGGATTAATACGCTAGAGAAGAATACTGAACCTTGGGTTAGTTTTTCTCTCTATTTCGGGTGAGTTGATTAAGCTTCGCGATTTGTGTGTGTCTTCTCACCTAGCAACCAAAAAAACCCTGGACACCCACTAATGTCCAAGGCTTTGACATCTGTGGGTGTCCAAACTCTTTTAGTGGGTGTCAATATTGAAGGTGGGTGTCCGCATTGCTAGCTAAAGAGCTTCATGAACCAGCCTTTGCTAAGCTCTTCTTCACAGGTTTTAAGCTGGGTTGCGTAGCGTAATGATCTTGCTTTCACTTTAGATGCCACTTTCTTCAGCCAGGGTTTTCGGTCGTAACTTTTCCGTTTATAGCCGCCCCAGCCTTCGTGATAATTCAAGTATTGGGCGTAAGCATCCCACTTTGAAATGCCATTTACCTTCTGCGATTTATAAATAAACCAGCCCATGAAGTCGATAGCATCTTCGAAATCATCCCTATCAGCACCGCTATTATTGGTTTCACGCATGTAGTCAGCCCATGTGGGTGTCTTAGCTTGCGAATAGCCATAAGCAGAGCTTACTCTACCCCAAGGGACTAAGCCGAAAAATACGTAATCACGGGGAGGTAAAGCATCGTGGCGAAATGAGCTTTCTTGATACATCATCGCCATAGGCACATGAATGGGCACGCCCCATTTATCACGTGCATCAGCGGCGGCGTCGTACCAATCATCTTTTTCAAAGAAGATTTCGCACAAATTGCTGCTATCTTTCGGGGGCGTTGTTGCACATCCAGCGATAAACAGTGGAAAAAGCACGATCAAAATTGATAAAAAAATACACAACGGTTTGAACTTTTGATGCATAGCTTGTCTTAACTTATGTTCTAGTAAAATGTGTGTTTCCCTGGAACCTTCAACGCCTGATTTCTATCAGGCGTTTTTTTTTGCTTGCGGTTCGTTGAAGTAATCACGAATAAAGCTGTCGAAGTCTTTCGTATCAGCGGCTTCCACATCGGCTTGCGCAGCTAACGACGTCTCAGCGGCATCAGCAAACATAGCTTCCGTAGTTTGCTGATAATCGAAACCTTTCATCTGCTCTTGATAACGTGCAGCTAGCTCTAAGCCATAAACACCATTATCTTTGTCATGTTTAAGCAATTCCTCTAAAAGCACGCCTGAAGGGGTTAGCGCTGGATTTGCAACTTTCATCGACTCTGCGGCAACCGCGTCACTATATCGTGTTGTGTCATTTGCCAAGTCGAGTATCTCTGCCACTTGCTCAAACTCGTCAAACAATGATGAAGCCCACGCCGTTAATGTTGTTTCCTCATTATCGCGAATAAGCGCCAAATTAGGTTTTCTGCCTTCTAATACCACTCGATTCATGTTGTCTTTTGCTTCATTTAACTGCGCTTCGTCTAGTTCAGCACTTGGCTTCAACAAACACGTCAGTAAGAACACATCGAGAAAATCGAATTGGGTTTGGCTAATACCAATGGGCGAAAAGGGATTTACATCTAACGCACGCACTTCAATGTAGCTGATGCCGCGCTTAACCAGTGCGTCGGTAGGCTTTTCCATCGATTGCGTAGGTTGCTTGGGCCGTATTGGCGAATACAGCTCGTTCTCAATCTGTAAAATATTACGGCTGAGCTGCTGATAGTTACCACCGTCGCCAGCAGCAAAGCTACTAAAACGATTTGACGGCGTATCCATAGCACCACGAAGCAGCCGAACATAGTTATCTAACTGGTTATAGCAAATTTTAAGCGACGACTGCTCAGCACTGGTATATCCCAAGTCACTCATTCTCAATGACGTGGCATACGGCATGTAATACGTGCCCTTACCCACTTTTTCAAACGGTAATGCGTGCTCTTTTCCTTTCAAAAACGAACCACACAATGCAGGTGATGCACCGTATAGAAAAGGGATTATCCAGCAGTAGCGACGGTAGTTTCTGATCAATGAAAAGTAGTTGGCTGAAGTTTGATCTTGGCTATGCTCAGTACCGTTAAGCTCTGCCCATTGCTTCCAGAAATCATCGGAAAAAGAAAAGTTAAAATGTACGCCAGCAATCGCCTGCATCATGCTGCCGTAGCGGTTTTTTAACCCAATTCGATATACTCGCTTCATTTTACCAATATTAGATTCGCCAAAATAAGCAATAGGGATATGTGCTTCATCTTCGATAAAACATGGCATGCTGAGGGGCCAAATTTGCTCGTTACCAATATTATCAATGGTGTACTTGTGAACATCTTGCAACTGCGTAATAGTAGTAGCGGCGCTACTTTCTGGGGGCGTAATAAACTCTAACAAAGACTCGGAAAAGTCAGTGGTTATCGTGTCGTGCGTTAGCGCTGAACCCAACGCCTTTGGATGAGGCTCTTGCGACAGAGCGCCGTTTGGCTTAATTCGTAATGCTTCACGCTCAACACCACGCTTTATTTGCGTAAGTGCCGTTAAAAATTCAGGTGATTTAAGCGCAGCCAAACGCTTGTTGAAACACGTTGAGTTTACAGTCAATGTTCATATCCATGGATGAGTTGTTCCCCTCAAAATGGGGAACAACATATTAAATTCAAGTCACCATTGCTGATAACTTGCTATCAGGCACTTAGTTTATCTGTTCTCTACTATTGGTATCTACTGATAATTCGATGATCGGCATATTTAACGACTCCAGTTGCTCAAGAATCGCATTTTTGTCGCCAACAACGATAACTTGCAGCGCATCTGTCGATAAATACTGCTTAGCCAGTGCGTTAATTTCGTCTTTGCTAATGCTATTAATTATCTCAATTTGCTCTGTTCTGTAGCCTTTTTCAAGTCCATAGCTTTGCAATTGACGAAGAAAGCGCGCCTTACTATTGGGGGTTTCAAACTCTAACGCATCGCTTAACGTAAACGCATTACGCATGAATTGAATTTCTTCGCCTGTCGCGCCGTTATCGATATACTGATTTATTTCTTTAAAAACTTCAGAAATGCCTTCGGCTGTATTCGCAGCAGTAAGATCGGTTCCAACCTCAAACCAACCTAACGTTTTGCCTCCCATAAACGCACTGTTCGCGCCATAGGTAATGCCTTTATCTTCGCGCAAATTCAGATTTATCCGGCTATTAAAGCCGCCGCCCAGTGGGAAGTTAACTAAACGAGATTTAAAGTAATCGCCAGTTGCATCGAAAGGTAAGCTGCGTTTAACGATATAAACTACAGATTGAACCGCACTTGGGCTCTTTATTAAAAAGACCTGATTCTTATCGTAGGTAGGGAATGCATCATAATCTTCAAAGGTATATGTCTCACCTTCCCATTGCGCCACAAAATCTAATGCATCTACTACCGCATCAGAACTCATATTGCCAACGACTACGACACTCGCTTTACTCGGAGAGTAGTATTGGTTATAAAACTGCTTCACATCGTCAAGTGTGATGGCCTGCACGGTTTCAATAGTGCCTTCATCAGGTAAACTTACGCGATTATCTGCGCCGAATAATACTAAATCTCTGGCGCGGCGAGCCAAACTAGATGGCGTTTTCGCTTGCTGTTGCAAGCCTTGCAACACTCGCTCTTTCATTCTAACGAAATCACTTTGTGCAAAAGCAGGGTTGAAGAACTTCTCTTTAAGTAGTGCCAAGGTTGGCATCACGTTTTTAGTTAATGTAGATACATAGACCTGAGAGTATCGTCCTGCCGCACTAAATCGAATTGAACTGCCTAACTTAGCAAGTTCGTTCGCTAATTCTTCATTCGTGTAGTTTTGAGTAGATTCATTCATCATTAACGCGGTGAGGTACGCTGTACCCGCTTTACCCTCAGCGTCTAGCAACATACCGCCATCCATGCTAAGGGTTAATGTGACAGTAGGTGTCTCACTCACAGTCACCCCCATTACATTTACGCCATTGCTGAGTTCACGCTCCCAATAATCCGGTACCGTGACCACAGGCGCTTCGCCTGCTTTAGGCGGTATAGTTCTATCGAAACTAGATGGTGAAGATGTATATTCGTGATCATCAGGTTCAGTTTCGGGTAACGTTCGTACAGGACGTTCAAAGGTTGGCTCTGCCGCTTGAAGTTGAGGCTGGCCTTTAGGCACAATACTCAACACCACACTATTGGCGCCTTTGATATATTTTTTATACACACGCATCACGTCTTCAGCGGTCACAGAATTATAGCGCGCGATATCTTCAGACACTAAGTCTGGCGTTTGATAAAAAGTCTCATTGGCCGCTAGCGCAGTCACTTTGCCAGCTACACTCTGTAAGCCAAATACTGTTGATGCTTCAATACTACCTTTGGTTCGCGCTAAATCGTCGGCTTTTACACCGCGGGTTTCAAATTCAGCCAGTGTGGCTTCTATTACCTGGTGAAGTTCATCAAGTGACTGTACTTTTGCGGGGTTAGCTAACGCAATTAGTTGAAATTCACAGGCCAGCTCGCGGCACGGGTGTGACACGACGGCTTGGACTGCCATGCCTTCTTTCACTAAATTTTTATAAAACAAAGACGTTTTACCGCCACCTAGTATGTCGGATAACACATCTAATGGTGCTTCATCAGGGTGACGCGCATAAACGGTTGGAAAAGTAATTTGTAGCAACGGCAGGTGCACCTTATCTTCTAACGTCATATAGCGTGTTTCAGATAGGGTCACAGGCTGTGGTTCAGGATCTTTTACTTCAGGTCCTTTTGGAATATCACCAAAATATTGGGCTATTAATGCTTTGGTTTTGGCAGTATTTATATCACCACCTATGGTCAACACTGCATTATTTGGCCCATACCAGCGTTTAAAAAAAGCTTTAAGGTCGTTCACGTTAACGCGGTCTAAGTCTTCAACGTAACCAATGGTCATCCATGAATAAGGGTGCCCTTCTGGATACATTGCTTCGCCATTGAGTTCATGCCTTAGTCCGTAAGGCTGGTTATCCACTCGCTGAGCACGCTCGTTCTTAACGGTTTCACGTTGATTTTCAAATTTAGTTTGGTTTACCGCTTCAAGCAAATACCCCATACGGTCTGCTTCTAGCCACAACACCTTTTCGAGTTGGTTAGCCGGCACAGTTTCGTAGTAATTAGTTCTGTCGGTATTTGTCGAGCCGTTCAAACTTCCGCCGGCTTCGGTGATCACTTTAAAATGCTGTTCATCTGCCACGTGTTTCGAGCCTTGAAACATCATATGCTCGAAAAAGTGCGCGAAACCAGACTTACCCACTTCTTCACGCGCAGAGCCTACGTGGTAAGTCACATCTACATGAACGAGGGGATCTGAATGGTCTTCGTGAAGAATAACCGTTAATCCATTACTGAGCGTGTACTTTTCGTAGGGGATAGTAACTGCGGAGCTATCGGCGGGGGTATCTACGTTTGCCCGTTGGCATCCGTTAAGTACGCTAATAGCAAAAACTGCAACAATAAGGCGAAACGCCAAACTTCCTGACATGCTGGATCCTTCTAGGTGGCCTCGCTTTTATAATGCATTTAACTCGCATCACACTAGCGTCTATAATAATACAACCGTTGAGACAATGGCCTGGGGCATACGTTTCATCGAAGACTACCAGACTTTTTAACGCTTTACTTGCTCTGACTTGCTATCATTGTATTAATTTATAAAATTCTGAAATACACTGGCAGTGAACACAGAACAAAAAACGTAGTTAAAGGAACTTACATGGATCAGCTCGCAACAGTCTTAGATTTTGAATTTGGCATGTCTCAACTAAGTGGTAATAAAACACTGTTGTTAACCTTATTAAATAAGTTTTCAGATGAATATCGCTCAGCAAACGATGATTTACAGCGATTAGTGAAAGAAGAAAATTTCGACGAGGCATACTCTTTAATCCATACGCTGAAAGGTGTAGCAGGAAACTTGGGGCTATTTGCGTTGCATCACGCCAGTAAACCCGTTGAAGCAAGCGTTAGAAACGACAAATGCCTTCCTGATGACTACGCCAGTTTTTCTGCTCTTGTTGATGAAACCATAGCGGCTGTAGATGCACTATCGGCAACTCCTGAGCCCGCTGCGCCTGAAGCAACTAGCGCAGTTGCTACCCAAGCTCGTGAGCAATTTATGGCTGCATTAAAGGCCAGTGAGTTCATTTCTCAATCGACGCTTGATGAATGGTTAAGCGCACTTTCGCTACCGCCTGAAACAAAGCAAGGAATTGAAGACGCGGTAGACGAACTAGACTACGACGAAGCCATCGCCCTACTTGAAAAAGCCTAAGTGAGCGAAATACCTATTTTAGTTGACGATAACGATGTGCTTATCGTCAACAAGCCCTCCGGCATTGCCATGCATGACAATGCTAATACTACGAATATTGAGAGCACGGGAACTGGTGAGAACATAAAAACCGGTGGAAGCGCTGACTCGGGTTATATCAGTAATATAGACACACATGCATTAGGTATTGTTAGCCTGCTTCGCGAACAAACTGGTTTTAGTCAACTTCACCTTTGTCATCGCTTAGATACCGGTACCTCTGGCTGTTTGTGCTTAGCCAAAAATACCCAAACAGCAGCACTTATTGGTGAGGCCTTTGCATCCCGTCGAGTTAGCAAATACTACTTAGCCATTAGTGCCGACAAGCCGAAAAAGAAACAAGGTACCATTGTAGGCGATATGAAAAACCGCCGCGGCGGCCAATTCATGCTGCTTAAAAGCAAAGATAACCCTGCAGTCACCCAGTTTTTTAGTCAATCTGCTAAACCTGGCTATCGCGGATTTATCGTAAAACCGCTTACAGGTAAAACCCATCAAATTCGAGTCGCTCTTAAGAGTATGGGTGCAGCGATACTTGGCGACACACTTTACAGCGGTGCACCATCCGATAGATTACATTTACATGCTGGCTGGCTGCGCATTCCCCTTCCCTCTCGCACTATTTTAGTCAAAGCGCCGATACTCTCTGGTGATTTATTTACTGATAGTGAAGTAAGCAATTGGCTTACTGAATTACCTGAGCCAGATAGCTTTAATTGGCCTGTAATTGCCCCTTCTTTATTACAGTTAGTTAGCAAGGCTTGATGTAAGAAATGAAAGGTAAAAAGGCCAGGCAAGGCGTGCAAAAAACAGAAAACCTATTGGGTGAGGGCAACTCGCAGGCACAAGGCAATTTTAAGACTGAGCAGCTCGAAATAAAAAAAATCCACATTGCGGGCAGTGGCGCTATTGGTTCTTTACTCGCAGGGGCTGCAGAAAAACAAGCAATTCCTTACGCGCTTTACCCAAGAAACTCAGTATTTCAAGTCGAGAATGCGAGTATAGGGAAACCTAAATTTGAGCCATCTAAAACTGAGACACCCACACCCTATTTAAAAAATGACAATGAGACACCCACCCCCTTGTTAATAGAATGGACTGACGGTACCGAATACCCCATTACGCAAATCAACAGTAACAAGCCACATCTTTCGCCTAACGATATTTTGGTATTGCCTTTAAAAGTGCACCACTTGAAAACCGCGCTTACTCAATGGCTGCCATTAATCGATAAAAGTACCCCTGTAGTGCTTCTACACAATGGTATGGGTGGGTATGAAATAGCGACATCTATATTGCCAGCCAAGCAACCATTGCTGCTTGCGACCACCAGCCATGGGGCGATGAAGCGCACGACAACTCAGATTATTTACACCGGTGTGGGCGCCACCCAGATTGGTATTGCCCCCCATTTGGTTTCGCACAAACAACTCACTATGCCTGAGTGGGCGAAAAGTGTGTGTCACACTTTATATGCGCTACTTCCACCAGTGAGTTATCAAACTGACATCATGAAAGCTTTGTGGGCCAAGCTTGCGATTAATGTGGTGATAAACCCATTAACTGCCCTAAATAATGTGACAAATAGCCATATTGCTGATGAGCAGTTTGCGAAAGAACGCAAAACGCTTTGTGAAGAATTTGCTGAAGTGGCAAACGCCTGTGGTCAGTGTTTTGATGCTAATAAAATCGAACAACAAGTAATCAACGTTGCTGGCCTTACTGGCAGTAATTACTCCAGCATGCATCAAGACGTGCTAAATCATCGGCAAACCGAGATTGAAGCCATTAATGGCTACATTGTCAAAATGGCACAAAAAAAGGGTATTGAAGTTCCCCTCAATACCCTTCTTACACAACAAGTCAAAGCGCGTTTAGCCTAAGTGCTGTGAGCTGTTTTTTATAACGTTAGCTAAGTATAACGTCATTTGCGCAGCTTATTCTTCTTCGGTGCCTTTTGAAACTTCAGGTTTCATATGCGGGAATAAAATCACGTCTTTAATCGTTGGGCTGTCAGTAAATAGCATAGCCAAACGGTCAATACCAATACCTTCACCGGCCGTAGGCGGTAAACCGTACTCTAACGCACGAATGTAATCTTCGTCGTAATGCATTGCTTCATCATCGCCGGCATCTTTCTCTTCCACTTGCTTAGAGAAACGCTTGGCTTGATCTTCAGAGTCATTTAACTCGCTGAAACCGTTAGCAAGCTCACGGCCGCCTACGAAGAATTCAAACCTGTCAGTAATGAATGGGTTTTCATCGTTACGACGAGCAAGAGGCGATACTTCCCACGGGTATTCTGTAATAAACGTAGGCTGTTCAAGCTTCTCTTCTGCGGTGGCTTCGAAGATTTCACACAAGTACTTACCAGCGCCCCAAATACCGTCAACTTCAGGCTCTTTAATATGCAGCTGTTTCGCCATGGCTTTAAGTGCATCAAGGTTAGCTTCTGGGTCGCGAATAGCGGCTTCATTGGCTTCTGGCCAGTATTTAAGAATAGCGTTGCCCATACTTAAGCGCTCGAACGGCTTACCAAAGTCGTACTGCACTTCTGAAACCACGTTACCGTCAGTATCTTTGTTGGTGTTAGTAATAACACTAGAACCTAAAATATCTTCGGCAAGAGTACGCAACATGTCTTCTGTTAAGTTCATCAGGTCATTGAAATCAGCATAGGCCTGATAAAATTCCAACATAGTGAACTCTGGGTTATGACGTGTTGAAAGCCCTTCGTTACGGAAGTTACGGTTAATTTCGAACACGCGCTCGAAACCACCTACTACTAAACGCTTCAAGTAAAGCTCTGGGGCAATACGCAAGTACATATCAATGTCTAACGCATTGTGATGAGTAACAAACGGCTTTGCAGTTGCACCACCGGGAATAACCTGCAGCATAGGCGTTTCTACTTCAAGGAAGTCGCGCTGGGTGAGGTAGTTACGAATACCATTTACAATCTTACTTCTGATCATAAAGGTTTTGCGCGTTTGTTCACTGGTAATAAGGTCAACGTAACGCTGACGATATTTGGTTTCTTGGTCGCTTAGGCCATGGAACTTCTCTGGTAGAGGGCGCAGTGCTTTCGTTAGCAATGCATACTCTTCCATGTTCACATATAAATCGCCTTTACCCGACTTATGCAATACACCAGCAACACCAATAATATCACCAATATCTAACGCACCGTACTGCGCTTTAAGGGCTTTTTGGGTATCTTTATCAGCGTAAGCTTGAATGCGACCAGTCATGTCTTGTAGCAACATAAACGGGCCACGCTTAGCCATAATACGGCCAGCAATGCTTACTTTATTGCCCTGCTCTTGCAAGGTTTCTTTATCTAGTTCACCGAACTTGCCTTGAAGTTCGTCAGCATAGTTTTCACGACGGAAGCTGTTTGGGAAGCCATTTGCACGGCACTGCTCACGAATTGCGCTTAGTTTTGCTCGGCGCTCAGCAATTAATTTATTTTCGTCGGTTTGTTGGTCAGTCATAACCTATTCACTTTCGTTGTTCGGATTACAGCCCTGATTTAAGGCTGGCTTCGATAAATTTATCCAGGCCACCATCTAGCACGGCCTGAGTGTTGCGTGTTTCCACGCCAGTACGCAAATCTTTAATACGAGAGTCGTCTAGTACGTATGAACGAATTTGACTTCCCCACCCGATATCTGACTTGCTGTCTTCCATCGCTTGTTTCTCGGCGTTTTGCTTTTGAAGCTCGTACTCGTAGAGTTTCGCTTTCAGTTGCTTCATCGCCTGATCTTTGTTTTTATGCTGCGAGCGGTCGTTTTGGCACTGCACTACAATACCTGTAGGTTCGTGAGTAATACGTACCGCTGAATCTGTTCTGTTTACGTGTTGGCCACCCGCGCCAGATGCGCGGTAAGTATCAATACGTAAATCTGAAGGGTCTATATCAATATCGATATCGTCATCCACTTCAGGATAAACAAACGCTGATGAAAACGACGTATGACGGCGGTTACCTGAATCAAAAGGTGACTTACGCACTAAGCGATGCACGCCCGTTTCGGTACGCAACCAACCAAAAGCATATTCCCCTGCAATACGCAAGGTGGCACTTTTAATACCTGCGACATCGCCATCAGACACTTCAATAAGTTCGGTCTTAAAGCCGTGGGCTTCCCCCCAACGAAGGTACATGCGAAGGAGCATATTCGCCCAGTCTTGCGCTTCTGTACCGCCAGAACCAGATTGAATATCAATATAACAATCGTTGGCATCATTAGGTTGTGAAAACATGCGGCGAAACTCAAGCTTTTCAAGTTGCTCCAGCAGGCCTTCTAGTTCTTTGTTGGCCTCATCGAAAGTTTCTTCATCTTCTGCTTCAACGGCGAGTTCAAGCAAACCTTCAACGTCTTCGGTGCCCTGCTCAAGGTTGTGAATCGTTTCTACAACCAGCTCTAAGGCCACCTTTTCTTTGCCTAACGCTTGTGCGCGTTCAGGCTCGTTCCATACCTCGGAGCTCTCAAGCTCTCGGTTAACTTCTTCTAAGCGCTCTGACTTTGCATCAAAGTCAAAGGTACCCCCTAAGCGCGTCGGTGCGCTCGCGGATATCTTTTATCGCATTGGTAACGGGGTTTACTTCAAACATAGTCCGCGTATCAACTGTAAAATAAGACCGCGGATAGTACCGAATTTGGACGAAATTTGATAGAGGTTAACGAAATAAAAGGCAGGTTTTCAGGGTATTAGTTTCACTGCCTGTCTAATCATTAGAAACGCGCCATAAAAGGCCGAGAATGACGCCTTTAGTAAAGCAAGAAAACTGCCTGAAGTTAACTATTATTGGTTTTTCTCATAAATTGAAATCCAGCCCAGCCCGCCATTGCGCTTGCGCTGGTTAAGAAGGTGCCCCAAGCCCAATCCACTACAGTAATAAACAGCGTAAAACCTTCAACAATACTGTAGTTGGTTAGGTTATAAGCACCATAACTGGCGAGCCCAAGCAACGCTCCATCAATACCTGCGTAGTAAAGTGGTTTATCTATGTTCGCCACTACGGTTAATACAAAGACAACAAAACCATACATTAAATAGAACACCACCCAAGGCCAGGTAATATAGTTTTCCCTCAGTAAGCTCGCCATTTCAGTGGTATACCAGTCTCGGGCTATCCACCCTAGCCATAACGCATCTAGCACACCAAAGCACAATAAAATGGCCAGTATCGAAAGCATAATACTGGAAGAAAATACAATGATTTTTTGTAGCATGAACTCGCGTTCCATTCATAAACTAGCGTTAGGTTTTCAGTTTGTCATGTCTATGAATAAAATAGCAATATGAAAAATTAGTACCTTCACAACACTAGTTCAATCTTACCGCTAGATAGCTAACTTTCCCTTCAGATGATTGGGGCAGAAAATATAAACCGCCGAACAAAAAGTACTGAGTGCCATTGATTTTAACTGGCTTCGCACCTTCAGGAAGTGCATCATAATGCTTAGCTGCTTCATACACAGCGGTTTCTACTCGCGACCACTCTACAGGTGCTTTCACTACGATATACTCACCATCTATTCGTTTGTAATACACCCCTTCTACAACATAGTAGGTTTTCCCATCGACAAAAATAGTATCAAGATGATCAGGCAAGGTGTGAATGATGACACCAGGGGGTGGGATCACTACCGTAAAATCGCCTCCCATTTTGCGATAATACACACCATTTCTATATCGATAGTCTATGCCTTGGTGACGAATGAAAGCTGCGTCTTTAGGTAAATGTCTCACTCTATACCCCGGCTCATATCGCGGAGATGCAAGCACAGCAACAGCAACGCCCGCCGCAATGCCCGCACCTATACTTACTGCTGCATTTCCACCGTGAAAGCCGTCACGCGCACCGCCGCCATGCAACGGCGCCGCACATGCACTTAGTAGGATGATTGAGCAGAATATGGGTATTAAGTATAGGTTCATAAAGTATTACTCCCAACAAATTAAGAGTACGGCGACAATGCCGTGTACTTAGTTATATGGGGGTATAGACCAATACAAGAACAGATCTTCTTGTACCTTTACCTAACATTTACTCAGCTTATCCCTTTTACTCACTCGTCCCCGACATGGCGATATCAACCGCACTTTTTCCCATAGTTTGTTCACCCACATATTTGGAGTCGAATGCGGGTCTAGAGAATATCTTTCTAACTAACGGTTCAAAGTGTGATAGTGGTTTTGTAGGGTAATCAGGATCGAAGGACGATTGATCCCACTTTTCACAAAAATCCACACAGGCTTGATACCAAGGGTGATCTTTTAAATACTCGCGCTCATTCGGATCACCCCCTAAAAAATGGGCGTAATAAACGTTTTGAAATAACCCATGCTGGTTAATAATCCAGGTCACTTCAGGTCGTACATAGGGGCGTAAAATTGAAGCCGCATATTGCGAATGATTGTGCGGCGCTAAGTCATCACCAAGATCATGAATAAGTGCCGCTACTATCATTTCCTCATCGGCGCCATCGGCTTCAGCACGAGTTGCTGATTGCAGTGAGTGTCCAAGTCGTGAAACCTGATAGCCCGATAAGGTGTTCTCTAAATTTTTAAGCGCTTCCAAAATTCTATCGGGCAAGCCTGTCGCGTACTCATCTTCATGTTTGGTAAGAAACAAATACTCTTCTTTTGTTCCGTCTTTCATCTGGCGAAATTGAACAGTTTCCATCACTTACCTCTTATCTCTGCTGTTTCTGCTGTAGACTTGGTATTAGCTATTTTAAACTCACCGTTCGTACTTTTTGTTTCTAGTTCATCGTTGGTACGGGCTGCACGATGCTTTCTTTTAAGCGCGTTGTAACGGCCTTTTGGTGCATCAATATCGATGTATGCGCCCTGCAAATGACGAAGCCCTTCACTGGGATCAAACCCTGTGCGACCATGTAACACTCGGGTATTGTGAAACATCTGCAGCTGACCTGGCTCCAATCTGAAGCGCCACTCGTATTCAGGCGAACACAACAACTGCCCCAAACGTTTACGGGCACGATGAAAGATAACCATTTCGTCTTCGGGTAAAAGCGGCAGGTAATCCAATCGCGGACTATAGGCAATACCGGTAATTCTGCCACTAGAGTCAGACTCAATCATGGTTCGTCTTTCTATCAAATCAACATCACTGTCGTAGTGGCGATAACGAACAGGAACTTTGCAAAGCAAGGCGAAGCCTTCCGGATCTTCTTTTTTCAACTGTTCAAGTACAGACAAACTGTCAACCAATGTCGACAAGCCTTCTGTAGTCTGATTCTCCAAACAATGTAGAAGCTGAATGCCTGGCATAGGATTCCTATAAGGGTTGTCAGTATGAGGCCCTAAAGGCACTGAACGATAAGCAAGATCGTTTGAGTTAGGACGGGTGAATACCTCGAAGTACTTACCGAAGTTAGTTTCTCTAACATGGCCAAATAGGTTTGCTACCTCCAATACTGCGTCAGACTCAGTAGGCACGTTATCAACAATAAGCACCCCGTAGGTTAAGAATATTTCTATTCCTTTAATTAACCCCTGTTGTGATTTCAATGTGGCGAGATCAATATGAAATAATGATTTATCCACGTCGCTTTTCCACGATATATCGTTAGGCGCACCGTCCCAAACGTCGAAATCGGCAGCGAACTCATTTAAATCGTACTCACCTGTATACCCGTCGCTAAACGTAAGATTAGCTAACCGATTGTGCTTCTTTTCTACCTTAATCAGCGATACACCCTCATCCAATTGATGTGGGTCGAAAAAACGCTGTTTGGTGGTTTTATCTAGGCTTGCTGAATCTTGGCAACGCTCACGTAGCCACAACGCAGGTAAAGGATAGTGTTGTCCATTTACAGTCGCTGAAACGGAAGCATTCGCCTCATTGATAACATAGTCTATTTGCTGCACGAGAATCTCCCTTAAAAATCAACGGGAGGAGTATCAAGTAATCATGGTTTATATTACAGTAGCAAAGCCTTATAGCTAACATGCAAATTAGTAATAATGAAAGAATCTGAGTTACCGACACTTAACGGCTTATTGTGTTTTGAAGCTACAGTAAGACATGGCTCTATGACATTAGCAGCTGAAGATCTTGGTATAACACAGCCTTTGGTGTCCCAAAGAATTCGCGCACTGGAAGATATAGTAGGGGGAATTTTAATTGATCGCAGTAAGAAACCCGTTACACCTACCATCGAAGGACTTAAGTATTACAATGAGTTAAGAGGCTCTACATCATCTATTTTGCGTGCTACTGATAACGCACGAGAAGATTTTCGAGAAACAAAAACTAAAATATCTATTAATGCATATTTCGGCTTCGCATTTCATTGGATAATGCCTAGGCTACAACGTTTACAACAAGCCTTTCCTGATTACCTCTTTGAAATCCAACCAACCAATAGTTTAAGTGATCTTACTACTGCACATGCAGATATCTTATTTCATTTCTCATCAGAAATTGGTAAATATCAGTTTGAAAAGATGTTAATTCCCGAAGAGGTTTTTCCGGTTTGCTCACCCGATTTCGCTGTTAAACACGGTTTAAAGCCAGGCCAAATGCTTAGTGACCTCAGAAACCTTCCTTTACTGCATAAAGATGTAGATGATTTTAGGTGGTTAAATTGGCAACGCTGGGCACAAGCATTAAATGTGAAGCCTTCTTCTAGCCCAATTTCATTTCGTTACAACAATTACCCCCTTATTGTTGAAGCGGCCATTGGTGGACATGGCCTTTGCTTAGGCTGGGAAGGGTTAATTAACCCCTTTATCGTTGATGGGAAACTCATTCAATTAGGGCCACGATTAAAATCGGAAACACGAGGGTATCAGATTTGCTCAGACCAATACGCTAACTTTGCAATAGGCAATGTAATCAGGTGGTTTATCAAAGAAACAGAGAAGGACTAGGCAATGAGCGAATGTTATTCGCTCATTGCCTAAAAAGAAATGCTACAAAACGTGAGCGGTCATTTTCATCGTTAATTCAGCGGTTTGTTTACCCAAATTTTTAAGTTGTTTAATGGTTTTCGCGTCGGTCACTACGCCATTGTCATCCATTAAGGTATTCACTTTGGCTACAGCAAGTTGTGCAGGTAACACCGTAACGCCTATGTTTGCCAGCAGCATGCGTAAAACCACCAGTACTCTCATTCCTCCCAGGCCACCAGCGGAAGCAGCCATAATCCCTGCCGTTTTACCTTTGAAAGCCTGCATGGGTTTATCGCCCTCTTCCATTCGACTAGCCCAATCAATAGCATTCTTAAGCAATGCGGGGTAACTCGAATTGTACTCTGGAGAAGCAATTAAGAAACCATCATGTTCAGTTAACAGCTGCTTGAAGGCTCTCGCATTTTCTGGCACACCAGACACTTTTTCTTCATCTTCATTAAAGATAGACATGGGGTAGTCGGCTAGATTGATGACCGTAACTTCAGCCCCCGACTCCCGCGCCCCTTCGGCCGCAATACCGAGTATAGCTTGATTAAAGGAGCCGTTTCGTGTGCTGCCAGCAAAAGCGAGTAGCTTCGTCATAATATAAATTCCTGTATTGGTGCCATTACAAATTTAACGTACCGTTGCGAGTTACATTACTACATTATTAGGCAAAAAAATGCGAATACCTAGCCTGTTAATTAAACATTACTGTAAAATGGTTCCCTACTCTATGAGTAAACATGTCGTGACGCACTCAATAAAATTTAGTTAAAGCAATACTTTAATCATAGTTAACGTTTTTATAGTATTGTTACTATACTTACTCAGATTGTCAGTGTGTTTTGAAAATCACGTACTGCTCAATAAGGTTATACACTACGAAAAAACGTTTCTTTTTCGTAGTCACCTTCGTGAAATGGATTTAGAAAAATTACATGGCGTACCTTTTTCAGACATTGCAGTCGAGAATAATTCTCCTCATCATTATGGTTGCCCTACCAGGGTTGATTGGCGTTTTTTACGACTCATATGTTGAAAGAGAGCGCGCTATAGAAGCGGCAATAAGCCAATCGGTTAATACCGCCAAGGCAACCTCGAAATTTCAATCTACGCTAATTGATAAAACACGTATTTTTCTACAAAACCTATCCAGTTTCGACGCGGTTAAAAAGCCGAACTCCCAAACATGCAGTGCTTTTCTTGCCGATGTACTTAAGGTAAATAGTAACTATATTAACCTTGGTGTACCAAGGGCAGATGGCGAACTACTGTGTAACGCCCGCCCCATGAAAACACCCGTAAACGTCTTCGATCGCCCATACATTCAAGAGGCGCTAGCTACACGAGAATTTTCGATAGGTGAGTTTCAAATAGACCGAGCAACTAACCTTACCAGCGTGAATTTTGCTTATCCGGTAATGAACGCCACAAGCGATACTGTGGTGGCGTTAGTAGTAGCGGTTATCTCACTGGAATGGTGGAGTGAAACACTCTCAGAGTCTCATTTACCCGATAATACCGTTGCTTACATTACCGATAGCGAGAATAAAATTGTTGCCGCATATCCGACCAACAATAACCTCTTAGGGACCCCATTACATATCTCCAGCACAGCAATAGAAAACTCAAATACTGCATTTGATAATAGCGCTTTTATTAGTAATGACCCTTATGAACGGGTATATGTAAAACGCCCATTATTTGAAGATGGCAAGCAAATAAATATTACGGTGGGCATTCCTCTTAAACACGCACTTGAAATTATTAATGAGCGTCTGATTAAAACGGCCGGTATTTTGACCGCGATAGTCATGTTACTTGTGGGAGTCTCTGTATGGGGCGTACGAAGAAACGTACTAAAACCAATTCGCACCTTGCTTCAATCAACTAAAGCCCTTGCTGAAGGCAAAGACGTAAGCGACGCACCTCTACATGGTAGTGTCGAGTTGGTTAAATTACAGCAACGCTTTACCTCTATGGCAAAAACACGGTTAGAGGCAGAAAAACGGCTTATCGATAGCCAAGCTTCCTTACTGGAAAGTAAAAATATATTAGCAAGTCATATCGAAAATACACCTTTAGGGTGCATTGCCTGGGATACTCAGCTTATCTGTACCGATTGGAATAAATCAGCAGAACATATTTTTGGCTACAAAAAAGAGGAGGCGATTGGTAAACATGCCTCGGATCTCATTATACCTCCTGAACTTCGAACTGAAATAGACGACGCATTCGCTCAATTGCTGAAGAAAAAGGCGCCAAAGCGAAAAATAAATAAAAACGTTACCAAATTACGCCATACCATTATCTGTGAATGGTATAGCACACCCATTCTTGATCTGACTGGCAATGTAATAAGCGTAACCTCATTAGTTCAAGATATTACTAAGAATAAGCATTTAGAAGAAAAGCTTAAACTATCAGCAAGTGTTTTCTCTCACGCAAGAGAAGGAATTTTTATCACAGATAGCAGTGCTAACATTATAGATGTGAACAAAACCTTCGTTGATATAACAGGCTATAAGCGAAATGAAGTGTTAGGTAAAAAGCCCAGCATGTTCAAGTCGGGAAAACAGTCTCCCGAGTTCTATAGACACCTATGGGCATCTATTATCAGTAAAGGCTATTGGGCAGGAGAAATTTGGAACAAACGTAAAAATCATGAAGTTTACGCTCAACTATTAACCGTGAGCGCAGTCAATGACGATGAAGGCAATGTTAAGAACTATATTGCTATATTTAGCGATATTTCTGAAGCGAAAGAACAGCAATATAAATTAGAGCATATGGCACATTATGACGTATTAACTAATTTGCCTAACCGCTCGTTGCTTGCTGAGAGATTAGACAAAGCACTGGCCCAATGTAAATCTGACAGAGGGTTTGTGGCAGTAGCGCTACTCGATTTAGATGGTTTCAAAGAAATAAATGATAACTTTGGTCATAGTGTAGGTGACGAACTACTTGTCATTTTGGCCCATCGCTTAAAAGGAACTCTACGAAACAGCGATACCATTTCACGCTTTGGTGGAGACGAGTTTGTTGCGGTATTGGCAAACCTAAAACAACCCCAAGATTTTGCCGCTATCGTTAAGAATATGCTCAGAGTAGCATCTGATCCGGTTAAAATTGGTGAGCATCAACTTAAAGTATCTGCCAGTATCGGAGTGACTGTATATCCTGCAGATAATACCGATGCCGACCAGCTTATCCGCCACGCCGACCAAGCGATGTATGTGGCAAAACAGAAAGGCAAAAATTGCTATCACCTTTTTGATATAGAGTCTGAAGACGCGATAAAAGCCCGCCATGAAATACTCCAGAGCATAGCGAAAGCCCTAAACAACAGAGAGTTCGTGCTTTACTACCAGCCGAAAGTAAATATGCGCACCGGAGAAATTATTGGCGCAGAAGCCCTTATTCGCTGGAAGCATCCCGTTAAAGGCATACTCTCCCCTGCATCTTTTTTACCTTTTATTGAAAATCACCAACTCAGTATAGACATTGGCGAATGGGTTATCGAAGAGTCATTGCAGCAATTTAGTCGCTGGAAGCAATTAGGCGTGCATATTCCCATTAGTGTGAATATTTCTGCGTTACAGATACAGCAAAGAAACTTTCCTATTCGCTTATCTCGTCTGCTGGCTAAAGTACCCAATGTTCCCCCTGAAGCGTTTCAGTTAGAAGTATTGGAAACCAGTAAGCTAGGTGATATCAAGAAAGTAGCGGAAATTATGGATGATTGTGTAAAGCTTGGTGTGACTTTTGCCATTGATGACTTTGGAACAGGTTATTCCTCTCTCACTTATTTAAGGCGATTGCCGGCAAAAGTCATCAAGGTAGACCAAACTTTTGTGCGTGATATGTTAATCGATCCTGAAGATAGAACCATTGTAGTGGGGGTAATAGCGCTAGCTAAATCGTTTAACCGCAGTGTTATTGCTGAAGGGGTGGAAACCATTGCTCATGGTACATCACTGTTAGAGTTGGGCTGCGAGCTGGCACAAGGATACGGGATTGCTAGGCCTATGCCCGCCACAGAAATGCCTGACTGGATCGCACATTGGTCCACTAAAACCGAGTGGAAATCTCCTACCCCACAGCTTCTCGATAACGAGGCATAAAAAAGGCCAACACGAGTGCCAGCCTTTTTAAGTACCAACATAGGCATCGCATGCTGATTATTTGCATTCGCAAATATTCAGTCGATACGCTTATGCTATCTGAATTACATTTTTTCCAATGTTTCTATACCAAGTAAGTTCAATCCTTGGCTTAACGTGTTGGCCACAAGTGCTGATAAGGCCAGACGGCTATCTCGCACTTCCAGTTCAATGCCGTCTTTTAACATTGGGCAGGCTTCGTAGAAGCTCATGAAGGCGCTAGCTAGTTCGTACAAGTATGTACACAACACATGTGGCGTGGCATCACGTGATACCAAGCCTACCACCTCTTCAAACTGCAATAACAGAACCGACAATGCGTGTTCTTGTTTTTCAACAATATTGATATCTACTGGCATGGTTTCAATAGCAACACCTGCTTTTCTGAATAAGCTTTTAACCCGCGTGTAAGCGTATTGCAAATACGGGGCAGTATTACCTTCGAAGCTCAACATGGTGTCCCAGTTAAACATATAGTCAGTGGTACGGTTTTTACTTAAATCGGCATATTTTACTGCGCCGATACCTACTTTACGAGCAACTTCCGCTAATTCGTCTTCTGATAAGTCGTTGTCACGCTCGGCAATCAATTTACCTGCACGTTCTACTGCTTCATCTAATAATTCAACCAGTTTAACGGTACCGCCGGTACGGGTTTTAAACGGCTTACCATCACTGCCTAACATCATGCCAAATGGGCAGTGTTCATAGCTTTGGGTGGTTTCCATAAAGCCGGCTTTACGACCTACTATTTCGGTTTGCTTGAAATGTAGCGCTTGGCGAGCATCAGTAAGAATAAGAGTTCTGTCGGCGTTTAACGTACCACTACGATAGCGCATGGCGGCCAAGTCTGTGGTGGCATATAAATATCCGCCACCGGATTTTTGTACAATATAAACCGCAGGATTGCCTTCTTTGTCGGCCAACTCAGGAATAAATACTACTTGAGCGCCTTGGTCTTCTACTGCTATACCTTTTTCTTTTAACTCGCTTATCACGTTAGCTAAATCGTGGTTATAGGCAGACTCACCCATAATATCAGCACGGGTTAAGCTTACGTTTAATTTCTTATAAACGTCTTCAGAGTGTGCAATAGACACATCAATGAATTTTTCCCACAAGCTCAGACATTTTTCATCACCGCCTTGAAGCTTAACCACGTATTCACGGGCACGATCGGCAAAGCCTTCTTCGTCATCAAAACGCACTTTGGCTTCACGGTAAAAGTCTTCTAAATCGGATAACGCCGTTTCAGCAACTTCTTGTTCCAGTTTGTCTGACAAATGCGCCAGCAACATACCAAACTGCGTACCCCAGTCACCCATGTGATTTTGGCGAATGACTTTATGGCCTAAAAACTCTAATACCTTCACCACAGCATCACCAATAATGGTGGTACGTAGGTGCCCTACGTGCATTTCTTTAGCTAGGTTTGGAGAAGAGTAATCTACCACTACGGTTTGCTCTGGCGATTTTGCTACGCCAATGCGTGGGTCGTGTAGCGCTAGCTCACACTGATTTGCCAGCCACTCGTTGTTCAAATGGACATTGATAAAGCCAGGGCCAGCCACTTCTAGTTTACTGGCTACATCGTCAAGTTTTACAATCTCAACAACCTTTTCTGCAATATCGCGAGGCTTTTGTCTAAGCTGTTTTGCCAACGCCATTGCGCCATTGAATTGATATTCCCCAAATTCAGGACGAGCACTGCGCGATACTGGAATAGGTGCGTTTTCAACACCCATTGTTTCTAAAGCTTCACTAAATCGATTAATTAATAATGCATGTATATTCATAGTTGTTCTTTATCTTAATTTTCGCGCGTGTTTTTAAATTCGATGTCTGGATAACGTTCTTGAGACAGCTGTAAGTTCACTCTAGTAGGTGCGATATACGTAAGATTATCGCCACCATCTAGTGCAAGGTTTTGCTCACCCTTGCGGCGGAACTCATCCAGCTTTTTCTCGTCTTTACAGTACACCCATCGGGCTGTGTTTACGTTAATGTGCTCGTACAACGCATCAACATTGTATTCTGCCTTCAAGCGGGCCACGACGACATCAAACTGAAGCACACCTACCGCACCTACAATTAGGTCATTATTGGCAAGCGGCCTAAATACCTGAACCGCACCTTCTTCAGAAAGCTGGATAAGGCCTTTTAGCAATTGCTTCTGTTTTAGCGGATCTCGCAATCGAATGCGCTTAAATAATTCTGGTGCGAAGTTAGGAATACCACTGAAGCGATAGTTATCGCCTGAGGTGAAGGTATCGCCAATTCGAATGGTACCGTGGTTATGCAGGCCAATAATATCTCCCGCATACGCCTCTTCAAGCAAGGCTCTATCGCCGGCTAAAAAGGTTAATGCATCAGAAATACGCACGTCTTTACCAAGTCGTGAGTGGCGCATTTTCATGCCCTTCTCGTACTTGCCAGACACAATACGGCAAAACGCGATACGATCGCGGTGCTTAGGATCCATGTTCGCCTGTATTTTGAATACAAAACCACTGAACTTGGTATCTGTCGATTCAACTGGGCTTTCGTCGGTCTCACGGCCTTGGGGCGCAGGTGCCCATTCAACCATGCCATCAAGCATATGATCGACACCAAAGTTACCCAATGCGGTACCGAAAAATACTGGCGTAAGCTGGCCGTCTAAAAAGAGCTCTTTATCAAAGTCATTTGATGCACCGCGCACAAGCTCTAGCTCGTCACGTAAGGTTTCAGCTAGGTCGCTGCCAATGGCATCTTCAAGTTCAGGGTTATCTAGCCCTTTTAAGATACGAACGTCTTGAATAGTGTGCCCATGGCCACTTTGATACAAAATGGTTTCATCACGATAAAGGTGATAAACCCCTTTAAAGCTTTTACCGCAACCGATTGGCCAGGTAATAGGTGCGCAAAGAATATCGAGTTCGCTCTCAACCTCATCCATCACTTCTAGTGGATCGCGAATATCGCGGTCGAGCTTGTTCATAAAGGTTAGGATAGGTGTGTCACGTAAACGAGTGACTTCCATCAACTTACGGGTTCTATCCTCTACCCCTTTCGCGGCATCGATAACCATTAAGCAAGAATCTACTGCGGTAAGCGTACGGTAGGTATCTTCCGAGAAATCTTCGTGTCCGGGCGTATCAAGTAAGTTAACCAGATGATCGTTGTAAGGAAATTGCATTACAGAGGTAGTTACAGATATACCACGCTCTTTTTCCATCTCCATCCAATCTGATTTAGCATGTTGGCCAGACTTTTTACCTTTTACCGTACCTGCAGTTTGCAGTGCGTTTCCGAACAACAGTACTTTTTCAGTAATTGTGGTTTTACCCGCATCTGGATGCGAGATAATAGCGAATGTTCTTCGCTTATTGATTTCGTTAAGAAAATCGGCATTTGCCATGAAAAATCGGTCCCGTTTCGTACCCGTAGTGGTACTTCAGTCTTGAGTATTTACTCGCTTTGCTTAGTGACCGTCTTACTGTCGCTACTTGCTTTTACCTACAAGATAACGAAGGGACACCAAGCATCACGCCTTCCTCTTTGAAGCCTTAATTGGCCCCCAAAAAGTGGAAAGCATTGAGGGAGTATAAAAATGCCGCTTATTATACATTTGTGGCAGCTAAAAACACGCTCTGCGGACGTTTTTCTACTAACTCACAGTCAAATACTGCCAGATAGATAAATTCTGCATTTAAGTGGTGATGAAAGCGGTGATGGATGTGCTGATGAGCCTACTCTTAAAAGCAGTGATAAAACGGGGATAAGCGCACTGGCGTAAGCGATATTAACATCAGGCGGTGCAACCTGTACCAAACAACTTGCGCCGCTATTTTCCATATTGAACATATGCCAAATGCGATATGCCGGATACAGATTGTTTTCGCCTAGAAAAATAGCAATAATGAAGAATTATTTTTGTCACTTTTGATAAAGTTAGGATTAATAAATGAGTGTTAATGCCAAAACCGAAGATATCGAAGCCTTTGTTGCCGTTGTAGATACTGGCAGCTTTTCTCGCGCATCTGAATTGCTCGGCCAGCAAGTGGCTAAAGTGTCTCGCGCTATGGGGCGTTTAGAAGGTGTGCTTAATGTCACCCTACTCAATCGTACCACCCGCCGATTAGAGCTAACCGAAGAAGGGTTAGTCTATTTACAGTACGCCCGTGATAGTTTGAATTTGTTAGAAAGAGGCGAAGAAGCGCTACGTTTGCTAAACCAAAAACCTTCTGGATTATTAAGAATAGATGCTGCAAGCCCCTTCGTGCTGCATCAGATAACTCCGTTGATAGGCGAATTTCGGGAAGCGTATCCACAAATAAAACTCGATATCACCAGTCACGACAATATTATTGATTTGCTTGAACACAAAACCGATATTGCCATTCGAATCGGTGACCTTAGCGATTCTAACCTACATGCAAAAAACTTGGGGCGAAGCGCGCTTCATATAGTGGCAAGTCCAGAATACCTCGCTAGCTCGAACGTTGATGTTGCACTGTCTTCATTGAGCAAACATCGACTCATTGGGTTTTCCAGTAGCGCAAGCTTGAACCGATGGCCTTTATCAGAAGAGGTTAAACTTAACTTCGATTTAAAGGCATCTAGTGGGGAAACCATTAGGCAACTATGCTTGGCAGGCCAAGGTATTGCCCTACTGTCACACTTTATGGTGGCAGGCGATTTAAATAACGGAAAACTTGTCAGCGTATTAGGCAAGCACTTACTTACACCAAACAACCGAGAACCTGTACAAGCGGTGTACTACCGAAACAGTGCAGTATCTTCACGCATCTCGGCTTTCTTAGATTTTATACAACCACGCCTCACGCTATAGCGACTTCGTTTTAGTACAGGTATAACAGAACACCAGCTTATTTGTTCGCCCTGTTTACCTATTTATTTAGTTTGCCCGGGCACCTTTGATATCAATTTTTTTAATGCCGACTTTGGTAACGCATTGAGGGTCAGCGCACAAAGCATAACGGTGGCGCCAACAATCACCATTGGCAGCAAGATTTCACCCAGTAAAAGCACCGAGCTTACGTAACCAATGATAGGCGTAAGTGTGCTGATAAGCACTATACGCTCAGGCGGAAGCTTTGGCCCAGCAGACACCATAAGACCAAAACCTAAACCGGTGGCAATTGGCCCAATATAAGATAGCGCCAACCAACCTCGCATGCCGTATTCAGCAAAGTTGGGGACACCCTCAATGGCACACGCAATCGCTAGCATTACCACACCGGCCAACGCGAATTGCCAAAACACCGCATCGATAACACTGCCATGCCATTTGTGAAATGATACTCGCCTTATAGACACTGCCCACAAGCCTGAAGCCAATAGCATGCCAAACAAAGGTAACCAAGCTCCAGGCTGGCCCGACGCGAACAGAATTAAACCTACGCCAATTGTAGAGACACTCGTCAGTACAAAACGTTTTGCTGCTGGTCGCTGTCGATACCACACCGTATCAATCACCAGCATCCACAGTGGCGTGGTGTAAATCAAAATACTCGCGGTACCGGCGGGAATATACTGTAAGCACACCGTAATTAACCCCATAGAGCCAATAAACTGTACCATCGCTACCGTAAAGATGACAGCGCGGTCGGGGCGTGAAAAAATAGGTAATCGTTTTTTGGTGATAAACACGAACAAAGCAATAACAGGCAACGCAAATAATAGCCTAAGTGCTACCATCCAATATGCACTTACAGAATCTAAACCTAGCTTCATTGCAGGCCAACTTAAGCCTAAACACAACACCGAAACAGTTAGCATTTTAATGCCTTTTGCTTGAACTGACGAAGGAGGCAACGCAGAAGACATATTTGATACCTATAAGATGAAAAAGCGTGTGCTATTTCACTAAAATAAAAACGGTAAGTGAAATTTCACTGAGCCGCGCAATATACGTGAATTACGCAAAACCGGATATAGACCTTAACGACATAATTAGGGGCCTTGTCGCGCATGAGAGCCTAGGTAACTAAAGATTAGGTTAAGGTAATAATATTGCCACAGACAATAGTGTGCGATGGCCTTGTTGAATGGGCGTAACACTATGGCTATACAGATCAGGCCTAAAGAAATATACCCGATTAAATAAGTTAAAAATAACCTTGTCGGCACAAAACACCCCACCTACTTTTGGCTGCTTCAATACCACATTAAACTTATAGTACTTTCCTTCGCTAACAGGGTCGTTGTGTCTCATTACTCGGTGCCCTTCAGGGTAGGTCACCAGATTAATTGCAAACCTTTTAAATCGCACAATCTCCCGATTGATAACCTTTGGCATTTATCCTCTTTAGTTAGTTTTAACAAAGTAAATATTGGGTGGTATTGTCTCAAAAAACAGATATGGAACGTAAGTGTACAGGTAGATCGAGAAGGTATAACTTGTGCGATTGTGTGTTCTGTTTAGCGTGTTCTGTTTAAAAGGAAGCCTTCATTATTTTGGCGTCTTCTTTACTCGTAGCCGTTTGGTAATAGCCTTTTCTTACTTCGATATGTTCAAAGCCAGTATTTTCGTAAAGGTTAATTGCCCCCACATTACTGGCTCGAACTTCTAACCACATTGATGTCATTCCGTTATGCTGAGCGTGCTGTTTAACGTACTCCACTAACGCCCGCCCTATCCCTTCTTGGCGACAACATTTGTTTACTGCAATATCCATTAAGGTTGCTTCATCTAGAACTTCAAGCACCAATGCATAGCCTACTACTTGGTCGTCCTTTATGGCAAGGACACCAAAATAAGGGGTAGTGGTGCAATCAACGAAAGTCTCAAAAGACCAAGGTTTAAATTGGGACGCTTCGTGAATACCGTAGGCTTGCGCTAATGCGCCCGCACTACTTGTATCTGAAATTAATTGGATATGCAAAATAGACAACCGAGTTAGGGAATTTAAAGCGCTTCAGGCGAACTTGCATTGTTGGATAAAGCACAAAGCATTTTCCACAGCTGCTTTTGTATTGCCGCCGTTAGCAAGTGAGGCGCTGAAGGCAAAACGATGCCATCGTAAGTTACTGTTACAGCTTGCCCTATCTTTACCTGAGTACTGGTTAATGATAGCTGGAGATACGCTAGCGCAACATCTAAGTCTTGTAGCCACTGTTTACCCTGTAATCGCTGTACTTGGGTTAATTCAACCATAGCAGCTGTTCCACTTGAAGCAGAATTGGATGAAAAGCTGGATGATTGGCTCGATGAATTAATAGACTCTGATTTTAATACATTCTTGCTTGCGGTGTTTGTTACAGATTGCGGTGCCGCTGATGGCTGTGATTGCACTGACGACAGTGATTGCGCTGACGGTTCTGCTCGCGAACCGCTGGCGTTCTGGCCAGCTGCTTTAGTTTGGCCAGAGGCTTTGGACGAGTCTGATGATACCTGCGCACGAAGTTGTGCCAACCGACTTTGCTTTTCTTCATTAGAAGGCATAGCTGGTGAATGGCTATTAGCCGTTGCAAAAGAAGCATTGGCAGAGCGCTTACTAGCAACATTAGCCGCAACTGAGCTCGAGTTTTCATCTTGCAGCGATGACTGGTTCACCCATACAGGGATCCCCATTTCTTGCAGCACAGCACGCTGAAAAGTAGAAAGCGACATAAAATCCAACCTCGTTTAATTACTTAACATTGTATAGTAACGAGAATAAAAATGGCAGATACAGAATGATTAACTTACTGAATTTAACTTAGCTTAAGAAAAGTAAATGATGATAAAAGTGAATTTAGAAAACGAGAAGGGAAAGTGGCAGGGGTGGAGGGACTCGAACCCCCAACCATCGGTTTTGGAGACCGCTGTTCTACCAATTCGAACTACACCCCTAGCGCGCTGTGCATTATACGGATGACATTTAAAAGGTAAAGCATTTTTCTACTACCTTATGCACTACCGCTTATTAAACAAACAAAGCGCTGTGAAAACAAACAAAAAGCGTGTATTACCCTGCATTTTGCTTATTACCCTCAAGCGCTGCCAGCCATAAATCGTTAGTCATGTTAACAATTTCCCTGTGAAGATGAACTTGCGCTAGCACCTCATCCTCATCTTTACCAACTTCTTTTGCATAGGCGATGGCTAATGCCTGTATTTCCGCCTCACTCATTGCGTTAATCTTTGCACATCCTGCTACATCGAAATAGCGATTACCCATGGCTGAGTATTCCCAATCAACAATAAAAGGAGTGGAATCGCGAACCACGTGATGAGCAAGTAAGTCGTTGTGACACAGTACATAGTCATCTGTATTGCCTTCACTTTCCACTAAACTTGCACGAAGTTGAATAGCGCGTTCGAAAAGTACATCTCCCGCTTTTAACCCAGCGGTATGCATATAGTGTAACCAACGAGAAAATAAATTGAGTGGTCTAGCAGTAATAGGCAGCCCGTGGACACGGGCAAGTACTGATGCTAACGCTTCGGGAGAACGAATACTGGGATGAGGATCGGCTTCCTCTTCCCATTGTTCTACCCAAATTAATTCATCGTCGCTTAACCAAATAGGCTTTGGCGCAATGCCTCGCTCTGCAAGTTGCTGTTGCAAAACAAATTGATGGAATCTGTCGATGCCACTAAATGCATCTTCTCCCACCCATTTAACGGCAAACCCACGATCATGGTCTTTGAGATGGTACACCTGATTTACCAAGCCTGCGGGGTGACGTTCCACTGTGGCTGAATCAGATAAATTAAGTGCTTCTTTCAAAAGCGGAATGATAGTTTCCGGTTTCATCTTGCTTATTCCACTGTGCTAGCCATTGTAGATACCCAAAAATAGAAAATCCTACGTACCCAAGGAACAAGCATGCTGATAATGCCATCCCCACTTGAAAGTATAGAAAAGCGGAGGCCAAATTAATAAAAAACCAGTAAATCCAATTTTGTAGAACTTTGTGTGCCACCATAAAAGTGGTAATTACACTCAACAAATGGATACTCGCATCTAGCAGTAAATGATCACTATTAAATTGGGAAGTCACTAATTGAGATAATCCCCACGCACAGCACAACAGCACAGGGACTATCGTAAGATGTATCCATAGCGGCCATGAACGTACCGGCTTCTCTGTCCCCTCGTCCCCCCCTTTTGACCACTGATAATAACCATAGCCCGCCATTATCATATAGAAAAAATTCAGCATGGACTGGAACGGCAACGTCACCTGCCAAAACAGCCAAGTATAAATAGCCGTACTGGCGAAGGCACAAAGCCAACACCAGCTGTTCTGCTTAGCCGCCAGCAGCACATAGGCAATGGCAAGCACTACCGCCAACCATTCCAGTGTTGATGTAGCTGCTATCTGCGACAAAAACTCAGTAAAAAATGCACTCATGCTTCAGCTTTTCTGGCTTGCTTATTGGCCTGCATGGCATCGTAGTTTAAAAACTTAGCCACAAAAATTGCCTGCCCGACCTCTTCGTGAGTTCGCTGCATTTCCTTACCAAGAATAGCCATCACATGTCCGTAATCACCGGATACCTGCGTGCTGGTAGAAGTCGTTAATACGCCAATATTACCGTAGCTATTCAAGCGATCGATAAATTGTTGGATAGGTTCTATGTATTCCCCCACTAGTGGGTATAGCGATAGCTCAACCATGACTTGCATAGCGTACTCCTAGAATTCGTATTTAACGGTAACGCCGAACTGTCGGCCATTACCTAATTGATAGTATGGTTCTGCAAACGCATACTCATCACGAGGGTCGTTACTGAATCCACCAAAACCTCTGGTGTAATATTCATTGTCGAAGGCATTTTTAACCCACACGCTGGTTTGCCAATTATTAGAAAACCATACAATTTCACTGTTCACTAACGTTGTCGAAGGTGCTTCTACGTCATGCCCATCAGAAAAGCGGTAGCTATCTTTAAAATCGATATCAATACGCCAAAGCACATTATCAGTGATGGATAACTCACTAAATAAGTTAGCTGTGTATTTCGGCGCTTGTGCTTGGCACTGTTTTTCAATCACAGTGCCATCGGTCAGCGTATAATCTTCAAAGGTTGCATCTAGGTAGCCTACACTCATGTTCATGGTCCAGTTTTCATCTACCAGCCAACTTAACTCTAGTTCAGCACCTTTATTAGTGCCTATATCGGCATTATCTATAATGTCGATAAAATCAGGTGTGCCGTCTTCTCGAATTTGAACATCAAAATTACTCACTTGCGTATCGTCCCTATCCATATAGAAAAGGGCGGCTCGCATGGTAAGTTCAGGCATTAACAAAGGCCCCTTAACACCAAGCTCGTAATTCCAGTTGTATTCTTCATCAAAGAATCGCTGCTCATCTGATACGCGTTCGTCAGGGTTGTACCCTGCCCCTTTGTAGCCGCGAGAAATACTGGCATAGTAAAAGTGGTTCTCGGCGGTATACTGCAATGCCACTTTCCCGCCTGTCATCGTAGTATCATGACTACTTTCAAGGCCATTGTTATCTGAGTAGTCAAAACCATAGTTTTCTACACGTAACCCTGCCACTAGCGTTAGGCTAGTGGTGAGCGTAGATTCAGTCTGAAAATATACCGCTTTGGTAGTGGGTTCATACACACTGGTAAAATCACCTGATGCATAGGTGTACTCACGTAACAAATCTTCTTCGCTGGTTTTGTAAAACGCGCCAAGCGTCCAAGCGGTCGCGCCATCAAATAACGCGGCACTGTCTGATGATACAAAGCGTACTTCTGCAGTTTGTGTGTCTACATCACGGAAATAAGCGTCGAATGAGGTATACCCGAAAGGGTGAAAACCTTCATAAGTCCAATCTTCGTCATATCCATAACCAATATTGTGTGATGCATGAGTGGCGATGAGAATGAAATCACCGCCATTAGTCGAGGTAGTAGATTTCGCACTTACCGCATGAGTTTGATGGGTGTCAAAACCTGGCTCATCAGATAAGGTCTGATTATTATTATCTAATGAAAACGCATCATACCCATTGTCGATGTCATACCAACGATATGTCAGCGCCAAGGTACTTCTTTCGTCAATATTTCCAGCAATACTGATGCGCGCGGCGGTTTCATCGAGATTATTGGTATCATCACGCTTTTGCTCGCTGCCGTTACTGTTAACCACGGTATTTTCTATAAAACCATCACTACGGTTATGCATTAGTGCAACGCGATATCCCCAGTCCTGGTTGATGTCATCACCTGTAGCCACTTCCACCCGATAACTATCTTTGTTACCAGCTCTTAATTCAACATAGTCAGCGCCTTCTGAACCTACAGGCGTACTAGAAAGCTTTACCGCGCCTGCTAACGCGCCGGAACCAAATAAGGTGGCCTGAGGGCCTCGGTACACTTCTAGCTGCTGTGTATCAAAAATAAGCGCCGCTGCCGCTAGACCAGAGAAATCAAATTCGTCAACGATGAAACTAACAGAAGGGTTAATAGGCTCTACAAATTGACTACGTTCACCGATACCGCGTATTTGCACAAAGCGCCCACGAGAAGCGCCTGCGGCAAAATTCACGTTCGGCACACTGTTTAGCACACTATCAATATGGCTAGGCTGGCGACTGCTTAAGCGCTGAGCGCCCAAAATGGTCGCACTGGCACTGAGTTGGTCTAATACGGTTTCACGAAAGTCTCCGCTAACGACAATACGTTCAACGTCTTCAAGTTGTGTTTCTTGTTCATTGGTTTGCGCATTAGCACAAAGCGATGCAGCAATTAAAGAAAGACAAAATATTGGTTTTTGCATGGGATCTCTTATTCTTTTCTAAGAAAAAAGATCCGGGTGTACGGCAGGTGATACGACTATGTGGTCAACCATCCCTACGCCGGCATTATCCGGATCAGGTGTAAGGGTTCTCACAGTGTTGATGTGAATCTCAGTCCGCGGTACAGACACCCCTTGGTATATGCATTCAGTTAGAATACCGAATACAGCGAGGAGTCTACCAGTTACGCCAAAACCGTCAAGATATTAAACGGTTAACTTAGCGTACCAGTAAACATCGTATTTTTGTTATATGGCTTATTTTTGTTCTTTTAATTCTAGATTAAGCTTTCGTACTTCTTCGTTAGTTTGTGACACCAACGCTTCAAGGGTTTTACCATGCGCTGCAGGTTGGCGGGAATCTGGGTCAACTTTTACGAAGACGATGTCATCGGCAAAACAAATGGTTTTCTTGGTGGCTTTGTTACGCACTAAACAGCTTACGGTAATCGACGTTCTACCAACCGCTTTAGTCTCAAGACCAAATTCAACAATGTCACCTTGCATTGCAGGAGATTCAAAACTAATTTCTCCAATATGTTTGGTCACCAAACAATTAGTTTCTAATTGGCAAATTGCCCAAATGGCAGCCTCTTCATCAATCCACTCAAGCGCGCGGCCGCCAAATAAAGAGTTGGCATAATTTAGATCGTTTGGCATCACTAGACGCCGAGAAAGAAAGCGCATTCGAATTCCTTTAGATAAGTGGTTACTATAAGCAGAGAAAGTCTTAATTATACCGAAAAAACACACCTATGGCGCCACCGGAATTAACTCAATGGTTGTTTAACCCTATTTATTTGCAATCACGACAAAAAGTGTATCGCCGTCTGCTTTTGCTTTCTGGCGATTATGAGTGGGTTAATCAGCGTTTAACGTCTCTTTTAAGCGATATTCCCGCCTCACTTATCGTTAAAGAAATAGGCGCAGAGAACTCCCCCCTACGTAAGCATTTGTTAGGTAATGAGTGTGATATCGGGGTAGTACATTCACATCAAGGGTTTAGCCCGGGAAACCTGATGGCCATTGCAGGTACCATTCGTTGGGGTGGCTGTCTTATTTTGTGCTGTCCTGCGTTAGCCTCTTGGCATTTACACGCCAGTCCTACTCATCTATCTCACGGGTTTAAAGCATCCCAAAGCCTTTATATAAATAGGCTTGTAGCAATAATAAAAAACAATGCAGACGTAGCTATATGGGATAGTAACAACTGCCATATCCCTGATTTGGTGGCAAGTGATACCTTTGATTCGTTAAACCCGCTAGACCCGATAGCCCAATTGACCTCTATCAATCCGATAGATAAAGAAGACTTAAAAACAACACCGCTGCAGTTCGATGAGACTCCCCGTAGGTCACAGTTTAACTCATTGGAACAACAGGTTGCATTTAACAGCTTGACAAACAGGTGGTCGCAAAAGGTCCGTAAAGCAGTCATCACTGCGCCTAGGGGCAGAGGTAAGTCGGCGCTTCTAGGGATGTTTGTTGCAGCAAGGCTGGATAAGGGCGATAAAGTGCTCATCACGAGCGCCATTCGTGAAAACACGAACACCCTTTTTGAACATATTCGCAAAGGTTCTACTTCCCAAAACTTACGAGTAGAAGACGAAGTATTGAAACCTACCAACAACGATGCTGATGGCACTAATGGTCAAGACGCTCAAACAATTACTGCTGAAACATGTGTTACTAATAAATTCGTTGTTGAGGAGAACAGAAGCGTACAGTGGCTTGCACCCGATAATCCCGTGCTGATCAATAACGAATGTAACTTACTTATTATTGATGAGGCTGCATCCTTTCCGTTACCTGTTCTTAAGTTGCTACTTGGCGCTCATGATAACTGGGTGATCAGTACAACCTTACAGGGATATGAAGGAAGTGGACAAGGTTTTATACAACGTATGATGCCTGCTTTTACGTCTGTAGGCGCTTTACACCTTTCATTAAGCACGCCGCTGCGCTGGACAGAGAACGATAAACTAGAGAGTCTGATTCATAACATTTGCTTATTTGAAGGATCTAAAACATTTGATACTACCCTCAAAATTACGTCAGAAACATTTAGTACAAATTATAGAATAGGTGTGATGTCTGCATTATCGGAACAGGAATTACACAGTGTTATGCAGCTGTTAGCCATTGCACACTATCAAACCACACCTGATGACTTTATGCGGATTTGTGACAGCCCAGATATCATATTGTTCACCCACTGGGACGCCACAAGATTATTAGCAGCTGCAATAATAAATTGTGAGGGTGGCGAGCACTTAATTGATGTTAAGGAGGGAATTGCAGATGGTTCCCGACGACCCAAAGGACATTTAGGTGCGCAAAGGCTTACACTACTCACGGCAAATCCGGAGACTGCAGCTTATCAATATTGGCGAATAAACCGCATAGCAGTAACTCCTCATCTTCAAGGCCAAGGTATAGGTACAGGCCTTGTAGGCTTTATTGAGTCGCAAGCTCTTTCGCGAGACATCGATGCCCTAACAAGCTCCTATGGCACTTCTGACAAGCTTAATCACTTTTGGCAGCGATGCGGGTTCAAACTTGTGGATATGGGTGAAAAACCCAACAAAGCAAGTGGAGAGACTAGTGCATTGGTGGTAAAAGTCATATCTGAACGCTATGGGCCGCAACAAGAAGTGCTGTCTTGTTTGTTTACCCATAGCCAAAAAAACGAAAATGTTCTTTTAAGTGACTTACCGGCTATCGTCAGAAAGACGCTAATGAAAAAGCTACAGCACTTTGCGAATGCTACAAGGCCATTAAACCAAGTTAGTTTAGCGATAAACGCGCTGGCCGCTGAACTATCTTTATCTACTAAATATATTAGCATTGTTGAAAAGTCTAAGAATGAAACTGAAGAAGTTACACCTCAACTTCTTTCATTACTTAGCACATCCCCACTTCCCACTAATCAGCTTATTCAGCTGTTAAACGTAAGCGGTCGTAAGGCTTTAACCGAGTCGCTAAGAAAAAAAGTACGCTATATGTTGTCGTGTGTAAAAACGTGAAGCATTAATTAGTTTAAGTAAATTAAGCAAAAAAAAGGCCTCCAAACGGAGGCCTTTCTATTTATCGATATAACTACTAAATGTTAATACCGCGGTTCTTAGCCTTCTCTTTAATGTAAGGCTCCCAAGCCGCCGCATTACGACGTAGTGAGCGATCTTTTTTCGCTTCTTGAATGTGCTTATAAGCTTCTCTGAAGTCGCCTGCGTAGAAGTTCGCTTCCATTAGGGTGAAGTGAACTTTGCCAGGATTTTCAACGCCGCGCTCTAATGCATTGTTTAATGCTTTAATCGCGCCTTTGTAATCTTCAGCAACTAACAACAAAGTACCTTGCTTTCTGTAATGCTCAGGATCTGAACTTTTCGCGGCAGCCTTAGCGTAAAGCGAAGCTGCTTTGTCATAGTTTTTAGCCTGGTGATATGCGTTAGCAATACTCGCTAGCATATCGGCATCATCTTCAAGTAGACCAGATTTAACGTGCTTTTCCAAAATTTGAGCAGCTTTAAAAGGCATGCCGTTGGTTTGGAACAACTGAGATAACGTTTTAATCTCGTTTACTTTCTTAAGGTAACCTTGAATGTAAGCCATTTCGAATGTAGATAGACCTTTCTCGAAGTCTTCTACTGAAAGGTAGAAGAAACCAAGCTGAGTCCACCAACGCGGCTCCTCAGGGAAGTTGCGAACAAGTTCTTCTGCAACTGCCACTGTTTGAGGAAACATCTTACGTTCGTAATATGACGTTAGCTTTAACACATAAGGGTTTTTATTTGGCTTATCATACAAAGCAATTGCTCTGTCAGCTGGCTCAATCATCTTATCCAATTGGCCTGCTTCATAATAAGCTTGCGCTAAACGGGTATAAACGTCTGCATCTTCTTTACACGTAAAGTCCATCCACGCGTTATACCATTTAATCGCATCAGTATATTTGTTCTCTTGCATATTCAAATCACCTAACAACTTAAGTGTTTGAGAATGCTCAAGATCATTCAATACTTTAGGTTCTACAGACTGGTTCAAATAACCAAGTGCTTTAGAGCCTTTACCTTCTTGTGCAGCTAATAAGTTACCAATAAAGCGATTTACATACGCCGCATCAAAGTCTTCAGAAGGGTCAATTTCATATAGAATGTTTAACGCTTCATCAACTTGATCTTCGTTGTAAAATTCAAATGCTTTTTGAACTTTTTTACCTGTACGCTCGCCTACTAAAGTTGTTTTTGGCTTTTCGTAACCAGGACACATAACAGGAGAAGACTGTGCTAGCGCCGCTGGTGCAGTAAACACTGCTCCGGCACCAAGCACTAAAGCAAATGCAGACATTTTGAATTTATTTTTCATCATGATCATTGCTCCAGTTTAAAGTCTAGCTGTACGAACATGCCAGTCTGCTTAACAGCTTTGCCATCAACAATCTTAGGCTTGTATTTCCACTTACGTAAAGCACGTCGTGCCTCACGGTCGAATACACGCTTAGGTTCAGCTTCAATTACTTCGATGTCGTCTACACCACCAATTTCATTGATAGTGAAAGACAATCTTACCCAACCTTCACGGCCATCACGGGCTGCATCAGGTGGATATTTCGGATCGATACGAACGATTGGAGTAGCATCGCCATCACGTTGCATCGCGCCAACACCACCAATGTTTACACCAACACCACCAGTATCAATAGCTGGGATTGCTAGGCTAAAGCCATCTGCATCCGGTTCAGCTGCTTCTGGCTCAACAAGCTCCATTTTAGGAGGCTGTTGAGGCGGTGGTGGAGGTGGAGGCGGAACACGTTGACGCGTTTGCGTCTGATCGTCTGGTTCCTGCATCACAATATCGATTACCGGTGCTTCAGGTACTTCGTCCGCCGGTCTGGCTGAGTTTTCAATCAACTTAGCCATAAGTACGAACAGGGCAAATGCAACACCAGCACCTAAGAATATAGATACAATTATACGTAACATCTTAACCCCTTGCCGCTACCGAAACACGATTAACGCCTGCAGCTTTAACCTGGTCCATAATTTCTACTACCAAACCATGCTTGGCTTTAACATCAGCCTGAATGATTACATAGTCAGTTGGCTGCTCGGTAAGCAGTCGTTCAATATTCGCTCTAACGCTGTCCGGCGCTACTTCACGTTTATCTAACCAAACGCTTCCATCTTCTGTTACTGCTATGAAAATGTTTGCGTTCTTGTGAAGAACCGCCTGGCTCGCGTCGGGCTTATTAACTTCAATCCCTGCTTCTTTAACGAAAACAGTGGTAACGATAAAGAAGATCAGCATGATAAACACGATATCCAACATGGGTGTCATGTCAATCTGTGCGTCTTCTTCCTCGATTCTGACTTTTCGAGCCATAATATCTCTCTCTAATGATGTGGCAGGCTATCAACTAACCCTTCGCGTGCCAGCTTCACTTTCGCTTCAAGACGAGAACTGATGAACAGTCCAGAAAGCGCGGCTACCATTCCCGCCATAGTCGGGACTGTTGCCATGGAGATACCAGCTGCCATTAAACGTGCATTGCTGGTGCCTTGTGTCGCCATCGTCTCGAAAACACCGATCATACCGGTTACTGTTCCCAGTAGCCCGATTAACGGACACATTGCAATAATGGTGCGAATAATCAGCATTCTAGCGTTCAGATCATCTGACGCCTGAGAAATCCACGCGTCACGGATTCTATGCGCATACCAAGATGTGGTATCTGCTCGGGCATCCCAATTTTTGATGATGTTTTTCTTCACCGTTGGGAAGACCGAGGTTAAATACCAATAACGCTCAATCATTAAAACCCACATGAGAAAGAGCGCGGCAGCAACGAAATAAAGTACGTCACCACCGGTAGCGATAAAATCCCTGACCGATTCTATTAATCCAATCAGGTAATTCATATTACGCTTTCTCCGACTCTGAGTGAGCAGCTACGATACCCGCAGTTTGCTCATCAAGAATGTGGATGATTGATTTGCTACGTGAAGCTACGATGCTGTGAGTAAGAATCAGTGGCAATGCCGCGATAATACCTTGAGCCGTAGTTACAAGCGCCATAGAGATACTGCCAGCCATCATACGAGGGTCGCCTGTACCGAACAATGTGATTGTTTGGAACGTTGCGATCATACCTAGTACCGTACCAAGTAGACCTAGTAATGGAGCGATTGCAGCAAAGATCTTGATTACGTTAATGCCGCTTTCGATACGTGGAAGTTCACGTAAGATAGCTTCATCAAGTTTAAGCTCTAAGTTTTCAGCATCAGCAGCTTTGTTCTCTTGATAAACTTTCAAGATGCGACCTAGTGGGTTGCCATCTGAAGGGTTACCTGGGTTTTTAAGCTGTGAACGCATTTTACCAGCAACTACTGTAAGCGTAATTAGCTTGTAAAGACCGATAAGTAGACCAATCGCTAGCATTACGGTGATTGTGTAACCAACTACACCACCTGCATGATAACGCTCAGACATTGTTGCTTTTTGCTTCAACAGACCAAGGATTGCACCTTGAGATGGGTCAGTATAAAAAGGAACCATACCTGAAGTAGCAGCGATTAAATCGTCAGCTGAAGATACGAAACGACCATCTGGTTGACGACCTAGAGGCTGAACGATTTCGTTTTCAGCATCATAAGTTAGGTAGCCATCTTCGCCTACAAGGTTGAAAGTACCGATACGAACAACTTCTTGCTGTGAAGAACCGCCGTCAAGGTTAACAACTTCAGTAGTGAAACGAACTGTTTCGCCACCTTCAGTCATTTCTTTTTGTAGAGCAAACCATAGGTCTTCTAGTTCTTGAATGTTTGGAAGACCTTTAGAGTCTTCTGACATTTGCGCTAGGAATTCACCACGGCCTGAGAACTGAGCACTTACGATTGATGTAGCAACACGGCCGTAAGCTTCAGAAGAGGCTTGACGAACCACACCGAACATCTCACCAAGCGTACCAGTTGCTTGGTCTAGCTCAGCAGCTTTTTCGTTAAGCGTTACTTCGTTATCAGAGAATTGTTGTTGAAGACGGTCACCACGACCTTGTTCAGCTTTCAATTCAGATTCTGCTTTGCGAAGAAGCGCTTGCTTGTCTGCACGAGCAGATTGGAATTCTGCTTCACGCTGTTTGTTGATACGTGTTTCAGAAACACGGTTATCCTGAACTTGGTCTAGAAGTTCTTTAAGGCTCTTTGCTTCCTGAGCCTGAGCTCCGGTTGCTACAACCGCAAGAGTGGCAGCGGTTAAAAGAGATTTGAATACTGGTTTCATTAACAATTACTCCGCTGCACTAATTGGTAGTTTGATCAGATCCGCAGGAATGACGTTATTAGCCATTTTAACTGCGTCAACAACTGATGACAGATACTCGTCGCCAAGTTGCTCCCATGCGCGGCTCTCATTATTCCAAGCCCAAGCATGTTCTTGGTCAAGTGATAATGCGACTAGTGCAGTACGACCTAGGTTAAAGAAGTCAACAGTCACTTCGGTGCCGTTGCTATCAATCGTACCTTGGTAAGAATCAATCTTAGTGCCATACTCAACTTCAACCAGGTAAGCTTCGATTACTTGGCGGAACTGCTCTGAAACAGTAACGTTAGAGTTAGACATAACATCACGTAGACGCTGAACGCGCTCTAGACGCTCGTCTAAGTGAATAGGACGGTCAAGTTTGATGAATTTCTCAAGACTATCGATCATGCGGAACATAAGAGGAACGATGCCCTGCTTAGTTTGCTCGATGCTGTCAATCTGACGTTGCAAAGAGTCAATTCCACGTTGCTGATCCGCTACAAGACTCGCAATGTAGTCGTTGTATATTTTGAGGTTTTCTGTCTCATCTACTGTTTGACGGTATTCAACCAGTAGTTCCTGAGACTGTTCAAACAACGTGTTGATTTTTTCCTGAGATTTCGCTGCAGCCGCGTGGATTTTCGCTTCTTCTTTATGAAGGTCTTCAAGCGTATCTGCAGAGACTGCGCTACCTGTTAGTGCGAAGGCACCGATAACAGTAGAAGCAATAAGAGTTCTCTTGCTCATTTTGGACATAGTTCCCAACCAAATTTCTTATTTGAATCCTCGCCGATAAAGGAAAACAGTTCGGGCAAGGGGCGTATAAAACTTTCACAATTATGTTTTAGGAATGTAGCACGGACCTTAGCTTCCAGCACTACGAACGTATTATACTCACACGGATTACAGCACTGAGTCAAGTAACACCCTGTTTACACCAAGTAGATTTTTCATCATCTGTTTAATATACGTTCGAATTCCCCTGCAGAATTCATTCCAACGTACAAATAACTGGCAAATTCGAGTTTATTTTTTTGTTAATGTGTAAAAATAAACCGTGTTTTTACTTGGCGTTATACCAAAATCTGGGGGTAAAACGCCGCAATTTCATGCAGGGTCCAATATAAGCTTCAACTTCGTCATGTTAGATTCAAAGTAATCACTTTTTGTTAGCTTCTCATGGCCATGATTTGGTGGTCATACCATCAAACGGAAGCGTATGCAGCATCCCGTCAAATGAAAGGTTCCATTTTGGTGCAGCAATTCACTAAATATTAACGCTATGCCACATTTATAATGTCGGCATTCATTTTCCTCATTGGATTTTTGTCTCTTGTAGGTGTTAGGTATAATTGCTAAACGCTATAGGATAAACTTAACAAAAAAATGAATTATCGGGATTAATCCATGACGTATGAAGCTACACATTCCGTATCAATTGACAATAAACCACTTTGGGTTTTCGACGGCTTATGCTCTTCGCAAGAAGCGCAAGGGATATTTAACGGTCTTGAAGTCAGTGCTTTTAAACGCAATGAAATTGCAAGACCAGACACAAAAGAGTTTCGTCATTGGGCAGTGAATCTATCTGGCGAACAAATACAAAGCTTACCTGTTTATAATCGGGCAATTAGTGCAGTTCAAGCGCTTACTGGTAAAACCTATAAGGCATATAGAGGCTACGTAAATCACGCCTCGTTTGGTGATATGCTTTTTACTCATACTGATTGTATGCCTGGTGCCGACGAACTAACTGTGTTGGTCTATATTTCGCCAACGTGGGATATAGAATGGGGCGGTGAAACAATGTTTTTCAACGAACATGATGATTGCTTATTTGCTTGTACCCCGAAACCTGGTCGAGTCAGTATTTTCCATGGCGCCATTAAACACGTAGGCAGGCCGCCTAACCGTATTTGCTATACTCCTAGATATACATTAGCGTTTAAGCTTGAATTGACGAGCTAATCATCGTTGTTCTTCATCCACTGTGAAAATAAGCATCTGAACGTTAAAGGCACTTACCAAAAGTGGTATAGGCATTACTTTGATTAATTAAACATCCCAAGTTAATGGCTTGGGATGATATCAAATGCGACCGTAAGTCTAGCGGTACTGCTCGTAAATGCATTGGTTCCATGCCACATGTAAGAAGGGAACAAGATAAGATTACCCGACCGTGGCTTTACTGCGAAGTCGCCTTCGAAATTTTGGTTTGCTATATCAGCTCTACCGAAAGTTAGCCACCCTTCCCCATGCTTGTCTACAGCATCGGGAACATCTACATAATACACGCCGCTTAGCCAGCCTTCAGGATGATAGTGCGAACGGTGATAACCCTCGGAACGTAACTTTACTGACCACGAGCCCTTATATATTAAGTCTTTACTTAAACGAGATAAAAAAGGATGTTTCCTATCATTACTTTGTAACGCTATGAATTCCCCTGCTCTTTCTAGAATGAGTCTTGAAAGTGTATTTATTACCTCATTGTTACCTTCAAAGAGATTTTCATACGTCTGGGTACCATTTCTCAACGATTGACCAATAGGATGACGTTCATTTTGGTGCAAAGCCTCAAGCACATCACGCAATGCATTATTTAAGCTCTGTCTACTCTCTTTATTCGGGAGAACTGGCACCACGGCCAGTAATTGTTGGTAATTACACAACCAATGGTACTTACTTTCTTCGTTTTGCAGGTAATAGCACGTAGAAAGCATTGTCCACCACCCCTGATTAAGCGGCTCTTGTTTCACTAATTTAGCAAATTTGGTGTAGGCCTCTTTTGCCCGCCCTAAACTTAGTAAGGTATATCCAGCCTCGCTCTCAAGCCCTATGCTGTTTTTGACTTTTAGCTTTTCGCCTTTTTCAACATAATTTAGGGATGCGTGATAGTCACCTAACTCTCGATGCACTCGCGCTTTATATATATAAAATTCAAGATTAGAACCTAGTAACGGTTCTAATCTGTTAAGTACATCTAGCGCTTTTTTAAATTGGTCAGCGCGAACTAAAAGCTTTATGTAAGCTAGAACAAATGACGTAGCGGTACCTTCATGATTGATATGGGGCTCGATATACTCAAAAGGGGAGTTGACACCTTCTTCCCATAAAAAAGAAGCGAGTTCTTCTTGTGCGGTCCAGTCAAGTGGGTTTAACGAAACAGCTTTGATAAAGGCTTGCTTTGCTTCATCTCGGCGATTTAATAACACTAAGGTTGCGGCTAAATTTCGTCGCAAGGTGCTGTTCGTCGGCTGTAGCTTTATGGCGGTTTCGAAGCACTGTACTGATGCTTGAAAGTCATTGGCACGTCGTAACACATTACCCAAGTTGTTCAATGCAACGATGTTTGTGGGGTCTTTTTCTAATACAGACATTAAGCACGATTGCGCTTTTTCTACCGCGCCTAAATTAACATATACATCAGCAAGATGAATGTTTGCTTGGATATAAGTCGGTTTTTTGCGAATAACGTCTACAAAAATGGCTTGAGCCTCATTAAACAAACCAACTTCTTTATATGCTCGGGCAAGGTTATATTTAACTTCAATATCAATAGGATTTGCGGACAAGGCTTTTTTTAACGATTGCACCGCAAGCGTTGCCTTACCTAATTCCAGTTGTGTTGTACCCAAGCTGTTAAGAAGTTGAGGGCTCCCTTTGAATGTTTTTAGCCCTTTTATAATTACTGATTCCGCTCGTGCCCCATCTCGCGCCTTCCTGAGAGCACTTGAATATACCTGAACAGCTACAGGATCAAGTTTTAAAATGCTAAGGTTAGCTTCTATAAATTGAATGACATAGTCGTACCTTCCTTGTTGAAAAGCATTGACTACTTGCCGTAACACTCCCATTTTATCAATAGCCATAACTACCTTAAGCCACGATCTAAATTCATTAGCTTGCCCGCCCCTTCATTCCATTTTGATAAAATGGACATAAACTGGGTTATCGCTTCTCTCTCATCCATAGACAACGCTGGATTCCAAACATCAAGTATTAATACTGCACGCTCTTGGTCAGACAAATTGGATGCCGAATGTATAAAGCTATCGTCAAAAACTAGTTGTTTATTGGCATTACTCCAATTAAAAGTTTCTTCCCCGACAGTTAAGCTCGCATCCTCAGTTACTTGCAAAGGAATATGGACAGTCAGCTTACAATTTGAAATACCGTAATGTGGGGGTATGTAGGCGTCGGGTTTAAGTACCGAGAGAAAAACCTCTGGGGCATGCGGAGGGCAGAAAGCTAAGGGTGCATTTTCAAGTTCACTACGTAACGCTAAAGATAAACTTTCAAACGCTGAACAGTTCTTTCCTTCTTTTAGTAAATGGGTAGATAACCATTCATCGCGTAGCTTATCCCACGTCTCCGTCGTTGGTACATTATCAAACTCGCCTACATATTTAACGTTTGCTCGTTTCCCAACGTTCAGAAGCTCATTTTTGTGGCTTTGAATATTATCTATCCAAGCAATTAACCCATCAATTTCATTTGCATTATAAAAGGGCTTGCTTGGTAAATCTGGAATGTAAAAGAAACTTGGTTTTTGAAGTTCATTTTGGAAAGGATGAAATTCGACACCAAAAAAAAGCGCAAGCGACTTCTTTAACCTTAGTGATACCGACTCCATGAATTGAAGTCGTGTGTAACCGTCCCGACGTGCTAAGTTAGCTGCATTCTTTATGTGAGAAAAACGTGACCTTGTCATTTCTCCTGACTTAGAATCAAGATAATCTGAATTTTGACTATTTAACGTAACATATAAGGAAAGCGCTTGGTCAAAATCTCCTTTCGATAACATTTTCTCAATGTCATTGAGCGTCGATATATATAAAGGTGTCATTGAAAACCCGAGGTAAATGGAGCTGAGTTAAATTTCAGCTCCGTTTATATTTTTTCTAATTATCCGAACCCGATGTTTCTGTGCCACGTTGCATACGTATCCATCCATCGCGAGCTGCCTCTTTCATGCGTTCTCTCTCTTCTACTGTATAGCACACACGACGCATCATATTAGAACCGATTCGCTTTTCCATTTTACAAACTTGATCATCACGTTCTTGATTGCTAGCTATCTCTTCAGTTTTATTACTTGCTAACTCTTGAGTTGAATTGCTTGTAGAGCCACAGCCAACCAACGTGACAGAAATAGCAAGACTGACTAAAATCGTTTTAAACATTTATAAATCCTTATTTAAAGTTTCGTGGTCAAAAGTTTATTGGGTAGAAGTTTATTGGATAAAAGTTCCGTGAGTTAAAATACCATACTGCGTCTGGTTAATTCTTATCCATTTTGTAAGCGTCCATTTCTCACCGTCAGCCACTGGCGCGCCAAGGTGTAAACTCGCTCTTAATATCTCGTTATTATCATCAATATTTTTAAATGAAACAACGGTTCCCTGTTCAGGTTTTATTTTAACGTTTATTTTAGGGAACTGGGTTTCACCATCGCTACTCATTGAGTTTAAATAAGCAAGAACAGTATTTGCCCGCTGCCCACCTTCCTCGATAAACTCAGCTTGCTCACGCTGTTTAGGAGAAAATGCATCATAATGGGCTTTGTATTCTTGCCCTTCTTTGTAGCGTAGTAAATTTAAAGGCTCCCCATGGGATGTGTCAGTGCCTGAGATATCTGCCATTCTCGTATCTATATCTCTAACAATCCAATCTGCCATTTCAGATAGAATAACGCCAACCTCGCTGGTACGAATAGAATCAACCATAGGGCTTCCATCCGCAGGGCTAGCAACCATAGAACGGGTTAAAAGTGGCATGAAGCGTTGCTTTAGATAACGACACTCAAATGCTGATAATGCATTTTTAACACGCACTAATGATATATCTTCATTTAAAACTTCAAGTTCAAGTGAGCGCAACTTTGCTTCTCGAGCTCGAATAGCAAATTCAATACTACTTTCATCCAGAGTTTGGAGAGAAGTAGTTAGCACCAGCTTATCGTCGTTAACGAGTTGCCGATATATATTCGGCGTTAACTTCGCCATAACACTAACAACCTGAAGATAGGTTTTTTCATCTTCAGAGCACCAACATGATAGCACTAACAAAGATTCTGCATGGCCATTTTGCGCTAAAGCTATCAGTTCACTTATAATGCTTCGGCTAAAGCTACCTTCAATATAAAATCTAGTAATCAGCGACTTGTGATAACGAACTGTCGGGTGTTTAGTATCCGGTATAGACTGAAGATAAAGAAGTGCTAATTTCGGATCACTACTCACCGTATAATATGCAAAATCCAAAGCTGCATACATATTACCTAATTTACCGGCTTCACCAAGTAATGCCATAGACTTGTCAATGGCGCCTTGCTGTTGATGATACTGAGCCTGCTCAAGTAACTGCTGTACTGAACTCACAATTTACCCTTATAAAAAAGGCCTCAGAAGAGGCCTTTGTCAAATGCATTTAAATGCCTGTGTTTAGAAATCTACGTTGATACGACCGTAGAAGAAACGTCCAGGAATTTCATACATTGAAGGATCGAAGCTGTTTGCAAATGTAGTGTATGAAACTTCAGGATCTGCATCCCATAAGTTGTTAACACCAAATGTCAAACGAAGGTTCTCTGTTACTGAGTAACCTACTGAAGCATCATGGTAAGCCATCGCTTCAAGTTCATTGAAGCTTTCTTTAGACTCAAGGCTTCCATCTTCAGCAAACACGCTTACGCCTGGATCACTACACAATGTATCTTCTAGGTAGTTACCTGCATCATCAGTATCGTCATCGAATGAACACTCTTCTGTAGTTGCGCCAATGAAGCGAACTAGGTAGTTAGCAGTCCAATCTTCGTATGCCCATGTAACAGACAAGTTAGTACGGATACGAGGAATAACGTCACGGTCAAATGCTTTACCAGCATCGTTTTCTGCAATTGATTCACCAGTTACAGGGTCAACGAAGATACTAGTACGGTCGTCTACATAAGTACCGTCCCAGTTTACTCGGAAATCACCGTATTCAGTATCGAAGTTATAAGCTACGTTATAATCGAAACCAGAAGTCGTTTGACCACCAAGGTTAACAAGGCCGTTGAACAACTCAGTCACAACACCGCCGCTGTTACGTTCGATTAGTGAACAGAACGTAGTTCCAGTAGTTGCACAAGCATCTAGGATACGTTGAGCACCAACAGTTGATACTGCGTTATCCACTTCAATATCGAATACGTCAAATGTGATTGACAGACCTTCAACTTGAGCAGGTGAGTATACGAAACCGTATGTAAAGCTTTCTGCTTCTTCAGGTGCTAAATCTGCATTACCACCAACCGTTGTTCTGATTTGTGGGTTAGGTTGCTCGTAAGCAGCAGGGATACCGGCACAGCCTGGGCTGTTAGCATTTGCAGCTTCACCGCCATTACATGGATCGATTAGCGTTGCGAAACTATCGCTGTTACCTAGGAACAATTCAGATAGCGAAGGAGCACGGAATGCTTCAGACCAAGTACCACGAACTAAGACGTCTTCATTGATGCGCCATTTCAAACCAACTTTTGAGTTTGTAGTGTCGCCGAAGTTGCTGTAGTCAGAGTAACGAGTAGCAAGTTCTAAATCTAATTGCTCAACAAACTCAACATCTGAGATAAGAGGGATAGCAACTTCTAAGTAAACTTCTTCAACACTGAATGAACCAGAAGTAGGTTGACGAGAGTTACCAGAAGTAATACCAGCTGCAATTAGTGCATCAGGTTGGTCGTAACCTGACTGCCAGCGTTTTTCATAACCAGCAGCAAATGCAACATAACCAGCAGGTAATTCAAAAACTTCACCAGAGATATTTGCTGAGTAGCTTTCTAACGTAGAGTTAGCTGCATCTTGTGCAGTGAACTGAATGTAATCAAGCATTTCTTGCGTGATAGTACCTTCACCGATAGCAGTAGCACCACCGAAGAAGTTTAATGGTACACAACCATCAGTAGCAGCACAGGTATCAACGTCACCTAGGGCTAGTGCTACGCGGTCCATGTTAAGAAGACCGTCAGTTAGCGTATTCTGAGTAATGTCTGCATACGTGTAGGTTGCATCCCAGTAGTACTCGTGATCGCCTAGTTCAATAACACCTTCAAAGCCACCATTGAATTGGAACTGATCAACGTTTTGAGCAAATTCACGGTAACCCGCTTCCATCATACGACGGCCAGCGAAGAACAAGCTGTTCGCTTCACCGAAACCAGCAGCATCTGTTAAATCAAGACCTGTTGGGTTGTATGGGTTATTTGCAGCAATTGTTACTCCAGATGTACCTGCAGCGTTACCGATAAATAACGGTGTTGGAGCAAGAAGCTGTGAAGAACGTCTGTTGCCGTAGAAACCAGTTACATTAACAGAAACGTTGTCTGTTAGTTCGTAACGACCTTGTGAGTAAAGGTTAATACGTTCTTGAGGTGTAGAAAGGTAGTTAAGAGGAGCAAAGTTAAATGCACTGCTACCAGTCCAAGGAATTAATCCACCTTGACCATCGTTTTGAACGTTGAATGATGTTGCTTCATCATCGAAATACCAAAAACGACCATTCGGTGTACCTGATGAACCGCCGTAGCCTGTAGGAGCGCCAAACACTGGTACTGCAGAAATCTCACGATCGCCTGCGAATGTTGGCTCTTCTTCTACGTAACTTACATTGAAGTATACGTTACCTCTATCGTTAGCAACACCGAAACCGATATCCCAAGATTCTTTGTTACCGTCGCCTTCATCGTATTGACCAAGGTAGCCAGAAGCGTGAACGCCTTCGAAATCTTGACGAGTGATGATGTTAACAACACCTGCAACAGCATCTGAACCATATACCGCTGAAGCACCATCTTTAAGTACTTCAATACGCTCGATGATAGACGAAGGAATGTTGTTAAGGTCAACAGAGCCAGTAAGGCCTGGAGCCCAACGTTTACCGTTTACAAGAACAAGAGTACGGTTTGAACCGATACCACGAATGTTAATAGTAGTTGTACCATTACCACCGTTGTTGTTGTTGGTATTGATTGCTGAACCAGCAGATGGGATAGCTTGAAGTACATCACCGATTGAAGTGATACCGAATTTTTCGATATCAACACGGGTCATAACCGTTACTGGGTTAGCACCTTCAATGTCTGTACGACGGATACGAGAACCAGTTACTTCGATTTTTTCAACAGAATCGGCTGCTTCTTCGGCTTCTTGTGCAGCAACTGCACCAGAAAAACTTATCGTCGACACCGCGCCGAACGCGCAGGCCAACCTAACTGACTTAGCCAGCTTAGAATTTGTAAACATGTGTTGTCTCCCTGGACCACTAAAGCTCGTTTAGTGTGTATTTCTAAAATCGTTTATAACGAATTATTATTAGTAAGGTCAAAGCCTCACTAAGATAATAAACACAACATGAGTAAACGGTCAACTGAGATCGGGAGTGTAATAATTAAAAGTTCAATTTTTTTCGGATATTTTTCCTTTTTTTGTAAATGTTTACTTACAATTTACGTAAATATTACAACTAAAGTCTTGGGGTGGTTACTTTTTAACCTACGCAAGTTAAATTGCCAAGGAAGTGCGATAAGTTGCACTTCCTTGGCCTTGGCACTAGATCTTAAAACGTGTAATTCACACTAAAGCGAACATAACGTGGAGTTTGCCATGCAGTAGGCGTTCCGTAGTTAGGATCTACATCTGGATTCAATGGATCTGCAGATGACTCGTCATCATAGATTTCATAAACCTCAGTCACTTTATCGTTGTTTAACACATTGAAAATATCAGCACGTACAACCAATGTTTGGTCATCGCCAATATCGATATTGTAAGATGCTGAAACATCAATTGAGTAGTAGCTACTTGTGCGGCCGCGCGAGCCACGTGGCGCGAGTTCACCACCAGCATAAAACGATTCTGAATCATAAGCTTGCGCAAACTCATCCGTCGGATGGAAACCAAACGCATTAACTGGCTTACCTGTCCAGAATTGCAAGTTAGCACCTAACGTTAAATCTTCAGTAACTGCATACGCGCCGTACATTTTAACTTGATGACGACGATCGTTAGGAAGGTCGCCATATGCGCCGTCTAATAATCCGGGTTGGTCAAACAAAGTTGTTAAACCAGCATCGTCCTGTCCGTTATCAGAACGAACATACCCTTCGTTATTACCCCAGTTATGCGACCACGTATAGGCGGCATTGAACATCCAAACGCCGTCCCACGCGCGTTGGAAGGTGAAATCAACCGCAGCATATTTACGAACTGAATCTGGGTAGCCCAAGTCTTCTGCTGAAAGGTCCATAAATACTAAATCGCCGTTAGTACCTGGTAGTTCAGTGGTGCCAATACGCATGTCTACATTAGGGTTAGTTAGTACGTATTGGTGGAAACCAGTCCAGATATCAGATACATCGCCGTAACCATTAGCGGCGGCCCATTCAATCACAGCTGCGTCAATTGCAACATCTTCAACAGTAGTCGCCAATTCACGATATGTACCTTGAATTGCCATGCTCCACTCGTCGTTCAACTGGAATTGGTAACCAGCAATAAATTCATCTGAATACATTGCATCAATGTTTTGATCGACTAACTCGTCAGGAGATTTTGCTTCACCATTTGCAAAAATATCATCAGGTTGAGTTTTATCACCCGTGAGATTGGGTATAAACAAAGATTCATCGGCATAACCGTCGAACTCATAATATTCTTGCGTATAGGTTTCTGCACCGGCTAAACGAATGTTCGTGTTGGCTGCAACTGGAAGGTAGTAACGCCCAAAACTTGCCCATGCTTTCGTTTCACCATCGCCACGAACGTCCCAAACAGCACCTAAACGAAGTGCCCAAAGATTGTCAAGTTTTACGAAGGTTTCGCCATCAGCATTGAAGTTTTCAAAAGAGTCGTTTCGAATACCCGCATTAATTACTAAGTTATCCGTTACCTGCCATTGATCCTGTACGTAGAATGCAATATTTTCTGAATCAAATTCACCACCAACTTCATAATCTCTGTGACGAACTTGGTATATTTCTTCGTTAGCCAAATCGTCATCATTTACATAGTAAAGATAATATGCGCCACCTGAGTTGATGGTATAACTACTTGCTGTTAAGTTTTCGTAGTCATAACCAAAGCGCACTGAATGATCGCCTATGTACCAGTCTGCATCAATACGGAACACTTCGCGTTTATCATCGCCTTGTTCAACCGTAAAATTCGCCCAAGTACTTGTTGGAACAAATGCATTCGTGCTGTCGTAGGTAAAGTAAGCAACGGGGTTAGCATCTAACTCACTTCGCACGGTACGATCTTGTTTGTTTACACCGTATTGCGCAGAAATAGAGAAGTCGTCATTGATAATACTTGTCCATTTAGCCGTATAGTTCAGACCACCTTCGTCTTCATATCCAATTCTTGAGTCAGTGCTGAAAACTCCGTCGGTTGAATCGAAAGTTTCAATTTCTGTGGAGCGTTCATCAGAAAACGCTGTAACTTCAAGTATATTGTTTTCAGTAACGTACCAATCAACTTTCGCTACCCAAAAAGCATCTTCATCGGTTTCGGTAACGCCATTTTGAAGCAGTCCGTCACCTGTTAGTGATTGCTCATTTACAAATTTATCTTCCACAGAGCGTGGATTAAACAACGCATAGAAGAATAATTTGTCTTCAATTAACGCTCCACTTGCCCAAACGTTGGCATCCCAAGATTCAGTCTCATCACTTCTGTTATCAATACGGTAAGTGCCGTCAGTCGTTCTTACGTAAGAATTCTTCTGCTCACGTAGTGCATCAGGCTCCCAGTAAACGTTTACGCCCGCTTTAAATTCGTTACTACCGCTCTTAGTTTTAGCGTTTATAACACCGCCGGTTACACGGCCGTATTCCGCTGAGTAACCACCGGTTTTAACTTCAAAGGTTTCATACATGTCGAACGGTGGCTCACTTGAACCAACACCTGTTCTGAAGTTAGTAATGTTTAGACCGTTGATGTAGTAACCGTTTTCACCAACTGATGCACCACCAATTGAAGGGAGATCACCAAACGCTGAGTCACCTTGGGTTGTGCCTGGTGCTAATAATGCAACTGACGTTAAATTACGAGGAACAGGAACTCTATCAAGGGTAACAGTGTCTACAACGATACCAGTACTAGAACTTGTTACATCTACCATGGCAATTGTTGAACCAGTTACTTCGATTCGTTCAACATCGTCACCGGCAAGTTTCATGTTTAAGTTAGTTTTACCACTAATACCAACTTTTACAGTTTCTTGAATGGTGTTACGAAAACCGTCTTTCTCAGCAACCACATTGTAGATACCCGGTGGTAATAATGGAAAACGAAAATCGCCGTTTTCATCGGTGGTAACTGTACGAACCAGACCTGTATCAACATTAGTAATAGTTACAGTAACGCCACTAATTTCTGCACCGCTAATTTCTGCAGTATTACCTTGAATAAAACCATTTGTGTCGTTTGCAAATACTGGTGCCGAAACACCAAGACTGAGCGCTACAGCAAAAGCCGCCGCACTTCTTTTATATTGAAGCATGTATAACTCCCTGGATTTGTGTTTTCGTTAGTCTTAACTTTATTTAAAAAAACCATAAAGATAATCTAAACGATTGTTTTTTATATGGATTTTTATGAATATCCGAAAGTATAATTGACATAGACAAAGGGGGTAAAGCAAGCGCAAATGGGAATTTTTACGATGAATGGCAATGGTGTGAAGTAGGGAAATTACACGTGAACTGTTGAGTGGCTTGGTCTTGCGAGATAGTAGAAGAGTTCCCCATTTGCGACGAATTACATTCGTCGCAAATGCAGAAATGTCGCATTTTTCGTCTATTGTAAATAAAAGCCTAAGCGTCGTTTCACCGATTCAGGCAGTTCTGGAAGTGAACTTTTTGGTAAAAGGAACGTAGCCATGTTGAAAAAGTCTAAAAACACCCTGTTAGATTCCGTCGTTTTCTTCAAATAATGGTGGCCGGATGAGCCGCCCGTTCCTATTTTTGTTCCCAGCATTCGTTGTACCATCATGGCATGGCGATAACGCCACAACGTTAATTGTTCATCAATTTCTGTTAGTGCGGTAATGAGTTGGAAAGGCAGATTAAAAACGGGTTCTTCTGAATACTGCTTTATAAATAAAGCCGACAATAATGCTTCATGTGATAAGCGGAATTTACCCTGATTAAGAAGGGCTTCATACGTATCATGATTAAATAGCCCGTCAAAGTTCTCTCTGGTCGATTGCCAGTCTTTAAGCTCTTGTCGACGTTCTACTTCCGACAGAAACGCATTTTTTTCTATGGTTTCTTTGTCATCGTTAAGCATTTCATCTGTTGCATTTCGGTAGTAATCCCAAAAGTGGAAATCCTCGGTTTTAAGTAGTGGCATACGTGCCAACCACTTATCCACTAGTTCAAACAAGCTTGGTTTTTCTTCTAACGCTTCCAATAGGCTGCGATCATCATCACTTAATCGGTTATAAAAACTTTGCTTATCGAAATCGATACGATATTCCCTTTTAAGGCCTAATGAAATTTCAAGCTGTTTAAATTGGATACTTTGAAAGCCTGAGGCGGGAACCAAATAATCTCTGAATGAAAGAAACTGTTGAGGCGTCATGGTTTCCATAATACCTATTTGGTCATTCATCAGCTTTTGAATTTGTATAACACGGTGCAGCCTATGTACTACTGAAGTGAGTTGCTGATCTTTTACTGCTGCTTGATTGAATGTGTCGATAACCGCATTGAGTTCGTGCAACAGTTGCTTAAACCATAGCTCATACACTTGATGCACTACTATAAATAGCATTTCCTCATGAGCAGGTTCACCGTACTTGGTACTTTGAAGCTTTTGTGCGCCAAGTATTTTATCTAACGCTAGGTAATCACCGTAATAGCAGGGTTCTATATTTTTTTTCATGCCGATTATTCTTATCGTCGTTATGGACAGAAGGAAATTCTAACATCGCTAACTCGACATCGACAAAATACAGGCTATAAATTATCTAGGGGCGTTATTAAAAATATACACACCCATAAAAAATAACATCGCGTTAAAATTTTAATTAGGGCAAAAATATGAAGCTTGATGATGACATTCATAATTATTACGAACATCTTGTATTACAACGTGTAACAGAACTTGGGCTGGATAATACTAAAAGTCCTGATTATTTAGCTGACCTATGCTGCTTGGCACTTAACCAAGTTCCTCCACGCTACATTCGCTACGAAGTCGATATGGCATTTTATCTTCCCCAGAGTGAACGAAACCAAATGGAGATGAATGTTACATACGCTATCGACAATGCGATGAAATATTTAAACGACACAGATAAAACGTCAGTAAGCGAGAAAGCAGAGTAATGCCAAACACAGTTGTATGAGATAAAAATACGGGGGAGTAAATTGGGTGGCGGGCTCCCAGCCACATCCCGGCACATGAGTCGTCTGCTGCGGCTGCTCCCTTCCAGGCCTGACCGAGTTCACAGAGTATCATTGCGGGAGGACCAAAAGCCCACCATAGAAAGCGAATAAAATGCTAACAGGCGTCAGCAGTCTTAAGCGCGGGGCGCATTATGACTACTTGCCCGATAAGTTTCAACCCTTTAACGAAAATCTCTCTTCTGCAATGATGTTTGCCACTCGATTTGTGGCTGCTTTTTGGGCATCAGCACGGATATAAATTTCTTTCAAAGTCGTACCAATGTCTTCAATATGCTTACGCAATGCCGCATTCGAGCTCTTATCCATACGCTGATGGAAGATATCGATAACACCGCCTGCATTAATCACATAATCAGGCGCATACAAAATGCCACGTTCGACTAACATATCGCCAATCTCTTCACGTGCAAGTTGATTGTTAGCCGCGCCAGCAATAATTTTTGCCTTAATCATAGGTAGTGTTTGGTCGTTAATCGCCGCACCTAAGGCACAAGGGGCAAGCACATCAACGTCCAGCCCTAAAACTTCTTCCGGCGCTACCGCCGTAGCACCCAGTTCTGCTACGGCCTTTTCAACACCTTCAGGGAAAATATCGGCTACATAGAGTTTTGCACCCGCTGCATGCAGGTGTGACGCTAGTCGATAACCAACGTGCCCCATACCCTGAATGGCCACGCTTACGCCTTCTAAGCTGCGATTTAAACCGTGCTCCACGCTAGCTCTTAAGCCTACAAACACGCCGTAAGCGGTTGATGGTGCAGGGTTGCCGTCAGGTTGCTCGTCAGCGTAATGATATTGCGCGTTTACCCCAGCAATGTAATCAGACTGAGTCGCCATGGTTTGTAAATCGGTAACTGAAATACCTGAGTCTTCTGCGGTAAAATATTTGCCGCCCAATGAATCAACGAATTTCCCCATGGCTTCCATCATTGCCGGCGTTTTTTGTTTGCGAGGATCACCAATTATGACTGACTTACCGCCGCCTAATGCGATATTAGCCATCGCGGCTTTGTAAGTCATTCCCTTAGAAAGGCGGAGTACATCGGTAAGTGCTTCTGCACTACTTACATAGGGCCACATTCTACAACCACCCAATGCTGGGCCTAGGTTTGTGTTGTGTATGGCAATAATGGCACTTAAGCCTGCTTCTTTATCGTGATAAAAAGCGACATGCTCGTGATTATCAAACTCTATGTGATCGAAAACCGACATACTTTCCCTATTAATAATGTGATGGATTTTGCCCAAGTGTAGCCCAACAACCAGAGGACACGCCTTGCTAAGTTGATGACCGGCCCTCGTAAAGTGAAATACACAAAGTATGAATACTATTTTTCTAGGATATCTATCCTAGAATTTATTTTTCTATATAATAAACATCATAAAAACGACGGAAGCTGCGTTCAATGAAATTAGATAAATTCGATCGTGAGATTTTACGAGTACTTCAACAAGATGCCACTGTCTCTATGGCTGAGTTGAGTCAAAAGGTTGGGCTTTCCCATACCCCATGTTGGCGACGGGTAAAACGAATGGAAGCCGACGGTATTATCATCGGCAAAGTCACCCTATTAAACAGTAAAAAATTGAACCTTGGGGTGTCTGTTTTTATTTATGTCACACTTAAAAATCATGATGGCGACTCCCTTACCGATTTTGAAAATGCAGTACAAAGTATTGATGAAATTGTTGAGTGCCACACCACCAGCGGTGAGAAAGACTATTTGCTTAAAGTGATTGTGGAAAGTATTGAAGAATATGAATTTTTACTGAAAACGAAGCTTACTCATCTTCCTTTGGTTGATCATGTCAGCTCTACCTTCGCATTAAAACAAGTGAAGAACACCACTGAGCTACCCATCAAACGACAGTAGGTTTCATTGAAACCTACGCCCTGCTGCTTATCGACTGCCCTACTTTCTCACTTTATTAAAGCACGCTGTCAACTTGGTTCTCAGGCAGGGCTTTTTCAAAAGCAGGTAATGCATTGCAATTGTCTGTTATTTTTTGAATAAGCGGATATCGTGTCATATCCACATTAAAGCGATGCGCGTTATAAACCTGCGGTACCAAACACAAGTCAGCCATGGTCACATCAAAGTCAAAGCAATACTTACCCGCTTGGGTTTGTAGCCGCTTTTCAATGGCATCGAAACTCAGCGTTATCCAATGCGCCGCCCATTTGTTTACACTTTCTTGTTCGGCACTATATTCATTCTTAAGCTGATTGAGTACACGCAGGTTACTTAAAGGTTGAGTGTCACATGCAATATCCTGAGCCAGCGCCCTTACCCTTGCTCGTTCTGTCTTATGTGATGGTATTAATTGATACGGCGAGGGAAAGCGTTCATCTAAGTATTCGATAATGGCTAAAGATTGATTAAGAATGATATCTTCGTCATCGTCAACCAAAGTAGGCACTAGCTGAGCGGGGTTTAGCTGTTTATAGGGCGCGCTGTGCTGCTGACCACCTTCATTGACTAAGTGCACAGGCACGTAGTGGTACTCTACACCTTTTAAATTAAGTGCAATTCTTACTCTGTAAGACGCCGTTGAGCGCCAGTAACCGTATAAAGTTAAACTCATAAATACCCGCCGCCTTACGTGTGTGTTGTATTACTCATTATAATCATAGCGTAATTTCCAAGGAGGAGAGTACATGCTACCACTCCTTAATTTCGCTCTTTTAGATTTAGCTTAAAGGCTTAACCTGTTGCTCGATAGCACCGAAAATGCTTTGTCCTTTACTATCGAACATTTCTATCCTAATTCGATCGCCAAATTGCATAAAGGGAGTAGCTGGCTTTCCGTCCCTGATGCTTTCAATCATGCGCACTTCAGCAATACACGAGTAGCCAAGGCCACCTTCAGCAATGGCTGAGCCGTGATCAGTACCTTGTTTGTTCGATACGGTACCGGAACCAATAATGGTGCCAGCGCCTAAATTTCGACTCTTAGCTGCATGTGACACCAGCTTAGCGAAGCTAAATGTCATGTCTTCACCTGCTTGTGGTTTACCGAACAACTCACCGTTGTAGGTAGAACGAAGCGGTAAATGCACTTTTTCTTGTTCCCACGCATCCCCGAGCTCATCGGGTGTTACTGCCACGGGTGAAAAGCTAGAGGCAGGCTTTGACTGGAAGAACCCAAATCCTTTCGCCAACTCACCTGGAATTAATCCCCTTAGCGATACATCATTCACAAGCATTACCAATCTAATTCGCTCTGCCGCTTGCGCATCTGTGCAAGCCATTGGAACATCGTCGGTGACAACGGCGACCTCACCTTCAAAATCAATGCCCCATTCATCGCTGGGCAGAATAATGTCGTCACAAGGACCGATAAAGTCGTCAGATCCCCCTTGGTACATGAGTGGGTCGCTCCAAAAGCTTTCAGGAATTTCTGCGCCTCGCGCTTTTCTTACTAGCTCTACATGGTTCACATAAGCACTCCCATCAGCCCACTGATAAGCGCGCGGTAAAGGAGACTCACAGCGGGTAGCATCAAATTCGATACTTTCTATTACCCCATTGTTAAGCTGTTCGTAGCGCATCTGTAACTGCGGAGCAGTGACCTGCCAACTGTCGAGTGCTTGTTGCATTGTGTGAGCGATATCTTCTACTGAACAAGTACGCGTTAAATCTTTAGATACCAACATTAAACAGCCGTCTCGGCTATCATTCTTATATGTGGCTAGTTTCATAAATTAAATCCCTACTGTGATCAGCACTTTTGCGTATGTAACATTTATTATTCTTTATGCATCACCCGTAACAAGATGAAAAGTCATGAGCGCGTGACAAAAATTTTAACTGTAAGCTTGGTTGTACAAAAAAAGGCGGCACTTCCCTCTGAAGTACCGCCCTTATTAGCTAAGCAAGGCAACGTAAATTTAACGAAACAGTGAAACCTACATTTTTATTGATGCTTTATTAATACCGTACTCACGTAATTTATTCGCAATCGCGGTATGACTTAACCCCAACTTCCTCGCCAATTGACGCGTACTCGGATAGAAAGGATAAAGCCGTTTTAGTAAGTCTTTTTCAAATTTTTTCACTTCATCGTCTAATGTGCCTTCAAAGTTTTCATCGATAAAGGTCACACTAGGGGCACAACTAGGAAGCTGAATATCTTCTTTGGTTATTTCCTTGCCATCTAGCAATGACAACGCTCTGAACAGTGCATTTTGAAGCTGACGGACATTGCCCGGCCAAGGATATTGTTGCAAGAAATCAACGCAGGACTTACTCAATTTAGCCGGCCTACGACCCAGCTTTGTACTGTGCTGGGCAATAAATGATTCGGCTAGTGGAACAATATCGTGTCGGCGTTCTTTTAACGATGGCATCACTAAGCTCAATACATTTAAGCGATAATACAATTCTTTGCGAAAACGCCCTTCTTCTACCAATTGACCTAGGTCGCGGCAGGTAGTGCAAATAAAACGAACATCTACAGTAACAGGTTCCGCATCGCCTACTCGTCTAAATTCACCGTCTTCTAACACCCGTAGTAGTTTGGCTTGTAGCTGAGAACTCATGTCAGCAATTTCATCAAGCAGCAGTGTGCCGCCTCTTGCTTGCTCTAGCAGACCTTCTTTAGCATTAGGTTGATTAAAAGCACCTTGCGCATAACCAAATAATTCAGTTTCCGCCACGCTATCAGGTAGCGATGCACAATTTAGCGCTAAAAACGCGCCCTCACTGCGTCGACTGGATTGATGACAAGCGCGGGCAATCATTTCTTTACCCGTGCCTGTTTCACCGAAAATAAGAACCGGTGCATCAAGATCAGCAATACGTTTTGCTTCACTCACCACACGTTTCATCGCCTGAGATTCCACGACGAATCTATCAAAACTGTCAGTCGGCGATTGATGGAATACACTAAACTGTTGGCCTAACCGCATTTCTGATTTCAGAATAACCACCGCACCGGCCATAATAATGTTGTTATCACCGTCAGGCACGGTAATAGGCAACATATCAGCCACATAGTCTTGTTGGATAAACTTTACCTTGGAGGACTGAGCGCGAGGCAACTTTCCATCCATCCAACGGGTGAAGTTAAAGCCCTTCACTACTTCGCCTATTTCAATGCCTTCAACATCGTGGACGCTCTGCTCTAACCCAGAGGTTACTGCTTCATTGCACAGTAAGATATGCCCTCTCGCATCAATAGAAAACACCGGATCAGGAAGCGTGCGCAATATGGCAGAAAGCTGAGTTTTTTCTCTTTCACTTGGCATAAAATGCGTCGTTTTAACGTCAGAAATACCATCGATGCGACGAATTTTGGGCATTAGATGCTGGAAGTCTGCAAATTCAATATTGGGAAAATTAAGAAAAATTTTACCTGTTTCATCAATCTCAATACCTCTTAGATCGATTTCGTGGGTAACGAGGATATCCAACACATCTTGAGTAATACCCAGTCTGTCCTGACAACTGATTTCTAATCGCATGGGTGTGACTTCACATCTCTTGTAAACTTATATGTACACAATATCACACTTTTACAAAAAGATAACAAGTTAATTATGCCAGATTGTCTCCTTGGAAGGCTGGGTTTCTAAGCGATTCGGCGAAGTGGAAGGTGTGAAAACGTTTCCCCCCACACCGCGGCGTAACAAAATGTTAACTTATGCCTGCTTTTTAGCGTCAAATAAGGCGGGATATAGCCCAAGCCCCTTCGCTTTATTCACTAGGCTCATGATGTCCATATTGGCCAATTCAAACAGATAATCAAAGTCAGGAAGTACGTAATACAAGGGCTGCATGATATCAATTCTATAGGGTGTACGAAGGGCATCGGTGGCGGTAAGCGGCTTTCTAATAGCGTCGCTGCTATCCAGCGCATATAGCGTTTCACCTGGTGAAGACAGAATACCTCCACCATAAATCTCCAGTTTTTCTGGATTAGCTTTACTTCGAACTAACCCAAACTCAACCGTGAACCAATAAAGTCGTGCTAGATAGATTCGGTCCTCTTTGCTAGCCGCTAAGCCGAGCTTCCCATAGGTATGGGTGAAGTGCGCGAAAGCTGGATTCGTTAGCAAAGGACAATGACCGAAAACCTCATGAAAAATATCGGGCTCTTGTAGGTAATCAAATTCGTCTTTCGAGCGAATGAAGGTTGCAACAGGAAACTGTTTGTTGGCTAATAATCTAAAAAATTCGCCAAAATTGATGAGCGCAGGAACCTCGGCAGTTTTCCAGCCAGTTTTTGCCAATAATACTTTATCGATATCCGGTAGCTGAGGAATGCGATCATCAGGCAGTGCCAGTAACGACAACCCCTCCATATACTGTTCGCAGGCACGGGTTTTCAACAACGGAATTTGCCTTGCGTACAACTCTGCCCAGATTTGATTTTCTTCTTCTGACCAGTTTATAACGCCTTTATTGTCTGAGGATTTTGATTGATAAACACTAGATTTTGCCATAACTACTTTCGACATATTCAATAAATGACTTCTGCCAATTAGTCTAATGAAATGCGCGATTACGGGAAGTGTTCACCCATTCTTGCCGTGCCGCCAAGCCGTAACAACTTATTTACAAAAAAAACTAACATAATGCTTTACATACAAAAAACCGCTCTTAAAGAGGAGCGGTTTTGCATTTATCGGGGAGTCGCTAGCGAATGTGATTCAATGATACTTGACTACAATCTACTGATTTCTCGGTTAAGTTCAAATTCCCTTGAGGTCACATACGTTTCCATCTTGCGTAATCGTACTTCCGATTTCTGAAAACGATTACGAATATCGTGAAATGCCTGTTTAGGTGGTTCACCAGACTGCCAAACTTTTGTTTTCACTTCGACCTTATGACGACTATTACTTGATGTGGCCGTTGTATTTTTCCAACCCTTGCCGCGGCTTTGCTGAACAGTGGTTTGCTCCTCTGAAGCATCACCTAAAGGCTTCTTATCTAAGATGAACCAGCCCGCTATATACGCAACAAACATGAATGGACCTGCTAATAAGAAAAAGCCTGTCACCGCTAGAATTCGCACCAACCATGTCTCTAAACCAAAGTAGTGCGCTATTCCTGAACATACACCCGCTATTCTTGCGTTGTCTGTATCGCGGTATAGCTGTTTACCGTTTCTCATGCGCGATTCCTCCATTCTGGGGCTTCACTGTCTAAGATAGCCTCCAGAGTTTGAATTCTATCGCTCATTTTTTCAGCTTGTTCAGCAAGTGATTGTAATGAAGCTTGCTCTTCAACACTCAACCCTTGATTGACTTGTTTTTTGCTGCGGTAATGCAGAATTAACCAAATCGGTGCCACAAAAATCATAAAAATGACCAAGGGCATTACCAACATTGCAATGATACCTTCATCCATTGTAAATACCTCCAAAAAACCCCGATTAGCCTGCTCAGTGCCCTAGCACCAAATACCTGATGCATTGTGCAAAACGCATAGCGTAATGCACTTAGTACCTAAGCAGGCTACCTGTAATTATTATTCTGATGTTGAAGATGAGCTTGTGTCACCTTTCACTCTTGCTTTAAGCGCAGCTAGTTCTTCGTCTATCTTATCGCCTGTTTCTAATTCTGCAAATTCATCATTTAAGGTTTTCTTACCTAGGTCGTAAGCATCTACCTGCGACTCTAAATCGTCAATCTTACGCTCGTATTGTTCGAAGCGCCCCATAGCTGAATCTACTTTTGTGCTATCTAGCGTGCGTTTCACTTCTAAGCGTGAACTCGCCGTTTTCTGACGCATGATAATCGCTTTTTGACGACTCTTCGCATCAGCTAGCTTGTCTTGAAGCTGACCAATCTCATCTTGAAGCTTGCTAATTTGCTGTTCAACAACCGTTAGCTCGTTAGTTAGCGTTTCAGCAGCTTCTGCTGATTTCTTTCTTTCTTGCAGTGCTGCGCGGGCTAAATCATCACGGTCTTTGCTTAACGCAAGTTCCGCTTTCATTTGCCAATCGTTAGCGTCTGCTTCGTATTTATTAATTTGGCTTACAATTTCCTTTTTGTTCGCCAACGTTTTAGCCGATGCTGAGCGCACCTCTACCAATGTGTCTTCCATTTCCTGAATAATCAACCGGACCATTTTCTCCGGATCTTCCGCTTTATCTAAAAGCGCATTAATATTCGAATTCACAATGTCAGTGAAACGCGAGAAGATACCCATAATAATTACCTCATAGTCGAAAACTGGTTGTACCAAGATAAACGTGTAATAAGACTATTCAATATGCTTGCCAGTTTTTTGAATTACCCTAACTTGATAATTTTAAAAGATATTCGTTTGGTTTAAATAATGCTCGAACAACAAGTTTTTTTACTCTACACTATTAATTGGTCGAAATGACTAATATTTGAGGGATTTAATGAGTAGGTATCGTCAGCAGGATAATTTGCTAGGTCAAGCGAATAGTTTTTTAGAAGTGCTAGAGCAAATTTCACAAATAGCACCACTGGATAAACCCGTATTGGTGATAGGTGAGCGCGGAACCGGTAAAGAGCTTATAGCAGCACGTTTACACTTTCTGTCTAAGCGCTGGGATCAAAATTACGTCAAGCTTAATTGCGCCGCACTTAACGAAAGCTTATTAGAAAGTGAGTTGTTCGGCTATGAAGCTGGTGCATTTACTGGCGCAGCAAAGCGCCGTGAAGGTCGTTTCGAAATTGCCCACAATGGCACACTGTTTCTTGACGAGCTGGCGAACACCTCTGGTTTAATTCAAGAAAAATTATTGCGAGTAGTGGAATACGGCGAATTTGAACGTGTGGGCGGCAATAAAACCGTTAAAACCGATGTCCGCTTGGTTGCTGCTACAAATGAAGATTTACCCGCCCTGGCTGACGCTGGTGAGTTCCGTGCTGACTTACTCGACAGGCTCGCCTTCGATGTTATTACTATCCCTCCTTTAAGAGAGCGACGTGAAGATATCATGATGCTTGCTGAGAACTTTGCCATAAGCATGGCAAGAGAAATGGAAATGGAGCTTTTTAGCGGCTTTACTGAAAAAGCAAAACGCACCTTGCTTGATTACGAATGGCCCGGGAATATTCGAGAACTTAAAAACGTGGTTGAACGTGCGGTGTACAGAACGAACAACCCACATTTGCCCGTACACGATATTGTTCTCGACCCTTTTGAATCTTTATTTAGGCCAACCTCTCGCATTAAAACCAATGATAGAACCTCGGCTACATCTGAAGCAGAACCAACAGTGCCTGCCAGCATAGAGAACATAGCCTCCAATAATGAGCCTGCGGCAACTTCATCGCCTGCTGTATTACCGTCGTTACAACCCGATACGGTAGAATACCCTATCGATTTAAAAGACCGCTCTCAGCAATACGAAATTGATATGATTAAACAAGCATTATCAGACAGCCAATTCAATCAGAAAAAGACTGCCGAGAAGCTTAGTCTCACTTATCATCAACTTCGAGGTTATCTAAAAAAATACAACCTGTTAGACTCTTCACCTGAATCGATGGAGTGCTAACTGAATGCCTGTAAAACCGCTTTTTTACGCTGCCTTTACTGTTGTTATGGTAATGCTGGTAGCGGCCTGTTCAAAACAAGATGAACATGCATTTTATAATAGCGGTTTAGTCTATTGCTCTGAAAGCAATCCAGTGACGTTTAATCCTCAGTTAGATACGTCTAGCACCACAACCGATGCGTCATCGCATCAGTTGTATGACAGGTTACTCGATTTCGACCCTGATTCTGGCCGTATCATACCGAGTATTGCGAGTAGCTGGTTGGTCTCTGATGACGGCTTAACGTATACTTTTCAACTCAGAAAAGACGTAGAGTTTCATACTACTAGCTATTTCACGCCGAGCAGAAACTTTAATGCCGACGATGTCATTTTTAGTATTGATAGGTGGCGACTTACTTCACACCCTTACCATTACGTATCTGGCGGCCGTTACCCGTACTTTGAAAGTTTGGGGCTTGCACAGAATATCGCCTCTGTTGAACGGGTAAACGGGTACAGGGTAGAAATAAATCTAAAGCGCAGAGACAGCTCTTTTTTAGCGAATTTGGCTACGGACTTTTCGGTGATGTTGTCACAAGAGTACGGTGAGGCATTGTTACAACAAGGTCTGCCTAATCGTATCGATCAATACCCTATTGGTACAGGTCCATTCAAATTCGAAAACTACCGAAAAGATCACTACATTCGCTACCAACGTCACCAAACGTATTGGGGTGAGCAAGATAATGCGGAACGTTTAATTTATGATATCACCCCGAAGAGCTCGTTGCGTTTGGCTAAGTTAATGACCGGTGAATGTGACGCGACGGCTTTTCCAGCACAAACTGAATTAGAGGTTATCCGCTCTCGCGACGATTTACTATTGGCTGAAAAGCCCGGTTTGAACGTGGGATTTTGGGCATTTAATACCCAGCGCCCACCTTTCGACAACCCTGATGTTAGGCGCGCGTTGGCCGCGGCTATCGATAAAAACACGCTGTTAGAAGCGGTTTATTTCGACAGTGCTACCCGTGCTAAAACGTTGCTACCCGCCGCCAGCTGGGCCTTTCAAAACGATGCGGATGATACGGCTTACAACCCTGTACTAGCGAGAAAGCTGCTTGAAAATGCAGGCGTGGAACCTGGGTTTACCATGACCATATGGGCCATGCCTATTGAGCGTGCTTATAACCCTAATGCAGCGAAAATGGCAGAGCTTATCCAAAGGTATCTTCGAGATGTGGGCGTTATCGCCACTATTGTTAGTTACGACTGGGCGACATTTAGACGCCACTTGCAAGAAGGGCTACATGACTCGGTATTAATAGGCTGGTCGGCCGATAATGGCGATCCTGATAATTTTTACCGACCATTACTTAGCTGTGGCGCCATACCCTCTGGAACTAACCGCGCCATGTGGTGTGATAACGATTATGATGAACTTTTAGATAAAGCGTTGCAGACAGAAGACCTTGAAGCGCGGCGTTTAATCTATCAACAAGTGAATAGACTGCTTTACGAGCGATTGCCATTAGTGCCTATTGCCCACGCATATCGTTATCAAGCCTATAGAAATGAACTTGAAGGCATGACCATAAACCCGTTTGGCGGTGTTAGATTTGGCGGAGTAGGTAAATCACTGTGATTCAAATATTATCGCGATACGGTGTATTGTTTATCTTAACCCTTTTGGTGTTAACCGCCATGTCATTCTCGCTGGTGTATCTATTCCCCGGTGATGTACTAGAAAACCTTACCGGAATTGTGCCGCAGAACGAGATACAACGTGAGGCGCTTATGCGCCAATTTCGACTAGACCAACCCTACATAGTACAGTTTTTTTACTATTTATCGTCGTTGTTACAAGGCGATTGGGGTTACAGCCTAGCATCAGGATTGCCCCTTAGAGAAGAAATTGGTATCGCCATGCCCGCTACTATCGAGCTCAGCGCCTATGCAATGTTGATGGCACTTTTCGTTGGCATCCCCTTGGGATATTACGCAGGGCTTAAAAGTTACTCTACCACCGACCACACTATCAATGCACTGAGCATTACAACGTATTCTTTCCCTGTATTTTGGCTGGCACTCATTCTAATCCTATTTTTTAGTTTACATCTTGATATTGCCCCTTTGTCGGGTCGAATTAGTTTATTGTTCGATATTAAACCTGTAACTGGCTTTGTACTTATAGATATTATGCTAGCAGAGGGTATCGATCATGGGCTTGCCTACCGGGATGCTATTTCTCACCTTGCGTTGCCTACAGTGGCAATAGGCGCAATAACAACCGCTTCAATGGTGCGTATTACCCGTCGTTCGGTCATTGATGTTATTCACCGCCCGTATATTGTAGCCGCTCGTTCTAGAGGTGTGTCTGAATGGCAGATTTTCTTTAGGCATGTATTACGCAATGCGTTACTGCCTATATTGCCCTTGATGGCAATTCAAATTACCACACTCATCACCAATGCCATGATAGTAGAAACTTTATTTTCATGGCCAGGTATTGGTAGCTGGTTAATTCAAGCAATTTATCAACGAGACTTCCCTGCGCTTCGTGTAGGAATGTTGGCTGTATCAACCCTCGTTATTACGTTAACAATTATGGTCGACTTGTTTAACCGCATTATCGATCCTAGCCGAGAAAAGTACGAACGTGCCACAGTTTAGTTTATACGAAGAGGAGTTTCATCCATCTCCCTGGCAGCGCACTTGGGCAGCTTTCCGTAGCAGCCACATTGCGATTGTTGGTCTTATTTTGCTTGGTTTCTTTGTGATTTTTTCGTTGTTCGCACCTGTGGTTTCACCCTATAACCCGGCGGAACAGAATATAGATGCGTTACTTATTGCCCCAAGTTGGGAAAGCAGTGGGTCAATAACCCATTTGTTCGGCACCGATCCCCTTGGCCGCGATGTTTTCTCTCGTATTATTTATGGCTGCCGCACTACATTAGGGTCGGGGTTTCTTATGGTAGTGCTTGCCATGCTTATTGGCGTGAGTATTGGAACATTTGCAGGTATGTTACGGGGAGTGCGTTCAAGTATTGTGAACCACTTGCTAGATGCCTTAATGGCCATTCCAACTTTGCTAATTGCTATTATTATCGTGGCAATTCTTGGCACAGGGTTAGTCAATAGCATGTGGGCTATTACCCTTGCGCTCATTCCACAATTTGTTCATCGTACGCGCACATTTGTGCGCGCTGAAATGAAGAAAGAATACATTATGGCCTCGAAATTAGATGGGGCGAATAAATGGCAATTGTTTGTGCATTCTATTCTTCCTAACATGACAGAAATGCTTGTGGTGCAAGGCACTGTGGCACTATCGATTGCGGTTATCGATGTATCTGCACTCGGCTTTTTAAATTTGGGAGCACAATCACCTTTGGCCGAGCTTGGCGCTATTTTGGGTGATGGACTTGATGTGGCCTACTTAGCGCCTTGGAATGTAGCATTGCCTGGGATTGCGATTTTCTTATTGGTGTTATCGATAAATATTGTGGGGGACGGACTACGTTCTGCACTCAGAAAAAGAGTGAGCCACTAATATGCCCATGCTAGATATTAAAAATTTAACCTTAGAAATGGTGGATGGTGACACCACCATTAAGGCTCTCGACAAGGTAAATTTAACCGTTAATACTGGTGAAATTAGAGCTCTGGTGGGTGAGTCTGGCTCGGGGAAAAGCTTAATAGTGTCTGCCATTTGTGGTGCCCTGCCCTCGCAGTGGAGAATGACCGCAGATCGCATGAGCTGGAACGGTGAAAACCTATTAAGTATGTCTAAATATCAGCGCAGAGAAGTGATGCGCCGAGATATTGCTGTTGTATTTCAAAATCCTCAAACTAGTTTAGACCCCTCTGCCACTTTAGGTGAACAGCTTGAAGAAAGTATTCCCGATGAATTTGTGGAAGGCTACTGGTTTTGGCAACGTGCGCAACATAGAAAACGCATAGCCATAAGCACAGTACACAAGGTGGGCATAAAGCAGCACAAGCATTATTTAAATGCCTATCCACACCAAATTCCCAGTGATATTGGGCAAAAATTTATGATCGCCATGGCCTTGGTATCTCAGCCGAAACTGTTAATTGCTGATGATCCCACCCGTGGGATGGAGCCAACCACTAAAACGCAAATTCTTAAGTTATTTACTCGTTTAAACCAAACCCGTTCATTAAGTATTTTGTTTGTGAGTCATGATTTGCTGGCTATTGCCAGTATGTCACATTCGATGACGGTGCTTTACGCTGGGCAAACGGTAGAGTCGGGTAAAATGAAGCATATAAAGAAACGCCCGCTTCACCCTTACACCAAGGCGTTGTTAGACAGTGCGCCGAGCTTCAGGAAAGATTTACCCCCTAAGTCACAACTTCCTACGCTGGGCGGGTCTATTCCTACATTGCAGCATTTACCTATTGGGTGCCGGTTAGGCCCACGCTGCCCCCGAGCACAGCGTGCTTGTGTTTCTAGACCTGCAGTAAGATATATTCACGACCATACCTATAACTGCCACTTTCCGCTGCATATGGAGAAGTTATGACAGATATTATGCAGGTAGATGGATTAACGTTTAGGCATAACGATAAGAAACGTTGGCTAAAAAAGCCTGAGATATTTGAATTAGGGCCTATCGATCTGACTGTACAGCGTGGCGAAACTATCGCGATTATTGGTGAAAACCGCGCAGGTAAGTCACTGTTAGCCAAATTACTGGTAGGGGCTATCCCTGCTGATGAAGGGGTTATTGAACTTAATAGTCACAAATATTTGGCGAAATACAACCAACACAACAATCAACAAAAACGCACCCACGACATTCGTATGATATTGCAGCACAGTAGTGAGTCGATGAATCCTTCTGTGCCCGTGGGGAAAGTGCTCGACGAACCTCTTCGTTTAAACACAGAGTTAACGGAAGTGGAACGTAAATCCCTTATTGAAGAAATGCTGACAAAAGTGGGCTTGCTACGAGAACATTATTATTTTTATCGTCATATGCTATCTGACGGCCAACAACAGCGTGTATCCCTCGCGCGCGCCATTATATTAAAGCCGAAAGTCCTTATAGCCGACGAACCGTTTGCGGCCCTAGATCCGTCTATACGCTCGCAAACGGTAAACCTTATTTTGAAGCTACAACAAGAAATGGGGTTGGCATTTATTTTTATTAGCCATAATTTGGGAATAGTTCGACATATCGCCGATCGGGTCATTGTGATGGAAAATGGCAATATTGTAGAAGAAGGGAAAACAGAAACGATTTTTCGTTGGCCCCAACATGCCATTACTAAAAAACTCATTGTGGCTTATCAGTCGTTAATTACGAACAATACCATTAGTTAGCGTTAGATGAGGTTGCTTTGAAGGTGCTTGAATTATTTCTATAACGCCCCTTACATTGCGCTTTAAATAAAAAATGCGGCCTAGGCCGCATTTTGCTATCCATAAGAGCGAGTTTATTTAACCTCACCCTGTTGCCAATTATAGTAAGAAGGCTTTCCCATTAACCTACTAGCGCCAGCAAGATACCCGCAGCAACAGCTGAACCAAGTACCCCGGCCACATTGGGCCCCATGGCATGCATCAATAAGAAGTTATGAGGGTTTGCTTCAAGTCCAACTTTATTCACAACCCTAGCTGCCATCGGTACCGCCGATACGCCAGCGGCACCAATGAGTGGATTAATTTTACCGCCACTCATTCGGCTCATAAGCTTAGCCATTAACACGCCTGTTGCCGTACCAATAGCAAACGCTACAGCACCTAAACCAAGAATACCCAAGGTTTCAACGGTTAAAAATTTCTCTGCAGAAAGCTTTGAACCTACCGCTAACCCTAAGAAGATAGTGACAATATTAATTAGCTCATTTTGCGCTGTTTTGCTTAGCCTATCTACTACACCACACTCTTTCAGTAAATTACCAAAGCAAAACATACCCACTAGAGGCGTTGCTGAAGGCAAAAACAAAATTGTGAGGAACAGTGTAGCCAGTGGGAAGATAATCTTCTCACGTTGCGATACAGGGCGTAATTGCGCCATTTCTATGGTGCGTTCTTCCTTGCTGGTTAAGGCTTTCATAATCGGTGGCTGAATAATAGGTACCAGCGCCATATATGAATAAGCTGCGACCGCAATAGCCCCTAATAAATCGGGCGCTAATCGAGAGGCCAAAAAGATAGCCGTTGGACCATCGGCACCGCCAATGATAGCAATCGCACTGGCATCTTTGAGGGTAAACTCAAAGCCAGGGATCATGTTGAGTGCAATAGCACCGAACAAGGTTGCAAAGATACCGAATTGCGCAGCAGCCCCTAACAGCAACATTCTAGGGTTTGCAATTAACGCACTAAAGTCCGTCATCGCGCCCACGCCCATAAAGATAAGCAGCGGGAAAACCCCAGTATCTATACCGATAGCATAAATGTAATGAAGCAGTCCTCCCGCCTCTGAAAATCCTGCCAATGGGATATTGGTTAACAAGGCACCAAACCCAATAGGGATTAACAACAGCGGTTCAAACTTTTTCACAATAGCTAAGAACAGCAATAGAAAACCTACTGCCATCATTATCAACTGGCCTGACTCAAAATGCGCCAGTGCAGTGCTGTCCCACAGCACCATCAACTTATCCATGAATTACCCCAGCGCAATAAGTGGTTGGGCACTGGCTACGGCATCGCCTTCACCTACAAGTACTTCACTAACGGTACCGGAAACCGCAGAGCGAATTTCAGTTTCCATTTTCATGGCTTCCAAAATAATAACCACATCACCTTCGTTCACTACATCGCCAGCTCGCACAAGTATTTTAAACACATTGCCAGCCAACGGCGCGTTAATGCTTTGGGCACTTTCACTACTACCAGCAGATGCCGTCTGAGGTGCTGCTGTAGATGGCTGACTTGGCGTTATGCTAGATAATTCCCCCGATGCAGCTACTTCAACATGGTATACCTTACCTTCAACTTTTACATCGTAAGCCGCCGGTGCCCCCGTCGCTGAAGCAGGCGCCGCCGCTGGCGCACTTGTTGCCACATCGGCCTCTGAGCCAGGTGCAGGTTCAAATGCGTCAGGATTGCCACGATTCTCTAAGAACTTCAGCCCTATTTGTGGGAACAAGGCATAGGTAAGCACATCGTCAATCTTAGCATCTGACAGCGTAATGCTTTTCTCAGATGCTAACTTAGTAAGCTCGGTTTCAAGGCTCTCTAGTTCAGGCGCAATATTATCTGCCGGGCGACAGGTAATGGGCTGACCACCATCTAACACACGCTCTTGTAACTCTTTGTTCACTGGCGCAGCCGTAGCGCCATATTCGCCCTTAAGGACACCAGCCGTTTCTTTGGTGATGCTCTTATAACGTTCACCGGTAAGTACGTTCAATACAGACTGCGTACCTACAATTTGCGACGTTGGGGTGACCAACGGAATAAAACCTAAATCTTCGCGTACGCGAGGAATTTCTTTTAGCACTTCTTCAAACTTATCTTCAGCGCCTTGCTCTTTTAATTGGCTTTCCATGTTGGTTAACATGCCGCCAGGTACTTGAGCTAGCAAGATACGGGCATCAACCCCTTTCAAGCTACCTTCAAAGTTACTGTATTTTTTGCGCACGCCACGGAAGTAGCTGGCGATTTCTTCAAGATCGGGTAATGACATGCCCGTATCTCGTTCTGTGCCCTCTACAATAGACACCATAGTTTCAGTCGCGGTATGACCGTAAGTCATACTCATTGAAGAAATGGCCGTATCGAGCATGTCGATGCCAGCATCAATGGCTTTTTGGTAAGTGGCCGTGCTCAACCCTGTGGTGGCATGGCACTGCATAGCAATAGGCACACTGACGGTTTCTTTCAACCCTGTAATTAAGACTTCACAATCGTAAGGCTTTAACAGCCCCGCCATATCTTTTACGCAAATAGAATGAACACCCATATCTTCAAGTTGCTTAGCCATATCTAGCCAAAGCTGAAGGTTGTGCACTGGGCTCACGGTGTAGGAGATTGTGCCTTGCGCATGAGCACCGCTGTCGACGGTGGCTTTAATCGCAGTTTTCAGATTACGCATGTCGTTCATAGCGTCGAAGATACGAAATACATCAACGCCATTTTCATGTGCTCGCTCGACAAAGCGCGTCACTACATCATCAGCATAATGGCGATAGCCTAATAAGTTTTGACCACGCAACAACATTTGTTGCTTCGTGTTTGGCATTGCCGCTTTAAGCTTGCGAATGCGATCCCAAGGATCTTCCCCTAAATAGCGAATACAGGAATCAAATGTCGCCCCGCCCCAAGATTCAACAGACCAAAAACCTGCTTTATCCAGTTTTTCGGCAATAGGCAGCATATCTTCTATACGCATACGCGTAGCAAGTAGCGATTGATGGGCATCACGCAAGACTAGCTCGGTTAAGGCCAGTGGCTTAGACATGGTAACTCCTGAATGATTTGTTTAATTAATTTTTATTGGCTTGACGATGAGTATGAACAGCAGCGGTAATAGCAGCAACAACCTTACCATCGATACCAGCTTGAACCGCTTTTCTTCGAGGTGCAGCATACTGCGGTGCAGCTTCGCCAGGGAATGCTTCACAAAACTTTGCAATTAGGTGAATTCCGACGATTAGCAATGCTAAGAATGAAAAAACAAATACCATTCCTATAAGCATCAGTGAGCCGGCTTCAAACAGCAAACTGGTAACTGATTCTGTTTCCATGGTGAACTCTTCAAAAATTTCGTTGTGAATAAGTATCATGTGAAGTTGTAAAACACAACCCAAAAGCAAGTGAAATGCATATAAAATCACACTTTATGCTATTAAATACCAATAAACTAACTATTTATGCTAAGCCAATGGATATATTTTCACAAAACATACCTAATGAACTCCTGTGGTTTCCGTGAAATCCATATCAAGTTGTTTAGCGAAATTTTTAGCATGCATGGCAACGAGCTCTAATTGGAAGTCGTTCTCATCTTGAGGAGTATAAGAAGGTACATGAACCGGACGACCTTCTTTATCAATCGCCATGAAGGAGATGAAGCAGCGATTGGCGACTGTCATCTTACTTTCTGTTGCTTCACCAGAACTAACAGAAACATAGATATGCATACTAGAGGTACCTGTGTGCACAATAGAGGCGGTTAACTTTACCAGTTGCCCCACTTTAATTGGTTTAATAAAACGAATACCGTTGGCTGATACAGTAACGCAATATTCCTTCGACCACTGCGCCGCACAGGCATAGGCCGCCTGATCTATCCACTTCATCACCACACCACCATGAACATTACCACCAAAGTTCACGTCGGTAGGTTCCGCTAAAAATTGAAATGTTATTGTTGCAAGTGACATTAGTACTACACCTTCATAGAGAAACTGCTGTTTTCAAATGTTAGTTCATAATTCGAACAGGAGTTAGTGCAAGGCAGCGATAGGAGACTAAAGTGTATAGTTAGGTTGAAGCGAATTGTGCAGATTTGTAAAAGAATAGAAAGTTAATCAGCAGAAATAAAAAAACCCACCAGATGGTGGGTTTTCTTATATGGCGCGTGTGGAAGGATTCGAACCTCCGACCGCCTGGTTCGTAGCCAGGTACTCTATCCAGCTGAGCTACACACGCGCAATAAAACTTTTGTTGACCGTCACACCATCAACGAACAATGGCGGAGAGGGAGGGATTCGAACCCTCGATACCAGTATTAGGTATGGTTCCTTAGCAGGGAACTGGTTTCAGCCACTCACCCACCTCTCCTTAAGTGGTGCCGCATTTTACGGATTCACTGGCCGGAGTCAAACCTTTTTTAGATAAAAATGTTTACTCGCTGTCATTTTGTACGATTCGTACAAAAAACCTGTGTTTTGGTTAGGTTATAATCAAATTCTAGCGGGTTAATTTTAGATTGCACGCACTAATGCGAAATGAACCTTTTTAGTAAATTTCGAAAAAAAACTACTTTTTTTGAAATTAATTTTAAAAAAGGCCCAGAAACAAAAAAGGCCAGCATAAGCTGACCGATTTTTGTGCAGAGATTGATTACTCAGCCGTTCCAGGTTGTCCACCCTTCTCAGCTTGAATTCTCATGTAAATCTCTTCACGGTGCACAGAAACTTCTTTTGGTGCATTCACACCAATTCGGACCTGATTCCCTTTAACACCTAGTACAGTGACAGTTACATCATCACCAACCATAAGTGTTTCACCAACTCGACGAGTCAAAATAAGCATTCGCTTGCTCCTGTTCCTTAATACTGAACATATCCTTAATTACTCCGCCACTCATCGGCACGACCCGACGGTAGCAACAGTGATTCCATGTTTCTGTGTCACTTCAAAAACTCACTGCAAGTTTCAGATTTGATTATAGCTTATCTTCTAACCAAGCGTTAACTGATTCTAATGCAGTGCTTAGATGCTCTGGCTTATCGCCACCCGCTTGAGCCATATCAGGGCGACCTCCCCCTTTTCCGCCAACCTGTGCGGCAATAAAGTTAACCAGCTCGCCTGCTTTCACTTTACCGGTAAGGTTTTTCGTCACCCCAGTGATAAGATTGACCTTATCTTCACTTGCCACACCTAATACTACGATGCCTTCGCCAATTCGGTTTTTAATATCATCCATCATTGAACGCAGTGATTTTGCTTCAACACCTTCCAACTTAGCAATAAGTACTTTTACACCATTTATTTCAATAGCGTTACTAAGCATATCAGCACCTTGCTGACTCGCCAGTTTTTGTGTCGCAGAAGTGAGAGATTTCTCTAATTCTTTAGTATGAGCCTGCACCGCAGCAACACGTTCAACCAGGTTTTGCGTATCGGCTTTTAACAAACCAGACAGCGCTATCAGCGTTGCTTGCTGGTCTTGAACATAGTGTAGCGCTTGCTCACCGGTAATTGCTTCTATACGGCGTACACCTGATGCTATACCCGCTTCGCTGGTGATTTTGAATAAACCAATATCGCCAGTACGGTTAACATGCGTTCCACCACATAGTTCTACAGAGAAAGGCCCCATAGTGACTACACGTACTTTCTCGTCGTACTTTTCACCGAATAATGCCATTGCGCCTGATGCTTTGGCTTCATCTAAATCCATTAGTTGGGTTTTCAACGCATGGTTTGCACGAATTTCTTCGTTAACTCTGCGCTCAACCTGAATAAGCTGAGCGGGTGTTACCGCTTCAAAGTGAGAGAAGTCGAAACGCATACGCTGCGCTTCTACTAATGAACCTTTTTGCGTGACATGGTCACCTAACGTCTCGCGAAGTGCTGCGTGAAGTAAGTGTGTAGCACTGTGATTCTTCTTCACAGCATCACGGTTTGAATTATCAATCGCAGAAGTAACTCGCTCACCTTTTGTAATGGTGCCCTTCACTTTCCCTTTATGCGCAAAAGCATTACCCATTTTTTGGGTATCGGTAACAACAAACTCGCCATTTGCTACCCGAAGCACACCCTTATCACCAGACTGTCCACCACTTTCAGCGTAGAAAGGCGTTTGGTCTAATACTACGACCCCTTCCTGACCGTCTTCTAAACGCTCACAAAACGCATTATCGGCAATAAGCTCTACAATATTTGCTTCGCCTTCAACATCACTGTAACCCGTGAATGATGTCGCATGGTCTACAGTAAGCGTATTGTTATAATCGGCACCAAAGTTACTGGCTTGTTGCGCACGGGCGCGCTGCGCCTGCATTGCACTTTCAAAACCATCCACATCAATTTTTAAATCGTGCTCACGGGCAACATCGTTAGTTAAATCTGTGGGGAAACCGTAAGTATCATAAAGCTTAAACACCACGTCACCTGGAATAGTGTCACCTTCAAGGGTTTCTAGCGTATCGTTTAGCATTGCCATACCACGGGCTAAGGTTTTACTAAACTGCTCTTCCTCTACTCGTAATACTTTTTCAACTACCGGTAATTGGTCTACAAGCTCTGGGTAAGCTTCACCCATTTCTTTGCTTAGTGCCGATGCTAGTTTGTAGAAGAAAATATCGCTGGCACCTAACTGGTAACCATGACGTACTGCACGGCGAATGATGCGGCGAAGCACATAGCCTCGGCCTTCATTAGAAGGCATTACGCCATCACAAATTAGGAAGCTACAAGAACGGATGTGATCAGCGATAACCCGTAAAGATTTATTCTCTAAATCTTCGCTGCCAACAATTGTAGCCGCAGCTTGAATTAGGTTTTGGAATAAGTCGATTTCGTAGTTGCTATGCACGTTTTGCAAAATAGCTGAAATACGCTCAAGCCCCATACCGGTATCGATAGACGGCTTAGGCAATGGTTCCATCGTGCCATCAGCTTGCTTGTTGTATTGCATGAATACCAGGTTCCAGATTTCGATGAAACGATCGCCATCTTCTTCTGGTGTTCCTGGAGGCCCGCCCCAAATATGCGCCCCATGGTCGTAAAATATTTCTGAACACGGACCGCATGGCCCCGTGTCACCCATAGACCAGAAGTTATCTGATGTACTGATACGGATTATCTTTTCTTTGGGAACACCAATGTGGTTTTCCCAAATATCAAAGGCCTCTTCGTCTTCTGAATAAACGGTAACCAGAAGCTTTTCTTTGGGAAGGCCGATTTCTTTTGTTAAGAAATTCCATGCAAACTCAATGGCTTCTTTTTTGAAATAATCACCAAAACTGAAGTTACCTAGCATTTCAAAGAAAGTATGGTGACGGGCGGTATAACCAACGTTTTCTAAATCATTATGCTTACCACCAGCACGAACACAGCGCTGAGAAGAAACCGCACGGGTATAACTGCGTTTTTCCGCACCTAAAAACGTATCTTTAAACTGGTTCATTCCCGCATTAGTAAAAAGAAGGGTTGGATCATCTGCTGGCACGAGAGACGAGCTAGCCACGGGCTGGTGACCATGACTCTTGAAATAATCTTTAAACTTTTGGCGTAAGTCAGCAGTTGATAATGTCATTGAAAACCTAACTTCCTTAATACATTGAATGAAAATGTGCGGGATTGATGCCACTGGCAGATTAATCGTTCTATCAATTGCCTAGTTTAAGGTGCATTTCATACCCTCGCACGGATGTGCGCAACAATACCATGGTTAGCGCTTTTTTGTTAAGCCCATAGCCTGCTCTAGCAGTATAAATAAGCCCTTTTATACCCGTTATAAAGGGCATAAATGAATTTTATGCGATTTTTATTCACCCTTGACGGCAAATTCGATGTGTTCGCTATAAAAACCTCGATATTGGAGAAACTGCTTTTGCTTCATCAGTAGCTTAAAATCGGTTTCTTTGAAGTGGCCAAATTTTTTATCTTTAACCCATTTTGCTTTTTCAAACCAGTCAGGTTCTATTTCATCAAGGGCGCGTTCAGCGGCAAGTTCATCTACCCCGTATTGCTGCAAATCGAGTTTAATTTTTCTTGGCCCAGAGCCCTTCATATACAGAGCGCGGGCACGACTTTCGGCAAACCGCTCGTCACTTTGAATATCTGCCTCCCTAAAGGCTTCCAGTACAGGCATAAAAGCATCACTTTCGATGCCTTTTTGTGAAAGCTTGCGGCAAACCTCTGAAAAGCTATGCTCTCGTCGTGCAAGCATGCGGGTAATCGCGTCGGTAATGAATTTCCTGTCAAATTCTGACATTTTATTAATCGAAACCTTCTTAAAATACTTTTCAATCTCGTTATATTACTATTAATGGTAATCTTTAGCGTCGTTGAACGAAAGTGAATAAAGTAAACGTAAGCATGGAATATAAGGTAAAAGTTGTCAGTGCGGTGTCGGATGTTCCCCAAGCTACATGGGATGCGCTTGCCGAAGGCGAAGGCCCATTTTTACGTTACGACTTTTTAAATGCGCTAGAACAAAGCGCGTGCTGCGATGAAGCGTCAGGCTGGATACCGCAGCACCTTTTAATTGAGCAAGTGCCTATTAATGACCAAGCCTCGATTAACGAAGAGACACTCTCCGCGTCAGTTGAAAGCACGGTAATAGCCATTATACCCGGCTATTTAAAAACGCACAGTTACGGCGAATATGTATTCGACCATTCATGGGCAAATGCATATCATCAACATGGTATTCCTTATTACCCGAAATGGGTTGCCGCTATTCCTTTCACGCCGGTCTCTGGTTCGCGAATACTAACGCATGAAAAGGCGCCCTTTAGTGACGCGCTTTTAGCCCTTATTTCTCAAACCGTGCAGTCCATGGGCGAAGAAGCCGTCTCTTCCTGTCATTGGCTATTTACTAATAGCCGCACTCAAGCGTTACTCGCCAATCATTCAGGCTTGCTCACCCGCTACGCCGTTCAATTTCAATGGCACAATTATCAATATACCAATTTCGACAGTTTTTTGAATGCGCTAACATCACGCAAGCGCCGAGACATGAAAAAAACACAGCGAAAGCTTGTTGAACAAGGCATTCACTACCGCCATTTAACCGGCAGTGAAATAACCGATGAGGTCCTCGATTTTTTCTTGCAGTGTTATCAAGCAACGTATTTAAAGCGCAGCGGGCATACAGGCTACTTAAACGAGACGTTTTTTCGGCAGTTACGTAACACCATGGCCAAGAATATGCTTATTGTCACTGCATACAAACATGACTCTCCTATAGCCAGCGCTTTGTTCTTTTTTGATGATACTGGCTTATATGGCAGGTATTGGGGCGCGTTAGAGGAAGTCAGCGGCTTACATTTTGCGTGCTGTTATTTTGAAGGTATTGCTTTTGCCATTGAAAAAAAGCTTCCACTTTTTAACCCCGGCACTCAAGGCGAGCATAAAATCCTTCGCGGGTTTGAACCTATCTACTGCCAATCGCAACATGAACTATTTTCGGCCCCCTTTCATGATGCTGTAGCATCATTTTTACAACAAGAATCAGAACATATTGTGGCTTATTTCAATCAGGCCCAAGATGTTTTACCTTTTAATAACGATATAACCCCTACCCTTAAAACGACAAACACCCCTAATCCTTTATTAGCGGTGAATAATCATAATGAGAAAACGATATGAAACAAAAACTACTCGCGCTAGCCATAGCAGCATCGCTGGGTTTAGCAGGCTGTGGTCAGCCAGAACAAAATAAACAACAAGCAGCTGACAAGATGGCGATGGAAGAAGAAATGGGTCAGGCTGAACTCGGTTCATTTGGCGTAGATTTATCTGCCCGAAACGAAGCGGTTAAACCTGGCGATGATTTCTTCATGTACGCTGGCGGTACCTGGTACGACAATTACGAGCTTCCTGCAGATAAAACCCGATTTGGTGCTTTTACTGCCCTGGCCGAGCGCAGTGAAGAGCAGGTTAAAAATATTATTGACGGGTTAATGGAAAAAGAAAACTTGAACGCTGATGAGCAGCTTGTTCATGATTTCTTCGTCGCCTATATGGATGTAGAAACCCTTAATGAAAAAGGCCTTACACCTATTTCTGATGTGTTGTCCTCTATTGATGCTATTGCTTCAACTAAAGATTTGACCGAAGTATTTGGTAAAAGCTGGCTCACCGGTGCTAGCTCTCCTATTGATACTGGCATGTGGTACAACCGTTTAGATCCTAATGAGTACCAGCTTAGCGTTGGTGTTGGTGGCCTTAGCTTACCCGATCGCGATTACTACATTAGCGATCACGAAAGGTTCGTAAAAATTCGTGAAGCTTACCTTGCGCACATTGAACAGATGTTAAACTTTGCAGGCGTTGAAAATACCGCAGAGGAAGCAGCCACTATTCTTCAACTTGAAACCGAAATAGCAAACATCCAGTGGCCGCGTGAAAAACGCCGCGACCGCGACCTTACATTGAATCAAATTGAACGCAGTAAACTTACCGATGCTTATCCTCAATTTGATTGGGACACTTTTCTAGCACAAACCGGCTTTCAAGCCCCTGAACTTAATATCACCCAACCTGAGCCTATCAAAGATGTCATTGATATTATCAATGAGACCAGCCTTGATGACTGGAAGGCTTACCTGACTTACCACACCATTAAAAACAACGCAGGCTTACTATCGGAAGATATTTATTTAGCCAACTTTGATTTCTATGGCACTACGTTAAGTGGTCAGCAAGAGCCTCGCCCTCGCTGGAAACGAGCTGTCAGCCAAATGGCTGGTACTGAATCTTTAGGGTTTGCCATTGGTAAGATATACGTTACTGAGTATTTCCCTGAAAGTTCGAAAGCACAAATGGCAGAGCTGGTTGAAAATTTACGCACTGCACTAAATGAGCGTATCGATAACCTTGATTGGATGGGTGAAGATACCAAGGTTAACGCGAAAGAAAAGCTTATGGCGTTTCGCCCTAAAATTGGCTACCCCGACAAATGGCAATCTTTCGACGGCCTAACCATTAACAGCGATGACTTGGTAGGAAACGTGCGCAACCTTAGAGAATTTTTCAAAGCTGAAGGCATTGCGAAAGAGCTAGAAAAAACCGACCGTGAGCGTTGGGGCATGACCCCGCAACGGGTTAACGCGTATTACAATAGTTCGTTTAACGAAATTGTTTTCCCTGCCGCTATTCTTCAGCCGCCGTTTTTCGATCCTAACGCTGATGCCGCAGTGAACTATGGCGCAATTGGTGCGGTTATTGGCCATGAAATGGGCCATGGTTTTGACGATCAGGGCTCTAAGTCTGATGCTAATGGTATTCAGCGTAACTGGTGGACTGACGAAGACCGCGCGGCATTTGAGAAAAAAGCCGACATGTTAGCCGAGCAATACAACCAATATGAGCCGATTGAAGGTAACTTCGTTAATGGCCGTAATAGCTTAGGAGAAAATATTGGTGATGTAGGTGGTTTATCGATGGCTTATCATGCTTACAAACTAAGCTTAAATGGTGAGGAAGCGCCGGTTATTGATGGCCTAACTGGCGATCAGCGTTTCTTCCTTGCATGGGCACAAGTGTGGCGTGAAAAGCGTACAGAGGAAAGCATGTTAAACCAGCTACGTGGTGGAACGCATGCTCCGGGTCGTTACCGTGCACAAGCCCCACGCAACCACGACGCCTGGTATGAAGCTTTTAACGTGCAACCTGGCGATGACTTGTATCTTCCGCCAGAAGAGCGTGTTCGTATTTGGTAACGTAAATTGATACCCATGCGGACGTTTGGTCCGTGTGGGCTTCGTTGATGACAGTAATTTTTAATTGCAGCTTTTATGACTAAAGGCTTTTAACGTCACCTTCGCTTTTAACGTCACCTTCCCGGCGACTTACATACCGATTTTACTGGTAATAAGACACCGGTTTATTGATATTGAGATAGCACCAATCGTACATAACGCTTAACTGCATTGCTTGCCTTAGTCACATTTTCCTTAGTATTTTGCTCTTCACCTTCAAGGGCATTACGTAACCAAAAACCATCAATCATGGCTGCGGTAGACAATGCTGCCTCTTTCGCATGCTCCCTAGGAATAAGCTTTGTAAAACTATAAGTTAGGTTGCTTTCTAATCGTTTGTGGTTAATGCGCTGAAGTCTATGTAAGCCCTCATTATGTAACGACAAAGCCCAAAAGTTTAGCCATGTATTCGTTGCCGATGACTCTTGCTGCTCAACCGAAAAGTTGCTTTCTATAATGGTGTCAATACGCTCTAAATGACTACTAAAACTCCCTTGGAGTTTAAGCTTTTCAAGCAGGTATCGCATAGCGGCTTCAATTAACCCCTGCTTACCACCGAAGTAATGGCTAATAATACCGCTTGAAAGACCCGCTTGTTTGCTAATTAAACTAATTGTGGCGCTGTGAAACCCGTACTCAGCTATGACCACCAAGGTGGCATCAATTAGCTGTTTCTTTCGAATGGGCTCCATTCCTACTTTAGGCATGTAACTACTCCATACCGTATGAACCGCTGTAACGCACTCGAAATGTGCGTTACAGAAGCTCGTCTTACAGTGACTTAAAACGTTAAACGCGCATTAATGGCAACCGCGCGTGGCGCACCTATCCAAAATGCATTAGGGGCAATGGTAGACGCATAATCTTCATCTAGCACGTTGTTTACGGTTAAGCGAACTTCAAGTTCTTCCATTCCTTGACCTATATTGCTAATGTAACCACCAATATAAAGGTCGCTAACTAAATAGTCATCTACTTCAGCCGTATTGTAAATATCGATGAAACGAGAGTCGACATACTTTGTCGATATACCTGCGAAATAATTGTTTTTACTCCAGTCTAGGCTAATAACTGCCATGGTATCTGGCGTACCAATAACCGTATTTCCTTTTACGGCTACCAGTGAAGACTCAGCGTTAGTAGTATCGGCAATAGCGGCTTGTGCGCTAGCCAGTGAGTCATACTGCGTACCCGTGCCACCAATGGTTTCAATGTATTCCGACTCGCTTAATGTTAGTGACGTAAATACAGTAAGGTTATCGGTAATCGCAAAGTCTGCAGACATTTCAAAACCGCTAGACTCAATACCACCCACATTTCTATATCCACCTGCCGCGGCTTCTAAGAAGTCGATGCCGCTAGCAGTTTCATTGCTGGTGAATTGAATGCGGTTATTAAACTCAATGGTGTAATAAGTAATATTAGCATTGAATTTAGCACTTGAATAACGAAGACCCACATCAATGTTCTCTGCGGTTTCTGGTTCAATGAAGCGTAAATCCGTGTCGTCGCGTTCAAGTTGTGCATCTTTAATTGAAGCGAAGTTTTCACCGTAACCAGCGAAGAGTTCCAAGCCATCTACTGCGATAGGCGCAACAAAACCGGCAGAAAATAGCGTGTCAGAATCAGAATTAACATCTAGGTTGTTAGCGCTGTCGAAATTATCGTTTTTAGCAATATCAACGTTGAAACGCTTAGCGCCTAGACGTACTTTCGCTACCCCGAAATCAATTTCGTCTTCTACATAATACATTAGAGTATCAACTGGGAAGCTGCGGTCATACTGTACCCAGTAAGGCGAGTTATTAAAATCGTAACCAATCACTGAGTCGGTAATTTTATGCCAATCTCGGTATTCATCACGCTCATAATCTTCCCACCATAAACCAAAGCGAAGCGTGTTATCGAATTCACCTAACTTAGCGTACCAGATACCATCTGCATTAAAACCGATACGTTCTTTGTTGTAGTGGGTGTGTCGGTATGAGCCAACGGGAATTGCACCTTGTTCATGACAGCTTGGATCGTACTGTGCGCCCGCGCCACCATAAGGAAAAGTAATTGAGCTTGCGCAGCCAGCAATAGGAGAAAGCTGCATGCCATCGCGGTCGACAAAATAAATATTGCCAAGTGCGCTCCCACCGTAAACCGTATTCCCATTGACCAACTCTGAATGACCTTCAGTGCCGTCATCTTTTACGTCTACAAGGTAAGGCGGTACCCAATCACCACGCCCTTCGTTCTCATGATAATAGGCACTAGTAGAAATATCGACCGCGCCAACAGAGAATTCAGCTTTTAAGTAAGCCAATAGGTTTTCCCGTAGCGTAGACCAGCCTCGACGATAAGATTGATCTTGGTAAGGAATTCCCGTCCACTCGCTGGTAAGCTGATCCCAGTCAGGGTTTTGCGCATATTGTTCCAGGCTATAGATACGCTGGTAGTTATCTTCATGGGTATCGTCATACGAGACGTAACCAGTTAACGCAACGTTTTCCACCATAGAGGTAACTTTCAGCGCTAGATGGTCACGGGTGTTTTCAGCTACCTGATCCATGAAATCACTGCTTTCTTGTGTAGAAAGACTAATCCAGGCATACGTATCTTTTAAGATCTCGCCAGTGTCATAACGCACATAGTATTTTGACGCATCAAATTCACCCGCCGTAACACTCGCAACAAAGCCTTCTTCCTCACTAGGATTGATAGTAGTGAAGTTTAGGGTGCCACCCAGCGCTTCGTGAGAGCGAGAAGCAATATCGGACGTACCTTGCGATACTTCGATGGTTTGTAAGTTTTCGGTATCGATATAGCGGTTTGCTTTAGCGCCACCGCCATAATTTGAATTTCCGTTGGCAATACCATCTACTGTCATGCCAATTTGTTGTTCGTTTAGGTTAACTTGAAAGCCACGAATAACAATAGAAGTGGACCAATCATCGGCCCCAAATGTGTCCCCTTCGTTAATTAACACACCCGGTAAGTTATCTACCACAGCAAGCACACTGCTTAAATTAGCTTGTTGTTTTTGCATATCTTCAGAGGCGGCGTTATTAGCGTATGACACGCTTCGGCCAACAACTGTAATTTCTTCTATTTCATTAGATTTATCTTCGGCTATAGCTTCGGCGTGGCTATTCGATGTGCCTGATAAACCGGCCAGCACACTAAGTGCAATAAGATGGTAACGCGTCATGTGTATTGTTCCCTTTTTAATCTACTTGAGTGTTTTTCACCCAAGTAGATTAAAAAGCGGATGTGACAGTTACGTTAAGTTAAATTGAACATTCAATTAATAAAAAGTGACAGGCGATGAAAAAAGTGCAAAAAAAAGGCCCTTCATGAGAAGGACCTTTATTAAATAACTTAATTATCAGTAAGTTAAGATTGTGATATCGCGTTAAAATTAACTTCTTGATTTGGTGGTTGCGTCACTTTTTTTTTCGCATAAAGCAATGCATCGTGCAAATTGTCGTAAATAACGATACCTGGATGATTCACACAGATACTTTCTAACACTTCGTTCACCGCGGTATTAGCACCGCAAATCACTAATTGTCTACCTGCCGCCATGGCATCCACGGTCACTGTCTCTACCGCCATTGCTGCAGACACATCCACAGTAGGCACACGACTGAAATCTAAGATCATCACCTTTGAGCCCGCTTTTACGTTGTCTCGTACATGGTGACCTACATCAGCAGCGGCACCAAAACTCAATGGACCACCGAAGCTGAATATAGAGACCTTGCCCTTAAGCGACTCAAGTAACGCATTCTCTTCTGGATCGTTAAGTGACTCTGGAATTTTGCGAAGCTCTTCAAGTTGCAACTGAGCAATTTGACGTACGTAAGCTAAAGCCGCAAATACCACACCCACACCCACAGCAGTGATAAGGTCGACAAACACAGTTAGTGCAAGTACCAAAATCATCAGACCGAAGTCCCAACGAGGCCCCTTGTGAGCACGTTTCAAGTAGCTCCAATCAATGATGTCTAAACCCACTTTAACCAAAATACCAGCGAGTACAGCATGAGGAATTTGCGCCGCGAGCGGGCTAAGACCCAAGACTATCGCAAGTAATACCAATGCGTGAACCATACCCGAAATACGGTCTTTACCACCGCTACGAATATTCACAACCGTTCGCATGGTTGCACCTGCTCCCGCAATACCACCAATGAAACCCGCTACAGTGTTACCAATACCCTGACCGATTAACTCTCTATTACTATCGTGACGGGTACGGGTCATGTTGTCTGCTACCAATGACGTCAACAAACTATCGATAGCGCCAAGTACTGCAAGAATAAACGCAGCTTCTAAAATTAATAATGCTGTACCTTGCTCGAATACTGGCATTTGGATGCTTGGTAAGCCCGTAGGAATTTGACCTAAGATAGGTACAGATAACGCCAAGCTTGCAAGAGTACCAATGATAAGTGCTGCTAGCGCACCCGGCACATATTTACCTAGTGACGCAGGCCATTTGTAGGCAATGATTAATGTACCAATACCTAAGCCTAGCGTTGCAAAATTAATATCTGCAAGTGCTGTGGGTAGATAGCTTAATGCGCCAATAGTGCCACCTGGAGGCTCATGCCCCAACAGGCGGCCTAATTGTAGAATGATAATAATGGCACCAATACCCGACATAAAGCCTGAAATAACAGGGTATGGAACTAGGCGGATATATTCCCCAACTTTTAAGAAGCCGAAGATAATTTGAAAAATACCGGCGAGTATAACTGCGGTAAAGATCAAGCTTGCATCGCCTGAGAGGCTGGCAAACAAACCTGCTAATACAACAACCATAGGCCCTGTAGGCCCAGAGATTTGTGAGGGTGTGCCACCAAACAACGCGGCGAAGAAACCCACCGCAATAGCGCCATAAAGGCCGGCCATCGGACCAAGTCCTGAGGCTACCCCTAGCGCTAAGGCTAGCGGCAAAGCAACAATACCGGCGGTTAAACCACCGGTGATGTCACCACGTAAATTACTTACATTTAACTTAAACATGAAATGTTTCCTAAATTCTTATCGCGCAAAAGTGCTTATCGCTTAAGCTGCGCTTCTGCGTGAGATTGATCCATTACCTCAAACTCACCAGACTCGCTGTTGTAGCACAACACTTCGCCACTACCTATATTATAAACCCAACCATGAAGCGTAACTTGTTTGTTCGCAATTTTTGCGGCAACAGCAGGGTGTGTACGTAAATGCTGAATTTGCTGTACCACGTTTTCTTTCGTTACATCTTCTAGGTGATCGTGGGTTAGTTCAGAACAACCACTACGCTCTTTAACAACTTCAGTCGCAGCGCGACAATGGCCCAGCCATTCTTTAACGTGCGGCAATGAAGAAAGCCCTTCTGGCTTTAATGCGCCTTTCATTGCACCACAGTCTGTGTGTCCACAAACAACGATATGCGTAACGCCTAGTGCTGCAACAGCAAATTCGATTGAGGCAGTCATACCGCCCGTTTGGTTGCTATGCGGCGGCACGATGTTGCCCGCGTTACGACAGATAAACAATTCACCCGGCTCGGTTTGCGTTACCAAGTTTGGATCTATACGAGAGTCTGAACACGTGATAAAAAGCACTTCTGGGTTCTGACCGTTCGCCAGTTTTTGGAAAGCTGCTTTTTTTCCTGGATAAACTTCTTTCTGGAATTTAGCTACACCTGAAATAACGTGATCCATAAATATCTCCATTGAATAATTATTTTTTTACTGTCTGCGCCAGTGTCGCCTGATAGATTAATAGTTTAATATACCAGCTCGTGATAGCCTACACCTATCAAGCGTAAGAATTATAAAAATTAGGCGACGTAATAACCATGTTACTAAACGGTAAAACTCCATCGATTAACCAAATTCGTTATTTTGTTGCTGTAGCTAAATACTTAAGCTTTCGTCAAGCTGCCACAAGCCTAGGAATTAGTCAGCCTACTTTAACGAGTCAAATTAATGCCCTTGAAAGCAGTTTGGATTTAGTCTTATTTGAACGTTCAAGAACTGGCACCTTATTATCGCCTCAAGGCAAAGCGCTACTCGAAGCGGCGGAAGAAGTACTTCAAGCTAATCACCGTTTCAATGAAATAGCACGGGATCTGGCTGAAGGTGAAGTGGTTACCTTCCGCCTTGGTATCCCCCCTACGCTTGGTCCTTACTTGTTGCCCCATATTTTACCCGAATTGCATCAGCGCAAGCCAGGGCTTCGATTCTACGTGCGAGAAGCTGCACCACAGGCACTACAACATGGATTGCTGCACGGTGAATACGACTTAATTATCTCACCACTTTCCAGTGAATATTCGCAGCTTATAACTGAGCCTCTGTTTAACGAACCGCTTAAATTCGTTGTGCCTTCTGATCATAAGCTTGCCGGAAATGCCTTTGTTCGCCCCGAGCAAATTGCTGGAGAAAAGGTACTCACGCTAGAAGATAGACACCACTTTCATCATCAAGTGCAACATATTTGCGATGAAATTGGCGCAAACCTGCAACGAGATTATGAAGGAACAAGCCTAGATACACTGCGCCAAATGGTAGTAATGGGAATGGGCGTAGCATTTTTGCCTGGGCTATATATTCATTCAGAGTTGCATCACCCTGAAGCACTTCATGTTTGTGAAATAGAGGGCATGCCTATTGAAAGGCAGCACTCCTTGGCATGGAGAAATACCGCTCCCGGTCGCAAAACCTTTAGGGAAATTACCTCTGTGATAAGGGATATTATAGGTAACCGACTTTCCACTGCGGTGGATGTCATTAACGATTAATCACTTGTCTATGCCTATATGTTATCGCGAGCTACCTCACGAGCATGACAAAATTGATTAAAAATAATGGTATATTTACGGCAATGCATGAGAAAAATTCATAAATTATGATTGAACGTCAGCACCTTAAAATAATTAGCGCTATTCATAAACACGGCACAATGACAGAAGCCGCCAAGTCGTTGTTCGTTACCCAGTCAGCGCTTAGTCATTCGATGAAAAAGCTTGAAGCAAGCTTTTCGTTGCCACTGTGGCAAAAGGAAGGGCGAACGTTAGTGTTAACCCAAGCTGGCAAAAGCCTGGTTGGGCTTTCTCAGCGAGTGCTTCCTCAATTCGAGCATATCGAAGCACAGCTTCGTCGCATGGCGGAAGGCAAGCAAGGTATATTGCGTATTGGTATGGAATGTCACCCTTGCTTTGAATGGTTGCTAAAAGTCGTTGCGCCTTTTTTAAAGGCCTTCCCTGATGTAGACGTTGATGTAAGACGTGCTTTTTCATTCGGAGGCTTACAAGCCTTGCATGGTTACGACATCGATTTATTGCTAACGCCCGACCCATTATATTTAGATGCAATAAGCTACACTGGCGTATTAGATTACGAGCAGGTATTGGTGATGCACAATGAACACCCTTTGACTGAATACGCCTACATTAAACCAGAGCAATTGACCAATGAAGTGCTGATTACCTACCCGGTGGAAACCAATCGCTTAGATATTTTTGCTGGGTTTCTTACCCCAGCTGGCGCAAGCGTAAAACAACACAGAACCATTGAAACCACTGAAATTATTTTGCAAATGGTGGCCGCAGGGCGCGGTGTTACCGCACTACCTAAATGGTTGGTTGATGAAGCGAAAGAAAGTGCGGTGTTAACGTATAAGCCCTTAGGTGAAAAGGGCTTACAAAAAACCTTGTATTTAGGACACCGAAAAGAGGTAGACCCGATAGGGTTTGTTGACGAATTTATAACCTTAGCCAAAGCTAGCAGTCTGAAATAACACATTCATTACGTCGATTTTGTTACTACCGCTTATGCCATTCCAGCAATAAATTATTGGCAGGCATCTTATGTATTTCACGCAGCACCAAATCATTACTCCATGCTGTCAGCTCGCTGATATCACGATAGCCACCATATCCACGTTCGATAAGTGATTCATGAAATACTCTGTTACTTTCAGAAGAGAATTCGCCGCCAATAGTAAAGGGGCCATATTGACAAAAAACACCACCCGAAGGTAAGTATTCACTTACTGATTTCATCAACAGTTCAGCTTCATGACGCTGCATAATGTGGGCGGTATTAGCACTGTAGATACCTTGAATGGGTAGCGATGGAAAGCTGTCTTTACCTATAGTTAACGCCACGGGCTTTGTGACATTGAGTAACGAAGCTTCTTCTAACCAGGCTATAATACCTTCATGATAGTCAGGTTGGTCGCTACAGTACCATTGCAAATGCGGCAAGTTTTCAGCGAAATATACCGCGTGCTGACCTGTCCCACTGCCAACTTCTAATACGCCTTTACAATTAGCAAACGTGCGATTAAGCACAGCTAAAATTGGCGCTTTATTGTTTTCGCACGCTTGGCTAAACGGCTTTGAGAACGACTCAGTCATGTAAATTAGGCCCCAACCATTTCTCAGCTTCTTCCAGTGTCCAACCTTTGCGCGTGGCATAGTCTTCCACTTGGTCTTTTTGTATTTTAGCCACGGCAAAGTATTTACTTTGAGGGTGGGAGAAATACCAACCCGACACCGCCGCACCTGGCCACATGGCGTAGCTTTCGGTTAGTTTCATGCCGGTGTGTTGTTCCGCTGATAATAAATCCCAGATAAGCTGCTTCTCGGTATGCTCTGGGCACGCGGCATAACCTGGCGCAGGGCGAATACCTTGGTACTTTTCACGAATAAGATCGTCATTGGTTAAGTTTTCACTCTCGGCATAGCCCCAATACACTTTACGCACTTGTTCGTGTAAGTATTCGGCAAATGCTTCGGCTAACCTATCAGCCACGGCTTTCACCATAATACCGTTGTAGTCATCACCTGCCTTAATAAAACTATCGGCAAGTTCATCTTCGCCTATTCCGCCAGTCACGGCAAAGGCACCAATATAGTCGTTGATGCCTGATGATTTCTCGGCAACGTAATCAGCCAAACAATAGTTAGCAAATTTATCTTTCAACGTTTGTTGACGAAGATGATGCGCTACACCTTGCACTTCTGAGCGCGACTCATCGGTATACACTTCAATATCATCATCTACGCGGTTGGCATGAAACAGGCCGATAACCCCTTTAGCGGCTAAAGAATTGTTAGCTATAATGTTATCTAGCATCTCGTTTGCATCGGCGAATAAAGATCTTGCTTCTTCCCCGACCACTTCATCTTCTAAAATTCGTGGGTATTTACCAGCCAAAGACCAAGTTAGGAAGAAGGGTGTCCAGTCGATATACGGACGCAGCGTAGCGATATCTACATCCACTGGCGTTACGCCTAATTTTTTAGGGGTTACCGGTGCTTCTGTAAAATCTGGCGCGAAGGCATTAGCTCGCGCTTGCGCTAAGGTCACAGGCTTACTTCGAGGCTTCTTACGAGCATGCTGGTCGCGTACTTTGTCGTATTCTTTTGCCAGTTCTTCGGCGTAAATATCCCGAGAACCTCGGTTGAGCAGCTTTTGGCATACGCCAACGGCGCGACTCGCATTGGGAACATACACTACAGGTGCATGGTAATTTTGCTCAATTTTCACCGCGGTATGTGCTTTAGATGTGGTTGCACCGCCGATTAGTAGCGGTAAGTCGAAGCCTTGGCGCTCCATCTCTTTTGCCACATGCACCATTTCATCAAGTGAAGGCGTAATAAGACCAGAAAGGCCTATCATGTCTACGTTTTCATCTTTTGCCACTTGCAAGATAGTGGCGGCGGGAACCATCACCCCAAGATCAATCACTTCAAAGTTATTACATTGCAGCACAACGCCTACAATGTTTTTACCAATGTCGTGTACGTCACCTTTCACGGTGGCAAGCAATATTTTGCCATTGCTCTTAGTACCATCGGATTTTTCGGCTTCAATGTAAGGCTGTAAATGAGCCACGGCTTTTTTCATTACCCGCGCCGATTTCACAACTTGAGGCAAGAACATTTTGCCTTCACCAAACAAGTCGCCAACAATGTTCATGCCGTCCATCAACGGCCCTTCAATTACATGCAGCGGGCGCTCAGCTTGTAACCGGGCTTCTTCAGTATCATCGATGATGTAATCGGTAATGCCTTTAACAAGCGCATGGGCCAAACGCTTACTGACGTCTTGCTCTCGCCAGCTTAAATCTTCTTTTGCCGCTGCTTTGCCGTCGCCTTGATAGTTAGGGGCGATATCGAGCAAGCGTTCAGTAGAGTCACTACGGCGGTTAAGAATGACATCTTCTACCGCTTCGCGAAGCTCCTTTGGTATTTCATCATAAACTTCAAGCTGCCCCGCATTCACAATAGCCATATCCATACCAGCACGAATGGCGTGATACAAAAACACCGAGTGCATCGCTTCGCGTACAGGGTTGTTACCTCTAAACGAGAACGATATATTAGAAAGCCCCCCCGAGATATGCGCATAAGGGCAAAGCTCGCGAATTTTTCGAGTTGCTTCTATAAAGTCTACGGCGTAGTTATCGTGCTCTTCTATACCCGTTGCTACCGCAAAGATATTCGGGTCAAAGATAATGTCTTCTGGCGGAAAGCCGATAGATTCTGTCAGTAATTTATAACTGCGCTGACAAATCTCAACTTTTCGAGCTTGCGTATCGGCCTGCCCAGTTTCATCAAATGCCATGACTACCGTGGCAGCACCATAACGTTTGATTTTTTGTGCTTGGGCAAGAAAGCTTTCTTCGCCTTCTTTAAGGCTGATTGAGTTTACAATCGCCTTGCCTTGCACGCATTTTAGCCCCGCTTCAATCACTTCCCATTTTGATGAGTCAATCATAATAGGAACCCGACTGATATCAGGCTCTGAAGCAATCAGGTTTAAAAAGGTGACCATGGCCTGCTTGGAATCAAGCATGGCCTCGTCCATATTGATATCGATAATTTGCGCGCCGCTTTCCACTTGCTGGCGGGCAACATCAAGAGCCGTTTCATAATCACCCTCTAGAATAAGGCGTTTGAAACGTGCTGAACCGGTAACGTTAGTACGTTCACCAATATTAATAAATGTAGAAAATTGTGCGCTCACGCTGCCTCCTAATGTACAAACGGCTCAAGGCCAGACAAACGCATTTTGGGTTCGAACTTAGGGACCTTTCTTGGTGCTATGCTGCTTACCGCCTCGGCAATAGCACGAATATGTTCTGGCGTACTGCCACAGCAGCCGCCCACAATATTCACTAAACCTGACGCTGCCCACTCTTTGATATGCTCGGCCATTTCAGGCGCTTCTAAGTCATATTCGCCAAACTCGTTGGGTAAACCCGCATTGGGGTGAGCAGAGACAAGGCACTCGCTAATAGTTGAGACTTCTTCGACATACTGGCGTAACAAGTCAGGCCCCAAAGCGCAATTCAAGCCAAACGAAAACGGGCTAATGTGGCGCATTGAATAATAAAAGGCTTCAGAGGTTTGCCCCGAAAGCGTTCTGCCTGAGGCATCGGTAATGGTGCCTGAAATCATCACTGGCAAATACTTACCTAGTTTTTCGAACACGGTTTCCACGGCGAAAGCTGCCGCTTTAGCATTTAGCGTATCGAAAATGGTTTCAAGCATAATCAAATCTACGCCGCCTTCGATTAGCGCTTCGGTAGACTCTGTGTAAGCTTCTACTAAGGCGTCGAACGTCACGTTGCGCTTACCTGGGTCGTTAACATCAGGAGAGATAGACGCAGTACGATTCGTTGGACCTAATACACCGGCAACAAATCTTGGTTTATCAGGGGTTTTCGCTGTGAACTCATCAGCCGCTTTTCTGGCTAATTTGGCGGCAGCAATGTTGATATCTCGGGACTGCGCTTCCATGTCGTAATCCGCCATGGCTATTGTGGTGGCGTTAAAAGTGTTGGTCTCAACGATATCAGCGCCAGCTTCAAAGTAATCGCAATGAATTTGGTAGATAATATCTGGCTGTGTGATGGCCAAAAGGTCGTTATTGCCTTTTACATCACAATGCCAATCGGCAAACTGGGTGCCGCGATAATCTTCCTCTTCCAGCTTATGCTGCTGGATCATGGTACCCATCGCACCATCTAATACAAGAATACGTTGTTGAGCAGCGCTTAGCAGTGTTGCTTGCGCGCTAGAATCTGGATGTTGACTCACGCGTCACCTCTTTGGCTGTGATTTTTCAGCTAACTGATTTAAGTCATACGGCGTTGTTTGGTAAACATAGTAGTTTAACCAGTTTGTGAAGAACAGACTCCCGTGGGAGCGCCACCTGACGATGGGTGGCTTGGTCGGATCGTTATCCGAAAAATAATTTTTTGGTATGGCGGGTGACTGCCCAGCTTTAACATCCCTGAAATATTCATCTCCAAGGGTATCAGCATCATATTCTGGATGGCCCGTAACAAACACCATGCGCTTATCTTCTGAAGCAACAATATAAGCGCCTACTTCTTCAGACTCTGCCACCACATGTAACCCATCTACACTATTATAATTCGTGGTATCAATATGACCATACCGGGAATGAGGCGCATAGAATACCGGGTCGAAGCCACGCAATAATTCATTATGAGGGTCATTTACTTTATGCTCAAACACGCCAGAAAACTTTTCTTTGCGCAGCGTGCGGGTAAAGTTATAGAAGTGGTACATGGCAGCATGTGCAGCCCAACATAAATATAGCGTTGAGTTAACGTGACGCTGTGCCCATTCTAAAATGGTGGTCATGGTATCCCAGTACTTTACGTCTTCGTATTTTAGCAAAGCTAGAGGTGCGCCAGTCACGATAAGTCCATCGTATTTTTTGTCTGCCACTTGCGAAAAGTCGTGGTAGAAAGCATCCATGTGAGACTGAGGTGTATTTTTGGGCGCCTGATTATCGATACGAATAAAGTCCACATCAATTTGAAGTGGCGTGTTAGAAAGTAATCTCAACAGCTGTACTTCAGTCTCAATTTTATTAGGCATCAAATTTAAGATACCCACTTTAAGAGGACGTATATCCTGATTCGCCGCCCTATTGCTCTCCATGGTGAATATATTTTCGCCCAATAACACATTCTGCGCAGGCAGTTGTTCTGGTATACGAATTGGCATAGAAGGCTCCAGTCATAAATTACTATGACTGTATTGTGGCAATTACCACACAGATGTCAACATCTTTACGTCTAGACGTCTAAACGTGCGTTTGAGTGTATTATTGGGAAGGGGATTGTTTGTGTACCATAAACAACATTTCTGCTTCGGCACGGGGAATATCACAGGCTTCCATCACTTCTTCGATACTTGCGCCTTGCTTTACTAACTCGGCCGCTCGCTGATAGAGCCTCAAAGAGGGGTCTTGGAGTTTTAGTTCGCGGATCTGATTTTCGAAATCATCTTGCTTAGCTTGAAGGGCTTGCAGATGGCGAGTAACCACTAAGCTTCTGGTTTGCGCTTCGTTTTGTTGATGACCAAAATTTCGAATCTGGGTATCCATATCGTCGGTACGACGAGTTACAAGGTCTTGAAGTTCAACTATCGCCGCATGGTTTTTTCGCTCTTTTAACGTCAACCATATCGCAAAAATACCAAGCACTATTACAAGTGCAAGCAATAGTAGTTCGTTGACTGTTGGAGCAATAAACTGCAGATCCATATGCGAAGATGCCTTAATTCGTACCTATATAAACCGGAAATAAAAAAGGCAGATAACCCAGTTACCTGCCCTTTAGACGTGTAGGCTGACTAAATTGAACTTAGTTCATCCCACTCTTCGTCACTTAAGAGTTTGTTTAAATCAACTAGGATGAGAAGCTCACCGTCTCGGTTGCTTACCCCTTGGATAAACTTAGCACTTTCTTCAGTACCCACGTTTGGCGCACTATCAATTTCAGACGAGCGAAGGTAAACCACTTCAGCCACGCTATCAACAAGTATACCCACGACTTGTTCATCAGATTCGATGATAACAATACGGGTATTATCTGTTATTTCTGTTGGTGGTAACCCAAAACGTGCACGTGTATCAATGACCGTAACAACATTACCACGTAGGTTAATAATACCTAGTACGTAGTCAGGTGCGCCGGGTACAGGTGCAATTTCAGTGTAACGTAATACTTCTTGCACTTGCATTACGTTAATACCGTATGTTTCTTCACCTAAGCGGTATGTCACCCATTGAAGGACTTCATCATTACTATCGGTGGTATTACTGTTCGTTCTTTCGTCGCTCATGAACCTGGCTCCCAATACTCGGCGTCTGGTCGTTACTGCCTAAGCCTTTGTTAAGCATAGATATTAATTCGTTAACGTCAATTAACGCGCACATTTTCTCTTTAACCATCCCTGCTAACCAGGGACGCTTACCGGTAGACTCACGCCATTTGACGTCAGCTTTTGCCAAGGTGACCGTGTTGACCAGTTTCTCGCTGGCCAATCCCCACGAACTATCCCCTAACATAATAAGATATCGGTAGTTCAATGACTCTGCGAGACGCTCATCATACTTTTCTGGCATGACCCACCTTGCAGAATCTACAACGCTAAGCTTTTCTTCGCGATGTATCATCACCCCCATAAACCAATCTGGTTTCCCAAATAAAGGGCCTATCTTTTCAATTTGATGTATACCACCTAGGGTGGTTAATGGCACCGCTAACGTTAGCCCTGCCACTTCAAAAAATAATGCCTGAAAATTATTTTCAAGGCTGTCGACCAACAATTCTTTTTCTTCTGATTGCCCCTCTTCTGAGGAGGCATTGACTGACTCTGCAGTCTCATTATCTATTTCATTGTAGTCGCTTTTTTCGTATTGCGTAGTTTCTTCGACATCTTTGCCTGTGCTAGATGACACTGCTTCTATGATGGCTTCTTCAACCACTATTTGTTCAGTGGTAGGTGCTTCATCAATCGTTGCCTCTTCGGCTAACGTTTGCACTGCCTGCTCAAGCAATTTTGCCGTTCGCGCAGTAACGTCTGCCGGATCATCTGGCTCTTTTAATAGGCTATCGAGATAAGCCTCTACAACGTCTTCCCGTGCAAAAGGTCCTTGATTGCTCATCTAACTTTACTTCTCCAAAACCTCAAGTAACTTGCTGTAAGCCGTTACCCCTCGGGTTTTCGGGTATGCTGCGGAAATTGGCAACTGTACTAAACTCGCATCTCTAAAATGCGTATCTACGGGAATTACACCTTGCCAAACCCGCTCTCCATAATCGCTCATTAAACGCTTTCTTGATTCAAGTGCTGCGTTAGTGCGTTTGTCGAACATAGTAGGAATAATTACAGTGTCAAAAGACTTTTGCAGAGAGCGCCCCATTATTTCCATGGTGCGTATCATTCTATCTAAGCCTTTCAGCGCCAAATACTCTGTTTGTGTCGGCACTATCACTTTGTTACATGCTGCCAATGCGTTGACCATAAGTACACCAAGTACTGGCGGGCAATCAATAATGACGACATCAAATTCATTCTCTACTTTGGCCAGCGCTTTTTTCAGCACTAAGCCCATTCCTTGTTCGCTTCCCATTGTTCTGTCTAATGTGGCTAATGCCATGGTAGCGGGCAAAACGTACAAATTATCTAGCTTAGTTGGACACAAACAGTCCATGACCATATCGGCAGTGATGTCAGAAGACTTAATAAAAATGTCGTAGACAGATTGACTCAGCAACTCTGCATCTATGCCGAAATAATAACTCAATGAGGCGTGGGGATCGGTATCAACCATCAATACTCGCTTCCCGCGCTGAGCTAACAAACCACCTAAGGTTACTGTCGTTGTTGTTTTACCAACTCCGCCTTTCTGGTTTGCAACTGTCCACACCTTCATCGTTTTAATTCCCAGCTTATATTTACTTGGGTTGTTGTTCATTCAAAGACAGCACTAACGCTGCATTTGAGCTATCTCATTTCGGTTAGAATACAGCTGCTCATGTCATCTATATCTATACTATTAACCGATATGTTTGCAGCAGCTACCGCTTGAGGCATGCCATAAACAACACATGAATCCTGATCTTGAGCCCAAATGGTAGCGCCGTTATCTTTCATCGAACGGCAGCCTTCTCGTCCATCAGCGCCCATGCCAGTTAAAATAATACCCAATAAATCGCCACCATAAGCTTTGGCTAGCGAACCGAAGGTTAAATCAACACTCGGCTTATAATTGATTTTATCAGACGGGTTAGCGTCGGTAATTACTACTTTCTTATGAGAGCCGGAACCCTCTATCAACATTTGTTTGCCACCGGGGGCTAAATAAGCACACCCTGGTTTTAATATGTCGCCATGTTCAGCTTCTTTAACCCTAATGTCGCAATGAGAATTAAGCCGCTGTGCAAATGCGTTAGTAAAGGTACCGGGCATATGTTGTACCAGTACAATTGGATAAGGAAAGTCTGATGGCAGTGATACCAATATCTTCTGCAATGCCACTGGACCACCCGTAGATGCACCAATTGCTAAACACTTATACCTTTTACCAGAAGCCTTAATCGAGGAAACTGTGGGCTGCCTCGTGGCATCTTTCCTTCCGCTAAGTAGACTAGAACTTTTGAAAAACGCTTGTTTTGGCGCGTTATCAGGGAACTTTCTACTTTCAATACGCTTTAATACAGGGCGTTTTATGCCGACACCACGCCGTGCAATCAATCTCACTTTTGTACAGAGCAGTCGTGCTGCATCTTTACGGTCTTGGGCGATATCTTCGAATTTCTTTGGCAGAAAATCTAATGCACCGGCTTCTAACGCATCTAGCGTTGCTTGCGCACCATGGTGCGTAAGAGACGAAAACATCAAAATAGGCACCGGCCGTTTTTCCATAATGGCTTTTACCGCCGAAATACCATCCATTATCGGCATTTCCACATCCATTGTAACTACATCAGGTAGCAGTGTATCTATTTTGTCTAGAGCATCTTGCCCGTTACGAGCTTCACCAATAACTTCAAGTTCTCTATCATCGTCGAGAATTTCACGAACTCGACGACGATAAAAAGTAGAATCGTCCACGACCAGGACTTTAAAGACCATGGATGTTAATTTCCTATCTGTTACGCCGTATTACTTTAAAGGCTTTCGAGCATAACGCTTCAGTAAGCTAGGGACATCTAAGATGAGTGCAATTCCACCGTCAGATGTAATAGTTGCTCCCGCCATACCAGGCGTTCCCTGTAATAAGGCATCTAATGGTTTTATAACCACTTCTTCTTGGCCTATTAGCGCATCAACAACAAATCCAACTTGCTGGGTGCCTATTTGAACCACGACGACGTGACCTTTTTCTTTGCTTATATTTTTAGGTCCGCGGATCAACCATTCTCCGAGGAAGAACAGTGGTATCGCTTTAGAACGAACTATCATGGTTAATTGGCCATCAACCGTATTGGTTTTCTTGATGTCCATATTGATAATTTCGTTGACCGCTCCTAACGGTAACGCAAATGTTTGTTTGCCAACCACAATCATTAGGGTAGGTAATATCGCAAGCGTTAGTGGAACTTTAATATCGAGTCGAGTACCTTTTCCAAGCTGGGAATCAATATTAATAGTACCGTTAAGCTGGTTAATTTTTGTTTTAACCACATCCATGCCTACACCACGACCCGAGATATCACTTATCTCAGTTTTGGTTGAGAACCCTGGTGCAAAAATAAGGTTGAACGCTTCAACATCAGACATACGCGCAGCCGCATCGGCGTCTAAAACACCTCGGCTTATAGCAATCTCTTTTAGTTTTTCTGCATCCATTCCCTTACCGTCATCTTCGATGGTAAGTAGGATATGGTCACCCTCTTGAGAAGCCGATAGTCTCACGGTTCCCATTCGAGTTTTACCTGTAGCCACACGATCATCTGGCATTTCAATACCGTGATCTACCGAATTTCTCACTAAGTGAACCAGTGGGTCGGCAAGTGCTTCTACCAGATTTTTATCTAAATCTGTCTCTTCACCTTCTAATTCTAAGGTGATTTCTTTTTTCAAAGTACGTGCTAAGTCTCGAACAACGCGAGGGAAGCGGCCAAACACTTTTTTAATTGGCTGCATACGGGTTTTCATAACCGCACCCTGCAAATCGCCCGTTACCACATCTAGGTTAGCAATTGCCTTCGACATACTTTCGTCGGCATTGGTTATTCCTAAACTCAGCAAACGATTTCGTACTAATACTAACTCGCCAACCATATTCATAATTTGGTCTAGGCGTTTGGTATCAACACGTACTGTGGTTTCTGCTTGAGGAGGAGCAGGCGTTGCTTTTTTATCGTCTTTTTTAGCAGCGGGTTTAGCCGGCTCTGCCGTCTTCTTAGCTGCTGGACTAGGTGCGGGTGCTTTCCCGGCAGGCGTTGATTTAGCAGGCGTACTAGCGGCAGATTGTTCTGCTTTAGCCTTCTGAATCGCTTCCGTCGCTTTTTTATCTACAGGCGGTGTATTTGCTTCAGGCTCAGTCCCTTGAGCCGTAGGCCCTTGCCCTGAGCCATGTAATTGGTCAAGTAGTGCTTCAAACTCATCATCGGTAATTTCTTCACCACTAGGTGCTGCCGCTTTCGGTGCAGCCGCAGGCGCTGGTTCTTCTTCTTTGAATTTACCTTTGCCGTGGAGTTCGTCTAACAGTGCTTCAAATTCATCGTCGGTAATATCATCACCTGAACCACCGGCTGCCGGTGCAGCCGCTTTTGGTTCTGCCTTAGGCGCAGGTTTGCCCGGCGCACTCGAACCATGAAGTTCATCAAGCAAGGCTTCAAATTCATCTTCAGAAATTTCGTCAATGCCGCCATCGCCACTATCAGCAGGCCCTTCAGATACGGGCGCTTCTTCCAACGCGAACTCTTCCTCGGCAACAGGAGTTTCACCCGCGTCACTGCTGTCACCAAAGATATTTTCGTCTGGGGTTTCTGGGGTGCTTAACTTATGTAGCAAATCAACAAGTTTTGCGTCTGCAGGCACTAGGGGTTCTTGCGCTTTAACACGCTCAAACATCTCTACGACTACATCGGTGGCCTGAAGAATGGTGTCCATTAATTCAGGCGTAAGAGTACGTTGTCCGTTTCGCATTACATCGAAAACGTTTTCTGCACCGTGGCAAATTTCAACTAATTCGGTAAGCGACAAAAAGCCGGCGCCACCTTTTACGGTATGGTAACCACGAAAGATAGCATTAAGTAAATCTGCATCTTCAGGATTATTTTCCAGATCAACGAGCTGTTCTTGTAATTGTTCAAGGATCTCCCCAGCTTCAACTAGAAAGTCCTGTAATATATCCTCGTCAACATCAAACGCCATGCGCCCGCTCCCCTAAAAACCTAAGCTAGACAAAAGATCATCTACGTCATCTTGGCCAGATACAACATCATCGCGTTGGTCTGCATCAATAATTGGACCTTCGGCTTCGACACTATCGATCTTGTTAACTTTTTCGACTTTCGCTTCAGATGGCTTGCCTAGTTCCGCCTGTTCGGGTTCACCGAACATCGTAAGCATATTAACTAAGCTATCTTCCACTTCTTTTACGAGTTCAATCACTCTGCGAATAACTTGACCGGTAAGATCTTGGTAACCTTGTGCCATTAACACTTCGGTAAGCAATGATGTAAGCTTAGCCGATTGTTTCGATCCGTCTTCTAGCAATTCGTCTAAATCTGCACATAAAACTTTGAATTCACCCAACTCAAGTTGACGATTCATCAGTTTTTTCCACTCCGGCATGATTTTCTCGATGCGGGTAGAGAGCACTTCAGCAATTGGCATACTCTCTTCAACTGCATCCATGGTGGTATTGGCAGCTTTTTCCGTTTCTTCGATAACGTACATGAGTCGCGTTTGCGCATCAGGAATGTCATCAACGGTTAAATTTTTAATACGTTCATCGATTTGGAAGTTATTTAACGAGTCATGAAGTTGACGCGTTAATTTACCAACTTCAGCAAAGAGCTCAATGGACTCTTTCATCGAAACAGCTTCTAAGACAGCGTTCGCTGATGCGTTATCGCCCTCTTCAAGATACGCTACCAATTTTTTGGCTTCTTCGAGCGTTATAGAGACACTTTCATTTGTCGACATCCAGTAAACCTCATTTCTCTGGTGAGCGTCTGGATCAACCTAAACGTTCGAAGATTTTATCTAATTTTTCTTTCAACGTAGCGGCAGTGAAAGGTTTAACAACATAACCATTCACACCAGCTTGCGCTGCGGCAACGATTTGTTCTTTCTTCGCTTCTGCTGTCACCATAAGAACCGGTAGGTGTTTCAACTTATCATCTGCACGTATAGCGCGTAATAAATCGATACCTTGCATACCTGGCATATTCCAATCTGTTACAACAAAGTCAAAATCACCTTGTTGTAGCATAGGTAGCGCGGTGTTACCGTCGTCCGCTTCCTGGATATTGGCAAAACCCAAATCTTTTAGCAGGTTCTTTATGATACGTCTCATGGTAGAAAAATCGTCAACCACGAGAATTTTCATACTTTTATCCAAAATAGCCTCCAATGAGGGGTTAATTGTTATTAATTTCTATTCTTCGTCAACTTGCCACGATTTCATTCGTGATTTGAGTTTTAACATGGCCTGACTATGAATTTGGCTCACTCGCGATTCACTAACATCAAGAACTTCGCCAATTTCTCTAAGGTTCAGTTCTTCATCATAGTATAAAGAAAGTACAATCGCTTCCCGTTCGGGTAATGTAGTAATAGCATGTGCTAGCGCTTTTTGGAAAGCCCCTTGCATCAAATCTTCTAACGGCGCGTCGCTACCTCGGTTTTTTTCTGTAGAAATAACATCTTCAGAAACCCCTAAATCTTCGATCCCCACCAATTTACCGGCATTCACTTCGTTAAGCATTTGATGATAATCTTGCATGCTTACATTCATTTTAGCTGCAATATCAACATCTCGCGCGTCACGACCAGTTTCACCTTCAACTTGAGAGATTGCTTCGGTAATGGCTCGTCCGTTTTTGTGCACGGAACGAGGTGTCCAATCACCTTTTCTGATTTCATCAAGCATCGCGCCACGAATACGTATACCCGCAAAGGTTTCGAAGCTTGCGCCTTTGGAACCGTCAAAATTTCGTGCAGCTTCTAGCAGTCCAATCATACCGGATTGGATTAAATCGTCGACAAGTACACTGGCTGGCAGTCTCGCCATTAAGTGGTGTGCTATTCGCTTCACCAGCGAAGCGTGACGCTCAACTAACTGTGACTTGTCCGTTTGCTGTTGATAAGCGGCTGCTTTGCTATTCAACGCTGACTTCCTACTGCTTTATCTGCTATTAGTTGTTCAATAAAAAACTCTAAGTGACCTCCTGGTTGCGCAGGAATAGGCCAAGATGCTGCTTTGGCTGCTAGCTGGCTAATCGCCACTGCCGCAGGAGAACTTGGATAAGCATCTACAATTGACGTTTGCTTACGTACCGCTCGTCGTATGTTCTCGTCAAAAGGAACCGTTGCCACCAATTCTAGCGCAACATCCAAAAATCGCCCTGTTACTTTCGATAGTTTGCTGAAGAGTTCCTGCCCTTCTCTAACATCGCGGACCATATTGGCGACCACTTTGAAGCGAAAGACACCGTGCTCTCTGTTAAGAATTTTAATTAACGCATAGGCATCGGTGAGTGAAGTAGGCTCATCGCACACTACCACCATAATATCTTGAGAGGCTTTGGAGAAACTTAGCACCATATCGGAGATACCTGCTGCGGTATCGACGATAAGCACATCAATGGGCGAACGCAATTCGCTGAAAGCTCTAATAAGCCCTGCATGCTGCGTTGGTGATAGCTCTGCCATTGATTGAGAACCTGATGTGGCTGGTGCTATTTTTATACCGTGAGGGCCCGTAACGAGAACATCGTCCAAGGTACACTCACCAGATAATACGTGGGAGAGGTTTTTCTCTACTCGCAATCCTAGCATTACATCCACATTGGCCAGACCTAAGTCTGCATCCAATACCATTACCCGCTTTCCCTGCTTTGCCATAGCAATAGCCGTGTTTAGCGTAATATTTGTTTTACCAACGCCACCTTTACCTCCGGTGACGGCGATAACTTTGATTAATCGTGATTGCTTCATTTTTCGTAAGCTACTCGCTTGATCATCAATCATACTGCTCGTGCTGTTTTAACCACATTGTTACTAGTAGTATGATTCAAACCGTACTTTTTATAAAGCTTTGCAGCAGCAGATACTAAAGATTTTGCTTCTGCAATCTTAATGTCTTCAGGAACTTTCTGTCCATCTGTTACATAACTGACAGGTAACTGGTACTCCACCGCTGCGCTAAGCACTTCGCCTAGAGAGTAGCACTCATCAAGCTTTGTAAAGATACAACCGCTAAGTTCCACCCCTTCGTACGCATCTATAATACGTTGTAACGCAGCATATTGGGTATTCGCTTGCGCTACTAGGTATTTTTTCACTGGCTGCATTTGACCGTTATCAAATTGATTTATCTGTTTAATTAATCGACTATCTCGCTGACTAAAGCCTGCCGTATCAATTAACACTAGTCTCTTATGGCGTAATTGAAACAATAAATCTGATAATTCTTCACTACTTTGTGCTTTACGCACTGTGCAGCCAATAATTTTTCCATATGTGGCTAATTGCTCAAACGCTGCAATACGATAGGTATCTATCGTAATCATGGCAACGGAGTCAGCACCATATTTCTGTGCATAGCGAGCAGCTAATTTAGCGACTGTGGTGGTTTTACCTGTTCCGGTAGGACCCACTAACGCAACTGCGCCCTTTTGCGTAAGTATATCGTTACCTGTCACATTAATGCGATTAGCCAATAGGTTTAAAAGATAAACCCAAGCGTCACGCTCGTTGTAATGCGACGGCGTGTAACTAATTAGTTGCTCTGCCAGTGATTGACTCAGTCCCATATCGGTTAGACGCTGAATCAAATAGTGATGTACAGGTTGCTGACGACGACTTTTTGCTTCCATCAAATCGGCCACTTGGTATTGAAGTACATTTCGTAGTGACGCCAACTCTTCTTTAATCTGAGACAATTCGTCAGACTGAGGAGCTCTGCTTTTATCAATACTTTCATTCAGGCTAGATGCCTGATGGCTAGGGAATTCAGAGGTGTTTTGATTTGCTTCTACATCGTCGATAAAGGCTTCTGAAAAGTCTAAGTGCGAGGCAATTTGATTGGCATGCTGAGCGTTGGCACTAGGTGCTGAAGATGAGCTTTGAATGCTGCCACCATGTTGTTTTTCCAACAGTGCTTTTAAGCTATCTGGACCATCATCACCGATGATTTCACTAAGACTAGGTACAGCCGCTTTCGCTTGACCTGGTGCTCTAGGTGCAGGCTTTTTAATCGACAGTTTGGCTTCTGGCTCTTTATCGTAAGCGGCTACCAGCTCGATACCGTCAGCAAGCTTTCGGTTCGACATGATAACGGCATCGCTACCCAATTCCGCTTTAACTTGGCTTAAAGCTTCTCGCATATCTTTGCCAAAGAAACGTCTGATTTTCATTGAAAACTCTCCAATCACCCAGTGTCAGATTATTGACCGACCGAACTGACTATTTTTATCTGCTTATCGTCGGGTACTTCCTGATAGGAAAGTACATGTAAACCCGCGACCGAATACTTTAAGAAGCGAGATAGTACGGGGCGCAACATACCGGAAGTGAGAAGTACCGCAGGCTCACCTTCTAATTCTTGTTGCTGACTAGCTTGCTGCAATGATTTTTGCAGCTTATCGGCCAGTCCTGGTTCTATACCAGCGCCATCTTCGCCACCTGCTTGTAATGACTGGTGCAACATCTGTTCCAACTCTGGCGCCAAGGTTATGACGGGTATCTCTTTCGCCCCTTGGGTAATTTCTTGGGTGATTAGACGTTTAAGCGCAATTCGTACCGCAGACACCAGTACATCTGGGTCTTGGCTACGTGGGCCGTATTCGCTCAGGGTTTGTACAATGGTACGCATGTCACGAATAGGCACCCCTTCAAATAGCAAGGTTTGCAGCACTTTAACGATAGTGCTCAACGGCAGAATATCAGGGACTAACCCTTCAACTAATTTAGGATGCTGCTTGGCTAGCATATCTAGTAGCTGTTGAGCTTCTTCATGTCCAAGTAGTTGGTAGGCGTTGTTTGTCAGCAATTGACTTAAGTGAGTAGCAACCACAGTAGCAGCATCAACCACGGTATAACCCAGTGTTTGCGCATGCTCACGCTTATTCGGTTTGATCCATACCGCATCTAAGCCAAAGGCAGGGTCTTTGGTAGCACGACCTTCCAGTTTGCCAAATACTTGACCCGGATTAATCGCAAGCTCTTCATCGTGGCTTATTTGCGCATCGCCAATGGTTACACCCAACATCGCAATGGTGTACAGGTTAGGCTCTAAATCTAGATTGTCACGAATGTGTACCGGTGGAATAAGAAAGCCTAGCTCTTGAGATAACTTCTTACGAACCCCTTTAATACGAGTGAGCAGTTCTCCGCCCTGAGACTTATCTACTAAGGGGATTAGTCGGTACCCGACTTCTAAGCCGATGGTGTCGACATGCTGCACATCATCCCACCCAAGCTCTTTTATTTCAGGCGCAACAGTGTCATCTTTCACTATGTTTGCTGGGGTTTTAGGCTTTTCTGCCTCGCGTTTAGCCGCAACCCCCTGCCAGTAGGCGTAACCGGCTATAAGCACTGAAAAACCAATAAAGGCTAAATGAGGCATGCCGGGAATAATACCCATAACGAATAACACACCAGAGGCAATATAAAGGGCTTGGCTATTACCCAATTGACTACGAATTTCTTTGCCCATTTCTTGGGTTTCGTTTTCTCGGGTAACAATAATAGCGGTAGCCACAGACAGTAACAGTGAGGGTATTTGCGCCACCAAACCGTCACCAATGGTTAAAATGGTGTAAACCTCGATGGCATTTCCAAAACTTAACCCGTGTTGAATCATGCCAATAAAAAGGCCACCCACAATATTGATAAGCATGATAAAGAGGCCGGCAACAGCGTCACCTTTCACAAATTTTGACGCACCGTCCATCGAGCCATAGAAATCTGCTTCGGCGGTTATTTCTTCTCGGCGAGCACGCGCCTGATCTTGGTCGATATAACCCGCATTCAAATCGGCATCAATAGCCATTTGCTTACCTGGCATAGCGTCAAGAGTAAAGCGAGCACTTACTTCTGAAATTCGACCTGCACCCGCGGTCACTACTTTAAAGTTGATAATGAGCAAGATAGCAAAGACCACCACCCCCACCGCATAGTTGCCTCCAATTACCACAGCACCAAATGCTTCGATAACCTTACCTGCAGCATCCCCGCCTTCATGTCCATATAGCAGGACGACACGCGTGGAGGCAACGTTTAACGCCAACCGCAGTACGGTAGCAATCAACAACACAAGGGGAAAAATACCGAAATCAACCGGTTTTTGGGTTAATACCGCGACCAAAATAATGACTAAAGACAGCGCAATATTGAAGCTGAACAATACGTCGAGTAAAAATGGCGGCATGGGAAGAATAACCATGCCCATAATGGCAAGAAGAACAATGGGAGCGCCTAAGCCACTGGTAATGTTCTGCAGCTGACTTTTATCGAATCGCTGTAGGTAACCGGATAACTGCATTGCAGGGAGTCTCTCTATCGGAAAATTGACGCTAAACGCTATCTTTCAATGACTATTACAACTACCGTGCCAGATTTATACAAAACCGATTAAACGTAAGTGGGGGCCGCAATTCGCAGAACTACAGTTAAGAGTGGCTCGCTATAAGCTTCGATTTAAGCGTTAATTTAAGCTGATAGCAGCGCCTTAGCGGCGCAGTTCTGGTGGTATGGGTAAATCACGTTTAAGCGGCTTGGGTCGTTTTCCTTTACCCGCTCTGTGTGCTTTTAACTGATAAACGTGCGCTAACACTTGCGCTACCGCCATAAACAAGGCGTTAGGTACTTCACCATCAATTTCAGTAGAGTAGTACACTGCGCGGGCTAGCATTGGTGATGGAATAAGTGGCACATCGTTGGCGGTGGCTATTTTACGAATATGCATCGCCAATTCATCGGTACCTTTTGCCACAACCACTGGGGCGCGATTGCCGCTGTCATCATACTTTATGGCGACAGAATAATGGGTAGGGTTGGTCACAACTACATCGGCCTGAGGAACTTCTTGCATCATGCGCTTGGTGGCAGCTTGATACTGTAAGCGACGAATTCGCCCTTTTACCAAAGGATCACCTTCAGAGTTTTTACGCTCGTCTTTCACCTCTTGTTTAGTCATCTTTATTTCTTTGTTGTGCTTATACATTTGATAAGGCACATCAATAAGTGCAATAGGTATCATGCCGCAAACCAACATAATAAAGGCCCACTTCAGCATATCTAACGCGTGAAAAATATTGCCTGGGTACAGCTCTAAATCAAGGTGTAGCGCTTCATCTTCAAAAAACAGCAGTGCGCCTAACGCCATCCCAACGATAACAACCACTTTGGCGATGGATTTAATTAACTCAACCAAACCATTCATGCCAAACATACGCTTAAACCCACTAAGCGGGCTCATTTTAGACCCTTTGAACTTGGCACCTTCCCACGTAAAGTTGTAGCCGCCTAATGCGATAGAACCGTATATTCCGGCTAGCATGGCCACCGTCATATAAACCAATACAGGTACGCTGACCGTAGAAATGGCTTCGCCCCATGCGCCAAACATATGGGTGGTATCGTAGGTTTCATCTCGCGACAAAACGAACATACGTTGCGTCAGCTTGAATACCGACTCTGCAATCCAGCCCCCAACGAACAAAAACATAAAGGCACTGACCACCAGCACTAAAGTTGTCGATAGTTCTCGGGATCGGGCTATCTGCCCTTTTTTTCGAGTGTCTTCGAGTTTTTTCCCCGTGGGGTCTTCTGTTTTTTCGCTAGAATCGGAATCAGCCATGTATCACCTGACTTATTTTCATGGGCAAATCCTAAGAAGTTGACACATAAACTGCTCTGCCCGCAGCCACTGCGTTTCAAAATGCGCGGTAAAGTTATCTAGGGTTATCCAGATGATGAGCAAGCCCATCACCTGTGCAATAGAAAAACCAATACTAAAAATATTAAGTTGAGGTGCCGCTTTGGTCATTACACCAAACGCTAAATTCACAATAAGGAGTGAAACAATGGGCGCCAATGATAGCGTAATCGCGGAGATAAACATCCACCCGCCCCAGTGGGCAATTTCCCTAAACTGCTCCCCTGTCCACCATGCTTCTCCTATCGGGAACGCATGAAAGCTCAACACAATCATGTGGATCATAGATAGATGCCCGTCTAACGTCCAAAAAAGCAAGGTAGCTAGAATTAAGTAAAACTGCCCTACGGCCGGGACGTTAATACCATTGACTGGGTCTACAATTGAGGCGAAACCTAAGCCCGTTTGCATAGCAATAATTTGCCCAGCCAGTACAAAAGTATTTAACACCATCATGGAAATAAACCCGATAGCTACGCCAATTAATAGCTGTTGAATACCTAGAATAAAGGTGCCTAAATTGACTAAATCATCAACGGGGGCTGGTGGCACTACCGGCATAATAATCAGCGTAAGCAGAATGCCTAGCAGAGCACGAACTTGTGGGGGAATAGATTGTGCGCTTAGGCCAATCATTGCCACAAATAAGCCACTAATACGCATAAAAGGCAGCATTAAATCAGCAAGAAACTGATTGATGGTAGCCAGTTCAACGACCATATTAACCAATAACCTGAGGTATCATTTCTACCATGTGGAAAGTGAAGTCCATTAACTTTTGTACTAACCAGTTACCACCCCAGCTAAGCGCTAGTAGGGTAACAAGTAAGCGCGGCAAGAAACTCATGGTCTGTTCGTTAATTGAGGTTGCCGCCTGAAACACGGCAACCACTAACCCTACAATGAGGCTTGGAACAATTACCGCAGACACCAGAACGATGACCATAAACATGGCTTCACGGAGTATTTCAACAAAGACTTCTGGTGACATAAGCCCTCCTACACACCCATACCGAAACTGGTAGCTAGTGTGCCAAATATGAGATTCCAGCCATCGACTAACACAAACAACATGAGTTTAAATGGCAAAGAAACAATCATGGGTGAAAGCATCATCATACCCATTGCCATCAATATTGAGGCCACAACAAGGTCGATAATAAGAAACGGGATAAACAGCATAAATCCGATTTGGAACGCGGTTTTTAGCTCGCTGGTCACAAAGGCAGGAATAAGGATAGTTAGCGGTACTTCGTCTGTATCTGCATATTTCCCCTCATCACCAGCAATACGCACAAAGGTTTCTAAATCTTTCACTCGGGTTTGCGACAACATAAACGCACGCATGGGCCCTTTAGCTTGCTCTATAGCATCCATGCTTGTCATTTGCTCAGACAAATACGGCTGTAATGCCCGCTCATTAATTTCTTCAAACACCGGCGCCATAATAAACATAGAAAGAAACAAACTCACTCCTACCAAAATTTGGTTTGAAGGAGATTGCTGCAAACCAATGGCTTGTCGCAGAATTGATAACACCACTATGATACGGGTAAAAGACGTCATCATCATAATAAACGCGGGAATAAGACTGAGCGCTGTCATGATAAACAGCGCTTGTAACGTCATGGTGTAATCTTGCGAACCGTCATCGTTAGTCACGACGGTAACAGCTGAAATGCCTTGCTGTGCCAGTGCAGGCTCAGCAATCGCCAAAGAAGCTAACACTACAAAAAATGCGGTCCAAAACTTACGCATCGTTTTTATCTTCCTTTATTGAAGGGTTCAGCTTACCTGCCATGGCGGCAACCAGCTTTTGTTTAAATGCGTCACCGCTGCCCTGCTGCCCATTTGCCACTGGCGTTTCTAAGTGCTTTTCAAGTTTACTTAAATGGGAAATATTATGACTGGTCACGCCCACTAGGTGTTGTTCGTCGCCCACCTGAATAACCATTATTTTTTCTTTCGTGCCTGCCACCATACTGGCGACCACCTTCATTTGCCCACCACCCATGGTACCGACATTAAATCGACGCATAAGGTAAGCGAGCGCAAAAATAATTCCAACCACTAAAAGAAGTGATAGAAAAATTGACACTACAGAGGTGGGATTAGTGATTGATTGGGTAGATTGCGCATTCACTACTTGCGTAAATATAAGGGGCAGCATTGCGCAACCCCTTGCTATGTAAGAAGATTTATCGAAGCTTCTTGATTCTCTCGATTTGACTAATAACATCCGTTAACCGAATACCGAATTTATCGTTGACCACTACTACTTCACCATGAGCAATCAACGTGCCATTTACCAATACATCTAATGGCTCACCAGCAACTCGGTCCAGCTCCACCACAGATCCCTGGTTCAACTGTAGCAGATTTCGGATACTTATTTGACTACGCCCTACTTCCATCGAGATAGTGACTGGAATATCCAAAATGGTATCCAGCTTCTTTTTCTCTTCTTGGGTTATGGGTGTGTCGTCGGTTAATTCGTCGAGTTCTGCAACCTGAACATCATCATTTTCCTGATCGTCAGCTTCAGAATCGGCTTGCTCCGCCATGGCGGCAGCCCAATCGTCCATACCGTCTTCACTCATGGGATATTCCCCTCACCTTACAGGTCTTCTTCGAGTACTTGCAGCTCGGCATCATTATCTATAATGCGCCCGCCGCGGGTTAATAATTGTAACTCAGACTTCACAGAAGTCGGTCTTGCAATCTTTTCTACTATCTTCAGGGCTAAGTTATCTCGTGAACGACCTAGCTTAGCTCTGAACGTAGGTAAATCTTCAATTAGCACAGTAATGGTTTCTGGCATTTCCACAGGAATAATTTCACCTGGTTTAAATTCCATTACTTGGCGTAATGACACATCCACATCAAGCATGTGGGTTGTCAGTGCCACTTTTACGTCCATGATTTCATCGCGAAGTGCTTTACTCCAGCGCAAATCGGTATCTTCTTTATCGCTTTGCACACCCGCATCTAGCAATTCGCGGATAGGCTCTAGCATTGAGTATGGAAGTGACACGTGGAAATCGCCACCACCACCGTCAAGCTCTATGTGAAATGAGCTGATCACGACCACTTCAGTGGGGCTCACAATGTTCGCCATCGCCGGGTTTACTTCTGAGTCTAAATACTCAAAAGACACATCCATTACTGGCGCCCACGCTTCTTTGTAATCTTCAAAAATAATCTTAAGCAGCATTTGAATAATACGCCGCTCAGTTGGCGTAAATTCGCGCCCTTCAATTTTTGCATGATAGCGGCCATCACCACCAAAGAAGTTATCTACCAGAATGAAAACCAAGCGGGCTTCCATGGTAATAAGACCGGTACCTTTAAGCGGGCGAAATCGCACCATATTCAAGCTGGTGGGTACAAACAACGTATGAATGTATTCACCAAATTTAATCATTTGAATACCGTTAATTGACACTTCCGCAGAACGGCGCATCATATTGAACAAACTCACTCGCATGTGACGAGCAAAGCGTTCATTAACGATTTCAAGCGTAGGCATACGCCCACGAACAATCCTATCCTGTGAGGAGAAGTCGTACTCTAGCGTAGAAGCATCGGAGTCGGCTTCGCCAACCTCGTCTTCTTCTACATCGTCTACCCCGTGTAGGAGGGCATCGATTTCATCTTGAGATAATAAATCACTCACAGTTATCTACCTGTTATTGCATCACAAAACCAGTGAAGAGCACACGCTCAACCACATCACTTCCCGCGATGTCTTTAAGCACTTTTTGTACTTCAGTCACCGCTTGTTCACGCAGTTCAATTTTTCCTGCTTCAGTCACCAAATCATCGGCATTTGATGTACTAAAGACTTGCAGCAAAGTGCCTTCAATCAACGGTATGTGGGTTTTAGCCAACTCTTCATTGTCTGAGCCTCGCACTAGAAGCTGCACTTTAATTTGCACTAAACGGTCTCGACCTGAGCCCGGAACGTTAAAAACGAAAGGGCGTGGCATGGCGACATATAAGGCGGTACCTACTTCAGCACTTCCCCCTGGGGCCGCTGCTTCAGTGGCCACCTGCTCGTCGGTTTCGGCAAGTTGCTCTGCAGCTACAGGCTCTTCACCACCAGCAAATAAAAGAAAATAGGCTGCTGCACCACCGCCAACTAACACTACGGCGATAATAATAATCAGCATCATTTTGCCTTTCTTTTTACCACCTTCTTCAATCTGTAACTCTTCTTCAGCCATGTCTAATCCGTCAATATCCCACGAGGAACTCGTATTATCAGGCTTACGACGAAAATGGCAACGTAAGCCTGCATAAATTTGCAGTTCTTATAGCAGATAGCGCAATTGTACATCAACCCTACTTAAGTCTTTGCCTTCGCTATCAACCTACTAAGCGTAATAGTCTATACCGCCTTTCGCTTCCCTTGTGACAGACTGCTCTATCACCGTGGAACCCTCGTCGAACTCACCGTCGATATCTTGGCTAGGTACACCGTTACCTGCAAGTTGCTGGCCACTTCCATCACCATTTTGTGACGAGTTATCTTTACGTACTTCTGATTCACCTAAATTGATGCCTTGCTCTGCTAGCATATCTTTTAGCCTAGGCATGGCATCGGCTAGTGCATCTTTAGCGTGCTGCGACTGCACAATGAAGCTCACACTGGCTGCATCGCCAGATACATTCACTCGTACCTGCATACTGCCCAGTTCAGGTGGGTCGAGCCTAATTTCTGCCATACTGTTTCGCGCATTCACCATCCAGCGAATTTTCTCATGCAATTGTTGCTGACCTTCGGGCTTTAAAATATTGACGGGTTTGTCAGCGCCATCAAATTGAAGCTGGGTCTTGGTTGACTCCGCACGAACTTGATTACTTTCATTCATGAGAGAGTCAATGCTAACGAGTTCACTTTGCAGTACTTGATGAGCGCTTTGTTGGGTACCGTTTACCAATTGCATAAACTGCCCTGCTAGTACGTCAGTTTGCCCCGCTACATTCTGCATTTGCGTTTGTGTTAACCCCGCTTCAGAAGCCGCATCGGCCACAAGTGCCGAAAGATCTATCCCAGGCTCCCGTCCTTGAGCGACTTGTTGCTGAAACTCATTAATACCAGCAATCAAGTTAGACTTAACCGCTTGTTGTTGGGCTGCGGTTGTCGCAGTAGGTAAAGATGCCGCTACGCGCTCGGCAAATGCTTCAGCCGCCTTTTGTGCACTTTCTGGTGACATCATCGCAATTGACTGCAATAAAGACTCACCTTGGCTATCGGTAAGTATATCGCTAGCTTCTGTGGAGACTGTATCGACAGGGTTGCTATTCGTTTGCGTTGTTGCAGTAGATTGGCTTGAAACACCGTTAGCTAGCGCTGCATTTAGTGCTTCTTTGGTGTCAGTTTGCGCAGTAATTTGCTCTTGAAGAAGACTTAATACTAACGCCTCATCGGCACTCAAGGCTTGTTCATTTGCTTCTTGTTCGGCTAATAGATCTTGCTCTGAAATTTGCGTCTGAGCATCAGAACTTTCGTCTTCATTTTCGCTAGCATCACCCAAAAACTGCGCAAGCAGGTTAGCTAAGGGGTCGACTTTTTCAGACTGCCCCGTATCGACTTCGCTCGGTGCAGTGTTTTCATTTGCTTTAGCCAATAAGGCCGCAGTGAGTGCTTTTATTGCTTCTAAGGTTTCACTACTAAGCCCTTCGCCTGCATCTTGACCAAGTTCATCACCGGCTTGATTCTCTAGCAAGTTCATTAAATAAGCGGTTATTTCTGTTGCAGAGCTTGTATCAACATCCTCCGGAAGATTCTTCGAGGTTAATGCACCGGTTACTACTGCATCGCTTTCGTTACTACCGTTATTAGACGCCAACGCACTTAATACATCCTCGCCCGCCAATTCATCACCCGCTAGCAAAGCTTGTGCTAATTGCTTCGCGGCTAATTCGGCATCCTCTATCTCGCCTGCGTCTAATAAATCATCAGTAATTGCGGTAGCCTCTGCATCTGAAGTAACGGTGTCATCGCCAGACGCGCCCATCATGGATGTGACATACTCAATCCAATCTGTGGGGCTTTCGCTATCCCCGTTTCCAATACTTGTTAACTCTTCTGGTGGTAAATCAATATGGCCGCCAAAGAAGTCTTTTTTGTTGTCGCCGCCATTTTGGCTGTCCTCTTTGCCTGTACCTTTATCATCAATAAGGAGTGAGCCATCTTTCTTTGCGTCAGTGTCGATTCGACGTGACTGTGCATCGGCAATGATTAATTCATCCGTGCCTTCGTCAGGTGATGTTAACTCGCCTTCTTGGGCTTTTTTGTCTGTTTGATCACCATTTCGTGCTTGTGTTTCATCATCTTTCACCGGAGGTAAATCAACATTCCCCCTCTCTGGGTCGGGAGAATGTCTATCAGCGGATTTCTTATCAATAGCAGGGTTTGTACTGTTGTTCACCGATGCGCTGGTGTGTCGCGTGGAATGACTTTTGTTCTGGGCCTCGAGAGACTTTGTACTCGATTCTTTTGCTTGGATATAAGCCGCTTCAAACGCTTTATTATTCTGCGATGAATCTTCTGAACCCATACCTGCTTCTACGGCTTTTGCCGTTGATGAGGCCGAAAAAGGCAACGCGGCAATGTCTGTTTTTTGTGCGGCAACTTGTTGCATCATATTTTTACCGTCCTGCTAAGACTTTGAAAGTCAGAACCATGAAAACCCAGATTGAATCGTTTTATCTCTACACCCCCTGTGTCCGTGGGCTGCAGGCCGATACTTAGCTAATAAAAGTTCCCGTATCGGTATTCAAGTTAGGCGTATAAACACGTTAATTAGTAGTGAGTTTGCAAAGAGTGTTCCATTGTGGAGGTTAACCGACGAGATATTTAAAAAATCGAAAGGATTGAACGACTTGGGGTAAGTAGCAAATTGGATAAACTGCCTAGAAGAATGTTTTTCCGCTTCTAAAAAATTTCTGTGTGGCAAATTCGTCCATCATGGCTTGCTCTGCCCTCGCTTCTTTTGCCACTTTAGCTAAATGGCGTTTATTAAGAAGCAATTCTACCGCTTTCACTTTTTGCTGCTGCTTTAGCCAAAGTTGCTTGCGTTGATCGGCTGCCATATTAGCCTGTGCTATCACATTCATTTGCTGCTCGCAGGCTTTATCTAATTTGCCTACAAACGATAAATGCTGTTGATAATGGGTAGCAGTAACACCCGCTTTTCCCGTTTGCTGAATGCCTTTTAAGTAATCAATTCTATATTGCTCAAGGCTTGTCAGCTTTTGTTTCTGCTGCATCACATTTTGCTGCGCTTGTTGGAACATTTGCGCAATGCGCTGCTCTCTTTCTCGTTCAAACTCAGCCAGACGCTCTAGTTGTTTAGACATAATTGATTACCCTTGCCCTAAGCCTTTCGCTAATGCAGCCATGCCTTCAAGGCACTCATCATAAGGCAACACATTTTTCATTCCTTGTTGCAAGAACGCATTGATTGCAGGCTCTGCACGAATGGCTAAATCGATGCGAGGATCTGAACCTTTTGCATAGGCACCAATAGAAATGAGGTCTTGGTTTTGTTTATAGTTCGAATAAACTTGTCTTACTCTGCGTGCCATTTGTTGATGTTCATCGCTGACCACCATAGGCATTACACGGCTAATAGATGCTTCAATATCGATGGCGGGGTAATGACCGCTATCAGCGAGCGTTCGCGATAACACAACGTGACCATCTAAAATCGCCCTTGCGGCATCGGCGATTGGATCTTGTAAATCGTCACCTTCGGTAAGTACTGTATAAAATGCGGTAATAGACCCTTGTTTCTCGCTACCGTTACCAGCCCTTTCTACCAATGCGGGTAACCTGGCAAATACCGAAGGCGGATAGCCTTTTGTTGCGGGTGGTTCACCTACTGCTAATGCAATTTCACGTTGGGCCATGGCATAACGAGTAAGAGAGTCGATAAGCAGTAATACTTTTAAACCTTGATCGCGAAAGTATTCAGCAATGGTAACTGCCGTTTCGCAGCCCTTTAAGCGCATTAACGGTGAAGTATCAGCAGGCGCTGCTACCACTACCGCACGGGCACGCTCTTCTTCGGTTAAGATATCGTGGATAAATTCTTTTACTTCTCGACCCCGTTCTCCCACCAAGCCAACCACAACCACATCGGCTTCGCAGCCCCGGGTCATCATACCGAGTAAAACACTTTTCCCCACGCCACTGCCTGCAAAGAGCCCCATACGTTGGCCTACCCCAACGGTATTCAGTGCATTAATGGCGCGAACACCCACATCCATAGGTTGGGTAATAGCGCGGCGAATTAAGGGGTTAATAGGAGGCCGCGTAGTAGGTACGCGGGTTTCAGTTTGAATTTCGCCAAGCCCGTCTAAAGGGTTACCGTTTCCATCAACCACACGACCCAACAGCCCCATGCCAACAGCAAGACCACTTTGGCGGTTTAGTGGCATTACCCGACTTCCTGGTACGATGCCCCGTACTGCTTCGGTAGGCATAAGATAGGTGATATCGGCACCAAACCCCACCACTTCAGCTTCAATTTCGCCTTCAATGGTTTGCACAAGACACTGGCTACCTACGGGTAATTGGCACCCAACAGCTTCAAGTGTAAGGCCTATGCCTCTGACCAGTTTGCCTGCGGCCACAATAGGCGGCGATGACACTTGTTTCTGCAAACTATCAAAATGTGCATGCCAAGGGCTACTCATCTGATAAACCCTGATTCACCATGAACTTATCGATTACGTCGCGACAGCGGCGTTCTATGGAAACATCTACGGCGTTTTGTTCAGTCGCAATGTCACAGCCACCGCGCTCCATGGTAGGCGCTTCAATGAATTGCCACTCTTTCTCTTTCAACGTTGCTTCCGAATAATGTTCAGTTACTAGCGCTATATCATCAGGATGCATATGAATTTGATACCGTGTTTGATTTACCGGCAGGGCTTTCATTCCTTCGCTAAGGGCTTGTAAAATCACTTGATGATTCGACGTGATTTCGGTTTTAGTCACCGATTTAGCAAGGGTAACTGCAAGCTTTACTAGCTGGTCGCGGGTTTCGTCGTTGGCTTGTGATAATGGTGTATGAAGCTTTTCGATAAGTTGCTGCCAAACTTCAACTTGCGCAGAAATTAAGCCCTTACCTTCTTCTAACCCTTGTTCAAGACCCTCAGCGTGTCCAGACTCACGTCCTTCACTAAGCCCCAACTCTAGGCCTTCGGCTTTTCCTTCTTCGAAACCTTGCGCCTTGCCTTGTCCGTAGCCTTCATCATGAGCAGCTTGTCTAATCGCTTCAATTTCTTGTGCAGTAGGCGGAAGAATTTCAGCTTCTTCCTCTTCTGGAGGCTCGTATTTCCAATCTGAACGGAAATTTAACGCATTGGTTTTGTCTTTATCTTGTGGCTTTTCGGGCTGTTCAACTAAGGGCAAATCCCAAGGTTTTGCATCATTTAATTCGTCGTCGCTGAAGCCTTTATTTGATGACATCAATCTACCCAGGTAACGTTTATGAGGCCTTTGGAAAATTAACGCAAAGGCCTATTTTAACCACAATGGCGAATAAATAATGAAGGGTTATAAGAACTCTTCACCGCCTCCACCGCCCAGCATAATTTCACCTGAATCGGACAGTCTTCTGGCAACAGAGAGAATTTCTTTCTGTGCGGTTTCAACTTCAGATATACGTACAGGCCCCAGGGCTTCAAGGTCGTCGTTAAGCATTTCTGCCGCACGCTTCGACATGTTTTTCATAATCTTGTTCTTAAGCTCTTCATCGGCGCCTTTAATTGACTTAAGCAGTGCATCTTGTTGCACTTCACGCAAGATAGCTTGAATGCCTTTGTCGTCTACATCGACTAAATTGTCGAAGACAAACATAAGATCTTGAATTTGCTGGCTCATCTCTTCATCTTGTTCACGGATGGCATCCATCAACTGACCTTCAATAGCGGTATCAAGGTAGTTCATGATATTTGCAGCAGATTTCAGGCCGCCCATTTTAGCCGCTTGCGTACCCGCTTGACCGGCGAACTGTTTCTCCATGATTTCGTTAAGCTCTTGCAGTGCAGCAGGCTGAACTTCTTCAAGGTTAGCAATACGCATTAACAAGTCTAGGCGCACTTTTTCTGGGAACTGCGCCAATATTTCGGCACTCTGCTCTGGCTCTAAGTACGACAATACAATGGTTTGAATCTGAGGGTGCTCGTTTCGAATGATACTGGCCACCTGCTTCGAGTCCATCCACTTCAATGAATCTAGGCCTTTCGCCCCACTTCCCATCAGAATTTGGTCAATTAAGTTAGCCGCTTTATCTTCACCTAATGCAGCGGTGAGCGCTCGCTTAACAAAGTCTTGGCTCTGGAAGCCAATGGTACTGTAGTTTTGAATCTCTTCAATAAAGTGTTTATGCACAGACGTAATTTTTGTCTGTGTCATATCATCCACTTTTGCCATCTCAGAGCCCAGCTTTTGAACTTGCTTTGGCTCAAGATGTTTTAATATTTGTGCAGCGTCTTCTTCAGACAAACTCAGAAGCAAAATAGCGGCTTTTTCAACCCCTTCTAGCTTACTGACGTCATAGGACGCTTCTTCAGTAGTGGCAAGTTCTTCAGCCATAATACGCTCTCACTTACTCATCTTGCATCAGCCAGCCCTTAACAACTTGGGCTGACAATTCAGGTTCGTTCGCAACCAGTGCACGAACCGCTTTTAATACGTCTTCATCTTTATGTAAATCTGGCAACATTAGTGAGCCATCTGCCGCAAAGCCTACCTGACCTTCATCGAAGTCAGTAGACAGCATATTAATGGTTTCGTCACCAAGATCTAGGCCTTCGTCTGCATCAAAGTCATCAGCTTCTTTCGACTCGTCAGGGTTAATCAAGCGACGTAGCATGGGTCTTATCACAAAGATGATAAGCACAATAATAACTAAACCACCAATGACTAACTTAAGTATAGGCAAAAATGCCGGCTGTTCCCATATTGGCGCTTCTTCAATAACACCATCATCCATGCGGGTGAAAGGAACACTGACCACTTCTAACGAGTCGCCACGAGTCACATCAAATCCAACACCGCCTTGTAGTAAACGGCGGATGTTTAATAACGCTTCTTGATTGCGAGGCTCTGCCGACGTAGTACCATCTTCACCAGCAACTTGAAGATAGTCTACCGCCACCGATACGCTTAACCTGCGGATTACGCCGCTTTGTTTTTTGGTATGGCTAATGGTGGTGTCTAGTTCGTAGTTACGAGTAGATACTTTCGATGTACTTCCTGGCAAAGTAGCTTGTGCGCCTGCTTCTGGATTTTCAGGAATATTCGAGTCTAACGGCGGTTGGTTAGTTAGCGCGCCGGGAATACCCATGGCACCACCACCCACACTATTTTGTTCATTGATCATTTCGCTGCGAACAGCTGGCAAATCGGGGTTATAGCTACGCTGAGTTTGCTCTAGTGCAGTAAAGTCCATACTCACATCCGCTTGCGCGGTGTAGTTACCAATTCCCAAAACAGGAATAAGAATAGCGTCAATTTTTTCTAGGTATTCTTGTTCGCGCTGTCTTTCAATTTCATATTCTTTTCGTGCTCGAGCACTTAGCGAGTCTTGTGAACCCGAATTTAGTAATCGGCCATTGCTATCGGTCACCGTTACCGCAGATGGCTCCATGTTTTGTACCGCTGACGCCACAATATCGATAACTGAGTCAACTTCCTCTCCCGCAATCACTTTGCCGCGCTTAGCGGTAAGTACTACCGTAGCCGAGGCTTTTTTCTCTCGGCGAGCAAATACGTTCTCTTTTGGCATAGCCAACAAAACGCGTGCTTTTTGTATACTTGAGATATCTTCAATAGTGGCGGCTATTTGTTGTTCACGGGCATGTTTCAAGCGTTCCATCTCTACCCGCTGACTTACTCCGAATCCCATGTCCTGCATGATAATATCGGTACCAGCATCAGAAGAGCCGGTTAAGCCCTGACGTGTCATACCCAAGCGTATAGTTTGAAATTCGTCACTTCGAACGTATACCGTGTTTCCCTCTAAACGATATTCAATTTGATTGGCGTCCATATAATCCAAGGTTTCAATAAGCTCTTGGGTTTCCATTTTTGCTAACGGACGAAAATCAGGCTCTTGCGCCCAAATTAATATAAAGACTGCAATCGCGACACAAATAACAAGCACTACCACTAGCGCCATCTGGCGCATCATGTCAGCACTGCCTAAGGTATCCATGAATCCTGATTTATTCTCAGGCTCGTTATCGTTCCCCATGGAAGGGTCGTTAACGGTTAAATTTGTGCCTGTTGCTTCAGCCATGACTTACTCCAACTACACCGGCATGTTCATAATGGTTTTATACGCTTCAAGCACTTTATTTCGTACTTGAACTGTGGCCTCAAAGGCTATGCCTGCTTTCTCTTTTGTAAGCATAACTTCAGCGAGGCTCAATGACTGGTCACCCATTTCAAACCGCTGTTGTGCATCTTTAGATTCTAATTGCATGCCATTAACCCCATCTACCGCTTGTTTAAGCATGGTAGAAAAATCACTCGCTGAGGGGTTAATCTCATTTGAGGGTTGAAGTTCGTTTGAAGGCATACGAGTTTGCCCAATCATGCTCTGCATTTCTTGGTATAAACTATTGGCTTTAACATCCATAACCACTCCTTAGAATATTGATGGGGAATTGTCGTTTAATGACAATGCGCTCTGATGACTAACACTTAACTATAAGACAACTACTTATAACTATAAGACTACTAGCAAGTGGCAAGCCAACTTTAAAATTCATACAAAAGCCATTTTAAAGCAATGACTTACGCAATTTTTTAAGGAAGTAGCCAATTTTATGACAGAGAGGGGGAAATAGCGTCAAGAAAGTGAATAGGTGTAAAGTGGTGTAAATGCGCAATGTAAAATAGTTCGGAGCAGCGCAAAACGCTCCGCACGTTACCGTGACGCACAACCAAGTGCAAGGCAAGGCAAGGCAAGGCAAGGCAAGGCAAGATACACTACAGCAAAGTAGATATCCCGCTAAAAAATAAGGGCCTAAAATAAAGAATAAAAGCCCCCTCTTTGTTACCAAGCTAGTTTGATATGTTAAGCAGGTAATTCAATCCCATCTTCACGCATTCGGGCCAATTTATAACGTAAGGTTCGAGGGCTGATACCGAGTTTTTCTGCCACATCTTTACGCTTACCGTTACACAGGGTAAGTGTATCGAGGATGATTTGATGTTCTTGCTGGCGAAGCTCTGAGCCTAAACGACTATTATCTTCGGGCTCGTCCTGCTTTACTGCCATCTCGTCATGCACCGCCATATCAATCATTAAGTCACCAGACTCTATACTGCCGTCTTCACACAGTATGAGTGCCCTCTGAATAACATTTTCAAGCTCTCGCACGTTACCTGGCCAAGTGTATTGCGCCAATTTATTTCGTGCAGCGGCACTGAGGCGAACATTGCCTAAGCCTTGTACGCTAGTGTGACGATTAATCAGGTGTTCAGCTAGCGGTACAATATCACCTGGACGCTCAGCAAGTGGCCGCCATGTGATAGGAAAAACATTTAAGCGGTAATATAAATCTTCCCGGAAGTTTCCTAGCTCTACCGCTTTACGTAAATCGCGGTTACTGGTGGCAATCACCCGCACATCTAGTTTAATCGTTTTGCGCCCACCCAGTCGTTCTACTTCACGCTCTTGAATAACACGAAGTAGTTTCGCCTGAAGTGCTAAATCCATTTCGGTAATTTCATCTAATAGCAGTGTACCGCCTTGGGCTTGTTCAAATTTACCTGGGCACGCTTGAATCGCGCCGGTAAACGCGCCTTTTTCATAACCGAACAAGGTAGCTTCAAGCATATTTTCAGGAATAGCGGCGCAGTTAATTGCCACAAAAGGCGCATCGGCGCGAGTAGACTGATCGTGTATATAGCGAGAAAGTACTTCCTTACCAGAACCACTTGGACCCAGTACCATCACGGTCGCTTCTGACTTCGCCACTTTTCTTGATAATTCGAGTAGTTTTAAACTAGAAGGGTCAGCCACAATAGGCGTGCAAGATTCTACTTTTTGAGCAGGTGCATAGCGCCCAACAAGATTAAGTAGCACTTCAGGTGCGAATGGCTTAGACAGATAATCAGTTGCCCCATCTCGCATGGCCTGCACGGCATCATCGATGGTGGCATACGCTGTCATTAACAATACAGGCAGTTGAGGGTATTTCGCCTTAATACTTTTCAATAAAGTAAGGCCGCTCATTTCACCCATTTGGATGTCACTCACCACAAGGTCTATCTTTCGACCCGCTAAGACCATTAACGCAGCCTCGGCACAGTCGGCATCTACAACATCGTAATCGCCTAGTAATAGGGTGTCGTACAACGCTTCGCGTAATCCAGCATCGTCTTCCACGATAAGAATAGTTGTTTTAGACATTTCTAATTCTCCTAGCAATTAAGCGACATTTGAGTGAGGCTTATTGTGTTGCCCGATAGCCTGAGTGTTACAAGGCAATGCAAGCGTGAAGCAAGCACCTCCTTCATTAAGATTTACCATGCTAAGCGAACCGTTATGTGCTTTAGCTACCGATTTCACCACGGCTAACCCCAGCCCTGTGCCATGGGTTTTGGTGGTAAAGAACGGCTCGAATATTTTATTGATTAGGGTATTGGGTACACCTGGTCCCTTATCGTTAACGCAAAGTAGCACCCTATTTTCATGTACTACTGCATTAATCGAAACCGTGTAGCCCTTGGGCGTAACTTGACTCGCATTTTGAATAAGGTTCAGCACAGCACCTTGCAGCGCGGTGAGATTCCCAGTGATAAGTGCATCCGTTGAATCGAAGCCATTAAAAGCAATTTGCTGTGCTTGCTGCGCAGTGATGGTTTGCGCATTAGGCTCAATTGCTTCTCGCAAGCTGGCAAGCGATAAGGTATTCACAACTTGTTGTTCACCAGACTTGGCGAACAACAGCATGTCATTAACTTGGCTTTCTAACTCTTTAAGTCTGTCTGTCATCTTTCGAGCAAATTGCTCAGATGCATGCTGGGGTAAATCTTTTCGCGTTAAATTGGAGGCATAAAGCATCGCTGCGGATAAAGGCGTTCGAATCTGATGCGCAAGGGATGCCACCATTTTGCCTAATGAAGATAAACGCTGCATATGGCTGACACTGGCTTGAAGCCGACGTGTTTCCGTCAAATCTGTAATAACAATCAGCTGCCCTGGTTCGTCTTCAAGTGGCGTTATAGAAAGTTTAACGCGACGACCATCTACCAATGACACTTCATGACCATCGTCTGCACGAGGATTAAATGAGCGAGCAATGATGCTACGCCATATTTGTTCTTCTAGCGGCTCACCCAGCAATGCCTTAGCTAAGTCATTGGCTTGACGTACAACCCCTTTGCCGTCAATAACGATGACGCCTGCCGGCATGACTTGAAGCAAGTTTTCCAAACGACTGGCTTGGCGACGAAGTGAGCTCACTTCTGCTTCACTCACATACGACGGTGTTGTAGCCTCAAGCGCATGCTCGACACTAGGCACATCATAAGATGAAGTGAATTGTTCAGAAGACGAAGTACTGCTGTCGTGTGTGCTATCAAAAATCATATGGCTCTCGTCAATTTAAAGACGGTTTGTGTATATGATTTTACTTTGCAGAAGACATGCCAGTTTTTATACTATATTTATCATATGGTTACGATAAATTAAGGAAGAAGTTTAACGTCAGGTAATTGACGTTAAACTTCTTCCATACGCTGAATATCGTACTTACGCATTTTCTCAACAAGGGTGGTTCTGCGCATTCCGAGCTTATCCGCAGCGCGAGCAACGACCCATTCTTGCTGCTCTAAGGCTTGGCGAATGAGGGTAATTTCAAGTTCAGACAAGTATTCTTTTAGATTAACCCCTTCCTCAGGCAGCGAAGAAGAAAGAGGTAAACTGTTCTCTTCCTCAGGTTCATCAAAGTGATCTTGCGAAGCTGATTCTGCAAAAAGCGCATTAAACGCGTCTCGCTCTAGCAATTCTTCGGGGTAATCTGGTTCGTACGCTTGAATTTCACCGTACTGGTATTTCTCTGGAAGGTCGGCCACATCAACGATTTGACCGGGATAAAGTATACTCAGGCGCTCAACTAGATTCGATAGCTCACGAACATTACCCGCCCAATTATGCTCCATTAACGATTCTATTGCGCGTTCAGTGAACCTCACACTATCTACACCATCCCCTTGAATACGGCTGTTGAGTTCTTGCAGCAGTAACGGGATGTCGTCTTTTCGTTGACGTAATGCAGGGCTATCGATAGGGAACACGTTTAAGCGGTAGTAGAGATCTTCACGAAACTTATCTTCTTTGATCATAGTTTCTAGATGACGATGGGTAGCCGCAATAATACGAACATTGCATTGTTGAGGCTTGCTACCACCTACTCGCTCGTAAATACGCTCTTGCAGTACCCGAAGCAGTTTGACTTGCATCTGCAACGGCATGTCGCCAATTTCATCTAGAAATAATGTTCCACCCTCAGCTAATTCAAAGCGGCCTTTTCGAGCACTAATCGCACCGGTAAAGGCGCCTTTTTCGTGACCAAACAATTCACTTTCAAGAAGCTCGCCGGGTATAGCACCGCAGTTAACGGGAATAAAAGGGCCATCTTTACGTTCTGACAAGAAGTGTACATTACGTGCCACCACTTCTTTTCCCGTACCAGACTCCCCCAAAATTAGCACCGTTGCCTCTGTAGGAGCCACTTGCTCTACCAAACGACGCACAACCTGAATTTCATCACTCTTGCCCACCAAACTTCTAAACAGGCGGGTTTTAGAGCCACCAGCGCGGGTTTTACCCGGCTTTCTGCGGCTATATTCTTGGCATCGGTGAATTGATTGCGTAAGTACTGGGTAAGTAAGCGGTAAGGTGATCACGCTGACTAAATTGCACGAAGCGGCCACCTCACCATTTGAATGTAAAATGGCGACGAATGGTATGTGTGGAAAACGAGCAACCAGTGAATTCACCACTGACGACGACGCGTACTCAATAAGTACGGCATCTGCACCCTTTTCTTTCAGGTAACTTTCACAGTCAGAAAGCCCTCGTGACTGACACGACTCTCCCAAAAAGGTGACTATGGTTTCTAAGCTATGAATTAGTTCCTGGCTATCACTAACCAGCAAAATATCCTTCATCAAATCCCCGAGAACGCTTTGTTATTATTTACAGTTTAGCGCATTTGTAAATTGTAACGACAAAAGATCGCAGCGCAACTGGTGTTTTCGGAAATGTAGCAATAAAAAAAGCAGGTTTCCCTGCTTCTTTCGAATAACTCACTCAAATTTAATGTTTAACTGAGCAGTGCCAAAACCTGCCCTTGCTGCTGATTCGCTTGGGCTTGAACCGTTAAAGCCGCTTGCCCTTGGACATTATTTGCCGCTTGTTGAGAGCTTGCTTGAGCGTAATCTAAATCTTGAATTCGACTACGTGCTTCTGCCGTGTTCACATTGGATTGGGTTAAATTTCGAGCAGTACTAGCCAAACTATTTTGCGTAGCACCTAAATCGCCACGTGCGCCACCTAAAATTTCAATCGCTTCGTCGGTAGCATTTAACGCATCATCAATACTGCTACCAGAAGTTAAATCGATAGAAAGTACGTCAGATAGTTGGCTACCAATATCTTGGGTTTTAACATCAACTGAGTTGCCACCATTCGCCCCAACTTGAAAACTCAACGCGCCATTGTCAGACAACAAAGGTTTACCAGCAAAATTGGTTTGCTCAATGGTAAAGCTGATATTCTCTTGAAGCTGTGATATTTCAGATTGCAGCGCTTGACGGTCGCCGTCGCTTAACACACCGTTACCAGACTGAATAGTAAGCTCGCGTATACGATTTACATCATCGTTAATGTTGCTTAAACCGCCTTCAGCGACTTGAGCTAACGAAATGCCATCATAAACGTTGTTCACAGCCTGACGATTGCCTTCAACCTCAGACGTTAAACGGTCAATAATCTGCTGGGCCGCTGCGCCGTCTGAAGCATTATTGACCTTTTTGCCAGACGCTAACTTTTCAAACAGATCAGTCTGTTTATCTTGAATTTGATTGAATAAGGATGATGTGCTGCTGTTATTTACCTGCATAATTGCCACCATTTTAAACTTTTCCATGATGTATTATAGCATGATACTGCTCAACATCTAACCAGTTAAGCGTATAAACCGACATACCTTGATATCACTTTCTATAAACCTGCCTTTTACCTAGGATTTATTGATAAAATATTTGCCAATGAATCACGAGAAGTGCAGGAAATAAAGGCGTTCGTAATGAAAAGTAGGACACCACCACGCCGCTATAATTATTATTCTGTTCACAGATAGTTGTATAGTTAATAATGAAGGATTTTTGGCGGTTTTTATCAGTCGTCGAGCGTGTTCTGAAAAGACCTTCTAAGTCACACTATAAATATACGAAAGGTAAAATACTGATGGCACGCACTGCCCTATTTTTAGTTCAAACTCCGCTACATGTTATTAATGCGCTAGAAGCAATAACAGAGTTTAATATTGAACAAAGTACCTTTTTTATCGTGGCAAGCGATCACAACCCTAAGTGGCGGTTAATGATAAAACAACTTTTGCCTCCCCATGCAAAAACTATATTTTGTACTCGTAATGATCACGATATTGAAGAAGGTACTAAGGCATATGCTCAACATTTAGATACGTTGAAAGCAGAGTCTTTAGACTTTGTCTTTTTTGCTGATGCACGCCTCTACATTTTTGTGGATATCGTCAACTCTCTTCAAAATCCCTCGACCATCCTCATGGATGATGGCACTGGAACATTATTAGCAATTCACAGTTTAACGAGGTATGGCCTCTATTATGACATGTCAGTTAGCCGCAACATTGAAAGGCAACGCACTATTGAAGCTGTTAAAATAAAATATGGTCTATGGAACTTAAAGCCCGTTAGATATGACCTCTTTACCGTGTTTGATTATGAAGCTTGTGATTATTTTAACGTCGTGAACAACCCGATGAAGCAACTGTGTTTTACCCATGATGACCAGAAATCTGATTCCGTTCTTTTTTTGGGTCAACCGTTTGTAAAAATAAATCACATGACCGCTAGCGATTACGAAATATGTTTAAATGAGATTTGTGACCAGTTCAAAGGTAAGCGAATGCTCTACCTGCCACACCCGAGAGAAGATCATACTTTGATCGAATCACTTGCAGCAACGGGAAAAATTACGATTATACACACTGAACTAACAGCCGAGAATTTCCTTATAAGTCAAACCCACGCGCCTAAAACAGTGTGTGGTTTTTTATCTACGTCGCTTTGGAATATTGTTAAATTTCAGAAAGGGATAGACGTTCATGCTTTCAAAATACCAGCACATAGATTTAACGAAAAACTGGCAAAAAATCGTTCGAGAAGCAGTCATGTAACAGATTTAGAATTTATTAATCTTATTTACGACTATTACGAAAAACGCTTGCCAGTACATTTATTGAAATAAAGCTGCAAAACAACAGAAATTATGCGCGTTTATAAAGCCTGGTCATCATAGATCCCCAATAAGCGTGTCGCTTTTGTGAATCTCGTTTGTGCACGGAAGATAACCAGTTTTCATTGTCCTGATCTGAACGGTAGACAGAGTCTCGATAGAGATCCACATGATCAGCAAGTACAAAATTTAGCTCAGCAAACAATTCATCAACCAATGCCGCTGAAAAATGTTGAAAATGGCTAGGATAATGATGTTGAACCCATTCATCCCGATACAAATTGGCGACCGTAGAGCTCGAATCTGGTGTTGCAGTGATAAAGAAATATCCCTCTTCTGACACTAAATCCGTAAGCTGTTTTAATAACGCCCTAAAGTCCACCAAGTGCTCTAACACTCCTCGCAGAACGACAAGGTTCATCGTCCCCTTTCCTACTTTATCAACACTCAAGTGATATCCTTTCTGTGTCAATGTCTCTACCGCGCCAATGGATAAGTCATCTCCAAAGGCCCGTACGTTTTTAATTCCACCGTGTTCAACCAAGGCATCTAGGAAGTAGCCACCAGAGGCACCATAGTCAAATACAGGCCCTTCTAATGGATCGGTAATTTGGCTTTTAATCCAATCCACTTCTTGTATGTAAGATACTGCGCGCGCCTTATTTTTTACTTCCGAAGCCTGATGATTTTTTTCATGGTAATGCGCGTAATGGTTACTAATTTCAGTTGGCGTTGGTACAGGTACCGTGCAAATATACAGGCAGTCATTACACCGATAATAATTACCCGTCCAAATTTTCAAATCACTACCCTGACAGAAGCGGCATATTTTCATAATTAATTACTCATCAGTCTATTGGTTAACGAGAACCAAAACGATTTATCTACGTGTGTGTTAAGCGATTTACCCGCCAACGACATACGCTGACGCAATTGAGGGTCATCGGCAATTTTCTCAATAGCATTTATCAGCGATGGAATAGTATTTTCTGTTGATGGCAGTGCACACCCATATGAATACAAAAAGCGATATGCCTCACTAAAGTTTGTTCGCCGACGAATCACGGTCGGCATTCCCATTAACGCTAATTCAACAGCACTAAGACCACCTTGACATATAACTGCGTTGCACGCCTTTAGGTCACTATAGGAGAAAGCTTGCGATTCTTTATCTTTCAGCTTACGGTGTAAAAACTCGTTAAGCGATAGCGATTTATTTTTCTGAGGTGGATAAACAAGTGGCTCATATCCTTGCTCAGCTAACGCATCAACGATAGAAGGCGCCACTCCATCTGCATCACCTCCCCCCATACAAACACCTATCAGTCGTGTATTACGGGCTTTGATAGGCTTCGAAGCACTTTCCATCCATTTCGACGAAGGGATGTTGCATAGCACAGCAGACAAATCCGTGAGAAAGTGAGCTGGTGCAGTCATCCCATTTAAGCTAGGTGCAACAACGTAATCGACATCTTCATTAACATCTGAAATATAAGACAGCGATATCTTCTTCGGCGCCCTTACGTAGCATTCAGTTTCTTTCTTTAGAGATAATCCATCGAGAAAAACGATATCGGCATCAACAATATTGCGCAGAGCGTACTCATCTTCGAGCAAGGGATCACCCCACGGCTCTCGATTAACGACTTTTAACGTTACAGCCATTTTAGGCGAAAGTATTTCTCTCAAAAGTTGAGCGCGAGCAACATGGCCCCACCCCACATTTTTTCCTATTTCGGCAACGATGAGTACGCTTGCAACAATGTTCATTTAATATCTGTTTTGTCTATAGGCTTACCTGCAGTGGCATCAGTAAGCAGAGTCTGACCAACAACCACATCTAATGACTCCAGAGGAAAGTCCCTTTCTGGACGCAAATAAGCTATATCCTCTTTGGTAATAACGTGACCTTTAGGCAGTGCGTGCCTGAAGTAAAGTCCTCTGCGCGCTCTTTTTGCGGTATAAAGTTCCGCTTCAGTTGGCTCTGAGCGTACACTTTGCATCGCACTTTGGGTATCTTTTACCATTTTACAAAACACAGCGAGCGCTTCCCCGTCTAGGGAGTGCTTTACATCAAGACCGCCATTTGCGGGTGATAATGAAAAATGCTTTTCTATCCATTCCACCCCTAAAGAAGCCGCTAAAACTGCGGCGGCGTAACCGTCAGAGTGGTCAGAGAAACCAATAGGAATACCGTATCGATTTTGTAACCAAGGAATAGTGCCCAACATGGCGTTAGACAAATCATGGGGGTATTCCGCCACACAGTGCATGAGAACGATATTGGAAGTATGACTCAATAACCGTTCGACCGATTGATCTATTTGCTCAATGGTTGACATACCGGTGGAGAGAATTACTGGAAAGCCACTGGATCCAGCAGCATCAAGAAGATCATTGTAATTGTTATCACCGCTCGCAATCTTTATGAATGGAGGTTCTGTTTCGATAAGCTCTTCAAGCGATAACAAATCGAAAGGGGTTGATGTAACACAGCGATATCCCCTTTTAGTGGATGCACGCTCTACAATACTTTTATATTGTTCATGAGGAATTCGAGAGTGGTGCCTTAACCAACGAACATCATCAATATCGTAGGTGCCATATTCGTAATCACCTGGGGCATATAGGGTTTCATCGCGTATTAGTTGAAATTTTACGTAATCAGCACCAGCATTTAACGCAACCTCTGTATTGGTCCACAGCAAAGGAACTGAACCAAAGTGATTCATGGCCGCTTCAGCAATTATTTTCATTTTACCGGCCTCAATTTAGTCAAGAAACGATTGATTCCTTCGACTTGAATATCATGAAGGGTATCCCAACAAGGGGGGATCGCGACAGATTCTGGCATATTCTCAACATGATTTTTTAAATCTTCGAAGATTGTTTCTCGGCGCTCAATAATATTTAAGTCGCACGCTTCCATTCCCAGTGTGTTAATCAGGCTTTCCGAACGTTCATCATAAGAAAGGTTTAGAGTAGGTCTTCTAAGCGACCAAAGCGGTAGACTTGTATGTACACGAAATGAGATAGCGGCTTCAACGCTATTTAAAATATTGAAGTATTCATACACGTCGCTTGTGTATAGGATATCTCGTCCAAACGACATAGCATATTCAATATCTCTTTGATCGTTGCACAGTACGCGCGCCGGTTTATTGGTTCGTGATTCAAGTAAATCAAGACACCGCTCTGACAGATGGTGCATCTTCATTTTTTGAGATAGGGGAATATTCATCTGATCGGGATTACGTACCGCAAGCAACGGGAAACGCGCTTCTTGCTGACCATCTTTTGAAAATTCTCTGTTAGCTAAATCAGAAATGTAGACTGAAGGACACCCACCGACAAGATGATCGGGATGGCGCATGAGCGATTCGATATGATTATACGTTGCTGCATCTCTTGAGAGAACGACATCAGCATGCTCCAACAGCGTCACCAAGTCGCCGTCATTGATTGCATCTGTTCGCCTTACATACGATAAATCTGAACCGTAAATATTTCCGTAAGACGTTGAGTAAACCATCATAGGCTTTCTCAGCGCTCTTAATGCCCCTTTATCAAATTCTATTTCGCCATTTTCAAAGAGGTTGCCGCCACCGATAATGACGCCTGATGCCGTTTGATTTATATCGTATATTGTTTTTTTGGTTAGGCCTGACTTTGCACCAAACCCCGCAGCAGGTATGGTAATGAAATTCACCGCGCCGTTACATTGTCGCTCCACCATTCGTCGAACCGCCTGCTGAATCAGGAAGTTACCTATATTAAAGCCATGTCCAAATGGACAAATGTGGTAAATATTATATCTCATAATTTAATTCGTTCTTTGTATGCCATAGTAATTCGCTCAATACTTCCAACCTCAGTACTATCAAATACTGGATGTAGCCAGAGCGAACCAAAAAAGTCGGCGTCTTCTTCATAGTCAATGGTTAAGCGTACGGTTGAGTCAAAATCTGGAATGCTTAAATCATTGGCCTCGATGTTACAAATATTGTCGTTATTTAGCCTCTTACAAATTGGCGTAATATGTTCTCTTTCTTCTTCTGTATGGCTGCTGTTAACTATTTCACGTAGCCATCGTGAACGATACATTTCTAAAGAGATCCCATAAGGGAATGTCCTCTTATTCAAGTTAGTGATCAATTGCGTGGCGTCATCCATATCGCTCAATTTTGAAACGATGTGCTTAATGAGAGGGAATAAAATGAGCGGACTATCTGCATTAAGCCGCCATAGCCACGCATCCACATTTGCACTCGCTAACTCACACAACCTAAGCATGGGCGACAAGGCGCCTCTATAAACTTGCACACCCTTGCCTTCTCCATATCGTGCAATACTATCATCCACAGAGCGAGTTGATGTGGCTATTACTGGCTCTGCTATTGCACTCTCTTCATAGGCCAGAGCGCGAACTTGCGTAATAATACAATCAATGACGGAATGACTGCCTAAAATTGGCGATAATACCTTTCCAGGAAGCCGGCTAGAGTCGGCTCTAGCAAATACGACTGGCAGTATTCTCATATTTTTGACGCCTTATTTTTCATAATCGACTTCAGCAAAAGTTATGCCAGCAACTTTAGGGCTTCGTAAAGTTCGTTTCTAAATGAAAGTGACTTTTGGAATACATCCCCCCTAAAACGCGTTCAATTGTTTTATTATATCGACAGCTTTTTAAAATTCTTTTGCTTTAAATGCGAGGACGAATTTTGGGCTTCGGATGAGGTGGCAGGTAAGGTAAACAGAATTTTATTTTGACACAAGCGACATATCTATTTTTTTGTCCGACTCCACTCTTAATCCTGCGTCTTTAAACTCACTAAATTCAACAACCTGTGTATTTGCATAATCCGTAAACGTGATATTTTTCTTCGGTACATTCCAGTCTGAACCATACAAAAAGGCTAAATATTCACTGGATTGCACTGGCGTTTGAACTTGGCAAGTGTTCCAGTTGACCAATGCCGTACCGTTAAAATGCTTTTCTGGCGCAAACCACATCCCCAAGCTAGGAAGGTGGATAGATTTACCATCTTTGACTTCTCGCGCACTAAACGTTGTTTTGAACTGAGCTAGATTATTAAGGGGGTCGTCAAACTCCAATACAATACCAATACCTCTATTCTTTTTATCTAGGGTTTTTGAGACTTTCCAGGTTAAGTTACTTACGTTATTTTCGACAAATGCCTCGATAACATTCAGTACACTCTGGAAATAATGTGTGGGCATTGAAAAGTCGATATCGTCATCCCACTCGATAATATCTTTGTCTCGAATGATACCCAGCAATGTTCCAAAATCGAGCACAAGAGGAACACTCTCATTTATGGCTATTGAAGATAGCTCGCTAATAATGTTGCGACCCAATTGTCGGCTTGCGGCATTATAAAATGGTGGAGTTTGTTTTTTTAAGTGACTTTTAGGTGGCACAACGATTTTTTGATGCGGGACATTGAGTTCATTGAGTAACTGCGCTTCAACTTCTACTGCCCACTGGGTGGTTATTACTATTTCATCGAATACTAAGTGTCCAATAGCGGCAGGGCTAATAACTGGCACGCCTTCGATAAGTAACCCTTCTTTCTGTTTATCGTTATCAACAATACCAATAAACTCTCGGGACGTTTCATTATTAGAGATATACGTTTTTGAGCTTTCGCCTGCCCCAAATAATAGCGTTTTTGTTTTCATGGCCGAAAATGCCTATTTTTCTCGTAGTTAAGACAAACTCTCTTTAATGATGGCTTTAACTAAATCTGGCGTGACTGCCGTTGTAAAATTACCCGCCCGGGAAGGATCGAGTTCGCGGTCAACAGCTTTAAGCATTTGCGGTAATTCTGCAAACTTCTTCATTTCGTCGTTGAGGCGTAATGCATCCAAGAGATTAATTATCCTATCGACCATGTCTTGGGATAACTTTAATCTGTTTGCCCCTACAACCTTTAACATTGCCGCCAAAGTAAAACTACAGGCTAAACCGTGGGGTACCTTAAATTCAATGGTCAAAGGATATGAGATTGCGTGGGCAAGTGCAGTTTTAGTTTCTGAAATCGCAAGACCTGATAAAAATGCCGCGAATTGCAGAGCCGCTCGGCCTTCAATGTTCTTAGGTTTTTTAAGCACGGGCCGCAAATGCTCACAAATTAGTGCTATGGCTTGCACTGCATAGCGCTCAGAAGTGTTCGACCGCCTTACATTCCATAATGATTCGATAGCATGGGACAAAGCATCTAATGCTGTCACCATGGTTTCATAAGGCGGTAATCCTACCGTTAAATTCGGATCTAAAACAACCTTATCGCTTTCAGCATGGTCAATAGAATATTTCTTTTTATCACCCGTATCCCATACTGTAGCAAATGGGGTGATTTCAGCCCCTGTTCCCGAGGTGGTGGGGATGGCGATTAACGCCACAGAATTTGACACTGCTTTTCGTGCAGCCATAAGTTGGTGTAGGCCGCCGCTTTGTGTTTGCAACATAACCCGAAGTACTTTAGAGGTGTCTAACACGCTACCACCGCCTAGCGCGATAATATGAGTGACTTTACTTGTTTTAAATCGCGCATAAAGTCCATCGATATAGGTTAACTCTGGATTAGGGGTTACATCATCAATCACGCGAAAACGTTCACATTTCAGTTTGGCTTTGAATGCATCCACAACACCACGCTTAACAAACCCCTGACTTGTAACAAGTAGAACCTCATGGTTGGCTTCTATCAGTTTACTCACACTAGATAAGTAATCATCTGATTGAATTAACCGCTCGTTTAAGGCTTTAGTTAGCATGGGCGGCATGAAACTCATATCATTCGCCATGACTGTGCTGCATAAATGCTAATTTATTCTCGATGGGGGTAGACGTAGGACGTCCCAAATCACTTCTTGCACCTTGTTTAATTTTAACTTCAAACAAAATTGGACCTTTACATTGAGGCATTGCAGCAATAATCTTTGACCACGCTTCAGTAAGTGAGTCACTATCATCACAACAATAATACGCGTCGTATTTGCATCCTAATGCAATGCTTTCTATGTCAATACCTCCAGCTACAGTAGGCTGCCCACCCACCGAGTCATGGCATTGATTATTGAGTACCACATGGATCAAGTTGTCAAGGTTACTTGCTCCAGCAATAGCTAGTGCCCCCATGTGCATTAGCATCGAACCGTCACCATCAAGCGCTATCACTTGACGGTTTGGTTTTACACGGGCTACTCCCATCGCAATGGATAAGGTATGTCCCATTCCACCAACGGTAAGGAAATCTGTATTATCTTGGTTATTTGTTTGTCTAATTTCAAACAATTCCCTTGATGTTTTCCCAGTGGTTGAGATGATTAACTCTGCACCAGACATGTTTCCCAGCAAAAGAGACAGGGCTTCCTCTCTGCTCATCTCACATCGGTTTTCAACTGACTTACTGCTAGCCGAGTCCGTAGCTGAAAAGGTGTCTTTTCTAACCAAAATGGCTACAGGACATGTATTGGTTTTCATGGTTTCTAGTAATGGTGGCAAAGCATCTTCTAGAATCGAACCCGAATCTATCGTGATATAAGGGATTCCTAGCACATCCAACTGCTGCTGCGTTATTTGACCTTGTTTTACATGCTGTGGTTCGTCTTTAACATTAGGCTCACCTCGCCATCCAATCACCATCAACATTGGAATCCCGTAAACCTCTGGATCAGCAAGTGACGTGAGTGGATTTATCGTGTTTCCCAATCCAGAGTTCTGCATATATACGACAGCGGGTTGCCCTGCCCCTAAGTAATGACCTGTCGCCATTCCAATAGCATTGCCCTCATTAGCGGTAATCACATGCGCGTTAGATTCAAACGTAGAATCGATATAAGCACACAAATTTTTCAGTAGCGAGTCTGGTACACCGTAATAGTTGCTCAAGCCATGTTGGGCGAGTAAGTGACAAAACAATTCAGGGGATACCATAGTGCTACTTACCGCCCGGTATCAATTCTAGAATTTGTTTAATAGGCATCATTTGGGCATCAACTTCTGAACTTCGCCCATGGCGTAAAATAGACTCTGCAGTGTTGCACATTGCTGGGTATGCGCTTCGCAGTAATTGATTAGCATAAATAACTACATTCACACCCCGCGCTTGAAGCTCATGTTCAAAGACGGTGTTATAACTAGAAGGCACCACTACCAACGTCTTTTTGTTTTCGAATTTTGCATAACGGTCACAAAATTCAAATATTTCATCTGGTGATTTTTCTCGGCTATGGATCATAATGCCATCAGCCCCAGCCTCTAAAAATGCTTTAGCTCGCTCGAGAGCATCATCTATACCTTTGCCTAATATTAAGCTTTCAATACGGGCAATAATCATAAAGTCATTGGTAGCTTGAGCACTTTTACCCGCTGATATTTTTTGGCTAAAAGCTTCAATTGTATCTTGAGTTTGCGCTACATCAGTGCCGAATAAAGAGTTCTTTTTAAGTCCGGTTTTATCTTCAATAATAACCGCAGACACACCCAGCCTTTCTAAGGTCTTCACCGTGAAAGTGAAATGCTCTGTTTTTCCGCCCGTATCGGCGTCATAAATAATCGGTTTTGTAGTAACTTCTAGCACTTCATTTAAGGTGCTCATACGAGAAGATACATCTACGGCTTCAATATCGGGTTTTCCCTTTGCTGTTGAATCTGTAAGGCTACTTCCCCACATCCCATCAAACTCTTTAACCCCAGTATCCGTTTCTATCTTTGTATTCTCGATTATCAACCCTGACAAGGCGTTGTGAATATCCAAAAAGCGAACCAGAGGCTTAGCAGCCATTAATCGTTTTAAGGATTTCAATCGAATGGCAGGCGTGGTCCCCACTTCTTTCATCGCTTGGTGTAATTGTGAAGAAGAAATACCTTGGGTATAAGGCACTTCTATGAGCTTCCCTCCCCATTGGGCCAAGCAATCGATAACCCGCTGTCGAGTTTTCTGCTGAACACCCGTTTTCCAATCATCACCATGCACGACATAATCAGGTTTCAATGTCTCTAGATTAGGAACATAGTCTAATGTAGTTTGAGGTATTACAGCATCCACACCTTTTATATTTTCAATTACAACTTTCCGTTGCTCAAACTCCATAAAAGGCACTCGCTTATAACTCGCGATTGCAGCGTCGGTTAAAAGCCCGACGGTGACGTCGCCTAATTTGGCGGCGCTCTTGAGAACATTAAGATGGCCAGGATGAACCAAATCGGCACTCATTCCTACATAAACACTCTTTGTCATAATAATTTTTCCATACCTCTATCGCAAAGTCTTCTGGTGACGAGTTAATATCGGCACAAAAAATAAAACTTTAAATTTAAGTGTATTGGCAAAGTGGACTGTATTGAGTTAACGACACTAAGCATTAATATCAGATATCATGTTTTTCACACGGGTTTCATTTGCGTCTTCTAAAAGTAATGAATCTATCTGTATATTTCCTCTGCACACCTTACCTCTATTTCCAATATTATCGCATGCTAAGCTAGAAGCTAGAACGCCTTTACGAGGGATAGCAATATACCTTGCATATTCTATATATTCTTCAACCCATGAGAGAGATTCAAGTAATGGTGCTAAGTAGCGTTGCTTTTGAATTGCACTGCTGTTCGTGAACTCATATTTAGGCAAGAACATGAACACATCTTCTTGATTACAGAGAAAACCTGGCACAAAATGTTGCTTAGCAGTGTGCACAAAAGGTCTATCTCCAGCTTCAAATGAAGGAATATCTAGCGCATTCGGCGAATACCAAATATAAATGCTAACCTTACTCTTAAGTTCGAATAATCGTGTAACAACACTTTCTTCAACAAGACTGAAGGTTCCAACGAGGCTGTTTATTTCGCTACCAATATTGCTCAATAAACTATCCAGAGCAGTTACCTTGCGCCTAAAATGTATATGATAAGCATCACATTCACTACTTTTTGGGGTCTTAGCTAACGATAGTGCCGAGTCAATTGTTTCCACTAATTTCTTATCTGTCTCTTCAATATCTAGGCTGAAAGTTTTATCTCCAGATGTTATCCACGCTTTTATAAACACAGATTCTCTTAAAAATACGCAAGAGCTGGTAGTATCGAATGCCGAAGCATCGCCGATGTAGCTAATTGATACTTTCTCTAATGTATCTAGCCATTGCAAACGCGCTTCATCAAGCGCCGTCAAACTATCCGTTGTGGAGGATAATTTGCTGAAGACTGCATTGGCATAGTTGATAGTTCCATACAGCAAATAAAATAAGAGTGATTTCTTCATTTGATACGACTCGAATATCATCTCCTTTTGAACCTTAATAAACTCATCTGCTTCGTCATTTGATGAGAAGGGTACTTTTACTTTTTCCATGAAGATAGAAAGCTCGTCTTTCAGTGCATCAACATCGAATCTCGCATTAAATAGAGAGGGATATTCATCAGGTTTTTCAATTGGTTGAAACGCATTATTTTTTATAACATCTAGTGCAGCATCTCTTTGACTAGATGATGCAGAAATTAATACCATATCTAAAGGTAAAGGCGTTGCACCGGCTATTTTTGCACCATCGCTGCAGTTGAAACATGTAAGCCCATTTTGCGCTAAGGACTGCTCGATGATCGTTTTGGAAAGTTTAAACTCGTACTTCGTGAACACAGTGGCTCTGAAATTACCAGGCACAACAATTGATGTATTATTGCTGGCCTCATAGTCATAAACCTCTTTACCGTTGACATAGTAGGAAGATTCTTTCGAGTGGTGTTTAGTCTTGTCATAAAAGCCTAAATCTACGCCAAATAAGTAAATCTGATCCATCCCAATTTTTGAAAACAGATTGATAGCTAAATTTGATACCGTCGGGAATGCGAAACGTAACTCTTCATAGTTAGCCCGTCCTAAAACTTCTAAGGCTGAAACGGTGGACGACTCGCCATCTTTAAATGCTATATAAACATCGTTGAAAAGGTCACAAGTGTCAGGGTGAATACCATTAACTGAGATTAAGTTTATTTGTTTGAGATAATTAAAATCATCGACTCGACTACACCAATCAAAGGTAGAGCGATTTTGCTCAATTTCAGCATGAAAATCTGGCGTAATATCGTGTTTATACAATGCTGAAAGCGCAGTTCCGCAAGAGACAACAATTGCATTCTCTCGGTACTCCAAAATGGTTTCTATCGCCGAATCTAAAGACGGGCCATTCCCTACGATAAAAACAGGAACTTCTTTGTTTTCAAAAGATAAATATTGCGCAGGCTTATTACGCAGAAGTGGAAAGCCTCTTTTTAATGCCTCAGTAGTGTGAGAGATACCATACCTTGCATGGTCAAAATATTCCCCCATAGAAATAACGACCTGAAGTTGTTCCCTCAATTGAGCAATTGCCGACACTAATGCTGAATTGTAATAGCTCTGATAGAAATAGGTATTCGCAAGTATATAGGGGCCAATAGAATAAAACTGATTTAGCAAATCTTTAAATAAATTAGTGCCATCGTCACCGATGTTAATGTACAAACGCCCTTCTTTTTCATCAATACCAGATAAAATTTCATCCCACTTTATGGCAAATAAAGATGCGTAAAAAAAATCTTTATTAGGTTCGCATACAAATAACTTTTCTACGTCGTGATTATTGAACAAACGCTCTATTTGGTAACCCACTCCAACGCCAAAAAGAATCATGGACTTCAGCGTATCTGGCAATTGTCCTTCATCTTGCTCTACTTGTTTTAAGAGCGATTCTGTTTTATTGACAAATTGATAGTGGATATATTTCTTAAGCTTTTTCCCTTTATAGCCAAGTATTAGTCCGTCTTTATTCGGCTGATCACTAAAACTGTCAAAATTTAGCGCGCATTCCTGTTTGGGTGATTCTCCATACCAAGAAACAAGGGAGTCCTTCTTCACTAAATTGATTTCACCATTGCTGTCTTCTACAGGCAACCATGTTTGCGGTTCGTAATGACTAAAACTGTTAAAAATATCGGGAAAATATTTTTTGAAGGCAGCGAGGTTACTTTTCAGTCTACCTTGTGCTTCTGCACTAGGATCCTGGTAATTTTCTAATTGTATTGATTGCGTCCAAGGTGGCACGTATTCTGTTGGACTTCTTAGTTTATATGAAGTAATACCAGTACTCTTAAGCCGAGCCCAACCGCCCTGAATACATGTTTTTTCTATGGTATCGAAAATAGGAGAATTGTAATGTTTGTATAAATAAAATCCCCCTATGTCGAAATGCTGTCTAAGCTCTTCAATATCGCTAACAATATTTCGGCCATCTTTTTCGAGTTGAAAAAATAACCGCGTACCTTTGTCGTTAGCTTCTGCCAAAACGTCGTTCCATTTTGAGCAAAATACCGAGCATTTGAAATATTGTGCTTCAGGCTCGTAAATAACTAAGTTGGTTATAGAGTGTTTTTTTATTAACTCAACAATATGGAAGCCTAATCCAACCCCTAACACTACAAGAGTATCTATGGTCTCGGGTAAGGCACTTCGTTGTATATAATGTTGATATGAAAAAGTATTCGCTAAAGATCCCTCTAAACTTTCATTAGTTTCGACCTCTGCCGGATTAGTTTCATCGCATTGCTTAAGGTCGACAAAAATCGAGTGGGTACTATTTACCAAATATTGTTTACTGATTTCCGCTTCAGGATCTAGCCCATAAAGCGTTCGCCCGATGCCATAGTCGACTAAGTTAAACTGCCCGTTTTTGTTGCAGATAATAGAAATATTGTCATTGTTTATTTTTTGTATATTAGCTATTAGTGACGGTATAAATTGTCTAAAAGCAAACAGGTTTTTCTTATACTGTCGATCGATTAGCTCGGCGGTATACTTTTCGATTTGCGCTTGTTTCTCTTCATCTTTAAAAATATGCAATCGAACATTTTTAAGCATTTTTGGCGATTATCCTTTGTAGAATTTTGAGGTATGGCCTACTCAAAGTCAGCCAAAAATGAAGAAAAGCGTTTCTTTTGCAACCAGTCTTCTTTGTGAAGTTCAAATAGATGTAAATCATACCACTCGTCGTTTTTATAAATATGTGATTGATATACACCTACATCTCGATAAGCATGTAACCTGTGTAACTTCATTACTTTTTCGTTATTGCTCAAAACTTCAGCTGTAATTTTGTTAATATTTTCACTCGCAAAAACATAGTTGTAGAAATAAGGAGGGATTAATCCGCCTAACTGTTTTAAATTTGGATCTCCAATATAAAACCCCCAACTACATCTTTTGTGTTCTACGCTAATTTCAGATTGATTAAGCACACCAATAGACTGATGGTTGTACTCAATAATCCAATACCCACTTTTACGATCAGACTGAATGGCTTGGAACCATTTCTTTTGCTGTTCAAGATCATAGCTCACGTCACTTAGCATAAACTTATTCACATCATCGCTTGTTCGCCATTTTAAAATAATAGCTAAATCATCGGGAGTTATATGGCGAAACTTAAACACTAAAGTACCTTTTATAGAGAACGTTGTTTTTTAAACCTTGGGCTAAATTGCACATTATCATCGAAGATAAACTTAGCGGGTACTTGGAAGTTTTCTAGGTGCGCTTTACAAAAGCGTTTAATCGCCGCCTTGAGCTCTTTTTTATTTTCATGCAGTGATCCTTCGGTGCTATCAACCAGCCTAATTTTGCTATATACCACATTACCCAACAGAGCATTTGGTTCGCCATACACTTCAGCTTCAGCGATATAGTCAAGTTGTTGTAATACACTTTCTACTTCCGCAGGGTATACCTTTTGACCACCAACATTGATTATTTCTGAGTCTCGCCCTAGCACCTTGATATATTCACCATTCACCTCGACCTTATCGCCGGTATGAAACCACCCATCAGGGGTATAAGGGCTAGGCGCATTCAAATAACCTAACATACCCGAATATGCCTTCACCTCTAAAATATTATCGGTGGTTATTCTCGTCTGGAAACCTTCCCCTCCTACTTTCATCCAAAGTGAAGATGACGACTTAGATTTAGAGCGTAAGATGCCAATCTCGGATAGGCCGTAGGTTTGGAGCAATTTGATGTCAGGAAATAACTGATTAAACCTAAGTAAAACTGATTCAGGCATGGGTTCGGTGCCGTATGTAACAGTACTTAATGAGCTAAGATCGTAACGCTTGTAGGCTTCACTAATGAGGATTAAGTTGATAAAGGTTGGTGATGTAGGTAGGAGTTCGGCTCTAAACTTGTCAACGGCTTCAAGAACGGTGTCAGGTTTACGATCTGTTACGGTAATAACGCATCCGGCGTTAGACAAGGTATACAATAAAGTATTAACCCCACCTATATGGTCATACAACAAAAAAGTGATTGCACGTAATGCATGCCGGCCGACTTTAAACTTTTCGAGTAACTTTGCCATGTCATGAACAGCAGCTTTACTTTTGCCTGTCGACCCAGATGAAAATAACACAAGACCCGGTATTTTTTGCCCGCGTAAGTCAGCTATGAGTTCATGAGAAGCCTTCGTTGATAACGTATCGATTTCATACTCATCGTTATCTTTAATTGTCACCACAACTTCGACCTGTGCAGTTTCAATAAACTCATCCCTCTTATGCGCTACAGAGGTAGTGGTTGGAACTAATATAGTGGCTCTTTCAATAAGTGCCAGCAGTAACGCCACCGAGCTTGGAGAATAGTCAGCGTCTACCATCACCACAGTCCCTTCGGTAACGCCATAGTTGGCTAAAACATCTTGCCAAAACTGCGTTTTTTCTAGGAGCCATCCGTATGAATATGCCTGATCTCGCCAAACAATAGCATCGCTATTCTTATTCTTTTCAAATATTTCCAGAAAAAAATCAATAAACATCAGGCTCCCCCTAAATATAAAATTTGTCCTGTAATGAAACTGCTTTCTGGTTTGATATAAAAATCGATGACATTAGACACATCCGCCATTTCGCCGAATCTCTTTATACTCTGCTTTTCGAGCAGTTTATTTAACTTATCATCAGGAACATTTTTAATTAGATCCGTTTGAATTGGCGTTGGGCCAATGGCGTTCACAGTAACGCCAAATTCTGAAAATTCTTTCGCCAATGTTTGTGTCAGGCTTTCTACAGCAGATTTTGACGCGGCATAAATGGCTTCGCCTTCTAAAGCAAAAGGCACGGCAACTGTAGAGAAGTTAACAATTCGCCCATATTGATTTTTACGCATTAGCTTGACCGCTTCGCGGCAAAATAAGAAACTCGCAAATACATTAGTTGAGAAAATTTTCTCTACCGTAGATAGGGGCGTCAACATCGCGTGATTCATAGCCGCTATGCCAGCATTGTTGATAAGTACATCGAGCCGCTTATGACGCTTACGAATTGACGAGAAAAGAGATTTGACGTCAATTTCACTTGCCACATCTAAACTAAAATGTTGGTAATTTTGGTGTTCAATTGATAATTCCGAACGGCTACACCCAATAACAATATGACCTGCATTTAAATAGTAATGAGTTAGGTATAACCCTATTCCCCTGCTTGATCCGGTTATCAAAATGACTTGTTGAGTATGTGACGTATCCATTACTGTTCATTCAACGCATTAGTTAAATACGTCGCCAGCGTATCAATCGTTTTAAATGGGCTATTTTTTTGAGACAACGCTTTTTCATTCGCAATGACATATTCAACCTCTAACTCATCTTCAAGCAACTCCTCAAGTGTCAGAAGAAGGTTAACCAAATCAACGGAGTCTAATAGACTAGCAGAGCCATACAGCGCTGTGTTTTCGTCTTTCACTACTTGTTCACCTTCCCGAGTAGCATTAAGCTCATCGATTGCAGAATAAATTAACGCGATAATTTGCTGATTAGTGATCATTAGTTTATTTTTCCAACGAAGTTACTAGTTTGGTAAGGGTACTGATAATATTATCGGCACCATTAATGGTGGCTTGAGACATATTGGCCTTTATCATGTCCATTAGCTTCTCGTCATTGTGCCATACTTTACACGCCTGTCTCACAAACTCATCAATATCAAACTCTTCTCTAACATCAAAAATTTGAGCCCTACCTTGACGCTGACTTTGCAGACTGGCTTGTTGCTGGTTCTGAGCAACCACTAACAATAATGCCGGCGTATAAGTTGCCTGTAATTCGTATTGTGTGGAACCTGCGGCAGAGATAACCATACGAGAATTCAGAAATAGATTTGAAACCAATTGAGCGTTATGCCAATGACGAATACGGGGATTGCTAACAGAGAATTGATCAACGTCTTTAACATACTGGAATGCACTTCCCGTGATGATATTGATTGGCGTGTTATCGAGTGTTTCGCTGAATTTAACCGCCAGTTGAAGGGATATATTAGCAGTATCTGCACCACCTAGAATAATGGTTAACGCTTCTCTATTGCTTAATGACGAGGCTAGATTTAATTGATAGGGCTGAAGCAAAAATTCTGAACGTAAAATACGATAGTTTTCACCCAAACAACAATAAGCCTGAGGTTCAGTCACTGAGTACTCTAGCTGCTCCGCATGACTATTTTGATTAATGATGCAATCTGCATAGAGCATGCCTGAATCATTGTTATCATCAATGATCGCAAAAATCTTGTTTTCACTTTTTAAGAACTGCGAAAGCTGATAACGATAAGACGTATCAAACTGATAGCCATCTATTAGTAAACAATCGACGTGTTCATCTCGGCAAAACGTGGCTATTGTATCAAGCTCTTTGCTATTGCTTTGGATCGGAAAAATATCTCCCACCCAATCACTCCTGCTTTGCGCTAGGGAAGAAGAAATATCGCTCATCAAAAATGAGACACGAATCTTTTGAGCATGTGCAAATTGGCTTAGCGCTAAACAACGCATTAAATGCCCTAACCCAATTTGACTATTTCCTTCAACTCGAAAGGCTATGTGCATTAGAGGTTAACTCAAATGCTCTTCAAAAATAGCATCTCCAGGTTCGAGGTTGACGCTAGCTATGTTTGAAAGAACCCGTTTATAGTGCTTCGGCGCTAGGCCTATGGCGGGGCGGACGATTTGAGTATTATCTTTGGTAAATGCTTCACCAGCTTTTATGGGCTTGGTAACAAAAATAGAGCGTCTATAGTATTTCGATTTTTCTTCCGCCTTTGTTCCCCCATAAACTATGGTGCCTAGGGCTTGGTGAGCTAAACCAACGCTATCAACAAGTGCTTTAAATTCTTGTGGCTCCAATGAAAAATCAGCGTCTACACCACCCGCATGTCTGTCTAGCACAAAGTGCTTTTCAATAACGCATGCGCCTAATGCAACTGAGACAACTGAAACACCTATCCCTTGGGTGTGGTCAGATAATCCCACCATACATCCAAACTTTTCAGCCATGTCTGTCAAGGTCACCAAATTGCTATTTTCAGGTTTTGCAGGGTATGTACTTGTACATTTCAGTAAAACAATTTCACTTGCACCAGCTGACTTCGCCGTGTTTACAGCTTCATAGATTTCCGCTTCCGACGCCATCCCGGTAGACATAATCATAGGTTTTCCAGTGCTCGCTACCTTTTCTATCAAAGGTAGATCAGTCAACTCGAAAGACGCAATTTTATAGGCTGGAACATCGAGTGTTTCTAGAAAATCGACAGCACCTTCATCAAAAGGCGAACTAAACGCGATTAAACCCAATTCCTGCGCATAATCAAATAATGCTTTGTGCCACTCGTATGGCGTACTAGCCTGTTGATAAAGCTCATGTAGATGCCTTTTATACCAAAGAGAATTTTCCTCCATAATGCGGAAATTATCGGAGTCGATATTCAACGTCATAGTATCAGCGGTATAAGTCTGCAATTTAACTGCGTCTACGCCTGCTTGTGCTGCAGCTTTTATCATCGCCTTAGCTAAGTCAAAATCTTGGTTATGGTTACCTGATAGCTCAGCAATGATAAAGGGGGGATCTGAAGGTGATATTTGTCTATTTGCAATTTTCATATCTATGATCACGTTTCTCTTTCAAATTTGTCCGCTTCTTGGCCGTAAGCGTTAAACATTAGTTCCGCCCGTTCCCAATCTTCGAAGGTATCGATATCTTGCACTAAATGCCGAGGAAGAATGATGGGATAGCTATGATGAGAAAACATAGATTTTTGACCACTAAGGTAATCTTGCGTTCTTCCCCAGTAGAACTGGCCTGCATCATGGTACGCCTCGGGTAAATCCTGTGAGCGCTTAGACATGTTGCCCGGAAACATCACCTCAACACCTTTTTCGGAGACGGTGATCGCGCGCTGTATAGGAAAAGCAAAGCTTGTCGCTGAAAATGCAAACGCTTTGGATTTATCATTGAGCAACGTTGTTAACCCCTGCTGTATAAACTTCGGCTTCAAAAAAGGCGCCGTAGCATAAATACAGCAAGCAAACTCGTAGTTATAACCTAAACCTTCCATCGCTTTGATACCGTGGCGAGTGACAGCCGTTGTCCCCACAAAATCATCGGAAAGCGCTTCAGGGCGAATAAAAGGAACTTCAGCACCATACTCTACCGCAATCGCGGCAACCGACTCTGAGTCTGTGCTTACTATGACTTTATCAAAACAATTGGATGCCAACGCCGCTTGAATAGAATAAGCAATGAGTGGTTTTCCAGAAAATAACCGAATATTTTTTTTCGGAATTCTTTTGCTACCTCCCCTAGCAGGTATTATTGCGAGGTTCACAGTATCGCCTCATGAAGTTGTCTGACGACCTCATCTTGTTGCTCTGATGTCAGGCTAGGGAATAGCGGCAATGTGACAGCCCTTTTATAATAACTTTCGGCATTGGGGAACATTTTTGGCACAAAGCCTAACCGTTGATAGTAAGGTTGTAAGTGGATTGGGATATAGTGAACATTCACCCCTATTCCCCGTTCTCTTAATAGATTAAATACCGATGTGCGTTGTTTATCTGACACTTCAATCATGTATAGATGCCATGCACTCTTGGCATCGAGAATAGGCCTTACTATTGGTAGCCCCTCTAATAGCTCATCATAACGTTTAGCAAGCGTAAAACGTGATAACACAAAATCATCTAAATGTTTGAGCTGGGAACGCCCAAGAGCAGCATGTATATCACTTAGCCGATAATTAAATCCCAGTTCAAATTGGGCATAATACCAAGGCTCTCCTTTGTGGTTATCATCAAAAAGCGTGTTGTCTCGACAGATACCATGGCTAATATAACGCCTAAGTAGGGTCGCGGTGGCTTCATCATTGGTTAAAACCATTCCACCTTCAGCGCTGGTGATAGACTTCACTGGATGAAAGCTAAACACAGTCATCGCAGAATACTTGCAAAGGCCAACCTTATTTCCATATTGATCGGCACCACCCAATGCGTGGGCTGCATCTTCAATTAGCACAATACCGTACTGCGTTGTTAATGACGATATTGCAGCCATGTCACAACTACTTCCCGCAAAATGAACAACCACTATTGCTTTGGGAAGTTTGTTTACGGCTACAGCAAGTTGTAGTTTTTCGAAAAGCTTTGCTACACAAAGGTTTCTAGTTTTAGGATCGATATCGATAAAATCAATATCGGCACCGCAATAGCGGGCACAGTTTGCTGAGGCTACGAATGAGTTTGGTACTGTCCAAACCAGATCGCCAGTTGTTATCCCCGCGGCAAGGCATGCAGCATGAAGACCAGACGTACCACTATTGCACGCAACCGCAAAATTGGCCCCAGTGTAATCACATACCGCTTTCTCAAACAGAGGAACTTGCTCACCTTGAGTTAAAAAGCCTTCTTTTAAAACTTCACTAACGGCAGTGATGTCCTCGGGGAAAATTTTATGCCTTCCGTAAGGGATCATGAAGTGGCCTTGTCCAAGTTCCTCAGCTCATCAATTGATAATAAATGTGAATTTGTTCCCGAATGATATTCAAATTTATCTTCGGCCGCGACGCCCTTCTCACCCAGTTTATTATTGTAGTAGTCCAGACTTTTATCAAAGAATGTAATAGCAGGAGCTATAACAAAATGATCGCTAAATTCTACTGTATGATGGGCCATCTCTTCGGGAACCATTATTTCGTGAAGCTTCTCACCGGGGCGAATCCCAATGACCTTATAATCCTTTTTCCCGCTCATCGCTTCGACTAAATCAGTTATTCTTACCGACGGTATTTTAGGAACAAATATCTCCCCGCCTTGCATACGGGAGAAGCTTTTAACGACAAATTCAACCCCTTCGTCGAGGGTTATCCAAAAGCGCGTCATCTCTGGGTGGGTTACCGGAAGTGAGTCACAGCCTTCTTCCAATAACTTACGATAAAAAGGCACGACTGAGCCACGAGATCCGACTACGTTGCCATATCGAACAACAGAGAAACGAGGACCTACGGCGCCAGAGATATTATTGGCCGCAACGAAAAGCTTATCCGATGCTAATTTAGTAGCGCCATAAAGGTTTACTGGGTTAGCAGCTTTATCTGTCGACAAAGCAACAACACGAGATACGTTATTCGCAATTGATGCATCAATAACGTTTTGTGCGCCGTTAATATTTGTTTTTATACACTCATTTGGATTGTATTCAGCGGCAGGAACTTGTTTAAGCGCGGCAGCATGCACAACATAGTCTACGTCTTTCATAGCTGTGATTAGACGTTCTTTATCTCTCACATCACCAATAAAGTAACGCATACAGGATTGCGAGAAACGTTGCTGCATTTCGAATTGCTTTAACTCATCGCGAGAGTATATGATTATTTTTTTAGGGGAATAGTTTTCTAATAGATAACTAACGAATTGATTACCGAACGAACCTGTGCCGCCGGTAATTAGAATTGATTTATTATTGAAATCTATCATAAAGGGGCTCTCACTAGTTTATGTGGCATGACTTAACTGAGTCGCCTTTTCACTTCTAACTCACCTACCCCCATCTTGACTGCACAAAATACTAAACGTTTATTTGTATTTTTTTACGGCAGACCTGCTACGAACAAATCGAGTTATGTCATCTTTGGCTTCTTCAAGCAAGCTCTGCGCCATCTCTTTTAGTCTATTATTAACATCAAGCTCGAGATTTGCAAATTCTTGTTTATTCTCAGGTGCTAAGGTTTCCAAGTGTTCTTTAATTACGGAGTCCCGCCGTACTAACAGCGCCTTGAGTTCGGAAAAATCAGATTCTGAAGAACTTTCGAATTGCGCCGCTATTTGCTCGTTTATTTCACGCAGCGCAATTGGTGTTTGAGAATGGTCTAAATCGTTTTTATTCACACAGCTTGTCGTTTCTGACGCTGAGCTTCAAAGGCCTCTTGCTTTGCAGTTTCAGGAATTTGTACCCACGCGTCTCGAATAGGTGTTAATAGGCTAGACACTTCATCAAGTAACTTCAAGTCGTTATTTACATGTGCATCATTTAAACGCTGAATCATGTAGTCATATAGATTAAACATGTTCTGCGCTACTTCACCGCCAATTTCGATGTCTAACGTATCTCGTAAGTGCATGAGGATAGCACTTGTCTTAGAGATAAAATCTGCTTTGGTGATAAGATCTTTTCTTTCCATTGCACCTTTGGCGTAGGCGATACGATCCAACGCGCCCTGAAGCAGCATGAGTGTCAACTTATGCGGATCCGCAGACGCTATATCTTGTTTTAAGTTACCTTTGCGGTAAGCGTTAATGCCTTTAAGTGCCATAATATCTCCGAAAACTTCTTAGCCTAGCGACGCAAGTAATGCTGAACTAGTCTGGTTTAGCTGAGCAACAGTTTGGTCTAAATTCAGATACTTATCACGAAGAATTTCTTCATAGCTAAGCATTCTCATTTCCAACGTCTCTCGCTCGTCGTACAAATCATCTCTATCATCTTTGGCTGACCGTTCGCGTAAACTAATCAACCCGCTGTATGAGGTGTATTGATTGGCAAATTCATAAAGCCTAACCGCAACACCTTCATCATCATCAGTAAATAGCGTTGCTATTTCATCAAAATTGTCTTCAAGAGCATCTGCGAGACGATCTTCGCCTGACCCCAACCCATAGTCGGTGGTGCCAATTTCTAATTTACCATCGTCATCAAATTCAATACCTAATTGGAACAGGCCGCCAAGTTCAGATGCGCTATTGCTGTCACCCACAATGCTGGCTAAACCCGATTGAATACCACGAAGTAGCGAATCTCCCGCCAATGCGCCATCATCTTCTAGTTCCGACTCACCGTATTTAGTTAACAGGCCTATTTCGTCAATCAAACTATTATAGTTATCTACGAAATCACGAATTTTTTTATCGAGGCCTTCTTTGTCGTAACCAATCTCTAATTTTGTAGAAAGGAATTCGCCTACAGCGTCTTTGGGCGAAATTTCATTAACTTCAAAAGACACGTTTTGAATCGTATTTTCAAACTCATTCGATTCACTTTCAACCGCGATACCGTCTATATAGGCAATCGCATTTTGTGCAGATTCGATGTTCGCAGGGTCGATGCTACCTGTGCCTCCAGTAGTGGAAAGCCTATCCAACTCAGCGTTACCATTATCATTGGTAATAACTAAGTCGTTACCAGTCCCCGTTTCGCTAGAACTAAACACCAAACGAGGGCCAGCAGCTGTGCCGGTATCGATAATGTTGGCAGTTACACCGAAGTTATCATCTGCGTTATTAATTTTTTCTCTGAGCGCTGTTAATGAGGTACCCGCAGTGATATCAATCGTGAAGCTGTCGCTTCCGCCTACATCAAACGTAAGAGAGCCAGTACCCGATGTGAGTACTGGATCAGAACTGGCGGTAAATGCCCCATCGTCAGTAGTAATTCGGCTTCCCTGCGCGAGCTGTTCTACAACAATATCGTAGGAACCACGAAGTGCAGAATTAGATGCTTCTGCAGAAAGTACGTCATCGTCTTCGGAAGGATTAGTAATCGTCGGTTCACGACCATTGATGTCGTTATCGCTACGCAGGTCATCAACCGCGTCTTTAAAATCAGAAAATTTGGATTTTATCTGACCTAACCCTGAGATTTCCGCTTCAATCTGTTCTTCTTTCGCATTCAACCGATCTTCTTTCGGCTGACGTTCAGCGGTAAGAAGCTGTTGAACTAGGTCGTCAAGTGCTAAACCTGAACCTACACCTAATGATTGAATTGTCATACTTTACCTCGTTAAACACGGTTGTTAGACGCGATTGTTAATAAACACCCCAACACTGTCACCTACGTCTTGCTGCAAATCTTGAATGCGTTCAGCAAGCGCTAATACTTCTTCAGAGGGTATTTGTCTTATTACATCACCAGACTCAGAATCTTTTACCGTAACAACCGAGCGCTTAGTTTCGTCATCAATAGAAAACGCCAAATTCCTATTTTGCGTTTGCAAGAATGATTCAACTTCTTGAACTGCATTCTCTAGCGAGACTTGATTCTCTTTTACTGACTCTTTATCGGCTAACGCGTTAGAACCTTGAGCCAAATTTTGCACATTAGACACATCATTTTTAAGTGCGGTATTTGTTCCACTACGGTTCGCTTGCTGTTGACCCGTATTGTCGCTTCCACTGTCGTTTTCCGCTTTAGCTGAGCTTTCATTTGGCGCCACTTTAGAAACAGGTACGGATGTAGATACTGATGCAAAAGCCTGACCAGTTTGATTATTTACAATTTCCACTTATTTCACCCCCCTTTTGAAACGACAAAACGGGCCCTTGCAAGTAAGCAAGCACCCGTTACATTCCAACTAAGGTATTAAATTATAGCTTACCCGAGCAAAGATAGCGCAGTTTGAGGGCGCTGATTTGCTTGACTTAGTACAGAAATAGATGCCTGCTGAATAATCTGATTACGTGTTAACTCTGCAGTTTCAGATGCAAAATCTGTATCACGAATCTGAGAACGTGCAGATGACAGGTTCTCACTGATATTGCTTAAGTTACGAATAGTTGACTGGAAACGGTTTTGAAGCGCACCCAGGTCAGCTCGAACCGCCCCAATACCTGATATCGCTGCGTCTACATCAGACAGAAGTGCTGAGGCACCTTTGGCTGTGGCGACACTCTCGCTGGTAATACCTAACCCAGTGGCACTAAAGCCACTGATAGAACCAAGGTTAGTTGAAGATAAGTTCACAGAAATGGTTTGGCCTGCGTTTGCACCTACTAAGAACTTAGCAGAGAAGTTGCCGTCCAAAATTTTCACACTTCCGAATTGCGTATCTGTCGCAATGCGTGAAATTTCAGTTCTAAGCGCTGATACTTCTTTTTGAAGTGCCAAGCGGTCAGCTGAAGAGTTAATTCCATTCTGCGATTGTACCGCTAGTTGGCGAATACGCTGCAAGCTAGATGTTACTTCGCTAAGCGCCCCTTCAGCAGTTTGTGACAATGAGATAGCATCGTTTGCGTTACGAACAGCTTGGTTTAACCCTTCAACTTGAGACGTTAGACGGTCAGAAATTTGAAGACCAGCAGCATCATCAGCCGCACTGTTGATACGAAACCCAGATGACAATCTTTCAAACGACGTGTTCAACTTATCACTTACGTCAAAAAGCTGACGTTGAGCGTTCAATGAAGACACATTAGTATTTACAAATAAAGACATTAGATTACCTCCTAGGGATTCAATGACGCCTGTGCTATCATTAAACCCTTCCAGTTCAAATTAGCAGGGTCACTACTCCCGACTAACTTCCTCTTGCAAAGTAAATTACATTACCCCTCAACAATAGGTATCGGCCAAGTCTTTAGCTTCTTTAGTTTTTTTTTGCTTTTTTTTGAAAAAAAGTTAAATTTAAATATAACTATCTGATTATTAAGTATTAAAAATTATAATTTTTTTGTGTCTTTTATCTTTTCAGCCACTCAAAAGACACGAATACTAATCTATTTGTGGTAAATCGATGCGCATTCTGACTAACAATTTTTACTTTTAAGGGTATCGCGGCATCATTAGGTCTAACAATGATTCGTAAATTTGACACATTAAGTGAATGCACTTGGCATGGAAGGTGCATTTATATTTGTGAACCATTAATTTTGCTCAAGTTAATGATTTCAGTTTGGCAGGGTGTTTTGGCTTAGAATAAAAAAAAGGCCGAGACATTAAATCTCGGCCAATCTGCTCACGTTAGGAGATTGAGCAAATACTGTTTCAGTCGGCTGGCAGGGTTTTAGTAGGATAAACTGGCCTCTCAACCAACACTTCTACACTCTCAGTCCTGTTAGTCGGCGCTTTCTCAAAGGGGGCGGCCTTAAATGGCCGCCATTCCTTCATTAGGGGATGGCCTCTCAACTCCTTCCCAATTAAAACGCCTTATATACTCCCTACCCTAGTAGTGACAATGCCGCTTGTGGACGCTGGTTTGCCTGGGCAAGAATAGTGGTACTTGCTTGCTGAAGAATCTGGTTACGGCTCAACTCTGCCGTTTCGGTGGCAAAATCTGTATCTTTGATTCGTGATCTTGCCGCAGATACATTCTCAGAAATATTACTTAGGTTTCTGATGGTAGATTGGAAGCGATTTTGAAGCGCACCTAGGTCTGCACGTAAACCACCTATTGCAGATATTGCTGAGTCTACCGACCCAAGTAGTGCTGAAGCATTAGTTTCTGTTAATACGTTATTGTTTCCACCCGTTATCCCCAAACCTGTTGCACTAAATCCGTTAATACCTGCACGGTTCAACGCTTGTGAAGATAAGTTAACAGAAATGGTTTGCCCAGCGTTGGCGCCCACTAAGAAGCGAGCTGAAAATGCGCCAGTTAGTACGTCTACACCAGCAAACTGAGTGGTAGTCGCAATACGTGATATTTCTGTGCGAAGCGCTGACACTTCTTTTTGAAGCGCTAATCTATCCGCAGAAGAGTTAATACCATTTTGCGATTGGATAGCAAGAGTACGAATTCGCTGCAGTGACGTCGTTGTTTCTTGCATTGCACCTTCAGCGGTTTGCGATAATGAAATCGCATCGTTTGCATTACGTACCGCTTGGTTTAGACCTTGAACTTGCGAGGTCATACGGTCAGTAATTTGCAGGCCTGCAGCATCATCAGCGGCACTGTTAATTCTAAAGCCAGATGATAAACGTTCAAATGCCGTATCTAAATTATTGCCTGTTGAAAACAACTGGCGCTGCGCATTAAGCGATGACACATTAGTATTTACGAATAGACTCATGAGAGGTCTCCTAACAGTTTAAGTTTTGCGCTATTGATTTTATTATTTGCGCGAGTTAATTAAATATTTTGGCATAGCTTGTGCTTCACATAATTGTCAGGATTTTTATTCTGACGCTTTAGCGGGTCACTCCCGGTGAAGCTTGTTACATAGAGAAGAAAACTTCTCTTTTGCTGACTGTCGGGTTTGTTGTTCCAGACCTCAAACCTCTCACTACCTCCTGGCTTCATTCTCGCCAGTCAGCAGCCCAATCAGCAAACTTAACTCTTTATCGACTTACCTCACCATTTCCTTTAGAACTTTATGAAAATGATTTTTCTGATTTTAAGCTATTGATCTCCTGACAATATCTAAAACCAAGCAGTCAATTAACACTCATTAAAACACCATAAACATATTGCTTTTATTATTCGTTATAGGCTTTAAAGAGAGGAAGTAATGTTTACCTTCCCTTTGTTATAGTTATCGTACCGGCAAGCCATTTACTTTAGGTTTTTTTGATCTTTTTGAAAAAGCCTTTTAGTTCAATAATTTAATTCGCAGAAATAAAAAAAGGCCGATTGAAAAATCGGCCTTTTTGAATTTAAATCACTGTGGAACAGCTGAGGTTAAAGGTTCACTACCTCCTGGCCCCATTCTCTCACTATTAACGACTTGGCGTTATTAACCTAGAAGCTGTAGTGCTGCTTGTGGACGCTGATTCGCCTGAGACAACACGGTAGTGCTCGCCTGCTGTAGAATCTGGTTACGGGTCAAGTTAGCAGTCTCTGTTGCAAAATCAGTATCTTTGATTTGCGAGCGTGCCGCAGATACGTTTTCAGAGATGTTACTTAGGTTACGAATCGTTGACTGGAAACGGTTTTGAAGCGCACCTAGGTCAGCGCGAAGTCCACCTACCGCTGAAATAGCCGTATCTACGCTAGCTAACATACTTGATGCGTTTTCACTGGTAAGTACGTTATTAGTGCCACCTGTAATTCCCAAGCCTGTCGCACTGAAACCGTTAACACCAGCATTTGCCAATGGTTGCGTTGAGAGGTTTACAGAAATCGTTTGGCCAGCGTTTGCACCTACTAAGAATTTAGCAGAGAAGTCACCTGATAATATATTTACACCAGCGAATTGCGTCGTTGTTGAAATACGCGATATTTCAGTTCTAAGTGCTGACACCTCTTTTTGAAGTGCTACACGGTCAGCTGAACTGTTGATACCGTTTTGTGATTGAATTGCTAGTGTACGAATACGTTGAAGAGAAGTCGTCGTTTCTGACAACGCACCTTCAGCAGTTTGCGATAGTGAAATCGCATCATTAGCGTTACGTACCGCTTGGTTAAGACCTTGAACTTGTGAAGTCATTCGGTCGGTGATTTGTAGACCTGCGGCGTCATCTGCAGCACTGTTTATACGGAAACCCGAAGACAGGCGCTCAAAAGACGTACCCAAAGAATTGCTTACATCATACAATTGACGCTGAGCATTCAATGAGGAAACATTGGTATTGACGAACATAGACATAAAGTCTCTCCTACACTCTCAGTCCAGCGTGAGCTGGCTGCCGGGGATCCGGCTATTACAATTTTAATAGTCACCAATACCTGAGGGGTAATGATGAACTGGCTCTCTCAGTGTTTGTATCGACATATCAGCAGTTCCCTTTAGAATTATTTACAAAATTTGCCGTTGTGCGGTATAAAATTGCCGTTTACGATTACATAACAGTCGGTTTTTAAAAGGGTATTAGCGTGAATATAAATTTGAAGATTAACGCGGTTGAGCAAATTTCATCGGAAGGTGAGCACTGCGCATTCACTGATTTAATCGAAAATCCCTTCGACAATAGTCGTAAATCACTACTTTGCTGCTATCGACGAGGCGTTAACCATATAAGCCCAGATGGCGTTGTAATTGTCTGCAAAGTGAATGTTGATTCGGGGGCAAAAACTTATCAGCGACTGACACTACCCTCTTGGGATTTACGCGATCCAAAATTTTGTTTTGATGGACGAAAGTTAATCATCACAGCCTACGCTAAGCACAAAGACGCAAATACGGGTGCGATAACCACTAAAATGGTGAGTTACTTTTCTACCACCGGGGATTCTTGGTCAAGCCCCCACTTTTTTGGGCACTCGGGTTGGTGGCTGTGGCGGGTAACGTGGAACAAGGATAAAGCTTACGGTTTTGCCTATAATCGTAAAAATCAAAGAATTGATTTGTATGCAGGCGACCCACGCAAACAACTTTACCTTCAAAAGAAAGGCGCTATTTCTTTTGAGAAACACACATTTGGCTACCCGAATGAAAGCCATATATTGTTTGATGATGCTGATAAAGCGACGGCGATTGTGCGCCGCGACGCAGATAGCTTCAGCGCCAAACTAGGTTTCTCCTCCCCGCCCTATACCAATTGGATATGGCACGACTTGAAACACTACGTAGGTGGACCGGTAATGTTATCTCTTACAGACAATATGTATATGGTTGCAGGCAGAAACTGGGATGGGAGAAATCTGACAACGGCAATTTGGTTACTTTCATCGACTGATTATTCGCTGAAACTTCTGATTACCTTACCTAGTAAAGGGGACAATAGTTACCCGGGCTTGGTATGGCAAGGCGACACGTTATATGTCTCTTATTACTCAGATCATATCGATAACAAAACCCGAGTATACCTTGCCACATTGTCAGGGATGAATGGCCTATTAAATGAAGTTGAACAGGGATAAGTTAGACACTTGCGGAAAAGTAGCTAATGCCGCATTGAGTGCCGTTTCTTGTTTGGCAAATTCCGTAGAGGCCTCTGCATAATCAACATCTTGGATTGATGAACGGGATGCCTTTGCCGCAATTTCCATATCAAGGTTACTTTCGTAAGTAGATTCAGCGATGTTTAGACGGCTACCGATTGACGCACGTTCTAAAGATATTTTTTCTAACCCATTATCTAACCCAACTAATGTGTCGGCAATAGCCTCTTGCAGCGCACTATCATCAATGGTGCTATCCATGAGTATGGTTTGAATTTCGTGAAGCGATTGGGCCATACTTTTTTTCTCCGGCGCATCCAAAGAAAAGTTAATGGTATCACCAACGGCAGCGGAAGCTTCAAACTGCATGCCTTTGATAGTAAATGGGCTACCGGAAGTATAACCAACTGTTCCCACAATAGCGCCAGTGCCAGTATTAGTTAGCTGTGCTTCACCCGATGCCAAAAACTCTACTTCATAGTTGTTATTAGCACTGGTCACTGGGTCATAATTGTTGTTGAAGAAGGTATCAAACGTGCCTTGTTCTTTAACTACTGTGTTTTGTAAATCAGCAACTGTACTGCCGGCTACTGAGAAATCAAAACGGGATAGTACGTTCTCAAAAACTTCATAACCGTTACTCGTAGATTGTATTTTTGAGCTAGACGATAGCTGAATAAAACTTACGCCTGCATCACCTGAAAATGTGATGGCATTCCCTGTTGATGCGGGGTTGTAGGTAAAGGCTTGGTTTGCAGACTGGTAGCCTGCATACATGTAATTCCCATCGGCGTCTTGCGTATTCATCAAGTCGAAGATTTCCAACTTAATTTGTTCTAACTCAGCCCCGATAGCGCGTTTATCAGGATCATCAAGAATACCCGAGCCTGCTTGAACGACTAGTGTCCTAGCACGGTTAATCGAATTGGTAATATTCGTTAGCACTGCTTCTTGCTGTTCTAGAGAACCTGTTACCAAATCATTATTTCGTTGAAATTGCGTCAGCCCATCAAGCTCTTCGGTCAAGCGCAGTACTTTTGCAGCGCCCACAGGATCGTCTGCCGGCGTAATGATCCGCTTTCCCGTCGCTAACTGCTCCTGCGTTTTAACCAAATCTTGTTGATTTTCCATAATGGAGCGAATGCTTTGGTCGTAAACTTGACTCGTCGATATACGCATAATGTGTTACCTCGCCGCACTTAGAATAGTATCGAACAACTCCTGCGCTGTGCTCAATATTCTTGCTGCGGCAGAATAAGACTGCTGAAACTTAATCAGGTTTGCCGCTTCTTCATCTAGGCTCACCCCAGATACTGACTCAAACCAATTTTCCGATTGTGTTTTCATTGCTTCTGCTGAAGTCAAAGAAATGTCAGCCATGGCTGCATCTTCACCAATTCGCCCTACCATAGATGCATAGGCATCTTGAAAAGTACGTTGCTGATTGGTTGATTCACTGCTCACTTGCACTAGGTTCTCGTTCTGCAACGATGCGATTTCAAGTGCATTACTGTTGTCGTTAAAGCCATCAGTGTTGTAACTAATAGAAAAACTATCACCCGCTTTAGGTACGCCATCTAAACTAATGTCGTAACCCGGGTAGTCATTTAGTGATGAAAATGCTGCAGGCCAAGCAGGGCCGCTGCCACTACTTTCAGCCTGTGCTAATAAGTTACTTAAATTGGTCGCACCGGTCACATTGGTGATTACATTTGGCGGCGTTTCCCCATCAAGTACTTGATAGCTATCTTCTGCGGTAAAGACAATTTGAGCTGGCGCGCCAAACGTGCCACTGGGTGAACTGGCTAAATCATGTATTCCACCTGCGCCATCAAATGCAGATTGCTCAGTTCCGCCGCCGACTTCAGTGTTGGTGATTGTTACCCCGCTCACATTGGCGCTACCTAAATTCGTGGCATCCGCTTGGGCTCTTACTGGCGCCGCGAACGCGAGATCTTCAGGTCTGTTTGTGGCTAGCTCAATGGATGATGCAATAGTTTTGGTAGGTTGCATCAAAAACTCATCCCCTACCGCATAGGTTGAAGCTCCACCAAACTCTACTTCAATACCGCCAGGTAATTCATTAAACCCAGTAGTGACAGTGTAATTAGAAAAGACAATATCATTCCCAGAGCCGTCTTTTTGAGGTGTTCCGTCAGGATTTAAAAACGTAATTTCTATTTCGCTAGGAACCCCTGCCGCTACTGCCGTCACCTCAATTTGATAATCGGCGTCAGTAAGTTCAGCACTTTTGCCTGCAATAAGCTGACCGACAACCTGATAGTCTCCGTTGGTATCTTGTGTTTCCAATCCCCTAAAAGTAGGAATGTCGAAAATATTGCTGCCCAACTGACCGTCTAAATCCATACCTAGCTTGTTTTGGGTGTTGACAGCATCGGCAAAAGCAACGGAAAGCTGGCCTACGTCGCGCATGGCAGTACCAAGTACTTCGTTTCTATAACGAAATAGCCCACCTAAGCTGCCGCCTAAGTCACTCTCTACAATACGAACTGTGGTATCGTTTTTAGTTTGAGAACCAAAATCTGTTTCTAACTTTAGTTCTTTGTTGGTTGAGTCTGCACTCGTACTTATTTCAAATAAATTGAACGCGCCGTTATCTAATATAAGAGATTCGCCAGTGGTCAAATTCACGGTGATCGCACCGTTTTGACTTTGACTGTCTTTCACATCGATTGCCATAATAGAGGCAAGCTCTTCAACAGCGGCATCTCGTTTATTCATTAATGCGCTGGGTTCGTCGCTGGTGTTGTTCCCTTTGGCAATCACAATGTTTTTGTTTAGTTCGCCAATTGAGCTAATCAAACTATTGGTTCTATTAACTAAAGACGTGACTTCAAGGTTAAACTCTTCTTCCTTTTCCACCATGTAATCTGAGAGGGTTTTCATACGCTGGTATAGCGACTCTGATTTCCCTAATACCTGTTCACGTGAGGCCAAGTTTGTAGGGTCGTCTGACGCAGTTTGTACCGCTGCAAAGTAATCACTAATACCTTTAGATAGTGAGTTCGCCTCACCAGCCAGAAGGTTATCAATTGCAGAGGTTTTGGAAGAAAAAGCTTCTAGTTCACCCACCGAGGTTATGTCGCGACGAAGCTGGTTTTGCGCAAATACGTTAATAATTCGCTCTGTATTTCCAATTTCAACACCGAATACATCATTGTTAACTAACTCGGTTCGTTCACGTACGTACCCGGGCGTATTTACATTGGCAATATTATTACTGGTCGTTTGTAAAAGCTTACTACTGGCGTTTACACCACTGGTGGCAAGGGAAAATAAATCAACTGCGCTCATATATTAAACCCCTCTTCTTACGGCATTAAGCCGTTAAGCCTATCGCTGTTGTAAACGGCCATTATCTTGTTGGCGTAATTAGGATCCGTAGCATATCCAGCACTTTGTAGCTCGCGAGTATAGCGGTGTGCATCTGAGGCTTGTTCCACCGCATGCTGATAACGGGGCTGAGTAGTGATAAAGCGACCGTAGTCATCAACCGCCTCCTCTAATGACGCATAAGAACGAAATGCAGCTTTTTGCTTTTGTGGAATGCCGCTATTAAATTCAAGTGTATCGACAACCGCTTGCTCGCCTTCCCACTGCGAATTCGCTTTAATACCAAAAAGATTGTGCGAGCTTTCGCCGTCGGCATTGTGAATAACAAACTTACCCCAACCTGTTTCAACCGCGGCCTGCGCGATAATGGCTTTAGCATCCATACCGTATTTGTCAGCCACTTGTTCAGCATAGGGGCGTAAGGTTTCAACAAAATCTTCAGGGCTATCGAACATGCTATCTTTTGCGGCCGATTTCACTCCTTTAGACTCGGAAGCCAGCACGGTTTCTTGGGCTTGCTCTATAGCGATAACACGGTCGCGGTTCAGCGAATTCAAGTTGCCGTCACTACGAATCACACTGGCTGGTAAATAGCTGTCTTCAGATTGGCCCATTTGTTTGACGATAATGTCAGCCAAGCCCATGCCGCCCCCCGCCGTTAAATCGGTTGCAAGCTGTTGGTCGTGCATATCGCGATAAAATTTAACTTGTTGAGAATTGAACGGGCTGTCTTCATCAGCCAGGGCATCTTGCGCTTTACGCATCGACTTCAGCATCATTTGCACAAATATGGCTTCAAATTGTTCTGCCGCTTCTTGCAATACACTTTCATCACCCGAAGCAATAGCCTCGCGCATTTTATTAATACTGCCAAGGTCGTGGACATTACGTGCCATATCGAGCTGATTTTTTGAGCTGAATGCTTCCATTAGATAATCACCAATTCACCGTGAAGCGCACCGGCCTGCCTTAAAGCTTCTAAGATAGCCATTAAATCGCCAGGTGCAGCCCCCACCTCATTAACGGCCCGCACTAGCTGATCCAGTGTAACGCCAGGTTCAAATGAAAACATGCGGCTATCAGATAAATCCACATCAACAATCGACTGTGTGGTAACTACCGTTTCGCCGTCCGCAAACGCATTGGGTTGAGTAACTTGTTGGTTTTCTGAAATCGTCACAGTTAACCCGCCATGGGTTATAGCGGCAGGTAGTAATCGCACGTCTCGACCAATCACAATGGTGCCTGTGCGGCTATTGATGACAACCCGCGCAGGGGCATCAGCTGGTGTAAATTCGAAATTTTCCAGTGTGGCCAAAAAGCCCACTCGCTGACCAACATCTCTTGGTGCCGATACACGTACCGACGCGGCATCAATGGGCGTAGCGATGGAATAACCTTTTTCTGGCTGTGCACCCAATCGCTCGTTAATCACATCAGCTAAGGCTTTTGCTGTTGAAAAGTCAGGGTAATGCAAGTTCAATGTTAATGAGTCGCCATTGGCAAAACCGCTAGGGACGGTTTGCTCTACCATAGCGCCGTTAGGAATACGGCCTACGGTCGGCGTATTCACCACAATTCGCGAACCATCGCCGCCTTGTGCGCCAAAGCCACTTACTACCAAACTACCTTGCGCAACTGCATACACTTTGCCATCTACACCGCGAAGAAATGTCTGTAACAGCGTACCGCCTTGCAAGCTACTCGCTTCGCCTACTGACGACACAGTAATATCAATGGTTTGTCCTGGTTTAGTAAAAGCCGGCAGTTCTGCGTGTACAGCCACGGCTGCAACATTCTTAATTTTAGGTTTGGTGTTGGAATCTAAACTTATGCCGAAGTTACTTAGCATGGTACGAAAGCTTTGCTCAGTGAAAGGGCTTTGCTCACCGGTGCCGGGTAAGCCTACCACTAGGCCATAGCCTACTAATTGGTTGCTTCTCACCCCTTGGATACTTGCTAAGTCTTTAATGCGTTGTGCATTGGTATTGCCTGACAATACCAATGTAAATGCGATAATAACTACTGAAAACAAACGCATAATGATTCTCCTAGCCCCGCTTAAAGCGGCCACCATGATGATGTGAAAAACTTCGTAAGCCAGCCTTTCTCTTGCGCACTGGCAAAAGAGCCCGTTCCGCTGTATTGAATTCTGGCATTCGCTATTTTTGTCGATAGCACTTCATTTTCGGGGCTAATATCAGATAAGCGAATGATGCCCGTCAAACGGATGTATTCGTCGCCATGATTTAAGGTAAGCCACTTTTCACCGCGAATGACCAAATTGTCATTGGGTAGCACTTCAACTACGGTGACAGAGATATTTCCCGATAAACTGTTACTTTGGTTTGTCGCTGCATCCCCTGCAAAGTCGTTTGACGAACTTACGCCAAGCTGAACCGATTGCCCGCCAATATTTAACGCCTGGCCACCTAATCCAGTGATCGTGTCTAAATCTACCGTGGTATCTTTTGATGTCGACGTGCCAGCAGATTTACTCGCGTTAGTATTTTCACTTAACGTGATAGTAATAATGTCGCCAACCCGTCTAGCCGTCATATCTGAATACAAGCTATTGGCCATGTAAGAGCGGAACAGCGAACCATCTTCTACAATCTTCTCACGAGGATAATCAGGTACCACTGGAGCAAACGACGGGTCGTTTGCTTGAACCGGTGGCTGGTTAGTGCTTGCACAACCTGCCAATATTGCCACTGAAAGGAAGAGTCCGATAATTCGCATAACATTACTCACTAAAGTTGCTGAATGACTTGTCCAAGCATCTGATCCACAGATGAAATCACTTTCGAGTTCATCTCGTACAAACGTTGACTTTCAATCAAATTAACCAGCTCTTCGGTCACATTCACGTTAGAGGTTTCTAACGTACCTTGTGCAATCGTGCCTATACCTTGAAGGCCTGGTACACCTTGAATGGGCGCGCCACTTGATGCGGTTTCAACGTATAGGTTCTGCCCAATAGGTTGTAGACCCGTAGGGTTAATGAAGTCTGATAAGTTCATTTGCCCAAGTACTTGCGGCTCTGCTTGACCACGAATTGACACGCTAATTTCACCGTCTTGTGAAATCGTGATTTGCTGCGCATCTTCCGGAATAGCCACTTCAGGTTGGAGTAAAAAACCCGCGCCAGAAGTCACTATCTGACCTTGGTCGTTCATTGAAAACTGACCATTTCTTGAGTAGGCAATGGTGCCGTCAGGCTGCAAAATCTCAAAGTAGCCTCGCCCCTGAATAGACATATCTAACGCATTATCTGTGGTTAGCAAGTTGCCTTGGGTATGTGCTTTTTGTGTTGATACTACCTTTGAACCAGAACCTAACATAAGGCCAGAAGGTAATTCGGTATCAGCTGATGAGCGGCCACCAGGTTGGTTTATATTCTGATAAAGCAAGTCTTCAAAAATTGCTCTGTCTTTTTTAAAACCTACCGTTGATGCGTTAGCCAGGTTGTTCGATACCACCGCCACATCTGTTTGTGCGGCATCAAGACCTGTTTTACTTATCCACAATGCTGGGTGCATGGCGACCTCCTAACCTTTAAAGTTCGTATAACGAAATTGTTAACTATTCTAGAGAATGCGCAGTAATTGGTTGCCGCGAGTATCTAGCTCATCAGCTTGCTTCATCATCTTCACTTGAAGCTCATAGTGGCGCTGAAGGCTTATCATATTGACCATTTCGTCAACGGCATTAACATTCGAGCCTTCCAACATGCCAGACATCACTTTCACACCAGCGTTTGCTGGAGCTACCGTGCCGTCTTCCATTCTAAATAAACCATCAGTGCCTCGTTCCATATCGGCATAGTTCGGCTTAACCAATTTCAGCCGGCCAACATCTTCAATCACATTTTCTGGCGCGCCAAGCTGTCTCATTGACAACGTACCGTCCATACCAATATCTAGATTATCTAGGGGCACAGGAAGAAAGATTGGACCGTTATCACCTAAAACGGGGCGATTGTGCACATCTGTCAAAATACCGTCGTCACCTAACTTGAAGTTACCGTCACGAGAATAAGCTTCTTGCCCATTATCGTCTTGAACGGCAAACCAGCCATCGCCTTGTATAGCAACGTCTAAATCACGACCCGTTTGAATCATAGGGCCCGACTCATAGTTGTTTGACGGACTTTCGGTCATTGAAAAAACGCGAGACGGCAAACCTTCGCCGTAGGCAGGCATTGACCTTGCCTGTTCTAACTGAGCTCTAAACCCAGTTGTTTGCGCGTTAGCCAAGTTATTGGCACGTAACCCCGTACCTAAAAGGTCTTGAGATGCACCACTGGCAGCAATGTAGAGAAGTTTGTCCATGACTGACTTTTGACTCTGGTTAAACCATATACAGGTTTTGCAATCCCAGTGCCAACATGCACAAATCGAAGTGGATACAAAAAAACCGCAACTATGTTGCGGTTTTTTTACTTAAACATCACTGCTTATCGGATGTTCAGGATAGTCTGGTTCAGTGAGTTGTTCACTTCAAGCGCTCGAGAGTTCGCCTGGAAGTTCCGCTGTGCAATAATCATATCGATTAGTTCAGTGGTAAGGTTAACGTTAGCTTGCTCTAGGGCTGATGAGTTAATTTCACCAAAAGTACCCGTAGTCGCTTCACCCGCTAATGCTTCACCAGATAGAATGCTTTCTTTCCATTCCGTGCTGCTTTGCTGTGTTAAGCCTTGCTCATTGGCAAACCTCACTAGGGCCACTCGCACAATTGGCTCAGAAGTACCATTTGAGAAAGTCGCTCGAACCAAGCCATCTGGGCCAATATCGATACCGGTCAAACGACCAACAGGCAAACCATCTTGCTCTAATGACGTAACTTCGAATGCTGATGCGTATTGCGTAGGCTCAACAGTAGTGGCTCCGCTAGGCTCTAGGTTAAAATCAATGCCAATTTGCTGCGTTGCATCTGCACCATTTGATAAGGCTGAACCAAGCGCTTCAGTGGTTAACTTATAATCGGTAGTTTGAATGCCATCTGGCGATTCAATACCAATAAAGTCACCACCTTGAGAAAACACGAGTTTAGCGGCTGTAACGCCGTTACCTGTGTTAGTACCCAATGAGTTTACCGCTGTTGTAGGATCGGAATCTGTACCGGTAGAATTCACTAAATCAGTAAGTTGATCGTCAACCGCTGTAGCCACATACCATTCGTTGTCTGCCGCCACATCTTTAACGAAGTAATAGGTCATCACGTGGCTGTCGCCTAGTGAGTCATAAACCGTTACCGAGGTTGCCGCGTTATAGGTAAGTGGATCTTCCGGGTCGAATGCAGCAGGGTCTAAGCCCTGATCACCCGCAGGTAAGTTCATACGAATATCAACTTCTGAGGTTTGAGCTGGAGACCCTGACGAATCTGGAATTTGTACTGGCTCAGTGGTACTCAATGCAACTGACGAACTGGTAGAGTCTGAGTTAACGGGAAAACCTAAAAGTAAGTCGCCGTTACTGTTAACCACGTAATTGTCATCATCTAACTTAAACTGGCCAGCTCGGGTAAACGAGAAATCTCGTGAGGTTTCATCAGGAACGGTGGCAAAAAAGCCGTTCCCAGTGATCGCTAAATCAAGTGCTGTATTGGTGAACTGTAAGCTACCTTGAGAAAACTGCTGGGCTACATCTTGTGTCAAAACACCGTCGCCCACTTTGGTCTTACTGCCAGCCAAAAGTGATGTGGCGTACACGTCGCCGAATTCAGCGCGAGACTCTTTAAAGCCAACAGTATTCACGTTTGCGATGTTATTCGCGGTTACATCTAAATCTTTTTGTGCGGCAGCTACGCCACTTAGTGCAATATTAAAAGACATGCTTCTTTCTCCTGCTAACTGCCGATTTGAATAACGTCGTCAAGACTAATGCTGACTTCGCCATCTAAATTTAAAATGACGCCCTGACCGCTGCCGGCCAAACTAACACTTCCTACATGACGATTAATGGCTGTATTCAATTGAACGCCTTCACCATTTATTTCGCCTGTAGCACTGATTACGTAGTCGCCCGCTGGCATATCGTTGCCTTGGGTATCCTTGCCATCCCATTCAAATTGAATGTTGCCAGCGGCTTGTGTGCCAGCATCAATGGTCTTAATCACTTCACCGTATTGATTTTCAACAGTGATCGTCATGTTTTGTACGCTCTGCTCATTGACCACAACACCAGATACGCCTGCAGCGTCGCTAGACATGTGCCCTACGTTGCCCTGTACCAACACGTTCTGACCTATCAAGCTTGATGCTTGTAATGCCTGGTTAGATGTCATCGAGGCGGCGAATGACTCGAATTTATCATTCAACTGAGAAATACCATCAGCCATAGTGAATGATGTCATTTGCGCTACCATCTGGTCGTTATCTACGGGTTTAGTAGGATCCTGATTCGCTAATTGCTCGGTTAACATGGCAAAAAAGTCTTCTTGCGAAAGCTGTTGCTCTGTTCCATCGACAACCGGAACCGTCTCTTCTTGCCAGTAGAGTTCGTTGTTCAGGCCAGTGGTGTTGTTAATTGTGGTCACAGTATTTTCCTCACATTACCTACGCGGCAACTTATTGCCCTTGCCCTAGCTGCAATACCCGACGAAATATCTTTTTCGTGGTATCTGCAACCTGAACGTTGGTTTCATAGGCTTTTGATGCCGACATCATATTTGCCATTTCTTCCACGATGTTGACGTTAGGCTTATAGATATAACCTTCTTCGTCAGCCATTGGGTTATGCGGAGCATACTCAACTTGCAATGGTGCATCGCTTTCTACAATTCCCTTAACTTCAACACCCACGCCTTTGGATTGATCGCCCATAGCACGCTGTAACTCTGCGGCAAACACAGGGTGTCTTGCACGGTACGTTTCGTTATAACTACTACTTACCGAATTCGCGTTGGCAATATTACTTGCGGTTGTGTTTAAACGAACATTCTCAGCTTCCATACCGGTACTGGAAATTGACATCACATTAAATAAGCTCATGATTACTGGCCTCCAGAACTAAGGGCTTTTTTCATACCTTTGACTTTACTGTTAATAAACTCAAGTGTGGCTTGATAGCGTAAACCGTTATCTAAAAAGCGGTTACGTTCTGCCTGTACTTCCACCGTATTACCGTCGCCGGTATCCGGTTGCGTGGGTATGCGGTATTGCATTTCAAAATTTGATGCTACCGACGATACATCGCCACCTATGTGTTTATCGTGCGTTCTTACTAAGCTTCCACCACCCAATTTGTGCTGCCCTTCTTGGGCGCTCATGGCTGACTCCATCGCTTTATTAAAGTCGATGTCTTTAGCTTTATAACCAGGGGTATTGGCGTTCGCTAGGTTTCCAGAGATGACTTCCATTCTGTCGGTGCGTATTGCTAACGCCGACTGATGAAACCCGACTAACTTGTCGAGATTAATGGCCATATTGAAAACTCCTAGCTGAGAAATTCCGTAAATACGTCATGAGTAAACAATGACGAATTATCTGTTATAGGATTTTACTAGCAAGGCAGATGCCAACCTGAAGATTGGCACTGTATAAAAACATAAAAAAACGAGGGGGAATTGAAAATAATTAAATAAATTCAGCAATTTAAGTAGTTATTTTTTTTGATAATACAAACCAGGATTACATTTGATCATGGCGTAAGTATCACTTGCCGCACTGATAGATTCAGACGCGCCAAGGAAAAGGACACCGGCAGGTTGCAGCTGTCCGGCAATTTGTTGCAGTATCTTTTGTTTTACATCTGCCGAAAAATAAATCAGCACATTGCGGCAAAAAACGATGTCGAAGCGGCCAAGTGCTGCATAGGAGGTTAACAAATTCAAACTTCTGAATGATACCATGTTGCGCACTTCTGGCTTTACCTGCATCTGGCCACTTTCGTGGGATTGGAAGAACATAGCCCTACGTTGTGGCGATAACCCTCTAGCAAGCGAAAGTTCATCGTATAGCCCTTGGCTACACTTGTTTAGCATTTCAGAAGAAAGATCGGTGGCTATAATTTCAACCCCTTGCCTAAGCAATCCAGGTCGCTGTTTTTGAAACTCTAATATCGACATAGCAATAGAGTATGGCTCTTGTCCGGACGAACAAGCTGCACTCCAAATTCTAAGTTTCTGGTTTTTCGTTGCCAGTTGAGGAAGTAAATCGCGTTGTAGCAACTCAAACGGGTAGGTATCTCTAAACCACAATGTTTCGTTCGTGGTCATTGCATCAATGACGCTTTGTAAAAGGCTACGATCGTAACCTTTTACAACCACATCAATCAGCGCATCAGTATTGTCATAGTCATGTTTATATAACAAAGACGCAAGCCTGCTTCTTACCAGATATTGCTTGTTTTCCCCGAGTACTATTCCACATTGTTTCTCGAGGAAGTGCCGAAACTTTTCATAGCTTGTCGGCGACACATTTTTATTATCCAACCCCTACCGCTCCATTATTCACAATCCGTCATTAACCACTTCTGAACTGCTGTTGCTAGTTCATCGGGGTGAAATTTCGCAATAAAGTCATCCGCTCCCACTTTCTGAACCATCGCTTGGTTGAATACACCGCTTAAAGAAGTATGAAGTACAACATGAAGCTTTTGAAGTTCAGGTGTATTCTTAATTTCAGCTGTAAGGGTGTAACCGTCCATCTCCGGCATTTCTATGTCGGACACTAATACCCCAATTCGCTTGGTGATATCACCATATTCTTCCGCGATTTCCTTCAAGCGGTTTAACGCTTCCAAACCGTTTTTTGCCAGCTCAATTTCTAGCCCGAGCGAGGTTAGCGCTTTTTTAACTTGGTTTCTTGCCACCGCTGAATCATCAGCAATGAAGATAATTTTGTCTTCTTTACCTTCCGTAGTAAGCCCTTCAGCAACATCGGCGCTTACTTCAGCATTTAGTGGTGAAATTTCGTTAAGGATTTTTTCAACGTCGAGAATTTCAATTAACTCGTTTTCAACTTCAGTAACAGCGGTTAAGTAACTTGCTCGGCCTGTCCCCTGTGGAGGCGGCATAATGGCATCCCAGTTAGTGTTAATAATGCGCTCAACAGCGCCCACTAAAAAACCTTGAACAGAACGATTGTATTCAGCAATAACGATAAAAGCGTTTGATAAATCTTCAATACGCTTGCCGCCCGTCGCCATGCTTAAATCGATGACAGAAATAGTTTGCCCACGAATATGTGCTATTCCGCGAACTAGCGAGTTCAACTTCGGCATTGAAGTCAGTGGTGGACACTGGAGCACTTCTCGTACTTTAAAGACGTTTATACCAAAGCGTTGACGACCATTAAGCCTGAACAACAATAACTCAAGACGGTTTTGACCAACTAATTGGGTTCGTTGGTTAACCGAGTCTAAAATTCCCGACATATCTCACCTCTTTTTAATACTGGGCATGATCATTGCCTTCACTAAAGAGAATAGACAATATCACTAAATGTATGCAGGTCAAACGACAGAAAAATGACGGTTTCGCTGCATGTACAACTTAATCACGGACGTACGCAAGTTATTGTCTCAACCTAATTTGTCTTATAAGCATAGACAATAACTCAGTAAGTGAACACGAAAAGTGACTATGAAAAATTTAAAAAATGTAAAATCTTGGCTTACAGGAATTCGTCTGCCACTTTTCACTACTATGGCGGCAGTTATTTTAGCGCCTTACAGTTACGCTGAAACGATGCACGATGTGGTGAATAAGGGCGCAGAAGAATACTTGCTGTCGACCCTTAGTATACACGATGAAAACACCGATATTGCGGTAAGCATTGCTGAAGTAGACGAAAGAATTAATATTCCTCAGTGTCCGACGGGATTTCAATTCCACGCATCTGATGAATCTTTGGGCCAATCTTATATTTCTGTGCGGGTAAGTTGCACAAATAATGACTGGTACTTGTTTACCAGCGCCCAAGTGACAAGAACGAAAGAAATTGTGGTTACTTCTGGCGCGGTTAGCCCTGGCACTGTGCTTTCTGCATCTAATCTGACGTTGGCATCCGTAGATATAAAGCGTCTTCGATACAGTGCATTTACCGATGTAGATGCATTGATTGGCGCTCGAATGAAACGTCGAATTGTTGATGGTCAAGCTGTGCAATCAAATATGCTATGCTTTGTGTGCAAGGGCGATAGAATTACCATTCGTGCATCATTGGGTGGGATGGCGGTTAAAACATCTGGAATAGCACAACAAGATGGTGTTATTGGCGATACCATAAAGGTGCTCAATGCCAGTAGCCAAAAGCCCGTGATAGCGGAAGTCGCCAGCGCTCAAGAAGTCGTGGTACACTTATAGTTCAGCGTGCTAAAAAACTACGTTTTCGTTGTATAAAAGCCTAAAGAAAAAAAGGTTTGTGCCGATAACTTGTACAGAGGCGAAAAGGTAGTGGAGAAATATTATGGCAATTAACAATGTAAACAATGGGTTACCCAAAACACCCGTTGATAATACAAAAATTTCGCAACAGAATCAGGCACAGCAGTCGCAACAGCAACAAGCGACGTCTAACAATGCATCTGTTGCTCAAGCACCACGACAAGATTCAGTATCCTTGACTCAGTCTGCACAGCAGTTGAATCAAGTTCAGAAGAAAGGTTCTGAAGCGCCTGTAAATCAGGAAAAAGTCGATCGTCTTAAAAAAGCGATATCAAGTGGTGAATACAAAGTTAACCCTGAAGTGTTAGCGAATAAAATCGCTAAGCTTGAGGGTGAGATTTTTGGCCAAAAATAATTAGGTTTCTATGACTAGTCATCTTTATTCAGCGTTATCACAACAGGTCACTAACTTAGAGGGCCTGTGCTTGATGCTGGAAAAAGAATTACATTTAATTAGCTCACGAGATGCAGAAACCTTGATGAGTCTTTTAGAAGATAAGTCTAAATTACTAGAGTCTATTCAATCTACGGACCAAAAAGTCGAGGCGTTATATCGCCAAACTACAGACGAAACGATTAGTGCAGATGAACAAGGGTTAATGGATAATGCGAAAAGTCTGTTAGAAGACTGTAAGTATAAAACCCAAATCAATCAGAAAGCCGTAGAGCAAGGACAGCTTCGCCTCACACACTTACGGAATCTGATGTTAGAAGTTCGCGCTAAAGAGTCGTTAACCTACGATAAGAAAGGTAAGCCAAATGCAGGCCGTTTAGGTTCAGGTATTAGCGCCTAAGTAATGCACTCGTTACCGAAAGCCCCAATAAAAGCACAAAAAAGCGCGTTTAATACGCGCTTTTTTGTGGGTGCTATTTAGCCATACATCGAAATACTTAATAGTATTTGATGTCTTTTATTCTTTGTGGCTTCGCTGTCGTCAAATAAATGTCGTACACGCGATGCATATCTAGCTCAAGTTCGGTGGCATAGGTGTCTTCACCCACGGGGTAACTTTTTATTACCCTAGCCCCTCTAATAACGCCCTCTACAGAAGCCCGCAAGGTTTCATTATCCACCACAAGGCTAGACAGTGATTGATTACCTTCAATACGCTGTCCGTACACCTGCTCTGCAAGTTCTCTGTAAGCCTCTAGTTTTGATGCTTTAATTGCCATCAATGTTTTCACGGTTTCGCTTTCACCCCGTTGCGACATAATTGGGGCATATCCAACGGCACTTAGCACAGGGTAACTGTCTGGCTCAACCGTCTCCCACTCCACATGTTTGTCTACAAATAGACTACATCCTGATAAACCTGTTAGTGCAGCAAATAAAGCCACCGTCATCCATGCTCGGCTACGAATCAATTTTTCAAAAAACACCATTAGAGAAACCTCATTCTCAATTTTTCTATTAGTGGATAAGCAATGTTTACGCCTAAATTTTAAATTTGAAACATTGGCATCTATTTCGCTTATTATAAGTTGGAGCAAAAATTGACATAAAGTCGAAAAAAAACTGATTAAAGAATCTGATACAAAAGAATACTGGCTTAAATTAACTGATGTAGTGCCCTCTTATCGCACTGCAACAAAAGGACAAGACTGTGCTTGGCATACAAACATTCGCTAAACTAACGTTAACTAGCGTGTCTTCTGTGAAAAGAAGATATCAAGCTAGATACGCCAAGGTCGCCTTTTTTATGGCGCTGTTTTGCCTTGCTTTAGTGTCAACAGGGCAAAGCCATGCCGCTTGGTATGAAGCCAAAGGCCAAGCAGTTATCGTGAACGGTAATAAAGAAAAAGCACGTAGAGACGCCACAGAAGAAGCCCTCAAACAAGCATTGTTATTCGCAGGTGCCTCGATAAGCAGTGTTCAGCAGCTCACAAATGGGTTACTTGAAAGTGAAGACATTACCATTAGTAGTTCAGGTGAAGTGGATCATCTCGAACTCACTGATGAAGTATGGCATAGCGACTATGTTACCGTAAGCGTCAGGGCGGATATCTTTCCTGCGGCTAAACAATGTACCGCAGTTGAGTATGATAAAAATATTGCCACCAGTTACTTCATGGTAGAAAACCGCAATCATTTAGTTGAAGGAAAAATCCCTAACTTTTCCGAGGCAGTCACAAGAAAGCTGGCTACCGAAATGTCGGCGCAGGCGCAGAATTTGAATTTAGCGTACATTGCTCCACACACCACACGATGGGGAGTTAATGGGCTTGAAGAAAATGTGCGCGCATTATCACAACAATCAAATGCACAGTTTGTTTTAATCGGCAGCATTAATGACGTTAGTGTTGAAAGACAACGCCCTTCTTCGATTGCGTTCTGGAAAGAAGAAAAAGCCACCCGTTACTTTTCGCTAAGCATTAAGGTTTTCGACGGTATAAATAGCGGCTTGCTGCTGCAGCAAGATTACATAACTGAAGCAAATTGGCCTTTTGACCGGTTTACCGATGTAGACGAATTTTCGTCAACCTTTTGGCGGACAGATTACGGCAATGCAATTAAAAAGCAGATGCAACAGTTAACCGCTGATATTAACGAGACTATTGCCTGTCAGCCTATGACTGGCAGAGTGCTTAATGTTGCCGGTTCGCATATTTCAGTATCATTGGGCCGCGATAATGGCATACAAAATGGTGATGAGCTTTTTGTCTATCAAACCAGCGAAATTATCGACAGACACGGTAAGGCCTATTTGCAGTACCATATTTACCCCGGTGCATTTGTTGTTGAAAATGCTTATGGCAATACTGCAAGATTGATTCATAAAGACAGTGGTATTATTGCGAATATTCAAGAGAGTGATTTCGTTATCAAACGATAGTTCGGTTACAGCGTCTACTAATTACATAGAAGAACTAAACAACCGCTCACCCTTTATAGCAGGGTACAAAACTTAGATAAAGGTTTTTAAACCAAAGGGTTCCGTTCGCGGATTAAGTTCGTATAATAGCCTTGTAGGTCCCCATAGTTTAATGGATAAAACAAGGCCCTCCTAAGGCTTAGATGTTGGTTCGATTCCAGCTGGGGACGCCATCAATCTTAACCGCAGTCACGGAATGTAATCTTACCTAATGCTATTTCCCAAGATAGTGGTCTACTATCTCTTGCCACTCGTCAGTCTCTATCACTCTAAGTAACGCAGTATTAATCTTTTCTCTTTGCGAACTGTTTTCTGGTAACGCAATAGCATAGTCCTGACGTTCAATAACCTCGGGTAAAATAAGAATACTGTCACCAAAGTTGTTTTTAGTTAAGTACTGTAAAATGGGCTTATCGTAAACAAAAGCATCTAGGTCGCCTGATGCCAATTGTGACAAACCTTTTTCAACGCTTTCAAGTCGCTTAAATCCTATATTTTCTTTTCGTAAAAATACACTACTTGCAGAGTTTGCCAATGTAGCCACCCGCACATTAGGTAAGTCCTCAAGCCCTTTAACGCTCGAAGATAGTTGGCTAACAGTAAGGCTTGTGGCAATTGCAGCGGTAAAGCTACTGATTAAAATGATCGCTGCAAACATCCATATAAAACCGATTACCCTTCCACCAAGGGTAACAGGGGCTTTATCGCCATACCCTACTGTGGTCATTGTCACCGCCGCCCACCAAAAGCTAGCACCTAAACCTTGCTGGGTTGAGCCGCCAAACATCTCGGCGTTGCGCTTTCTTTCAAACAGCCACAGTAACGCCCCTACCGCGAGCAGCAACCCGCACAAAGCTGAAAGTGCAACTAAAAATTCCCAGCTGAAAAAACCTTTAACGGCTGACATCCAACGATTACCTTCACTAGGCACCGCAATAGCCAACCCTGTAGTATAAAAAGGATGCGTAAAATCGATAACCGACTCTCGCTGCGAATTTACGGTAAGCGCAGCAACAGATGCATCAAAACGACCATTTTCTACTCCCTCCACCAGCTCAACCAGTGAAGCTTCGGTCAACGCATAATCGGTAGACGTTAATTCTGCAATTTGTTCCCAAAGTGCAATACTTATACCTTCAAAAGAACCGTCTTCATTTTTAATGACAAACGGCGGCGCGACCTTCGTAGCAATAACCTGTTTTGGCTCATTATCATTGGTTTGCGCCATACTTGGCAGCATGACACTCAAGCTAAACACTATAATAGTGATCATTCGACTCATTGTATTCATACCTGTCCCTGTGGTTGGTTTACCTCTAAACTACTTTTAAGCCACTTCTACTAATAGTAACCCATCGGTAAATTTGCGACGTATAAGATTCAATCGCCAATAATTAAAAACTATCTCGACTTCAGCTTTTAAAATGATGCTACTTTAAGATTAGCCCATGATATATGAGCATAGAAAATTCAACAAACAGCCCCATATTGATTCTTAGTAAGACAGTGCTCACTCAGGCCAACGTTGTAAAGTAATATTGGCGTAGCGAATACATTCATGACAGTGACGCTTCGCTGAGTGTGGGAGAAAAATATGACTAATTTTGAAACAAATGACGATTTACATTCGTTCTTTGCAGAAATGCAGGATGTAAAACCTATAAAACCTTCAAACAAAGCGTTGTTGCATGATACAGAGAGTGCGATAGCTGAAAAAAAGCGGCGCGCTGCTCGTCAACGCAGTGAACGGGAAAAGCTGAAAAGCCCGCTAAGCTTAGAAGGGGTAACACCAGTAAAGCCTGACGATTTCATTTTATTCCAACAACCGGGTATTCAAGATGGTGTGTTCAAAAAATTACGCATGGGTAAATACCCATTAGAAGAAACCCTTTCTCTAAGTGGCATGACCATTGAACAAAGCAGAGATGCGCTTTATAAAGCCATAACCGACTCTCATAAACGGGGCGTGAGAGCATTATTAATTAAGCACGGTAAGGGTATAGAAAGTAAACCTTTTCCTGCTTACAAGAAAAGCTTTGTCAATCACTGGTTGCTTGAATTAGAAGAGGTGATTGCCTACCACACAGCGCAGCCTATGCACGGCGGGTTTGCAGCTACGTATGTATTATTGAAGAAACATCCCGATCAGAAATTGATCAACAGAGAGAAAAATAGGAAAGGATAAAAGCGCAAGATACATTAAATAAATTGGTATAGCGGAGTGATTAACGCCAGTATCTGTAAACAGATACTGGCGTTAGAATTTCACTTTCAGACTACTTAACTGAAGACTGCACAACTAGCGTTGAAGTAACGTCGGCAGATTTAGCTGAACTGCTGAAAACAGCAGTAACAAACATCAGCACAACCGCTATGGCTACTCCGGTTAAGCCAAACCCTTTTGATGAACGATTCATTCGTCGTCTCTTGTTATCAACACCAACAATATCTTTTGTTGGTACAACCCTTAAAACACACTCCTGTAACCAGTCTGCAATCCCTGCATTGCACTACAATAGATCAGTGACTTATCGAAGACAAGCCCTCAGTACAAATTTTTGACACTTTGCCAATCTATTGACGTGCTTCACGCTCATTTAACTGAAAAAGTAGAGATAAGAACATCTTACCTCTACTATGCCTAAGCGCGTTTTTATCCAACGAAACGACGCGCATTTCTGAAGATACGCATCCACGCACCATCTTCTTGCCAATCGTCTGGACGCCATGAGTTTGCTACTGCCCTGAACACGCGCTCAGGGTGAGGCATCATGATAGTGCTGCGCCCGTCAGAAGAGGTTAATCCTGTAATCCCCTCAGGCGAACCGTTCGGGTTAGCAGGGTATTGCATAGTGGGCTGGCCGTAGTTATCAACATAACGAAGTGCCACTTGCGATGCTACAGACAAAAGCGCGCTGTCGCTGGAAAATTCGGCTTGCCCTTCACCGTGCGATACCGCAATAGGCATGCGTGAACCGGCCATGTCTTGCAATAACACAGAAGCCGATTTAGTCACTTCTACCATGGCTACACGGGCTTCAAAACGTGCCGATTGGTTGGCAACAAAGTGTGGCCAATGTTCCGTGCCAGGAATGAGCGACTTCAAATTAGACAGCATTTGGCAACCGTTACATACCCCTAAACTAAAGGTACTGTTACGGTCGAAGAAGGCAGCAAATTGATCCCGTGCAACTGCATTGAACAAGATAGATTTCGCCCAACCTTCTCCGGCTCCAAGAACGTCACCGTATGAGAAACCACCACACGCAGCTAAACCCGCAAAGTCATCAAGGGTGACTTTTCCGGCAAGAATATCACTCATGTGCACATCAATAGCATTAAAACCAGCACGATTGAATGCGGCCGCCATTTCAAGGTGCGAGTTTACGCCCTGCTCGCGTAAAATAGCCACTTTAGGTTGTATGCCTTTGGCAATATAGGGCCCGGCAATATCTTCATTTACGTTGTACGTTAGCGCAGCATGTAACCCTGGATCGGCGGCATCCTGCTTAGCAGCATGTTCTTGCTCCGCACAAACTGGGTTGTCTCGAAGCTTCTGCATCGCCAAGGTGGTTTGCGCCCACGCAGTGCGCATAGCTACGCGACTATCGTTAAGCACTGCCACATTATCTCGAGTAAATTCGATAGTATCAGTAGTGTTTAACGTACCGATGTAATGACTAACACTGGTTAAATCGTAAGACGCGAGTACAGCATTAACTTCCTCGATGTCTTTGTCTAACACTTGAAGCACGCCGCCAAGTTCTTCATTAAACAATACGGATAAGTCTGAACCCGCTTCTGATCCTGAAATGCTATCAAGCGCAATACTTACACCGGTTTTACCTGCAAAAGCCATTTCGGCTACGGTGGTGAATAGTCCGCCGTCAGAACGGTCGTGGTAAGCCACAACCAGTTGTTTCTCAATTAGCGTCTGCACTGCATTAAAGAAGGCCTTTAAACGCTGCGCCGAAACCACATCGGCAGGTGCATCACCTAGTTGCTCGTATACTTGTGAAAGACAACTTGCGCCAAGGCGGTTCTTGCCTTCACCTAAATCGATTAGCAACAGTTGGCTGTCGCCTTTATCGGTGCGAAGTTCTGGTGTTACCGTCTTACGAATATCTTTTACGGCACCGAAAGCAGAAATCACTAACGATAACGGTGACGTTACCGCTTTATCTTCGCCTTCCTCTTGCCACGCGGTTTTCATCGACATGGAGTCTTTGCCCACCGGAATGGTTAATCCTAATTCAGGACAAAGCTCTTCACCTACGGCCTTTACCGCTTCATACAAACCAGCGTCTTCACCAGGGTGACCTGCCGCCGCCATCCAGTTTGCTGAAAGCTTGATTCGGGTTAAATCGCCAATATTTGCTGCAGCAATATTAGTTAACGCTTCACCTACGGCTAAACGCGCTGACGCCCCATGTGATAACAAAGCAACTGGGGTTCTTTCACCCATCGCCATAGCTTCACCATGATAAGTATCAAAGGCAGAGGCAGTCACGGCTACATCGGCTACAGGTACTTGCCAAGGGCCAACCATTTGGTCACGGTTAACTAAACCTGTTACCGAGCGATCGCCAATGGTTATAAGGAAGGTTTTTTCCGCCACAGTAGGTAAAGACAATATACGGGTTGCCGCGTCAGCTAGTGTAATATCACTTTCATCAAAACCTGTGGCTTCTAATGGCGTGCTGATAACGTCGCGATGCATTTTAGGCGGCTTGCCAAGTAACACATCAAGGGGCATATCAATAGGCTGGTTATCGAATTGGCTGTCGTTTACATTCAATTCTTGTTCAGCTGTGGCCTCGCCTACTACCGCGTAGGGTGCACGTTCACGGGCACAAATCGCTTCAAACACTGGCATGTTTTCTGGTGCTACCGACATCACGTAACGCTCTTGTGATTCGTTGCACCATAATTCCAGTGGTGTCATACCTGGTTCGTCAGACAATACGTTACGCAGTTCAAATTTACCGCCACGTCCGCCATCGTTAACTAATTCAGGCAATGCGTTTGATAAACCACCCGCACCCACATCGTGAATAAATTGAATGGGGTTGTTATCGCCTAACTGCCAGCACGCATCGATAACTTCTTGGCAACGACGCTCCATTTCTGGGTTTTCACGCTGTACCGAGGCAAAATCTAAATCTTCATTTGACTGACCAGAAGCCATGGAAGACGCTGCGCCCCCACCAAGACCAATGTTCATCGCAGGGCCGCCAAGCACGATAAGTTTAGCCCCTACCGTGATTTCGCCTTTTTCGATATGTTCACGACGAATATTACCCAAGCCACCCGCAAGCATAATAGGCTTGTGGTAACCGCGTACTTCAACGCCATTGAAGCTATTCACTTCTTGCTCGTAGGTACGGAAGTAGCCAAGCAAATTTGGGCGACCAAATTCATTGTTAAATGCTGCGCCACCTAACGGGCCATCTAGCATAATATCTAATGCGCTAACAATACGCGGTGGTTTACCGTAGTCTTTTTCCCACGGCTGCTCTAAGCCTGGAATACGTAAGTTAGACACGCTAAATCCACCTAAACCCGCTTTTGGCTTAGAGCCACGACCGGTAGCACCTTCATCACGAATTTCACCACCAGAGCCGGTTGCCGCGCCTGGGAAAGGCGAGATAGCGGTTGGGTGGTTGTGGGTTTCCACCTTCATAAGAATATCGATATTCTCATGATGGTATTCATATTGGTGCGTTTGTGGGTTCGGAAAGAAACGCCCTGCTTCCCAACCAGACATCACAGCAGCGTTGTCTTTATAGGCTGAGTAAACATGATCGGGTAACACTTCAAAGGTGTTCTTGATCATTTTGAACAAGGATTTATCTTGTTCTTGCCCGTCGATTGTCCAACTGGCATTAAAAATCTTATGGCGGCAATGTTCAGAGTTTGCTTGTGCAAACATGTAAAGCTCTACATCGGTGGGGTTACGCGCCAAACGCGTAAAGCTTTCGAATAAATACTCTATTTCATCATCAGCCAATGCTAAACCAAGCTGAATATTGGCATCAACCAACGCTTGTTTGCCATCTTCTAGTATTGCTACTGAAGTAAAGGTTTTCGCCGTGGTATGTGCAAACAATACTTCTGCCGCTGCTGTATCAGGAAAAACGGTTTCCGTCATACGGTCATGCAAGTGGGCAGCAACAAGGCTGTAGTCCGCCTCGCTAAGCGGCTGCTCTGCTTCTATATAAAAAGCACAGCCTCGTTCTATACGATTAATCGTGTTCAGACTACAATTGTTCGCTATATCAGTTGCTTTGGTAGACCAAGGAGAGATGGTGCCTGGTCGGGGTGTTACCACGAAGAGGTTGCCAGTTGGCGTTTGGGTTTGTCGGGCAGGCCCGTAGGTAAGCAGCTTTTTAAGTATTTCTAATTGCTGCTGCGAGAGTTCACCATCTGAATCGATAAGGTGAATATATTCGCTATATAGGTTTTTCACCTTAATGCCGGATTGACCCAGCTTTGCAATCAGTTTAGTTTGGTGAAACTCTGATAGTGCGGGAGCGCCTCGAAGGACCAACATATTGCTTTACCTGGTTGTTCAGAAACAACGACCATCAATGGGACGCGTTGCCTCTGTAATTGATGAATATTTCGGCGCGGATTATAGAGGATTTATGTTCTATTGGTAACCTTCAACATAGGCTATGTTGCAGTTTTTTTTCCCAAGACCCAATTTACAACAATAAGAAAAGGTTTATGCCGTTACAACACTACAAAAAGCGATTAAAAACATCTTTTTTTATCGCATTATGCTTTTTCGCTACAAGTTGTGGCTCTCCTACCGTTCCGAACGCTTTGTTGTCATTAATTGAGCGCGGTTCGATAAAAGTGGGCACACTTTATGGTGCTGCTACTTATTATAATGGCGCTGAAGGTCCGCAAGGTTTTGAATATGAGTTGCTAGCTGGTTTTTCAGATTACCTAGGCGTGACACTCGACTTATATCCCTTCTACAGCTACGACGCAATGCTAGAGCAACTAGCCGAAGGCAACCTTGATATTGTCGCCACAGGTGATGCGGTTACCGATGCCTTATTGATGCGCTTTACTTACGGACCGGCGTATCAAACGGTTGCGCAACACTTGGTATACCGTGCGGGTACTACAAGGCCTAGAGAACTCGATAGCCTTGTCGACCCTGTTGTTGCAGTGTCGGGAAGCAGTCAAGCGCAGCTACTTGCAGTATTAAACGGCTCGAGTGAGTCGCTGTTAGTCACCACAGAAGATTCTGATGCCGAGGAACTACTACAAAAAGTGGCTACGGGGGATATTGCTTACACCCTTGCCGATAGTAACCGTCTTGCACTACAACGAAGACGTCACCCCAATTTGGCCGTTGGATTAACCGTACGAGAAGAAATGCCGATGGCATGGGCGCTAAACCCTGAATTAGACGATTCAATTAAAGCCGCCATTATCGAATATTTTGGTACCGTGCATCAATCAGGGTGGTTTACCGTATTAGAAGAAAAGTATTTTGGCCACATTAGGCAATTTGACTACGTAGACAGCCGTGCATTTAATCAATCCGCCGAGTCGCTGTTAAAAGATTACAAGAGTATGTTTCAGCAATATGCAGGTGATTTGGATTGGCGCTTATTAGCCGCAATGAGTTATCAAGAAAGCCACTGGGATCCTGATGCGATATCTCGCACTGGCGTTCGCGGTTTAATGATGCTGACCATGGACACGGCCAATGACTGGGATGTTGAAGATCGTACCGACGCAGAACAAAGTATTCGCGGTGGCTCTCGCTACTTCGCCAGCTTGTTAGGAAGAATTCCTGCAAGAATTGGCGATCCGGATAGAACTTGGATGGCAATGGCGGCGTATAACCTTGGCTTAGGGCATTTGGAAGATGCCCGCATTCTTACGGAGCGTCAGGGTGGCAATCCAGATCTTTGGGTAGACGTAAAACAACGACTTCCCCAGCTAAGGCAAAAGAAGTATTACAGAACAACACGTTATGGGTATGCACGAGGCGATGAAGCACTTCAGTACGTTGATAATATTCGCCGATATTACGACAGCTTACTTTGGCTAGACGAACAAGGAAGAATTTAGCTGGCGCCATATTGAATTTTGTCATTATGATGTCATCTAAGATAAGTACTATCGAATGTAACTATCCTATTCGGCTAGCTAAGGCATAAATGCAGAAACGATTAAAGAGAATATGCCTTATTCAATTTCCCAATTTGTATTAACAAGGAGGGCAAAATGAAAAGAAACAAATTATTTAGGAAAGGAATAAAATTGAAAAATAATAATAGACGTAGAGTGATGCTAAAAAGAATGCATCAAAAAGTACTACAACGCCGCAAACTGTTTGTCACCAGTGAGATGTTTACTCAGTTGACCCGCAATTCTTAAGCGCCGCTTGTTTGGCCTTTTTATATAGCTTTATCTGCGCTCGACGACGTTTAAAAAATGCTGAAATTTTATCAGCACAGTCGTCGGCTAACACCCCTGGTATTACATCAACCTGATGATTAAGTGATGGATGGTTCAAAATATTCATCACTGACCCTGCAGCGCCTGTTTTAGCATCACTGGCACCAAATACCACTCGCTTAATTCTGGCGTGAACCAACATTCCTGCACACATCGAACATGGCTCTAAAGTGACATAAAGCGTGGCATCGGTAGTACGGTAGTTTTGTAAGTGTTTTGCCGCCATTCTTACCGCATTCATTTCTGCGTGAGCGGAAGGATCGCTATCTGTGATAGGTGTATTCCACCCTTCACCAATTAACTCACCATTATGTACAACACAGGCACCTACCGGCACCTCTCCCATTGCTTCTGCTTTATCTGCTAGGCTGAGGGCGTGCTGCATCCACTTTGTATGCTTTACCATGCGTTTAGAATTGTTAATTTCGTCATTCATTCGTTATTTTTACTAATTTTTTGTGAATTAGATTTTCACCAGCATAATTCAATAAATAGAAATTACTATAAACAATTGATTTATAGTGAATTTGCAACAATGGCAGCCATCTTGCTATCTTTCTTATAGACATACTTGCGAATTACAGAGTGCTAATGTAAATACAAACCTATGCATCGGCTTATTCTATATGAAGTAGGTAAAAAGCTTTAATGCACAGCTACGTATTTATTTACACTTTTTTCCCAACAAGCGTATTTATAAGCGCTATAGTAACGAAAAAAGCGTGTTTAGCGTAGTCGCTTTGTAAGCTAGGTTTGTAGGAAAGAACACTATTGTTCACCTACACTGAGTTCAAAGTAAATTAAATATAAACTAAAGGGAAAGTACCATGAATCTGACCGCTATTTTTATTGTTGCCATTATCGCTTGGGCTATTGTGAGTATCACAGGCTCATCAAAAACTAAAAAATCAAATAAGGCGTCAGACAAAGCAGCAGAAGCTTATCAAGCTGAAATCGCTTCACTCAAAGAACGTGTTTCTGTGCTTGAAAAAATTGTAACCGATGAAAAATACGACTTGAAAAAACAGTTTGCCGACTTGGAAAAAGACAAAGTTGCATAATCTTTTTGTAAAACGCCTTTCCTAAGTGCCTTTTTGAGAGCGTGTACGTACTCTGAATCTTTATCATGAACGGTCTAAAGCGTTCTGCAGGCGGCTAGCTGCCTTCCAGTAATTTTCTCTCTGCGCGTTCTACGCGCCGAGGTTTGCCTGCAATAACTAGCACATCATGGGGTTGTAACACAGCTTCATGGTCGGGGTCTTTTACCTCGGTGCCATTTCTTCTTAACCCACGTACACGCACCCGCATTTTGGCAAAGTCGATATCTTTAATTTTGCTTCCCATGCATGCTGCATGTTCTGATAGCACCACAGCGTGTATGAACTCAAGTTTATCCTCAGTGCCATAGCTGATTTCAGTAGTTTCCCCTGGGTAGAACCCATGCAAGTGATCGTACCGCCCTTTTCTTTCCGCCCGTACACGCTTTAGAATTCGTGACATAGGCACTCCAGCATAATGTAGCACTTGAGAAATCAGCATTAGGCTACCTTCTTGTAATTCAGGCACCACTTGATTTGCGCCAGCAGAATACAAACTTTCTAATTGGTAATCTCGCTTAGTTCGCACCATAACATCTGCGTTTTGTACTAGTTGATGTGTACCACTAATAACCTGCTTTGCCTTATCAGGTTGATCGAAGGTCACCAGGATAAGCTTGGCATTTTCAACATTAGCGCTGCTAAGAATATCTTTTTGACTGGCATCGCCAAATAGTACTGGCTCACCGGCATTTCTACTTTCATGCACACGCACTGGGTCCATATCGATAGCAATAAATGCAATGCCTTCCATCTTTAACATGCGAGCGACAGATTGCCCCACTCTGCCAAAGCCACAAATCACAACATGGTTAGTTAAGTCGTTATCCACTATTAATGTATTTTGCGCATTGTCCTCGCTCTTGTTAGCCACAATACGCTTTGCCAATACCAAGCTATTGTTCATTAACCAAGGTGTTAGCGCCATACTTAATACGCCCATACTGACAATGAGGGAAGATTGCCCAGTGGTAAGCACACCATAAGTGGTAGCCAATGCAGCGATAACAAAACTAAACTCGCCAATCTGACATAGCTTAATACCCGCTGACCACGCATCCAGAGGGTTGGTTTTCACAAACGAAGCGGCCACTCTTACCATAACAATTTTACTAACCATCAGCCCAACCACGCCCAGAACAATCGTAAACAAATTGCTCCATAGCACGTTAATATCAAGTTGCATGCCAACGGTAACGAAAAACAACCCCATCAAAATATCGCGAAAGGGGCGAATATCGGCTTCCAGTTGGTATTTGTATTGGCTTTCTCCCAACATCATTCCCGCAAGAAAGGCCCCCAATGCCATAGACAACCCAAAGTAATAGGTTAGGCCTCCGGCCAACAGTGCAATTAAAATTGTGGTTAACACAAAAAGCTCATCGGTGCGGGTTTTGGCAACTTCGCTAAAAACCCAAGGCAATACCCACTTACCTACCGACATTAAAAACGCTATAACGAATATACCTTTTAGCAAAGCCTCACCTAAGGCAAACGCAATACTCACCTCGCCGCTTTGAGCCAGCAACGGAATAGCAATAAGGAAAGGAACCACGGCAAGATCTTGAAAAAGCAGAATACTCACAGCCAACTGGGTTCTTCTGTTATTAAGAATACCCATTTCAGTAGCTTGTTTGATGACGATAGCCGTAGAGCTAAGTGCCAGCGCTCCACCAATAATAATGGAAGCGCTGATGGGTAACCCGAATAGGTAAGGAATACTTGTAAATACAGCGGTGGTCAGTAGCATTTGGCCAACACCAACGCCAAATACTAATGAACGCATGGCCACTAGCTTCGGCAGGGAAAATTCAAGCCCGAGTGAGAAGAGTAAAAAAACGATGCCAGTTTCAGCTAGCAAATGCATTTCTTGAGGGTGAGCGAAAAGCGCAAAAAGCTGGGGGCCCGCTAATATACCTGCAAACAAATACGCTAAAATTGGCGGTAAATGGATACGCTTAAAAACAGCCACGCTACAAACGGCAATAAACATTAATGCGATCACGTTCAAAAAACCGGCACTCACTTTACATCTCCCTACCGCTAATTTGAGGTCTCGATATTTCAAAATGATTAAAAATAGCGCACATCTGAATTGAAATACTCCTGTATATCAAAGTATTACTGCTTCCCTAGCGACCATGTATTTTAAATAGCTTATATAGCATAGCAAGATTACCGGAATTGGCATCAAGATTGCTAATATCTATTAACAAATTAGCATAAGCGGCAAATTTTGACACTTTCCACTTATGTATATTTTCCGTATTGCTAAAGGGGCATTTCCGTGGATTTATCTACTACTATCTACGATAGCACACAACATGACAATTTTTATCCTCCTGCTAGCACGGGTCAGGCGTTATCCGCCAGTGAAATAACCTCCTTTATCAGCGAGATTTTGTCTACGCTGGAATTAGAACAACTTGGCGAGATTTACTTTCGCCAATTGAACGTTTTTTTCTCGTTGGCCGGTTTCAGCTTATCGGATATTGATTCTCGCTGGGTATACGGAAATGCCAAACTATCTTCAACACTTGTGGCAGTGCCTTTGCCTGGTGTTATGTCTCAGGAAGGTAAATCTGTTACTGCACATTATTATTTTGCAGTGCCACTTTCCCTCTCTGAACGAAATGCATTAGAGCAACTTCATGAACTATTTGCTAAACAAGTAGCTCAAGCACAATCTTTTTTACGCCTACACCAGATGACGACTAAAGACGTTTTGACTGGCTTGGGGAATCGCTCAGGCTTCGATCAGGCACTTGTACGTCAACTAGGATGGGCTCAGCGTCACGAGGAAGGTTTTTCATTACTAGTCATTGACTTAGATAACTTTAAATCAGTCAATGACAACCACGGTCACCGAGAAGGTGATAAAGTTTTAGTACATGTCGCGTCTCAATTACAGCAAGTGCTAAGAGATGAAGACGAAGCATTTCGATTTGGCGGCGACGAATTCTGCTGCCTTTTAGATTGCCAAACACAATTTCAGTTGGAATGTGCTGCATCGCGTATACAACTTAGCATTAACCAATCAAGTTACTTAAGACGTATGAATGTGTCGTGCAGCTTAGGTGGTGCTATTTACCGTGAAGGTGACGATACCGCTCAGCTTTTTGACCGCGCCGATGCTGCGTTGTATAAAGTGAAGCAATCTGGCAAAAATAGCTACTTAGCGGCTTAAGTCACAGGTTCATATACCCGTTAATCACGTTCCTTGCGCGTTCGATGACAACGGTAGTAGCGGTGACGATGTTAACTGCCTGAAAGAAAATTACCCCCAGTGACTCATCGAAATAATGATAACTACTTAAGCGATTATAGCAGCAGAAGCTGCATGCGCTTTTGCGTACATTAGCTATATTAAATATATCTAAGCAAATAAGCTTGTGTTGGCACGGCTGCTATCAAGTAACTTCACACTTTTGCCCACTGGCAAATATTTGCCGACTCTGTCACCTTATTACTCATGAATATAGACTTTAGTCTATATTCACTAGTTCAACGGCTAATGTCGATGGCATGGTGTTTAAGGTAACCACCTTCTGATGTACTACCAACGCAACCACCTCATCATCTAAAAAGAGTATAGGCACTTCGGCTCTCTCCCACGTAGGGACTTTCCATTGCTTAAACCAATCTTTAAGTAACTTAGATACCTGTGCACGTTTTGGCTTTACACGAAGTCCCTTCACGCCAGTTTTAATCGTTACTGTGCCTAATGCGTTATTCACCACCCTTAAGGTTAGTGGTTCATTCAACCAATACAATTCGGTGTCGACGCTATTTGTGATATCCATGGTTTGCGGTATGTGAGTGTTGCGCCTTGATAACCAATAAAGGTCGTTATTGAACCTTGCTAGCTTCCCCCAAGAAAACGACACTTCAGGCGTAGCATCTTGGTTCGCCGTTAGCATATTTTCTATTTGCGTTAGTTGTGCTTGAGAAGGTAGCAACGCCGATTGCTTTGAAAACCATTGACGCAGTACGGCTCGTTGCCAGTTTTTAGACAAGGTAAGCAACTCAGCGCCTTTTAACTGGGTATCTGTTTCTAAGTACTGACTAAGATATACTTCAGCTTGTTCCGTTACTAAAGCCGTTTGCTCAGCACACAACTGGGCACTTCTTAATGCGGTTTTAGACAGCTGTGGCCATCGCTTAGATAACGCAGGGATAATTTGATTGCGAAGGAAATTACGATCATAGCGATTATCTGCATTTGACTCATCGTCAACCCACTGTAAATCAAGTCGAGTCGCGGCATTAACGATATCCTCTTTTTGAAGTGATAACATCGGTCGAACGGTAAATATTCCATTTCGCCATTGATACGCGCCCATGCCTGCTAGCCCTTGTGGCCCCGAACCGCGCTTTAACTGCAACAGTACAGTTTCTAGCTGATCTTCAGCGTGTTGCCCTAAAAAGAGTACCCCATTGTGGGCATGGCAAAACTCATGTAGCACTTTATAACGGGCATCTCTGGCTTCAGCTTCAAGGCTCTTACGAGCGCCATCGTCGACGGTTATGCAAAAATGCGTAAGCGGAATCGATAATTTTTCGCATTCAGATTGGCAGTGACTAAGCCACGTATCGGCATTGTCGCTCAACCCATGGTGTACATGAACGGCATGCACAGGTGTAGAGATTTGCTCGCGAAAGGCATGCAAGGCGTGAAGCAATAAAGAGGAGTCCACCCCTCCGCTGTAAGCAACAACAAGAAGAGGTGGCGCTTCAAATGACGTGTTAGCAAGGGCTGCGGTGATAGACTCGCAGATGTGATCTATAATCTCACTCACTTGCTATGCTCATTCTACTCGCTTCGTTTAACTAGCAGTAGCCAAAAGACATAAGGCGTTGATAACGCTCTTCCATCAAGTCAGCGGTATCTAAGCTTTTAAGTTGACTTAATTGCTGTTTAAGCACCGCTTTTAAGTTCGCAGCCATGCTAGTGTGGTCACGATGAGCGCCGCCCAGCGGCTCTTCAACAATACTATTAATTAGTCCAAGCTCTTTAATCTGGCCGGCACTTACGCCCATTGCTTCTGCAGCTAATGGTGCTTTTTCTGCACTTTTCCACAAAATAGACGCACAACCTTCTGGCGAAATCACCGAGTACGTTGAGTATTGCAGCATGTTCACACGATCGCCAACCCCAATAGCAAGCGCACCACCAGAACCACCTTCACCAATAACGGTACAAATGATTGGCACCGTAAGCTCAGCCATTTCAAACAGATTTTTCGCGATAGCCTCACTTTGACCGCGCTCTTCCGCGCCCACACCTGGGTACGCCCCTGGGGTATCGATAAAGGTAATAATTGGTAAATTGAAACGCTCTGCCATTTTCATCAAACGCAGTGCTTTACGATAACCTTCAGGTTTAGGCATACCAAAGTTACGCTTAATTTTTTCGTTGGTGTCACGCCCTTTCTGATGACCAATCACCATCACAGGTTGGCCATCAAGCATAGCTGGACCACCAAGAATGGCCTTGTCATCGGCAAATGCCCTATCGCCCGCTAGTTCATCGAAGTCGGTAAAAATACGCGGGATGTAGTCTAGCGTATAAGGGCGCATAGGGTGGCGAGCCAGTTGCGATACTTGCCACGCGCCTAAGTCAGAAAAAATCTTTTTTGTTAGCTCTGCGCTTTTACCGCGCAGCTTGTTAATATCTTCTTCAATACCAACATCGAATTCACCGCCTTGATTTACTAACCTAAGCTCTTCAATTTTTGCTTCTAATTCGGCTATCGGCTGTTCAAAGTCCAAAAACTGTATACTCATTGTATGTCCTATTCGTACTGCGCTTGTCAATGCCAACGCGAGATAGTCAATCTATCGAACTCTAACCATTAATGGTAGAGGATTGAAACGGCTTTTTCTCCCAAACATTGTTTGAGATCGTGCAAAAGTTGATCTTCTGGTGTAACAAACCACCGTGCACCACACGTAATCAGTGCTTCTGCATCAGGATGCGTTACTAATAAATGCACCGGGCAACTTCCGCCTTTAAAGGCCTGCAAGATAGATTGCATTTGATTAATCTTTTTCGGTTCAAGCAACTGGGTTTCAACATTTAACGCCAATGCTCTCGCGTTTTTCTCCCGTGCCTGAACAATGTCCATTACATCACGGGCGGTGATTGTATTGCCCCCAGAGAAATCATCAAAGCTGACCTGTCCCTTTATAAGCAATATTTTGTCAGTTTCTAGCATAGATTCATACTGTTCGAAGGTATCTGGGAAAAAACGAGCGTCTATTCGCGCACTTTTATCATCGAGTGTGACAATAGCCCAGCGTCTTCCCCGCTTATTGGTCATTACCCTAACCCCAAGCACTAAGCCCACTGCATTAGCCATTTGTTCTTTGCCTGTGGGTTTTAAGTCAACCAATCTTCCATCAGTGTAATGCCTAATTTCTTCTACATATTGATTAATAGGGTGCCCCGTCAGGTATAGACCTAAGGTATCTTTTTCACCTTCCAACCAGACTTTTTCTGGCCATAACGGAACATCGGCAAAGGCTTGCTCTACTTCATCAGGCTCAGTAGTGAGCAACCCGAACATGTCCGACTGCCCAAACGATTCTGCTTTAGCATGCTGCCCCGCTGCCGCAATGGCGTCGGGAAGTGATGCCATTAGTGCAGCCCTGTGAGGACCTAAATTGTCTAGTGCGCCCGCAAGTACTAGCTTTTCTAGCACCCGTTTATTAACACGCTTAATATCAATCTTTGCGCAAAAATCGAATAAATCTTTAAACGCACCTTGATTCTCTCTGGCTTCGATAATCGCTTCAATAGGGCCTTCACCCACCCCTTTGATAGCGCCAATGCCATACACAATTCTACCTTTCTCATCCACGGTAAACTTATGTTTACCCGCATTTAAGTCAGGGGGCAATAATTCAAGACCCATTCGACTACATTCGTCAACCAAGGTAACGATTTTATCGGTATTGTCCATATCGGCCGACATTACCGCCGCCATAAATTCAGCAGGATAATGGGCTTTTAACCATAAGGTTTGATAAGACACCAAAGCATAGGCAGCAGAGTGAGATTTGTTGAAACCATAACCTGCGAATTTTTCAACCAAGTCGAAAATCTTCATCGCTAAGTCTGGATCGATGTTGTTGTTCTTCGAGCCTTCAGCGAACGCGCCACGTTGCTTTGCCATTTCCTCTGGCTTTTTCTTACCCATAGCACGACGTAACAAATCGGCGCCACCTAGGGAATAGCCCGCCATTTCCTGCGCGATCTGCATTACTTGTTCTTGATACAAGATAATGCCGTAGGTAGGTTCTAGAATTTCTTGCAAGCATTCGTGCTGATATTCAGCGTCTGGATACGAGATGGCTTCTCTGCCGTGCTTACGGTCGATAAAGTTATCTACCATGCCCGATTGCAACGGCCCCGGTCTAAATAGTGCTACTAGTGCGATGATGTCTTCAAAGCTATCCGGCTTAAGACGTTTAATTAGCTCTTTCATACCGCGGGATTCTAACTGGAACACAGCGGTTGTTTCCGCATTTAGCAAGGTACGGAAGCTTTTTGCGTCCGCCAAAGGAATAGAGGTGATATCAATGTCGATCCCCTTCCCTTCCTTCACCATATCAATGGCCCACTGGATAATGGTTAGCGTGCGCAATCCAAGGAAGTCGAACTTAACCAGTCCTGCAGTTTCAACATCGTTTTTATCGAACTGAGTAACGGGGTTATTACCTTCATCGTCGCAGTATAGTGGCGCAAAATCGGTAATGGTGGTAGGGGCAATAACCACACCACCAGCATGTTTACCGGCATTTCGCGTTACCCCTTCTAAAATACGCGCCATATCGATGAGGTCTTTAACCTCTTCGTCTTGTTCGTACACTTCGGGTAAACGAGGTTCGGCGGCAAACGCTTTTTCAAGGGTCATACCAGGGTCTGGTGGAATAAGCTTTGAAATACGGTCAACAAAGCCGTAGGGGTGACCTAATACACGCCCCACATCGCGTACTACGGCTTTTGCCGCCATCGTACCAAAGGTAATAATTTGCGATACCGCTTGGCGACCATAAAGTTCGGCCACGTGGTCGATAACTTCATCACGCCTATCCATGCAGAAATCGACATCGAAATCCGGCATTGATACCCGTTCAGGGTTAAGGAATCGTTCGAAAAGCAAGTCGAATTCAAGCGGGTCGAGGTCGGTAATATCCAAGGCATAAGCCACTAATGAACCCGCACCAGAACCACGACCTGGGCCTACTGGAATATTGTTATCTTTGCTCCATTGAATAAACTCCATTACGATAAGGAAGTAGCCAGGGAAACCCATTTGATTGATTACTTCTAACTCGATACGGAGTCTGTCGTCGTATTCGGGGCGTTTTTCTGCACGTACTTGTTCATCAGGAAATAAGAACGCTAAACGGCGCTCAAGCCCTTCTTCTGAGACTTTTACCAAGAAATCTTCAGTGGTCATTCCGCCCGTAGGAAACTGGGGCAAAAAGTATTCGTCTAATCGTACCGTAACGTTGCATCGCTTAGCGATTTCAACCGTATTTTCTATCGCTTCAGGAATATCACTGAATAGCTCCACCATTTCTTCGCTGGTACGAAGGTATTGCTGATCACTGTATCGCTTAGGCCTGCGTGTATCATCTAGCGTGTAACCGTCATGAATACATACCCGTATTTCGTGCGCGTCGTAACCTTCTTTGTCAATGAAGCACACTTCATTGGTTGCCACAACGGGCAAACCTTCTCGCTCAGCAAATTCAACTGCGCGATGTAAATAATCTTCTTCTCCAGGCCGACCGGTACGAATCAGTTCAAGATAAAACCTGTCCGGAAAATGGGTTTGATAAAAGGCTAGCGATTCTGCCAGCAAGCCGGTGTTGTTTTTCGTAAGTGCAACACCTACATCCCCTAGCTGGGCGCCAGAGAGAATGATAACCCCCTCTGCATGTTCTATCAGCCAGTCTTGGTCGATAACCGCTCTGTGCGCAAGATGACCTCGTAAATAAGCCTTGGAAATAAGAACCGTAATATTCTTATAACCTTCGTTATTCATGGCAAGCAAGGTAAGGCGGAAAGGCTCATCGCCAAAGGCTTCATTGGTAACCCAGAAATCGGTACCAATAATCGGTTTAATGCCAAGCCCATGTGCGCCAGAATAAAACTTTACCAAACCACACATATTCATTTGGTCGGTAATTGCCACAGCTGGCATGTTGTACTCAGACACTTTGCCGAGTATGGGCTTAACCTTATTAAGCCCATCCATCATGGAATAATCGCTGTGTACGCGTAAATGAATAAAAGGCGAGGACATAATTATTGAATCTCTTGTAGTAGTGCCTTAACTGGTTTAAAGCTTTTGCGATAACCATCAATCACGCCATGGATGGCGAGTGCTTCAAAATGCGCTTTTGTAGGGTAACCCTTATGGCCAGCAAAACCATATTCAGGATGCAATTCATCAAGTGCAAGCATGTCGTTGTCTCGCTCTACTTTGGCAATGATGGAGGCGGCAGAAATTTCAGCGTGTAAGCTATCGCCTTTAACCACAGCTTCTGCAGCATAAGGCCAATCAGGCAAGCGATTGCCATCAACACGAACAAAGTCTGGCGTTACCGCTAAGCCTTCGACAGCACGCTTCATGGCTAACATGGTAGCATGGAGAATATTAAGGGTGTCGATTTCTTCTGGGGTGGCCCGCCCGATATGCCAGTAAAGTGCTTTCGCTTTTATTTCTGACGCTAACGCAATGCGTTTTTTTTCGCTGAGCTTTTTAGAGTCGGTTAACCCTACTATGGGGTTGGCTGGGTCGAGTATAACGGCGGCGGTTACCACATCCCCAACAAGTGGGCCTCTACCAACTTCATCTACGCCGGCTATTAACTTATGCAAACAATTCCTCCACTACAGCTTGTGCTGCTGTTTTATCAGCATTGCATTTTAGCGTATGGTGGAGGTCGGTGAAACGGGAAATTAAGTCAGTGTTGTCACTGTCGAAATAAGTAAGGGCATGCTGGCTTAATGTATCTGGGTTGACGTCTTCTTGGAGCAGTTCTGGCACTAACGCTTCGTTGGCCAACAAATTGGGTAAGGCGAAAAAAGGCGCTTTGTACAAACGCTGCATAATTCTATAAGTTATTGGCGACAATTTATACGCCACTACCATTGAGCGTTTGCACAACATGGCTTCAAGGGTAGCCGTACCCGAGGCAAGCAATATAACATCACTGGCAATCATGGCGTCTCGAGACGTCCCCTCAGTAACATGAATAGGCAGTCTTTCAATGGCATTGTTCGCCTCTTTCAACATACTCTTAATTTGTTCAAGGCGATGCGTATTGGCAGCGGGAATGACAAATTCAATATCTGGTCGTTGCGCCGCAATCTTTTCCATGGTGTCGATAAAAATAGGGAGGAGTGTATCTACCTCACCACGACGAGAACCGGGTAGTACAGCTAACACCGATTTTTCGATAGGTAGATTAAGTGTATTGCGCGAGGCTTGTTGGTCAGGCGTTAAAGCTATACCATCGGCCATGGTGTGACCGACGAAGGTATAGGGCACATCATATTTATCATAAACCTGCTGCTCGAAAGGAAACAAACCCAACACGCGGCCTGCGGCCTTAGCAATTTTATGCACCCGTTTTTCACGCCATGCCCAAATAGTTGGGCTAACGTAATGAATGGTTTTAACACCTTTGGATTTAAGTTCTTTTTCTACCCGCAGGTTAAAATCTGGGGCGTCTATACCAACAAAAATATCAGGCGGGTTCGCAGAGAAATGCGCGAGCAGCGCTTTTTTGACTTTTAAAATAGCGGGTAGATGGGACAGTACTTCAACTAACCCCATCACCGAAAGCGTTTCCATATCGAACAGGCTATGAAAACCTTGAGCCTGCATGTTAGGTCCGCCTATCCCTTCAATAATTGCATCAGGGTATAAGCGTTTTAACTCACCAACCATGCCAGCAGCAAGCACATCACCAGATGGCTCGCCTGCCACCATTGCAATACGCAAAGGTTTACTCATCTTATCGCTCTTTTTAACGGGCTCATGTTAACAGCTCATTTATCTAATGATACCGCGCTCTGCGTTCTTTAAAAACTCAGTCATGAGTGCAACACCACTAGAACTTGCTTCTTGTGAAAAAAGGATGTCAACCGCCTCAGCCACCGTGTTACCTTCACGGTAAATAACTTTGTAGGCCCGCTTAATCGCAGCAATCTCATCTTTCTCAAAACCACGGCGGCGCAAACCTTCAGAGTTAATGCCTTGAGGTATATTCTTAGTACCGCTGACCATCACAAAAGGAGGTGTATCACGAAGAATAATACCGCCAGCGCCTAAGAAAGCGTGAGCGCCAACTTTACAGAACTGATGAATACCTACTGCACCGCCCACAATAACGAAGTCATCAATGTGAACATGTCCTGCCACAGCAACGTTATTGGCTAAAATAATATCATTACCCAGTACACAATCGTGGGCAACATGTGAATTCACCATAAACAAGCAGCGAGAGCCAATAATCGTTTCACTGTTATCTTGTATAGTGCCACGGTGAACAGTCACCCCTTCACGGAACTCGTTGTCGTCACCGATAATAAGCTTAGTGGGTTCACCGGCATATTTTTTATCTTGGCAGTCTTCACCAATTGATGAAAATTGATAGAAGGTGTTATTTTTGCCAATGCGGGTGGTGCCGCGAACGACCACATGAGACTTCAATACGCATCCATCGCCAATTGTCACGTCGTCATCAACCACGCAAAATGGACCAATGGTGACGTTTTCGCCAATAGATGCTTTATCTGAAATTACCGCAGTAGGATGGATCACGTTACGCTATCTCTCTTATTGCACACATAAATTCTGCAACACAAACATTTTCGCCATCAACAGTCGCTACGCCTTTGAATTTCCAAATGCCGCGTCTTTCTTTTACTAAAGCGATGTCGAATTCTAATTTATCACCAGGGACAACGGGACGTTTAAATCGTGCGTTGTCAATTCCTGCATATAGATACAATTTATCACTTTTACCCATGGTCTTAAAACCAAGAACGCCAGCAGCTTGTGCCATGGCTTCTAAAATAAGCACACCTGGAAATATCGGGCGGCCTGGGAAATGGCCTGTAAAGCAAGGCTCATTAAAAGTGATATTCTTATATGCTTTAATTGATTCACCCAGAACGTAGTCTGTTACTCGATCAACCAACAGGAACGGGTATCTGTGAGGAAGTAACGACAGAATTTCCTGGATTTCTATGGTATTGAGTGAAGTGGTCAAAAACTATCTCCTATAGTGCAAGCATGACCTAAAAACTGTTTCATGGTCACAAACTCGCCGTAAATTACTAAAACGGCGGCAACCATACGCTGTTAGGCGCAAAAAACAAATCAGACCAACCCCTTTCGGGCGTTGGTCTGATGAAATTAGCGAAAAATTGTAAGCATTACTGCCTTAGTTTACTTTGCTAACCTGCTCTAATACTTGCTCTGACATGTCGTATTGTTCTTTTACGAAAGGCGTTGCCGTTGCGTTAAGTACAATGTCATAACCTTGTTTAGCGGCAACTGAATCAATTGCTTGCTTGATAAGGCTGAATAATTTGTTTTGTTCTTCGTTGCTACGACGCTGAATGTTTTGCTTAAGCGGTTGTGCTTTTTCTGCTAACTCTTCACGTACAGCCAACATTTTTTGCTCAAGTTCTTTCTTTTCTTGAGCGCTCATTGTTGCTGCATCCCGTTGTAGACGTTCTGCAAAGAACTGACCATCACGCTGAAGTTGATTCACTTCTTCGATACGGTCTTTAAACTCCATTTGAATGGCGTTTTGGATTTCAGCAGCTTGAGGCATAGCCTGAAAAATACCCTGAACGTCAACAACAGCAATTTTTTGTTCTGCCATTACTGAAGTACTAACTAGTGCGCTACCAAGCATTGCACCTGCAACAATATGTTTAACCAACTGTTTCAAAAGGAACTCCTTTTATCCATCTCTTTATCTGGGTGCCTAGGGCCCCGTTTAATATTTTAGAATGTCTGACCGATATTAAAGGTGAAGAATTTAGCATCATCACCATCACGTTCTTGGATCGCTCTTGAGAAGCTGAATACCATCGGTCCCATTGGTGAAATCCATTGTACCGAAATACCAGCGGAACTACGATACAGCGTCCAGTCAGAATAGTCCATTAACGAACCATACTGAGTGCTAGACTGATCAAAATCTTTGAATTGGTCGTAATCGAACTCAGTATCCCACACGTTGCCCACATCCACAAATAGACTGGTTCTTACCGAGTTGTCCATATCTGCTTCCACAAAAGGTGTGGGAACAATTAACTCAAGACCACCTAGTGCCATTGCGTTACCACCAAGACTGCGACTAGATAATGTAATCACATCATCAATAGGGTCTGTTGGATAAACTTCACCATCAGGACCTGTTAAAGAGCCACTTGGTGAGCGAATGATACCACGCGGACCTACGGTGTTATTCTCAAACCCACGAAGTGAATCCGAGCCACCAGCGGTGAAGTTTTCGGTGAACGGCAATATCTGCTCATTACCATTTACATCACCATAGCCGTTACCGTAACCCATTCTAATTCTGGCAAGTACTGACCAGCGCTGATTTCTAGACAGTGGGAAATACCACTTTCCATCGAACAAGGTTTTGAAATAATTCACATCAGAATTAGGTGTAGTAATACTAAATGAGGCACGCTGTGACGAGCCTGCTGTAGGGAATAAACCGCGGTTTAATGTACTACGACTCCAACTTACGCTGGCAAGATAGCTATGGTATTTAATGGGCGCATCAGGATCATCGCCATCAAGGAACTGGTTATAAAACTGCTCCGTTTGCTCATAATAACCACGGTTATAGAGCTCTACGTTACTGTACGTCAGCCCGAAGTTGATTCGGTTAAATTCGTTTATCGGGTACCCGATATTCGCACCTACAGACCACTGCTTGGAGTTATATTGGATAACGTTAAAGTCTGAGCCGTCAAATTCACTATATCCTAACGAACCACCTAAACTGATACCGTCGATAGTAAAGTAAGGGTCGTTATAGGTAATTTGCGCCGAACGTTGATAAGAAACCGTACTTAAGTTTAAACCCACGCGCTTACCGGTACCCAAGAAGTTATCTTGTTGAATACCCGCTTGAAGGCTTAACTTAGTTTGATCGCCGTACCCAATACCGGCGTTGAATGAACCAGAAGGCTGCTCTTTAACGTTGAAGTTGACGTCTACTTGGTCATCTTGGCCTGGAATTCTGATGGTTTCAAATTCAACCTCTTCCATATACGTCAAACGTGACAATTGGTTCTTGGAAGATTCAAGTAAGTTATTTGATAACCATGTACCTTCCATTTGGCTTACGTTCTGACGTAAAACGTTATCAGCAGTAACAACGTTACCGTTGAACTTAATACGCTTAACGTAAATACGTTTGCCCGGGTCTACTGACAAGGTCAGTTTCACCGTTTTATCTTCATCGTTAATGTTTGGTACCGTGGTCACTGTTGGATAAGCGTAACCAAATCGGCCAAGGTACTTACTGATAAATTCTTCTGTGTAAGTGACTTCGGCTTGGTTATAAAGCTCACCTGGCGTTAGTGGTAATACACGCTGAATATAGTCTTCATGACCCAGCACATCACCCACCAGCTCGACTTCAGAGATAGTGTATTGCTCGCCTTCACTTACGTTCATTGCAACGTAAATACCCGACTTTTCAGGGGTCATGGATACTTGTGTAGAATCCACATTGAAGCGAAGGTAACCACGATCTAAATAGTGATTACGTAGTGATTCCATATCACCTTGCAACGTTTGTTGCTGATAGCGGGTTTCTGACAAGAAATCCCACCACGGAGTATCGAACTGCAACTCAAACTGATCCATCAACTCTGCGTCAGTAAAAATCTCGTTACCAACGATGTTGATTTGTTGAATTTTAGCCGCATCACCTTCTTCGAAAAGTAATTTCAAATCGACACGATTTCGAGGAAGCGGCGTAATAATCGCTGTTACATCAGCGTTATATTTACCAATGCTGTAAAAGAAATCTTTCAAGCCATTTTCAATCGACGTTAGAACGGTCTTATCTAAGGGCTCACCTAATCGTACGCCATTGCCGTCTAAGCTTTCTTGGAGCTGCTCATCTTTAATATCATCGTTGCCCTCAAAAATAATATTACTTATTGTGGGGCGTTCGGCTACGCGTACTACCAATGTGTTGCCGTCACGCAGAATTTCGACGTTTTCGAAATGCGTTGATGAGTACAGAGAACGGATAAGCTGAGTTACCCGAAAGGTATTTAGCTCATCACCAACCTGAACTGGCAAATAGGTTAAGGCTGCACCTAGTGCTACCCGCTGTAGACCTTCTACTCGAATATCTTCTACAACGAATTCACTATTCTGCGCCGCAGCATTGGCAAAGCTAGCACTGGAAAAAATGGCTCCGGCTGCTACTAACTGTTTTAACTTCATCTATTTTTCTTTTCCTGGCCGCGTTTTATGTTAGCTGTTTTATGTTTCCTGACTTTCATCAGGCTATGCGAGCAATATCGTTCATAATAGCGATACCCATTATCATAAACAGAAGCACGCCACCGATTCTGTAACCCCACTCCTGTACCGCATCAGGCACAGGCTTGCCGGTAAGCCATTCCACGATGTAAAACATCAGGTGACCACCATCTAGCATGGGCAAGGGTAGTAAATTAATTATGCCTAAATTCACACTAATTAAGGCAAGAAAGCTCAAAAAGTAAGCCAAGCCGTAACCGGCACTGGTTCCTGCTCCTTGAGCGATGGATATAGGCCCACTTAAATTTTTCACCGAAACATCGCCGGTGACTAATTTGCCTATCATCTCAACACTGAGTGTCATTAAGCGCCACGTTTTATCTAACGCTCTTCCAACTGCCTCTACTATGCCATATTGATGGGTAAACACATACCCTTCAGGCCAAGCTTCAAACGTTGGGCTTACCCCTAAATACCCAGTTTGCCCTTCTGGTGTATCGCGGCGCGCTATCGTTGCACGCAGTTGCTGGGGTTGTCCATCCCTTTCAATCGACAATACAACCGAATCTCCAGGGCTTTCAACAATCACATCAACTAAGGCCTGCCACGTGGTTAATTCATCGCCATTTAACGCGAGTAATTTATCACCTGCCTGCAAACCAGCCTCTTGTGCTGCACTTCCTTCTCCAACAAAACCCACTTCTAACGTTGGATTAGGACGAAAAGGGGTTATTCCTAGACTGCTTAAAGGAGACTCGCTATCAGGGTCAAAGTTCCAACCCTCAAGTGTAAATGTTACTTCTTTTTCTTTTTTATCTTGGGTTAATACAGTAACTCGGGCCGATTCTTGACCAATGTAAGAAACCACTTCAAGGTTCACTGCTTCCCAATCTGGGGTGCTACGACTTCCTACCTTAATGACTTCATCACCCTTAACAACACCTGCTTGGGCTGCAATACTTCCAGGTTCAATATTGCCAATAACAGGCTTTACTGTTTGAAGCCCAACTAAGTACATCAACCACAACGCAAAAACAGCAAAGATAAAATTCACGCCAGGGCCAGCAAAAATAATAGACATGCGCTGTAATACCGGCTTATGGTTAAACGCCTTATGTTCTAGCTCTGGGGGTACGTCGTCAATTCGTCCATCAAGCATGCGTACGTAGCCACCGAGCGGGATCATAGCAATCACATACTCGGTGCCTGTTTTACTGGTTCTACGCCAAAGCGGCTTGCCAAAACCAATAGAAAAACGCTCTACTTGCACGCCACAACGCCGCGCTATATAGAAGTGTCCCCACTCATGTACCGCGACTAAAATACCTAACGCGACTATAAATGCACCTAAGCTCCATAAAAATCCTAACACGTGAACTTACCTCTAATGACTTGGTCTGCTACCGTGCGGGCGGCAGTATCCTGTTCAAGGATTTGTTGGATAGATGAAACGGTTACTGGTTCCATTTTGTTTAGGGTTTCTTCATTGACTACTGCAATATCCGTAAACCCTATTTTCCCCTCTAGAAAAGAGGCCACCGCTATTTCATTTGCAGCATTTAAACGGGTGGTAGCTGCCTGCCCTTCTCTACATGCATCAATGGCGAGTTTTAAATTTGGATAGCGCGTGAAACACGGCGTTTCAAAACTAAAATTAGCCATATCAGAAAAATCTAATGGCTTAACACCAGCATCAATGCGAGATGGGTAGGCAAGACCATAAGCAATTGGTGTGCGCATATCTGGGTTACCCAGCTGCGCTATAACCGAACCGTCTACATACTGCACCATCGAATGAATAAAACTTTGTGGGTGGACCACCACTTGAATGTCGTCTGGCGATGCACCAAATAACCAACAGGCCTCAATAAACTCAAGCCCTTTGTTCATCATAGTGGCCGAATCTATCGTGATTTTACGCCCCATAGACCAATTAGGGTGGCTGCTCGCTTCATCAATCGTAATAGCATTAAAGGAACCTAATTCACGTTCTCTGAAAGGCCCCCCTGAGCCTGTTAGCAAAATCTTGCTAATACCCGCCTTCTCCAATTCGCCATACTCATAACCTTGAGGGAGACATTGAAAGATAGCGTTATGCTCACTGTCTATAGGTAAAATTTCAGCGCCGCTTTGTGTTGCAGCGTCAATAAATAATGCACCAGACATCACTAGCGCTTCTTTATTTGCTAATAATACCTTTTTACCCGCTTTCACAGCCGCTAATGTAGGTAGCAAACCTGCCGCCCCCACTATGGCCGCCATCACAGTATCGACTTCGGCTGCACAAGACACGTCTTCTAAAGCTTTAGCGCCACAGAGTATTTCGGCGGTGATATTGTATTCTGTCGCTAGCGTGCAAGCCTCTTTGTACCTAGCTTCATCAGCAACCACCACGAATCGAGGCGAGCACTTCTGCGCTTGCTGCATAAGTAATTCAAGCTGACCATTGCCAGTAATGGCAAAGGTGCGGTATTTTTCAGGATGACGATTAATAACATCGAGGGTATTACAACCAATAGAGCCGGTTGCCCCTAAAACGGTAACGGTTTGCATCACGCCATCCACGTTACATAGCAGAACGCAAAGACCGGAAATGCAGCAGTTAAGCTATCGATTCTGTCAAGCACTCCGCCGTGTCCAGGCAAGATTTTTCCACTATCTTTAATACCCGCACAGCGTTTTAGCATACTTTCGTTAAGGTCACCTAATGCTGAAACCGCCACGGTAACGCCGCCGATAATGAGGTGCAACCAAATGCGGGAAGGCTCAACCTGATAGTGCAATGCAGCAAAAGCAATAATGGCAAATGAAGCTGCAATGCCACCTATAAGACCTTCTAAACTTTTACCTGGAGAAACATTAGGACGTAACTTGTGGCGACCAAATTTAACGCCTACGAAGAAAGCGCCTATATCTGCTGCCCACACGATACCTAAAACGTAGAAAATAAGTGATGCACCATAAAAGGGGTCTACATCGTGCAGACTGGTGCGAAGGGCAATAACCGCCACCCAAGTTGGAATTAAGGTAAGTAAGCCGAACACGGTGCGCACACTGCGGCTTTCACGCCAAAACTTGGTGTATTTTGGGTATGCCAGCACCATGAAAAGAGAAACTATCCACCACACCACTGCTATACCTAAAATTCCGTGATATAAATCGTGAAGTTGACCTTGATACCAAATAACACTGGTATCAACAATTAAGGATAAGCTGATGCAGATAGCGAATGCTGCTGCCATGAAGAGTATTTTTTTAGGGCGCTCACAAATACCGGACATATTAGCCCATTCGTAAGCCCCTATCGCAACCACACCGGAAATCGCAATTTCAAACCAGAAGATAGGCAGAAAAAGTATGGAAAATAGCGCCAAAGGCGCGAGAATTAACGCTGTTATTATTCTTTGTTTTAGCATAATTGGCTCTCGGCTCCTGTGCTCAGGCCTGCCCTGATACCTGCCTGCATAGAGTTAGCTGCTGGCAGTATCAATTTGTTCACCGGTAAGACCGAACCGTCGTTGGCGAACATTAAAATCATCTACGGCTAATTGAAAAACATCTTCATTGAAGTCTGGCCATAGTACATCGGTAAAATATAATTCGGCGTACGCACACTGCCATAATAAAAAGTTGCTGATTCGGTGTTCACCACCCGTGCGTATGAGAAGATCAAGTTCAGGAAGGCTCGCTGTAGAGGTATGTTGATTAAAAACTGCCTCATCAATGTCTTGAAGCGACATTTCGCCTTGCTTTACTTTTTCAGCTACTTCTTTTGCGGCATTAACAATGTCCCATCTGCCACCGTAATTGGCAGCGATATTAAGAACAAGATCGTTATTACCAGAAGTCATATCTTCCGCTTTGCGGATTTTTGCAACCAACTTGCTATCAAAAGCACTTAAATCGCCTATTACTTTTAAGCGAACGCCATTTTTATGGAGTCGTTTGGCTTCACTGTTTAACACTAAATTGAACAGTTCCATCAATACACTGACTTCTTCTTCGGGACGCTTCCAATTTTCACTTGAAAAAGCGAACAAGGTTAAAGACTCAATGCCAGTTTGACGAGCAAAGCGTACCACTGCTCGAACAGACTCAACACCTGCCTTGTGCCCGAAGGTACGAATTTTCCCTTTCTTTTGCGCCCAACGACCATTGCCATCCATAATAATGGCGACATGTTTAGGGCCAGCAACGGATGCTGGCCCTACTGTATCAGTCGTTTTGGCTGCGTTTGACCGCTTCCCAATCATAATACTTGTTACACTTCCATCAGTTCTTTTTCTTTAACAGCAAGCATGCCGTCAACTTTCTTAATGAAGTCATTCGTTAAAGACTGAATATTTTCTTCCGCTGCGCGGCTTTCATCTTCGCTGATTTCTTTCTCTTTAAGTAATTCTTTGACGTCGCTGTTAGCATCGCGGCGGATATTTCGAATTGAAACTCGGCCGTTTTCTGCTTCATTACGCACCACACGAATAAGGTCTTTTCGACGCTCTTCGGTAAGCGGCGGAAGTGGAATTCGAATAGAACCACCCGCGCTCATTGGGTTTAATCCCAAATCTGCCTGCATAATTGCTTTTTCAACAGCTTGAATAGCACTTTTATCAAACACAGTCAGTGCCAATGTACGGCTATCTTCCGCAATGACGTTAGCTACTTGCTTAAGCGGTGTGTCTGTACCGTAGTAAGGTACCATAATGCCATCTAATAAGCTTGGATGAGCACGGCCTGTGCGAATTTTGCTAAACTGGCCTTTAAGTGCACTGATGCTTTTATCCATACGCTCTTGCGCATCTAATTCAATTTCATCAATCACGTTATATTTCCTATTTTCTTAATTAACTATTGTCAGCGTGACAAATTAGGGTGCCAACTTGCTCACCCATAACAACACGTTTCAAACAACCTGCTTCGTTCATATTAAATACACGGATAGGTAGGCTGTGATCTCTAGCAAGTGTGAACGCTGACAGGTCCATCACTTTTAATTCTTTCTCGAGTACTTCTTGATAAGACAGTTGATCATATAAAGTAGCATCTGGATTTTTAACTGGGTCATCGCTATAAACACCATCAACTTTCGTGGCTTTTAGCACGGCATCGGCTTCAATTTCAATACCGCGAAGACACGCGGCTGAATCTGTGGTGAAGAAAGGATTACCTGTACCCGCTGAAAAAATAACCACACGGCCAGATTTTAATAAACTAATCGCTTCTGCCCAGTTGTAAGCATCGCACACGCCATTTAAAGGTATAGCTGACATCATACGCGCATTAACAAAGGCACGATGCAGTGCATCACGCATGGCTAAGCCGTTCATTACGGTAGCAAGCATACCCATGTGGTCGCCTACAACGCGGTTCATGCCAGCTTTTGCAAGCCCTTCGCCGCGGAACAAGTTACCGCCACCAATAACCAAGCCTACTTGAACACCTAGTTCAACAAGTTCTTTGATTTCTTGGGCCATACGGTCAAGTACTTTAGGATCGATGCCAAAGCCTTCTTCACCCATAAGGGCTTCGCCACTTAGCTTTAACAGAATGCGTCGATATGCTGATTTCGGTGTGATACTCATTATTCGATATGTCCTCGTAAACCCATTTTGTCTTATGCTTTTCTATTATTTACACACTGCTTTTGCAGGTAAAAAGAATAGGACAAAATGCTTTCGTAAGCGTTTAAAGATTTTACCGTTTTGCACTCTACCTTACCTTAGCAAAACCGTAACCCGCGGGTAGTAGCTATAAAAAAGCACCTCCGAAGAGGTGCCTTGTAGTTTATCTGACATTAACACAATGCAAAAGATAAACGCCCAATTATTTCTTGGCCGCTTCCATTTGTGCTGCAACTTCTGCTGCAAAGTCTTCAGTTTTCTTCTCGATACCTTCACCAACTTCGAAACGTACGAAGTTAACAACATCAGCAGAGTTGTTTTTAAGCAACTCAGCAACGCTGATTGAAGGATCTTTAACGAAAGGCTGACCAGTTAAGCTTACTTCACCAGTAAACTTCTTCATGCGGCCTGCAACCATCTTCTCTGCGATATCAGCTGGCTTACCAGACTGCATTGCAATACCGATTTGGATTTCTTTCTCTTTCTCAACAACTTCAGCTGGAACATTTTCAGGCTTAACGAACTGAGGGCTAGCCGCTGCAACGTGCATTGCAATGTCTTTAGCCAACTCTTCGCTGCCACCAGTAAGAATTGAGATTACGCCGATACGACCGCCGTGCACGTATGCACCTAGTGTATCGCCTTCAACGTTGATAACGCGACGAGGAGAGATGTTTTCACCGATTTTCGCCACTAATGTGTCACGAACGTCGCTTACTTTAGCACCGTTAAGTTCAGACGCATTCAACGTGTCGATATCGTTGATGTTGTTCGCTGCTGCTATTTCTAGCAACTCGTTACCAAACTTAAGGAAACCTTCGTCACGTGCTACGAAATCTGTTTCACAGTTAATTTCAAGCATAGTCGCGCGACCGTCTTGAACTTTAGTAAGGATTACACCTTCAGCTGCGATACGGCCTGCTTTTTTAGCTGCTTTCGCTTGGCCTGATTTACGCATGTTTTCAATGGCTAGCTCAATGTCACCATCCGTTTCAACCAGGGCTTTCTTACAATCCAGCATACCTGCGCCTGTACGCTCGCGCAGTTCTTTAACTAGTGCTGCAGTCACTGCCATTTTTCAATTCCTCAGCAATAAATATAAATTCGGTTAGGTAAAAGGGGCGTTATCGCCCCTCTCAATACGTTTCGTATTGTTGCACTATCATATGCTTTTGATATGACAGTAAAGCGAACAGAATTACTCTGCTGCTTCTACGAAGTCGTCTTGCTCAGCTTGTGCTTCAAGGTTGCTTTCGCGACCAGAAATTACAGCGTTAGCAGCGGCATCCAAGTATAGTTGAACTGCGCGGATTGCATCGTCGTTACCAGGAATGATGTAATCAACACCATCTGGGTTAGAGTTAGTATCCACAACACCAACAACTGGAATACCCAGGTTACGTGCTTCTGTGATAGCAATGTGCTCGTGGTCTGCATCGACAACAAAGATAGCGTCTGGTAAGCCGCCCATATCTTTGATTCCGCCAAGGCTGTTTTCAAGCTTTTCCATTTCACGCTGAAGCATTAGGGCTTCTTTTTTGGTCAGCTTTTCGAAAGTACCGTCTTGGCTTTTTTGCTCAAGTTCTTTCAAACGCTTGATTGACTGACGAACTGTTTTCCAGTTAGTCAACATACCACCTAACCAACGCTTGTTAACGTAAAACTGGTCACATTTAACAGCTGCATCTTTTACCGCATCGCCAGCAGCGCGCTTAGTACCTACGAAAAGGATTTTCCCTTTCTTAGATGCTACGCTTGATAGGTAGTTAAGAGCGTTGTTGAAAAGTGGAACTGTTTTTTCAAGGTTGATGATATGAACTTTGTTACGTGCGCCAAAGATGTATGGTTTCATCTTAGGGTTCCAGTAACGAGTTTGGTGACCGAAATGCACACCGGCTTTCAGCATGTCACGCATTGAAACATTTGCCATTTTAATTTCCTCTCGGGGTTAGGCCTCCATATACCCATTGTATCGATCCCACCTAAGTAAATAAGTAGAACACCCCGATACGCAGTGTTGGTATATGTGTGTTTTAATTAAATTTAATTTACCCTTTTGACCACATGCTTTTAAGGGCATTCCGTCAGGGCGCGCGCTTTATACCATATTAAGCTTATCCACTCAAGTTTTACCGCCAGTTTAGCCATTACTTGCATTCTTTAAGACTGCCCCTATACACATTCAATCCTAATGGCTAAAATATACTTATATAGATACATTCTGCACGTTAACCCCTGCCTATTTTACAAGTGGTAGCGTAACGGCCTAAATAAACGAATAGAGAGACGCTGTGTCAGCTATTATTAAGACCTCTGAAGAAATCGAAAAAATGCGTGTTGCTGGAAAACTAGCAGCCGATGTACTCACTATGATTGGTCCCTATGTAAAAAAGGGTGTAACTACAGATGAGTTAAATACGATATGTCATGATTACATTGTTAATGAGCAGCAAGCTATTCCTGCACCATTAAACTATGGTCACCCCCCGTTCCCTAAATCAATTTGTACGTCTGTAAACCATTGTATTTGCCATGGCATTCCATCGGACAAAAAATTGAAAGATGGTGACGTTATTAATATCGATGTAACCGTAATTAAAGATGGCTATCATGGCGATACCTCAAAGATGTTCATTGTTGGTAAACCTGCAATATTGGCTGAACGTTTAACTCGCATCACGCAAGAATGTTTATATGAAGCAATAAAAGAAGTTAAGCCAGGCATGACATTGGGCGATATTGGTCATATTTGCCAAACCCATGCTGAAGCGCATAACTATTCAATCGTTCGTGAGTACTGTGGCCATGGTATTGGTGCTAGCTTCCACGAAGAGCCACAAATCGTGCATTACGGTAAGCCTGGCACTGGCGATGTACTTGAAGCGGGCATGTGCTTCACCATTGAACCTATGGTGAATGCTGGTAAGCGTTACTCAAAAATTCTTCCTGATCAGTGGACAGTGGTAACCAAAGACAGAAGTTTAAGTGCACAATGGGAACATACCTTGCTGGTTACTGAAGACGGTGTAGAAGTTTTAACTTTACGTGATGAAGAGGACCTTCCTCGCATCATTTCACACAGTTAACTTTTCACACCCTGATAAATACTTTTCCGGTTCGATAAGCACCTTTTATATAGTGCTTGTATCGCGTATGTTTAAATATATAGCAGCGTAAACTTTGTTTGGTTGCTATATATTTTCTACTCCTTCACTTTCTTTCGTTTACCGATAGCCTTATGTGTAATACGAGTTTTATACGAAAACGACTTCATACTATTTACCACCGTTGTTTTTTCACTTATCGGCTTCGCTATTCCTATCTATCGCATGAGCTGTTTTGAAATTAGCGTTGGTATATTTCATTTTACACTCGCAGCATACCTATAACATTTTTGTATATTTATTCACAATATAACCTTGAATATGCAGATAATCGGCACTGCGATTTCGTTTCATTTCGTGATAAGGTTCGTTGTGTTCAAAAAGCTGTACGCATAGAAGGTGTAATTTGACGCTGCAATCCCTAATAAAAAATATTGATCAAATAACGTCGGTTGACGACTTAGTTGCCATCAAGTCGTGTGTGGAAGATAGCTACGCATGGATAAAAGCGTCATTCGATAGTATTCCTGTTAACCAACTTGTCACGGGGCGTGCCCAATTCGTGGACGCCCTGTTGTGTCACTTGTGGCACCTCTACGGTTTAGACAATGAAAGCGAACTTTCGTTGTGCGCAGTGGGTGGCTATGGACGGGGACACCTTCAACCTTATTCCGACATCGATTTGCTGATAGTCAGCAAACGCACTCTTAAGCCCGCCACCCAAGAAAAAGTGAGTCGCTTCATTACACTGCTTTGGGATATTAAGCTTGATGTGGGTCAGTCGGTGCGTACTATTAAAGAAACTGTCAGCCTCGCCAAAGATGACATTTCCATTGCTACTAACCTAGTAGAAAGTCGACTGCTTTGCGGCAGCGAATCTATTTTTGAAAAGCTGTGGGATGAAGTTAACGGACGAAATTCTTGGACGAGCAAAGCGTTCTTCTCCGCGAAGTACGATGAACAAAAGCGACGTCACGCTAAATTTAACGGCACCGCGTACAACCTTGAACCCAATATCAAAGAAAACCCTGGCTGTTTACGGGATATTCAATCCATTGGTTGGGTAGCGAAAAAACACTTTAAAGAATATGACGGCTGGAACCTCGTGGGTCACGGCTACTTTACCGAGCAAGAACACAGCGAATTAATTACCTGTAGAATGCATTTGTGGAAAATGCGCTGTGCTTTACATCTCGTTGCTGGGCGAAGTGAAAACCGCCTTCTTTTTGATTACCAACCTGATGTAGCCACCATGATGGGGTATGGGGAAGAAGGAAAATGCTCAGTTGAGAAAATGATGCGCGACTTCTTCCGCACTGTCGCCCGAGTTTCTGAATTGAACCAAATGCTTTTGCAACGGTTCAAGTATGACATGCTTAATCAGAGTGTTCAGCGTAGCGCGATTATTAACGAAGATTTCGAATTACTCGATAATATGATTTCGCCTCGCCATGAAAATGCATTTCCTTCGCCAGAGGCTATTCTAGACTTTTTAAATGTAGTCACTAACACCCCTGAAGTTCAAGGCTTGAGCACCACCTGTATTCGCCAAATAAGAAACGCACATCGCGCTTTTGAAAATGCTTACTTTGTTGAACGCCCCGCATGCCGTGAAAAGCTCATGATCTTGCTTAAACAACCCGACTTTTTTAAATTTGGTTGGGACATTATGCATCAGTACGGCATTTTACAAGCTTACTTACCTGAGTGGGATGCCATTGTAGGGATGATGCAATTTGATTTGTTTCACGCCTACACAGTGGATGAACATACGCACCGCTTAGTGAAACACGTGAATTACTTTTTCTCGAAAGAGAACAAAGATTTCCCACGCTGTGGCCGCATCTGTCGTAATTTAGACAAACCAGAAGTATTGTATATTGCCGCTATATTTCACGATATCGCCAAAGGGCGTAATGGTGACCATTCCACGCTAGGCGCTGTTGATGTTGCCAAGTTCTGTGAACAACATGACGTACCGGCAAACGACGCGGCTATGATAAGCTGGCTAGTGGAAAACCACCTACTGATGTCGGTAGTGGCACAGCGCAGAGATATTTACGATCCAGACGTTATCAATGAATTTGCTGGCGCGGTAAGAAGCCACAACCACTTGAACTTACTGTATACACTTACCCTTGCAGACATTCGGGCAACCAACGATAATTTGTGGAACGATTGGAAAGCCTCTCTCCTTAGGGAGCTTTATTTAATGACGCAAAAAGCATTAGATAACGGGTTACAATGCCAAGTTACATTAAGTGAGCGAGTCACTACTCACAAATATCAAGCGCAACAAATTCTGCACGAACGCGGGGTTAACTCTGAATCGATTGATGGATTATGGGCACGGTTAGATGATGACTATTTTGTACGATTCAAGCCCACCCAAATTGCATGGCATACCGAAGAAATCGTTAAAGCTCAGGATGATTGGCTAACACCAGATAGCCACCAGCTTCTAGTTAAAGCGAATGACAACAGTGCAAAAGGCGGCACGGAAATTTTTCTTTTCGGTAAAGATAGAAAAGCCCTATTTGCACAAGTGGCTTCCGTATTAGACAGCCGTAATTGCTCTATTCACGATGCCCATGTTACCGTAACGCGCGATGGCTATGTGTTTGACAGTATGTTGGTGCTTGAAAATGATGGCGCGAGGCTATCGTCAGAGTCCCGTATTCAATCGCTAGAAAAAGCGATTAGCACCCAACTTGAAAAACCAGGCCGTTCTCACGAAAATAAGCGTAAACTACCACGGCAAATGAAGCAGTTAGACGTGCCTACTAAGGTACGCTTTTTCGGTGTGAGCGATGAAGCGACACTCATTGAGTTAGAAGCACTAGACGCACCAGGCATATTAGCTAAAATTGGTCATGCTTTTGTTGATACTAATGTCACTTTAAAGCTGGCTAAAATTGCTACTATCGGCGAGCGCGCAGAAGATATATTTATTGTCAGTAATGATGCTGGCAAAGCATTAACCCAAGAACAACAAGTAAGCTTGAAAAAGCGTATCTTGTTTAAACTCGATCAACTTGAAGATATCACGATACCATGAATGAATTGAAAGCCATTATTGAAGACGCCTTCGAAAACCGCGACAACATTAGCCCTTCTTCTGCCCCAGCAGAAGTGAAACAAGCCGTTGCCGATGCTATTGCATTGCTTAATAGCGGAAAAGCGCGTGTAGCTGAAAAAATCGCGGGCGAATGGGTTGTTCATCAGTGGTTAAAGAAAGCCGTTTTACTTTTCTTCCGCCTACACAACAACGATGTTATTGAAGGCGCTGAAAGCCGTTACTACGACAAAGTACCATTGAAATACAGCAACTATACTGCTGAACAATTTGCTAATGACGGTGCGCGTATCGTGCCTCCTGCGGCAGTCCGTACCGGTACCTTCGTGGGTAAAAATGCGGTTGTTATGCCTTCATATGTTAACATTGGTGCATTCGTTGACGAAGGCACCATGGTAGATACATGGGCAACCGTAGGTTCTTGCGCACAAATCGGTAAGAATGTTCACTTATCTGGTGGTGTTGGCATTGGTGGTGTGCTAGAGCCACTTCAAGCAAACCCTACTATTATTGAAGATAACTGCTTTATTGGCGCACGCTCTGAAATTGTTGAAGGCGTTATTGTTGAAGAAGGTGCGGTTATTTCCATGGGCGTTTACATTAGCCAAAGCACCCGTATTTACGACCGTGAAACCGGCGAAGTACATTATGGCCGCGTACCGGCGGGCTCTGTAGTAGTTTCAGGTAACATGCCAAGCCCAGACGGAAAGTACAGCCTATATGCTGCCATTATCGTGAAGAAAGTAGATGCTAAAACTCGTGCAAAAGTAGGTATTAATGCCCTACTACGTGGTGTTGAATAAGTCTGTATTTTTGTATTCATAGATTTCTATTAAAAAAGGGCGCTTAGCGCCCTTTTTTTATTTTTCGAGATTTGTGTCGAACCCCGTTACACACCTAACTGCGATTTAATACCGTTAACCCACTCAATAACCATGGTTTCAGGTTCAAGGGTCTCTAGGGCATCAACTTCCAGCATGTCGGCTACCGCTTTACCTTGCAGCTCTAACAATAATTCATTGAATTGACGACCGGCTCCACAGAAGCTTTCTCCATAACTACTATCACCTAACGCTGCAACAGCAAAAGGCTTGTCGTTTAGCAATGGAAACTCGTCTTTCAAATCAGAGAAGACAAATTCTAAGTTTGGTGGAACATCGCCTTGGCCAGTCGTAGAAGTAATCAATAAGATAGCGTCGGCATCGGTAAAGTCGCTTACTGAAGGATCGCTCTCAAGCTCGCAATCTACACCTTGCTCTGCAAGATTTTCTTCAACTTGCTCTGCTACATGTTGCGCATTGCCATACACGGTACCTGCAAAAATTTTTAATGTCGCCATTACTTCCTCATTATCTTTTCAAATCGTGTGGGTTTCCCGTTTAAGCATCACACTTTCTAGCCCAAACCTTAAACCTGATATTCTTGCCACGCATCTAACACTCGTTGCATTTCTGAATGCATTCTAACAGACACCGATAGCCACTTTCCGGTTATCGGGTGATAAAAACCCATCTGCGTACAACTTAAGGCCAAATTCTGAAAACTAAAGTGTGTTTGCAAAAATTTGTTCTGTTTTCCGTCTCCGTGGGTGGTATCTCCCAAGATAGGGTGCCTAATATGTACCATATGACGACGCAATTGATGTTTGCGTCCTGTCGAGGGCAAAAGTTTTACTAATGAATAGCGGGCGGTTTCATATTTACCTACGGCGAAAGGTAATTCATAGTTCGCTAAACTTTCGTATACCGTTGTGGCTTGCTGAGGTGCCTGCTGCGGGCGCTTATGTTTATCGGCAATTTTATCGTAACGATATTTGAGCGCATAATCGATGAGCCCTGAATGTTTAACATAACCACGAACAATAGCGTGATACTGCTTTTGCACCTGCTTATTCATCAACTGCTGGCCAAGCAGCGCCGCTGTTTTACTGTCAAAACTAAACAATAGTACACCGGATGTGGGCCTATCTAGTCGGTGAGCGGGAAATACGTGCTTGTTGAGCTGATCCCTTAATGTCTGCACGGCGAAGCGAGTTTCATGCCTGTCGATAGGACTTCTGTGCACTAATAAACCCGGCGGTTTATCAACGGCCACGATATGCTCATCTTGATATAAAATATTAAGCGGCGGGTATGGCTGCACACTATTGCTGCCAGCCTTTTCACTCGGGCTAACCGATAATTCTTCAGGCATGATTTACTTCTTATTAGGTTCGGTTAGTTTATCAAGAGTAAGCAACGAAACTAAGATAGATTCGGGGCAGTTTGGCACATACATCTGCGCCGCAGGGGAAATTGCCATCTTCCCTGGTAGCTGACCCATCGCTATTAAGTAATGACATTTAGGCACAAAAACATACGCCAGCCATTCGAAAAAAGACAGGGTATCAATAGCAAAAGGGGCAGTACTGGCTAATTGCGCCTTGCTAGGTGATTTGTTCGGCCACGTTTTAGTTTGGCGCATCGCTGTTTCTAGCGTATTTAAATGATACTCGAATTCTTCTATTAACTTCATAGTCATTACATGGTTTAAGGTTTGCCGTATAGATCTGGACGGCAGTATACCAGAGGCAGCACTCATTCCGCTCGCACCTTTAAAAGAACAATGCCTTTGCCTGTCGGCAACTAAAATATGCTAAACTTTGCGCCCTAAAATCAGTTTTATGAAGTGAGAACGCCTGAAATGAACGCAAACAGTATTAACTCTATCAGCGAATTTTTATTGCATGCAGGTACAGAATATATTGTTTTTGATATGGGTCGAAGACTTACCGCTTTAGACAATCAGGCGTTTTTGGATATTGAGAATGGCTCAACTGTTGCGCCCTTCCCTCGCCAGCAACATGCGTGGTTCGGCATTGTTTTTTGGAATAAAAATAGCTCAAATCAGCACTATATTTGGTTTATCAAACTCCCTCTAGACGAGCAGGGATTAGTGGTAGCGGCTTCAAGAAACCATTTTCTGCAAATTATTGTCGATGCACTAGGCCAATCAATTTCTGATGATTCTGAAGCGGCTAACACATTGCCAGATAATCCTTATTCATTTGTGCCCGCGCAGTCATTACTTGCGCAATTTAATGCACTGGTTCGCGCGAAGCTGAATCAGCCAATTAGCGTCAGCGCACAGTATGTTATCGCCTACGTGAAAGCGCCGCAGGTGGCTGACTGGCAAACCATTCCCTTACAGGCAATTGCGGATGTGGTCATTAGATTAGACTCAATGGAAAACGCTCAAGAAGTGCAAGACAGTGTGCTGCGTAACTTTTCACTTTTTGCCGAACCATTTCAACGGGCTTTTATGGAAATGGCCGAAGTTGCGAACGTATCTGAGCGGCTTAACCAATGCATGCTTTCAGTGTTAGACGGTGATGAAATAAGTTTAGCCGCGCTACGGGGTTTGTCTTGTGAGACCAAAAACGACACTATATATACGCAATTAGTGTCTCACTTTGAAGCTAAGAAATTGAACCGATTAGATATATTAAGTGTTATTGCTGCCCGCCATTTTCAGCAAATGGACGAGAAATTACTGCTGCTATTTTTTGAAGCGGTTGCCGAGGTCGATAACCAAGAAAACTATAATGGCGACGTATTCCGCGGCTTCTTCTCTGATCTTGTTCAAGTACCCCAGTTACGTGAATTAGTACTAGGCATACTAAGAACCCCAGAACGCAGTGACTTACTGGCCAGCGCAATTGGCACGCTGTTTTCACAAACTAGGGGTAATGAATGACACTTCTTGAATTAACCTTATGGTTAGGCTTAGGCTTTGTCGCCTTTCAGTTTTGGCGCATACGAAGTATTTCCGAATTTACCGATAGTTACTTGCGCCAGTATTGCAAAAATAATCAACTGCAACTGCTCAGCATTGCCAGAGCCAAAACCCGCATTACTTTCAACTACAGTAAGCCTGATTGGCATAACATTTTTGTGTTTGAATTTTCAGGAAATGGTGAAGACAGATACAGCGGAGAAGTAGAATTGGTGGGTAAACATATTATTAGAACGACCTTACCACCTCACAGGGTAAATTAGCTTTATCGGGCTTGTTAGCTCGCTATGAAAATAGATATAAACAAGATGACTGTGCCGAACAGGAATAGGTGCTAACAAAATTAACGTTTTTAGTGGTAACGCTAAAAATTAAGCAAAAAAAGGGGTAGCCTCTCTGCTACCCCTTTTCCTGGAATTTTGAGTTTCCCTCTCTGCGTTCCTTTGCGACTAAAATCTTCCCGATTAAAATCCATATACGCCCCTTTCCATCTTCTCTCGCGTGTTCCCGTGCGAGTTACCCATCCTTGCGTAAATCCCTTTCCATTTATCCTTAACATCCCACCTATCCTACACGTGGGGGCCTCATCCTAAGGCTGTTCCTTGCCAGCATAAGCTGGTGTTCCTATCCTTTCATCCTTTCTGCATTACACATCCTGTGTAACTTGCTCAATCCCTAAGCGGTCCGTTCGTTCCTGAGCTGCCTTGCTCTTACGCCTCCTGCGTAAACTATCCTTGCTTAAGCCTTCCAAGCTTTCCTTTACGATACATCCTGTATCTTTCCTTTTTATGACGATCCTTCGCCAAATCCTTTCTACTTCCTGCTGCGATTCCTTATCGCCTGCGCTTTCCTTGCCTGTCCCTGTGGTAATTCCATTTCAGCACATCCGGTGCGCTTATCATCCCTGTAATGCTTCCTGCTTTTCCATCTCCCCTCACTCCTGTTAAGGGATTCTCTTCCTTAAGTTGTCCAAGGTTGTCCTTAAAATCATCCTGACTCATCGTGTTTCCCTGTGACGCCATTAATAATATCCCTACCAAGAATTCCTGCTAGGTAGAATTACAATAAATTAAGGAGAAAATAAGGCGCTAAAATGATCTAAAAATGAAAAAACCATATAAATCAATAGCATTAGACTTTAGTCTAGATTTAGACCACGATAAAAAACCCACATTTCCTACACTTTTGTAAGAAATATCGTACAAAGCCAGTCGCCATTATGACCAATTGCGAATTTAGTGGCGATCGTCATTCGAAACGAGAATCTCGTTCAAGACGCAAATTCATACAGCTTCTTGTTTATCAAAAAGCTGTATGTCAGTGAGTACATCTATAGACTACAATTTGTGATTCTTAAACATTAAGCATATCTATTAGCGGGTATGCTCAACATTCAGTTTAAGGTGACGGACAGTCTTGTACGTTAAGCGGAAGTAGATTTAATTAAGTGTCTAGAGAAGCTTGGTCGATGCATACTTGTTTTCTGCGCCTCGTCTGATGTGAATTACAACGTAGTCGCAAAATGCTACTCAAGCAGCTTATCACTGAAATCAAAAAAACTGTCGTTTAACTACGGTTCAATTAAAGGTTTTCATGGGATAGGCCAGAAAAGAAGGCCTACAATGAGGCATAAAAACAGAAGTGCTGACAAATAATATCTAATAATCTTATTGTCTCGTTCTTCTTTTTTTGGTTCATCGTTTACTTCAGCACTAATATCATCTTTCCCAGATGAGGGGAGCCTGTCGAGATAGGGCGCTGGTGTTAAAGCGACGGGCTGCGTGGCTTTAGAATGGGCAAACTCTCCCTTAATATCATCAGTTTGCAAAATACCTGTATTTTTCGTTTTAATGATTATAGTTTTTAATATTTCTCTAGCGTCCTGCGGTGATTTGTCTGACAGCTGACGCGTAAGATACATCAGTGCATATTCTTCGATCGAAACTCCATGCGCATCTAGATATTTCTCTATTCGCTGTCTATGTACCTCTTTAGGCATACTGAATCTCAATTTTCATACTAGCATTCATTTTAAACATATTTATACGACAAAAAAAATTCAAGTTTATGATTTCTTCAGCGAGCGCTTAAGTAGTCAGACTGTTGCCACACTTTTTAATTTTATTCGCAGAATCAGAGAGAAAGCTATATGAGTTGTAGTACATTATGATAGGGGCCGAACCAGAATGCTATTGCCTGCCAGAAATTTTACAATGGTCTTCTGAGTACGTAGAGCAGGCATTTAACCTTTCCCATGAAAACACAAAAAATGGTTTTTCAGTGGAGACGGGTGTTACTATGAAGTTTCAATAATATGCTATTAAAGGTCAAAGGAAGCCATGAGCAATATCTTAGAAATTGATCTTGATAATAAAATGGAAATTACTATAAGCAATGAAAATCCTGTATCACTTAAGGATCTTTCGTTATCTTTGTTATCGTTTAACCACCAATTCCACAAGTTTGTTGAAGGCGAAACAGATAAAGAAACCGATATTGGCTCAGAACTCCTGATTAAGGAGGTTCGAAAGGGGTCAATAGTAATAGAGTTAGTCTCGCAGGCAGCGCCAATAGTGCCTTTGCTTTGGGAAAGTGGGACGCTATCGCAGTGGTCAACTGTTGTTCAGGGTGTATGTAACTGGCTTCTAGGGAAATTAGACTCCCCTCCTAAAACGGTGACCAAACAAGATCTTCAAGAGTGGAATAAATTTGTTGAGCCTGTGGCGAAAGATCACGGGTCGCAAATGAATATTAATGTTTCTGACGGTGGAGCCGTTATCAACAACTTTACTATTAACTCTACAGAAGCTAATGCCATTCAAAATGAAATTTCTAAAAAGATAGAACAGCTTGATTCACCTGAAGATCACATACATCGGCGAAAGGTTATGTATTGGTATCAGGCGAAGTTCGATCCAAGCTCTGAAACGGGAAATCGAGCAATTATCGACGATCTTTCTAGCAAGAGCATGAAAGTCATTTTTGAAAATAACGCGGTAAAAGAAGCAATGTTGCATCCGCCAGAACACTTTAAAAAACAGTGGCACGAACTGGCTTATGTTGTAGATGTAGAAGTTGAAACTGTAAGAAATATTCCGAAAATGTATAAGGTTTTACAGTATTACCCTGAATATACATTTGATCCAGATGCGGAATAAACCTTCAACATACGGCTCCACGCAGACGCCCAAATCTAAGCGCTTTTTGTTGGTTTCGCTACGCTACACTTTACCGCAAAAACCTCTCCGGCTTGGGCGCTGGTGAGCCGAGCGTTAGGTTTCAAAAGGAATTTTTATGCACTTTAATGGAGATTTTCATAAGTTTAAGTGTCTACAAGACTTCATAGCTTATAAATCAATGCACAATCTAGTATCTAATACGTCAGCAATAAAAGCTTACTTCGAGTCAATGACATTGCACTCTACGGGAGAGCACTCACTTGAAGAGCATACTCGAAAATACTTATCGGACTCGATTAAGGAAGATATAGAAAGTTCGATAAATCATTTCGCTGGACTAACTATCATTGGCTTGTGTACCTGTTTTGAAGTTGCGGCCAAAGATTTCTTCAAGGCGTTTTTTTTTACAAAACCTAAAAGCATGCACGACTATCTCGAGCACAAGACAATGCAAGGTAGCGTTGCATTTGATGATATTACGAACTCAGACTCCTTAAACGATCTTCTTGCGGTTCTAACTGATCGCGCTGCAAGTAAGGCAACTAAAGGGCACTTCAGCGAAGTAATGAGGCGAGTATCTAAAGTCAGTAAATCTCAACTCGATAAAGAAGTATCTAAAAGCCTTGATCAGCTACAAAAGTTAAGGAATAAAATTGCTCATGAGAAACATAATCAGAACTGGGATGTACCTAGACTAGAAAAATTTGAAAACGTCGTAGGCAAAGGGATAGAGGAATTGTGCAAAGCCGCTAGTTCTAACGACGTTCCAGGTAGTTACACGTGTATAAACCCACCAACTCTATATGTAGATGATGAGGGTGACGTTAGCATGTTAATCAATATTGAAACCTAGCAAAGCGCCTAAGCCACCCCCCTTCGGTCGCTGAGACACCTATACGCGGGCCCGCTTCGCCATTATGCCCCACGCATCTTCGCCCCTTAACTTAACGTTATGTATTTAGAGATATTGAGGAACTATGAAGGAATTTCTGTCCTGGTTAAAAGATAACCTTTCGCATATGTTTGCGTTAGTGGGTATTTTGCTGACCATCTATTTTTCGATCTTTTATGTTCCGCAATATTCGGAAGATATAAGGCTCAAAAGAATAGAGGGAATTAATAGCGAACTGATTAGTACAATTCAAGAGCTTGCTTATAATAAGCACAAAATTGATTCGCATGATATTGAAACGCTCATCGAAGGCAAAGAGTTGCGTGATAATATCGAATACCCTTATACAGTAGATGAACTTCTAGTTCAGGTACAGGAGACTTTCTTATCTAACAGATTCATTCCTTTGGAATCCCGCAAGGACCTTGTAGAAGCTATTGACACTGTTAGGGAATCGATAGAGCCAGCAGTTCCTGTAGAGGGGGAAAAAGATGAGCCCACAAATTTCAAGTGGCTATCTTTATTTGCAGCTGGCATGGGTCTAGTTGTTTCTATGTTCGGGTCCTTTAGCCTTTATTCAAGTGCTAAGAAGCAAAGAGAAGAAGAAGTAGACGAGAGAGTTGTTGCACAAAAAGAAGTATTCCAGCATCGCATAAAAAGAGCATTTGCCCTCGAGGAGTTTGTAGGGAAGAAACTTGAATCCATATATGGTTCAGAGAATATTGAAAGCGAAATCCAAACTGATATTGGTGTAGATTACTTAGTAAGAGAAGATGGAAGACCGAAATTTGGGGTTGAAGTGAAATTCACAGATACAGACTTGATTCCGCTGCGAACAATTAATCAAGTTGGAAAGATTGCGAAGGACTTTGGATATCCAGTGGTTCTGGTAACAAACGCAGCTCTTACCAAAAATGCTAGATCCAGATTTGAAAAAATCAGTAACGAAATTAAAAACTCAAACATATTTCTAATCTCTGTTGATGAAATCCACAATATTTCAGAAATTATGAAAAGAAATGCATAACAAAGCATTGCAGCGGACGAGCCGCTGAATGCGGGCATTGACCGTCTGCTGTTTGTCTTAAGCGGAATTCTATCGCTGCTTCGCCAAGCGACCGCTTGCAGCCCGTCAACTCAATTGGGAGCGAGGGGGAACTTAGCATACAAAGTGATCGTTGAAAAAATTCAACCTCGATGTCCACTGTTTGCATAGATGCATCGGTCAGTATTGAGCGTAAGACATGCCTTTAAAAGGCCTGCGCTTATATACTTTGATGATAAATCTAACTTTGTTAGATGCACGTAGCAATATTTGCTTGAGCCGGAGTGATTTAGGTAAAAATACCGAACGCATAATGGAGTTATTGATAAAGAGCTTAAACGTAAAACTAAGTTGGCTACCAAGTTTTTAGTAGCCAACACCAACATTAGAGTTATATAAAAGCCTTAATGGGTTTTAGAAGGACTGATTATTATTGACAGAGTCGGCGGTACTGCTTGCTGGGGATTGCCAGCTAAAGTCATCATAACTTTGTCCTGAACCAGATAATTGGAGTGAGTAGCCTACACTAGTAGAGCCGGTTTCTGATACACCAATATCCGTTGATGTAAGACCATTCGCTACGCCGCTAGTGGCGGTTAGCGTGCCTTCGTAGCTTAAGAATTGGATTACGCTGCCTGTGTCATCAATTAACGCCAAACCATCTGATGCGCCATTTTGTAAACCGCTGATATAAAATGCGACTGTACCAAAACCGCTATCTTGATTGCTAATGGTGCCGGATAAGGAAGTGGTTTTATAAGCACTGCCACCGTTACCATTGTACGCCACTATGCTCCAACCTGATAAATTTGTTCCTGAAGTACCAGCGATTTCAACTAATTCATTTTGGTCTGAGCCTGAGTTGTCGTAGTGTATTTCGTTAATCCATACATCGGTTGAGCCTGAACTACTGCCAGATGAACCGGAGCAATTACTTTCAAACACGCAGGTAACATATTCAGGGTAATCAACAAATGGGTTTCGATTTCCTTGGTTTTCATAAACAGCTTCGTTGTGACGACGCTCGAAATCATCGACTGGGTCATCTTCATGCCATTGCAGCAACGTCGATTTGAGTCCCATGTAGGCAACGGTTAAATTGTCTCCCGTGTTTGAGTTAGCGATCAACCCTCGGTCATCGGTTAAAATCAAGTCTGGTTCGGAAGCCCCCGTGTCACCATGCGTCCCTCCTTCGTAGCGCACTGCTAAATACATTAACGCCCTAGCAGTGTCGCCTTTTCTTTCACTCCATGTCTGCCAGCTACCTGTGGCACCTGAGCCAGTGGTCCAATTCGATTCTGTACTACTACCACCTCTGCCATTGGTAGATGTGGTTACTTTTTCAGAGCAACTAGAATCACAGTCGGCATAAGGCTTATTACTACGACTTGAATTGTAACCACTATTTGCTAAAAATAGGTGATGGGCATCTGTGTAAGGGTAGTTACTTGAGCCATCATCTGGAAAGCCGTATGACTTAGGCCAGGTGTGCTCACGGTTGTAATTGCTGTTACCGCCCCCTTCTTTGCTATAACTTTCGTTTTTATAGATATCAATTATGTTACTTGAATTGCTTGGATCTTCATCTGCCTCCTCCAGTATGTCCCAGGTATCCGTTGCAGATGAAGTGTAAGGAAATCTTTGATGGTCATCTATAATGGCATGTAGCGAATCTCGTAGTGTATCAGCATTAGAGGTATCTACTGAGTCGTAGTACCCACTGGGTATGGCTGCACTTGCGAAATTAGCCGAAATTAGCATAAATAACGCCACGCCAGCTTTATATATTTTTGCACTTTTTAACATTGCTTATCCTTCTTTTTATTGTTGTGAGAAAGCGGTAAAAATAGTGAAGTGATATGTCCATCTAGTGAATAAGTCCTTTTTTATGTTTACTATTTTTAAAAGGCTGTTCAATAAATCACCATGTATTCTTGAATAATAATTCAACGAAAACAATAGCAATGTACAAAATAAAAGCTATTTATGCGTAAATAAAAAATAATGATTCGTATATATATCCCGAATACAGAGGGGGGCAGGTAAAGTAAATGTACAAAAATCGCTTTATATTACCGTTTCATTAGAAATATGGTGCGCTTTGAACAGGACAGCGAAATATCGACTTATCGAATTGGTGCACATTTTTTTATGATTAATGAGAGGTAACGGAGATGCGGATTAAACAACGTGGTAAGTTTGAAAATGGAACCTACCACCTATTTCAGGTAATTAGCGGCCTTAGTGTTGTTGAGAATTGAAGAAGAAAAGCATTTAACATAAATGCCGTTACACGCACTCAGTTAGCCCCCCTCTTTTTTGTCTCAATATTGCATGTTTGTATGCATTTTTGAGCCTTTTGCCATGCAAGCGAAGCGAACCTGGTAAAAGGTTACTGCAAATTTATAATGGCATATTATTAGAGAAAAGAAGTGGCTTAAGCTTAAATTTACTTTTTTCCGCTAGTAAGGTGAGCAATATTGACCCTTAACGTCGAGGGAATTGCTTTTTTCTCTGACAGTTGGGGAATTGTGTTTGCTAGAAGTGTTCGCGGTATAGACAACAATTTCACCGCATCTTCAACCGTAACGATGAACTCATCAATGTTGCTATGAGGCGTCGTATGACAGTGTACACGCTCTGTTGCCCCATCCACCCACTGCTCTACAGGCCAACTAGCCTTTAAATGTCGAGTCAAAAGACGTAACGGGAAGAGCTGATACTTTATCGGTAAGGTAGCAAAAGGGCTTGTAGTACCCTTCAATTGCTCGACAAAATTTTGAAACTTAAGCTTATCGGTAAGCAATTCCCAGCCCCTTATTAGCGTGACGGGTAGGTTCGTAAATTGGGGATATGATTGATGTGGTAGGTAAGTTGAAAAAGGGTTAGATAAAAATAAATCTGCAAGTAAACAGTCGCATATTTCATCGATGAATAGCTCTGCTATCTCTGCATTAATAGGCGTGCTGGTTAACTGCTTAGCGCAATACACATTTGTACATGTATTACTCAACAGTGCGACAGACCACTGCAACTTTTCACCACAGTGATGGCACACGTCAATCAACGCAAGTTGGTGCCTATCGCAATAAAGATATCCTATAGAGCACCACGCTTTCTTCAAGTAGCCTGTATCATTAATACATTGAGGGCACACTCTGGGTGATTCAATATCGGTACAGGTAAAGAGAGCCGAGTGTTTTACGTTAGGTTTAATATTGAGGTTAGGCTCTGGTAGCGGAATAAGCTCACTTAAGCAATTATGCTGCTTATTGCTCAACTTCCCTTTTGTTACCGCATCAAAACTCTTTGCATCCATCCAATCATAAGGGCTGGTAAACCCATTGCGAGCGGTTATTCGAAGTATGAGGCTGATGAAGCTCTCATCAACTATTTGTGATGGCAGAACAGACAGCACTATTGGAACTCTCTGGAATCGAGTAACGCTATGACGTCATCATCGCTGAGCATATCGGTATTAAAAGGATTGAAGGCTGATGAGTTGATGCTAGCCAAATAGGCCTCTTCGAGCTTTTTATGAAAATAGGGCTGTTCGATTATTTGAGCGACGGAAAACAATTTATTTAGTAGTCCGATTCTTCCGTCCGTTGCTATATGTAGCCTATTCAACAATTGCTTATCTTCTAGGCTGAACGAGGAAAATTTATACTTTTCAGAAAAGTAGTTGCAGCACGCTAACCAGCATTGGCATCTAGAGGGAATAATGCTGAGCTTTTGTTCTGCCATAAAGCGTCTAGACAGTTGCTCTTCACCCTTGAGTCTTTCCGTTGACTTTCCATACCTGAGTCTCAGTAGCCTCCCTGCGACAGGCGTGCCCAACATCAGCAGGGATATATCCGGATTGTTATCGAGAAGGGCGGCAATTTGCTTCGCCATGCGCTGACTGGTGATGCCATCAATATCAGTTAGGCACTCTTGCACTTCATCTATGATGATGAGCTCTACTTTGTGCTCCCGTAATAAGACTGAAAGCCTGTCTTGAACGATATGTGCTTTATTGACGTTATTTCCCACAACATTCGTAAATGCCTTCACAATTTGTAGGAGCAAATCTACCGCCGTTCGCGTCTCTGTTAACTTAACATACACTACAGGACGTATTGTTAATTGTGGAGTGTTATTCGATGGGTAATGACTCAGATACGAGCTGGCGAAATAAGACTTTCCTGTGCCGCTCAATCCCGTTATGAGCAGAGAGTAATTTGCATCAAAGCGTTTGTGATGAACGCGCTCAAGAAGCGCAGCACACCGATTAAGTGATGGATGGTCGAACATCTTACTCATCCCACTGCATAGTTTGTTGCTCAGCCCGTAAATCCGTATTGACACGGCGAGACGTTTCGGTACTCTCTTTAATTGCTTCCTGTTTAATGGGGGGCCGGTTTTGTTTAAGGGGTCTATGCGCATACCTCTTATTACTCTCGCTAATCCTATCCGTAACCGATAACCCCTTTGACGCATAATTCTTGGCGGACTCGACTTCCATCCCGCTTCTTTGGCGTCTCGATTTCTGATTAACTAAACGCTTAATTTTTCGGGTTGCGATGTCTCGTCGCCTCGGTAGCCCGTCTGTTACTGCATTAAGTTCATCAAATGAAATAGGGACTGCGAGTTCATCTTCTGATAACGCTCGATTTTCCACTTTTTGGATGGTTTTGGGGGTGTCCGAACCGCCGAATCTAGCGATAACTGTAACCCAACGTGCATCATCAGGATCATATTTTACTATCACTGACATAGCTTGGTTAGGATTAAGCGTTTTTGCGTCTAAATAACATTGCTTGAGACGCACGTCGGCAAAAACTTGCTTGTTGACTTGCACTGTTCCGCGCTCCATCAACTTTGGCTGGGCCTCAAGATAGTGACAGGCAATGAAGAGTTGTTCTTTATTAACTGGGATCGGCGGTTGCTTCTCTATTGATTCGTTCCACACTTGCTGTGGCGTTTTTCCATGCAATCCCGAGTGAGGTTGATTAACGTAATCTACTAAGAAGTCGTGGAGTAAATCGCCGAATTCCTTTACCTCCAATCTAGCCGCTTTTTTTATCGTCTCATCGGAAGGTGGTTTGGTTTTCTTGGTCGTGCGCTTGCCCTTGTAACCAGGGACACCAATGATAACTTCTCCGTTAGGCCCTTCAAAAGGCGAGCCTTCAAAAAACTCCTTTCGTAATGTACCGATGAACGACTCCACAAAAGGCTTGCGCCATGGTTCATTGGAAGGCGCTTTAATTAGTTCAGCCCCGACCCGTTGGGCGATTTGTTTTAAGGCTTCTGATTTGTAGCCTGAACCATTATCAACCACGATTTTGGCGGGGACACCGTGTGCGGACAATTCGTTACTTGTTTTTTCAAATATCCGTTTGAATGAGCGAACGGTGCCCTCGGTGTCTTCGTTCGTCCCCAGCTCAAATGTTACACTGACTGGGTAGCGTGAGTAGCAATCAATGGCGATGTACATACTCACATTCCCACTCGGGATACCATTTTCATCAATCAGTGCTAAGTTAAGCGACACCCTGTCCATCTCTACGCGTTCTAGTACACGCCTCGTCACAATTTTTTTGCATAGCGTTCTCAGGGCTTTTTTTATGGCGCTATAGTTACCAGAGTTCAAGATAACTTCAAATTCGTTAAATTCGCTGACTCGACGCGTAAACGTAGAGAGGCTGAGCAAGGTTATCGCTTCGTTTTGCATGCGCGTTTCTCGCACCGCTTTTTCATACAAACGATAGCCAGCGGCAACATTCTCAACACCACTTTTTACCCAGTGGTTAGTGGCGAACGTATTGAGAAAGAGTTCACTAGGTTCATCTATCCGTTTCGGTTGGCTTTTTCGCTCGATAACCGAATTTTCTAAAATAAAATCCGCCTCTTTGTAAGCTTTCCACCATTTGGCGATGGTCGAATGCCCAAACTTACTGAGGCCAATATGGTATTTGTCGTGGACAATCTGCTTTAACCTATTAAGGGTCGCAGCCGTTGTAGGCCCCGCCCCTTGTTTTACAAGCACTTCCAACTCTTCAATATAGGGACGTCTTTTCTCTATTTCTTTTTTCTGTGAGCGCGAGAGTGCGCGAATATCGTGTTGCAAAGAATACTGAGGGGTGAAAGCGCCACTCTCTACCTGCTCATCCAGAGCTTCTTTGGAGAGGTGTAAGCCTAAATCACCAGGTGAGTGAGGGCGGGGGGTAAGCAATACTTGCAGGCCATCGTAGTAAGCCAGGCTAAACGAGCGACGTTCTTGGTCGTAATAAATGTCACCGATGACAGGTTGATGCAACATATTAAGGCCTCATCAACATTGAGTCTGCACTGAAAGGCTTAGATACATCAAAATGGTAGTGCTGCTTAGCCACAAGCGCCCAGGCATGCGCTCTTGTAGTGCCACTTATTTTCCCCATTGCTTTTTCAAGCATTGATAAAGTCAATCGCTTGGGAAGGCGATTAATTTCGTCAATTAAAGCCGTGGTATCAATGTCTCGATACTGCCTAAGTAGTTCATAGTTCTCAGACTCAACCTTATTAAAGTCCTCCTCACTAATGAGTACCAAATCAAGCCGAGTCGTCTCGAATATGACGAGCTTTCGTTTCTTATGCTTTAGGAAAAAGTCATCATCCATATACGAAGAATTTTTGACCTCGACGTACTCTGCGAGGCCTGACTTGTATTGAACCAGAAAATCTGGGGTATAGCGTTTGCCAAAGACGGAAAAGTGTTCAGGTTGCGTACTGTAACACTCAACTGATTCATCGAACTCACAGTGCAGGGCGAACCTGCGCTCTAGAAATGACTCGCACCACATGTGGCAACCATTCTTTTCACTGAAGAAATTAATAGTATGTTTTGAACGGTGCTTGCTGTGCTTTCTTCTACCAATCATATTTCACCCAAAAATTTTCGACGATTTCTTGGCCCTTTTTTCATCCGTGTCTATGATTAAAGGTTGGCTTCGTGAAAAGCGCAAGTTCTACTTATCCTTGCAGATCGGGTCTGGAAAAGAGTTTATTACAACTTATAGTCCTATACTGGTCTAACCAGTTAGCTGTATGAATTTTGAACGGTAGTGGTTGTTTTATGTACTAATATTCAACGGGTTAAATTTTTTTAAGATGTGAAATTAAAAAAATAAAAGTGAATCTTTAGGGAAGAAATAGAGTAGATTAAGTGTTCTTTCTCAAGTTATATTCAATTTTTTATTCAGTTGTACATAAAAAGGAGTTTAAAATATTTTTGATATTAAAATCAAAAAATTAAGAGTGTTGAGTTTACACTTTTAAGTAATTATTATTTTTTGGATTTATTGATTTTGCCAGTGATGAGTTACCACTTTACGGCGCGAGTCGAACGAAAGTTTTATTACTGTTCGTTATTGATGCCCCCCGCCTAGTAATCAAGCTTTTATGAAAAGCTTTTTGCAACATCTTCTAACAAGCGAATAGACTAGCTTTCAGTACATAGGTTAATGTTTTCGATATCTATATCGTTAGCATCAAAATGAACGCCACTTGTAAGTTCAATTGATGCTTCGATGTCTGTGGATATTTCTATAATTTCGGTATCGCCATATGCCCAGTAAACCTTCTCCGGCAAAAGTGAATTCATTCTATTTAGTATAATCAGAAATTCTTTGCTAACCATTTAACGACTCCCTCTCAGTGCCGTTATCGTAACGCCAAAAAAGAGCAGAAAAACCTGTCCCTTGGTATAGAATGCTGAAGCATAGGATACAGATGCTAGCCTTTGAGGCGAGTGAAGATAATTAAATTCGAATGTAGGAAGATTATGAAGTATTTCCACAAAGCAGTATTTGCGGTTTCAATTTTATTACTGACATCATGCTTGGATACTACCCCGACGGCTAATGAGCTAGAAACAAATGTTAAGCGGTCCTCATCTGGTATATGTCACGACCATACAAGTAGTTCGTACACAAGAACGAAAAATTTTAAAGCATTTGATTCACTTCAGGCCTGTTTGGAAGATGGTGGGCGACTACCTAAGTCCAAAACAACGCAATACGACGCTGCTGAGCAGGAAGCAGTTCAAGAAGGTAGAAGCTTTGTTGCTCTATATAACAGAGACGAATGGCCCCACTGGATAGATGATGATGGTGACTGTCAAAACACGCGACACGAATTATTAATATCTACGTCTAGAGCAGCTGTATCTTTCAAAACGGAGAAGTCTTGTAACGTACTCGACGGTGAATGGTTTGACCCATACTCCGGAGACGTTTTTCATGACTCTATTGCTCTCGACCTAGACCATATTGTGCCCCTGAAATTTGCACACGGCCACGGCGGCGATAAATGGTCTAGAGAAAAAAGAAAAGCCTTTGCTAACGATAGAGAAAATTTACTATTAGTAAAAGCCTCTTTGAATAGACAAAAAGGGGCGAAAGGGCCTGATGAATGGCTGCCGCCGAATCATCTTTTCCGATGTGAGTATATTGCAAATTTCGCGTATATCATTGATAAGTATGGTTTAAAGCTCGTATCGAGTGAAAAGAGAATAGTGGATAAAATGCAATTGGCCTGTAAAGGCTAAAAGTAGTCAGTAAAGGATTACAATGATAAATGAACAAAAGCGACAACGGGCCTGCATCGCGTTGCCTAAAATACTTGGGCGAGGATGGCGGAAACTCCGTAAGGTTCTGAATTATAATCTTTATATTTAAAGCTTATAATTATAAAAGTTGCATATAATTGGATATAAAAGCTCATGCGGTCAAACTCTACCTAGGGGGAGCTTTTTAAAATCACTGTTTCATTTCATGGTGTGATGATACTTAAGAGTACCAATTTGAAGGTTATCTAAGCGAGTGCAGGAACAGCTTAAAGCGAAAGGCGGAAGTTGACTTGAATACCATCGTGCGACTGCTTCAGACAAGGAGTGAACGGTCAATAACGCACAGCTTACCAGCGGCCAAACCGGAGCGCTTTTGGTGATAAGGTGTCGCACAGCGAAACCACTAAATCTGTTTAGGTTTGGACTACTGCGTGTAGTCGCTTGCTATGCTTTTTTCATTCTGTATCCCCAGATTTCTCTCATTCTCTCCAAAGATTGCTTGCTGGCATTTTTTGCTTCTTTTCTAGATAGGCCTTCTCTACGTAATCGTTTAGATATAGCGGCAGTCAATTTTTCGTCCCAGTCCGAAAGTTTTGTTTTTGCCGGAACTTCAATTAATAATTTGCTATCATCAAGATTACTAATAATTGTATCGCCCATTTCTCCATATTGAATGTACAACCCGTTCGACTGCACTATCCCATCAGCGACGCTACCTTGTGTTTCTAGCTCAAACTTAACACCAAATTTAACCGATACTGGACGCTCGACCTCCAAAATTAGAAATGCATGCTTTTTATTTATTCCCCAAGTACATAAGACATCACCCAACGACGATTCTTCATGCAGCTGAATTAAATTAATTACATTTAAATTTTTCTCACAATCTAAAATTAATACAGGTATATTTCTTCCTTCCGCCATGCTTCCAGTAGCAATAGCTCCGTCTCTAACGATTGGCAAAAAAAAGTCATCTTCAATTTTAGTTTTTTTCATTGTCCATAAACCTTAATAAATGCGCCGTCGCAATACTCACTGGGCCATCATTGCTTATTCCTATGATTTCATACTCGTTGATATGAAATGTAATATTTTCATTCTTTGGTCGAATAAATGTGATCCACCCAGAAACTGATTCTTTGGGAGGAATATTTGTAGGAATTTTTACCTTTTTGTAATCTGCATCTACATTTGGCGGTAAGATGTTGGCAACCGGTTGCGATATCGCACTACCACATTCATCATTCTCAAAAGAGTATCCTGTACGCAGCTCTATATTTGAAAATGACTTCGCAGAGGATGATAAATTAGTAATAGAAATGGCAAATTCGCAATACTGTTTGCCGTTTGTCTCAAATGAATAGCAATCAATAAGGTACGACTTAATTCCCAACGACTTTTCAAGATAATCTTTTTCAGATAGCTGAAGCGCCTTCTTAGATAAACAATAGCCAAAAAATGCAATTATCAGTGACCCTAAAGACGTAGCAAAAGCCGCAATTCCTATTTTATTAGTTAAATCCATGGCTTTCTCTCCGTATGAGTATAACTTTCCGTATAACGGGCAAATATACGTAGGCTAAAATAACGAGTAAAGCAAATGCTTATGCGTTTGTTAGGTGCGCTTTTAAAAAGGGAAATTGTCCCAATCTACATCCATTATAGGCTGACTATTAGTAAGTTTAGAAACATTGAACTTTACTAAAATTGCATTGAGACAATTCACAAACTCTTCCGAGTCAATAAGGTTTTTATTATCCACAACTTGTTGTTTCAGATTCTCTAATATCTCAGTAGGAACATTATCTACTGATTTAAGAATCAATACCTTTTCTATTGCCTCTTCACTTGAACTAGCATTAGCAATTGCGCCAGCAAGCGAGGAAAGAATTTTGCTTTTTGTCTTAGGTGATTTAACCAGTGTGAAAAAAATTGCTTCTGCGACTTCGCCAATTTTTTTACCTTGTGCTTGTATACCTTGAAATTTTTCAATGAATCCGTACGGATCCAGACCTTTTCGGATAGGTATTATCAGAACATTTCTTCCAACAGCGACACCTACTTCTTGATCGCACCACGAACTTTCCTTAAAACCCGACATTAGGATGGCTGCTAATGCATCCATAGTTTGTAACCCAGCCTCTATTTCATTTTGCCATTCTTTTGTTGGCTCAATATCCTCATGAGCTACGAAGCTAGAAATTGCATATTTTCTTAATGCTGTTTGCAAATGAGAGGTCTGAACTTTGAAGGAAGCTAAATGACTTAGAAATAATCTGAAATGACCTGGCTTCCAAAAGCCAACATCTTTCTTTGTATCCGAAGAAATTGATGTATCAATTATCCCTAACTCACTGGCAAGTTCTAAAAGAAGTTCTTCATCAACATCAGCGAGCATTTCCTTCGCGTAAATTCTTTTACTGCTATATTCAACAGTGTCATCGGTTGGTACACCGTGTGTTCGAAAGTAGGTATTAATATCTGAGAAAGTCATTCTTGACTGGAGTTCAGCGCCGATGCTGTCTAAGAACTCAATTTTTTCTAATCCATTCATCTATCTGTCCATATAATCATGAGCACCTGACTTTCAGCTAAGGGGTGCAGATGCGTCGGGCATAATGGCGAAGCAGACCCGAGTTTAGGAGTCCCAACGACCAAAGAAAGTGCACTTTAGCGCTTTGTCATCTGCAATTCTTATTTCTATTATGTTCTTCTGCTTTTGCACATACAGCAAACATATCGAGAAGAGTTGACTTAAACCACTTAGCGGCTTCTGTAGATGTTTTTAAACTAGAACCGTCTAACTCTAAATCATTTAAACTCTTTGGGTGCATTAAATTATTGCGAATTCTTGAATAATCATTTAAAGCTTCCCAACCACGCTCATCTGTTTTGACCGTAAAGTCTGGACTGTGAATTCTTGTGTAACAATTAATCGTAAAAAGAAGCATGGGTAAGTTTTTTTGAAAGTTAGCTTTGGTTTCTAATTTTCCTTTTGGACTGAGTTGATAACGCTCTTCCTTAAGCAAAATAACTTCTTTATTAGAAAATAAATCTGGGTAATCTTTTGCTGTTGCAATAGCAACAAGTCTCAATTGACATATCATTCCCTCAATAAAAGCAAAGTACGTTCTCAATAAAGTTCTTTGTGCGAATCCGTTATTATTTTCTTTACCATACACTCTGATCTCTTCCACATCATTTGATAGTAAAGTGAACACGGACTTCATTTGATTAACTGCTAATTCTCGATTCATACCCTATTCACATAACTTTAAGCTAAGCGGCTCAGTTGCACAGGGCATAACAGTGAAGCCGCCCCGCGTAATTGCGTCCGAACGACCGAAGGGGTGACTTGAGCGCTTTGTTAGAAGCAGAGCCTGTTCCCTTGGCATTTTTAAAAACTAATAAAGTCAGCATACGATTGATTATTAACACAAACAAGTAAAACAACAGCGCAGTGATGGTATTGATTTGACTGAAGCAAGCTGCCATTCGAGCTGACAAACGCAATGGCGCTTACTGACTTAAAATAAGAACTTGGCGATAAAGCCCCTATTGCGCTGCCTTTGTAGTTAATGCGGCGAAGTTAAAACCACCAAAAGCTATTAATCAATTTATAGCGAACCTGCTTCCGTTTTACGCTCAACGATGTAATTAAATACTCAATGAGTGAACAGCTGCTTCACGTACGTTTCAGCCTTCCAGAGTCACTGGCTCAAAAAGACAAAAGGCAGATCTTCAACGCCAGGACTCTGGGGGCAGTAAAAAGCGGAGCAAGGAACGAGCGCAACTTTTTGACGTCCCGTGGAACCGATTGTGAAGCGATCTTTACCAATAAGTTTGTAAAATCTATCTTTTTACAATGTCGGTTATGGCAAATTTGGTAATTATATCTAGTTCACCTAGAAGGTTTTTCGGAAGCAATGACAATATAAAGCGTCTTAATCCTGATTGAATTGTGCACATACCAAACTGATCACTCAACTCCCAAATCGGATTATCAGAGCTTGCGTATTCAGCATGGCGAAACAGTTTCTCAAAAAACGCTTCAATTGAGGAAAAAGCTTTTATCTCCACTAAGTCATCAATATGGCAAACTATTGACATAGAGAAATCTGGCCCATAAGTATTTTTTTCAGAATCATACACTACCTGTGTAAGTAATAGGTCAATTCCTCCGCTGTATCGCCAGTTTGTTAAAGCTTCCATGTTTCCTCGACTTTCGTTAAACATTTCGTCACTATATGCCCACAAAGCACTAGCGATTTTAAATCCTTCTTTTGCCCTTTTATCTGGGTAAAACCCCATCATGTAGATGTCAATTGAATCTTCAGATCTAAAGTGAAAATAGTTTAAGTTGCTAATAATTTCATTTTTGGCTTTTTGAGAAGTTGGGCGACAGAATAAATAGCCGATTAATTTAACATCAGAGTCTTGATATCTTTTTTCGATTCGTTCATTGGAATCCGATAGAAGAATAGATTTTTTTGATTTACCATCAAAGCTTGGCTGAAAATCGTGCATCATGCATTTCATGTAAGTTTCTATCGGATTGCTATCCAGATTCATGCTTTCTTTATTTTGCTTTTCTTGGTATTTTTTTTTAAGATATTCGCTCTCTATCTCATCAATGATTGATGGTTCTTTATGGTCTAATAGATATTTCGACTTAGCTTCCAGCCTGCTTCTTTCTTTGTCCATTAAAGAACGCTCAAAATCTTCACGTTCTATCTTCTCTATTTTAATTAGAGCTTTAGCATTACCAAGTGTTGCTGCATCTTTTAGTAATTTATAGCCCTCATCTTTTTGCTGCTCGATAAAACCAACCCCCTTAATGTAAGCCCCTGTAAACTTGAGCATTCCGAGTTGATACAAAGCACTGCTATTACCGGCTTCAGCTTCTTTTAGTACACTTTCATAATCCGCTTGATTCATGTCAGTCTCGTAGTTCTTTGTTGCCTTAATGGTTGCGTTCTCATATGACTTGCCTGCTTATACACCTAGGCATCATGATTTTCCGACCGAAGGTGTCGACCTCCCCGCTTTTTTTCGTCGATTAGTTAAACCAGAGCCACACTGTTCGGTCGTAATACAAACAACATAGGATATCGACATGCCTAATTCTAGTGCAGTTTTTCTCAGGTTAGACGTCCGCTTTACGTACGTTTCAGCCCCACAGAGTCACTGGCTTAAAAAGACAAGGTTCAGACGTACAACCTCCAAGTAAGGGCTGCAAACATGTAGGACATAATAGCTAAGCGGCCCCGAATGTTTGCGTCCCAGCCCGCGCAACGGGAGAACGTCTCTCATTTGTTATGTGGTTTAGTAAACTCTTATTTTAGAAGAGTCCCTTTCACATGAGCCTCTATGGTTAGCTGAGGTAGTCTTGCAACTCCAATATTGATCACCATTTGTGCCTTTCTTTTCGCAGTTATCAAAGCTACAAGCATCATAGCAAGTACCATTAAGATCTGAATTTTCAGCAGCAATCTTGGCTTTCCGTTCAGCTACCTCACAGGCTTCTGCTCTAGTATCCCCATCGCCAATATGTGTTTTACCCGCATACACATTTGTTGATAAAAATATAAGTGACGCCAAACATGCAATCCGAAATTTATTCATAGTAATTTTCCTTATATTATGTCCCCCAAAAAAACTATAAGATAGATGTGGGAAATCTACCCTACAACATAACATTGTATGCGGAGACCTTTGTATTGTGCAGTTTTGGGGTTATGTGGCATAGCCCCCAAAAAAGAAACAATGCAAATATTTTCTGCTTTACAATCTTGTTATCGTTGACCGTTTAGTATGCTTAATGCTGCTTCAGCCAGTTTTAATTCTTCCTTGAACATCTATATTTCTTGTTCTTTTTCTAGGTACTTTCTCACTACCCCTTGCTGTGGCCGCGCTGGTATCACATCATAGTAGTTGGCGAGCCTATTTATAAGCGAATCGCTGCTCGCACAAAAATCAATCATAAGTGTATATTACAGCTTCACGTTGTAAAGGCGTAAGCTTATGGATTCATAAAGCTGCTCAGTTTAATGTAAAGCAAAGCTATAGAAAGAGTGTAAGCGGGAGCGGCAGCAATACGTTCTTAGCTGTCATTATTGGGACTCATTAAAGCACCAAAGTCATTAGCTACGATAAAAAAGCTCAATTGCAGTCTTTGGGTTTATAACGCTCGGTTTTATGATAAAGGCCTTTTCTGCATATAGGCAAACCTCAACCATTAAAAATCCTCCAAAGCCAAGGTCTATTTCGACTTTGAAAAAATGCCTCTGGGTATCAGGCCTGACTTCTTACTCGCTATAATGAAGACAGTGCCTTTGTTAGCCTAATTACTGATGATGGTGAGTGCTTCAATGATTATAATTATGGATATCAACTTGAACCAGTAGAGAACGGTTAAGTTTCGTTTGAATTGAATACTGATTGTTGCTCTACTGGAAAGATATTACTTGAAAGTAGAGTCGAATAATTTAAGGAAGAAGAATTCATGAGCCAAATATCAATATCTGTATATTGCGAAAAACATAATATCACTGAAGATGAGGTGAAAGCTCAGATAAGGAATGGTGAATTAGTGGGCGGCCCTAAAATGGGAGTGTGGTACGTTGATGTTGATGATATCGTTGGTGTAGATTCATCTGCCATTTTAAAAGAGCCGCAACAACAACAACTATCGAGCAATAGCACTCCCAAACAGTTAATTGTTTTATCTAGCTTGGATTACATTTCGAAAAAAGAAATATTGGAACTAGGACTCGTTTCGGCCAGCTCAGTACAGAGTGTGAATATCTTAAAATCTGTTGGTGCAGAGATACGTTCACAGACAATCGGAGGGAAGTCAGAGACACTATCTAGTCTCATGGATAGTGCTAGAGAACATAGCCTTAAGAAGCTCCAGTCTGAAGCTTATAAGTTGAAAGCAGACGCTATCATTGGTATTCGTTTCTCTACTAGTGAAGTTTTACAGAGAGGCGTTGAAGTGATGGCATATGGTACAGCAGTAAAGGTAGTCGGATAAAAGTTGTACTCTCACCACAGCTAAAGTAGGTCATAAAGTTCACTCAGTATTTCATGTTGAATCGTCACTCGCATTCTAAAAAACGATAATTGGTTTTTAGAATATGTGCTCGATGAAGCAGCTAACTTTTTTCTTCTATCAATTCAATAATTCTCGGTGTGCCGTGAAGTTCTGCGTAATCTTTATGGTTAAACGGGAGAGGACAGTCTACAACAGATAACTTGGTTTCAAGTATGGCTTCAACTCGCATTTCATCTTTTTTGTATATTGCATTCTGTAGAGCTTTGTGAGCCCCTAGGTCATCTTTGAACGTTAACGCGTTTCCGCTTAACCCGTGAATGTCGCTGCCACAATGCTTGCACTTAATCGCTTCTGCCTTGACTAACTCTGCGCAGTAGGGGCACTTCTTCTCGCTGCCGCTCTGAATGCGCTTTGATTCAATTTTCTGATCATTGGAGTCGGTCAGCATTGCTATCAGTAAACTGATGAGTGGAGATAGAAGCAGAGACAATATAAAGTAACCAAAAAAGCTTTTGCCACGCTGCGAGGCAAACAAGGCTACAAGGAATGAAAATACCAACCAGAAAATGAAAAACGGGCTCATTGAAATCCTTTCAATATAGTTGTATTAGTTACCCTGTAAATTATCACGTTATTTATAAGCGAACAAAAGATAGTGAATTTACCACAACTCTAATGGATACACCGTAACCACTATTTATTGCACGGAAAATGCTAAACAGATCAATGAACGTCAGCATTAGCCATATGCCTAGATTAAGACACGAATGTCCGAAAAATGTACATTTCGCCCTCCCAGAGTCAGTGGCAACTAGAGACAAACAACGGACGGTCAATAACTTTTAAATAAGGGGCGCAGGCATGTGGGGCATAATGGCGAAGCCGCCCCGCATGTATGCGTCCCAGCGAACGAAGTGAGTGACTTAATTTTTTTGTTATGTGCCATCGCTTGATACTTCCACGAAAAAACCACTAACTTTCTGACCTTTAATTTTTGCACACCACCGTTTATAAAATGGATACGCTACTAAGGCCATCATAACGCCATTTACAACCGAAACTGCCGGTGTTGCTACCACTGAAATTAAATCGACTATGGTCGGTTCTCCGAAAAGCGCAATAATAAAAATGAGAACTCCAAATACTAATCCACCTATAAAGTTAATGGTTGCAGATATTTTGATAAGTGACTTTAAGCTAAGTTGAGTATGAAAAATTCTAGTCATAGGTTTCTTATTCTAAGTGGCACATAACGCCCGCATAATAGGCGCGAGCTTGCGAGCGGCCTAATTGATGCGATTGTTATATTCATTCTTCCGATTCCGGCTCGATGTCTTCTCTTCTAAAAAGACCAATAGACTTTTTGTTTATGCCATTACCGTTAGGCGAATATGGAAGCTTTTTTGAAATATTTTTTTCAACCTGGCCATCTTCGTGCAGGTTATAAAGGATTGCATCTATCGTCTCTAAGGGTTTTGTGTAGACCTCTGGGTTTAATGTCTTTAAATCGGCAGTAAACCCAAAGATAACAAAGACTGTTGAGAATATGAGCCCCCAATGAGGTTTTCTTTTATTGATTTCTTTTTCAACTTCTTCCAATTTCTCAAGGATCAGCTTTGTATCATCATTTTCTTCAATTTCGTGAAACTGGGATTTCAACAGATTAACAAGCGCTACGATACGAGCTTTATTGATAATCTCTGGATTGTAACGACTAGAAAATTCCTCAAACCCATCAACGGCATAAAAATCATCATCAAACTTGGATGCCGAAAACTTTGTCACCTGACTAAGTCTCGTTAGCGCTACCTTTGCATTAACAAGGTGCGTCGTTGAAACAAGTTGAGACTCTTCAAGTTCACTGTAATTTCTAATTTTAAAAAGTGAGGCAAATACGCCCATCGAACTGTTTAGTCTTCTGCGCCTATTAATAGTCCAAATTTCCTTGTCACTTAGGCTAGATAGAATGGCAAACAGCTCGCATAGCTTTGCTTCTTGAAAAACATTTTCTACCTGATCTTTTAAATGAGCGGGTAAATATACTAATTGCTCAATAAGCCATAAATACACTGCTTCAAAATTAGATAAAAGCTCTCTATCACAATCGATCAAAATCTCATCCGATGCAATACTGGTGGACATATATCGGTAATAGCTGGATACAGTGAGCATTTTATCTTTAACTGAAGGATAATCCCGTCCCTCAAGCGTCCTTGAAATGCTTTCTCTCAGTTTTTCTAATTCTTCTTCTGTCATTAACTATAGGTCCTTTAGAGCTTCCAAAGAATATAACGGCCCGCATAACGGGCAAAAATACGTAGGCTATAATACAGAGCGAAGCGAAGGGAGCCTACGTGTTTTTGTCCCAGCGAGCCCGCGAGCGAGTTTATGCGATTGTTAGGTTTCATTGTGATTCAACGAAGAAAGAACTGATTTCAATTGCGGAATTGCAGATTGAACAGAGCCCATACCTTCTAGTGAAACCATTAACACGCCTTTATTAGTACCGAGACACGCAGCAACTAAATGTCCTACTTCATTTGGCCCTGAATACGCAACTAATTCCCAAGGGGCACTCGTTTGAACATCTAAAGGGGCAAGTTGAGAATATAATTCCATTTTAGGAAGTTGTTCATTGAGGTTTGATAAGTAGCTTTTCATTTCAGCTAATATCTCAGCTCCCTTGTCTACGGATGGCACAATGTAGACTGAAAGAATGATTACCTGTTCTGATTCTTCATTTGCTGCAACAGTTGTAATTTTGTTTGTATTTACAACGGACCATCCATTTCCGAGGGTTAAAGAAAAGCCATTGGATTGGATTTCTTGAGACACAGAACTAAACGCTGTAACTAATAAAATCAGACCGAAAAACATCATTTTCATTTAATCAGTTCCTTTGAAACCTAACTTTTAAATAAGGGGCGCAGGCATGTGGGGCATAATGGCGAAGCCGCCCCGCATGTATGCGTCCCAGTGACCAACGGGAACGACTTTATTTTTTTGTTATACGTCATTGGCGTAAAACATCTACGGTTGCTTTGTGAAATGTATCCGCTGGGTATAGCTTAGTCTTGCATGAAGTTAACATATGGATACTTTCTTCATTTGAGCTTACAGATGGAATTTTTGCTTCACATTGCCCCATAAATTCGCCGTCTGTGTTAAATAGGCTGAATCTTAAACTAAGCCCGAAAGCATTGGGAGTTAGGCCCAAATTAATCATTTTGGTTGTTAGTAGGATCTCATTGTCTACTACTTGAGAATTTACTAATTCAAGACTTAGAGAATCTACAAATGTATCCATATCCTCTTTAACGAGTTCACGCATGGAATACTTATAAGTCTGTTCTATTTTTATGTGTCCAACAATGAAGTAGGTTGCTAAAACCAGTACAACGGCAACAGCAAATCCGGTGCCCCAGAAAAAACCATCCAATATCTTTCGCAATCTTTAAATTCCTTTTGACGTATAACGCCCCTATTAAACGGCACAGACTTGCTGGCTATAATCGCGAGGAACGAGCGCCAGCCAGCGAGTATGGGTCCGGTTGAATGGTTTGTTATATGGCTACCAAACCGGTTCATCATTTTTGTTATAAAGAACACCGAAATTAATATTACTGCATTTACCAAACTCAAATTGCAACTCTAAACAGCAGTTAGAAAAAAACGCAGATTCCATGGAGCCATAATCTTCAACCTCCGGTTCTTCGTTGCAATTTGATTCCACAAAATCTAAGACTTCACCCTGTTGAACACCAATTAGCTGTCGACCAAACATCTGACAATCTGGATTGTGAACTTCGATCCAGCCTAGCCGGTTATGGTTTTCTGGTTCAAATGACAATTCTAGACGAAGGTCAAAATACTGAAGGCGCTTACACTGCGCATCAGTTGTAAATGACTTGTCAGGCTTTCCCAGCTTCTGAATAGCTTCCGCTTCGAAAATACCAAATTCGACCAAAGAAATTCCTTTGCCTATTACTAGTTCCATTCTAACCCTATAGCCATATAACACTAAGCTAAGGGGCAAAAGCACAATGCGAGAATAGCGAAGCCGCATTGTGTTTTTGTCCCAGCTGCCCGCCACGCGGGTTGCGACTTAAGCGTTTTGTATGGATAATTCTTCCCTAAATACACCATATTTCCTTTTCAAAGATGGGTAAAGTGAGGCCCAGACTTTGGCTGCAACCAAAGTTGGCTGTGTGGCAGTTCGATTTAGCGAAGGCTCCTCAATTGAGAGACCGATAACAAACAAGAACACCGCACAGTGCTCCAAGCAACATACTCGAATAGTCGACTGGGCCTCGAGCTCGCATTTAGCAAACCAGAGTTAGCTTATTATGAAAAAATCAGTAGTGCAAAACATAAACGTGGGTGTAGATGTAGGTAAGGATTTTCTTGATATACATATTCGTCCGTTGGGCGAATACTTAAAAGTGAGCAATGATAAGAAAGGGATTGGTGAGGCATTAAAAAGGTTAAGAAAATTAACGATTGTTCGTATT
>NZ_JAESDI010000020.1 GCF_019249215.1 Alteromonas lipotrueae
AGGTTACGATTGCCCTGTGTGCCCTGAAACCTGCGAATGTGAAGGCGCAGAAATGATATTACGGTTTTCTTAAAGCCGAAATAAGTACACAATTTAATGATTATTGGGTAGCACTGTTTTCACGCTTAAAAGCCGCAAATTAATTAGCGACTGACGAAACAGAAAGTAATACAGATAGCATCCCAAGCAAAAAATACAGACATTAAAAAGCCCCGATAAATCGGGGCTTTTTTGTATTTTTTTAGCATCTAATAGCTAATGTCAAACTAAGCTAACGTAATTCTCGCGAATTTACGTTTACCCACTTGATAGACATTTTCGCCAGCTTCGGTAAGTACAAGACGAGTATCTTCTACTTTATCGCCATTAATTTTCACAGCGCCTTGCTTAATCATACGCATAGCGTCAGACGTTGAACCCACTAACTTGGTTTCTTTTAATAAGTTACCAATAGCAATGCCGTCATCGCCAAGTGCAATTTCAAACTCTGGCATTTCATCAGGAATCGCATTTTTCTGGAAGCGCTGAATGAAGTCTTGATGTGCACCTTCTGCTGCGGCATCGTCGTGGAAACGAGCGATGATTTCTTTTGCTAGCAATATTTTAATATCACGCGGGTTTTCACCGTTTTCAACGCGTTGCTTAAGTTCAGCAATTTCTTCAAGCGGGCGGAAGCTTAGTAGGTCGTAATAACGCCACATCAAGTCATCTGAAATCGACATCACTTTACCAAACATCTCGTTTGGTGCATCAGTAATACCGATATAGTTGTTTAATGACTTAGACATTTTTTGAACGCCATCTAAGCCTTCAAGCAACGGCACCATCACAATAGACTGTGGCTTAATACCTTGCTCTTTTTGAAGCTCGCGGCCCATTAGCAAGTTAAAGCGTTGGTCGGTACCACCTAACTCAACATCAGATTTAAGCGCAACTGAATCCCACCCTTGTACTAACGGGTACAAAAATTCGTGTATCGCAATAGGCTGACCATTGTTGTAACGCTTTTTAAAGTCATCACGCTCAAGCATACGTGCAACGGTTTGGCTGGCGGCTAGTTTAATCATGCCTGCAGCGCCTAACTGATCCATCCACTCTGAGTTAAAGCGAATTTGAGTCAGTTCAGGATCAAGAATTTTGAACACTTGTTCTTGATACGTTTGCGCATTTTCTAATACCTGTTCTTTACTTAAGGGCTTGCGTGTCACATTTTTCCCTGTAGGATCGCCAATCAGGCCAGTAAAATCCCCAATAAGAAAAACAACGGTATGGCCTAACTGCTGAAAGGTTCGCAGTTTATTGATCAAAACAGTGTGACCAAGATGAAGATCAGGCGCAGTAGGATCAAAACCCGCTTTTATGGTTAGGGTTTTGCCGGATTTTAATTTCTCAATTAAATCCTCTTCGGGGAGTATTTCATCCGTTCCCCGTTTAATTTCAGCTAGCGCTGTTTGCCAGTCTTTCATCGGTTATTTCACACTCTTGATGTTGTAGAATCTATTTTGAGCGGCATTTTACGCGGACATTGGAACCATTAAAAGGCTTCTGCGTCAAAAAGCGGATGACTTGTCGTCACGTTCGTTATTGAACGCAATGGTTGAGGGCTGAAAGTAGCCTCAGTGATGAGTGATAACTCGCTTGTGTCTGTGGGGAAGAAGCTGTAACAAACCCTCCACCGCATGGATGCGGTGGCGGAGCTCCCATGGATGGGTTTACAGCGTGTTTGTGGAAGCTTCTTCCCCGCGGGCGCAAAAGCGAGTTATCGCTCTCGGCCTGTTCAGTCTAACTTAGTAAGTCAGGGTTCGACTGCCATTGCGTTCAATAATTAACTTTTGCGCTAAAAAACAATGAGAAAAGTTGCATTTTTAAGCAACTTATGTGACAAGTACATTGCACATAAAATTCTCAAGTAGGTAGTATTATGAGAATCAAACTAGACGCCCTAAAGGCGCTAAACATATTTAAACAATTACCAAAGCAACACCGAACAGGATTAGCTATTGCTAGTATGTTTTTAGGTGGGCTTATTCTATTGCCGTCAGTCACAGTAGAGGCGAGTCGTCATCAAGACGCTTTGGTACTTGATACCGGTATTCGGTACCCTCTTGATTTGAACATTATGCCGTCCACCGACGTGTTTTCGATTGAAGAAGAGTCGACCTGGCAAACTTATAAAGTACGAAGCGGCGATACCCTTGCAAAGCTCTTTAAGCGTGCGGGTTTTACCTCTCGTGATGTTTACAATGTTACTCAAGCCGGTGACCTTGCTAAAACACTGGTCACGTTATTACCTGGTGATGAGCTTTCGTTTAAAATTAACAACGATGGTACATTTGGCGAGCTTAAATATAAGCTTTCTTCTACCGAAACCTTATTCATTCGCCCCGACCCCACCAGCGAAGATAATAGCTTAACGGCCGATCTTGAAAAGCGTGACGTTGATATTCGCTATAATTTTGCCCAAGGCGAGATTCATTCAAGCTTTTGGAATGCTGCGGTAACAGCAGGATTAACCAGTAATCAGATTATGAACCTTGCGGGCATTTTTGGCTGGGATATTGATTTCGCGATGGAGATTCGTTCAGGCGATACCTTCAATGTGGTGTTTGAAGAACAATACATCGATGGTGAGTTTGTGGGCTATGGCGACATAGTTGCGGCAGAATTTACTAACCAAGGTGAAGACTTTAGCGCTATCTTGCATGAAGATGGTACTTACTACACACCTGAAGGCCGAAGCATGCGTAAGAGCTTCTTACGTGCGCCAATTAACTTTAGGTATGTGAGCTCTAACTTCTCGAAAGCACGTTTCCATCCTGTCCAAAAACGCTGGAAAGCACACCGTGGTACCGACTACGTTGCCGCGGTTGGAACGCCAGTTATGGCCGCGGGTGATGGTAAAGTAATTAAGTCAGCGTACGATAAATACAATGGTCACCATGTTTTTGTTCAACACGGTGAAAAATATACTACTAAGTATCTGCACTTTAAAAAGCGAGCAGTAAAAGTAGGCGACACGGTTAAACAGGGTCAAACCATTGGTTACTTAGGTAGCACTGGCTTGGCATCTGGCCCGCATGTTCACTACGAATTTTTGGTAGACGGTGTACACCGTAACCCTCGTACCGTATCACTGCCAAAAGCATTACCTATTGCCGCTGAAGAGCGTGAAGCATTCATGGAAATTGCTCATGTACGTCAGCAGCAGCTTAATAACAACAAACGCATTATGCTTGCAATGAAATAGCCGACTTATGGCAAAGTATATTGGCCTTATGTCAGGGACTAGCATGGACGGCGTTGACGCCGTCCTTTGCGATATCACTGCAGATAAGTGCCAAACCTTACATGCCGTATCCATTTCCTACCCTGCTAATCTACTTTCTTTACTTCATTCACTTTGCACCCCCTCTACTAACGAGCTCAATGCGATGGCAACCGCCGATAGGTTGGTAGCAGAAAGCTTTGCACAAGCCGTAAGCGTGTTGCTATCAGAGACTCAGCTTTCATCAAGCGATATCACCGCAATTGGCTCTCACGGGCAAACCATAAGGCACTTTCCGCAGGGAATTGAACTTCCCTACGACATTGAGCAAAAAGGTTTTACATGTCAGATTGGCGACCCTAATACTCTTGCCGTGTTAGCAGGTATTGATGTTATTGCTGATTTTAGGCGTAAAGATATTGCTCTTGGCGGCCAAGGTGCGCCCTTAGTTCCAGCCTACCATAATGCTATCTTCGCTCATGACACCAACCCCAGAGTGTTGGTTAACATTGGCGGTATTGCGAACATTTCAGTATTAGCAGCAAAACGAGATGCTATTGCCCCTCTTGGCTATGATACTGGCCCAGGCAATACCCTAATGGATGGGTGGATTAAACAGCATTTAAACCAGCCCTATGATGACAAAGGCCAATGGGCGAATACGGGTGTAGTAAGCAATGACTTATTAACTGGACTGCTAGCAGATAGCTATTTTCATCAAACTGCGCCTAAAAGTACCGGCAGAGAGTATTTCAATTTAGTATGGTTAACGTCTTACCTTGATGCGCTCGCACGTTCACAAGCCAGCACACTCGCCCCTCAAGATGTGCAAGCGACGCTATTAGCACTAACAGCAACGAGTATTGCTGATGAAATTAACAGGCAAAAAATGCCCAAAGGCGCACAAGTCATCGTTTGTGGGGGCGGTGCCTTTAACCCTGTGCTGATGCATCGCATAGCCAACTTACTGCCAAGCTATCAAGTGAGTGACAGCCACAGTATCAATATTCACCCCCAACACGTTGAAGGGGCCGCATTCGCGTGGCTCGCTTTTGCACATCGAAATAATATTCCAGGCAACGTCCCCGCTGTTACCGGTGCTTCACGAGAGGCGGTATTGGGTGTTTTTTGCCCTTCACGCTAAGTCAACGTTTAACGAAACCTTTAGTCAACCACCCGTTTTCATTTCACACATAACGATTACTTTTTCTATAAAAAATGCCAGCAAAGGCTGACATTTTTTAAAATCATGATGAGCATCACTACAGCAAAGTAAGTATTACTTCGCCATGTTTGCCTTCAAATTTTTGGTCTTCAAATCGTCAATGGATACTTTCTGAGGACTTTTAACTGCTTTAATGTCAAACAGTCCATAGCCAGCCACAAACATAAAGCATACTGCAGGAACAATATAAGAAATGACGATACCTGCTGAGTCGATAATTGCAGCTTGGAAGAGTGGCATAATTGCGCCACCTAAAATAGCCATTACCAAGCCGGCTGCGCCAAGTTTAGTATCTTTCCCTAGCCCTTCTAACGCGATGCCGTAGATAGTAGGAAACATTAGCGATAAACATGCAGATATTGAAACAAGTGCCACCACACCGACTATATTTGGCGCTTGTGTCATAACAATACATAAACCTACTGCCACCAGCGACATCACCATAAGCAGTCGTGCTGGGTAGAGGTACTGCATTACCCACGTCATCACAAAACGTGAAATAAGAAACACTATCATGCTGTATTGAAGTACATCGCCGCCTTGCACCTCATTACCCCCAATCGCTTTCATGACGTATTGGATAGTAAAAGTCCATACACAAGTTTGCGCGCCCACGTTGAAGAACTGAGCCATAACACCAAAACGATAATGCTTGTGCGCCACTAGGCGCTTCAATGATGCTGCAATGTCGATATCATCAGCTTTAGACTCAGTGGCTTCATCCACAGGGGTTTTAATCAAAGCTACAGCAACCCAAACCACAAGAAGTACACACGCCATAGCAACATAAGGGATCATCACCGCATCCAATTCAGCACCTATAACAGATTTTAGCTCAGTCATAGACATAGCACTTCGCTCTTCAGCTGAAGCCTGATTCAAATTAGGTAGTATGAGCGTAGCGGCTAAGAATACTCCAAAGTTTGTCCCTACAGGGTTGAATGCCTGTGCTAGGTTTAATCTTCTGGTGGCGCTTTGCTCGTTGCCCATCGCCATGACATAAGGGTTAGCGGACGTTTCCAGAATAGACAATCCACCGGCCATCACAAACAAGGCCAACAGGAAAAAGCCATAAGTCATTGTCTGACTTGCTGGGTAAAATAGAAAGGCACCGGCTGCAGCACATCCTAGCCCTACAAGCACACCCGTTTTATAAGAGTATCGTTTATTAATAAAGGCTGCGGGTATCGCTAAACAGAAATAAGCACCGTAGTAAGCGAACTGAACTAAGGCCGATTGTAGTGACGACATAGTAAATATTTTACTAAAGACTTTCACTAGCGGATCCGTCATGTTGGCGGCAACGCCCCATGCAGCAAAACACACCGTCAATAGAATAAACGGCAATAGCGTATCTCTGGAAACTATAGGCGCTTTAGTTTGCATCACCCCAACCTCATCTTGTAAACAATTTGTTGAGCAATTTAACCAACAAAAAATGTCCATGTCAATAAATCAACAAGACTTATTTAATTGGTGGCGCGACTAAAAATACCACACCACGTTAACATGAGCGCTATTACTTCAACTATTCACTCCACTCCAAATTTCATGAATTCTTTATATTAAACAAGGCTTAAACCAGCTTAAACTTAAAAAAAAGCACTACAAAAGTCTAAAAAGAGGCCATCTCCCTCTAAAAAAATCCTATATCGCGCCACCCCATCTGTTAACACCTTTGTAAAATAAAAATAAATAAACAAGGTTGATTTATTAGTTTGACTGCATTAGATTGCATTTCCCATACGCAAGCTGTTAACACGATGTGACTTCAATTCACTTATCCCTAGGCATAAGAAACGAATGGAAGCATCGTGATGAGCACAAAAACAAGTGCAAATTATAAGCACGTTCAATTAACACTAAGGGTAAGACATGAAGCATACTTTTCGTTGGTTAAAGCAAAAAACTCTGACTTTAAAGTCACTTACACTTACTTTCTGCTATCTGTTAGTCAGTATTTCTTACCCTACCTTTTCTGCGCAAGATACATCGGAATATATAGAGTGGCAGGCAAGTTACACGGGGGAAGCCGCTGCTAACGTTGATGGCGGTAAGCGTGAAGGGAGTGCTTATGCTGGTCAATTATTTTTAGGCGCAGAAATAGACTTAGAAAAATTTGCAGGTTGGGAAAATACTAAAGTCCATGTGGCATTCACTAATCGTCACGGACAAAACTTAGCGGCTACGCATATTGGAAGTAGTACCTCTGTTCAGGAAATCTATGGCGGCCAAAATTCCCGTTTAGCTAGGTTTACCGTAGAGAAAAACTTTTTTGACGACCAGCTACAAATAGAAGTCGGCAGAACCGTGGCAAACATCAGCTTTCTTGGTTCAGAGCTATGTCAATATTTTCAAACGAATTCCGCTTGCGGAAACCCCACATTTGTTTTTAAAACCAGTAACTTTACATGGTGGCCTGTTTCAAGTTGGGGAGGTCACGCAAAATTCTGGCTATCGCCTGAAATCTATTTTCACACTGGTGTGTATGAAGAGAACACACCTCACCAAGACTTAAGTGATCATGGTTTTGATTGGTCAACGGATGAATCAACTGGCGTAGTCGTACCTGTGACATTGGGCTATCAAACTACCTGGGAAAATGACGACTACCCAAGACGCTATGAAATTGGCGGTTGGTATGATGGTGCGGACTACACAGACCCAGCTAAAGATGAGAATGGTGATTTTGCAGCTGTCACCGGTAACGACTATGCGACCCAAAATGGGCGCTCTGGTATTTTCGCCCGATTCGAGCAAACCATTTTACGTCCAGATCTACATTCTAAACGCAGCGTTACAATTTTTGGTGCGGTGTTAACAGGCACATCAGGTGAGCTTATAGAAGATGAGTATATTAAAGCGGGCTTTGTTAAACGCGGTACCTTCGTAGGAAGAGACGAAGACACCATAGGCTTTGTCGTCACTCAACAATTTTATAGTGAGGATGCCATTGAAGACCAACGCGTATTGCGCGAAGCAAATGGCGGTTCAGGCCGCCCTGCAAACAGCCAAACCATGATGGAGTTAAGCTACGGCGTCCATATTAACGACAATATTCGGATTCAGCCTAACGTGCATTATATTATTAATCCAGACCAGTTTAGCGAACGTGACCGGCTTCAATCGTTAGATGATGTATGGGTAGTGGGCGTACGGTTTGACGTTAACCTAGCAGGTCTGATACTGCACTAGTTAACATAAACTCCCCTTTCATTTTCACCGTCAGGGTCGTCATTATGACGGCCCTTTTTCTTTTTAGCTAAAGCACGTTTTCATTGGTTAAAATCTCAATTCTTATAGTGCTAGTAGCGTCAGCATTGCCAACTTCGCAGGATTTACCCTCGCCTCTTACACTCTTTTTGCTATTTATTAGTACCGAACGGCATATCCTTTCACCTTGAATCAATCCAAGTCGCGTCCATTTCTGTAATCACTTACACACCGTTTTAAAAGGAACAACAAATGTCAGAGTTATCTCTGTTTAAGCCTCTAGAATGGGCAGGCAATACGCTACAAAACCGCATGGTATTAGCACCTATGACACGTGGCCGTGCAGGTAGCGACCGCATACCTAACAAAATCATGGGTGATCAATACGCACAGCGCGCCGATGCAGGCCTTATTATCACCGAAGCGACGGCCATATCAGAAGAAGGTATTGGCTGGGTAGACACGCCCGGAATTTACACCGATGAAATGGTGGAAGGATGGTGCTCTATTAATGAAAGAGTGCATGAAGCTGGCGGCAAAATTATCCTCCAGTTATGGCATACCGGTCGTGCGTCTCATAGTGACTTCCATAACGGCGACTTGCCTTTTTCTGCGTCTGCTATTGCCATTGAAGGCGATGAAATTCACACGCCAAAAGGTAAAAAGCCTTACGAAGTGCCAAGAGCAATGACACAAGATGACATTCGTAGAACAGTTGCTGATTTTAAACATGCGGCTGTAAATGCGAAAGCTGCAGGTTTTGATGGTATAGAAGTGCATGCCGCTAACGGTTACCTGCTAAATCAGTTTTTAGACAGTCGCAGCAATCAACGTAGTGATGAATATGGCGGCAGCGTAGATAATCGATACCGCTTCCTTAGTGAGGTGATGGACGCCGTACTAGAGATTTGGCCTTCAGAGCAAGTTGGTGTGCGTTTATCGCCTAATGGCGTATTTAATGACATGGGTGCAGATGATTTTCGCGATACGTTTACTTATGTCGCCCAAGCACTTAATAAGCTTAACCTTGGCTATTTACATGTGATGGATGGCCTAGCGTTTGGTTTCCATGAACGCGGTGAGCCTATGACGCTTGCAGAGTTTCGCGCATTGTTTGACGGTATGTTAATGGGAAACTGTGGTTATACCCAGAAGGAGGCAGAGAAACGTATTAGCGACGGTGATGCCGACATGATTGCATTTGGGCGCCCTTGGATCACCAACCCAGATTTACCGACACGGTTCAAAAACAACTACCCGCTGGCGGCGTTTGATGACCCCTCAACGTGGTATGGCGGCGGCGAAGAAGGTTATACCGATTACAATACCTACCGTGAAGAAAGCGGAAAAGCAGCCATGGCGTCCTTAACCTAACAAATAAGGTTAACCTAGTAAGTAAGGTTGATTTAACTGCAGGTGCAAAAATGTTGCAGTAAGTTAATAAAAAAGCAGTCATTTTATGACTGCTTTTTTTATATCTTTAGCAACACTGCGCTATTAATATTTCGCTAGCATCGCAGCTTTAGTTAAACGCCACTTGTTTATCAGCTAATACCGCAAGCTTTTCTAGGCAAGACATCCACGCATATTGGTGTTGATCGCATTCTTGTTGGTTGCTGAAACCACTATGAATTAGCGTTAACGCCACTTCCCCTTCGCTAGTTTCTTCAAAAGAAATATCCACTGAGCTCATGACGGTTTCTTCTACGCCATCTTCCCACGCCCAAGAGAACACAAGCTTCTCGTTTGCTAAGATAGTCACATATTCACCCGTTAGCGCTATTTCAACGCCGTTGGGTTCAATCATTTTTATACGGTATCTTCCGCCCTCTTTAAAGCTACTCATAATTTGCGATACCGTGCAATTACCCGGAGCAAACCATTCAGATAAATATTCAGGTTCATGAAACGCAGCAAACAAAAAGGAGATGGGCGCATGAAGGGATACATTCAGGGTAAATTGAAACATGTTAAGTCGCCTGTAAAAAAACTAGAGCCTTGGTAAGTTTAGGCGCTAGCAGAAAAGGATTCTAGGCTGTTATCGGCTATGTTCGACATTTTCTTTAGTTTGACCGATAGCGTTGCCTTATGTGAATGATTATCTTAGGGTATCCTAACTAGCAGTATCTATTCTGCGTAAACTATTTACGCTATGTATTCGGCTAATTGTAAAGGCCACCAATAAAATTTTACTAAGGCTCATTTATGTCAATTCAATCGCCTACACTCAACGTTTCTATACTCAGCAAAGATGCCAGCGCATTAGCAGAAGAAATAGCAAATGCATGGCCTGAGCCTCATGCTTTGAATATCTGCCAAGCCGTTACCACTTCTGAACAAATTAACCCAGACGAGGTTGAGGTATTACTTGCCGATCCTAATTTGGCGGCTAAGGTTGTCGACCAGTGCACTGGCTTGAATTGGTGCCAATCAACGTGGGCTGGCAATGCACCGCTTATTAACTTGGACAAAAGCGATTATATACTCACTGGCGTAAAAGGCGTGTTTGGAAACCTAATGCGCGAATATGTGTTTGCCTATCTCTTGCAATACGCACGCAATATTCCCGCATTCGCGCATAACCAGAATCATCAGCCCCCAATTTGGGAAGAAAGCCCCCGAGCGCCCCTTACGGGCAAAACCCTTGGTATTTTAGGCGCTGGCTCAATAGCTAAAGCACTTATTCCTGTGGCAAAAAGTTTTGAAATGAAGGTAATAGGCTTATCGAGAAGTGGTCAAGCGGTAGGCGGTTTCGATGACGTCTATTCAGCAATTGATCTACTCAAGTTTGCACAAGAGGCCGACCATGTGGTGAACTTGATGCCAGATACCCCCGCAACTACAGGTGTATTAAACCAGGCTTTCTTTGGCGCACTAAAGCCTCATAGCGTGTTTATCAACGCAGGACGTGGAAGTGCCGTTATAAATGACGCGCTTTTAAACGCGCTGAATAACGGCACACTACAAGCAGCAGTCCTTGACGTATTCACACAAGAACCACTACCAAAGGAACACCCATTTTGGACCCACCCCAAGGTGGTGGTTACTGCACATACTGCGGCTGTATCATCACCTGAGGATGTTGCGGGCGTATTTATAACGAATGCAATACGTTACATGGCTAACGAACCGCTTTATTATCAATTTAATTTCAATAAAGGCTACTGACGTGGGTCGGTAGCGGTTAGCTCTATACGGTCACGATGCTTTTCATGGAATTCCAGCAACAAAGGATAGTCTTTAAAGCTGTGCAATTCTCTGAATAGCACCCAATCTACCATTGAGTACAGACATATTTCAGGATACGTCCAGCCACTAAAACCACCCGCTTCCAGCTGCTTAGACAGTGTTGAAAAAACCGATTCGATACGCTCTTTTTGCAAACGAATGATGAGATTGTCTTGATTGATATCGATATCAGAGCGCTTTAATAGCATCAATTGCACGAATGAATCGTTAGCAGCATCTATCAGAGTAAGCAGATTTTCTTCCTCCCAAGATAAGGAGTCATGGTCGAGTTTACTCGCCAAATAGCTGTAAATTACTCTAGAATCGAAAATTAATTGCCCGTCGTCTTCTAGGCAAGGCACTTTTAAAGTGGGGTTTCGCGATGCAAGTAGCTCTCTGTCTTCCCCAGAGAATATTTGTAAATCGAGGAATTCATGGGGCGTATTAGAAAGTACTACGCGAATTCGACGTACAAATGGTGATGTTACCGAACCATACAGTTTCATAGCTTCAACCTGAGTGAATTTACTTACACACTCAGTTTAGCCATAAAATCAACGAGGAGAAAAGCACAAGACCGTAAAGGCGAGACAAGCATACACCAAGATGCGGTGTACGCCCGATAATCATTTAAACGCTGAAGCTAGCGCCGCATCCACAGGTAGTGGTTGCATTTGGGTTTTGCACTAAAAAGCGTGAGCCTTCTAAACCTTCAACATAGTCAACAATGCCGCCCACTAAATATTGTAAACTCATAGGGTCTACCACTAAGGTAACGTCATCTTTATCAATTGTCATATCGCCGTCGTTCACCTTCTCATCAAAAGTGAAACCATACTGAAAGCCAGAACAACCGCCTCCAGTAACATAAACCCGCAGTTTTAACGCAGGGTTTTCTTCTTCCGTGATGAGCGCTTTTACTTTTGTCGCCGCTGCATCAGAGAACTCAATTGGCAACGCCATTTCTACAGACATACTCACCTCTTCATTAACCATGTGCACTTGCACGCCTTCACGTACACGTATCGATAACCCAATTATCTAATACTTGAGTAACGCTATCAACTATTGGGGTGAAACTAACTGAAACAATAGCTAGCGACATTTCATTTAGCATGAAAATGATTGGCAAAATGGACACTCATGCCCGTAAGGCATACTCTAAAAAGAAACCGACGGGATTAACATGGCGCATTCAGTATCTTCTATTTCCCTTCAAAACCGTAGGCTTAGACTGCCAGAAGGCGCACAAGCTCCTGCTATTGATGGACGTGAACATTACAAACAAGCACTGAAAAGCTGGCAAAAAAAGTTACTACATGTTCAACAGGCATACTATCACCAAGGCAGGCGCGCAATCATTGTGTTTGAAGGATGGGATGCTTCAGGAAAAGGCGGCGCAATTAGAAGAGTGACCGAAAAACTCGATCCTCGCGGTTTTCGCGTTCACCCGTTCGCTAAACCTACGCCAGAAGAGCAAGGTCGCCACTACCTTTATCGGTTTCAAACACGACTGCCTACACCGGGTAGGCTTGCCATTTTTGATCGCTCTTACTACGGCCGTGTGATGGTAGAGCGCATTGAAGGTTTTACACCTAAGCCCGCATGGGAAAGAGCGTACCAAGAAATTAATGAGTTTGAGCGGCTATTAATTGATGATGGCGTGACGATGGTAAAACTCTTTATGCATATTTCAGCAGCAGAGCAGTTAGAACGCTTTGAAGAGCGCTTAAATAACCCTTACAAACGCTGGAAGCTAACCGAAGAAGATATACGAAATCGTGGCCGACGGGAGGGCTATATTAACGCCATAGAAGAGATGTTTGATAAAACCGATACTCAAATGGCACCCTGGCATGTGATACAGGCCGAGCATAAATGGTTTGCCCGTATTAGCGTACTAAAAACAATTGTTGAGGCACTGAGTGAAGGCGTAATTGTAGAACCACCGCCAATCGACTCTACCGTGGTGCATTTAGCGAAGCAGCAACTTGGTATTACTTTAGAGAAAAGTGAATAAAAGATAGCAGTTTACCCATGTCTTGTGACTAAGACATGGGTAGCACTATTTACGGCTAATTGTGGCCATAGGAGGCTTTGATTCGGTGTAATCCACCTATTCCTAGCCCTAACTCTAGCTTTCAGGCAAGGTCACGTTAAGCTCTAGCACGCTGCAATCGTCACTGCTTTCCAACTGTACCGATACTTGGTCATCTGCAATGCTCACATATTTGCGTATCACCTGAATGATTTCTTGCTGCATCATTGGCAGATAATCTGGCTCGGTACGTTTGCGTCTTTCATGCGCAACAATTATTTGTAGCCGCTCTTTGGCCATGGCCGCAGTGCGCGGCTTTTCCTTTTTCTTTAGGTAATCGAAAATACCCATTACTTGCCTCCTAGCAGGCGTTTAAAGAACCCTTTCTTCTCTGCTTCTAGAAATCTATGTTCAATGGTTTCGCCTAATAAACGGCGAACAGCGTCTGAATATGCCTGACCTGCGTTAGCCTCTAAGTCTAGAATAACTGGCTGACCTTGGTTAGAAGCCTTAAGTACGGCTTCCGATTCAGGAATAACACCCAATAATGGTATCGCTAATATTTCTTCAACATCAGCCACGCTAAGCATTTCTGCACTTTCTACTCGCAAAGGGTTATAGCGAGTTAGCAATAAATGTTCTTTTACTGGCTTACCTTGTTCAGCGCGCAAAGACTTACTTTGCAAAATACCTAAAATACGATCTGAGTCACGTACCGAAGAGACTTCTGGGTTAGTCACAACGATAGCTTCATCGGCAAAATACAATGCCATTTGAGCGCCTTGTTCTATACCTGCTGGTGAATCACAGATAATAAAATCGAAATCTTCTTTCAACTCATTAAGTACGGCTTGAACCCCATCGATGGTAAGCGCGTCTTTATCACGTGTTTGTGATGCTGGCAGAATAAACAAGTTGTCGGTACGCTTATCTTTAATTAGCGCTTGTTTCAGCGTGGCTTCTTTATTTATTACGTTCACGAAGTCGTAAACCACGCGGCGTTCACAGCCCATGATCAAATCGAGGTTACGTAAGCCCACATCAAAATCGATGACTACGGTTTTATGACCCGCCAAGGCTAAACCTGTACTGATAGCGGCACTTGAAGTCGTTTTACCAACCCCACCTTTACCCGATGTTACTACAATAATCTTTGCCATTTTTAATTCCTTGTAGAATACGTTAACACTTAGGCGATAGGCTCAATGTGTAACGTGTCCTCTTCTAAATAGATTTGTGCGGGCTGTTTCCAGCATGATGCTTTTACGGTTTCATGCATAATGAATTGCCCAGCAATTGAAATAAGTTCTGCATCTAACGACTGACAAAAAACGCGGGCATGCACGTTACCTTTTACGCCCGCCAGAGCTCGGCCTCTAAGTGTGCCGTAAACATGAATATTTCCATCTGCTAATACTTCTGCCCCTTCGCTCACCGCAGCGGTAATCACCAAATCACCACCCTCAGCATAGACTTGCTGCCCTGAGCGTACTGGGCGGCTAATGACTTTTACTGGTTTAGTGGCAGCTGCTGGTGTCGGCACTGGTGAGGATGCTGCTGGCTCATTCGCGGCCTGCTCTTTTAACGCAGTGCTTTCTGGTTTTGTTGTTTTCAACGAGCTTTCTGTAAATTTACTTTGGCTAACATCTGCTAAGCCCAAATCGTTGATGACACTTCTAAGTGCCCCTACTTCACCGCGTACCGCCATAGGTTGAAGCTTAAAGCGTCGGCAAAGCGCAACGAGCAACTCGAACTCGGTAGCACTCAGTAATTTGACTAAATGCAATATTAGCGATGATCGAGTGAAAAACTGGGGTGCACTATTTATCTTTTCAGCAAGCTGAGATTCAAAGGTATCTGGATCAAAATCGATCACTTCTAACACGATACTGGTTAGTGTAGTGCCCTTCATGCGAAAGCATGTATCTGTCATTAATTATTCCTGAGTAATTTTTATTGCTCAACTGCCCAACCATGAGGGCTTAAAGCGAGTATGCACTCTATCAAATTCCGCTTCATCGGCAATAGGCAAGCGCTTAACAAGCGCACAACTGCTCACAAAACAACCACAATCTAACATTCCTTTGCACTAGGCATCTAGTATCGACCTAAAATTGCATTGAAAATCCGTAAAAAAAGCGTGGGGATCCACGCTTTGCATACCATTATTTTGTTCATAGCGCCTTTCAACCAGGAAATTAAAGCTCGGTTAACCGCCCTACTAAATGCCTTAGCGCTGAGTTTCAGTCAGTTTTTTAGGGTCTAATAACGATTCCAGCTCAGACCTTGGCAAGTCGGTCATCGCTTCTGCAACATCGATAACGGGCATTTTATCTTTGTAAGCTTTTTTCGCTATTTCTGCGGCTTTCGCATAACCAATGATAGGGTTAAGCGCAGTCACTAAAATAGGATTTTTCGCCAATGCTTTCTCAAGGTTCTCTTGGTTAACCGTAAACCCTTTAATGGCCTGCTCGCCCAAAAGCACACAGCTATTCGACATTAACTTGATGCTCGACAGCAAATTATCGGCAATCATAGGCAACATAACGTTAAGCTCGAAATTGCCCGACTGCCCGCCCACCGTTATGGCTGCATCGTTTCCCATCACCTGTGCAGATGCCATCGCTACCGCTTCGGGTATTACGGGGTTCACTTTGCCGGGCATAATAGATGATCCTGGTTGCAATGCCGGCAGCGATACTTCACCTAAACCAGCAAGGGGTCCTGAGTTCATCCAGCGTAAGTCATTTGAAATTTTCATTAAGGTAACGGCGAGGGATTTTATCGCGCCTGATAAAGTTACCGCCGTATCTTGCGAGCTAATTAATGCAAAGCAGTTGTCAGCAGGGGTAAATGCTATACCTGTAAGGTCAGATAGCTTACTGGCAAAGGTTTCAGCAAAGTCAGGATGTGCATTTACTCCTGTGCCTACTGCCGTTCCACCCTGCGCTAACGTTTGAATGGAGGGTTGAAGCGACTTTATTGTCTTACGTTGCTGACTAAGCTGCGCAGACCAAGCACGTAAACTTTGATCCATCCTAACTGGCATAGCATCCATTAAGTGTGTGCGGCCGGTTTTGCAATAATCAGACACTGAATTTGCTTTGGTATCGATGATATCGATTAGCTTCGTAATGGCCGGGATAAGCGATTCTGTCAGCTCAATGGCGGCACTTGCATGAATGGTAGTGGGAATAACATCGTTTGAGCTTTGTCCGTTGTTGACATGATCGTTAGGGTGGACCGCTTCCCCTTCATGTTTACCTTGTTGCTGATTCGCCAAGTTAGCGATGACCTCATTGGCATTCATATTGGTGCTAGTGCCTGAGCCTGTTTGAAATACATCTACCGGGAAGTGCTGCTGTAACTCGGGCTCATCAAGCAATGTGTCACAGGCCTGCTGTATAGCGTCGGCAGTTCCAGCATTAAGGGTTTCGAGTTTTTTGTTCGCAAGTGCAGCGGCTTTTTTAATTGTCACTAGGGTGCGAATAAAAGTAAGCGGCATTCGTTCGCCGCTTAATGGAAAATTATTAATTGCGCGTTGTGTCTGTGCGCCATATAACGCGTCGCTAGGAACTTCGAGCTCGCCCATGCTGTCACTTTCTGTTCGGGTATTTGTCATTACTGTCCCCTTAATCTGATGAAATAAACGTTACTCTACTCTTGCCTACTTCCCCCTGCACGGTTTGGATCCTTATTTATCCCTTTCAACAACAGTGCATCCGTCAAGACATCGTTCAGTATCTATGATTTGTTACTACTAACGATGAGTATTGACAGGTTGCCATTAAATGATAATAATTACTATTATCATTTAATGTAATTATAGCATGATCTGATCACGTGAAAGTTCGTAGGAATTAGTACAGTGTATTAACAAAGCTCATTACGTGTGCCTTTGATAAAACCTGTTATTTTCACTGTACCGTGTGGGGCTGTACCTTATAGGACTGTACCTTTTAGTACTGAACCTTGAAGTACGACCACCTGTTGCTGCCACCTGGAGTCGCGAGTGTCCTCCCTAACTTCAACTGAAAAAATCAGTAAATACAAAATTAGGCAAAAAACACTAATGTTAAACAAGCGCCTCTTCTTGCCGGCGTTTGTTGTCGTGCTTCTTGTTTACTCATTCACTCGGGAAGCAACCATCGCAGTTCTGTCCGATGCCTATTTCCAAGTATCAGCATTTGTTTATGCATCACTGTCTGTTTATTACATTGCCACGTTAAAGGTATCCGCTGAGGCCATCGGCGATTTTATGCGCAAGCATCCGTTTTATGAAGTAGGCTTGGCGTCCTTCCTTGGTGCCCTTCCCGGCTGTGGGGGCGCGATTATTGTGGTCACTCAATATACTCGAGGTGTCACAAGCTTCGGTGCTGTGGTTGCTGTGCTAACAAGTACCATGGGTGACGCCGCGTTCTTGCTACTGGCGCAAGCGCCGTTTGATGGCTTAACCGTAATGGGTGTTGGAATGGTGGTGGGTACCCTAACCGGCGTTGCTGTGAACCATTTCCACAATTACCAGCCACCGTCCTCAGCCAATACCCTTAATAGTACCGATCATAATGAGCAACCATCTACCACTGCCTCCTCTTTAATTGATAAACTTTCTACGTACTTTTGGCTGGTTGTGGCGTTACCGTCACTTGCCATTGCACTGGGCTTGTCGTTTCAATCGCCAGTGCATGAATATCTGGGTGTAACGGAACCTACGTTGCAACTTATTGGTGCCGTATTATGTCTGTCGGCAATTACACTATGGTCGTTAAACGGTGGAAGTACAGGTTATGCGTCGCTTACCAGAGAAGATGCTATTACGCCTCCCCCTCGCTGGCAGAGTAAAGCAGCGTTAGACACCCAATTTGTATTAGCTTGGGTTGTCGTTGCTTTTTTATTGTTTGAATTATCTATACTGTGGTTTGGACTCGATATAGGTGCCACACTAACCTCTATGGGCGCGAGCGTTGTAGGTTTAGCAATTGTGGTTGGTTTTTTGCCTGGGTGCGGCCCACAAATTTTAGTGACCAGTCTTTATTTAAACGGGGCAGTGCCATTTTCAGCTCAGCTTGGTAATGCAATTAGTAATGATGGCGATGCACTGTTTCCCGCCATAGCACTGTCACCAAAAGCTGCCATTCTAGCAACTGCCTATTCCGCTGCTCCTGCCGTAGCGGTAGGCTATGGGTATTATTTTTTATTTGAGAGATAGCGATGTCAGTGAGGCTGCTAGCAGCAAATCACTTTTGGCTAGACACTTTTGGGCAAGCACGTTCGCAAGCGCATCAAGTACAACGACAAGGCGCTATTGAGTATCGTCTAATATGCTGTCACTGTTCAATGCGTCTTCCCATGTGACCTTTTTAGCTAGATCTCCACGCCGAGAATTATACTGAAATACGGTAGTAGTAAGAGTAATTGATGTCGGTTGAAAACCATCGGGTAGCGTAAAGCTTGTATTAACGGCTTGAAAATACTTAAACCTGTACTCTATTTCTTGCGAAATAAACCCAGGGTCACCAATAGAAACCGTTAACTCCTTCCCTTCACGTTCACCTGATAAAGTGATAGCAAGTTTGCCCTTAACTAATGCTTTGTTTTGTCGCTGCTGCAGCACGACAAAACGCATTTGAAACTGATTAGGTTCTGCCAATGAGACAACTTCGACCCCTTCAATGACAAAACCATCCTGAGTGGTTTCAGGTGCCATAATTCGTTGATAAAAAGCGAGTTGCTCTTGAAGCTCAGTCTGTTCTTTTTGAAGGTTATTGAGTTGTTCCGAAATCGATTTTTTTTCTAATTCTGTTAAATGCAATGCGACTTCTAATTGATTAACCTGAGTCACATATTGATTGTTTTCACTTACCAGTAACGCAATGGTTTTATCTTGAGCGTCAACCTTCAAACTGTCGCCCTCGTCCGCTATCCGCGCTAGCTTGTAGCCAAACGCCATCATCAACAGAGATAAAGCAGCCACAAGCAATGACCACTTATAATTACCTAGGAGTTGTTTCAATTTATCGGTTGTCATGAATAGTTTTTGATTCTTAGTGAATGTGAGCCAGATACATTAAATTTCTTAACATTATGAATTTCAAGTGTTTGTGGTAAGCTGCTTATACCTACGATTTCTCTACTGTATCACAACATGCGTTTGCAGGCTTTACGACAAGAAGTGGCTCACCCGAGGACGTCTATACAACTTTGCCTCTTGGGTATTGTGGGCGGCGTAAGCGCAGCATCGTTGATCATCATGTTTCGACTTTGCGTGGAGTGGCTTCAAGCATCAGGTTTTGGCGCACTGCGGGAATGGTTCAATGATGAATGGCCCGTTTGGTTTCTCATGCCCTTGCTTAGCGTGCTGTGTATTTTGCTTATTGCCTATATCACGGGCTTTAAGCACTACCGAATGGGTATTCCCTTTGTCATACACCGCGTAAAATATTACTACGGCCATATTCCCTTTCGCACCACCATTAATCAGTTCTTCGGCGGTATGTTGGCACTAGCGGGTGGCTTCGTGGTAGGCCGCGAGGGTCCCTGCGTTCATTTAGGTGCATCGGCCAGCAGTTTCTTAGGTCAATGGCTAAGACTTCCCTATAACAGCATTCGTATTCTCGCCGGTTGTGGTATTGCGGCGGGTATATCCGCTTCATTTAATACTCCGTTTGCTGCGGTTATTTTTGTCATGGAAGTGGTATTACGAGAATATAAAATACATATATTTGTGCCCGTTATGCTTGCTGCTGCGTGTGGCTCGGTGTTAACCCGTATCGTATTTGGGCAAGTGAATGAGCTTTCATTTTTGTCTTTTACCGCATTTAGTCAGTGGATGTACTTATACCTTATTTTGCTGGGCGTTTTACTCGGTATGCTCGCTACATTATTTAATAACCAACTTATGCGGGTAATGACCTGGTTTAGACCTGTCCCCATGGTGTGGCGACTCATGCTGGCGGCGCTAATAACAGGCACAGTGGGTATGTTGTTGCCCGAGGCGTTAGGGGCGAACTTTATTGATGTTGAAACCTTATTTGCCAGTAACCCAGAAACGCTTTTACTGTGTGCCATTTTAGTGAGCAAAGTAGTACTGGCTGTTTTTGCTATTGGACTGGGTATTCCCGGCGGAATTATCGGTCCTGTGATGGTTATCGGTATGCTTGCAGGCGCGGTACTGCTAGTGCCATTGTCATACTTTATCGACGTGCCTGAGTTTACTAATAGCTTTGCCTTATTGGGCATTGCAGGCATGCTTACCGCTGTACTTCACGCGCCTCTCGCCGCCTTATCTGCGGTAATGGAGCTATCTTACAGCCCTGAAATCATCTTGCCCGCCATGTTGGTTATCGTGCCTGCTTATGTGACATCAACACAGTTTTTCGGCAATCGGTCGATTTTCATTCGCCAATTAGATTATCAAAACTTACCCTATGCCATCTCTTCTATTCGTGAAGCCCTTGAAAAGACTGGCGTGCTAGCTGCATTAAGCAAAGACTATAAGCTTTTTCATGATGCTCCAGATAAGGCACTTGAAGACTATTTATCGAAAAATCCAACGAAAATCGTAATTCAACAATCAAAATTTGAAATAGATGTGCAGTATCGTCTGGTCCAATATAATGTGAGCTTAGAGCACGATGCTAATGCGCTTAGTTATCACGAGATGGAAGGCTTAAATGCCCAAAGCACGCTCCATGAAGTATATGAGCATCTTAAAAATATGCGTTCTGGTGCGGTTTATATTTACGATCAGGAACTAAACGACATCATTGGCGTTATTACCTGGAATATTTTGCAAAGCTTTTTACAAAAGGCACAGTATTAACAATGTACATTTTATGGTTTAAAGCACTTCACATTTTTTTCATGTTGGCGTGGATGGCAGGAATTTTTTATCTTCCTCGGCTGTTTGTTTACCACGCTGAAGCCACGTCGCAAGAAGTGAAAGACCAGTTTAAAGTAATGGAAAGAAGGCTGTGGTTTTTTGTTACCCCGTTCGCTTTTTTAACCTTAGCGTTTGGCGTCGCACTTATTGTAAGCTATGGAAGTACGTGGTTTAAAATGTCGGGTTGGCTGCATATTAAATTTATGCTTTTACTTGCGCTTTACAGCTATCACTTCTATTTGTTTAAGCTAGTAAAGCAATTCTCCCGTGACGAAAACCGTCACAGCGCCAAATTTTACCGCATTATTAATGAAGCACCGGTACTGCTTATATTGGCTATTGTTTGTTTAGCAATACTAAAACCTTTATAAATTCGATAGACCGTGTTACCTCGTAATACAGTTATGGATTAACCATTAAATAACCTAAAGGAAACTACATGGATGATAGTAACCAACATTTAAAAGATTTGTTATCGCAAACTGATTTAGCGTTTAAAGCGTTGATGCGCCAGCCGGGCTCTAGTGAGTTAAGTAATGCTTACGACAACGCTAAAGCAGAGTTAGACGCCTATATGAAGTCATTGCGCAACACGCTTTCTCAGCGCAAACAGCTGCAACGCCAGAAAGCACGTTAAGGAAGTTTCGTAAAGGTTTCAAACTGATTGGGTAATGCTGCGCTCAGTTCACCAGCCAGAGCAATATAATCTTGAACCATCGCAGGGAGCTGCTTCCACAATAAAGGTAAGTTTTCTTTTAGCTGTTGTGCTTGGCTGGGATTACGATACTGCAATGCCAGTTTAACATTCGCCAGGGTAGTAAATAACTTTAAGCAACGAGACAGTCGTTTCTCTGGGGTATCTGAGCTACTACTGTCTTCACGATAGGCATCTTTCGCACTTAACTTTCCCCACGCCTGTTGCCAGACATCTTCCAGTTGCTGGTGCACGTAAAGCAATCCTTCAAGCCATTGAGCTAATTCAGCGGGTATTTCAGGAGCAGTATCAGCTTGCCCTTCTGAATACTCACAGCGCATTGGCATTAAGGGTTTCTCGTCCGTCATACACTGCAGGTGAGCCCTTAAGTTATCCATCAGCACATCCGCCAATGCATCTACATCTTCGTCTACCAGCGCACTTGACGAGCTTTGTATCATCCATGGCATCCACTGCTCTGGCATAGGGATTTCTGGTGACGCTGCAACTGCGAATATCATACCGTCGGCTTTATAAGCGCTAGGTAGCACATGCGTTAACTTGCCCTTTTCAAACACAGGCAAAAGAATATCGATGGGACGCGCCTTTTCTGACATTAAAAATTCCTACAAGCGGTTGAAATGACCTATTTATTACCTGTACCCTTCGCGCCCCTTTTTATGTTGTATTAAAAGCGCGATTAACGATTGCTTTCAATACACTGCAACATAGTAAGCCAGTAGCGATGGAGTTAGTCTGCGTGGTTGCGCAATGGCTAACCTATTGTCATGATAGCAAAACTAAACTAAGAGTGACTGCAATGGCAAAAGATAAATCAGGATATATTATCGCGGCCGCCTTCATTGGCCCAGGTACAGTAACAACGGCGAGTCTAGCAGGCGCTAACTTCGGTTTTCATTTGGTGTGGGCGTTATTGTTTTCAATTTTTGCCACCATTGTATTGCAAGATATGGCTGCTCGCTTGGGGGTGGCAACGGGCAAAGGCTTGGCATCAGCGATGAAAGACATGGTATCGACGCCGTGGCTAAAAATGCTATTCATCGCCTTAATTGTCAGCGCAATTGGTATTGGGAACGCCGCCTATGAATCAGGTAACCTTACCGGCGCCGCCATTGGTCTGGATGCTTTTTGGGAAATTGGCACGGGCACCTGGGCACTTATTCTTGGCGCACTTGCCATTGCTCTACTGTGGACAGGCAGCTACTCATGGATAGAAAACGTTCTGGTGTACCTCGTATTTATCATGGCTGGCGTATTTTTCGTTACCCTGATAGTCGCTAAACCCGATATACCTTTAATGTTTAGCCAGCTCCTTCAACCTCAGCTTAGCGCAGACTCCATTACTACCATTCTTGCGTTAATAGGCACCACCATTGTGCCTTACAATTTATTCCTCCATGCAAGTCTTGTGGCGAAGTCATCTAATAATGCAGACAAAGCTAATGCCATTAAGGGGTGCCGCAAGCAATCGGCAACCGCCATTAGCATGGGTGGCTTAATTACCCTTGTTGTAATGGCCACGGCCATGATGGCATTTTTTAACCAAGCGGCTACGATGGATGCGAGCAACATGGGTGAGCAATTAAAACCTGTGTTGGGCGATAAAGCCCAATGGTTCTTTGCACTAGGCTTATTTGCGGCAGGGCTAACCAGCGCGATAACTGCGCCACTTGCGGCTGCATATGCAGTTTGTGGAGCACTTGGGCTGTCTGATAACTTGAAAAGCAAAGGGTTTCGCACGGTGTGGCTGGCAATAATTGTGTGTGGCGTTGCCGTTGCTGCACTCGGTTTTAAACCCTTGCCTGCTATCTTATTTGCTCAAGCTACTAACGGATTATTGCTGCCTATTATTGCTATCTTTTTATTAGTGGTGATGAATAAAAGCAACGCACTTGGTGAATTCAAAAACACCCCATGGAGCAATTTTGCAGGCGTTCTAGTGGTATCTGTTGTGGTGGGATTGGGGCTTTACAAACTCACCAGCTTATTCATATAAGTTACACGGCATTCAGCCACAAAAAAGCCCGTTATGCGATAAGCAAACGGGCGTTTTTATATGCTATGTTTAGTGAGTGGCTAACTGGTCGGCTACATAGCTAGACGTTGTAGCACATCGTTGAGCATCAACTGGCTACAGCCGAAATTTATTCGAAAGTGATCGGCTTTGTGAAAATCTGCACCAGGAGAAGGGCCTACGCCTTTTTCTTCTGCCCACGTTTGTACATTTTCAACCCCTAAACCGCTTGCGTCTACCCATGCTAAAAACGTGGCTTCTTGCTTCAACATAGATAGCCCATCTATGCCGTTTATCGTTTCATACACGGCATCACGGTTAGCGCGCAAATACTCAAGCTGAGCACTATGCCAATCATCACACAGCGTGAAGGCTGCCTCGGTAGCCGCTAATCCCAACACATTGACCCAAGGTACAATACCCGCAGCAGCACCGGTAAATTGCTGCCGGAGTTTAGGGTCTGGAATAATCGCAAACGAGGTACCCAAACCAGCAATATTAAAGGTTTTGCTAGCGGCCATTAAGGTAACGCTGTTGTTGGCTAGGTTCGCTTCACGTCCAGCCGGAATATGCTTAATTCCAGGCTCTAAAATCAGGTCACAGTGGATTTCATCAGAACATAAACACACGTCATTGGCGTTACAAATATCAGCAACCCGATCTAGCTCTGCTTTGGTTAATACCGAGCCAACTGGGTTCATCGGATTACAAAGAATGAATAGCTTACATTTAGGGTCGGCAGCATGGGCTTCTAGCGCTTCAAAGTCTAATGTATAGCGGCTCTCTCCCGACTTAGTGTCAATCACTGTGCCTATATCGATGCGCTCTAGTTCATTTAATTTTGGTGCTGCTAGCAAAGGCGGGTAATTAGGTGTTTGAATAAGCACCTTATCGCCAGCTTCACAATAAGCTTTACAGGCAACGTTAAACGCAGGCACAACGCCTGGCGTCCACACAATCCACTCTGCTTTCACCTCCCAGTCGTGCTTGTCTTTCAACCAACGCTGGATTGCACTAATCGCACCTTGATGTTGACCAGGTAATACATAGCCCAAATTGCCATGCTCAACTTGTTCAGAAATTGCATCCAAAATTGGCTGAGCGCATCGAAATTCAGTATCGGCAACCCAAGCAGGAATAATGTCCTTACCTTTATACTTTTGCCACTTAAACGAATAGGTATCTTTACGAGGTGGGGTTTGGTCAAAATTAAACGTCACACTTACATCCTGTTGCCATTACATTATGAGCACCAGTGTAATAATTCGTAAGCATATAAACTAGCGCTGCTTAGACCATTTAGGACTTTTTTATTTGTTTGCTAACGCCCTTGAATGCTTTACTAAGGAGTAGCTAGTTATTCGCTTACGCGACTTTTAGCATTTGCTAGCGCTACGGACTTGGCTTTTGCGGCCAGGGAGTCCATTTGCAAGGGTTTTGCTAAAAAACCAGATACACCTAACTTGCGCGCTTCCATGACGAGTTCTTTATTGGGATCACCAGTGATCAGTAAAAACGGAACAGATAAGTTCGCCGACCGGCATGCCTTTAACAAACTTAATCCGTCATATTCTTTCATGACTTGGTCGCTAATAATCAATTGTAACGTGTCTGGCGTTTGTTGAAGCAAGAATTCACGGGCAATTTTACTTCGGCTAAACGGGTAAACCGTCGCCGATAAACGGGTTTCTAATGCATCGGTAATAAGATCGAGCGTAATAACATCGTCTTCAATAACTGCTACAGAGAACACGGGCTTTGCCTTTTTAATTTCATTAACTTGATGATAGAGGCCAAAGTCGATGTTGCCAACTCATCTTTCGTCGACATTTTGGCAAAAACGTGAGCATAAAAAAACGCCAGCTTGAAAGCTGGCGTTTTTGAATCATCTTAATGCATTTGAAAACTAATTAAGTCATCAACGGAGGTGATTACTTTTTCTCGCGTGAAGAACGCTTACGTTCGTTTTCAGTAAGTAACTTCTTACGAATACGAATAGATACAGGCGTAACTTCAACTAATTCGTCTTCATCAATGAACTCAAGCGCTTGCTCAAGCGACATCTTGATAGGCGGAACCAAAGTTTGCGCTTCATCAGTACCAGAGGCACGAACGTTAGTTAACTGCTTACCTTTAAGGGCGTTAACAGTTAAATCGTTATCGCGGCTGTGAATACCGATAACCATACCTTCGTAAACTTCTACACCGTGACCGATAAACAAACGACCACGCTCTTGAAGGTTAAACAAGGCGTTAGTTAGGGCTTTACCGTTAGCGTTAGCAATAAGAACACCGTTCTTACGCTTACCAATGATACCGCCTTTGTATGGGCCATAGTGATCAAACGTATGATAAAGCAAACCTGAACCAGACGTCATCGTCATGAATTCTGTTTGGAAACCAATCAAACCACGGCTAGGAATAACGAAGTCGATACGTACACGGCCTTTACCATCTGGAGACATGTTGGTCATTTCAGCTTTACGCAGACCAAGTTGTTCCATGATAGAGCCCTGATGCGCTTCTTCACAGTCTACCGTTAGTGTTTCAAACGGTTCTTGTGTTTCGCCATTCTCTTCTTTAAGAATAACTTCTGGACGTGATACTGCTAGCTCGTAGCCTTCACGACGCATGTTTTCAATAAGGATACCCAAGTGAAGTTCACCACGGCCTGATACGCGGAATTTATCCGGATCTGGCGTTTCTTCAACACGAAGTGCAACGTTATGTACTAGTTCGTCGTTCAAACGCTCTAGAATGTTACGTGAAGTAACATACTTACCTTCTTTACCAGAAAACGGTGAAGTGTTTACCTGGAAGGTCATAGTAACTGTTGGTTCATCAACAGATAACGGCGTCATCGCTTCTACTTGGTTAACATCACAAATAGTGTCAGAGATTTTAAGCGAACCTAAACCTGTGATTGCGATAATATCGCCAGCGCTTGCACCTTCAACTTCATGACGTGCTAGACCAAGGTAACCATATACAAGGCCAACTTTACCGTTACGCTTCTCACCTTCAGCGGTAACAACAGTAACTTGTTGGTTTGGCTTAACAGTACCGCGTTTAATACGGCCAACACCAATTACACCTACATATGAGTTGTAATCAAGTTGAGAAATTTGCATTTGGAATGCACCAGTGGCATCTGCATCTGGAGGCGATACTTGGTCAACAATCGTTTGGAACAATGCGTTCATGTCTTCAGCTGGCTCGTCGGCGTCTAATGAAGCCCAACCATTTAGTGCTGATGCATATACAACTTGGAAATCTAACTGATCGTCAGTTGCGCCAAGGTTGTCGAACAAATCGAATACTTGATCCATAACCCAATCAGGACGTGCGCCAGGCTTGTCAATTTTGTTGATAACAACAATTGGCTTCAAGCCTTGAGCAAATGCTTTTTGTGTTACGAAACGCGTTTGAGGCATTGGACCTTCTTGCGCATCTACTAGAAGCAACACTGAATCGGCCATTGACATTACACGCTCTACTTCACCACCGAAATCGGCGTGTCCTGGAGTATCTACGATGTTGATACGGTAGTCATTCCAGTTAATAGCAGTGTTTTTCGCTAAGATTGTGATGCCGCGTTCTTTCTCGATGTCATTCGAGTCCATCACGCGCTCTTCTTGCTCACCGCGAGTTTCAAGAGTGCCTGACTGTTGTAACAGTTTATCAACCAAAGTTGTTTTACCGTGGTCAACGTGAGCAATAATAGCAATGTTACGTAATTTATTAATATCAGTGGTATTCATCTAGGGAGCCTGTGTAAATCATTACATGATGTTAAGCATGCATTAGATTTGTTGCAAAAAATGCAGATAGTAAATTTTGCGCGGATTGTACAGAAAAACCACGGCGTTTGCGCACCTTTTTTTTAAAGGGAGGCATGTTTTTCACTATTATAGTCTTTGATTAACGAATTTATTACTTTCGAGCCCTGTTTTCGGTGGTAAGTGAAGACAAGTTAATCTAGGCTAGCTTACGGCTACCTAAATTTAATTTGCACCAAAATATAGCGATTAAGCACCATTTGTGTGCAACACCATTAGTCATTCCGTTATCCTCTTGCTGCTAAGCCAGCAAAATTGGAATCACGATAGATGGCATGAAAATCGCTTTTAGTTTTTCCACTGTTGGGATGAAGCTGATCATTCCGCATTTTTACATTAAACCTGGAGGACACGATGTCAGTAGAAAAGGCATTAGAGCTGATTAAAGAAAGTGAAGCGAAATTTGTTGATTTGCGTTTTACTGATACTAAGGGCAAGGAACAACACGTATCGATTCCTGCCGCTACGGTAGACGAAGAGACATTTGAAGAAGGTAAAATGTTCGATGGTTCTTCAATTGCTGGCTGGAAAGGCATTAACGAATCAGACATGGTACTTATGCCTGATCCTACGAGTGCGGTAATCGACCCATTCGCAGAAGAGACTCAAGTAAATATTCGTTGTGACATCTTAGAGCCTTCTACTATGGAAGGTTACGAGCGTGATCCACGTTCAGTTGCGCGCCGTGCAGAAGAATACCTAAAATCTACCGGCATTGGCGACACTGTATTCTTCGGCCCAGAGCCAGAATTCTTCCTTTTTGACGATGTTAAATTCCACACAGACATGGCCGGCTCTTTCTACAAAATTGATGCTGCTGAAGCAAAATGGAACTCAGGCGCTGATTTTGAAGGCGGAAACATGGGTCACCGTCCTGGTGTTAAAGGCGGTTACTTCCCAGTTCCTCCAGTAGATTCAGCGCACGACATTCGTGCTGCAATGTGTTTAGTAATGGAAGAAATGGGCTTAGTTATTGAAGCACATCACCATGAAGTTGCTACTGCTGGTCAAAACGAAATTGCTTGCGAATTCAACACACTAGTAACGAAAGCAGATGAAATCCAAGTTTATAAGTATGTAGTACATAACGTAGCTCACGCTTATGGCCAAACTGCTACATTCATGCCTAAACCACTTGTAGGTGATAACGGTTCTGGTATGCACTGTCACCAATCAATCGCTAAAGATGGTGTAAACATCTTTGCGGGTGATAAGTATGCTGGTCTTTCTGAAGAAGCGCTTTTCTACATTGGCGGTATTATTAAACACGCTCGTGCAATCAACGCTTTTGCAAACGCATCAACAAACTCTTACAAGCGTTTGGTTCCAGGGTTTGAAGCACCGGTAATGCTTGCATACTCTGCGCGTAACCGTTCTGCATCTATCCGTATTCCATACGTAACGAGCGATAAAGCACGTCGTATCGAAGTACGCTTCCCTGACCCAACAGCTAACCCATACCTCGCTTTCTCAGCAATGCTTATGGCTGGCCTTGACGGTATTAAGAACAAGATCCACCCTGGCGATTCTATGGATAAAGACTTGTACGACTTACCACCAGAAGAAGCGGCAGAAATTCCAACCGTTGCTAGCTCGCTAGAAATGGCACTAGAAGCATTGGATAACGACCGTGAATTCCTTAAAGCTGGTGGCGTTATGACTGACGACATGATTGATGCGTACATCGATCTTAAGTCTGAAGAAGTAACTACGCTTGCCATGACAACTCACCCAGTTGAGTTCGATATGTACTACAGCGTTTAATTAACGCTTAAGTGCTTCAATATACAAAAGCCCGCTTATGCGGGCTTTTTTTTATGCTAAAGCTTTTCTACTATATAAGTAAGAAACTATGAGTGAGTCTCCCTATTGAATATTTATCCCTACATTGTGTTGCTTATGGTGATGGTGTTAACTCCCGGTAAAAGCCATGGGCAAAGCACATCAAATGATCCTGAGGTGTCTACCACCACAAGCTCTCCTGTGTACAAGGTTAAGCAGGCTGACGGCACTATCCTTTATACCGATAGCCCCTCACCGAAAAGCGACACCGTTGAGTTTGATGCTAAAACACAGAATGTAGTGTCCAGTCCCTCAACACCTAAACCCGTTCTGGCTCAAACAACTAAATCGAAGAAAGTAGCCTATAAAGTGGTTATAGCCTCTCCGGCCCCTAATGCCACCCTTCGAAACAATGCCGGAAACGTCACCATACGTGCGAACCAACCGACTTCAGTGAAAGCGCCTCGCTATCAATTAATCTTTGATGACGCCCTATTGCAGAGCAATACAACAGGCGTATTTACCTTAAATGGCATAAATCGGGGCGAACATCAGTATAAGGTTGAGCTCACAGACAATAAGGGCAAGACTCTTGCATCCTCCGCACTACAAACGCTGTTTCTGCATCAAGCTTCAGCGTTAATAAATAGCAACTAACGTTCGAAAGTAGCGCAAAGCCCGCACCATAGCGGGGAACAGAAAAAAAGTAACACCAATTCTGTGCCTACAATTTTTGCCGATACGTTACAATGCACCTATATAGTGCAAAGGAGATAAGCTCGGATGCAATCAACCGAGTTAGACACGCAACAATTTTTGAACAGCCTGAATACTGCGCTTGTAATGGTGGACGATAGATTAAATATTGTTTATGCCAACCACGCAGGGGAAGCGCTATTTGAAACAGGTAGAAAGCAACTATGCGGCCATCGTCTTGACGACTTTTTTCTGCCTGGAAATATCGATACCACTCGCTTACGCGCAGCGCTAAGACACGGAGAAGACTTTACCGAAAATGAAATTCGCCTGTGTTTTAGAGATAACCGCAACGTCATGGTTGATTTAACTGTCACGAACTTGCAATTAGAAGAAGGGGCTAGGCTGCTATTTGAAGTAAAAAAAATAGACCAGCAAAAAAGAATATCCCGTGAAAATTTACAAAACGCACAACATTATGCAGCTCGTGAACTTGTTCGTGGGTTAGCTCATGAAATTAAAAACCCATTAGGGGGCATTCGCGGGGCGGCGCAATTACTTGAGAAAGAATTGAGTGAAGGGCACAAAGAATTTACCCAAATGATCATTGAGCAATCTGATCGACTACGTAATTTGGTCGATCGCTTGCTGGGGCCAAATTCACTTCCCAGATTCAATTGGAGTAATGTACACCAAGCGTTAGAGCAAGTTAGAAGCCTAATGCGGGTTGACTCAGAAACCCCCATTACCATCATTCGTGATTACGACCCGAGTATTCCGCCGTTAATGATTGACGCTGATATGATTCAGCAAGCCGTATTGAATATTGTCAGAAACAGCATTCAGGCGCTAACCGAAAGTGAAACGCCCAATCCTCAGATTCGTTTAGTAACACGCATTGAAAGACAGATGACAATTCAGGGACACCGCCATGCGTTAATCGCTAAAATTAAGGTCATAGACAATGGCCCAGGCATTCCCTCAGAAATAAAGGACACGCTTTTTTACCCCATGGTGAGCAGTAAGCAAAATGGTTCCGGCTTAGGGTTATCGATATCGCAAACATTGATAAACCATCACGGCGGAAAAATAGATGTAGATAGCCACCCTGGGCACACCGAATTCGTAATTTATATTCCGATAGACCGCAAGGAGACAGGCAATGACGAATGAGTCAGTATGGATTGTCGATGACGACAGTTCTATTCGTTGGGTGCTTCAAAAGGCCTTACAAACAGCAAGCATCGGATGCTTGTGTTTTGAAAACCCACAAGATTTACTCCTTCAGTTACAAAGCGGTCAAGCGCCGGAAGTGATTATATCTGATATTAAAATGCCGCAGATGGACGGAATGACACTCCTAAACGAAGTGCATGCAACCCACCCTATGATGCCCGTAATTATTATGACGGCGCATTCAGATTTAGACAGTGCGGTAAATGCCTATCAAAAAGGGGCGTTTGAATATCTCCCCAAACCTTTTGATATTGATGAAGCGGTAACACTCACACAGCGTGCGTTAGCCCATGCAAGAGAGCAGTCGAAAACGCAGCAAGCCCCTCAGGACGATCCAGAAACAGAAATTATCGGTGAAGCACCCGCGATGCAGGAAGTTTTCCGTGCAATCGGCCGATTATCTCGTTCATCAATTAGTGTCTTAATTAACGGCCAGTCAGGTACCGGTAAAGAGCTTGTTGCCCACGCTTTGCATCGCCATAGCCCGCGCTCTAGCAAGCCTTTTATCGCACTTAACATGGCCGCTATTCCAGCTGATTTGGTAGAGTCGGAATTATTCGGTCATGAAAAAGGGGCGTTTACCGGTGCACAAAATGCGCGCCAAGGCCGCTTTGAGCAAGCTGATGGCGGTACCCTTTTTCTTGATGAAATAGGTGATATGCCGTTAGACGTACAAACTCGACTTCTTCGTGTTTTAGCCGACGGACAATTTTACCGAGTGGGCGGCCACCAATCTGTGGCAGTAGATGTGCGTATTATTGCTGCAACCCACCAAAACTTAGAAAAGCGTGTGGCTGACGGAAAATTTCGTGAGGATTTATTTCACCGTTTAAACGTTATTCGTGTGCACCTACCGTCTCTATCTGAGCGCCGTGAAGATATTCATTTATTAGCGCGTCACTTCTTACGCCGAGCAGCTAAAGAGCTAGATGTAGAAGCAAAAAGCTTAAGTAAAGATGCCGAAAAGCTGATGGCTCAGCTTCCTTGGCCAGGTAACGTGAGACAACTCGAAAACGTATGTCGATGGCTAACCGTAATGGCCAGTGGACAAGAAGTTCTGCCAAGTGACTTGCCGCCTGAAATCCACGGTGACAGCAGCATAGAAAAGCCCGCCGCCGAAGCGGGAGATTGGCCAGATTTACTCGCCCGCTGGACTGACAAGCAACTTCGCGATGGCAGATACAATATTCTGAATGACGCTATGCTTACGTTTGAAAAGATTATGTTAGAACGTGCCCTTCAGCATACTCACGGCCATAAGCAAGATGCCGCTAAGCGTTTAGGTTGGGGGCGTAATACCCTTACTCGCAAATTAAAAGAGCTAGGTATTACGTAATTCAAGGTAGGTTTTAAGCGCTACAAATACACAAAAGCCCGCTTTATTTATTGTTAAATTGCGGGCTTTTTTATGCTTGTTGAAAACAAAAAATATGTTCGTAGCTAATCGGAGGCTAGCCGCCCTTTTTCAACAGACTTGTCATAGCTTGGTTGAACAACCTAACCCACTTCATGCTAAATTGGCCTTTAGCGCTTCGGTTAATTTCAATAACCGCCTCTTTCTTGGATAGTTGCTTATCTTCATTATGAGCTCGGGAATGTGTCATTGCATCATAAGTATCAACAATAGCTAGTAACTTAGCGCCATCACAAATACCTTCCTCTTTCAGCCCTAATGGATAACCGGTTCCATCGGTACGCTCATGATGCTGCATCACTATTTTACGGGCCAAATCCCATTGATCTAAGTGCTCTAGCAAACGAGAGCTTTTATACACATGGGAGCGCATTAAGTTAAATTCTATATCAGTTAACGCTTCGCTTTTATGCAATAGCTTTAATGGCATGAAAGCCATACCAAAATCATGCACATAACTGGCTACGGCTAGCTGAGACTCATCAATAGGTTTACCCGCTGTGCTGTTAATGTATATCGCTAACTTAGCTACCCTATCCCCCCGACCAACCCAAAAATTCGAGCGTTTCTCAATGGTTTGCATGAGATCGCGAAAGAAAAGAACATCCAGTTTCTTTTCACTACTCATGTCTTTAGGTATACCCGACGTTGCCAAAGTAGGCGGTTTTATTTGAATATTTTCAGGGTTGTTGTCGTCGGTGATCACGTCTAGCGCGGGGTTGAGTAATAATACCGCTTCGGTGAGGCGTTTCTCATGTTCATCACCATTATCCGGCGTAATTCGACTTATCGCCATGACCAACTGTTGATGCAAGGTATCGTCATATTCGGCTTTTCCTTCAGCCATAACAGCTTCTACAAATGCCTTGACCCTATCCATGGTAAGTAATACCAAGTCACTCATGGTACTGGTATAAGATACTTGCCCTTTACGTAAATAGTCGAGTAAGTCTTCCACATGTTGAAGCAAGGGGATCATGGGTGAAAAATTCACTAACCCAAGGTCGCCTTTAATCGTATGGATTGAACGGAACAACGCACGTTGCAGTTCATTGTCCTCTGGACGAAGCTCTAATTCGATTAATGTCTGCTCACTCGATTCGTAAAGCTCATTAATTTCTTCCATTAAGTCACAAAGAATATCTTCTTCGAGGTCGTCAGGTACAAATGTCTGCATTATAGATACCGGGTTGGTGAGGATGAGGTTGCACTTTCTCTTATTGTAAGATGCTATCGACCAAGTTACCTCATACTAAAGTTAAGTATTTTATATTAACTTGCCCATTTTGAACGTATTTCTAGCTATTCCATGGCAACAGAACCGTTAAAGCATCTATAATAGCTCATCGGACAAGTGTACGCTGAAACTTACTTTATACTTCGCGCGTCATTTATATTCAGGAGCCACTTTGATAGCTTTACTACGCGTACCTACGCTTTTACTCACCTTCTTGCTAGTTAATATAGCCCTATTTGCAGTATGTATTTTTCGCCCGTTCCATAAAGATAATGTGCATACGGCGGGTAAACTTTATTCGTTAATGTCTTACGTAATGGGTTTAAAGGTGATTGTTCGAAAAGACCCGGCGGTAGACATAAAAGAACCCTACGTGTTTATTGCTAATCATCAAAATAGCTACGACGTGATGACGATTTGTAAAGCCGCTTTACCCGGCGTTGTCACCATTGGCAAGAAAAGCCTTAAGTGGATCCCGATTTTCGGTCAAATTTATTGGCTATCAGGTAATATCCTCATCGACCGGAAAAATTCCGGCAAAGCCCGAAACACATTAGATATTGCAGCCAACCGTATAGCTAAAAAGCGTACCTCTGTATGGTTCTTCCCTGAAGGAACACGAAGCTACGGACGCGGTTTATTGCCTTTTAAACAAGGCGCATTCCGACTGGCGAAAACCACCAATGAACCCATCGTCATGGTTACTGCGAGTAACCTACACAACAAAGTAAAGTGGAATCGGTGGGACAATGGCGTAGTACTTATCGATATTAGTGCGCCTGAAGCCCTCACCGACGAAAAACCAATTAAAGCATGGATGCAGTATTTCAACGACCAGATGAAAAACAAAATGGCCCAGTTGGATGCTGAAGTCGCTGAAATGGAAAAAAGCAGGTAAACTTGCGAAAAATGATTGAGGTTTTGCTTTATGAGTCAGTTTGATGAACGAGAAGAATGGTATTCCTTCAATGAGGAAACCATAGAAGCGCTATTAGAAGACGGTAGCCAGGCCGATGCTGAATACACCATTGAGCATCACTTTGCGAGTAACGACTTCGACAAGTTAGAAAAAGCGGCGGTTGATACGTTCAAAGCGGGTTTTGAAGTGACTGACGCAGAAGAGTTAATGCTTGATGATGGCGGCACAATATTTTGTTTCGATGCTATCATTGAACGAGCGTTAGACCTTGAAAAACTCAATGCTGATTCCGATACCCTACTTAAAATTGCTGACAAACAAGACGTTCAATACGACGGCTGGGGTACGTATTTCATGCCCCGCGGCGATGATGAAGATGAGTACGAAGACGACTACCTAGAAGATTGATTCTGACAGACTCATCCCTTTACTCAACAGAACATTAAGGGTGGCTTCAGTTTTTGTTCATCTTATTTAATCAACAATGGCACCTGTCACTATTGATTAGAAAGGATGTAAACAATGAAATCACCCATTCAACCCTTTGCTAAGTTCTGCCTATTAGCAGTATTGCCTTGCTCGTTGATCACTACTTCATACGCGGATCCAGTGTCATCCAATGACCCTGTTTCTGTAGAATCAACAGAATATCGCTACGGCGCCGTTTACTCCCCAGCTGAAGCGTCCACTAAGGCTGCAATTAACGCGACCACCAAGAATGCCTCTACCAGTGCCATTAACGATACAAAAACTGGCGTATTGGAATCACCTTCGTTGGCTGAGAAAAAAGCGAAACGTGAAAGCCTTTTTAGCGGCACGAGTAAATCCTATGCCGAAGCACAATCTACCACACTATTGCCCGATTACTGGATTTATGACAGTTGGGTATCTTTAGATACTGATATCGATTATGACGGATATTATTCTGAATTTACCGTTGAGTTCGATGCAGATACCGCTTACGACAGTGCCCTTGTATATGGGGTTATTTACTTAGGCAGAAACGATCGCTATGAGGCCATTCATGTCACCTCTGAATTTGTGCTGTATGGTGAAGATTCCTCAGATGCATTTGTGGTAGAAAGCCGCCTGCTTTCAGGCTTTCCCGCTGCAGATTATGATGTGCTCATCGAACTATATGATGCCTATTCCGAGCAACTGGTCGCTTTTTCTGACGGCTATGATGATGCCGACCTTGCTTATCTAAGTTTAGAAAGTGATAACCATGAGTATATCTACGAAGATACGGTCATAGTGGTTGAGGAACACGGCGGCAGCACGACTATCTTCGGTTTACTATTCATCGCCTTTACTCTAGTGGCGCGCAGGTTGGCTCGGCACTAGCAATTTACTGTTTACCAAAAAGACTTTCATTGAAAGGCGGCGCTTTATCCTTTTATCACTATACTAAAGTAGCAGAACAAAAAATAAGCATTATGCAATATGATTTGGCCGCATAATGACTTACGAAAGTGGCTACCGGTTGGCAGCTACATCGATATGTTAAGTCTAGATGGTATACGTGCGATGAAAATTGAAAATGTAAACCTGATCAACCTTTTGGAACATGCGCATATTGGCGTAGTGATACATTCTTGGGATTCGCAGATTGTTTACGTGAACCCTGCAGCTATGAAGCTATTTAAAACGTCACTTGAACGTTTACAAAGCCGGCATCTGCTAGAAGATGGGTGGGAGTTGGTAGACAGGCAAAATCGCCGTCTTCACCCCGACGAATATCCGGTAAACAAAGTGACGTCGCTAAATGTCTCGATTACTGATGAAATTATTGGCTTAGTCAATGATAACAGCGGAGAGATCTGTTGGTTAAATGTCAGTGCTTATCCGGAAAAATCCGAGGGTGCAGGTTTTGTGGTGGTTTACTTTACCGAAATCACCGAAAAAATTGCAGCGTTTTCATTCCTCGATATTGTGCAAAGCGCACAAGATATGATTATTGTTACCGAGGCGAAATCAATCGAGGGACCTTTATCACCCAAAATCATTTACGTGAACGATGCCATTTGTAAGCTTACGGGATATTCTAGAGAAGAGCTAATGGGTGAAACGCCACGGATTTTTCAAGGTACACTGACAGACAAAGAAGCTACCTCTCGCATTCACTGTGCACTTGCAGAGAACAAGCCAATAACGGAAACACTACTTAATTATACTAAAACCGGCACCCCCTACTGGGTTGAAATGAGTATTTTTCCACTCAAAAATCAGCTGGGAGAAGTCACCCACTTCGCTTCGGTCGAGCGAGACGTAAGTGCCGTTAAGTTTCACGCCGAGCAACTGAATAACCGTAATTTTGAGCTAAAGAGTATTCGAGAAAATTTAGAAGACTTGGTAACTCAACGTACCAGAGAGCTTCGTAACGTTAACGTGAAACTTGAAAAACTCGCCTATTTTGACCCTCTCACCGACATTCCGAATAGGCGTGCCTTTGAAGAGGCACTAGATAAATCTACGCACTTTGCTCATCGCCACGGCCATTCTCTATTAATCGGCATTGCCGATGTTGACCACTTTAAGAAAATCAATGATACCTTCGGTCATGCGTTTGGTGATGATGTATTAGTGGCTGTTGCGAAGTCGATGAAACAATTTTTCCGCCAAGAAGATGGTGTAGGAAGAGTAGGCGGAGAAGAGTTTGCTTTTTGTATGATATTACCAGGCTCCCATGATCCTAAGAATATTCTTGATAGACTCAGAAAGCGGGTTGAATCAATTTCAAGCACGCTTCCTGCGCTAAAGGGTTATGAGGTAACTATCAGTATTGGTGCTTATTATGTCAGCGAGGTAAACCCCACTGAAACAAAAGAGATGATGAGCAAGGCTGATGAGGCGCTGTACCGCGCTAAACGGGAAGGGAGAAATCGGGTTAGCTTGGTAAGACAATATAAAACGGAATCCAATTCACTCAATTAGTGGCACAACCTAAACGAGTATGATGAATTCATTTTTATCGTTCTTTGGTCTAAAGCTTCGCTGGCTTTGGCAAATAACTTGGTAAATATCTAAAATCGATGCCAGAATAAAAATATTATAAAGAACAACTGGAACCGTTCTAATGCCACCCAGCCAACGTTTATCTTCTCGCCCTCGGCGTAGTTTTATCAAAGGAGCGGCTGCGCTGGGAGTATCTGCCGGAGTAGCGCCTTTTGCAATAGGAAAGCCAACACCAACGTTAAGAGTCATGGGTACCCATGTCACGCTGCAAGAAGAAATCCGTCAACACGCCATGGCTGATTTAGGCATTAATATTCAATTTCAGCCTGGTGGAAGCGCCACCGTACTTCAAAGAGCATCAATGGACCCTAGTGCCTTTGATTTATATGAACAGTGGTCAAACAGCATTAATGTTTTGTGGCGTTCAAAAGCTATTCAGCCGATCGAAAAGAAAAAACTTACTTATTGGGATGAAATAAACGATTTAACCAAAACAGGTAAAGTAACAGAAGCAGCACGACTAGGCGCTGGTGATGCTCCCCATAAAATTATTAACGTACAAGCTGATGGTAGTTTGGGTGTTGAACATACAGACACCATTAGCTTCCTTCCCTATGTGCACAACGTAGATTCTTTTGGCTACAATACGTCGCAATTTCCTGAGCAACTTAAAAACCAAGAGGAAAGTTGGGGGTGGCTGCTTGATAGCCGGTTGTCTGGCAAAGTGGGGATCGTGAATGACCCCACCATTGGACTTTTCGACTTAGCCTTAGCTGCACAAGCAAAAGGCTATATATCGTTTGAAAATATAGGGGCAATGACCACACAAGAGCTAGATAACTTATTCAGTATTCTTATTGAGTTATCCCAATTAAATCACTTCAGTGGCTTTTGGACGTCGGTGCCTGAATCAGTTCAATTTATGAAAAGCCAACGTGTCTCTATAGAAAGCATGTTCTCTCCTGCGGTATCAGCCTTAAACAGCCAAAATATTCCAGTTAAATTTGCCGCTCCCAAAGAAGGTTACCGAGGCTGGCATGGTGTAATGTGTTTATCCTCCGCCGCACAAAGCAGAAGCAAAGATGTTGCTTATGAATATATGAATTGGTGGTTGTCCGGCTGGCCAGGCGCATTTATTGCTCGCCAGGGCTATTACATCTCTAACCCAGAGCGCTCCGCAAAGTATTTGTCGCAAGCCGAGTGGAATTATTGGTACAAAGGCTTACCTGCAAGCGAAAGCCTAAAAGGTCCTGCAGGAAAGGTTAGTGTTCAAAAAGGTGAACAGCGCTCAGGTGGAAGCTATGAAGATAGGTTTAGTAATATTGCGGTATGGAATACGGTCATGCCTACCTACGAATATAGCCTCCAAAAATGGTATGAATTTATTACGTCTTAGCCAAATTGGCTAAGTCAAAGGCACAATAGTAGCTATGCTGACCTCGATTCGAACGCAACTTATTCTCGTATTAATTGCTTTAGTCGCCCTGCTCTTAGTACAAGGGTATATTGCTAGGGAGAACCAATCTGTTTTAAGCCGCGGTATGGCGGCCTCAAGTCGTGCTGTGGTTGATGTGGGCATAGTGAAAGAGCTCGAAAGAGACGTTATCGACCTACAGCGTAATGTACTTATCTACAAAGAAAATGCGAGTCAATCTGCGGTAACGCGATTCGAAAGGTTGATGCTCTCTATCAACAAAAGGTTAGAAGAGCTCGCCGATCCTGTTACTCAAAGCGGTGAAATTGACGATACCTATGTGCTGTCTCGAATGCATAAACATCTTAGTGCCTACCAAGAAAATTTCCGACAGGTTATTGATGCTCGTTCAAGAAAAGACGATTTAATCATTGATGGGTCATTGTCAGATTTGCTGGCAGTTAAGCGCTTATTTGATACTGCAAACGAGAACTTCACGCTTCCTCAAGGTACCATCGATAAACTTAACTTCCATATTGCTATGGCGGAAAACGCAATCCTTCGCTATCTGATGAAGCCTGATATGGCGTTAATTACTCAATTCAATGAAGCTATTACTGCAATCAAAGCTATCACAATAGACAACCAGACACTTCATAGCCAAGTTAATGATTTACTAGAAAAGGCAGAAGCAGACTTATTCAAGCTGACACAAATCACCCAAGGGAATTTGTTTTTGGTTAATGTCGTTATGGCAGGTTCAGCGAATGAATTTTTATATTTAAGTGGCGAACTTGCCAACCAAGTAACGTCGAAAACCGAATCTATTGCTCATAACACCTATTTGGTAGCGCAAGAAACACGACGTAATGGTGAGATATTTTCTCTGGTCTCCATTCTACTTACCCTCACCGCTGCCATATTTACGGCCTACCGTATCTTAGGCCCTATTCGCACCATTACCGAAGTTTTCAATCGGCTTTCTGAAGGCCAGAATATTTCGAGTATTCCAGGCAATAGCCGTAACGACGAAATTGGGAATCTTGCTCGCGCTGCCCATGTATTTAGTGACAAAAACAAGCAAACGGAAAGCTTACTATCGGAAGCCCGTGAACTAAATGGCAGGTTGGCATCTTTAAACTCAGAACTCACTGAAAGTAAGATAAAAGCAGAGCGAGCAACCGCCTCAAAGAGTATTTTCTTAGCCAATATGAGCCATGAAATTCGCACGCCCATGAATGGTATTATTGGTTTAATAGAACTTGCTCAGCAACATCCAGTGCCTGATATTGTAAGTGGTTATCTTGATAAAGCCGCCTATTCAAGCCAAATTTTAATGAGTGTTATAAATGATATTTTAGATTTCTCAAAAATTGAAGCCGGCAAACTTAAAATTGAAGAAGTCAGCTTTTCCCTTCATTCGCTATTCGATAACCTCATTGCTGTTATTGCCCTTAAAGCCAAAGAAAAGAACTTAGCCGTTCGCTTCATTGTGTCACCTTCCATTGTGCCGCAAGTTATTGGCGACCCGCTACGTATTGCTCAAATCATAATGAATATTGGAAGTAATGCGGTGAAATTTACCGAGCAAGGAGAAATCTGCATTCGGTTTAATGGCAGTATTAACGATAAAGGTAACTTACTCTCCCTAACAATGATCATTGAAGATTCAGGTATTGGTATGAGTGAGCGACAACTTGCTCGTATTTTTAACCCCTTTACTCAGGCGGATGACGCGACCAATCGCAAGTATGGGGGAACAGGCCTGGGTTTAACCATTGTAAAACAACTCACCGACTTGATGGGTGGCTCATTATCAGCCACTTCAGTGGAAGGAAAAGGCAGTACCTTTACTATATCGTTGCCTCTTCGTGTATTTAAGAATCAGCCTGGTATTTTTGACCTTACACCTCAGTTGCCCACGTCCAGTATGTACTTAACTTCTTCGCCTCTGCTACCAGATATCTATCAGTCGATAATACAAATTAGCCAATCCAATATCATGGACATTAGCGCCGCCCAATCGCTCGATGCTCTGCCTAAACACCTTATTGTTGATATTCCTAGCTTTAGTGTGTTTAAGGAAAATGTCCGCTGGTTACACGAGTTAGCAGCGCAAGGAACTCATGTTGGCTTGATCATGGATACCGTAGGGAGTGCGCTACAAGATAAGTACAATAGCCTGTGGAAAGGCCCGCTTATTATGCACCCCTTTACGCCTGCACAATTTGAACATTTCATGTCTATGGTAGTCAGTAATGAAACACGACAAGCCACAACCAACAGTGCGGATGTTATTGAAGATGTTAGTTTAGAAGGACATATCTTGTTGGTTGAAGATAACAATATAAATCAGATTGTTACCGGTGAAATGCTTAAAATGTTAGGGATTACGTTTGATATAGCGGAAGATGGCAATCAAGCGGTGCGTAAAATAGAAAACGCCCCCCATTATGATTTAGTATTGATGGATGTCCAAATGCCCGTAATGGATGGCTATGAGGCTACAAAAGCCCTAAGAAAAGCGGGCTTTACTACCCTTCCCATCATTGGGCTCTCGGCCAATGCCATGAAAGAAGATAAACAAAGCGCTATCGATGTGGGCATGAACGACTATCTCACGAAGCCAATTAAACGCAAAGCTTTGGTTGATATGTTAAAGCTGCACATGAAACATTAAAAACGCAGAGATTCTTACACTTTGCACCGTTTCCTGATTGACGGCCAAACAAAAAGGGTTGTCTTTCGACAACCCTTTATCAATTGGCTTGCTAGCCCTGGCTTATTAAGCCGCTCCTTAAATAGCGCACCTATAAAGCAGCAATAGTCTCGTATTGCGCTTTTAGCTTTTCGAGTTGCTTCTCACCTTCTTCCAGCTTACCGCGCTCTTTCTCAATCACGGCGTCTGGGGCGTTACTTACAAACTTCTCGTTACCCAGCTTTCCGCGTGTACGTGAAACGTCTTTATCCACTTTATCCATGGCTTTCGTGATACGCGCGAGCTCGGCATCTTTGTCGATAAGACCCGCCATTGGAATTAGTATTTCCATTTCACCCACTAGCGCCGTTGCGCTCGCTGGTGCTTCTTCACCGTCTTTTAGTATCGTAACAGTCTCGAGCTTAGACAACTTGTCTAGGAAGGCTTTAGCAGCCTCTAAACGGCGGCTATCTTCAGCACTTACGTTTTTAAGTAAGGCATTAAGCGGTTTGTTTGGAGATATATCCATTTCGCCGCGAATATTACGAATACCCACGATGAACTTCTTCACCCACTCAATATCAGCAAGTACTTGCTCATCTTGTTTAGCGGCATCTTGTACTGGGATTGCTTGCACCATAATGCTTGCATTCTCTTCAACCTGAAGCGCGCTTAATGGAACAACACGCTGCCAAATAGTATCGGTAATAAATGGCATTAACGGGTGCAACAAACGTAGCAAGTTTTCCAATACGTTAATTAACGTATGGCGTGTACCACGTTTTTCAGCTTCACTGCTGGCTTCGTTGCTAAGTACTGGCTTTGTAAGTTCTAAGTACCAATCGCAGAACTGGTTCCAAGTAAACTCATACACAATATGCGCAGCAATGTCGAAACGGTAGTCTTCTAATGCTTTTTCAAACTCGACGAGGGTTTGTTGGAACTTAGCCCAAATCCAGCGATCAGCAATGCTTAATACCATTTCGCCGCCATCACGGCCTGTGTCATGCTCTTCGGCATTCATCAGTACGAAGCGTGATGCATTCCAAATTTTGTTACAGAAGTTACGATAGCCTTCAACCCGCGCCATATCAAAGTTGATATCACGGCTGGTGGACGCCATTGCAGCAAAGGTAAAGCGAAGTGCATCTGTACCATAGGCATGAATACCATCAGGGAATTGCTTACGCGTACGCTTCTCAATCTTTTCAGCTAGTTTTGGCTGCATCATGCCTGAGGTGCGTTTCTTCACTAGCGTTTCTAGGTCAATACCGTCAATAAGGTCGATAGGGTCAAGTACGTTCCCTTTCGATTTTGACATTTTATCGCCGTTCTCATCGCGGATAAGACCGGTAATATAAATATCTTTAAACGGAATTTGGCCGGTGAACTTCTTCGTCATCATGATCATTCTAGCCACCCAGAAGAAAATAATATCGAAGCCAGTTACCAATACCGATGAAGGCAAGAAGGTTTCTAGTTCAGGCGTTTTTTCAGGCCAGCCCATGGTCGCGAACGGCCATAGTGCAGATGAGAACCAGGTATCGAGTACATCATCATCTTGGCGAAGCGCAATGTCGTCGCTCAAGCTGTTTTTAGCACGCACTTCTGCTTCAGTACGACCCACGTAAATGTTGCCGTTGTCGTCATACCATGCAGGAATGCGGTGTCCCCACCACAACTGACGTGAAATACACCAATCTTGAATGTTGTGCATCCACTGGTAATAGGTTTTGTTCCAGTTTTCTGGTACAAAACGAATCTCGCCGCTTTCAACCGCTTCAATAGCAGGCTTGGCAAGTGATTCAACCGCAACATACCATTGGTCGGTAAGGTAAGGTTCAATAACCGCGCCGGTTCTGTCGCCGCGAGGCACTTTAAGCTTATGTGGTTCAATTTTAACGAGTGCGCCCTGGGCGTCCAAGTCGGCCACAATTTGCTTACGTGCGTCGAAACGGTCTAAGCCGCGATAAGCCTCTGGCGACTCATCATTAATTTTCGCATCATCAGTTAATATATTGATCATCGGTAGGCTATGACGCTTACCCATGTCGTAATCGTTAAAGTCGTGGGCTGGGGTTATTTTAACGCAGCCAGTACCGAACTCTTGATCCACATAATCATCGGCAATCACTGGAATTAAACGGCCAGTAATAGGCAGCTTAATATCTTTACCAATATAAGCTTGATATCGTTCGTCATCAGGGTGTACCGCAACAGCGGTATCACCTAACATGGTTTCTGGACGAGTAGTAGCAACCACTAACTCACCACTGCCATCAGCAAGTGGGTAGCGCATGTGCCACATGTGGCCATCTTCTTCTTCGTTTAGTACTTCTAAATCTGACACTGCGGTGTGCAGTACAGGATCCCAGTTAACCAAACGCTTACCGCGATAAATTAAGCCTTCTTCGTGAAGCTTCACGAAAGTTTCGGTTACCGCATCAGACAACTTGTCATCCATGGTGAACACTTCACGAGACCAATCAGGTGATGTGCCTAAACGGCGCATTTGCCCTGTAATAGTGCCGCCACTGTGCTCTTTCCATTCCCAGACTTTTTTGATGAAGTCTTCACGACCTAAGTCATGACGAGTCTTGCCTTCTGCATTTAATTGGCGTTCTACTACCATTTGGGTAGCAATACCCGCGTGGTCGGTGCCCACTTGCCATAGGGTGTTGTCACCCTTCATGCGGCGATAGCGGGTTAAGGCATCCATTATAGTTTGTTGAAAACCGTGCCCCATGTGAAGGCTACCGGTAACATTTGGCGGTGGAAGCAAAATACAATACGGATCGCCGCTGCCCGATGCTTTAAAAAGGCCCGAATTTTCCCATTTTTCATAGCATTGCTGCTCAATGGACTGTGGTTCGAAGGTTTTATCCATTACTTACTCTCGTTGTGAAGCCCGATTTTGATGTGATCACTACGCAGTTTTCTTAAACTGCATATTACATCCGGCTTGCTGGTAGTTCTTATATCGCACCCGCGCAGCCTGTTTGGCTTCGTCATCTACGGGAACAAAATCGATAATTTGGCGATGTTGATTTGGCGAAGGCACCATGCCCGAACCAACATTAACCACCATTTGACGGCGGGCAACCTGCTCGGGTTGCCAACAAATTTCCACCGGTGTGCCGCTTTGTGGCCCTTCACCATATAGGTTGTGGGGAACAAAGCGATTGGCTGGCAATTGCCATAAAAATTCATCAACTTCTTCGGCTTGCTTTTGCGTATCGCATAACACGCTTATCTTTTGCTTGTTGGCAAAAGCATCTGCAATAAGTTCGCTCGCGCGAGACGCCACACTGGTGTCGCCTGCGCTCAGTTGATAAAACACGACTTGAGGCATCGTGCGTTAGTCCTCTAACTTAGTGCCAGCGCGGTTCATTAAGAACTGCGATAACATAGGAACAGGTCGCCCTGTTGCACCTTTGTTCTTGCCACTGCGCCATGCAGTACCAGCAATATCTAAGTGCGCCCAATTATATTTCTTGGTGAAACGAGACAAGAAACACGCTGCCGTTATACTGCCTGCCGGACGACCACCTAAGTTAGTCATATCAGCAAACGGGCTTTCAAGCTGTTCTTGGTAATCATCCCACACTGGCAAACGCCATGCGCGATCTGAACTTTGCTCAGACGCATTTAGCAGTTCATGGGCAAGCGGGTTATGTGTGCTCATTACACCGGTAGCATGGTGGCCAAGCGCAATAATGACGGCACCGGTTAAGGTAGCCACGTCAATCACCAGCTCAGGCTCGTAGCGCTCAACGTAGGTTAACGCATCACACAGTACCAAGCGTCCTTCTGCATCCGTATTTAATACTTCAACCGTTTGCCCTGACATGGTGGTTAAGATATCGCCTGGGCGATAAGCCGTACCATCTGGCATGTTTTCACAGCCAGCTAGCACACCAATAATGTTTATAGGCAGGTTTAGCGCTGCAATGGTGTGCATGGTTCCTAGCACACCAGCTGCACCGCCCATGTCGTATTTCATCTCATCCATGGCTTCGCCAGGCTTAATTGAAATACCACCTGAGTCAAACGTAAGACCTTTACCCACCAGCACAATAGGTGCTTGATCGGCTGGACCACCACGATGGTGCATAATACTCATCATGCTTTCGTTCGCAGAACCACGACCCACGGCTAAATAGGCTTGCATACCCAGTTCAGCCATTTGTGTTTCATCTACTACTTCAGCGCTAACGCTGTCGTACTGGCTGGCTAAAGACTGCGCTTGTTCCCACAAATAGGCAGGGTTACAAATGTTTGGCGGCATGTTAGCCACATCTTTGGTAACTTTGGCGCCGCGAGAAATGGCTAGCCCATGCTCTACTGCACGCTCACCCACGGTGAGTTCGCGACGTGTAGGTACGTTAAATACGATTTTACGCAATGGACGACGTGGCTCACCTTTCTTGGTTTTAAGTTGCAAGAAGGTATACAAAGAATCTTCGGTAGCTTCTACGGCTTGACGCACTTTCCAATAAGTGTCGCGACCTTTAACGTGTAATTCCGTTAAGAAACACACCGCTTCCATCGAGCCCGTTTCGTTTAGGGTAGTAATGGTTTTGGCAATAATTTGCTTGTATTGGCGCTCATCAAGTTCGCGCTCTTTTCCGCAACCAACTAGTAATACGCGCTCACTCAGTACATTCGGTACATGGTGCAGCAATAGCATTTGACCGGCTTTACCTTCAAGGTCGCCGCGGCGTAATAAGTTGCTAATATAGCCTTCACTGATTTCGTCTAGTTGTTCAGCCACCGCGGTAAGGCGGCGCGGCTCGAAGACCCCGACAACAATACAGGCACTGCGTTGTTTTTCCGGACTGCCACTTTTTACACTAAACTCCACGATATCACCTCGTTTTTCGTCGTTTAAGATTTGCATGCTGACTAAATTCACATAACGTTTCGCGCTGCTTTATGTTTTAATACGCAGCCATACTTGCATGCTAGCTGCGAATGACGCAATGTTGACGTAAATTATGTCAATTTTGCTTCGCCACACCATGCAATTAATTTTATGATTGCAGGCAAAACTTGTAAAAACGGTAAGTTTACTCAAAATTGTGGTTTCTTTCACTAAAATTCCAAAGTTTCCGGTAGGACTGAGATGTTGATATTCCGCTATTTGCTTAAGGAAACCCTTAAGTCTCAGTTAGCCATATTTTTCATTCTAATGGCGATATTTGTCACCCTTAGATTTGTACGTGTACTCGGTGATGCCTCAGACGGCGATATACCAGCAGGACTAGTACTTGGCTTTCTTGGGCTATACGCCCCTATTCTCGCATCACTCGTGCTGCCCATAAGTGCTTATTTAGGCATTATGCTGGCCCATGGGCGGCTGTATGTAGACAGTGAAATGACTGTCATGCGTGCATGCGGTATCAGTGAGTGGTACATCACCCGCGTGATGTTGTTCTTATCGGTACTCATTATGATAGTAACGGGGGCGATTACCCTCTATTTTGCCCCTATGGCGGCTGAAAACGAATACCAACTGAGGGAAAAAGCCCGAAACGAGGCAGGTCTTTCTGCCATTATTCCTGGTCGATTCCAACAAACCGGTAATGCCAAAGCCGTTATTTTTGTTCACGACATTGATACGGAAGACCAATTGCGCCGCGTGTTTTTATCGCAAAATAAAACTGAAAATGGTGAAAATCAGGTTCAAGTGGTTTACGCGCAAACAGGGCAAGTGGCCAGTAACCCTGATGGCACCCGAAACTTGGTGTTAAAACAAGGGGTGCAGTACGAAGGTCAGCAGTCGCAAAAAAGCTACCGCAAGGTTGAATTTGATGAATACCAAATTCAAATAGCTGATAAACCAGCAGAGGAAGCAAGACGCAAAGTAAGTGTATTGCCTACTACTGAGTTATGGGGTGATGAATCGATAGAAGCCCGTGCAGAATTGCAATGGCGTATTGCCATTCCCCTTTCGTTGCCCTTCTTGATACTTATTGCGGTGCCCTTGAGCGCCGTTGACCCCCGTCAAGGCCGATTTGGAAAGATGTTCCCGGCTATACTGCTCTATCTTGGCTACTTCTTATTATTATTAGCCAGTAGGCGGGTACTAGAAGACGGCAAAATACCACCTCAACTTGGGCTGTGGTGGGTGCATACCATCATGCTGATAATTGGTGTTGCTTTGATTGTTCGAGACAGAAAAACAGGCACCCAATTTAGGGCCTGGATATTGGGGAAAAAGTAGATGTTTAAAATCCTCGATTTATATATTGCTCGCACGCTGTTAGGTACGGTAACTGTTACTCTATCGGTCCTTATTGGCTTAAGCGCACTGATTAAATTTGTAGAGCAACTGCGTAAAGTGGGTGAAGGCGACTACGACATGATGGTGGCGTTCCTTTATGTTGTGCTTAGCTTACCAAGAGATTTAGAACAGTTTTTCCCCATGGCAACCCTGCTGGGCGGGTTAATCGGTATGGGTGTACTGGCCAGCAACAGTGAGCTTGTTGTTATGCAAGCTGCGGGCATGAGTAGATGGAATATTATTGTCTCTACCATGAAGTCTGCCACCATCATGATTTTACTGGTGATGGCGGTGGGTGAATGGGTAACCCCGTTCAGTGAATCAAAAGCAAAAGAAATTCGCACCGAGGCCATTTCAGGCGGAAGTTTGTTCTCTTCAGAGCAATTGGTTTGGGCCAAAGACGGCGAGCACTTCGTGAGTATTGGTGAAGTATTAAGCCGCGATTCACTAAAAGATATCAACATTTTTGATTTTAACGACGACCTTTCACTTGAAAGTATTACCTATGCTAAATCGGGTAATTTCGATGGTAGTGAGTGGCGCTTAAGCGATGTGGACGTTACTCGTTTTAGTGAAACCGCGGTAACGTTAGATAACGAAAAAAGTATGCAATGGAACTCGACATTAACGCCAGATAAGTTGGGTATTGTTGCGGTAAAGCCTGAGGCCCTGTCTATTTCTGGTTTGCTAGATTACGTCGGCTATTTGGCTAATAACGGCCAAGATCCATCACGTTATGAATTGGCATTGTGGCGCAAAATATTACAACCTGTTTCGGTAGGGGTAATGCTATTAATGGCCTTGTCGTTCATCTTTGGCCCTCTGCGCAGCGTTACTATGGGTGCCCGGGTGATCATGGGCGTACTGACCGGCTTTGGCTTCTTTATTTTAAATGAAGTGTTTGGCCCACTTAGTTTGGTATATCAAATTCCACCGTTTTTAGGCGCTTTGCTTCCCAGCTTATTGTTTGCGGCCATCGCCACCATCATGCTGAGAAAGTAGCTGATTTTGAGTCGTCTAATTTTAATCGCTTGAATTAAGCGTTTGGTTGAATCATCAGACGCAATAGGCTCCGCCGTTTCAACACTGGATACAAAAAAGGGAAGCCTAGCTTCCCTTTCTTATTTGTATTAGCGCTTTTGCTTACCAGCTTTTATGGTCGTTACTTTCTTTAGTCAGTTTGAGCACTTGGGTTTGCGCCAATCTATCTTGCAACGATTGCTTGTGCTTAAAATCAAACAATACCAACAACGTGCCTAAGCCCCCTAATGAAGCCACTAAACGAATGAGCAAACGCGGCCATGTCATAGGCGCATCTACGGTGCTGAAGATACGAAGTCGCCATGCACGCATACCCAAGGTTTGCCCACCTCGCTTCCAAAACCATAAAAAGAAACCAACCACCCACAAGCCAACCCATATTTGAATCAGTAACTTGTACCCAGTAGATGCCTGAATTAATTCAGCGGGTTGCTCGTAGCCTTGCAAATCCAATATACCATTTGAAAGCAGTACAATAAGCGTCACTATTACCACCATCGCCGCACACATACCTACCGCAACGGCCACTAGCGTATCGTATATCATGGCAGCTAAACGACGAATAAATCCTGCGCGCTCCGAGGAAGGGGTTAATTCGACAGCGTCATTTTCGGTGAGTTTTTCACGCTTATTCGCTTTTTTTGCATTGCGTGCAGCACGTGACGCTTTGTTGTGACTTTTGTTCAAAATACTTCCGATACAGTTCTATACCGCGCTAGTGTGCCACAACCCAGACAATGCATAAATAACCGATAGTGAAACAGGGCTAGTTTTAATACTTAGTATTGTGAATCGCTAAGCCATTACCGGTTAGAAATAGCGTGTAGGGTGAAGAGCACAAAGAATATTTATACTTTTTGCATCTAATTAAAGACGGCAAACGTTTAATAACATGTAAACACAAACAATCGATCGAAAAATTCTTGTGTCTATGCCCTGATCAGAGTTCCGAAGCTTAAGGCCATTTAATTTCTAAATGCCATTTATGGCTCGGTAAAGAAGGATACTTTATGGAACATGAAACCTTGTTTCCCCTACTGTGTGAAACAGCGAATGGCAATAAAGCCGCTTTTGCTGAGCTATATAAATTAACTAGCCCTCAGCTATATGCTGTGGTGTTAAAGCTTTTGAAGCGGCCGGAACTAGCCGACGAAGCTACCCAAGATGCGTTTATCAAAATATGGCATAACGCTGGCAGTTACCAACGAGGTAAAGGTACTGTGTTGACGTGGATGGTCAGTATTGCTCGCTACCGTGCATTAGATTTAATACGCTATCACAATCTGAGAAATGAAGTATCACTAGATAACGAAGCGCCTCAATTGGATGAGTCTTCTAACACCGTTCGGATGAATACCGAGCAAGATAAATTAGCGGAATGTTTGGATGAATTGGATCAATCCCAACGCCAAGCAATCCAATTGGCTTATGTAAATGGACTATCCCATCAAGAAGTTGTGAACCATTTGTCGTCGCCTCTGGGCACTATTAAAAGCTGGATTAGACGTGGCCTTCAAAGCTTACAAAGGTGTTTGTCATTATGAATTATTTGAAAGAAGAACGGTTAAACGCACTCGCGGCCGAATATGTGGTGGGCACCTTACGTGGCAAAGCGCGTCTGCGGTATCAAAAACTATTGATGCAGTACCAAATTGTGGGTGAAACCACCGCCAAGTGGGAAGAATACTTGGTAGGCTTTTCAGACGGCATAACCCCTGTAGAGCCACCTCACGGTGTGTGGGAACAAATTCAGCACCGTCTTAATCATGGCAATTCAACAAAACCAGTGTCGAACGTTGTTGAATTTGAACAAGCAAAGCAGGCTAGATGGCGTTATCTCTCCTTTCTGTCTACCGCTGCTGCAATGATATTTGCGGTACTTCTTGTAGTGATGATACCGGTAGCCGATGAAGAGATTTCTCATGTTGCTGTTGTAAATAACGCAGACAATACGCCGCTGTGGGTAATAGAAATATCTGAATCTACCATGGATGTAAAAGTGACCAGCGCATTTGCTGCTATTACCGATAAAGATTATGAGTTATGGATGGTGCCTGAAAACGGCGAAGCCCCTATTTCCTTAGGCTTATTACCCGAATCTGGACTTGAGCATCTTGCAACCAATGCCATATTACTCAACGGTAGAATCGCGGCACTAGCCGTAAGCTTAGAAGCGCCAGGCGGATCAAAAACCGGTGCACCTACTGAAGTGTTATACATAGCGCCGCTAGTTTCTGTGTAATAGAGAAGACATTTCTAAAAAAGTACTTTTGAAAGCCGGCATTCAAGCCGGCTTTTTTGTGTATGAAAAAAGTATTTTAAATAAAAGTAAAATAGTTGCATCCAACTGTGCATCCGAATCGTTTGGCTTTATGAACTCACTCACTAAGAGACATAATATGATTTCGATTAAACGTTCAGTAGTTGCAGTTTCTTGCGCACTTATTGCCGCAGGCGCAGTGGCTTCAAGCCACCGTGAAGCGCCTAATATTACTCGTCACCCTGCTTTAGATAGTACCGACTTTTATGCATTTAACAGCTACGAAGAAGGGCGTGAGGGCTACGTTACTTTCATCGCAAATTACATTCCACTGCAAGATGCCTACGGCGGCCCTAATTATTTCGCCATGGATCCTAACGCGCAATACACCATTCATATCGACAGCGATGGCGATGCAGTAGAAGACGTTAGTTTTGTTTTTGAGTTTCAGTCTATGCTTGCAGCCGAAAACGAAGGTATAGCGTTACCTATCGGCGCAGCAGGCGAAGAAAAAATGGTGAAGGTGCCATTAAAGAACATTGGCCCTGTTAGCGCAGACGACCAAAGCGCCGCTAACTTCTCAGAAATGTATAGCTTAACTATGGTTTCTGGCGATATGCAAAGTGGTGAGCGCACTACACTAACGCCAAGTGCTGGCGATACGTTTACCAAGCCTCTTGATTATATCGGGAATAAAACCTTCACGAGCGAAGCCGAATATGCTCGGTATGCAGAAAGCTTTATCTATTCATTCTCGATACCGGGCTGTAATGACATGGCAAGGGTATTTGTGGGCCAGCGCAAAGACCCTTTTGTGGTAAACCTAGGTAAAACCTTTGATTTGGTTAACTACGTACCGGTTGAAGGCGACAGCGCCCCGGGCGCAGGTGATGGCGGTGGCTTTCCAGGCGGGATTACCCAAAGCGATGATAACGATGACTTAGCCGATAAAAATGTGACCTCAATTTCTGTTGAAGTACCTTCAGCGTGTGTTACGGGCGACGGTAATGGCGTAGTTGGCACTTGGACAACAGCCAGTCTTCCACAAGCACGTATCCTAAACCCTGATGCTACCTTTGCATCGCCAGAAGTTAATGGCGGCGCGATGACACAAGTATCTCGCTTAGGTAGCCCATTAGTTAACGAGCTTGTTATTGGTATAGGCGATAAAGATACGTTCTCTAGTGCACACCCAAGTGATGATGGTCAGTTCGCTGATTATGTCACCCACCCTGCCCTACCAGAGTTGCTGAACATCTTATTCAAAGATGCGGTTAACACTACGTTAGGCACATCAATAGAAACGTTAGCGCCAACTAATTTCCCAAGAAATGATTTAGTTGCCGCCTTTTTAACTGGTTTTCCCGGAGTTAATCAACAGGCCTCAGTAACCGCGTCGGAAATGCTTCGCTTGAATACGGGTATTCCAGCAATCCCCGCGGCTGAACAGTCTGCCTTTGGTGTGGCAGGTGACGATTTAGCCGGCTTCCCTAACGGAAGGAGACCTGGCGATGATGTGGTAGATATTGCCCTTCGTGTTGTGATGGGTCGATTATGTTACCCCATCCCGGTGAACGGTGAAGACACTAACCTTGGCTTGTGCGCAGAAGAAGACGCCAGCGTAGGTAATGTTCCTTTTACTGATGGTGCTCCTGTGGATGCAAGCATGACTGACGCCTCATTCCCTTACCTTAAAACACCTATTGCGGGTTCTGAATAAGGAGTGAAGATTATGAACAACGCTCTATTGAAAGGTATCGCTTTAGTAGGTGCACTCAGTGCGCTTACTGGGTGCTTTGACAGTGACGACGGTGATAACACGCCAGAAGTAAACGAGGGGCCGGTAGCGGAAGATGCCATGTTTACCACGCAAGCAGATATCGCATTTACTGAGATGCTAAGCGCAAACGATGCTGACGGCGACATGTTAACCTATTCGCTAGCCGACGACAGCGCAAACGGAACCACAACGGTCACCGCAGATGGCGATTTTACCTATACACCTAATGCGCAATTTACGGGAACTGATTCCTTTGTTTTCAGTGTATCTGACGGTGTGAATGATGCTGACATGGGCGAAGTGACTATCACCATCGAAGCGCAACAAGTCTCGTTTTCAAGTTATACCAGAGATGCTTTTAACCAAGAAGCGACTGATACCCCCCTTCCCGTCAATGGAAGAGCGTTCACGCTGGATGCTGAGCAAAGCAGTTTTGATGATTTGCTGCCTCAGCAGTAAATAGTACTAGCGCCATGGATGGCGCTCTTTTTCTTCAGATTGTTCACTTTACGTTTATCAAACCTAGGAGTTTAGATCATGAAATTAATGAATCGGCTTGTGGCGCTTAGCGCTTTGTCTACGTTATGTTCATCGGCCTTTACGTTTGATGATACCGCTTCTCTTAGCGGCACATCAGGCGACATTCCTAGCAATAAAGTTATCGCCACATGGAGTGCACAACCTCACGCAAAAATGACCATAGCACAAGCGCAAACAGCGCTTAATCAAAGCCGTTATCCCGATGCTACAGGCAATGAAAGACAACAGGTGATTCGCTTCATTCATTATCAAAAGCAGCAAAAAGACCCCCTTTCTGCTAGCGCGCAAACACAGCTAATGGTATTAGAGGCCAAAGTGCTACAAGGCACACATCAATTTAGCGAAGCTGAGGCTATTTTAAACGAAATAAATACACCGCTTTATGCACCGGCTTTATTGCTATTAGCTGATATTAACATTCAACAAGGTAACCCCGCTGCGGCCAAGAACTTTTGCCAACAATTAATTGGAAAAACCAGTTATTTATTGGCCATCACATGTATTTTGAATGCCGAATTCACACTTAATACTAATAGTGCTAGCTACAAAAAACTATTAAATATTGAGACATTTGCTGAAAAAAACCATGCCGTGGAAAACCATGCTAATAACACTCGCGCCGAGCAAGCGAGTGCGAGCGAACGCCTTTGGTACTACGAAACTTTGGCTGCAATGGCCTATACCCTCGATAAACCCGAAGCTACGCTTTCACACCTGAACAAATTAGACGCACAAAAACTGCCATTAAGCGCATTGCTGCTATGGTCTGATGCTAAGCTCAAACTTTCAAAGCCCAAAGATGTCATTAATAGGCTTACAGCAATTCAGGCTACTAATCGCATTCCCAACAGCACGAACAACGACATAGACGATGGCTTATTGCTTCGCTGGGCGAAAGCTGAAAGGCAAATAAGTCTTCATGACACTGAAATTCAAAAGCAATTAGCTGATAGAATGGCCTTACGTACTTGGCGGGAAGATGTGTCTCATGCAGCGCAAGTGGCTAGTTATTTTTTAGATATTGATTATAAACCTGCTATAGCCCTGAAATTCGCCAGACTGAACTGGCAAGCGGCACAAACACGAAGTGACGCTAGGTTACTTGCACGGGCCGAAAGCGCTGTTGCCACATCATCTGCATTGAATTAAAGAACATATATGAAAACACTTGTAGTTAGTCTTTTATTGTCCCTTTTAGTTATCAACGTAAGCGTAGTAAACGCCCACGAACTTAGTAGCGGGTATTTAACGCTAAACGCAGGTAAAGAAAATACCTATAGCGGTGAATTGTTATTAAAGCCGGATGATATTGGGCAGGTAGCTGGACTAGATACTAATGGCAATGGCGCATTGACGTGGGGTGAGATTCACCAAAACCAGCCCTTATTAGAGAGTTATATAACGAAAGTGCTAAGTATTAGAGTAAACGACTCACCCTGTAAAATTAGCCTTAGCATGCCAAATATTAGAAGTGTTTCCGGTGACTCTTATCTAGTTTCACCTATTCAGATTGTGTGCGGATCAGCTGGCACATTGGGCATTCACTACGACGGCATTTTTGAACATAGCCCTACCCATAAGCTTCTTGTGAACGTAAACCTTGCTGGTCAATCAGGAAGTCGTTCACAAGGCAGTTCACAAAGCATTTCAGAAAACACATCTGTTACCAGCGTACTTGATACAGATAACCGCAGCGTTACATTCGATGCTAGCACTACGTCACTAACCGCATTGTTCATTTCGCTAGTGTACGAAGGTGTATGGCATATCTTCATTGGTATCGATCATATCCTGTTTTTAGTGGCTACCTTGCTTACCGTTAACCTGGTAAGAGAGCAAAAACAGTGGCAAAAAGAGCCTTCAACCTCTCGAATACTAAAGCACACTGTAATATTAGTCAGTGCGTTCACGCTAGCGCACTCTATAACCCTGACCGCTACCGCCCTGAATTTTATTGCGTTGGATAGCCGTTTAGTCGAGCTTGGTATCGCTATTTCAGTGCTGCTGACTGCTCTTAATAATATCTATCCGCTAATTGTTCGTTTAGGCATTATTACGTTTGCCTTTGGCTTATTACACGGAATGGGGTTCGCCAGCGTGTTTGCCGATTTAAATGCGCAGTCAAATAACTTGGTACTTAGTGTGGCTGCTTTCAATATTGGTGTGGAAGTGGGTCAGTTAGCTATTGTGGCAGTATTACTACCCTTGCTTCTGTGGCTGCGTCATTTTGCATTTTATGCCAAAACCTTGATGCCACTCCTATCATCAGTCATTGCGATTATCGCTATTAACTGGACGATTCAGCGCTGGTAACGATCATAGCAGTAAACCTTGTTCAGACCGCTTAACACTGGTGTTAAGCGGGGCTTTTGAATGTCAACCTAATGTCACGCCAAATGTCACAAATGTAACCTTGATTGCACCTCACGTTTCTGCCGCATAACCTTTGCCCCTACACGCTGGTCATCAATGAGGTTTCTAGCACAGGGTTAATTATTTACAGACGAGCAAGCAATGAGTAGTCGCGAGCAAAATCGGGTTCTGGCAGGCCCCACCATTCCCACATTTTTCTATTACGTTATTCCCTCAATGATAGGCTTACTATCACTTACCACCGCTAGCCTTGTAGACGGCATTTTTGTGGGAAATATTGTCGGCTCAGATGCGCTAGCCGCCGTTAGTTTGCTATTACCGTATTTAACCTTTCTTATTGCTATATCACTGATGCTCGCCATTGGCGGCGCGGTAACTGCAGGCAAGTATTTAGGCGAAGGGAACACTACCGCCGCCTCTGACATTATGAGTAAAACTCTGATAACCACTGTGCTAGTTAACTTTTGTTTCGCACTGCTAAGTTTTGCTCTTGAGCCTACGTTATACGTAATTTTAAACATACCTGCACATATTCAACCGCTAGTAACCGAGTATTTTGCCATTATTCGTTGGGTGTTCATTCTGCAACTAAGCACCATGGTGCTTTATTATTTTGTGCGCACCGATGGTCATCCTGTGCTGGGAACAAAAGCCTTAGTCATAGGGGCGCTTACTAATGTTGTTCTTGATTGGGTATTCATATTGCACCTTGATATGGGAATAGCGGGCGCCGCCTATGCTACTGCCATCGCGCAGTTTATACAGTGCGTGGTGCTTATGACCTACTTTTTCAGCCAAAAACGTACCCTACGCTTTTCCTTTAAGCAGAAAAATTGGCGCGCTATTGTTTCCACTGCCTATAACGGCGTTTCAGAATTCGTCAATGAAGTATCAGTTGGCGCCCTTTTCTTACTCCTAAACTGGCTGCTGATTGCACAGTTAGGGGCAAATGGTGTTGCTGCGTTTAGCGTAGTGAACTATTTTATTTTTCTTAGCGTGATGGTGTCTTATGGGGTGGCGGATGCTCTTCATTTACTGGTTAGCCAGAATTACGGCGCAAAGAATACCCCTCGAGTTTACGCATTTCTAAAAATTTCACTTTCAAGTGTGTTACTCACTGGCTTGCTGCTGGCGGGTGCACTGATTTTTGCACAAGCACCTCTTACCACCTTATTTTTAAATGAACGGGACAGCGAGGTAACCGAGCTTGTTGGTCACGTTATAGGCCTGATGTGGCCGGTGTTCATTGTAAATGGCATTAATATTCTTCTAGGGTGCTACCTAACGGCCATTCATAAACCCGCGCCGTCGGCATTGTTGGCGCTATGCCGTAGTATTTTATTTCCCGCAACTATGCTGGTGTTCCTCTACGTTATTTTTTATCACAGCACACTGTTGTCACTGTCACCTTCACCACTATTATTTCTTATCGCACTGCCCATTGCCGAATGGCTAACCTTTAGTTTTGCTCTCATATATAGCTATCGATTTCGCCCCACTACGCTTTTGGAATAAGTAACAAATGTAAACCAACTTGAGTATGATAATCATTCTCATTACGATGACGGGGAATTTTAATGTCTGAGTAAGGGGAGAAAAGCATGGCCACAATCGCCAAGCAAATCGCAGATAATGCATCCTACCACGCTTTTGTTAACGGCTATTTAAAAGAAATAGATGAAGGGGTTTGGCACTCGATAGCACAATGGAAGTCAGTAAGCGGCTTCAATACAGAAAACCGCGATAAATTCATGCTGGAATTACAACTTCAGCACAGTGAAATAAAGCTGATATTCGGTGTGGCGTTTCGGTCAATCGTGGGAAGACACAAACTCACTGGAATTTACCATCAACGTCCAAACAGCATGGAATGGCACCCACTAGACTCTATTTCAGCCATCATGCTATTAATTAAAGAAATCTACGCTCGGTCAAACACCCCCCACGTTTGTGAGCAGGAATTGGAACTCACATTACGCACTATTGAAAGCCATCAGGTAATGGCTGATTATGTCCAAGAAAGAAAAGATGATCCCGCACTAAAAAGCCCTCGTTTTATTGACTCAGAACAATCGGTGTTGTTTGGTCACTGGCTCCACCCTACTCCCAAATCTCGCCAAGGTATGCACCGTTGGCAACACGCGCATTATGCCCCTGAACTTAAAGGCAGCTTCAAACTACATTTTTTTGCCGTAGAGAGAAAATGGCTAAAACAAAGTTCGGCGATTGAACTTTGCGCAGAACACATCGTGCTTCGTATAGCAGAGCAAGACGCTGGCGATGAACAAGTTGCTTTGATTAAGCAGTTTAGTGAAGCGGGCAAGGCGTTAGTGGCGGTTCACCCACTTCAAGCAGAATGGTTACTAAAGCAAGATTACATTCAACAGTTAATTTCCACTGGGCAACTACACCCATTAGGCCCGCTGGGCGCAAAGTTCACACCAACGTCGTCGGTTCGAACCCTGTATTGTGAACAGCTCAACTTCATGGTGAAAGTCTCTATTCCAGTTAAAATCACCAACTCCATGCGTATAAATATGGGTCATGAGCTTGATGCTGGCGTGACCTTAGCGAAGCTACTTAGTACAACACGTTTTTCGTCTCTGCATTCACAGTTTCAAGTTATTGGCGACCCCGCTTACCTATCACTTTCTTTACCTGATATGGATGAAAGTGGCTTTGAAATGATATTGCGCGACAACCCATTTAAGCAAACCGAGAAAGAATTAGGCATTGGAGGAATACAATCAATCGCGGCGCTGGTGCAAGACGCTATTCTCCCTAACGACCGTTCAAAGCTTGCCACTATTATTCATACGCTGTCTGTTCAAGAGGGACGTTCACTGCATCAAACAAGCATTTCATGGTTCGACCGTTACTGGCAATGCGCAATAGAGCCAGCCATTAGGTTGTTCGATCAATTTGGTATTGCACTAGAAGCCCACCAGCAAAACTCCCTATTAGACCTAACTGAAGGCTACCCGAAAACGTATTTTTATCGGGACAATCAAGGATTCTACCTTTCAAGTTCGGATAAAAGCACGCTACTGCAGCTAGAGCCCGATCTCATTAAATGCCCAGAGCTATTTTACGATAACGATATGATTTTCGACCGGTTTGGCTACTACTTAATAATTAACCAACTCTTCTCGGTCATTAATCGCTTCGGCTTAGACGGGTTAGTTGGCGAAGACACCCTGCTAAACCTGGCCCGCATAAAATTAGATAAGCTATTAACCCAAGTATCTTCACTAGGGCAGGGGTTGATACGCTCCATTACAGAGCGTAAGTCTATTCCTTGCAAAGGCAACTTGCTGACCCGGGTAGATGACGTTGATGAGTTACAAGCTGAGATGGAACAAGCCGTTTATACTCAAATTAAAAACCCACTTTACTGCTTAACGCCGCCAGTTTCCCTCTCCCCCAATCTAGCTACCACATTCGAGGTTTGCCTTGAATCAGCTTAATATTGAGAAAAGACCTGCATTAGTGCATGTGAATAAGGGGCTAAACTCACGTTCAAAAGCCCGTGTAATCAAGCAGCTCGTTGAAGCATTACTATTTGAGCAACTTGTTCCTTACCACTATACCAATGGCAGCTTTTGGTTTTCAGTTGGCGCCACCCGTTACATCGCCCGCGGCCACATTTCAAGCTTCGGCCGAATTCGATTAGATGCTACCTATATAAAACAAATCGCGCCATTCAAGACAGCCACTATTGATTTACCTACCTTGGTAAACGACTTACCCGCAAGTGATAGCACAAAACGCCAATTGCTAAAGGAGTTAGATCAAACTATCGGGTTTTGTGAATGGAACGATGCGCATTTATCACAATTGCAGAGTCGACGACATCTAGACTACTCCGCCTTAGAGTCAGCCATTTTAGAGGGCCATCCCTACCACCCTTGTTTCAAAGCCCGCACAGGTTTTAGCACTAGTGATCATGCGTACTATAGCCCAGAAGCAAATAACCATTTCAAGCTTCACTGGTTGGCCATTAAACACGCCTTTTTAGCACTAAATTTACCAATGGAAACCATCCATTTTTGGCAGCAAGAACTGGGCAATGAAACCCTAAATACTTTGCAGCAGCGGTTAAATACTACAAGCACACATGGCCAAGAATATGGTTTTCTACCTATCCACCCTTGGCAACGACAAGCATTAGCATCTGAGCTTACACAACCTATTAATAACAAGGATATTATTGACTTAGGTGAATGTGGCGATAGCTATCAGGCCACTATTTCGGTGAGAACGTTACTGAATGTAACCTCACCAGACAAAGCGCATGTGAAGCTGCCTATGAACATGGTCAATACATCTTCTTTGCGCACCATTGAACCTCATTCAGTGACAACAGCACCGGTCATTTCGAACTGGTTAGATACAATTATCAAACAAGATAGCTGGTACCAAGAAAAGCAAAACCTTGCTATCCAAAATGAATATGCAGGCATCGTAGTTCGACACCCCGACACTACTGTGGGGGCCGAGCATTGGGCGAACAAATTATCCCCAAGTCTTAGCGTAATTTTTCGCAACAGCCAACCGCTAAAAGCAGGCATTACGCACGCCCTTCCCTTTGTTGCATTATCTCTGGTTGAACACGACGGCTTGCCCTTTATCGACCCATGGATAAAAAAATACGGCTGCGAAGCTTGGCTAACTCAACTACTTGAAGTAACGGTTGTGCCAGTGTGGCACTTGTTAGTTAAACACGGCATAGCGGTGGAAGCGCATGCACAAAATATGAATTTACGGCATGACAATGGCTGGCCAACGTCGGTGGTATTGCGGGATTTTCATGAAAGTTTAGAGTATGTCGACAGCTATCTTGCTCAGCCAGAGCTAACACCACACTTCGCTAAATTACACCACGATTACATTCATGCACCAGCCAATCAATTTTACTGGATGTCAGATGTAGATGCACTGCGTGAACTCTTTGTTGATACGTTGTTTGTATACAACCTTACCGATGTAGCCGAGTTGATGCATCGCTATTATCACTATGAAGAAAGCCAGTTTTGGCGACAGGTTAGTCATGTGTTATCAGCCTACGAAAAAACGACTAAGCCATGCCCTACTCGCATAAGAAAAATCAAATTACTTGCACCCACTATTCAAACTGAATCTCTACTCGCAAAAAAGCTGAGTGGCCAAGGGACGCAAGAATTTCACCACTCTATCCCTAACCCTTTACATCCACTTTAATGTGCAGGAGATTTTCATGTTAAGTGTTGATACCACATTTTATTCCACCCACGATTTCGAACGTTTTTACCAGCAATTTTCAGCAATTGCCGAACTGCATGCAAAGCACGCAAATATTGCCGTTTGTCTTAACGATACCGCTACATGGTTAGCCTTATGCCTTTACGCTAAAAACCATGATATTACAGTGATGCCAATTCACCCAGATACGCCGCTGACACAGGCCAAGCGTAGCGCCAGAAGAGCTAAATGTGGGGTATTGTTTTACGGCGACATGCACTCCCCAATTCCTATTGAATATAAAGGTGAGGCAGACCAGCGTGCCGGGCTTATTCAAATGAGCTCTGGCACAACGGGGGAACCTAAGTGCATAAAACGAAGTTGGGTAGCTATAGATGTAGAAATAGCCAGTTACATTTCTCACTTCCCTGATGCTGACGCTATGACCCCTTACGTAGCATGCCCAGTCACCCACTCATACGGACTAATATGTGGGGTGCTAGTGGCGCTTGGTAGAGGCAAAAGCCCGACAATTATTACTAATATCAACCCCAAATTTATAATGAAGTTATTGCTGGCAGCAAAAAAACCGCTGCTTTACTCGTCACCTGCGATGTTAAGTATGCTTAGCATGTTGTGGCCGAAAAGCAGCACGCTTTATGCCGCCATGACTTCTGGTACCTTAATGTCGAAACCAACACTCGATAAGGTAAGTGAACGAGTAACGCATTTATACCAACAATACGGTTGCTCTGAATCTGGATGTGTCAGTTTGGGCCCTATCACTTCCTCCAACACCAGCATTGGTCATGTTCTGCCTCATATTCAAATATCGTCTGGGCATGACGTCAATTACCCTGAAGAAATAGTGATAACCGTACCTGCAATAAATGCCAGCCATCAGGCACACGTTATCCATACCCAAGATTTGGGCTATTTTGAGCATGCAGAAAATGTGTCACCGACGCTGCATTTCATCGCGCGCCAAGACGACACCATTATTGTCTCGGGTTTAAATGTATACCCACAAGAGATAGAAGATATTGTTCTTGAACACCCAAGCGTGACCGATGCCGTACTGTTTAAAGTAAACGACACCACGGCGGGTCAGCGAGCCTGTTTATATTTCACCACCGACAAACTCGATGCCGATACGCTTCGGGCTTGGTGTGGCGACAAACTTGCCGCGTACCAAATTCCGCAATTTTTACATGCAGTGGAGCACATTGAACGCTTAGCAAACGGCAAAGTGAATCGGAAAAAACTGGCAGAAGCATACTGTGCCCAAAAGCTCCAAAACGAACTAGCACAGATGGCAGAGTAACCCCATGGATAAACAAAACATTATTGATGCCATTAAGTTGGTACTTGAAAAAGAGCTCAACAATCAAAAGCTGCGCGACTTTAGACCAGCAGCTCGGCTAAATGAAGACTTGTATTTAGATTCAGTACAGATAATGCAGCTACTGGTTCATATAGAATTGACGCTTGGTATTGATATACCCGATGCTGCGCTGAGTAATGAAGATGTTGCTACCGTATCTTCGCTAGCAGACTTTCTGTTAAGCCAGTCAAACGGCCGAACTAACGAAACTAGCAATGCGACAAATGAGGTAACTGAGGTCCAAGAAGAGTTTGAAGATATCAAAGTGCACTGCTTTGTGAGCTGCTTGTGCGAAAGCATTAAAGCTGATCCGCGCGTAGATCACAGACCATTCTATTTTGGCGTGTGGGACGCTGAAGTACTCATTAGCAATGACCACCATTTAGCCTACCACTCAGATGACATCAACCACGATGAGTTTAGAGCCTGGTATAAAAAAATATATGGCGTATCGGTTACGCCATGGTACTGCGAGACGCTCAGTAAACAAGAGAACCTTCATACCTTACAAACGTTATTGGCACAGAAATCTGAGAGCGAAAATGTCATGGTAATGCTTGATATGTATTTGCTGCCAGAACGTGAGAACAAATTTAATCAAAACCCCTTCCCTCACTATGTGATGTTAGAAGAGACACGCGAGCCAGAAATATGGTTCATGCACGACCCTGACTTTCGTTGGGAAGGCACACAAAATAAATCACAAGTCATCGCCGCTATTGAATCAAAAGCTGTTGCAGGCGGCTATATTTTTGATAGCAGCAAAATAACGCCGAGTAAAAATTCCGTTATCGCCGATTACTTCCTCACCTGCTTCAACGCTAACCACAACCCAATGACGGACAAAGTACGAGACGTTGTTCACGCACACATTGATACAAAAAATAGTGCAACCGATATTACTCAGCTTGGCGAGGCGCTTAAGCAGCTTCCCGTATTAGCAATTCGTAAGTATGCCTATGAACATGGGTTTGCGTTTTTCTGGCGAGACATCGGCTTTCCAGAAGAAGAATTTGAGTATTGGTGCGATGTGATTGAAGCCCTTGTAAGCAATTACAAAAACATCCATTTTCGTGCCATGAAATTGGCCTCTGAGCAACCAAGTCCGGCTCATAAAAAAGCTTTGATAGAAGAAATACTCTTACTATTAGATCAGCAAGATGAGCGCGAATTTAGCATTAAAAAACATCTCTTTGAGGTATTTTCGCAGTGGTCTAGCTTGCACCAGATAAATTTACACGGCACACAAAAACGTGTTGAGGAAGTGGCATTATGAACCTATCAATTTGTACGATATCTTTTCGTCATCAACTCATTTCAATAGAAGAAATAGCCCAATGGGCACAGGCCAACCATTTCCAAGGCATCGAGCTGTGGGGTGCACATGCAAATAACCTCACCGACCAACCCCGTTACGATAAACAGTGGTTAGCGTCTTACGGCTTGAGAGCCACCATGCTGAGTGATTACCTGCCGTTACTGGTTTCTGAAAACGTGCTTTATCACAAAGTACAACATCTTTGCAGACTAGCCAAACATTGGGGCGCCAGTAAAATTCGAACATTTGCAGGGGGAGAAGGAAGTCTTGAATATACTGAGGCTCAAAGAGACGCTTTGTTTAAAAGGCTTCAGCAAGTATGTGACTGGTTAGCTCCTCATGATTTAAATTTAGTCATAGAAACTCACCCAAAAACCTACGCCGACTCCGTAGCCTCTACGCAAGCCATGTTCGCACATGTTAATAGAGATAATCTTCAGTTAAATTTTGACGTACTTCATGTGTGGGAATCGGGTGCCGAAATTACCCGCGCGCTTGAAGCGCTATTACCCCATATCAATCACTTTCATTTTAAAAATATTAGCGATGCACGCCATCTATCAGTCTTTGCGCCTGAAAATGTATATGCCGCCGCAGGGACAAGAGAGGGCATGGTGCCTATTTTTGAAGGAGCGGTAGAGTATCAAAATTTTATTGAGTTTCTCCACCAGCATCATAGCGCTGGTATAGCGAATGCTGATACGTCACTAGAATGGTTTGGTAATCACGCTAAGCAAGTTCTCAGTCGCGACAGGTATTTGATTCAACAGTTACAACAAACATGCTTGCGCGCTTAAAAACGACGTGTAAAACGAGGAGCTTATAAATGACTATGTCGGCCACTTCGCCAATGCAGGATACTCAGCCTGTTAATGAACGCCTACTCACGTTCGATTTTGCCAGAGGTATACTCATTATTTTGATGGTACTGGTTCACGTTCTAGACTTCTATGGCGATACAAGTACGCATGAAAGTTTAGTGGGCTCTACTATTAGGCTTCTGGCCAGCTGGCAAGTGGCCGCGTGGTTCGTATTTATTATGGGGATGTTTATTACCTACAGCGGCCAACAATCGTTATTAACGGGTTTAAAACGCGCGTTGGGGCTATTCGCACTAGGCTATGCACTAAATATTGCCCGGGGCTCTATTCCAATGTGGCTTTCGCTAAAAATGGGGTTAGTCACTCAAGAGCAATTGGGAAGTTATACACCTACTACCGAACTTTTCGTTGTAGATATTTTGCAATTTGCTGGCTTAGCGTTAGCGTGCTGCTTACTTATAAAGCATTTATTCCCCGCCCCAAAATACTGGATTGGCTGCGCCCTTTTAGTAACTTTTCTTTCGCCCTATTTTTGGGACATCACAACAGGCTGGAGTTACCCCGATGAAGCATTAAAACTCTTTTTTGGGAATAAACATCAAGGAGCAATGTTCCCCTTACTTCCCTGGCTAGCCTACCCACTTGCAGGCATGGTATTCGGCTGTTGGTTAAAATATTCAAACAACATTCAACAGTTTTTTAAAACATCACTTTGGATAGGTGCAGCACTAACCGCCACTGGCACGTTACTAACAATGACCAATACCGATTATCATATGGCCAGTAACATGCGAGCTGGCCCAGGAATGATAATTAGCCTAACAGGTGGTGCGCTTGTTTTTTTATGGCTTTGCCAACGTGTAACACAAGGTCAGAGTGCTAATCGCTTTGTTTCACTTTTGTGCTTTTGGGGCAGAAACGTTACAACCTACTACGTTATTCAATGGTTGTTGATTGGCTGGGGTTTGATGCTAGTAGGCTCCCAACAATTGCCGCAAATAGCAGCGGTTTCGGCAATGCTAGTGGTAATGGTACTGTCTCACTTTGGCGTATTGTTGTGGTTAAAGGTACGTACTGTTCGCTCAATGAGAGTGGCGTAACCAGCATCAACATTTTTGTCTGCAACTGGTATTCAACGCCTATCGGAGCCAAGAATGTTTAACTTTTATTCAGTCAGACACATAACGGTAATAAAACCCTAAAAAAAACTTGTACACCTGAGCTACATCGCTATAATGCAGCCTCATCGATAGCAAGCCTATCTAAGCCAGTGTGATGGAATTGGTAGACATGACGGATTCAAAATCCGTTGCCAGCAATGGCGTGGCGGTTCAAGTCCGCCCACTGGTACCATCTCTTTTCTTACCAATGAAAGAGATAACAATAAACCGACGAAAGTCGGTTTTTTTGTGTCTGGTGATTGATAAAGCCGCCACGAA
>NZ_JAESDI010000021.1 GCF_019249215.1 Alteromonas lipotrueae
ACAGGGCCTGATTTAAGCCTTAACCATTTTTCATCAATCTCAGAAAAATGCCTAAACAACGAGGAGCCTTTAATATCGTGCGGTAAGATTGAAGAGTGGTTTTCCATAAATTTGTTCCACGCTTCAACTGTGAAATCTCTGTCTAACACGACAATACCCACTTCTATAGAGTCGAGCAGTTCAGCAGGTAAATTTCCGTTTTTGGTAAGTGAAATCATTATGAAGCTTCCTTTTCTACATCCACTAAACGACCATAAATATGGTTCATCGCTTCATCGGGAAACAGCAGTAATAAATCGAATGCAATATCTCTGGCTTTAATGGCGTAACCAATCTCAATTGCCATTACTTTACCCCACTTCTTAACGTTGTCGTTAAGTAACGCAGCAAGCCCCTGATGACGACCGAGCAATACGGGAAGCGTATGACTAAATGACACGTTTAATTGTTCAGACAGTCCATTTAGGCATGCGCCGATTAAAATGTTCGACACATCCATTAACGCTTCAAGCTCTAAGCTTCCAGTGGATTGGTGGGCATCATATTTTAATAACTCAACAATATTTTGCGAGTTAGTATCATTGAAGATAACCAACGCTTCACCACGAATTCCCGCACTGACGAAACCTTTTGACACCGCCGACACACAGTCGTTGCGATTTATCTCGGCGATAGCCATCGACAGTTCGTTACTTTCTAGCAAATTGACATTGGGAATAGGCAGGTGGACAAACTCGCCCATAAGCTGTGCTAGGCTTTCACCTGCCCGGCCCATAGCGATGTTAACCATTTCGCGATATGCATCTAGTTTGTCGTCCAACGACGACGCATCGGTGTCTCTTGCAACAGCTTCTCGCTGCACTGCAGTCGAAACACCACTATAAACACCATACGAGGCTAAAATGTTGGTGAGCTTTTCGTTATCGATAGGTTTACGAATGAAATCGATGGCACCTAAGGCCAACATTCGCTCTCGCGCTTGCGCTTGCACATCTCCCGATACCACGATAACTAAGCAAGGTAGGTCTTCTTTACGAATGGCTTCCATCGTTTCATAGCCATCCATGACAGGCATATTCAAGTCAAGAAAGACCACATCGCCTTTACCAGCACGTATAACCTCTAGGGCTTCTTGCCCATTACCGGCAAATGAAATTTCTACATCCCAACCGTCTGGGATACTACGCGCCATTTGACGTCGTGCAAAGCCTGAATCATCACATATAAGAATAGGTGTAGACACAAAACCTCCTTATATTGCGACGGGTGCTTTTATGTGAGGGTGAGACTGATAGCCTTTAAGCGTAAAGTCCTCAAATGAAAAATCAAAAATATCTTTCACGCTTTCGTTTAATTCCATAACGGGCGGCGCGAAAGGCTCTCGGCTTAATTGCAGGTCAACTTGCTCTAGATGATTACTGTATAAATGCGCATCGCCTAATGTCAGAATGAAATCACCTGGTGCTAGGTCACATACTTGGGCGATCATCATGGTAAGTAAGGCATAGCTGGCAATATTAAAAGGTATACCTAAGAAAATATCACCGCTGCGTTGATATAACTGACAGCTCAATTTGCCATCAAGCACATAGAACTGAAACATGGTATGACAAGGCGGCAGCGCCTGCTTGCCCATACTCGCATTTTCACTTGGTGAATATTGCGTATCAGGCAGTACAGACGGATTCCATGCACTGACAATAAGACGGCGAGAATCTGGATTGGTTTTAATTTGTTCAATCACGTCAGCTATCTGATCGATAGTTGTGCCATCGCCATTGTCCCAACTGCGCCATTGCTTGCCGTATACCGGGCCTAATTCGCCATCTTCTGTTGCCCAACCATCCCAAATGCTCACGCCATTTTCTTTTAAATAAGCGATGTTACTTTCGCCTTTCAAGAACCATAGCAGTTCGTGAATAATGGATTTAAGGTGGCATTTTTTCGTGGTAACTAACGGAAAGCCTTGTTGTAAATCAAACCGCATTTGATAGCCAAATACACTTAACGTACCGGTTCCAGTGCGGTCTTCCTTTTTTACACCTGTATCACGTACATGGCGCATCAATGCGAGATATTCTTTCATCTTTCTTCTTATTTATTGTTTAGTTTGTTGCTGTTGGCGGGTGTAGGCTCGCACTATTAACCCTATGCCCAATGCAATCATAGGTAAACATAATAGCTGCCCCTGGCTTAGCCCCATTTGATACAAACCAATGTGAGCATCTGGCTCTCTAAAGTACTCCACGATAAATCGGAAACTCCCATAGCCAAGTAAAAAGACGCCACTTACCGCGCCAACCGGTCGAGGTTTAGCAGAATAAAGCCATAAAATAACAAACAATAATACGCCTTCCAAGGCAAATTCGTATAGCTGGGACGGATGGCGAGGTACATTACCGGCATTCGGAAAAATGATAGCCCAGGGCACATCAGTGGTACGGCCCCATAATTCAGCGTTAAGAAAATTTCCAATGCGCCCCGCGCCCAAACCAATTGGCACTAAGGGAGCAACAAAATCACCTAAACGTAAAAACGTGGTTTTCATTCGCTTAGCTTGCCACATCAAGGCCACTAATACGCCAATAAGTCCACCATGGAACGACATGCCACCTGCCCATATTTTAAACAGGTAGAGTGGGTTATCTAAAAACATGCCAAACTGATAGAAGAACACATAGCCTATGCGTCCACCTAAGATCACACCAACAAAGCTCCAGAACAATAAATCACTAAGTTGCTCTCGCGTCCATTCAGTTCGAGACAAGCGCTTTTGCGCTAACAAATACGCGGCGATAAAACCAACAAGGTACATCATGCCGTACCAACGGACACTTAATGGCCCGAGGCTAAAAATAATAGGGTCTATACTGGGAAAAACCAAATAACTGCTTTCAGCCATACGCTTAATTAATTCCTACAAACATTTTGATACTTACCAACACCAGCAAACACGCTAGCATTGCTTTTAAAACCCGAGTATTTACCCGCTGGCCCAACTTAGCGCCAACACCTGCGGTAAATATTGATGTAGTGACGATACCTGCCGTGGCTGGCAAATATACGTAACCTAAACTCCATTGTGGCATACCTGGTTGCTGCCAACCCGCAGCAACAAAACTGGCGGTGCCAAAAACCGCGATTAACAATCCACTAAATGCAGCGCAGCCAATCGCCAACCTTATATTAATTCTGAACCACACTAAGGCAGGCACTAACAAGGCACCACCACCAATGCCCATCAGTGCGCTAATTAAACCTGTGCCACTACCAACGCAACTTAGCACCCATGGAGATGCTTCACTGTCTGATGTTTTCTGCTTACCAAATATCATTTGTGCAGCAATAATAATCACCAAAATTGCAAAAATGTCTTTTAACAGTGCACCAGAAATATGACTGGCAATTTGTGCCCCTAAGATAGCACCTATGGCTATGCCCAACCCAGTATAAGTCACCGTTGGTTTATGGATATTACCTAAGCGGTAGTGTGCGAACGCAGACGACATGCCGGTAAATATGATGGTAGAAAGTGAGGTAGCAATGGCCACTGGCATCACTGTCTCTACGGTCATACCAGCAAAGTGAATCAGTAAATAAGAGAGTACAGGAACGATGATAAGACCACCACCTATACCTAACATACCTGCTAATAAACCGACGACCACGCCAAGGGCTAAGCAGCTCACAAAAATGATGGTTAACGGTTCCATTCAACATCCTTTATCACACAGCAGAATCTAGCATTTACATTGCTAGCGCCATGTCTAATTTTACGCACCTGCCCGTATTAACCCACCTAAGCCTTTTGTCTCTAAATATTCGTTTAAATGTCCGAATACTTGTTCATGGCTTTGCGACGTTAACGCGAGAGAAAGAAGCTGTTTGCTTTCTGCCAGCGACACCTTACGAATAAGCCAATTAATTTTTCGAATGTTGAACGCATTCATACTTAAACGTCGATACCCCATGCCCATTAATAAAATGGCACCTGCTGGTTCACCGGCAATCTCGCCACAAATGGTAACAGGGATCTGGTTCTCGTTTGATTGCTGCACAATATCGTAGAGTGCAGCTAATACCGCCGGATGGTAACTGTTGTACAGCCCCGCCACACGGGTATTGTTTCTGTCTACGGCCAACAAATATTGCGTTAAATCGTTACTGCCCACCGAGAAAAAATCCACGTGTTTCGCAAGTTGAGGCAGTTGATACAACACCGAGGGCACTTCTAACATAATACCTAACTTAGGCCGCTGAAGTGTTTCACTCGACTCGCAAACCTCGTCACATATCTCAAAGTAAGCCTGGTTAACTAAGCGCTTGGCTTCTTGCACTTCTGCCACCGTGGATATCATCGGTAGCATAATGCGTAAGTTTTTAAGCCCGATACTGGCTCTTAGCATCGCTCGAACTTGTACCAAAAATATCTCAGGGTGATCGAGTGTTAATCGTATGCCCCGCCACCCTAAGAATGGATTCTCTTCATTGATGGGAAAATAAGGAAGAGGTTTATCCCCCCCAACATCAAGCGTACGCATGGTAATAGGTAAATCGGGTGCAGATTCTAAAATTTGTCGGTAAAGCTCGACTTGCTCTTGCTCAGATGGAAAACGCTCCCGCAGCATAAAGGGAATTTCAGTACGGTACAGGCCAATACCCGAGCCAATATGGCCAGCATTTAGCTCGGCTTCGGCTGACAATCCCGCATTGATATACAACGACATGCGGCAGCCATCTACGCTTTCACAAGGCTGCCCAGCTTCAGCGTCTATACGCTCTGTTATCGCAGACTCTTCTTCAATAAGCTGAATAAATTCAGTTTTGATGTTCCGCTCTGGGGAAACAATGACTTCGCCAGCATAACCATCGAGTAAAAGCTCTTTACCTTCAAGCAGTGCAGGAGACACATTCTGACACCCCATTACTGCTGGCACCCCCATTGCCCTTGCTAGAATAGCGGCATGAGAGTTATTCGACCCACGTATAGAAATAATGCCTTTGAGCTTTTCTCTTGGAAATTCAGCCAGCATAGTTGCCGATACTTCATCTGCCACCAAAATACTGTCTTCGGTAGCGAGTTTTTCTACCAGCTTTTGCCCTTGGCCTTCGGTAAGAATGTTGGCCAGTATGCGATCGGAAAGGTCAACAATATCAATGGCACGCTCTTGCATGTAAGGGTCGTCCATGGCGCGAAACCGCGCGGCATACCCATCGACTACCATTTTAAGTGACGACGCGGCATCCCACCCTTGCCTGATTTTCTCTTCTACTTCACGACCTAAACTATTGGCATCTAGCAAATGGTGGTAAAGCTGAAATATAGATTTAACGTCATCAGGAATATCATCATCTAAACTTTTCGATAAACCATCTACATGTTGGCGCGTGACTTCCACGCCTTTACGGTAGGTTTGTATTTCGTCGTTTGGATTTTTACTGCGTTTAACAACCCAGTTTTTTAGGTTAAGTGATTTATCGGGTGAGAAGCCTTTACCGATAGCTAACCCGGGCGACCCCGCAATACCAGAGACATTTTTTTGTAGGGCAATACTGTTCACACTGGCAGTATTGTTCAGTGCACCGCGCATATCAGCATTGGTAATTTCAAGTGCAAGTTGCGCCGCTAGGGTAACTAAGAACGCTTCTTCGTCTTCACTGAAACGGCGCATTTCACTTTGTTGTAGGGTTATGACACCTAACACTTTACGCTGGTGAATAATGGGCGTACCCAAAAATGCGTTATAATTTTCTTCTTTAACTTCAGGATAGTGTTTGAATCGAGGGTGATGCTGGGCGTTTACAATGTTAAGCGGTTCTTCACGCTGACCGACTAGACCAATTAAGCCTTCAGAAAAGCCAATATGAACTTGCTCTACTGCATCAGGGTGCAGACCATCGGTGGCCTTAAGAATAAAGGTTTGTTTCTCGTAATCGGCAAGATAAATAGAGCATGAGTCTACATCCAGCGTTTGCTTAACGCGAGATGCCAGACGAAACAAGGCAGTATCAAGCGCAGGAATTTGATTCATTTCCTGCACAATACGTTTAAGCGTGGTTAACATTGCGCCTTTGTGACCCTTAGTGTCCAATCGCTACTCCCTATACTTTCCTCGTTCGCCTAGCCTCGTCTTCGCTTTTTACCGCGCTTTTGCGACGACGTATTATGACGCTGTTGTGGGCGCTGTTGAGCAGCCATGACAACAGGGGAAAATTCCTTCATAACCCGGCGGTATACGTCTCGCTTGAACGACACGACATTTCTAATTGGATACCAATAGCTCACCCAACGCCAATCATCAAATTCTGGGTGCCCTGTTTTCAATACATTCACGTCCCGCTCATTACAGTCAAGCTGCAGCAGGAACCACTTTTGTTTTTGGCCTATACAGACCGGATTACTTCCCTGACGAATTAATCGCTTAGGTAGCTTATATCTAAGCCAGTTACGTGTAACACTTAAAATGGTGACATCTTTCGGTGTCAGCCCCACCTCTTCGTGCAGCTCACGGTACATAGCTTGTTCGGCAGATTCCCCTTCATCAATTCCGCCTTGAGGGAACTGCCATGAATGTTGACCATAACGCCTTGCCCAAAATATTTGACCCATTTTGTTGCAAATCACTATGCCCACATTCGCACGGAATCCATCGGCATCTATCACATAGACTCCCGGGCACACTATACTTTTATATCTCTGCATTCTTCCATAATATATACACCATTCAAAGCATTAATCGAAATTCATGCTTTCCTTATAGAAAATTACTGAGCTTAACTATGCGTCCACCCGACTCTCCACCTGAAAATTCAACCACATTATTAGCGCGCTGTGATGCGATTGCGGGCTTAACCTTAGGGGAATTAGCAGCCATGGCTGACGTTGCCATACCAGAAAATTTACAGCGTCATAAAGGGTGGCCTGGCATGCTGATTGAGCGTTGGCTAGGTGCCAGTGCCGGCTCTAAGCCTCAACAAGACTTCCCAGAATTAGGCATTGAGCTTAAAACTATTCCCATTGATGCCAACTTTATGCCCCTTGAAACCACCTATGTTTGCTACGCCCCCTTGTTGATGCAGCCAGGATTAACATGGGAAACAAGTAATGTGCGCAATAAAATTCAACAAGTGCTGTGGTTACCTATCGAAGGAGACAGACGTATTCCATTGGCACAGCGCAGAGTAGCCAGTGCTTTTTATTGGCAGCCCAGTGAGCATGAAAATGCCATGTTACAGCAAGACTGGGAAGAGCTCACAGAGCAAATTCTAACGGGGCATGTGGAATCAATTACCTCTCGCCAAGGCGAGGCATTACACCTTCGCCCTAAAGCCGCCAGCGGCAAGATCTTAACTGATGCTTTAGGTCCGCAAGGTGAACGAATTAAAACTCGCCCTCGAGGGTTCTACTTGCGTAAAACCTTTACCCAGCAAGTGCTTTATAACGCATTTAGCTAATATGACCTTGAGCATGGCGTTGTAGCTTGGAGTAAGTTGAGTAAGTAAAATTCTACTGAACTAGCTTGTCTCTTCGCTGTTGCGTAGATGTTTCACTAACACATCACCTAGAAACTTATCAGAGTTTAGACCTAAGCGTTTTGCTACTTTCGCTATTTTTGCATCACTTCGCAGTAGCACATTTTTGGCGTAGTCTAGCCGGTACTGATACACAAAGCCGCGGAAGTTCTTCTTTAGTTCTTGGTGTAAAGCAATAGCCAGCGTAGTGGGATCTACTCCCGCCTCTTCGCTAAAGCCTTTTAATGTTAGCCCGAGTTTTTTGTAGTTTTTACCATCAATCATGGTTCGCTTAGCTTGGCCAATAACCGCTCGTATTTCAGCCGGCTTTACCACGCCTTCGTCCAGTCGCTCGTAATCTAACGGTGACGGTGACGTAGTCCTGGGAAAAGTAAGGCTGAATAACACCACAAGTAGAGAAACGCCAAGGGCCATATGGTGTAGGCTTTCCCAATAAGGCACTATAAAAAAGCCAAAGGTAGCAGCAGTCACCAGTAAAATACTGGCAAACGCCACTACAACCGTGTTTGCCATTACGCTGGCAAGCCTTGGTACGCGAAACTCTTGAACGTCAGCCGCCTGCTCAGGTAAATGTCTATGGTACATTTGAATGTGTTCAGTGATGAGAATGCCAATGAGCAGCACGCAGAACCCCGTGGTTAAAGAGGCCAAATAAGCAGGCCAAAGCATTAATGGCTCACCGCTTGGAGAGGCTTCGAGCCACTGTAGTTTGGCTTCAGTCGGAATTAGTAAAATCGTTAGTTGCAACACGGACATTACCCAAAAAGGCACCCACAATCGTGAGCGCTTAGATGGATAAGCCAACAACATAGGCTTTACCATTCTATAGCTACACGTCATCATCAGCACCGCAAAGACGTCTGACAGCCCATAAAGAGGCGCCAGTTGGGTTAACTGCCACAACCGCATCCATTCATCTAACATGAAAATGGGCCAGCACAGAATTGCAGCCGCTAGCCAAGGGTTTTTAAATATACGGTGACGATAATAAACAAACCTTACTACCACAATAAAATAGAAGAACAGCGCCGCATAAAGGGCGTAGTTGTACACAATATCTGCTTTCACCTTACTGCATCCTTGTTCGCGATTTACCTAATAGCATTACCAGTAAATATCTCGTTCTAATGCAACTGCGCGGGTTCGCTCCATCACTTTGACGAGCACGGTAAGCTTGCTGCTTGTCCATTTGCTAAGTTCATCTTGCGTTTCTAATTCTGAATCTTGTACTGCTTGGCGAAGCATAAGCAACGCATTAAGCTCTTCAATACCGGTTAACAAATCTAACCAAGGTGCTCTGAAATTGCCCCGCTCTTCTACAAATAAATCGCCGAGTAAAAAACCACTCCACAAGGTTTGTCGAAGCACGATCTCTACTAGCGTATAGTTTGCAGGCCCCATGGTTTTATTGGCAGGCATACTTTGCTGCACCGTTTGCCACCCCTGAGATAACCATCCTTTGGCATGATCTAAAACCAGCAAATCATACCCTGTGGCTTCTCTACGCCATGGCTTCGCGTTGATTAAATCGATAGCTTGTAACTTAATATCGGTAGCCATGCTATCGAAAAACAAACTCGCGGGATCATGGGCATGCAATAGCCCAGCTTTACGCCCCTGCAAGTAGCTGACTATAGCGGGGTGTTTGCTCAACGTTTTGTGAAACAAACTTTTTTTAGACAATAAATACCGCAAGCTTTGTAAATCGTCCTGCCATGCCCATTGCTGCGCATAAGCAATTAGCTTTTTGTGTAACGCGAGCATTTCAGGGCATTGTAGTACCGGCAAATACAAAGACACGCTTTGTAAAAGCAAACGTACGCTTTTGGCCACTTCAGCTAAAGTTTTGATAGAGCCACTTTCAATAAACACGTGTTCATGGTGCTGCCAATGGGCTAAAGCCAATTGAAGTGCATTTGAAAAGGCTTCTTCGGTAGACGACTTTGGATTGAGCGCTAAAAAATCGGGCAAGGGTTTTACTTTGGCGTTAAAACCATGCAGTAACTGATACCCCTGCGCTGCTTTAGACACATCACTTAGCCTGACATCCATACACGAGTTGATGTGTGTAGCTAATATAAACAGACTGTCTAGGTCACCGTTTTGCAGTTCGAGCTCAATTTCGTTGATGGGCGAACTGGCTTTATCGGTAGCCGCTTCGCCGCAATCGAGTACCACCTCTACACGGCTCTTCTCCACCTCTAGAATATAAGCATGACGGGTAAAGTGGGTACTAAACTGCTTTTCCAATTTACTATTCATGCTGGGAATATTCCAGCTAGAAGGCCATACTGAATTATCAAACAGGGTTAAGTCGGGTTCAGGCGAATCAAGATCAATATTGTATTCTGCACGTTGATGTAAACCACCACTGACTTTCCCATTGGTTTTTAAGGTTTGCTCGTAGCTGCCATTATTGCCGCGTACACGAAACCCCATCTTACTTTCTTGAAAATCATGATTGACGGTATCGTAATAATCGTTTTCAAGCCGAAGTTCTGTGTGAGAAATTAGGGTGATATTATTCTTTTCAAAAAGCGGAAGTACGCGGTCTTTAAATGCTTGATGCGCACCATCTTGAGTAACAAATTTTAGTTCAATTTCAGACATATTTGCGCAGTGGCACACGAGGTAATGTTGCAACCTTACCTGTCTCCAAACTAATTCGCAATGACACTGTTAACTGGTTGCGATGAAATTAACCAGTAGACAAAAGTGGAACAAACTTGCCTTTATCGCGGTCAACCAATACCATCTGATTGTTTTAGACGAGTATTTGGACTACCTATGATTCGAAAGTGGTTAGCAGTTGCCCTTTTTGCATGCTCTTGCCAAGCGCTGGCTCTTCAAGAGAGCGATACGCTAGAAGCGTCGTCGTCGCACTATATTCGCGATGATTTATTTATTTTCCTACACACGGGACCAGGCCGGAACTACCGTATTCTCGGGTCTGTAGAGGCAGGCACCCCGATTACTGTGATAGACCGTGATGCTGATGCTGAGTTTACGCAAGTAACCGATAATGAAGGCCGTAAAGGGTGGGTTGAATCAAAGTTTGTTAGTACAGAAATGTCGCAAGCGGAGAAACTCCCTATGCTAAGTGAGCAATTGGCACAAAGCCAAACCAGCTTACAAACTGCACAGCGGGAGAATGCGAACCTGCGCCAGCAGCTTAATGAAGCCCGCCAGCAAATCACGCAACTTACCACTGACACTGAACAGCAAAGCAACGATATTCAACGCTTAAGTGCACAAGTAGAAAGTGCCGATAAAGATGAATTGGTCACCTGGTTCACCCGTGGCGGTATGGTAGCCGGTATCGGTATTATACTAGGTGTTTTGATTACCTATATGCCTAAAAAGCGTAATCGCAGTAAAGAGTGGATGTAATTTATTGCGAGCACTCGCGATAACGCTGGTACTAAAAATGTAAATAAAGAAGAAGCGGCTTTAAAAGCCGCTTTTTTATTTCAGGACGAAACATCATGCACGCAAAAGCAAATTCATTTTTTAAGTATCTGGATCATTCGGTTCATGTAATTCGAGTTTAACGTGATACCCACTAGGCACAGCGCCCGCTTCAAATTCCCACTCTAACTTCTCTGTTAGCTTGGTAATTAATTTAAGTCCTAGGCCGTAACCTGTATCGTCTAGCTCTGGTTTGTGAAACATAGCATCATCAGCATTGTCTACACCGCCCACTCGCTCATGATTTTCTACCGTTAATGTATTGCCCTGTAAATTAATTTTCACCACACCGCAGTCGGTATGCTGAAAGGCATTACGAATAACATTGCCAATAATTATTCTACTGGCCGTATCAGGAAGGAACATTTCGGTACTCGGTACGATTAACTCGACCTCCACCGACTTTCCTTTTAATAAATAACTAAGATCGTCACAAAGCTGTCGCACCATTTCTGACACATCTACATTGTGATAAGGCAACGCTTGGTCGTTATCGCGGGCAAGCCAAAGTAAGGTTTCAGTTAAATCCGTCATGGTTTTCGACGCATTATCAATACGTGCCAATGCGTTTACTCTTTTACTGTTGGTAGTCGGCATATGCGATTGTTGCTGTTCTTTTGATAACACCCGTTGCAAGAGTTCGGTGCTACTACGTATCACCGCTATCGGGGTACGTAGTTCATGGCTAGCATGGTTCACGAAGGTGCGCTCTCGCTCCAGCGTTTGCCTGACACTTTGCAAACTGTTGTGAATGAGAGAAGCAAGTACATTAAGTTCTTGATATCTAAATGTTGGAATAGGCGCATCAAGTTGCTTTTCATCCAGCCCAGCAGCCCACTGTTGAAGTGTTTCAACGGGCCTGGTTACACTGCGCATAATCAATAGCAAGCTGGCGGCGAAAACACCCAGCGCCGCTAATCCAATAAAAATACTCACCAGTTCATGACTTAGCCATACAGGCCCTTTACCCCTCCCCCGTGGCCCACTAAACATTTGTGAAACATACCGTATTTCGCCATTATCTAGTGGCACCATTACTAGGAATCGTGCCGCATAAGGTCGCGTAAAAAACCAATCTCTTTTAAGGTCTTTTTCAAGCTGGTAGGGAATGAGCTTTTTACTTGAAAATGATTCAAGAATTTCATTTGGCTGCTGATCAAATTGAGCGCTAATGTAGAAGTTCAAAACGCTTTGTGGTGAGCTTTCAGATATGTCTGTGGTCGTGGCGACACGCACCATGGTGTGGCGCAACATACCGTCCATACCTTGGAAAAACCGATCTGAAGAAAATATAGAGAATACGGTTATCAACACACCGCCGACGGCCAACAACGTCCATAAAACGTATCGTCGTAAACTTAGATGCAAGCCCTTAACCATGGTCTGCATCCTGGGCTAGGTAAAAACCACTATTGGGCTTACTTGATACTGAAATAGAGGCGTTCGCATGCTCTAATGCTTTGCGTAAATGATGCATATGCACTTTTAGCACATTGCTTTCAGGCACACTGTCCTTCCATGCTGCTTCTATCAGGCGTTCACGGCTCACTACTTCACCTTTCGCCAACATCAATTTTTTAAGTAAGGCGTAGGTAATTGGGCTTAGCTTGATATCATTGCTACCAGCCTGTGCTTCTTGCCCGTTTATTTTCAAGGTTACGTTTCCCATCGCCACCTGATTCACTTGCGCCGAACGACGACCCGCTAAGGCGGTAACTCGTGCGACTAATTCTGCCATAGCAAACGGTTTCACCAGATAATCGTCGGCACCTTTTTGAAAGCCTGCAAGCTTATCTTCAAGCTGATCACGGGCTGTCAGCATGATAACGGGGGTGTCATTTCCATCATTACGCATGCGTTCGCACACGCTCAACCCATCCAATCGAGGCAAATTAATATCAAGTACTAACACATCGTATTGATGTTGATTGATTAGCTGCAAGGCTGCCACGCCATTACTGGCATGGTCGCATTGCATATCTTCTAGTTCTAAGTAGTCAAGAACGTTACCGGCTAACCCGATATCATCTTCAACCAGCAACACCCGAATCATCTCTTCCACCTTCTTAACCCGCCACCTGCATGGCGGCATTTTTGGTTTTACTACCAAATCGTGCTACATCTTCATAAATTAACAGCAATGCGGGGATTAATACTAATGTAATGGCGGTGGCAAACAAAATACCATAACCCAGTGATGCGGCGGCTGGTATTAGAAATTGTGCCTGAATAGAGGTTTCACCCAATATTGGGTACAGCCCTAAGAAGGTGGTGATAGACGTGAGTAATACCGCCCGAAGACGACTTGAACAGGCTTCAACCACAGCATCTTGCACCCGCATACCCGCTTCTTTCAATGCATTATAGCGTGACACCAATAGCAAGCTGTCGTTTACCACCACACCGCTTAATGCCAAAATACCATTGAGCGACAAAATGCTGAGCATTAAACCATTACTCCAATGCCCTAATACTGCACCAACAATGCCAAATGGAATGGCGGTCATAATAATCAGCGGCTGAATGTAAGACTTAAGCGGAATAGCCAGCAAAGCATATATAGAGATTAACGCTAATATAAATACGCTTTCCATGGAGCTTTGCGTTTCTTCTTGCTGTTCTGCTTCACCAGCAAAATGCAGTGATAAATCTTGGTACTGGCGAGATAGTGTTGGAACAAAGTTTTCGTTTAGATAGTTCACTAGTTCAGTGGCGGTTATTACATCGCTATCTACTGACGCACTAACAGTGAGTGCACGTAGCCCGTCTATACGCACGACTTGCTTTTGCTGAACAGCTGGCGTCATAGTGGCAATAACACTTAACGGTACTACCGTTCCATCATCTAAACGAACACGAGTATTCATTACATCCGATGGGTCCATTCGGTCTTCTTCTGGGTAACGCACACGCACTTTCACTTCGTTTTTGTTACGTAGGTAACGCTGAACAATTTCGCCGCCAAACGCTTTCAACAACTGTTGCGATAAGCTTTGGGTATCCATTCCCATGGCACGCCCTTCGGGGGTAAGTTCAAAACGCATCATGGCTTCACCTGGCGTTAACGAACTTTCCACGCCGAAGACACCGTCTATCTCTTCTAATGCTTCTTGGAACGCTGTATTTGCAGCGGTTAACGTGGCGTCATCAATACTTTTCAGCTCTACACGAAACGCATCTACCATTTCCCGCCTAGCCTGTATTTTAAGCTTTTTCACGGCCTCTAAGTTTCCACTTAGCGCAGTCCAACGGGCGGCTAATTCATCTAAGGTGTAAGGCTGCTTTTCGGCTAATGATATGGTGATAGTACCACTTTGATCGCCACTTGCAGTTACCTGCAAACTCTTCATACCGCTTTCACCAACGCCCTTTTCTTCCATCAATTGTTTATCGGCTTCAATCGCTGCGCGCTCTAAACGTAATAAATTTCGCTCAGTTTGACCAAAACTAGCATCGCTATACAAAGACATATTGGCCGATACCGTATCGCCCTGCATACTTGGAAAAAAGCCTACTCTAACCGCGCCGGTTAACGGCAAACTCATCACCACAATAAATAATGTGATGAACAGCAACACCGCGGCATAGCGATAAGTAATCGTCGCGCTTAGCGCGGGTTGATAAAGTTTTTCGTTAAACCAATTTAACCCATTATCCGCTCCGCCCTGCACTTTTCCCCATAACCCGGCAATGCCCTTTTTGGCCGTTTTTTTAGTGGGAAGGTGTGCTAAGTGGGAAGGTAAAATAAGTTTAGATTCCACTACTGACAGTAAAAGGCAAAGCGTAACAATGGTGCCAAACTGCGAGTACAAGGTACCCAAACCACCTGATACGTTCGACAATGCAAAAAAGGTAGCCACTGTGGTTAACACGCCAAATATGGTGGGCACCGCTACTTTACGGGTTCCTTCAATGGTGTTCGCCAAGGTGTCGCCGTATCGTTGCCGTGTGGAATAAACGCTCTCGCCCACCACTACGGCATCGTCCACCACAATCCCCAACGCCATAATGAAGCCAAAGGTGGTCATCTCATTAAGGGTCATACCGGTATACGAATCGGTCATGAAGTACAAAGTACCGAAGAAGATAAATGGCAAACCTGCCGCCACCCAAAAAGCGACACGCAAATTAAGAAATACTGCCAAGGTGATAAAAACCAGCACGATCCCCATCAAGGCATTGCTGGTTAACAAGTCTAAACGTTCGGTAATAAGCGTACTTCTGTCATACCAGGTTTCTAGCTGCACGCCTTCGGGCAATAAGCCACGCTCGTGCCAGTTATCAACTACGGCATGCGCCTGTGCAACCATGTCAGTCACATCGCCGTATTTATCCATGAGAACTTGCAGGCCATAACCATTTTGACCGTTATACCTCGCTAAAGAGTAACTATCGTCGGCGAATGTGTCGGTAACTTCTGCCACGTCACCTACGGTTAACACGGTTCCGTCGTCTGAGGTAACAAGGGGGATCTTGGCAAAATCACCCGCGTAATAAGCTTGTTCTGACGCTTTTAAGCGAATAACCTTCTCTTCGTTACGTAGGCTTGTGGTTAACGCGGTAGAAGACTCTTCGTTTATTCGCGAAGCCACATCAGATAAGGTTAAGCCGTACGCTTGTAGCTTGGCTTCATCTATTTCTATCGACATCATCGGGTCGATAAAACTGCCCGCATTAACATCTCGAATATCGTTTTGAGCCAACAAATCTCGCTCTAATTGCTCTCCTAAATACTGTAATTCGGCATGGCTGGCATTACCGAAAAGCTGCACCCAAATTACGTGTTCGTCACGAGTTGCTTTATCAATAATGGCGTTTTCGGCATCAGAAGGTAAGTTTGAAATACTGTCGACTTCGGTTTTTATGTCGTTGAACAATGTATCTAAATCGTAGTCTGTTTCTTTTTCTACCTGAACACTGGCGCCATTCGAATTAGACGTAGAGGTAATGCGCTTAATTCCCGGCACGGCTTCTAGTGCATTTTCGATTTTTATCGCAATGCCTTCTTCAGCTTGCTCGGCATCACCACTTTCGTAAGTCATAGAAATAGTGACAAACCTAGGCTCCATGCTAGGAAAGGCTTCTTTTCTAATGTCGCCGTAAGACACCAAGCCCAACACGATAAGACCAACCATCAAAAGGTTGGCGGCAACTGAATTTTGCGCAAACCATGCAATAATGCCTTTATGATTATTCATTGCCACTCCCGTCTATTACGGGCTTCACTGGCGTATTCACAAGGTAGTTATTCAATGGCCGCGCTACAATTAAGGCCTCGGAAGTCGAAGCATTGGGCTCAATGTAGGCGTAACCTTCATACTCAAAAAGTACGGTCGGGGTGAATTTATTGAGTAAGTTTGTATCTGGTGCAACAAACCATACTTCTTGTTTTTGAGATATTGCCGAAGAGGGGATCTTCCATACGTTGTCTAGCTCGCGCCCTTCTATTTCGGCCGCTAAAAATGTACCGAAATATAAAGGACTAGATAGCATAAGTGGGTTCTCTACCACGGCAATGGCGCGGCGCTGACGGGTATCTTCGTCTTGATGAAGCTCTATACGTTCAATAGTTGCCCGCCAGTGGTGCTCGCCTGTGGTATCGGTTAACGACACGTCCCAACCTGGCTTTTCACCCACCTTTGCTTGCGGTAACTGCGCCCATTGGCTCGGAGAAAGTGGGATGGATATTTCAGCCACATCGATGGAATACAACTCGGCCACTTGTGTGCCAATTTGTACATAGCTTCCAGGTTGAATGCTGCGGCTCACGACCAATGCATTAAATGGCGTACTAATATGTGAAAACGCTAAATCCCGCTTTGCAGCTGCTACGTTTTGCTCGGCTTCACGTAATGCAGCTTGGGCCGATTTGAGCTGTGGCGCGCGCAAAACTAACGCTGACTCAGGCTCACCAGTTAGGCCTGAACGCGTCCATTCATCTTGCGCCTGAATACCTTGAAGTCGTTCCTCTTCAAGGGCTACGTAGGCAGTTTCATAAGTGGCTTCTGCGGCGGCTAACGCTTGGCTATAGTCAGTTTCATCTATATAAGCCAATACTTCGTTTTGCTTCAATAAAGCACCGGTTTCAAAACGTGGCGACAAAGACGTTATTTGTCCGCTTACCTGCGCGGATAACGTTAGCATATGAATGGCTGCTGCCTGTCCATAGCCTTTTACTTTTGCACTGTACGTAGTTGGAAATATTTTAACTACGCCTACTTCAGCTATATCTGCGGCAGTGCTTGTTGTTCCTTGAGCTTGTTGCTGCCCTGAACGTTTTGCCATACCTTGATTTGGGTTAGACATTGCGCGCGGGCCAGGCTTGCCCGACTGAGGTCCACCCGCCGTTTCCATACCCTTTCGGCTAATTTTGTCGCTAGTTGGTTTTTCTGCACGTTGACTATCGGCCTGCTCAATCACGTTTTCGGCGTTAGCATTTCTAGGGCCATTGGCTCCTTTAGATCCTGGCCCCGGACGACCACCGCCTAGTTGGCTCATGGTATAAACTACGGCGATGACAATAGTCATAGCAGCAGCAAGGGTTACGATAATTTTTTTCTTGTTCATAGTGACACTCCAAGGCCTAGCGCAAGACCTAAGTCGATACGATTACTTAATTGAGAATATTGAAGCTCGACGCGCTGCGCCTGCAAATTGAAGGTAGTGTCGTAAACCGACAGTAAATCTAAAATATCCACCAAGCCTTGGCGATACTGCCCCGAAAATGTGTCGGCGCTACTTAAGGCATTCTGATAGGCGATATTTGTGTAGTACTGGCGCTGGCTGAGCGCTTTTTCATTGTCTAATGCGTCTTGTACTTCTTGCACAGCCGTTAGTAAGGTTTCACGATATTCCCACCAGCTATTCAGCGCGGTTAATTCAGCATCATCGATTTGTGCTCGTAAGGCCCCGCCTTGAAATAGGGGCGCGGTTACCTGCCCCAATATATTCCACAATGGGTTAGTAAATAATGATTGAGACGGCGAAGTGCCAGTGTCAGTAAGACCTGCTGATAAATTAATACTGGGTAAAAGTGCTTTGTATGCCACTTTTACGTTGGCTTCACTGGCCTTTATTCCGAAATAAGCCGCTTGTAAATCTGGGCGTCTTGCTAAATCTTGTTCGGGTAAAGAAATTAAAGGCTCAAGTACCTCTGGAAATTCGCTGACTAAGGGAAAGTCTGACAAGGATTGCTCTTGGCGACCTAGCAATACGGCCAATGTGCGCTTCGCGACACTAATGCTGTTTTCATACAAAGCGATAGAGGCGCGGGTTGTTGCACTACTCGTCTTCGCGTTGTCTAAATCGTCTAATGTACCTAGCCCTGTGCGATAACGCTTAAGTATAATACTTTCGCTATTTTCATAAACGCGCAAACGTTCTTTTTCAATCGCAAGCAGTTGCTGCTGTGTAATAATATCTAAAAAACTTCGAATGACACTAGCTGCCAGTGCATCGCGAGAAGACTGATAAGCAGAACGTGCGCTGGCAGCATCAAAACTGGCAGTGTCCACGCTATCGCTAATTTTCTGCCATAAGTCCAACTCCCAACTTACGGTTAGCCCTGCAGTATAGCTTTCATTACTACCTTCAATTTTACTGCCTGAAAAGCTCGCATCAAGATTTAGGTTGTCTGCTGAATCTGCCGACTTTATCGCCACCTGTGCTTTTCGCAGCGTGATAAGGGTTTGCTGCAAGCTGGCATTATTTTCAAGTGCTTCATTTAAATAGCCTTGCAGACCTTGCACCGATACCAAGTTCGTTAGTGACGTTGCCGTTGCCGCTTCACTTGATTGTGCTTGCCAAGCAATATCGTCACCTGTCATTTCAGAGGCCGACTCGCTCAGCGAGGGCGTATCATGACTGGCACACGCACTTAAGCCAATCAGAAGCGCTATGGCCATTGGCATGAGTGATTTTTTACCTAACCCGTTCATAAGAATTCTTTTATTACCTATCCTGAACACAGGATGACATAACGAGGGTTAAGGCAGGGTTAACGCAATATTCACGGTAATAAAAACTCAACTTATGAACAATAATCTGAGTTAGGATGTAATGAGACGTACTGAATTTTTTAAGTTTTGACAGGAAATGGACTAATGCATAACTCATGTAAAATTGTGCCCCTTGCAGTCGCTATCGCATTAGCGGGTTGTTATGGCGATCAATCTGATGCCCAGTCAGATGGCAAACTTGGTTCAGAGCCTGAGTCAAAGCCTGAGTCAAAGCTTAGCGCCGTGAATCAAGAGGCGAGAGAAGGCAATACGTCAGCATTTAACAACGCTTCTTTAGTAACGCCAGTAACTACTGTTGACTGTACTTTAGAAGATGGGAGTAGCAGTGCGTGCATGCAAATTACGGTTAAGCACGTACCTGATGATTTGGAAATTGGCCCTTTTTGCCCAACAACCCTAGATGATGAAGGCGGCGTATGGGGATGGACTGGCGAAAACGCGGGTACCTATCGAATAAATGCTTCATTTTTAAAGATGCTAAATGAACTGGGCTATCATTTTTACGATGATGACGGCTCTGTACATGTGGTTGATACCCTTATGTCAGCGCCAGAAGAAGACAATACCTGCATTAATGTTGCCTTAGATGACTCGGTGACCATGACGATGTTAATCCCTACCGAGCCAAAGAAAGCGGCCTCGGCTACTCACTTAGATACGGTAGCAAAGGTTGGCGTTGGTTTAGACGGTGTACCTATTTTTGCCGATGCGCCCAGCATTCAAGAGACAGGCCACATGCCTGCGCTTGACGCCTGTGGTGGACATGTCGATCCTGGCGGTTATTACCATTGGCACGCCACAGCTAGTGACATAGATACCGCGTTCGCGACCGAAGGGGTAACCGCCGATTGTCACGTTCATCAAGATAGCTCAGCACAGTTTGGCTATGCGTTCGATGGTTACCCTATTTTAGGCAGTACTGACAACACCCACATTCAACCTGAAGATTTAGATGAATGTAATGGCCATACGGGTGCGTTAAAAGAAGGTGAGGCAGCGCAATATCACTATCATGCATCGACCGAATTTCCCAATCTACCGACATGTTTGGTCGGCGTACCGGCCGCAGATAATTTTTCTACTACTGCCAAGATAGGTATTGGCTCTGCCCGTCCTGAAGGACAAGAAGGCCCGCAAGCAGGTCATCAGCAAGGACCTCAATCAGGCAGAATGCCACCAGGTTTTGGTGAGGCGGCTGAGGCTTTAGGGATAAGTGAGCAAGCCCTAATGGAGGCGCTGAAAGCAAATGGCGGAAGAAACGCCGACTTATCTGCGGTAGCGGCCGACCTTGGCGTAAGTGAAGCCGACCTAAAAGCGGCATTGCCCAAACCTCCCAAGCGCTAAGGGCGTTTGTTGATACAACCCTCTATTGCAAAACCGTTCAGTAACAAAAAAGCCAGTCTTTACCAGACTGGCTTTTTATTTTTTATGCGAGCTAAGCGCTACTCGCTTTGTCTCTAAGGTTTAGTTAGCGACATTTGCGCAATAATAATTACTCGTCATCTTCAACTAAGGTCATTAGTGATGTATTACCACCGGATGCTGTAGTATCGATACTAATGGTTTTTTCAGTCATTAAACGCTGAATCAACTTGTCGTTATATTCAGCGGTGATCACTGGCAAGATAGCCCCTTCACGCGATGACAGCATTGCGGTAATTCGCGCCGTACGTTCAGTGCTTGAATCCACAACCACGCCCGCTAAGTCTTCATCCATCAATAAGGCATCGAAGTGACCTAAACGCGCTACTTGGAATACCCCTTTCGGCGCACCAGTAGATTCAAACTTGTTTTGAATCTCAATAGCTTCTTCGTAGAAGATTTCAGATACCACCGACACCACCGTGTTGCCTGTGGCAAGTGCAGTAACAATAGACAGCATCCAGTACTCAAACGATACGTCTTTATCGGCGAAACATACCAGGGTGCCTCTGGGTTCAAGGTAAAGTTTGTTAGATTCACCTGTAGGACCAGGAAGCTCGGTAGGTTTCGCTAACTTACGCTCAACACTGGTTAACTGCTGGCGGGCAGTGGCCAACGTGCGGTTTAAATCATCAGCTAGGTCGTCAACAATGTCGACCTTCGCAATTTTGGCTAATAGCTGACGCACCATAGATATACGGTCGTTTAACGCCATATGACGCCACTGGGCTTCAACTTCCTTAGCTTGATCCATCACTACATGGGCACGTTCGGCAATTTTATCGTCACCGACTAGCGCGTTATCAGTACCATCAACATCATCAATCAATGTTGGTTTCGGTGTAGCACGTTCCATCATTAAACGTGGCAAGTAGTTAGGCCCACCCGCTTTTGGACCCGTACCTGATAACCCTCGTCCACCGAAGGGTTGTACGCCAACAATAGCGCCAATCATGTTGCGGTTAATATAGACATTACCTGCACGGCTCTTCGCAGCAAGCTCGTATGCACGCTCTTCAATGCGCGAGTGAATACCCATGGTTAGGCCGTAACCCGTACCATTAATTTGCTCTAAAACATTGTCTAGCTCTTTAGATTTAAAGCGCACTAGATGCACCACTGGGCCAAAGACTTCTTTTTCCAACACATCCAAGTTATCAATCTGATAAAGCGTAGGTGGGAAGAAAGTGCCGTTTTCAGTGCCTTCAGGCAGCTCGTTTCGATAAAGCAGTTTTCCTTTTCCTTCCATAAAGTCTACATGGTCGGTTAGGCTCTTCAGTGCTTTTTCGTCAATAACTGGGCCAACATCAGTGGCCAGCATGGTCGGATCGCCAATGGTTAACTCTTTCATGGCACCGGTTAACATCCTGATAAGATCATCAGCAATTTCTTCTTGCACGAATAATACGCGAAGGGCTGAACAGCGTTGCCCCGCACTTTGGAAACCAGAATGAATAACATCATCAACTACCTGCTCTGGTAGCGCGGTTGAATCCACAATCATGCAGTTTTGCCCGCCAGTTTCAGCAATTAACGGTACTTGCTCGCCACCACGGTTGGCAAGTTCTTGCGAAATTAGCGTGCCCGTTTGGGTAGAACCGGTAAACATCACCGCTTTAATGCGTTCATCAGAAAGCAGGGTTTCACCTACTTCTTTACCTGGGGCAATAATGAGTTTTAACGCGTCTTCAGGTAGGCCTACCGACTGCATAATGTCCACAGCGCGTTTCGCCACCATGCTGGTTTGTTCAGCTGGTTTGGCAATAACCGTATTACCGGTAACCAATGCTGCGGATACCTGACCTAAAAATATTGCCAGAGGGAAGTTCCACGGGCTAATACACAGCACCACACCACGAGGAAGCAAGCGCTTGTCTTCTGCAAGTTCTTGGGCACGGGCCGCGTAGTAACGACAAAAATCCACCGCTTCACGTACTTCATCAATGCTGTCTTGCGCGACTTTACCTGCTTCACGCATGCAAATAGCAATAAGTTCTGCCATGTGGCGCTCTAGGGCATCAGCGGAGCGATTAAGAATTTCAGCACGTTCTGAAGTGTCGCGCTTAGACCAGGCGTCAAAGCCTGCATCTGCGTCGTCCAACGCTTTGCGCATATCATCAGGTTGTGCGTAATAATGGTAACCCACCACATCGTCGTGGTTCATTGGGTTTCTTACCGCTGTTGCGCCCTCTGGAACACCATCGGTTACACTGTAAAACTCTTGCCAACGCTCTAGTTCGTGTTGTAGCGCGGTAACCGCGTTCACGTCGGTTAAATCTAGTCCGCGAGAGTTATCACGTTCAGGTGCGTATAAACCACGTGGTGTTTTAATTAGTTTGTTGAAACGCACTTTAAGGCGCTGGGTTTTTTCAACCGGATCTTCAAGCAATGACTCTACCGGCTTTTCATCGTCTACTATAGCGTTAACGAACGACGAGTTTGCGCCATTTTCTAATAAGCGACGAACTAGGTAAGCTAATAAGTCTTCATGTTCACCCACAGGCGCATAAACACGGCACTGAATTTTTTCTTCGGTTACTACCGTATCGTAAAGGGTATCGCCCATGCCATGTAAGCACTGGAACTCAAATCCTTCTTTATCGTCGCCAGCCAGTTCAATAATTACTGACGCTGAGTAGGCGTTGTGAGTAGCAAACTGCGGGTACAAGGTATCGCGGTATTCTAATAGGCGATTTGCACAGGCATGGTAAGACACATCGGTAGATGACTTACGGGTAAATACAGGAAACTCTTCTAAGCCCGCTTGTTGGGTAAGCTTAATTTCCGTATCCCAGTAGGCACCTTTTACCAGTCGAACCATTAACGAACGGCCGACTTCGAGTGAAAGCACGCGCAAATGTTCAATCACATGGATAGCACGTTTTTGGTAGGCCTGAACTGCGAGACCAAAACCCGTCCATCCGTTTAAATCTTCATCACGGAAAACCGCTTCAATAATATCTAACGATAGCTCTAAACGGTCGGCTTCTTCTGCATCTACCGTTAAGCCTATATCGTACTCTTTAGCCAGCATGCATAGCGCTTTTAAGCGCGGCGGAATATCACGCATTGCGCGCTCTCTGTGCAAGAATTCAAAGCGCGGATGTATTGCCGACAACTTAACTGAAATGCCCGGCGAACGCTTAGGTCCGCGGCCGTTAGCGGCTTTACCAATCACTTCAATGGCTTTAACGTAAGAATCGTAATAGCGGTCTGCATCTTCCATCGTGCGGGCGCCTTCACCCAACATGTCGTAAGAATACACATAGCCTTTGGTTTCTTTTTCCTTCGCTCGTTCTACTGCGTCTTTAATGGTTTCGCCCATCACAAACTGACGACCCATTACCCGCATGGCAATATTCATTGCGCGGCGGATAACCGGCTCACCTAAGCGACCCAAGGTTTTCTTCAACAGTCCAAACTGTTCTTTCTTGCGCTTGTCAGCATAATTGACCATGTTGCCAGTAAACAATAAGCCCCATGCTGAAGCGTTCACGAACAAAGAATCTGAATTGCCAAGGTGTGGTGTCCACTGCCCTTTAGATAATTTGTCGCGGATGAGTTCATCTTGCGTATCGCCATCAGGCACACGCAACAAGGCTTCAGCCAAACACATCAATACCACACCTTCTGAGGTGGATAGTGAATACTCATTTAACAACGCATCTACGCCACCATGGCCTTCTTGGTCTCGACGAATTTGCAGTACCATTTTACGGGCGCGTTCCCACGCACGACTTCTCGCACGAGGGTTTACCTCAGCAATGGGTAAAATTTGATCTACAGCCACAGATTCACTAATTCGATAGTAGTCTCGAATGCGCTGGCGTAGGGGAGATGTAGTATGAAGTGTGTCGTTAATGAGCATTGCAACCCTTTATTCGAATAGCTGTAGAAAATGGTTCCGGTAACGTAAAACTAGCATAACGTTACATGGAAAAAATGAATTAACAAGTAAAGCTAAGCTTTGCTTGAAGCGCCCCACCTAAAGTGGGCCGCGCTTGCGTCAATAGGTATTTAAACTTCGATCTTCTCAATGAAGATCACGATATCGCCGAAATTGCGCGGATACTAGCATAAATGCGTCTTTCGCCAAGCCCTCGCTGTCAACTTTTTGCACCACTGTGATAGGGCACCTAAGAATGCAGATGAATAACATTTCGCAGATATTTATAAATAAGAAGCGACGCGCCAAGAATGTTAATTAAATGTTTAAAAAATCTAAAATTAAGGCCAATATCTCTAATATAAGGTCTACACTAGATAATATAAAAAGTGGAGGTTAACGCTAATGTGGTTACGCAATTTTAGTTTAATTCAAAGGCTCAGCATTATTGTTGCGCTTACAGCGCTGTTATTTCTGGTGCTAACCGGTGTGGTATTAAACCAGCACTATAAGGCTCTGAAAGAAAAGTCGTATAAAGAAAATCAACATCTAGTAGAAGTTGTTCATACCTTGCTGGCTAATTTTGAAGCACTGGAAGGGGTTGATGAGGAAGCTGCTAAACAGCAGGCGCTGACCGCAGTTAGCCGTCTTCGGTATGATGAAACCAATTATTTTTGGATTCAAGACGCCACCCCCGCTATGGTAATGCACCCCATCAAACCATCGCTGAACGGGCAAGATTTACGAAGCTTTAAAGATGGAAACGGTAAAGCGTTTTTTGTGGAAATGGCCCAACTGGTTAAGTCTTCAGGCAGTGGCTTTGTTGATTATGTTTGGCCACTACCAGGTGAGGAAACGCCGGTAGACAAAATTTCGTATGTTAAAGAGTTCAAACCATGGGGTTGGACTGTAGGTTCAGGTATTTACTTATCCACTCTTGAAGCAGAGTACGCCAACTTACGCAATTTGCTTATCGTTATTTGTATTATTAGCGTGTTATTGGTGGTAGCGCTTATCTTCTATATTGGCGGCAGTATTGTTAAACCTGTCCATGAAGTCACTGAAAGAATGAAAGATATTGCCATGGGAGAGGGCGATTTAACACGGTCACTTCCAGAATCAGGCCACGATGAAATAACGCGCCTTGCTCGCTACTTCAATGAATACACCAATAAAATGCGGCAATCCTTGTTAGGTATACGTGAAAATATCACCGCCCTAACGCAGCAAGCCGTTCTGGTTGAAACCGTTAGCCAAGACAGTAACAGCCAAGCGCAAAGCCAAAATGAAAACATGATGCAAGTTGCCGTGGCCATGGAACAAATGACCACCCAAATTCAGCAAGTGAGCCAAAATGCAGATACTGCTGAAACGAGTACTAGCGGCGCACGAGCCAATGTAGAACAAGGCACCAGCGTAGTAGAAAGTACCGTGAGTGATATTCGTTCTTTGACGTCGAACATTGAGAGCGTGAGCCATGTGGTAAGCGAGCTTGCCGAACAAACTAACAGTATTGGCGCGGTACTAGACGTTATTCGCGGCATTGCCGATCAAACCAACTTACTTGCACTGAATGCTGCTATTGAGGCCGCTCGCGCTGGGGAACAAGGCAGAGGATTTGCCGTGGTGGCCGATGAAGTGCGTACCCTAGCCAGTCGTACAGGCCAAAGTACCGATGAAATTCAGGCGATGATTGAGAAGCTACAAAGCAATGCAAAAGCCGCCGTAGACGCCGTGCAAGTCAGTCAGAATGCTTCAGCAAGTACGGTGGATAATGCCAACAAAGCGAACGATAGCTTAAAAGAAGCCGACCGGCTTATGAATGAGATTTCAGGTATGAGTAGCCAAATTGCTCGTGCGACAGAACAACAGGCAGAGGCCGCCAATGAAGCCAACATTCGCATCAATGCGCTGTCTGGCGCTGCCGATAACAGTCTAAAAACGGCGGAAAAATTAGCGAGTGCCAGTCAGGCACTAAAAGCTAGCTGTATGGCGATAAAAGAAATTGCTAGCAAATTTAAACTTTAGTGAACCAAATTAGTCGTAAAAAGGAAGGTATTCACAGGTTTATACTACTTCCTGCGTATGGAAGTATTTAAAGCGGTGCTTTAGACTGGTTATCTACATACTGTAGATAACCCGCTAAACGTCGTTTACAAGGAGTGATATATGAGCAGTGATAGTAAAGGGATCCCAATCAAATTTTGGGTATTGGGCTTTTTTGTTTTACTTATCTTAGTGTATGTTCTACTTGCTAATACCATTATTAAAGCCGTACTAGAATCGAAATTAGGCGAGTCTTATGGTGCTGAAGTCAACATTGCCGAATTTGATCACTCTTTATACCCTACCACTGTTACTCTTAGAGGCATTGGCTTAACCAACGCAACAAAGCCTTCTCACAATCAAGTGCTAGTTGGCGAAGCAAATGCGGACGTTGCCCTCATGCCACTGCTTTCCAATCAAGTTGTGGTAAACAACCTTAACTTACTTGATGTGCAATTTGACCAGGCCCGCGAGCACGAAGGTGAAGTTTACCGGGTGCCTGAAAGCTCACTGTCCTACGATGAAATAAAAGCAAAAGCCAAAGAAGCGGTGCCTTCTGTAGACGAATTGCTTGCCCGTAATCCACTAAAAACGACCGCCGCCGTTGCCGAGGCAAAAAAAGCCTATGCCACCTACTCTGAAGGCTTAAAGCAAGATTATGAAAACTTGCCTGACAAAGCACGTATCGACTATTACAAAACTCAGGTTGCTGCGCTTAAAGAAACGAATTACAAAGATCCTCAAGCCCTCATTCAAGCCAAATCATCGTTAGATAAATTAAAAGAAGAAATGAGTGCAGATCGTGCGCTTATCAGCAGCTTCACCGATAAAGCGTCGAATGCTAAGAGTGCGTTGAGCAACTCGGTAAAGGCCTTAAAAGAAGCGCCTGGTGAAGATTATGCGTTACTTAAAGGCATAATTGCGGGCGATGAAGCAGCCCTATCTCAAGTGACTTACTTTGTATTTGGCGACAAAGCCGCTGAATATACAGAGTATTTAATGTCGGCCATGCAAATTGTGATGCCACTACTTCAAGGCGGTGATACGCCCGAGGAACCTGCAGCCGATATGCCTTCTATTTTGGTGAAACAAGCAAACGTGTCTGTGCTTTGGCAAAACGAGTCGATAAGCAGCTCATGGCAGAACATCACCAACACCCACAGTGTGTTTGGTGACCCAACGACCTTTACCATTGAAGCGGCAGGCGACATGCTTAAGCAATTTACCTCAAGTGGTGAATTCTGGATTGATGAGAGTGGTGTAGATGCAAGCCAAGTGTGGGAACTAGCTGGTGTGAATATGTCGAATATTCCAGTAAGCGGTAATGAAACACTTAATGCCGTAATGAAAACCGCACTCATGGCGACTACCGGCTCAATGAAAGTCGTTGATAATCAGCTTAGCGGCAACGGTAAAGTTAACTTGCAAGAGTTAGTGATGGAAGCCACAGGTACTAGCGATGTAACTAGCGCTATTGCCTCTGCACTTCAATCGTTAAGTAGTTTATCAATGACCATGCTACTTGATGGCACCATAGCTAACCCTGGATTTAATATTAAGTCAGATTTAGATAACAAACTGGCGCAAGCCGCTATTTCTCAGCTCACCGCGTCTCAGCAAGATAAGCTTGATGAACTTAATACCAAGCTAAATACGATGGTTGCCAGTGAGCAAGATGCCCTGTCTGGTGAATTGGTTGATATTAATGCAATGCTAAGTGCGGCACAGGGCGACAGCGGCGCCTTACAAGAATTGCTTCAAAGCCAATTGAGCAGTGTGGTTGAAGAACAAAAGAATAAATTGTTCGACAAACTCAAAGGTAAATTAGGACAAGGTGAATAAAGCACCTTTGATTCCTTTGCCCTTCGCGGCATAATAGGTAATAACGCAGAGGGCAGTTTACTGCCCTTTTTAAATTTTCCTCCGCTTACCGGTTTTCAGGTGACTTTGTGTGGCAAGATAAATGGCTTCCTATTGTACTCATCACCCTATTAGGGTTGTTGCAGTATCGGCTATGGTTTGGGAAAAATAGTATTCCTGACTACCTCAGTCGAGAGCAGGAAGTGAAAACTCAAGCGCAGCAAAACGCAAACCTTGCACAGCGAAATGCCCTGCTAAACGCAGATATCACCGACCTTAAAGTGGGTTTAGAGGCTATTGAAGAGCGCGCTCGCAACGAACTAGGCCTGATTAAGCAAGGGGAAACTTTTTACCGGATTTTACCGCCAGAAACTAAGTGAGTAACATGACATCCTCCTCTGTAGTTGCGGTTATTCCCGCAGCTGGTATTGGCAGCCGAATGCAGGCTGATCGCCCCAAGCAGTATTTACCCCTTCAAGGGAAAACGATTCTTGAACACACCGCTGAATTACTGCTAAATCATCACGCCATCGATTACCTTGTTATAGCCATCAGCTCTCACGATACTTACTTTCCCTCTCTTTCCCTTGCTAATAATCCCAAGGTGAAAGTTGTAGAGGGTGGCAATGAACGGGCTGACTCTGTGCTAAATGCAATAAATACCCTACCAGAAAATACCTGGGCATTAGTGCACGATGCCGCGCGCCCTTGTGTAAGCGCTCATGACATTACTAATTTGCTGGCGGTGATGGATAATAGACAGGTAGCTGGTGGTATTTTAGCTTCTCGGGTTCGAGACACCATGAAACGAGGCTCTGCCAAGCAAGCGGTTAATGCCGGCTTCCCCACTGTTCTTCATACTGAAAGCAGAGAAAATTTATGGCATGCCCTTACGCCGCAGTTGTTTCCCACTACGCTACTTAAAAGCGCCTTGCGGGATGGCCTAGCTGCTGGCGCAACAATTACCGACGAAGCATCAGCCATAGAGTACGTTGGCCACACGGTTGCACTTATTGATAGCGACCCTGCAAATATTAAAATAACCCACCCAGGGGACTTACCCTTGGCAGATTTTTACTTACATCAACGACAGAAGGCACAAACAGAATGCGAATAGGACACGGTTTCGACGTTCATAAATTTGGTGGCGAAGGCCCCATCGTTATTGGTGGTGTAAGCATTGACTATGAACACGGCCTAGTCGCCCATTCTGATGGCGACGTATTGCTACATGCATTATGTGACGCATTACTTGGTGCTGCAGCCTTAGGGGATATTGGCAAGCATTTTCCCGATACCGATGATGCCTATTCAGGCGCCGATAGCCGTGTATTACTCAGGCATGTTGTTCACGTAATAAATGAAAAAGGCTATACCTTAGGCAATGCAGATATGACGATAGTGGCGCAGGCCCCGAAAATGGCACCCCACATTCAGGCCATGCGAGAAATCATTGCCAAAGACTGTCATTGCGAGCTTGATGCGATCAACGTAAAAGCTACCACGACAGAAAAGTTAGGATATACAGGCAGAAAAGAAGGCATAGCTGCTCACGCGGTAGTGCTACTGGAAAAGATATGAAACCATTACATACACAACACTGGAATTACTATTATAGTAAACCCGTATCTACCGGTTTATTTAAGTTTCAAGCCGACGACTTTCAAGTGGTGGAAGATTTAGGTTACGAGCCCTGCGGTGAAGGCGAGCATCAGTTTGTCTTTGTCGAGAAAGTGAATACCAATACTGCTTTTGTTGCTGAGCAACTTGCTCGTTACACCAAATTACCCCTTCGCCAAGTGACGTACGCAGGCAGGAAAGATAAATATGCTCTTACCCGTCAGTGGTTTGGTTTACATGCGCCAGGGCAAGCTGATTTCGACTTTAGTGATTTTGAGCTAGAAGGTGTACGGGTTATTAAACAAACTCGCCACAATAGAAAACTTCGCACCGGCCAATTAAAAGGCAATGCTTTTACCATTACTCTACGCCAAGTTGTGCATCCAGAAGCCATTGAAGCGCGTCTTCAGGAAATCGCTAAACATGGTGTGCCAAATTACTATGGCGAACAGCGATTTGGCGTCATGCGGGTGAACGAGCAAGGAGAAGTACAGCGCGGTGGCAACCTGGCCATGGCCGAGCGTATGATAAATGGCGAAACCATTCGCCACAGAAATAAGCGCTCTATGGCACTGTCGGCCTTGCGTAGCTGGCTATTCAATGAGGTCATATCTATTCGTTTAGAAAAGGAGACCTTCGATAAAGTACTTACCGGTGACGCATTGGTATTAACCGGCTCAAACAGCTTCTTCATTGACGATGACAAGCAGCAAGACAGTCAGCAACGTTATGAAGACAAAGATGTATGTCCTTCGGCACCGCTGTGGGGTAAGGGTGACTTGATCACCACGTCAGAGGCAAACGCCACCGAAGAGCAGGTTGCATCTACTCACCCAGAAGTTATCGACTTCTTAGGGCAATGTGGGTTCGAGCAAGAACGCCGTGCTATAAAAATATGGCCATCGCAACTTGAATGGCAAAGTAAGGGTGATACATTAACCCTATCGTTTTCATTACCTAGCGGCTGTTTTGCCACATCCGTACTTAGGGAATGTGTTGAAACCGTTTCTCCCATTCATAGTATTTAGTTGAGATTGTATGAAGATCCTAATGAGTAACGACGATGGCGTGTTTGCAAAAGGCTTAGCTATTTTGCACGAAACCATCTCCAGCGAGCACGATATTACTGTTATCGCCCCCGATCGTAACTGTAGTGGCGCAAGTAACGCCCTTTCGTTACATCAACCCCTTCGTATTCAACGTATGGATAGTGGGTTTTATTCTGTCAACGGCACGCCATCAGACTGTGTTCATTTAGGTATCAGCCGAATTCTAAAAGATGACCCAGAATTGGTAGTATCTGGTATTAATCATGGTGCTAACTTAGGCGATGATGTAGTTTATTCGGGTACGGTAGCGGCGGCGACGGAAGGCAGATATATGGGCTTACCCGCCATTGCAGTGTCGCTTGCCAGCAAGAAAGGTGAAAACTTTGAAACGGCGGCACGGGTAGTGCTAGATATTATTCGTAAACTTCAATCTCATCCTTTACCTGCAAATCAAATTTTGAACGTAAATGTTCCGGATATACCTTATGATGAGCTTAAAGGTATAGAAGTAACCAGACAGGGTCGCCGACATCGCGCTGAACCTATGTTTGAAGATAAAGACCCGTTTGGCCAAACCATCTATTGGTATGGCCCAGCAGGTTCAGAACAAGATGCCGGCCCAGGTACAGACTTTCATGCAGTGGCAAACGGGTATTGCTCCGTTACCCCACTCAGTGTTGATATGACTGCCTACCAAAGCTTAGACAATATGAAAGAATGGTTAGCAAAATAACCTAATTGCGCGCAGCCGATAACAAGGATAATAAGCACCACCATGAGAGCCTCCAGAAAAGGGGATGCGCTAGCACAACTGCTTTATGACGAAGGGATCCGTTCGCAGCCTGTGCTCAACGCCATTGCCGGTACACCCCGGGAAACATTCTTACCTGATGCGCTTAAGCATAAAGCCTATCAGAATACTGCGCTGCCTATCGGGCAGGGGCAAACTATTTCGCAACCCTATATTGTTGCGAAAATGACTGAACTGCTGCTAGATAGTCCGAATAAACCCGAAAAAGTGTTAGAGATTGGTACAGGCTCTGGTTATCAGACCGCTATTCTTGCGCAACTTTTTTCGAGTGTATTTAGCGTAGAACGAATCAAATCGCTACAATTTCATGCAAAAAGACGGATGAACCAACTCGATTTACACAATATTGCCATGAAACACGGCGATGGGTGGAAGGGGTGGACATCTAAAGGTCCTTACGATGCCATTATTGTGACGGCTGCGGCCAGTAGTTTGCCGCAAGATTTATGCGATCAATTAAAAGAAGGAGGCCGTCTGATCATTCCTGTAGGAAATGAACAGCAGTCTCTATTATGTATCGACAGGATAGAAGGCGAACTAAAAACCACCACCATAGAGGCGGTACGTTTTGTTCCCTTAGTAGCAGGAGAGCTATTGTGAAATTGTTCGAGCCAATGTACGACATGGCACTTCGATGGGCTAGACACCGCCATGCGGTTAAATATTTAGGGGGGCTTAGTTTTGCTGAGTCAGTATTTTTCCCTATTCCGCCTGATGTCATGCTCGCGCCCATGTCGTTGTCTCAACCCGACAAAGCGTGGCGCTTCGCCCTTATTACTACGCTTGCGTCTATTTTGGGGGGGATTGCAGGTTATTGGCTGGGTTATTTTGCCTTTGATGCATGGTTAGCGCCTATCATTGATAGTTGGGGCTATACCCACAAAATAGAAACTGCCACGCAGTGGTTTGCCGATTATGGCGTTTGGGTGGTGTTTGTTGCTGGGTTCTCGCCTATTCCCTATAAGGTCTTCACCACAAGTGCTGGCTTTCTACAGATGGCCTTTTTTCCTTTTCTTATTGCGTCTGCGGTAGGCCGTGGCGCAAGATTCTTCTTGGTCGCAGGACTTATGCGCTGGGGCGGTGCCCCTATGGAAGCCAAACTGCGCCAATATGTGGAAGTATTAGGCTGGGCAGTGGTGCTATTGGCTGTTGCCGCTTACCTCATCTTGCGATAATGGCAAAGCGATGTCATACCGCTTCTTTCTGATCAGTGTTGTGCTACTGCTACTACAAAGTTGCAGTAGCCGTACCGATCCTGCCCCTGTTGTTTTATTAAATAGTCAAGCAGATCAAGAGTCTGGTGGATTCACATCAGATACCTATAAAGTACAGCCAGGGGACACCCTTTTTGGTATCGCTTGGTACACAGGAAATGACTATCGAGATATTGCTAAATTTAACAGCTTATCAGAACCTTATCGCATTTTCCCTGGTCAAGAATTACGCATTTCTCCCCCACCCAAAATTGTAAAGATTTTGTCAAGACCCAAGCCACAGACCACTCAGTCAGCAGATCCGACCACAACAACAGTAGACAAAAGTTTGATTGACCCCCCTAAACCACGGGCGTATGGTGAAGGTGAAAAAGTTGTTAAGCGACAAAACGTTACGAGCGTCAACAGGCCGCCAGAAAGCGTCAAAATAACGGCACCCAACAGTTTTCCTAACAAGATAAAAAAGTGGGTTTGGCCTAGCAAGGGCAAGATTGTTGAAACGTTTAGTAAGTCAGAGTCGGGCAACAAAGGAATTGATATCGCTGCGGCTAAAGGTACATCGATACACGCGGCAGCAGATGGCAAAGTTGTTTACTCAGGAAGCGCCTTAAGAGGCTATGGTAAATTGGTTATTATCAAACATACCGACACCTTTTTAAGTGCCTACGCATACAACGACACAATAATCGTAAAAGAACGAGATTGGGTGTCAGCGGGGCAAAAAATCGCCACCATGGGAGACAGCGGAACAAATTCGGTAAAACTTCATTTTGAAGTTAGATATCGTGGTAAGTCTTTAGACCCACTGCGTTATCTGCCAGCTACACGACCATAATAATAACAAATAATAATAAGAAACGAATTAAGGAGAAACGTCGTAAGGTAACCTTGAAGCAGGAGATTCATTGTGGGTCATATAAATCAAAGCCTAGAATCAAATACGAAAGATGACTTAAACGTCATTGATATGCCAGCCGATCTGAAAACGGATAAAATAATATCTGATGACACTGACACCAATTCAGAAGAATTAGTGTTAAGCCAAGACGACCAACCAAAAAATCTAGACGCCACTCAGTTATATCTAGGTGAAATCGGTTTCTCGCCTCTGCTTAGTGCAGAAGAAGAAGTGTTTTTCGCCAGAAAGGCTCTACGTGGATGTGAAGCCTCACGCAAGCGCATGATTGTAAGTAATTTACGCCTAGTTGTAAAAATAGCGCGTCGATACAACAACCGCGGCCTTGCTCTGTTAGATCTAATCGAAGAAGGGAATCTAGGACTTATACGTGCTGTTGAAAAGTTCGATCCCGAACGTGGTTTTCGTTTTTCAACGTACGCAACGTGGTGGATTAGACAAACCATTGAACGCGCAATTATGAACCAAACGCGCACTATTCGTTTGCCTATTCACGTCGTTAAAGAACTTAATGTATATTTACGTGCAGCTCGTGAGTTATCTCAAAAACTTGATCACGAACCTACTGCCGAAGAAATTGCACTTGCCTTAGACAAACCTGTCGAAGACGTTACCAAAATGCTGCGACTTAATGAACGTATTACGTCAGTAGATACCCCAATTGGCGGCGAAAACGATAAAGCGTTGCTAGATATTCTGGCCGATGAAAAAGAATTCGGTCCAGAAGAGAACTTACAAGATTCAGACATCAAATCAAATATTGTTGGCTGGCTTGAAGAGCTCAATCCTAAACAACGTGAAGTGTTGGCAAGACGCTTTGGATTAATGGGTTATGAGCCTTCAACGCTTGAAGATGTTGGTGCTGAAATTGGTCTGACTCGGGAACGAGTTCGCCAAATTCAAGTAGAAGCGTTACGTCGGTTGCGAGATATTCTAGGCCATCAAGGCCTATCGCTAGAAAATTTATTTAACCAAATGAATTAATAGCACATTGCACCAACACCATGCCGAGGCGCACTCTGTCCTCGGCATTTTTGTTTGTAGTACTAAGCTCTAGTTAAGCTCACGAAAACATAGTCATGTGGGTTTTTCTCATCCGCAGAGTGTGCTTCGCGGCTAATCTCCTTCCACGATCCCTGGGCTTCATAATCGGGAAATTGCGTATCGCCTTCTACCGCTAATTTGATAAATGTCAGGTGCAAGGTATCAGCCTTATCCAAAAAGGCCTGATAAATGGTCCCACCACCGATAATCATCACCTCATCTGGCTGACTCTCTAAAGCTAAAGCATGCTCAATGGCCGCTTCAGGTGACGATACCACCGTTGCGTCTGGCAAACTGTAAGCACTGTTAGTAGTGATAACGATATTCGGCCTTCCCGGCAAAGCACGGCCGATAGACTCATAAGTTTTACGGCCCATAATGACAGGCTTACCCATGGTGATTTGCTTGAAATGTTTCAAATCTGCTGGCAAATGCCAGGGCATGTCGTTATCTGCGCCGATAACGCGTTTGCTTGCCATTGCGGCAATCATGGCAATTTTCATAGTGATACTGACCAAAAGTGTTTCAATAACGACTATGATAACTGATTACCACCATCGCGATAACTCTTGCGTTAATAACAATCCGTTATTCCCCCGCCTCATTGTGTAAATTGGCCCCTCTATTACACCTTGTCCATTTTATTTACCTATCTTGTTTCAATTAACCGAATATCAACCGAATTATACGAGCTGTGGTGTAGTGGTAAAAACTTCTGTTCCCCTATAGTGATTACTCATTTGTTTCTTATTAAAATCCAATCAAATGTAAATAATAACAATTATCATTTGCGATCGTGATTTATATCGACTAGGGTGTAATCAGGAGGGCAAGCAAATGCAAATAACGTACTTGTGTGCAAAACACGAAGATTGGATTTATAGCAACCCGGAGCAAGCGCTTCACTTTATGGCCAGAGATGAAATGCAGGGCACGCTTTTACTGCATTGCGGCCAATACACCGATGCCATACCTTACTTAGGTTGTGCTTTTGATATTGCAGTCATTCTTTTAGAAGTGGATGGCGGCGAAAATGAAGCCATGAAGAGCAAAGTAAAGGGGTTGGCAGGATTACTCGAAGAAACTTATTACCACCTTAAGCTTCCCGTTTACAGAAATGCCATTTTAGACAGGGCGAATTCCGTATTGCAAGCTACAGAGTCGGCTTTGCTGACCGCATTTTTACTCAAATCTGTACATCCATAAGTTGAAAATACTATGCATACTTATCTTGCAGCACCCCTTAATCGCAACGTTAAAAAGTATGATACTACCGACTTTAAAACCTTATTAGGTAACTGGGAAAAGCGCATAGTAGCAGGCAACAATGCGTTCTCTCAAAAGCACTGGTTATCAAGTATCGCGTTGTACTACCAAGCTATTGCGCTAGCTAACCAATTAATGAGAGTTTCTCCTTACCGTAAGGAAGCTACGGTTTCCTTACTCGTGAGTTTTCATAACCTTTCCGATACCTACTTGCAGTTCGCTACCGAGACTAAACCCGATGAGAGAATGGGTATATACCAAATGGCGCTTACGGCTTTATGTGAAGTGAAGAATCGGATAGATGCAGTAGCCATATTGCTTCCAGATAATCCCGATGTACGCCGTGCTAAATGCATAGCGCATCAACAGCGATGGTTGTTATCAAAGCAACATCCTCAATTGGCGACAGACTTAACTAGCACGCTAGCATTCGACACATCGTCCACACCCCTAGTGGCTTATACGAGTAAGGTCGCTGCTAGTCAGGCAAACCATTAACAGATGCTATTTCACTTGATTAGGAGTTTATATGAAAACAGCGATTAATAACGCTATCTACGCAGCAGCGCTATCGTCATCACCGGCTTTCGCCCATGCAGGTCATGACCATGGTCATTGGAGCAGCCAAATTTTACACGGGCTCTTTTTCCTTTCACTTGCCGCGGTAGGTGCTGCATGTGTATTCGCTGGCTATAAGGCCTTTTCTCGTAAAAAAAGACAACTAAATAGAGCCTGAAACTATGTTAAATACTTTACTCTCTTCTCTTCATCGCCGTGCCCCCTTTGCCAAAGCCAGCGCGCATTGCGATATTCCTTGTAAAATATACGACCCTATTTCAGCGCAATTAGCTGCACTTAGCGTTATTCGTTTTGTTGATTTGCTGAACGAATTGAGCGAAAAAGAAAATCTATCCTTTAGCGACCATGCTCAATTTAGCCGCTTGATCAGCGAAAAAGAGATCCACGCTGAAAAAGTCAAACACGAGACTAGGGTAATTTGGGGCGACTACTTTAAGGCACCTCAGTTTGAACAATACCCCGATACTCACAAACTGGTGCATAACATTATGCTAACCGGCTCGGCATGTAAACAGCATGTTTCACGAGAAAAAGCAGAGGCATTGCTTCGTTTAGTGAATGAGTTTGCCGCGAGTTTCTGGGCAACTAAAGGCGTTGAAACCTATACAGCTACCTGCCCCTACCCACCAGCAGAGAACGTTGTTTACCCTAAGCTTTAATCGTGTTTCGACTATTAGCGATTGAGGGCAACAGCATGCAGCCTGTGCTATTTGCAGGGGATTTTATCTTAACCTGCAAATGGCCAATGGCTTGGCTAAAAAGCGGCCATCTTGTCGTTGTTCACAGTGAAAAATATGGTGTTATCGTTAAACGCGTCATTGAAGTTTGCCGCCAAAGAGGCGTACTACTGCGCGGTGATAATGCTTATGAGAGTGTGAGTACTAAGGCGATGGGTTGGATTAGCCCCAACGCCATTGTAGGCAAGGTTATTTATTCATCGCCCGCTAACCATCTTTTAAACGATAAACGCCGCTAGTTAATGTTAACTCGCGGCGTAATATTTGGATTGTTGCTGTCAGCGATGTGGGTTAATTAACGACGGTACTCTACTTCAACGTCGTAGTCATCTTCGTCCCAATCTTCATCATCATCTAAGTCATCACTTAAATCGTCTTCGAAGTCGTCGCCCAAGTCGGCCTCTTGTGCTTCTAACGTATTACGATGGTAAGTATCCCATTTGAACTCAACATCTTTCGTTTCTTCTTCTGCGATAACTTCGGTTGGAAGCGTATCGATGAAGTTCATGATTTCTCGGCAAAGCGGCTCTAAGCCAATCTTCTGGAAAGCAGATATTTGATAAATTGGGCCTTCCCAACCAAGTTGTGCGGCAATTTCTTTGCAGCGCTCGTTGGCTTCTTCTTCAAGCATCAAATCAACTTTGTTAAACACTAACCAGCGAGGCTTACTGGCTAGTTTAGGGTTGTACTTTTCGAGCTCTTCAACAATAGCCTTGGCGTTTTCAGCTGGATCGCTTTCATCCACTGGCATAATGTCTACAACATGTAGCAGTATACGACAGCGCTCTAAATGCTTAAGGAAACGAATACCTAAGCCCGCGCCGTCAGCTGCACCTTCAATAAGCCCAGGAATGTCGGCGACGACGAAGCTGCGTTGTGCGTCTTGACGAACTACACCTAGGTTTGGCACAAGCGTAGTAAACGGGTAATCAGCCACTTTAGGTTTTGCTGCAGATACAGAGCGAATAAAGGTAGATTTACCTGCATTCGGCATACCTAGAAGACCAACATCAGCCAGAAGCATTAATTCGAGTTTTAAGTTACGAATTTCGCCTGGCGTACCATTGGTTTTATGACGTGGTGCACGGTTAGTACTGCTTTTGAAACGCGCATTACCTAAACCGTGAAATCCACCTTGTGCCACTTTAAGCTGTTGCCCATGACGAGTAAGGTCGCCAAGTACTTCTCCAGTATCGCTATCGGTAGCGCGGGTTCCCACAGGAACACTTACCGTTAAATCTTTACCGCCACGGCCTATACAGTTAGCACCTTGACCATTTTGGCCGCGCTCTGCACGGTGAAAACGCTCGAAACGATAGTCGATCAATGTATTCAGGTTTTCATCGGCAAGAAGAAAAACACTACCGCCGTCGCCCCCATCGCCACCATCAGGGCCACCTTTGGGAACATATTTTTCCCGTCTAAAGCCAATTACGCCGTTGCCACCGTCGCCGGCTTCAACACGAATTTCAGCTTCATCTACAAATTTCATTTATCACTCCGGGCATTGTTGCCGTAGGGGTTATTTATACTCAGTATTCAACTACTAAGTTTACACCAAATTATTATGTACTGCCCAAATACTAAAGCTCGGGTTTCCATAAAACAAAAAACCCCGCAAGCGCGGGGTTTTTCTAAGCCTGTTCGGCGAGTAGCTAAGGCGCTTACTCTGCTACGATGCTTACAAATTTACGGTTGTTCGGTCCTTTAACATCAAACTGAACTTTACCGCTTTTTAATGCAAACAACGTGTGGTCTTTACCGATACCCATGTTGTCACCAGCGTGGAAACGAGTACCACGTTGACGAACAATGATGTTACCAGCAAGAACAGATTCTCCACCAAAGCGTTTAACACCTAGGCGTTTACTCTCTGAATCACGACCGTTTTTGGTACTACCACCAGCTTTTTTATGTGCCATGTGTTCGTGCTCCTATTAAGCGTTAATGCCAGTAATTTTCACTTCCGTGAACCACTGACGGTGACCCATCTGCTTGCGTGAATGCTTACGACGACGGAACTTAACGATTTTAATTTTATCGCCACGACCGTGTGTAACCACCTCAGCAGTCACCTTACCACCAGCAACGTTTGGTGTGCCGATTTTTACGTCGTCACCGTTGCTTACCATTAAAACTTTGTCGAATTCAATCGTGTCACCTGGGGCAACTTCGATTTTTTCTAGACGAACGGTTTGGCCTTCGGCCACACGGTGTTGTTTACCGCCACTTTGGAAAACCGCGTACATAGTTAACTCCGCTCTGCGTCACTGACGCAATCAATTCAAAAAACAGGGCGCGAATTGTACGTGAAACATCCGTAAATCACAACCCCGATTCTGATAAAAGTAGATTATTTTTCCAACATGGGTGAATTTTTGCGTGAATTCACCCAAAAATGCACGATGCCACACTTAGAAAACAGAACTAAGTGAATGACAAACGGTAAAATTCAAGATGATAGCCGCCAAATTCGATAAGCATTTTTTACTTAAAAAAGCATGGGATGCGTTATCTGTAGATGGAAAATCGAATACGATCCAACCGAGGCGATCTGATCATGAAAAACACGCATGAACCACGCACTTTAATCACGATGATCTAAAACGATCGAATAACAGATCTGAGATTGTAGCATTTTGATCGTCACTTCGCAGCTAGCAAAAAAGAATTTTTCCAAAAATACACATTTCAGACCCAAATTAAGTAGTAGGGCTCATAATGAGACTTATATTAATAATAAAAATCGTATAAAACGCTTAGATGGGATGTGAAAATAGCGCAAACTCACGTTTTTGCATTCGTTCTTACATACTTAACGCAGCCTCGAACATTAAAACAGTATGTTGAGAATTAAGACGAATACAAAAAAGCGCTCCTATTTAAAAGCCGTTCTAGGGCTAAATGAGGTTAATTCAGAGCCTATATAAGTTCAATTGGGTGGCAAAATACGTTTAATTGGGTGGATAGTATGCTGCATTCAGGTACAATCAGCCCCTATAATTGCCTATGAAATGAATAAGTTTTTACGCCCATGCCAATGGATATAAATCAAATACGCGCACTATCAGATAACGATATGCAAGCGGTTAACCACCTGATTCAACAGCAAGTCGACTCTGATGTTGCGCTTATTAATCAATTGGGATTCTACATTGTTAATAGTGGCGGTAAGCGCCTTCGCCCATTATTAACGGTGCTAAGTGCACGTGCAATGGGCATTGAGAATGCGGAGCATCACACCCTTGCCGCTATTGTTGAATTTATACATACCGCAACGTTGTTGCACGATGATGTAGTAGATGAATCGACCATGCGACGTGGACGTGAAACCGCTAACGCTGTATTTGGTAACCAAGCATCGGTTTTAGTAGGTGACTTCCTGTATACCCGCTCATTTCAAATGATGGTAAGTTTGAAGCGCATGCGCGTAATGGACATTTTATCTGAAGCAACCAATCAAATTGCTGAGGGTGAAGTATTGCAGTTAATGAATTGCAACGATGCCTCTACCACAGAAGCACGGTATTTCGATGTAATTTACGGTAAAACCGCCCGCTTGTTTGAAGCGGCTACGCAACTGGCAGCGGTATTAACCGACCAACCAGAAAACGTAGAGCATGCCATGCAAGAATACGGCAAGCACTTAGGTACCGCCTTTCAGTTAGCCGACGATATTTTAGATTACATGGCCGACAGTGATGAAATGGGCAAGAACGCTGGCGATGATTTAGCGGAAGGAAAGCCAACGCTACCATTGCTATACGCTATGTGGAATACCGACAGCGAAGAAGATAAAGCGCTTATTCGTGATGCTATCGAGCAAAGCAACGGGCTACCCCATCTTGATCGCATCCAGCAAATTATGGAAAGCACTGGTGCGCTAGATTACACCCGCACGTGTGCCAACGATGAAGTGAAAATGGCCATTGATAGTTTATCTATTATTCCAGATTCACCTTATAAAGAGGCATTGATTGCTCTTGCTCATATTTCGGTAGAACGCACTAGCTAGTGCGTTAACCCGCTTCAAGCATAGCCCCCACCAGCCCCACCAAGAAGCCGAATATTGCCCCTAATGGTGGCAACCAATGTTTTTCCATGCGAATGCCTGGGGCTATGTCTTGAAATACTGAATACAAAATTCCCCCAGCTGCAAAAAGCATAATGCCACTCATGACTACAGGGAAGCCTGCCAAATAATAAAACCCTATCGCACTCATTATTGGGCCAAGTAAGCTCATCAATACAAAAATCCAAATAAGCTTAGTGCTACGGTTTTTGTTCGTTGGGGTCATTTCACGATAAGCATTAAACCCTTCCGGTAAATTTTGTACCGCAATTAACACGCCTAACAACATAGTACCGCCACCTAATGCGGCAGTGGTGCCTAGCGCTACCGACTCAGGCACAAAATCACTTAACATGGCGGCAAGTTGGCTTCCTGCGGTTTTCTTTTTTGCCAGATAAATATCCAACGTCATAAAGGCAAGTGCCCCGCCGACAAAGCAGCAACACGCCATAAATACTGATACGTCTTTGATACCTTCAGGCACCAACACTAATGCGACCGCTGAAATTAACGCCCCTGCCCCCAAGGCTAAAATACCGTGACGTACTTCTTGCTCTAACCATTTAGGGTGCAAACCTTTCACCCTCGATAACAGCGCACCTGCTGGCATAGCCAGGCCAGCTAACGTTGCCACAATAATTAGATTTAGGATATCGGGTTGCTGCATGTTTGCTCCCTATACGTTGAATAATTCCATCGTTTGACCTAGCACTATTGGCAGAATGCTCAATCACAACTAAAAAAGACAGCTCAAGTGGCTGTCTTTTTTCATTGTTCTCGCTGAGCGTATTTATAAAATATAAAGCCTTACGCTATTAATCATATAGTAATGCGCCATTATGAGATCATTTCAAATTAAGATCTCGGGTCATGTTTTCGTTTTTGTCGCGGTGCACAATTATATTGTCTTCAATACGAATACCGCCAAATGGCCGATACGTATCTACCGTATCCCAATTGATGTATTTCGACGCTGGGGTTGCTTTTAAGTCTCTGAGTAAGCTATCAATAAAGTACAAACCAGGCTCGATGGTAAACACCTGACGCGCTTCAATCATGCGCGTACAACGCAAGAAAGGATGTTCTTCAGGAGCAGGTTTAGGGGTACCTCTGTCGTCATTTACTAAACCGCCGACATCGTGTACTTGTAGTCCTAAGAAATGACCAATACCGTGAGGGAAGAACGTTCGCGTAATGCCTTGTTCGACAATATCTGCCGCAGGAAGATTCACAATGCCAGTGTCTTGTAGGATTTGAGCTATACCTGCATGGGCAAGCAAATGGATATCGGTATAGGCGACACTTGGCTTAAGGGAATCAACCAAGGTTAGCGTGACTTTATCAACGGCTTGAATAAGGTCGGAAAATAACGTGGAGTTTTGACTGTAGGTTCGGGTGATATCAGCAGCATAGCCGTGGTAATTCGCCCCCGCATCAATCAAGAACGAACGAGACTGCTTAGGTGCAATGGTATCGCACTGCATGTAGTGCAGTATTGCCGCGTGTTCATTCAGCGCAATAATACTGGTGTAAGGCACGTCGTTATCGCCTTGGCGGCACGCTGCGCTGTACGCTAAATTGATATCGAATTCGCTCTTACCTTCAAGAAACGCCTGTTCTGCTGCTTTATGCCCCGCTACCGCCAGCTTGTTTGCTTCTCGCATACACTCTAGTTCGTAATCGGTTTTATACGCCCGTTGGTAATGTAAATAATGCAGCACTCTGTCTGGGTTTACGTTCTCAAACCCTAACGCTTTGGCTACTTCAATGTATTCACCAACATAAGCAAAACCGCGCTTATCGTAAGGCAGGTGCTTTTCAACAGCATCGGCTTGTTGTAGCAAAATGATATTAAAGCTATCGGTCCAGAAATCTTGTGGCGCTGGCGGTACTTTGTGCCAAAAATCTTCAGGGCGATAAAAAATAAGGGTGGGCTTATCTTCACCATTAACCACTAACCAGCAATTGGGGTTATCGATAACCGGCACCCATGCTTTAAACTGTGGGTTTACCTTAAACGGGTAATGGTTGTCGTCTAAGAACAAGCGCTTGCCTTGCCCCGAATGGATGACTAACCCTTCTAGTCCTTCACGCTGAAGTGCTTCGCGAGTGCGAGATTGAAGTTCCTCGATATGTTGCTGATAGCTTGCCTGATGTTTTGACATAACACCTCATTTAAGTTTTTTAATTTGCATGGCTAACTGGCCTTCTTCCATTAGCAATGGGTTACCCGCCGTTTCAAATGCGCTGGTTCCACGCTAGCTTCGCTAAAATGCGAGAAGAGAATAATATTAGCCATTGTCGTTAAGTGCGCTTCTCTTTTAAAGTGACTTAAATACGCTTCTCTTTTAAGGCGACTTAAGTAGGCTTCTCTTAAAGGAGAATAGTGTACCACGATAGCCGCTCGGCTTTCACCGAGCGGCTTGTATGCATTAGTTATACATCTGCGCTAGCGAGGCGCTAATTGCAAGGTTCCCGTTACAGGATGCGTGCTAACTGCACTTGATGAAGGAATAACATCTTGCGTAAGCTGCGGAAATACATTTTTATTTTCCCCCAACTGATGCTCGTAAATATACTGATAAGCCAATACCGCTTTCACGTAACTTCGGGTTTCTTTGTAAGGAATATTCTCAATCCAGATATCTACCGGCAACGCTTCGCCTGCGGGTAACCATTCCAACACTTTACGCCAGCCAGCGTTATACGATGCTGACACCAACACGGGATTATCGTTAAGCTTATCGCCTAAATAACGTAAATACTGCACGCCGTAGTCGAGATTATTATCAACTTGAAACAAGCTATTTCGACTGACTTTCTCTTTAGCCAAATACTGCGCTGTACCGGGCATAAGTTGCATTAACCCTGCCGCACCTACTGGCGATACCGCATCTACCATGAACGAACTTTCACGACGGGCAATAGCCATCGCAAATGCTTTTGATACGTCATAGGTTTCACTCTTTTCACTAAATTGTGACTCGTAGGCCAAAGGAAAACGACGCTCAACATCGTCCCAATAACCACTTTTTGCAAAGCTGATGATGGCTTGGTCGTATATACCCCATTCGTATGCCAGCACACCAGCATCGGTTACCTGAGAGTCGGGTAAATTCGATAGCAAATATCGCCACTCTCGACGTGCACTGGTAGAACGTTCTAAGCGGTAGAATTCCATTGCCCGCTGGGTAGCAGGGGTATTGGCAATAGCGTGCACCGCACTTTGCACTCGAGGCGCGGGTGTATGCGACAAGTTCGGTTGGCTTTTAATACGAGCACTGGCCATAAAGCCATAATAATTGCGTTCGTTGGCTAGCTGCTGATACATCACCGTAGCCTGCATCACATTACCAAGTTCTTCGAGCGCGCGGGCTTTCCAATAGCGGAAGTTTTCCTCTTGCTGGAGTTCAGGACTAGCGGCATCAATCACATCGACGACCCGCTGCCATTGTTTGCCGCGAAGCAAAAACGATACATGCCAAAGTTTCACATCATCGCTGGCACCCGCGATATCGGCTTTATCTAGCCATTCGTGGGCTTCAGGTAAGAAATCTAAGGTAGCGCTTAACGCAATAGCCCGTTGAATAATATGTAATTCAGGCCCTGAGAAAATATCTTTCGGAGCGTAGGTATTGTAAGCCTTCATTGCCGCTTTGGGGTTTCTCCACGCCAGCTTTTCTATACCCCAGGTTAATATTTCGGCTTCGCTGTTTTTGTGTTTCAAAGGAAACAAACGGCTTCGATTAACTAAACTCACATCGCGAGATACTGCCGACCACGCATCGGCAAGATATTGATGACTGACTGGCAATTGGCGCTTAAGGTAAGGAATAATGCGGCGATTATCTTCTTTCGCAGCAATGGCTATACGCTTAACTACTTTGTCTGGCGTCATGAGGCCATTACTTCGCCACTTTGCAAATAGAGGGTCGCATTCATCGGGCTGTGATTGACCGCTATACCAAAGTGGGTCGACATCAATTAACACAGGTTTGGGATCGTCGGTACGTTTTAATTTGTAACCCAACGCTTGGCAAGTAAGTTTAGCGCCCATGCCATTTCGATAACTGTTTAAAAACGCGTTTTCGTGCCCCCGGGAGGCAAGGTAGTTTAACCAGCGATAGCGTAAACCATAACTGACAGGTTGCCCCGCGTAATCCTCTAAGAACTGTTCGACTTCACGCTGGGTTTTAAGCGACATGGTGCGTTCTAATCGCAAACGTAGTAGATAGGGATAAAGGGGGTAATTCGCTAACCCGTAAATTTCTGCGTCTAAATCTTCTAAACGCCTTTTAGGTAAGGTTCGTAAGCTTTTTTCTAAAATTAAGAAACGAGCTCGCTCATCGGCGTAGATGTCATCGGGGAATAACGGCGAAACTTGCGCATGACTTAGCTGAAAGCAGCTTGAGATAGCGATCAACGTGAAAACGTGAAACGACTTGTGCAAAGGTAATCGCTTGAAGCACGTTACCGCTGTTGATAGAAAACTTACACCTACTTTATTCGACACAATATGAACTCCTACCCCTTGTTGCATTCAAACACACCAGAGTTGTGTGTAATTATAGAATGATGCTTGCTTGAAAGCCGATAAATTATCGGCGTGGCTCCATGCCACAGAAGTAAAAAGTGCCAGCGCTGTTAGTTATACCTTACAAACATTAGTGCCATGATTGTAGATTATTCTTATGCTGGATTGGCGCTTTGCGCCAATAGTGCCCATTATACAAGCACTATTATTGAAATCGAGCTTGATTTTCAATGAATGGCCACCATTTTTAACAATTGAAACACTCGTTTGAATTTTTCATTGATATTTTGTTTAAGTTTAGTTAAAAAGCTAGCCACCCTAACGCATTAGTGTTGTGGTACGACCAGAATGCATGTTTGGTTTATACGCTTATAGCGAATGGTTAGATTGCTACACTACTATCCCGGCCAACGCCGAAGGAGATGATAATGATATACACAGGCAAGAGTTTATCCGTCAGTCTATTAGATGACGGCTTTGCTGAACTGGTATTTGATGCCGAAGGTTCAGTAAACAAGTTCGACCGCCAAACGGTGACAGAACTTGATGAAGCAACCCAAGCATTGCTTAAAGAAAGCGGTGTTAAAGGCTTAGTAGTACGCAGCGCAAAATCTGCATTTATTGTAGGTGCTGATATCACCGAATTTACCGGCTTATTCGCGATGGATGAAGCCGAAGTACTAAACTGGGTAGCAAACACGTCTCAGGTGTTTGACCGCTTCGAAGATTTGCCTTTCCCTACCGTTGCTGCCATTAACGGTTTTGCATTGGGTGGTGGCTGTGAAATGACACTAGCCTGTGACCTTCGCGTTGCAGATACAACTGCCTCTATTGGCCTACCAGAAGTTAAATTAGGCATAATGCCTGGCTTTGGTGGCACCGTACGTTTACCTCGCTTAATTGGTGCCGACAATGCACTAGAGTGGATGACCACAGGTAAAGACAGAAAAGGCGCAAAAGCCCTTGCTGAAGGCGCCGTTGACGCCGTAGTTGCACCAGAGTCATTACGCGACAGTGCGCTTTCTATGTTGAAAGACGCGGTAGATGGCAAATTTAAATGGGAAGCACGTCGTGCTCAGAAGAAAGCCCCATTACAGCTAAATAAAAACGAAGCTATGATGAGTTTTTCTACCGCACAAGCCATGGTATTTGCCCAAGCAGGCAAGCACTACCCTGCTCCGCACAAAATGGTAGAAACCGTTCAAAAAGCCGCAGGCCTTGACCGCGATGGCGCACTTAAGCTTGAAAACGCTGGCTTTGTTGCCCTAACTAAAACCGATGCAGCGCAAGCGCAAATTGGAATTTTCCTAGCCGACCAGCTAGTAAAAGGAAAAGGTAAGAAACAAGCCAAAGCTGCCACAAAAGAGGTAAAACTTAATGCCGTACTGGGTGCGGGCATTATGGGTGGCGGTATTGCGTATCAAAGTGCTGTTAAAGGCATGCCAGTGATAATGAAAGACATTAACACTGAAGCACTAGATCTAGGCTTAAACGAAGCTGCCAATATTCTTGGTAAAGGTATGCAGCGCGGTAAAGTGGATGCCAAAACAATGGCAAAAACCCTTAACGCTATTACGCCTACCCTTGACTACAACACGCTTAAAGATGCAGATCTTGTGATTGAAGCCGTTGTTGAAAACCCGAAAGTGAAAGGCATAGTGCTCAAAGAAGTAGAAGACGTTGTGGCCGACGACGCTATCATCTGTTCTAACACCTCTACTATTTCAATTAACCAATTAGCGAAAAGCTTAGATAAGCCAGAACGCTTCTGTGGTATGCACTTCTTTAACCCCGTACACCGCATGCCATTGGTTGAAATTATTCGTGGTGAAAACACCTCGGAAGACACCATCAATGCCGTAGTGGCCACCACACTTCGCATGGGTAAAACCCCTATTGTGGTTAACGATTGCCCAGGGTTCTTAGTAAACCGCGTATTGTTCCCTTACTTTGCAGGCTTCAGTAAGTTGCTAATAGATGGCGCTGATTTTGTTGCTGTTGATAAAGTAATGGAAAAACAGTTCGGCTGGCCAATGGGCCCTGCTTACCTAATGGATGTTGTTGGTATTGATACTGGCGACCACGCTGCAGACGTTATGGCTGCAGGTATTCCAGAGCGTATGGCACGTATTGGCGACGACCCAGTAACCGTGCTTTATAAAGAAAAACGCTTAGGCCAGAAAAATGGCAAAGGCTTTTATAACTACGGTAAAGACAAGCGCGGTAAGCCTACGAAAGTGGCTGCTGAAGAAGCATACAGCTTGCTTGCTCCTATTACTGCCGATACCAAAGACTTCGACGCGCAAGACATTATTGCACGCTTGATGATCCCTATGGCTAACGAAGCAATTCGTTGCCTAGAAGAAGGCATTGTAGGTACTGCAGCTGAAGCAGATATGGCCTTACTTTACGGTTTAGGCTTCCCTCCATTCCGCGGTGGTGTATTCCGCTGGATTGAAACAATGGGATTAGCGAATTTTGTCGAACTCGCTGACAAATACGCCAGTCTTGGCCCGATTTACCAAATTTCAGATGGCGTTCGCAAGATGGCCGCTGAAGGTAAATCTTACTTCGCTTAATTCCCAAGGAGACTAATAATGAAAGAAGTCGTAGTTATCGATTGTGTTCGTACCCCTATGGGACGCTCGAAAGCCGGTGTATTTAGAAATGTTCGTGCAGAGACTATGTCTGCCGCGCTAATGACCGCATTACTTGAGCGCAACCCAGGTGTTGATCCAGCAGAAATTGAAGACATTATTTGGGGCTGTGTACAGCAAACCAAAGAACAAGGTTTCAACATTGCGCGTAATGCGCAATTGCTAACCCAAATTCCACGTACTACAGGTGCAGTAACCGTTAACCGTTTATGCGGTTCATCGATGCAAGCATTGCATGATGCGACTAGCGGCATTATGAGCGGTCGTGGCGATATATACATGATTGGTGGTGTTGAGCACATGGGCCATGTACCTATGAACTACAACATCGACTTTCACCCAGGCCTTGCTAAGTACACCGCAAAAGCCTCTGGCATGATGGGTATGACCGCCGAGCTACTTGGTCGTCAAAATGGTATCACTCGTGAAATGCAAGATGCGTTTGGCGCACGTTCGCATCAGCTAGCGCATAAAGCACACCTTGAAGGCCGCTGGGCTAATGAGATTGTGCCTATCGAAGGCCATGATGCCAACGGTACGCTTAAACTGATTGACCATGATGAAGTTATTCGCCCAGAAAGCACAGCTGAAAGCATGGCGCAACTTCGCCCTGTGTTCGACCCAGTAAACGGTACAGTTACAGCAGGTACATCTTCGGCGTTGTCTGACGGTGCGTCTGCCATGTTGCTTATGTCTGCCGACAAAGCAAAAGCACTAGGTTTAACACCTCGCGCTAAAATTCGCTCAATGGCAGTGGCAGGTTGTGATGCAGCTATTATGGGTTACGGCCCAGTACCGGCAACACAAAAAGCCCTTAAACGTGCTGGCCTTAGCATGGACGATATTCAACTGGCTGAGTTCAACGAAGCCTTTGCTGCCCAAGCACTATCATGCATTAAGCAACTAGGTTGGATGGACAATCTTGATGACAAGATTAACCTTAACGGCGGCGCCATTTCACTAGGCCACCCTCTAGGTTGTTCTGGTTCACGTATATCAGGTACCTTGATTAACCTGATGGAATCGCAAGATGTAGAGCTAGGCTTAGCCACCATGTGTATTGGTTTAGGCCAAGGTATAGCCACTGTATTTGAACGTGTTTAATTAGTTATTCACGTTTTATTGAAAGGGCCTTCGGGCCCTTTTTTGTTGCATGAGGTTCGTAAAGCTCAATACAGCTTGAGCAAACACGACTATTTTAAAACACGGGAAAGCGGGCTAACTACACCCTGCGCCCCCTGTTGTAATACATGAGTGTAAATTTGCGTAGTTTTCACATCAGAATGACCAAGTTGCGTTTGCACAGTACGAATGTCGGCACCCGACTGTAAAAGGTGAGTAGCAAACGAATGTCGCAGAGTATGCGGCGTAACCTTCTTTTTAAGCCCACACGCACTTGCGGTAATTCTTATCGCCTTTTGTATGCTTGACTCATCAATATGATGGCGACGCGTTTTTCCATTCTCGGGATCAACCGATAAACGCGCAGAAGGAAAAAGATAATGCCATCCAAGCTCTCTAGGTGCATTTTGATATTTAACACGTAAACGATGGGGCAAATATACCCCTTGGTAACTAGGGTTTTCTAAATCTGCAACAAGGTAATTTTCAACTACACTTATTTGCCGATTAAGCCCAGGTTTTAGCTCTGCTGCTAAAGTAACAACACGATGTTTCCCGCCTTTCCCATCCCAAATTCGAATAGCGTTATAGTCGAAATCAATGTCTTTTACCCGCAACCTCACAGCCTCCATTAAACGTAACCCGCTTCCATAAAGTAACGAAATAGGTAACTTTAAATGAGCAGGAAGTTGAGCAAAAAGCGCAACCACTTCGTCTTGCGTAAGCACAACAGGTAACTTGGCTTGCCTGCGACTTGTAACAAAATCAAGACTCAAGGAAAGAGGCTTTTCTAGTATGTCTCGATAAAGAAATGCCAACGCATTGAGTGCGCTGGCTTGAGTAGCCGGCGCTACATTCTTTTTATTCACTAAGTGAGATAGAAACAACTCTACTTCTTTGTCTCCCATCTCGGCAGGATGCCTAGTATTGTGAAACCGGATATAACTAACAATCCACCCACAATAAAGCTGTATAGAGCGCTTAGCATAACGGCGATTTCGCATGTGTTGAACCACCATTTGCATAAACATTGATTTCATTTTTATTTTTCACATTTCAACTGTAATTACATACAGCATTACGATTTTTTAGTACGCCGTAAAATAAAAAGGAAACATTCCGTACTTAAGTACAGTGTTTTCAGATACAAAGTGTAGGATATTGATATAAGTTAACTTACGTGAGAAAGTTAAAATATTATTTGGGTGATATATGGAAACTTTCCGCCTTGCATAAAGGATTTTTTCCGTACACTAAATTGTTAGGTGCTCAAGGAAGGAATCAACATTTTGCAGAGAAGCGTTCAATTCAAAATTATTCTATTTTTGTTAGTGATTTGTATTTTTGGTTTTCAATTTCAAATTGTCAGAGTAGATAATTTTTTTGTTAATCCATTTTACATAGGCGGTATGTTGCTCGGAATTTTAGTCGCCCTAAAAGCGATTTCTTACTTCTGTCCTGAATGCCAAAAAAGTCAAATAATATTAAGCCCATATAAATTGCGGCTCCCGAGCAAAACGTGCCATCATTGTGGTTATGACATTGATAATAATCGCACCTAACAAACGCATCAAACCTGACTCCGCAAGTAGGCCGGTTTTTTGCAAAAAAACACGGCGCAAAAATGCGTCCAACTTGCTCCGCTGTTTATGCGAAGCGTTATACGGCACGAGCATTCAGGTTCCCAGGGTCACCTGACTCGTAGTAAACTGCGTAAACAGGCCCAAGGGTCAGTAGTAACGTTTGAGCTTTTATGTCACGCTTTTAGCGTAAGCGAAGCCGTATAAGACGCGGCTTGATAAAGGCTTCGCTTACGCTAAAAGTGTAGCATTCAAACTGCGAGAGACTGCTCGCGCGGCGGCTGAGTAACAGGGAAAATTTGCTAGGTACACGGAATTAACTCAGTAAAAGGCCTTACATCGATTCTCGTGCTCGTATAACAAAACGTTCAAACGGACACGAATACCAGCGGCGGGTTTCTCTTGCTCGGCAAGCGTGCCGTTTAACTTAAATGTTATGTGCCACTTAGAATAAGAAACCTATGACTAGAATTTTTCATACTCAACTTAGCTTAAAGTCACTTATCAAAATATCTGCAACCATTAACTTTATAGGTGGATTAGTATTTGGAGTTCTCATTTTTATTATTGCGCTTTTCGGAGAACCGACCATAGTCGATTTAATTTCAGTGGTAGCAACACCGGCAGTTTCGGTTGTAAATGGCGTTATGATGGCCTTAGTAGCGTATCCATTTTATAAACGGTGGTGTGCAAAAATTAAAGGTCAGAAAGTTAGTGGTTTTTTCGTGGAAGTATCAAGCGATGGCACATAACAAAAAAATCAAGTCACTCACTTCGTTCGCTGGGACGCAAACACGCAGGGCGGCTGCGCCATTATGCCCTACGCGCCTGCGCCCCTTATTTAAAAGTTATGTGCTTGAGTCAATTTGAAAATAAGGAAGTTTTGTGAGATTCACTAATGAAGAAATGATAGCAGCGTTACAAGAACTAAACGCAAAGCAAAAACCGGTGCAAGGACTATTAGGGGCATTCATCGGCGCATTTGTCGGCTTTGTTTTTTATCTTTTCATTTCACAAATGGGAGCAGCAATTATCATTATGCTTGCTGTCCCGCCAGCATCAATTGGGTTGTTTGCTCGATTTACCGGACAAATGTATAGCTTAAAGTATAGGCTTCCTGTAGGCGCTATTGGCGCATTGCTTCATATTTTCGGCTGCTACATGCTGGGGCTCACCCCACTAACTTATATTCTTACCCCTGTTGCGTTTATCATCGCGGTTACTCTCAGCAAAGTGAAATTAGAGCGGGTTCACATTTGGGCAATTTCACAAGAAGAAATCGGCAAACTCAATGCAAAATAGCGCTGTAAGTGGCGACGCACATAACAAAAAAATCAAGTCACTCACTTCGTTCGCTGGGACTCCTATACGCGGGGCGGCTTCGCCATTATGCCCCACGTATCTGCGCCCCTTATTTAAAAGTTATAAGGCGTCAGCCTAAACTGCGTTTGGCTCAATCAAGTAATCAGTTCAACTACCCTCACCTGTTTTCATTAGCATCGCCGGGGCTTTTGGTAGCTTTAATGTCGCCGCGTTAAATTCAAAGGTTGCGCATTAGGCGCTTTATCGCCAAGTTCTTATTTACCGCCAGTAAGCGCCAATGCGTTTGTTAGTTCAAGTGGCGGCTTGCTTCAGTCAAATCAAAACCTTTACTGCACAGTCGTTTTGCTTGTTTGTGTTAACAATCAATCGTATGCTGGCTTCATCAGTTTTTAAACAGACCAAAGGAACTGGCTCTGCTTCTAACAAAGCGCTTAAGTCACTCCCTTTGGTCGTTCGGACGCATTTACGCGGGGCGGCTTCGCCATTATGCCCCACGCAACTGCGCCGCTTAGCTTAAAGTTATAAGCCAAAGGAATTGATGAGATGGGCTCTCTTTTTATGATATACGCTGCACTAGCAATTTACATTGCAATAAGCCTAGCCGTATCAGTTTTCTTGGCGAAAAGGGATGACTTAGATAATGTGCAAAAAATTGCGCAAATCTTTCTTGTATGGTTAATTCCCTATATAGCTGCAATTGCTCTTTGGCAATTTCACAAAAGCCAAGATCTCCCAATTAAAAAGCATTCTGAGTTTGGAGGTGGCCCCAGAGATAGCAGTGGTGCCGGCTCGGATGGTAATCATTAGCAATGGCTTATAACAAACCAATTAACGCACTCACTTCGTTCGCTGGGACGCATACACGCGGGGCGGCTTCGCCATTATGCCCCACATGTCTGCGCCCGTTATTGGAAAGTTATGTGAAAACGATGAAAATATTTACATTAATTCTGTTTTTGACTTCATTTACTACAGTGGCGGGTGTTCCCCTTCCAGTAACAGAAGTTAGCGCTTCTAACTTTAAAGATCTTGGGTGGTTTGTACATATAGAAGAAATAGACGAGGAAGGATTTAGATACGGACTAGCTAAATTTCCGCTAGAACTAGAGAGCGGCTTAGTTGCAATGAGAGTTCAGTTTGGGACTACTGATTTATCAGGTAATGATTTAACAGCGTCATCGAGTGATGCCCTAATCCAAGATAAAGAGCCAGAGGTATTTTTTGCCTATAAGCCAAATTTAATGGACGCTTACGCTTGTATTCACTATGGTTTTGTCAAAGAAAACAAGAAAGCATATGTGGAATCATTTTGCATAAACTCTTTTGAACAATTTTCACATAACAAATAAATTAAGTCGCCCGCTGGCGCGGGCTGGGACGCAAACACATGGGCTGCTTCGCATTATAGCCCACATGTCTGCGCCCCTTATTTAGAAGTTATGTGGCAAAGGAACATGCATAGATACAAAGTAAAGTTTAACCTCAAAAACTTTCACGGCGATCGAGAGTTTGAGTTTCTTGGTACATGGATTGGGTTTGCAGGTATGCTATTCGTTATAGGCTGCGTATCTTTTTACGAATACCCTAAACCAGCTGTAGCTAACTCTGTTCCGATTGTCGCCGCAGCCTTTGCTGTCTATTGGCTAGCTACCCAAATACGTTTTTTAATTGTAATCTTTTGCATCCTTTCTTTGCTTGCTTCAGTTCTATTTTTAGTTTTTTCCATAACATCAAATATCGACTGTTCTCAAATAGTAAATACACGTCAGCAGCTACATTGTATTCAAGATAATCTCTATCCAAGAGTTGCATTTACCTATTTAACTAGTTTATTTTTGGTCAGTTTGTATTATTCCGTAGGTTATTTTAAGCGTGCCTCATAACAAAAAAATTAAGTCACTCACTTCGTTCGCTGGGACGCATACACGCAGGGCGGCTTCGCCATTATGCCCTACGCGCCTGCGCCCCTTATTTAAAAGTTAGGTGTCAGGGATGAAAACGATATTACTTTCATTTATTGTCATTGTGTTAGCTGGGTGTACATCAGTCGCCAAACCTACTATCCATCTGCATTCCAACGGAATTAACGAAGCAAAGCTAACCAGCCTAAGAACCAAGTTAGAAAAAAGTGGGTATACAGTAATCAATAGCAATCAAGACTTTTCTCATTTCTTGTTTACGCCGCTCATAGTTGTTCCAAAAAACTCTAAACTCAATACACCAGAGCTTCGACAACAAATAACCGACACTTTAGGCTCTATACCAATTGTAAAACGTGGTAACTTTAAAAATCATAAGTATTCGGTCGACCATATTGGTGTGTATCTTCGAGCAAACAATGCCACCTAACAAAAAAATTAAGTTCGCCCGCTGCGCGGGCTGGGACACAAACATGCGGGGCGGCTTCGCCATTGTGCCCCACACGTCTGCGCCCCTTATTTAAAAGTTATGCTGCTTGTTTAAGATAAAGGAATAAAAATGAAGGGAAGTTGTAATTGTAAAACCATATCGTTTTCCTCTAGCCAACAAATTAAAGCATTCGTAAATTGCCACTGCAATTTGTGCAGGAAAATGAATGGTTCATCATTTTCAACCTATGTTGTAGTACCCGAAAACGAGTTTTCTATCACCGGTCAAAGTCTAAGCTCGTTCAAGGTGTCTGAACATGCTACCAAGCATTTTTGCACTCGTTGTGGTACACCTATTTTCAATACTAACCCTAAGCTAGCTGGTTTAATTATTATTCATCTAGGGGCTATCGACTCTCATTTAGAAATTAATCCCGCTGTAAACATCTTTTGCGAATCACAACTAGAATGGGTGGACAAAATCAGCGGTTTAAAGTGTTTTGAACAAGGCTTAGCGTAATGCAGCATAACAAGCCAATTAACGCACTCACTTCGTTCGCTGGGACGCATACACGCGGGGCGGCTTCGCCATTGTGCCCCACATGTATGCGCCCGTTATTGGAAAGTTAGCTGCAAGGAGAAGTTTTTGAGCAAGCCAGATTTTTCAAGCTATTCGATTGAAGAGTTGCTGGACTGTAAACAGAACATTGATAAAGATAGATATCCCGAACGCTATAGAGAAATTCTTGACTTAATTGCTTTACGCACCCAAGACCCCAAGATTAAACGCTCTCACGACGAGATTGTTTTCATAGAGTTTTGTGAAGCACTCAGAGATGACTTAAGAATTACATTAGACGATAACTTATGGCCTATCTTAAAGTTATTTTCAAAGCGCTTGAGGGATAGCGTACCAAGCACTTTTCAAGATCAAGTTTGTCCAGTATGTTCAGGTGACTTACACATTACTCAACGGTTTGGCGCGTGGGAAGTCGAGTGTCAAACCTGCGATATGGTCTATTCTATAACTGAAAGGCATTCGTCAATTTGAGCTTTGCAGCTAACAAACAACTGTAGCCATTCGCTGGCGCTCACTGGGACAATAACACGTAGGCTCAGTCGCTTCGCTCCAATTTTAGCCTACGTGTTATTGCCCCTAAGTTGGGCGTTATATGCCAGTGAAAAATTTTAAGTTTCAGCTGTTTTTAATTAGTTTGCTAGCTTTGGCCTCTTGCGCAAAGGAAACACGCGTAGAAGAACGATTAGTGTTTTGGAAAAGTGAACTATATAAAATTATTCCTACTGGTACTCCGCAAGAAGAAGCTTTAAATAAACTAAAAGAAATAGATTCAGAAGCATTCGTAAATTTGTTATCGGGAAATATTTCTTCTAAATTAGAAAACATAGAAGGCAATGGTATCCCCTGCAAAGATTGGGTTTTAGTGGCTACAACAGAAATCCAAGACAATGCTGTCATCAAACATTCAATCTCTAGTACGGGGCGTTGTTTATAGAATGGCATATAACAAAAAAATTAAGTCACTCACTGCGTTCGCTGGGACGCATACACGCGGGGCGGCTTCGCCATTATGCCCCACATGCCTGCGCCCCTTATTTAAAAGTTAGGCATTCAGGAGTAACATGGAAATTACAACTAACATTGTCAGATCGGATCTGCTGAAATTAAATCTATCTGTAGCACTAAGAAGTAAAGGAACTTATTACTTTATTTTGGGGATCTCTCTACTCGTACTATGCTTTTCATTTTATAAAAGTGGACTTCCAGACTCACCAGTTCTCTGGGCTACTGCTTTCTTCATAGCTTTATTCTCTGGATTTTTAGGTGCAGCGCTATCATTCGCAATAAACGTTTTTTGCCTTCTTATAATGTCTAAGCAATCAAATGGAGTATTAGGCACTCATATTTACCAAATTTCGGAAGCTGGGTTATTTGAAAAAACGGATGCGAATGAAACCCTTACGAAATGGTCTGGAGTTCTCTCCGTAAAAGTGCATGGCCCTATTCTGTATATCCAAATAGCACCAGGATTGTTCCATACAATACCGTCTCGTAGTTTTTCGGATTCAAAGGCATTTATAGATTTTGCAAATGCTGCAAGGAAGTTTTGGGAGCATGCCTAACAAAAAAATAAAGGCACTCACTTCGTTCGCTGGGACGCATACACGTGGGCTGCTTCGCATTTTAGCCCACGCGCCTGCGCCCCTTATTTAAAAGTTATGTGCTGGTTTAAATAAAAGGAAGTTTCATGGCAAATTTTTATGATTCATTTCAAGATTTCAAATTCGGTAGAAATGATGCTGACACTTCTCAAGCCAAATACCGCTCAGAAGGAAATGAGTCACACCTCAAGGTTTTAGAGGACAAGATTGATTCCTTATATTTATTGAATCTTGCTGCATTAGAGTTATTAAATGAACTAGGTGTTAGCAAAGAGAAAATTGAGTCAAAAATAGAAGAGATTGACTTAAGGGATGGCAAGGCAGACGGAAAAGTCAGTGCTCCTACTAATTGCCCAGATTGCGGTCACCGAATTAGTAAAAAGAGAACGCATTGCTTTTTCTGTGGCTCTAAAGTTAACTCTTTTTAAATGTATAGGGTTGCACATAACAACACGCTTAAGTCACTCCCTTCGGTCGCTGGGACACATACGCGGGGCCGCTTCGCGATTATAACCCCGCGTATGTGCCCCTTAGCTTAAAGTTAGCTTTCAATGAAAATTAAGCATTTCAAAACAGCATTCGGTTTTTTATTCGCAACGGTCGTGGTCGCATTCT
>NZ_JAESDI010000022.1 GCF_019249215.1 Alteromonas lipotrueae
GTACTATAAGAGTGCAACCTTGATAAATTTATTTACCAAACGGTAAATATAATTTCTCTCTGATTTTGTACTGATTGTTCACTCATTATTATGTATCGCTACTATTGCTGAGACGCCTAAAGCAAAGGGCGTGATTATTCTTTTGTCTAATGCGCTGTTCTTTTTTTATGCGCTTAGTTAATGCCGATAACACGATAAAAATTGACCGAATGGTAAATTCTTATATTTTGGACTTTCAACATTTATGCCAGAGGCCGTTGCACCGGTTTTTAATGGCCAACGAAGTTCGCTGATTTGCGAACTTCATCGGTTTAAACGCTAGCTTTATGATTAATTGCTTGGGAAAGAAAATTGACTGCCTTCACGCAAATTAGTTGAAGGCCAGCGTTGTGTAATGGCTTTTCTACGCGTGTAGAAACGCACAGAGTCCGGCCCGTAGGCATGTAAATCGCCAAACAATGAGCGCTTCCAACCACCAAAGCTGTGGTAAGACACAGGCACGGGTAACGGTACGTTCACACCCACCATGCCCACTTGAACCTGATCGATAAAGAAACGCGCGGCTTCACCATCACGGGTGAATATACAGGTACCATTGCCGTATTCGTGCTCGTTAATTAGCTCAAGTGCGGTTTGCATATCAGGTACACGTAGCATCACAAGTACAGGGCCAAAAATCTCTTTTTGGTAAATTTCCATGTGAGGTTTTACCTTGTCGAACAAGGTAGCTCCTAAGAAATAGCCTTCTTCAAAACCTTCTACACTAAGCTTTCTACCATCGCTGACTAAATCCGCTTCTTGGCTAACACCGGAGTCGATGAATCCACTTACAGTATCGAAATGTTGAGCACTGATTAACGGCCCCATGTCATTGCTGTTGTCGTTACCCGCCCCCACTTTTAAGGTTTCGATTTGTGCTGATAGCCTATCACGCAGGGTATCGCCCATTTCATCACCTACTGCCAGCACTACCGATAACGCCATACAGCGTTCGCCGCATGAGCCAAACGCAGCGCCCATTAGCGCATTAACAACGTTATCTACTTCCGCATCTGGCATAACAATGGCGTGGTTTTTCGCGCCACCTAAGGCTTGGCAACGCTTACCGTTAGCACTGGCTTTTTGATAAATAGCTTCGGCAACAGGTGTTGAACCTACAAAACTTACCGCTTGAATCGTTGGGTCTTCAAGCAGTTGATCTACAGCAGCTTTGTCGCCGTTTACAACGTTTAGCACACCCGGCGGCAAGCCTGCTTCAGCCGCAAGCGCTGCAATGTATAAAGCGCTAGATGGGTCTTTTTCAGATGGCTTTAACACAAAGGTGTTGCCACACATGATAGCGCTGGGCCACATCCATAAAGGCACCATGGCCGGAAAGTTAAATGGCGTAATACCTGTCACTAAACCTAGGGGCTGGAATTCACTCCACGCGTCAATGCCTGGGCCCACGTCTTTGCTGTGCTCACCTTTCAGCAATTGAGGCATGCCACAAGCAAACTCAACGTTTTCAATACCGCGCTGCAACTCACCTTTCGCATCGTGTAGCACTTTGCCGTGCTCTTCACTAATCAGTTCACAAATTTTGTCGCTGTGCTGCTCTAGCAATACTTTTAAGCGAAACATAACCTGTGCACGCTTTGCTGGTGGCGTGGCACGCCATGCTGGATAAGCCGCTTTTGCTGAATCTATCGCCTTTTGTACTAATGCCGATGAAGCCATTTCTACTTGGCCGCACACCGCGCCAGTAGAAGGATTGTGAATATCAATCAAATTTCCATCTTGCGGCGCTACGTGTTCGCCATGAATGAAGTGTCCTACCAATGAAGTCATATCTGTATCTCTTTTTTGCGTAAGTGGACCAAGACGGTAAAGGCTTACTTGCCCATTAAGGTGTCTTGCATCGCGTTAATTAAGGTGTCGATTTCCGCTTTTTCGGTGGTAAACGGAAGGCCTAACTGAATAGTGTCGCCGCCGTAGCGTACGTAAAACCCTTTCTTCCACATGGCGTCAGCGATTTCATACGGGCGCCTTGCCGGTTCGCTTGGGTAGCTTTCAATGCTAAACCCTGCAGCAAATCCGAAGTTTCGAATATCACTCACGAATGGCATGCCTTTTAAGCTATGCACGGCCTCTTCAAAATACGGACTAAGTTCGGCAACCCGGCTAACAAGCTTTTCTTGTTCTAGAATATCAAGAGCAGCCATGGCTGCAGCGCAAGCAACAGGGTGGCCTGAATAGGTGTAACCGTGTGGTAATTCAATGTTGTAGTCGGCACCGCCTGCGTTAATCACAGTGTCGTAGATAAATTCGCGAGCCAATACCGCGCCCATAGGAACTGCGCCATTGGTGATCTGCTTGGCCACGTTAATCATATCGGGTACTACATCAAACGCATCGGCGCCAAATAAGCTACCTGTGCGGCCAAAGCCGGTAATCACTTCATCGAAAATAAGTAAAATATCGTGCTGGTTACACAGTTCGCGTAAGCGGCGTAAGTAGGCTTTTGGTGGAACGATAACCCCAGCAGAACCACTCATTGGCTCAACAATTACTGCCGCAATGTTCGACGCATCGTGTAATGCCACCATTTCGATAAGCTCATCAGCAAGCTCTTCACCATAGTTCGGTGCGCCTTTGCAGAATTGATTATTCGGCAGCAAGGTATGTGAAAGGTGATCAGACTCCATCGCTGGCCCCCACATTTTTCGGTTTGCACCAATGCCGCCAAAGCTAATGCCGCCCCAACTTGCACCGTGATAGCCTTTCGCGCGACCAATAATACGGGTTTTGGTAGGCTGACCTTGCTGGCGCCAATAGGCACGAGCAATCTTGGTTGATGTATCAGCCGCTTCAGAACCAGAATTGGTGAAAAAGACTTTATTGATGTCGGCCGGCGCCATGTTGGCTAGTCTGTCAGCGAGTTCAAATGCCAAATTGTGGCCGTACTGAAAGGCGGGCGCGTAATCTAGCGTTGTTAGCTGTTTCGCGACTGCTTCGGCAATTTCAGGGCGGTTATGCCCTGCGCCGCATGTCCATAACCCAGATAATCCATCAAAGATTTTGCGACCATTGTCATCAATGAGGTAATTGCCTTGTGCACCGGTAATCATTTTAGGCGATGCTTTAAACTGGCGATTTGCAGTGTAAGGCATCCACAACGCATCCATTTGCGATTGTGATAGCTTGGAGGCCCACTGGGTCATAATTGTTTTCCTATGATATTTGTTCACTTGGTCTACTTTACCCAGCCTCATAAGTTCGATAAATTATAAATATTCAAATCTTACTTTCATAAACATGAAACTATGCGCGCAATTCTTGGAAACCTATCAGACACAGACATTCGCTTATTGAGAGTATTCATAGTGGTGGCGCAGGCTGGCGGCCTTTCTGCTGCCGAGCTAGAACTCAATATTGGGCGTTCTACCATTAGCCGACATTTAAAAGATTTAGAAACTCGGTTGGGTATGGTGCTTTGTCATCGAGGCCGCGGGGGCTTTTCGCTTACCGAAGAAGGAAAGCGAATTTATGAATCGACTCAACGCTTACTGCTGTCCCTACAAGACTTTAGAAATGAAGTTAACGACATGCACCGACATTTGCAGGGCAATGTGGTAGTAGCCATGTTCGATAAAACCGTGTCGAACGATGCGTGCAAGGTGAATGAAGCCATTTACACTTATCAGCAACAGGCGCCTAATGTGAATGTAGAAATTCATGTGGTGCCGGTTAATACCATTGAGCAAGGCATATTGGATGGGCGCTATCATATTGGCATTATTCCTACCCATCGTTCCTCTTCAAGCCTAAATTACCTACCCTTGTTTGGTGAGCAAATGCATCTGTACTGCGGAAGAAAACACCCTTTCTACATTGAGCTTGGCAACATTCCTCGAGAAGAAATATGTGAAGCTAAGTATGCGGGACTAAGCTTTCACAGCCCAAATATGGATAAAAGTATGTCCCTAGGGCTCAACAAAATGGCGGTAGCGAACGATCAGGAGGGCATTGCCACACTGATTTCTTCGGGCTGTTATTTAGGCTTCTTGCCTGATCATTATGCGGAATCTTTCGTAAAAAAAGGCCAGATGCGCGCTATCGAACCTAATAATTTCGCCTATCATTGTGAATTCGCGGCCATCTATCGTAAGTCACCTAAGCCCACCCGTTTGGTTGAGTTATTTTTAGAAGCCCTTGCTAAGGAACATGGGAAGGAAGAACCAATTGCTATTTAGCATAGCGATTACACTGACTTTATGACATTCAAGCGTTGTGCTTTCAATGCTTAGGTAAGCAGTAAAGAGAACGAACAATAAGAACAAGTGGCAAATTTATACTACGTCACATGGAAGCGGTAACAGGAAATAAAAATGACAAAACCTACAAAGACGCAGGCCAATCGTGCAAAAACAGAGGCCGGAATTCTACGCGCCGCAGAAGAGGTATTTGCACAAAAAGGGTTTGCTGGCTCTTCAATGGATGCAGTGGCGCAACAAGCCGGTATCTCTAAACAGCTCATTTTGTATTACTTTCCAGGCAAAGATAAGTTGTACCAAGCCGTACTAGAAAACATGATTGATTTATGGCTTGAGAAAATGCAGTTCAACGACGACCCAGAGGCTTCACCAGCCAGCACCATTCGTCAGTACATTCAGCAGAAAATCGAGTTATCTCGTGATTATCCCAATGGGTCAAAAGTATTCGCCCATGAAATCATTAACGGCGCACCGGTACTGAAAACCTATTTGATAGAAAATTTAAAGCCTGCGTTTGAACGAGACGTAAAAATTATTGAGCGCTGGATAGCCGCTGGCCATATTCGCCCCGTCGATCCTAAGCATCTGTTTTTTACCATATGGGCTGCCACGCAAACCTATGCCGACTTCTCAACGCAAATTCAATTACTGTTAGGCAAGCCGTCTTTAGAACAAGATGATTTTAACGAGGCCACTGAATTTTTATGCAATTTCGTTTTAAGTGCCCTAGATGCACAACACTAGTGCATAAAAATTAATTTATCCCTATTTTTCTGGCGCGCTTCATCTAAAAGGCGCGCCTTTCACTTTCTACTCCCCTTATTTTACCACCAGTAATAAATCAAATTAAACCATTGTTATATATAATCTTTAGTAAAATTAAGCCGAGCAATAAAACCTACCCAACACCCTACTAGCGCACCCAACTTGCTCTATTTTGAGACACACTTCGCACCAAAAAAACCTGTAAATATTTTCTTTACCATTTGGTAAAAACCATGATAAAGATTAAAAAAGCAACAGCCTAAATTGAATATTTAGTCCATTAACCTTACTTGCAGGAGACGCCCATTATGCTATCGCGCCAACACGCCATTGCCCTTGAACATGCTACAGGTGCACAGCTAGATGCACTTTGCGAACAAGCTGCAGGCGTTCGCGATACGCACTGGCCTAATACCCTCACGTACTCACGAAAGATATTTATTCCACTTACAAACATGTGTAGGGATACCTGTGGTTATTGCACGTTTGTAAAACATCCAGATTCGGGGCAAGCCAATATCTTAAACCCAAGTCAGGTGTTAGCTTCCGTGCTAAAAGGTCAGGCGCAAGGGTGTAAAGAAGCCTTGTTTAGCTTGGGTGAAAAACCTGAAAAGCGTTATCGCTACGCGAAAGATTGGTTGGCAACATTGGGCCATACCAGCATGGTGGATTACCTTACCGAAGTATGTGAAATGGTGCTGGATAAAAGCTTGATGATCCCCCATGTGAATGCGGGAACGTTAACCTTTAACGAGCTAAAACAGTTGAAAAACGTAAGCGGCAGCATGGGTATGATGCTCGAATGCACCAGCGACCGTTTGATGAAAAAGGGCCAAGCTCATTATGCCTGTCCAGACAAAATACCGGGTATTAGGCTAAAGACTTTGGAAGACGCAGGAAAGCTAGATATTCCCTTCACCACCGGCATTCTTATTGGCATTGGTGAAACGTGGGAAGAACGTGTTGATAGCTTAATAGCGATAAACACCCTGTTCCAAAAATACGGCCATATTCAAGAAGTCATTATTCAGAATTTTCGCGCGAAAGCCGGTACAGCCATGGCAAATGCGCCAGAGCCTACCCTAGATGATATGTGCCGCACATTGGCCATGGCACGGTTAATTTTGGACCCGGCTATTTCACTGCAAGCGCCGCCTAACCTCGCCCAAGAATACCCTTATTACATAGCCGCAGGCATTAACGATTGGGGCGGTATTTCACCGTTAACGAAAGATTTTATTAACCCTGAACGTAGCTGGCCGCAAATTACAGAATTAGCCACTGCATGCGAGCAACAAGGCTATGCATTGCAAGAGCGTTTAACGGTATATCCAAAGTACCTACAAGCTGGCGAACGTTACGTTACCAAAGCGTTGCATCAAGCTATGCCAGCTTGGCGCAGCGACGGCCTTGCCGTAGAGCAATGTATTGATAACACCACTTTTCAAGGAGTTGCTCATGGGTAACATACTGCAAAATATCACCTCGGTTTCACCTTGCGAACTAACCCCAGCGAGCGACTTCGCCTTACCGTACAGCGATACGCCTATTCAAAATAAGCTAAGCCAACTTCGCCCTGCTATTGCGCATATTTTACAACGGGCTTTAGAAGGCAAAATGCTTAATCACGAAGAAGCAGAAGCCTTGTTTTACTGCCAAGGAACGGAAACAGATGCCTTGTTGCATACCGCTGACATTGTGCGTGAACTGCGCACCGGCAATGATGCATCTTTTGTGATAACTCGTAATATTAACTTTACCAACGTGTGCCATATGGGCTGTCAGTTTTGTAATTTTGGGGTGAATAAAAACGCTGGCGATGCAGAGTTTTTAGCCCCTCATCAAGTGGCAGCAAGAGCCAAAGAGGCCCACGCTCGTGGCGCAACAGAAATTTGTGTTCAAGGTGGTTTGCACCCTGACTTACCTGCCAGTTTTTACGGTGATTTACTTGATACGGTGTCATCTACCGTACCCGATATTCATATTCATGCCTATTCGCCCTTTGAAATTTGGTATGGCGCTATGAAAGGCCGCAAAAGCTATACAGAATTATTAACCGACTTAAAACAGCGGGGCTTGGCTTCTATGCCAGGTACGGCTGCTGAAATTCTAGACACCGAAGTAAGACGCAAGCTAACTAAAAATAAACTCAGCACCGAAAACTGGCTTAAAATCATCGAAACTGCGCATAACGTTGGCTTACCAACCACATCCACCATTATGTATGGTCATATAGACGGGCCATCGCACTGGGCCGCTCATCTTATTTTATTACGTGACATGCAAGCGCGTACTGGCGGCTTTACCGAATTTGTTCCCTTAGGTTTTATTCATAATGACAGCCCCCTTTATAAAAATAACCCTAGCGAAGTAAGAACCGGCCCTACTGCCGATGAGCATTTCAAAATGCACGCCATTGCTCGGTTAGTGTTACAAGGCTATATCGATAACATTCAAGCCTCTTGGGTAAAAATGGGCCCAGATATGGCGTCAAAAGTGCTACGCGCAGGCGCTAACGACTTAGGCGGTACGCTAATGAATGAGAGCATTTCTCGTGCAGCAGGCGCTAGCCATGGCCAGGAAATTGTCCCTAGGGATATGGTGAACTTTATTCAGCGTGCGGGGCTAAACGCCCATCAGCGCAATACCTTGTACCACGTAGTTACCCCCTACGGCCGAGACAAAAAACCAGCTCACCAAGAGGCGCTTGTGGGTTCAGAAGTTGCCAATCCAGTATCTAAAACTGCCAAGCCAGCCATTAGTCCATTTAACGCAGCATCTCACATTCCGGTGAAGGTAAGCGCATGAAGAACATAGTGTTATTCGCAGGCGGCGTAGGCGGTGCAAAAGCCGCAAAGGGCCTGTATCAATCAGACTACAAAAATAACCTAACCATTATTGGCAATGTGGGTGATGACGACGAGTTTCATAATTTATGGGTGTCGCCTGACCTAGACACGCTCACCTACACGTTGGCGAATGAAGTGAATCCGGTAACGGGCTGGGGGCTTAAAAACGACAGCTGCCGCATATTGTCGCGACTTGCTCAGTTTGGATCTAGCACGTGGATGCATTTGGGCGACATGGATATTGCCACCCATATTTTCAGAAGTGCTAAGCGGGCTGAAGGCACTAGCATGACGGCAATTACGCGCCAAATCACTACCCGATTAGGTATTACCGTACCTTTGCTACCTGCTACAGACGACAACCTGCAAACCCGACTCAAGACCGAAAACGGCTGGGTAGACTTTCAAACTTACTTTGTACATCAACGCTGCGAAGCTGATGTAACTGATATAGCGTACAAAGGTGCAGAATTCGCCTCTGCCACACCGGAAGTATTAGCCGCCATAGAAGCTGCAGACATCATTGTTTTTGCCCCTAGCAACCCGTTGCTCAGTATTGCACCTATGCTTGCTATACCACAAATTCGCGATGCACTAGCAGCAAGTGAAGCCACGAAAATTGCGGTATCGCCGCTTATAGCTGGGAAAGCAATTAAGGGCCCAGCGGAAAAACTATTACAGCAAATGAGCTATACGCCTGGCAACAAAGGCATTGCAGAATTTTATCAAAGCTTATGCGATGTATTAGTTATTGATAATCAAGATGATGGCGACATAGACACCATCGAAAGCTTCGGCTTACACGCACATTGCACTTCAACCCTAATGAAATCAGACCAAGACAAAGTCACCCTGATGGAAGAGGTAATTTCGGCGGCCACCGCTTATCAACTGGAGGTGCCTTGTGCATAAACTATGCGTTGTTATTCCAATGAAAGACCCCGCGTTTAGTAAGCAGCGATTGTCACCGCATTTACCTGCTAGTGTGCGTAAAGCCCTAGCAATCAAACTGTTTAAGAAAACCGTTATGTCGTTAAACGGCTCATTTCCACAGTGGCAGAAACTGGTAGTAACGCCGTCACTTTATATCGCCGATTTAGCCACCAGCTTGGGTTGTAAGGTCATATTCGAGCAAAAAGGCAGTAATTTAAATACTGCGCTTGCCCAAGCCACTGAGTGGAGTATGTCTCACGGCTTTACCCACCAGCTTATTTTGCCTGCTGATATCGCTCGGTTGGATGCAACCGAACTAACGTCAATTACCTCACTAGCCTATGGCGATACTTCTGTGGTTATAGGCAATGCCTATGATGGCGGCACGAATGCACTATGCACTACTCCGCCTAACGCTATTGATTTTGCTTTCGGTAAATCATCGTCTTATGAACATCATCAGGCGGCCATGGAAAAAGGCCTAAAGTGCGTGACGGTTCAGCCTAAATACTTGAGTCAAGACATCGACCATCCAGACGACCTTCGGCACGTGAATGACGTTGTCGACTCTTTGATTGCTTGAGGTAGAAAGTATGCAAGCACTTACCATCAACACTATTGAAGGCTTACCGGATATCCGCGAAGGCGACAATCTTGTGGGCTTGATAATTGAGAAGCTTACCGCACAGCGACAGGTTTTATGTGAAGGCGATGTATTGGTTATTGCCCAGAAAATCATATCGAAGGCCGAAGGCGCGGTTTGCCATGTTGACGATATTACCCCAACGCAAGAGGCCATAGACGTGGCTGAAAAGGTGAATAAAGACCCTCGCAAAGTTACGGTTATTTTATCTGAATCTACCCGCTTGGTAAAAGTGCATAAACACCCTGGCGCTAACGAAGGCATTATTCTTACCGAACATCGTTTAGGTCATATTAGTGCTAACGCAGCGGTTGATGAGTCGAACACCGATAACCCAGGCGAGTTAATTTTACTCCCCAAAGATCCCGACGCTAGTGCGCGAGAAATTGCTGAAAGTCTATGCAAATACTATGGCGCACCAGCCCACAGTATTGGCGTGGTGATAAGTGATACCTTTGGCCGCCCTTGGCGATTAGGCCAAACCAATGTGGCCATTGGCGTAGCGAATGTGCCCGCATTAAACCCACTTTATGGTGAATGTGATGCTTGGGGTCGCCCCCTAAAGGTTACAGCGCCTGCCCTTGCCGATGAACTTGCCGCAGCCTCTGGCTTGCTGATGAGCAAACAAGGTAAGTGCCCCGTTATTTTATTCAAAGGGCTTGAATGGGAAAGTAACCCAGACAGTAAAGCCTCAGACCTGTTAAGACCAACCCAAGAGGATTTATTTGCATGAAGATTGCTATTTTAGGCGGCACTGGCCCGCAAGGTTCGGGGCTAGCGAAACGCTTCGCCCTAGCGGGAATAGACGTCGTTATTGGTTCACGAGATGGTGAACGGGCGGCAGAAAAAGCCCAAGCATTACAAGAATCTATTGCAGCGGCAAGTACAGCCACTACGGGTACCATCAGTGGCACAGATACTATTGCAGCCACATCGGCAGCGGATGAATTCGTTATTATTTCAGTTCCTTGGGCTGCGCATCACGCGACCTTAGATGCAATCCGTCCATTGCTTCGCGACAAAATCGTTATCGATATTGTTGTACCGCTGGCAGAGAACAACCCCAAAGCGGTTGCCATGCCGCCAGAAGGCTCTGCCACAGAATCTGCCCAAGCATTGTTAGGCGATGACTATGCCGTGGTAGGCGCGCTACATAATGTATCTGCTGTCACCCTCAATAACCTTGAGCAAAGCATTAACTGCGACATTTTGGTATGCGGTAATCAGCTTGAAGCCAAAAATAAAGTCATAGCATTGCTAGATAACTTAGGTGTTCAAAGTTACAACGCTGGCCTAGCAGAAAGTGCCCGCTGTATTGAAGCCATCACCCCCATTTTGATTCGCTTAAACATATCCAAAGCAGTGCCATTTAGCCATGCAGGTATTCGTATCTGCCCACCCGATCATTAAAACGGCTACGTAAAAACAAGGTAAGCAGCTAGTGATTAGCTGCCAAATAAATTAAGCAAAGAAAATTAAGTAAAGACACGCATTAAACAAAATAGAAAAAGCAGAGGAAGAACACATGGAATTTGGTATTACGTTTAAAGGTTTTGTTAGCCCAGATCGTGCCCGTAAATTAGTAAAAATGGCCGAAGAAGCCGGTTTCGATTATTGCTGGTTTTACGATTCACACATTCTTTGGCGCGAGTCATTCGTAGCAATGGCTATGTGTATGGAGCACACCACCAAAATGCGCTTTGGCCCGTGTGTGACTAACCCTAACGTACGTGACTGGTCGGTAGCGGCAAGCTTGTATGCCAGCTTGGCGTTGCAAAGTAATGGTCGTTTCGACATTGGTTTAGGCCGTGGCGATTCTTCCATGCGCGTAATGGGTAAAAAGCCTGCTAACCTGGCCCGCTTAACCGAATTTACTCACAAAGTGAAAGCTATGGTGCGCGGTGAAGAGGTGATGTACGGCGAATGCGAAAAGCCGGTTAAATTCCCTTGGGCTACAGGCTATGAACTGCCAGTTTGGGTGGGCGCTTATGGCCCGAAAGCCCTAGCTGTAGCTGGCGAGCATGGCGATGGTGTTATTCTTCAAATCGGCGACCCAGATTTAGTGCAATGGTTTGGCCAACAGTGCCAAGATGCAGGCAACAAAGTAGAACGCGATATGAGCGACTTCAAAGTTCAAGCTGCTGCACCTGCTTACTTTGGTGACATGGAAACCTGTATTGAAAAAACCAAATGGTTCCCTGCCATGGTAGGTAATCACGTGGCTGATATTGTAGAAAAATACGGTACAGATTCAGGCTTAGTACCAAAAAGCTTAACCGATTATATAGAACAACGTCGTGGCTACGATTATTCAAAACATGGTCAAAGCGATAACCCTTACCTAGACTTTATTACCGACGACATCGTAAAAAGCTTCTGTGTATTAGGTGAAGCTGAAGATCACATTACTAAAATTCAGGCGCTTAAAAATGCCGGAACCACGCAATTTAATATCTATTTAGACAACGGTGATGAAGAAAATATTATCACCCGTTACGGCAAAGAAGTTATCCCTGCCTTCCGCTAAATTTGATGACTAGCCAAGGGCGAGTTTCACGTAAATTATTGTCATTTAATTTGCGCGCAACTCTGCCCTACGCTATCGCGTTTCCTTATACCCATATCAATAAACCCTTTACCCTAAATCAGTTTCAACTCCCCAAAAATCAAGTTTTACCTATATATATTAGAAACTTAACCACTAACCAGCCAATTTCACCAACATCATCACATTGTTAATATACTGTAAACTTAGGAAAGTAAGTGCCACTTAGTTTCATAAACATGAAACATGACTTCGACACATGAATATTTACCCCTTGGTAAAACCCCTTTAGTTTCGTTAGAACAAAAGTTAATCAAATAAAAAACAAAAAAATACTTCTATGTAGTTTGTAGATGTAACAACAACAAGAAGGGAACACATCATGAAATCGAAACAAACGCTGTGCGCTTTAGCAATAGGATTAGCACTTCAATCTTCATACACTGCAGCAGCAGATTCGGTGGTACTTGAAAAAATTACGGTTACTTCGCAAAAGCGTGAGCAATACATAAACGACGTAAGTATTGCGGTAACGGCATTTAGTGGCGAGCAGATGGAGTCACTAGGTTTTGAAAGCAGCACTGATCTTATTGCATTTACGCCGGGTGTATCCCTAGCCGGTGATATTGGTGGTCAACGTGCCATCTTTAACATTCGTGGTGTTGTACAAAACGATTACGCCGATATTGCTGAAGCTCCTGTTGCGGTATACGTAGATGGCGGGTACTTAGCCAGTACACAAGCGCAAACATTCGGTTTATTCGATATAGCCCGTGTTGAAATATTAAAAGGCCCACAGGGCACCCTTTTTGGCCGTAACGCCACTGGCGGTATGGTAAATACCATTACAGCGAAGCCTACCGAAGAAGTGGATGGTTACGCTGAACTCACCTTCGCTAGCTTCGAACAAAAACGCTTTGAAGGGGCGGTATCTGGCGCATTAAGCGATAAAGTATCGGGCCGTATCTCTGTGATGGCGAACCATATGGGCAACATCCTTGAGAACGTGTACGAAGATGAAGCGGCCCCCGACACCCGCGCCGGAAGTATTGGCGGCGGCGAAGACGGTTATAACGACGATACCAAAGCATTTCGTGCACAGTTAAACTTCGACTTAAGCGCTAATTCTAACCTTTTGGTTAGTGCAAATTGGGCAGATACCACCAAAAGTGAAGGCCCTTATCAGGTAGTTAATACCACAGAAGTTAAAGACGCTGCTGGTAATGTTATTGATGTTATTTACGCCGCTGACGATCCACTAGGCTGTGACACTATTCAAGCTGGCGCGTGTGTAGACGGAAACTTTAACGGCGATCCGTTGCGCCCAGTTCAAGGCGGCGATTTTAACGGTAATATCGACCCTGATGGTAGCGGTGAAAAAGTAAATAAAGACTTCGCCTTTGACGATCAAAACAAAATTAAGTCACGCGGCCTAGCAGCAACCTATGAATATGATTTTGACGATTTCACCATTACCTCGGTGACCGACTGGAAAAACTTTACCCGTGTTATCGGCCTAGATTCAGATCAAACCGCCTCACCAGAATTGATTTTCCAATCAGACGGCGACATTACCCAGTTCAGTGAAGAGTTGCGCGTAAGCGGCAACACTATGAACAGCAAATGGGTGGCAGGTTTTTATTACTTAAGCATTGAAACCGACTACCTGCAAGGCCTAGCTGCAAGCCCAACGGGCGGTTATTTAGCCGGCGAAGAGCAAAACACGTTAGCCACCATTGATACCGACTCCTACTCTGTATTCGGGCAAATTGACTACGATTTAACCGACGAACTCGTGCTGGTATCGGGTTTACGTTTAGTACGTGAAAATAAGTCGATGGACGGCCAATTGCGTCAAAACGCGAACTTGGTAGACCGTGATATTGAAGTAGATTACGGCATTGATCCATTGGTAGATGTAGCCATGGATAATGATGAAACCATGTGGTCTGCAAAGCTACAGTTAGATTATAAACCAAACTCAGATACGCTTTTATATGCTGGTATTAACCGAGGCGTAAAAGCAGGCAACTTCAACGCGCCTTTAGGCGGTAGTTTTAGCACCTACGACGCCGAAGTACTTCTTGCCTATGAAGCGGGCGCAAAGCTAACCTTAATGGACGGTAAAGCACAGTTAAACAGTAGTATTTTCTACTATGATTACTCTGATTATCAGTCGTTTTCGTGGGTAAATAATGCTGGCGTAGTGTTCAACGAAGACGCACAATTTACCGGTGCTGAAGTTGAGCTACTATTAAACCCTATTGATGCACTAGACATCATGTTCGGCGTGTCTTACACCGATGCTGTGGTAGAAGATTTAGAAGTAGCTTCAGGCGTATTTGTAGACACCACGCCCCCTTACACACCGGAGTGGCAATCATCAGGTTTAGTACGCTACACATGGGATATAGACAGCGGCAGTGTTGCAGCGCTTATTAGTGGCTCGTACCAGTCAGAGTCTTTCCATAATGCCCGTAACTTTACTGCGCATACCATTGAAAGTCACTTTAAAGCCGATGCACGCATTACCTGGACTGACAAAGAAGATTTATGGAGCGTAGCCGCTTACGTAGATAACCTTACCGATTCAGATCACGAATTAATTGGTTTCGACGTATCAGGCTTCTACGGTACTTCGCAAATCTCTTACGCAAAACCACGCACTTACGGCATAACGGTAAGACGTAACTTTTAATTAATAAAAGGTTAGCTGCGGTTAAAGATACAGCACCGCTCAACAAACATCCTGTAAGCAAAAACCCCGTTTAGGGGTTTTTTTATCTTTAATTCACATGAATTTAATTTAATCACACTTAGCCACTCCCGCAGCATGGATGCTGCCAGCAGAGGCCCCATGGATGGGTTTACGCCGTATTTCCCTCACTTCTCTCGCCGAAATTCCCCTTGTGTAAGCAAAGCGTGTTCTCCTTAAAAACCTTCTACAGCTTGGATGCTGTTGTGTGGCTTTCCTCTCACCTTTCCCTAGCAAATTCCACCTTGAATAGGAGTGTTAGTGCGTTCACCTTAGAAATCTTCTGCAGCATGGATGCTGCCAGCAGAGGCCCCCTTTTTCAACCCCTCTAAAATTTCAAGGGTTGCTAGAGGGGAAGCGTGTTTTCCTTAGAAACCTTCTACAGCATGGATGCTGTAGAGAGGCCCTAGGGATGGGTTCACGCCGTGTTTCCCTCACCTCTCTCGCCGGAATTCCCCTTGAGCAAGCGAAAGCGAACTCACCTTAGAAACCTTCTACAGCATGGATGCTGTAGAGAGGCCCATGGATGGGTTCACGCCGTGTTTCTAAGGTGAGTTCGCTTTCGTGCCCCCTCAGGGCTTGTAATTTTATTTTCTTTCGCTTTATACTGATTACAGTTACTTGTCGGAGTGCTCAACTGAATTAACCCAGTGAGCTGAGACCGCGAAAGCGGGATCCGTTGAACCTGATCAGGCTAATACCTGCGAAGGGAACAAGAAAGTACAAAGTGGTAAGTTGTAAATGGTAAAAGTTAAGCCTTGTTGTATGGCATGACTTTATCCTTCGGGATTTTGCCTGCAATACCGGTCATGCTTCTGCGCACTTTGTATTCTCTCCTCCACTCCTGACAAGCATTTTATAACCTAAACTAACAGGCGAAAATGCTATGTCGACTCGACGCGAACAGCGCCAACAGGCGCAAGACTTTATTAATCAATTGGCCGGTGAGGCCTACCCTAATTCTACTCGTCACTACGAAAAAGGCAGCCGCGACGATATTAACGTTGCCATGCGACTAATTCACCAGCACGACAGCTTAATTGGCGGCACCGAAGAAAACCCTATATTTGAAAGTAACCCACCCATTGGGGTTTACGATACTTCCGGCCCTTACGGCGACCCAGACGTTACCATTAACGTGCAAAAAGGGTTGGCGCCGCTACGAGAAAGCTGGATTAAAGCCCGCGAAAACACGTACCAGCTTGAAGGGGTATCGTCGCACTTCGCGAAGCAACGTGAGCAAGATATTGTCACTGAAGATTTTCGCTTCACGCGTACGCTGAAACCACGCAAAGCCCTAGATGGCAAAAATGTGACCCAGTTGCATTACGCTCGCCAAGGTATAATAACGCCCGAAATGGAATATATTGCCATTCGCGAAAACATGGGCCGCGACGCATTAAGAGACAGCCCGCTAAGCAATCAACACAAAGGCGAGCACTTCGGGGCCAACCTGCCTTCAAACATTACCCCTGAGTTTGTTCGCCAAGAAGTGGCAGCTGGTCGCGCGATTATTCCCGCGAACATAAATCACCCTGAACTAGAACCTATGATCATTGGCCGCAATTTTTTGGTCAAAATTAACGCCAACATTGGTAATTCAGCGGTCACCTCGTCTATTGAAGAGGAAGTAGAAAAGCTAGTGTGGTCTACGCGTTGGGGCGCCGATACGCTTATGGATTTATCCACCGGCCGCAACATTCACGAAACCCGCGAATGGCTGCTTCGAAACAGCCCTATTCCGTTAGGCACCGTTCCCATTTATCAGGCGCTTGAGAAAGTAAACGGCGTAGCCGAAGACCTTACGTGGGAGCTATTTAAAGACACCCTTATTGAGCAAGCCGAACAAGGGGTAGATTACTTCACCATTCACGCAGGCGTATTGCTTGAATACGTACCGCTTACCGCAAACCGGGTAACGGGTATTGTGTCCCGCGGTGGCTCGATTATGGCCAAGTGGTGCTTAAGCCATCACAAGCAAAGCTTTTTGTATGAACGATTCCGCGATATTTGTGAAATTTGCGCCGCCTACGATGTGTCGCTTTCTTTAGGTGATGGATTACGCCCAGGCAGTGTGGCTGATGCAAATGATGAAGCCCAGTTCTCTGAACTTCGCACCTTAGGTGAGCTGACTAAAATAGCCTGGGAATACGATGTTCAGGTTATGATTGAGGGCCCAGGGCATGTGCCAATGCACATGATCAAAGCCAATATGGAAGAGCAGTTAACCCATTGCCATGAAGCGCCTTTTTACACATTAGGCCCCCTTACTACCGATATTGCGCCAGGTTACGACCACTTCACATCTGGAATAGGTGCCGCCATGATAGGTTGGTACGGGTGCGCCATGCTTTGTTACGTTACTCCTAAAGAACATTTGGGTTTACCCAACAAAGAAGATGTTAAGCAGGGGCTAATTACCTACAAAATTGCGGCACATGCTGCCGACTTAGCCAAAGGCCACCCCGGTGCGCAAATTCGCGATAACGCCATGTCGAAAGCCCGTTTTGAGTTTCGTTGGGAAGACCAGTTCAACCTCGCATTAGACCCCCATACCGCCCGTGCTTATCACGATGAAACCCTGCCCAAGGCCTCGGGTAAAGTGGCACATTTTTGTTCTATGTGCGGCCCCAAGTTTTGTTCTATGAAAATTTCTCAAGAAGTGCGAGATGTAGCCAAAGCTAATCAGGAAGCTGCTCAACAAGACAGTGCTCTTCAAGAAAAAGCACTGCAAGAAAAAGGCATGCAAGACATGGCTACCGCCTTTAATAACTCTGGAGCTGTGCTATATCACGGTGCCGATACCAAGGTGCAGCTGCCGTGATAGAAACAAAAAGAGGCTTATTTAAAGCAACACAAGCCATGAGCGAGGAACCCGTTGTATGGGCTATTGGTGGCATAGATACAAGTGGAGGCGCGGGTATAACCCGCGACGCCATTACCCTTGCTGATATAAATGTGCATGCATGCGTATTAACCACCCAGGTCGCAAACCAATCACATTCGATAATGCGAAGCGCATCCGCGCTAAGTATCGCTACACTCAATGAACAATGGCAAGCACTCGAGAGCGACCTTCCACCTAGGGCAATAAAGATTGGCGCTATTGCAAACTCTGCTCAAGCCCTATTTTTGTGTGAGCATGTAGTAAAAATAAAACAGTATAAAACCTCTAACTGTTTTGTCGTTTGGGATCCTGTATTGGTAAGTTCCTCAGGAGGCATATTAAGTGAACTTAGCCAACACAGCATTGATGCGCTTATTGCAGCTGTAAATATTGTTACCCCTAACGTAAAAGAGTTGTCACAGTTAACCGGCTTGCCTGTGCACTGTGAAGAGTCTCTATTAGCCGCGGCACAAGCGCTTATTGCCCGTGGGGCTCAAGCTGTTTACGTTAAAGGAGGCCACGCCCACTGGCAAAGTACAGCAATTGATACTTTCGTGTCAGCGCAGGCGATTCGAATTTTCCAACAACCCCGAGACAACATGGGTAACCTTAGAGGCACAGGTTGCATGTTTTCCAGTGCATTAGCCGGTTTTGTGGCAAGTGATTATGATATTCAAGATGCGCTAACCCTTGCTAATGCATACCTGCATAAAGTGCGTAACGCGTCGGTATTTTCAAGCAGTTCTGTCTGTTCTGCCGACCAAATTCATTGCGCAGGTTTAGTTGGCTTTCCTTTAACGCCGGTACACTATCCTTCTGTCCGCTATGGTGAAAATGACCCTATTTCGCACAAAACCCCGATGCAATTCCCTAAATTAACCAACACGTCACTAGGGATATACCCAGTGGTTAGCGATGTATCGCAATTGGAGGTACTGGTAAAAGCAGGCGCCGTGATTATTCAATTGAGAATAAAATTTGGCACTGAAGATTTCAAGTCGATACAAATAGCGAAGGCTGTAGAGATAGTAAAGAACACACCCTGTCAGTTATTTATTAACGATGACTGGGAATTAGCCATCAAGCATGGTGCCTACGGCGTACATTTGGGGCAAGAAGATCTCGAAATGGCGAATTTACAGGCCATTTCCCGTGCAGGGCTTAGGTTGGGTGTTTCTACCCACGGTTACTGTGAGCTTCAACGCATTAAAAGGCTAAGCCCCTCTTACATTGCACTTGGTCATATCTTTCCCACCACCACAAAAGACATGCCGTCGAAACCACAAGGGCTCGATCGCCTTTCACGTTACGTTCGGCTTTGTGCAGATATTCCTACGGTGGCCATTGGGGGTATTAATTCGTCACGAATTAACACGGTAGCCAGTACTGGCGTGTCGGGTATTGCCGTTGTGCGTGCCGTTACACAAGCAGCGGACCCCGCTGCGGCATTTCACGACTTGTTAAGGCGGATGAATGATGCCGAAGATAATGGCGAAGACATGGTAGACAGAATTACCGAGCCTGGCGCATTAGTTCAACACGGCCTTAGCTATGAATAGTGCACACCTTTCTGCCGATGACATCAGCCGTTACAGTCGCCAGTTGCTGCTTGATGACATTGACGAAGAAGGGCAAGCTCGCCTGAAACAAGCATACGCTGTTGTTATCGGGCTTGGAGGGCTAGGTACCTTAGTTGCGCGTTACTTGGTGGGTGCAGGTATTGGCAAAGTGTTGCTGGTAGATAACGACACTGTTGATAAGAGTAACATCCATCGGCAAGTGCTGTTTAACCAAGAACATATTGGCCAATACAAAACAAAAGCCAGCTATGCCCAGTTGCGCCTAGTAAACCCCCACACCCAGATTGAACTAGCCGAAATTCACGCAAATAGCAGTAACTTACCGTTGCTGATAACCGGTGCCCAGTGCGTGCTGGATTGCAGTGACAACATCACTACCCGAAAAGCCATTAATGCCGCTTGTGTTAACCAGCGCAAAGTACTTTTTATTGCTGCCGCCAGCCAGTACAGCTGGCAAGCGATAAACCTGCAATTGAGTGAAAAAAACAGTGGCTGCTACGCATGCCTACTTGCGCACACAAGGGTACAAGAAGACTGCATCAGTCAAGGTATTTTAGGCCCTGTGGTAGGCATGGCAGCATGCTTTCAAGCCACACAAGCATTGCTGTACATGGCGAATCCGAATACAAATATTACGTGGGGGCAATACCACATTATGAATGTGACCACTGCGCAGTTTCAGTCTTTTTCACTTCCGGCCTTTGTTCACTGCGAGGTATGCCAATGCCCTTAATAAGTATTTCGATAAATGGTGCACAGGTGAACTGCGCACCAAACACCTCGGTGTTAGCTTTTCTAACAACTCAAGGCATAAATCAAGACGGCACGGCCGTGGCTAAAAACGGCGATATTCTGGCCAAGCCGCTTTGGGATGAAGTCCACTTACAAAACAACGATAAGCTTGATGTTTTCACGCTTGTAGCAGGAGGGTAAATGCTTACCTTAGCAAATCAGACATTTTCATCTCGCCTATTAATGGGTACAGGTAAATTCAGCTCGCCAAGCATCATGAAACGCAGCGTGAAAAGTGCCAAAAGCACTATGGTAACGTTAGCCATGAAGCGACTTTCTGCGCATATTGAGCATGATAATTCCTTAGCACTGTTAAGAGAATTAGACGTTACACTATTACCGAACACCTCTGGCGCCAAAAACGCACAGGAAGCCATTTTTGCTGCTGAGTTAGTCTATGAAGTGCTCGGTTCTCCATGGATAAAGTTAGAAATACACCCTGACCAACAGCACCTTTTACCAGACCCTATCGAAACCCTACGTGCCGCCGAAGTATTAGTGAAAAAAGGCTTCAATGTATTGCCGTATTGCCATGCCGACCCTGTGCTTTGTCGGCGGTTGGAAGAAGTGGGATGCGCAGCGGTTATGCCATTAGGCGCCCCTATTGGCACCAATCAAGGGTTACAAACCGCGCCTTTTTTGCGCATTATTATTGAACAAGCGAATGTGCCCGTTATTGTTGATGCGGGTATTGGCAAACCTAGCGAAGCCATGGCGGCCATGGAAATGGGTGCCGATGCCGTGTTGGTGAATACTGCCATTGCTACCGCCATTCATCCTGTTGCCATGGCGAGCGCCTTTTCTAAAGCCGTTGAAATAGGGCGTAAAGCCTACGAAGCGGGCATGCCCGACACACAGCAAGATGCCAAACCTTCCAGCCCCTTAACGCAATTTTTGGTGCAGGAGTAATTTGGTCATGCGTATTGCAAGCACACTCATGTCGCAAGATTTATCGAATATAGCGCTTTCTATTCAAAGTAAAACCAACAAGCACGTAGAGCAAGCGTTAGGTAAAACCAGCCGCAATTTAGATGATTTTATGGCGCTAATATCGCCTGCTGCCACGCCTTATGTAGAGGAGATGGCCGCGCAGTCACAAATGCTAACCCGCGCCCGATTCGGCAATACCATGGGGTTATTTGTACCGCTATATCTTGCCAACTTGTGTGCGAACGAATGTACTTACTGCGGCTTCACCATGAGTAACAAAATAAAGCGTACGGTGCTGAATTTGAGCCAAATAGAAACCGAGATAGACGCTATTACCGATATGGGGTTTTCACAAGTATTGCTGGTAACAGGCGAGCACGAGCAAAAGGTAGGCATGTCTTATTTTAGTGAAGTGCTACCGGCAATCAGGGCTAAAGTGAGCAACGTAATGATGGAAGTGCAACCGTTGCCACAAAAAGACTATGAAACCTTAAAGACCCTAGGGGTGGATGCGGTACTGGTTTACCAAGAAACCTATCATCCTCAAGCGTACGCGCGATACCATACCCGAGGCAAAAAGCAGGATTTCTTATGGCGTTTACAGACCAGCGATCGTATTGGCGCAGCAGGTATCGATAAAATAGGCATTGGTGCCTTATTAGGGTTAGGTGATTGGCGTACCGATAGTGTAATGACAGCCCTGCACGGGCAGCTTGTTCAGCAGCATTACTGGCGAAGTCGGGTGGCTATTTCTTTCCCGCGATTACGACAGTGCGAAGGCAACACCAACGATTCCGCTAATTTATTAACCCAACAATTTCCTAACGAAACGCAGTTACTGCAATTGATTTGTGCTCACCGCTTGTTTAACCCACAAGCTGAACTATCACTCTCAACCCGTGAATCGGCGCGTTTTCGCGATGGTGTGTTACCACTTGGTATAACGTCTATGTCAGCAGGGTCACAAACGCAACCAGGCGGTTATAGTGCGCCTTCAGAAGCGCTTAACCAGTTTGATATAGATGACACCCGCGCCGTAAATTTGGTAGCCGCCGCCATTGAAGCAAAAGGATTACAGCCGGTATGGAAAGATTGGATGGCTTTTAGTTAGCCATTCAATAAATATCTTTTTTTAGTCACACACTTTCGCCTGTTTCAGTGTACCTCAAGGTTGCACTGTTCAGGGTAACAGCATGCAGTGCGATGCCAAGCGAGGCACTCCCAGAGCTGCTCCTCACAGTAAGCGCCCTTCTGGTGGTCGACCTCCTGGTGACGCATCTTAGTAGAAAAAGTGCATTAGATTTTCTAACGTGAAAATTTAATAAATGTTTTTTGCGTTATGGCCATTTTGGCTCTACAATCCGCGCAAATTTTAGCCAAACCATTTGTACCACTAAATACCTGTTTGGCTTTCTTCGCAGCCGTTGTTAACGGCGAATGCAATCTTAGCTTTTTTAAAACATAGCCGCCTAAAGTAGGACAAGTCGTTGGACACTGTAGAATTTATTCAAATTCGGAGATTTATTGTAAAGCTTGGCAAAATGCTGCATAAATACGGCACGCCTGCTTTCCGACTAGAAGCTTACTTATTAGAAGTTGCCAGCTACTTAGGCGTGCACGCTTCATTTATCTCCACGCCCACTTCATTAACTTTTGTTATTTGGAGTGACAGACATGAAGACGAATACAACCATGCCTCACGCCTACTTCCAGGCGACTTAGACATGAACGCGTTATCGCTTACCGACGAGCTTGCAGGCTCATTACTAAACGGTGAGCTTACCCTAGCAGCAGCCGATAAACGCCTTGATGAAATTGATGCTATGGGTAGCCCGTATGGTAAGTGGCTAACTGGCGGCGCGTTCGGTATGGCTACCAGCGCATTTGCTATGCTAATGGGTGCGAGTTGGGCTGAAATCGGTTGGTCGGGTTTGTTAGGCTTGCTTGCCTACGTGTGGACATTATGGTCGCAGCGTTCTAAGCGGGTTAATTTAATGCTAGAACCGGCTACCGCTTTCATTGCTGCCCTACTCGCGTGTGCTATTGGTACTTACATCGACCCAGGGATTAACATTCCTCTTATTGTACTTTCCTCGGTGATAGTATTTGTTCCCGGGCTTGCCCTTACCATGGGGCTAGCCGAGCTTTCGTCCCGCAATATGGTATCGGGCACTGCTCGCACCATGGATGCAGTAATGCAGTTGTTTAAGCTTTATTTCGGTGCTTTTTTAGGCGTATCGGCAGGCTTTAGTTTATTTGGCGAGAACGTATACCAACCGGCTGAGTCTTTGCCTTATTGGGCGACGTGGTTATCGGTGTTTTTGTTATGTTTAGCGCTAGTGGCTATTTTTCGCACCCGGGTTAAACATATTCCATGGGCCATGGCGGCGGCCTTTATTGCTTACAGTGCCACGGCGTGGAGCTCTGATTACATGAGCCCCGGATTAGGCGCATTCGTGGGTGCCTTCGCCCTAGGACTTTTTGCCAATGCTTTCACACGCATTGCAAATCAGCCTGCTACCATTGTGGCTATGCATGGGCTAATTGTATTGGTGCCGGGGTCTAAAACTTATATTGGGTTGAACTCGTTTATTTCGGGGCAAGATTTTGTGCAGGCCGATCACTTAGGCCAAGAAGTGTTCTTGATCTTTATGTCGCTAGTAGCAGGGCTTATTTTTGCCAACGTTGTGATGCCGACTAAAAAAGCGCTTTAGCTTATGGTAGCTGAGCACGACTGCTTGAATTTTCGCTTCGTGTCCATGCTCTTAAAATGATCATATAAAAATAACAGTGTTATAAATAACGCTGTTATTTTCTTTTATTTCAATAGCTTCATTAGCGCCTTTCCTAAACGCACATTCAGCGCTCCCGCAGCAACGGCTTCAGCGGAATTTTCCATAAATTTTGCACTTAACGAACCACCAATTTGATTGGCGACTTCGTCAGTCGCTAAATCGAACACGCCCTGCGCAGCAATATTTTGTGCTAATACGCCGAGTAGTTTCCAATTGCCTATGGTGCCGGGTCGAAGGCCATAAATTTTGGCCATGCGTCTTATGGTACGAAAGCTTATCCACATCACCGCAAAGGTTTGAATTAAGTTATTCGGGCTAATAAACGCCAAGCTTCCTGCGGTAATCGATTCTTTGTTAAGCACTTTCTGCGCTTTTTGTTGCACCGCGTTTAATACCGTATCGTGATACAGCTCAAGCCGCTCTTTGGCAGACATATCATTGTGTAACTGCTTTTGGTAAATAGCGAAACAATGTGCAGCATAAGACGATGAGGTAAAACGGCTACCATGGCGTTTGAGTACCTTATCAACGGTCTCAATGCTGTCTTCACCCGTTAACGACGCGATTGTTTGCCCATCATCAATGGCCCTATTGATTTGCTTATAGCCTCGCCATTCTCGAAAGCTTAAATAGCTAAAACAAGCTACAAACCCGCTAAGCATTGCTGCCAAAGCAATGCTAGCAATAGGGTGCTCGGCCACGCTTGCGGTAAGGGTGGTGTAGGCATCGAAAACAAAGAAGCCAATAATGGAAAGTACACCTAGCCCTAAGGTTAATCCACCAGTGGAAATACGCGCTTTTGCGCTGTCCATTTGCCATTCGTTGGTTTCAGTTTTTGCGGGCATCGCCGTATCGGGTGGCGTAATATCAAGGCGCTGCTGTACCACTTTGGGGCGATAGGCTGGCCCAGCTGCACTTGTTGGTTTCTCGGTATTTTTGTCCATCGAGCGTTGTTCATCCATCGAGTTTTGTTCGTTCATCGCGCTTGGCTTATTCATTGGAAACTCCTTCGGCCAACAAGAACTGGAGTAATCTGTCCAACCCTCTGCCGGATAGTATTCGCGCCATATAATCTTGTGGCACTTGGGTGTTCAATACAGGAAAGTGTGCATCTGCTTCCATGGCTTTAAGAGAAGCAGGTATAGGTTCAAATGCCGCTTCTACGTAGCCATTCTCGGCATCTTGATAACGCAGTGCGTTCGGCGAGCTACCTTCATCAGTCACCTGTATTGCCGATACTAAAAAGTGCTCAAACTGAATGGGTTTATCAACAAAACGGGCTCTGGCCCCTTCGGTAACCTGCTTAAGTAACGATAGCAAGTTTTCACGTTCAGACACCGGTATTAAATCAGCTTTTGTGGCCACAAAAGCCACTCTTCCAATAGCTTCTTTGCGCATAACATTGCGGGCAAACCACCCTGTTTGGCCGTACACAAAGGTGTCGGCCAAATGACTGAGTGTTTCTTTTAACTGATACAAATGCTGGCGGCTGTGATTTAACCCCTCGAATAAATCCACCAAAATAATTTGTTTGTCCGTTTCCCGGAACACAGACTGCTTTAACGGCGTTAACCAGTCTTTTTGAAACGCAGTAAAATGGCTTTCAAATGCTTTGTACCAAGGGTGAGATACATCGCTGGTAATGCTTGATGGTAACGGCGCAAAACCGAGCTGCTGCCAATCAAAATCACTTGAATCTAATAAGAAACTGCCAGGTTGTAGTAGGGATATACCATTTTTTTTCGCTATCACTAAATAGTGTCGATAGGCACTCACAAGGTCATTAATATTATCTTGAGTAGGTGATTGCTCGAAATCAAAGGCATTCACAACGGCCTTCCATTCATTCGCAAAATGCTGCTGGGGGCCGCTGCTTAATTGTGCCCATGCAGAATCAGACCACTGGGCATAAGTTTTACCTAGCATGGGGATATCGGTTATCCACTCCCCTGGGTAGTCGATAAACTCAAAAACAATATCGGTATGGGGTAGCACGTGGCGCTTAATACTGGTGGTTTGTGTTAACCGCACGATAAGTTTAAAGCCATAAGCTTCTTCTGTAGCGGCAGGCCAGCGGCCTTCAGCCAGTGCAGCCATGTTCTCTTCAAGAGGAAAGGGCTTGTTCCCGTCTATGGGTTCAATCCGCATGAACTCAACCTGTGAAGGCGGAAGGTATCGCAACAAAGGCATACAAGCATAACCCTCTTCGCTACGACTTTTCAGCATGGTCATTAAGCTGGTAAACAACATGGATTTGCCACTTCGGCTTAAGCCGGTAATGGTAAACCTATGGGTTTCTTTACTGAAGATATCAGACAGGGTTTCCCCTGATGCAGACGCGGCTGAGCGCACCTTATCAAGTAAAGAAGACAAACTGTTTTGCATGAGCCACCCGTTTCCTTTTAGTTGCACTTAAACATACGTGCTTCTACATAATGTGGTCATTAATTGATGTAAGACAAGCATATTGCACGTTTTGTTACAACTTTCATGGTTTAGCCAATATCACGGTTGACCCAACCACAGTGCGCTGGCATATAAGAGTTTATCCGCACTGTATAGTGCGATTTAGTTTTCCCTACTTGATATTAGTCAGCTTAAATTAATTGGTTGGCATTAGCTAAGTAGTCATATTTTGCTGAATATAATCGTAAAAAGGATCATCAAATGAGCAAGTCGTACCCTGATATCACTAAACGCATTTCGGATAATCTTAAGTCTCTTCGTGCTGGCATACCCGACACTATGCAAGGGTTTTCAGCCATGGCGAAAGCCGCGACTCAAGACGGCGCGCTAGATAAAAAGACCAAAGAGCTGATTGCATTGGCCATTGGTATTTCAACACGGTGCGACGGCTGTATTGGCTTTCACGTAAAAGCACTGGTCGATTTAGGGGTAACGAAAGAAGAGTTAGAAGAAACCCTAGGAATGGCCATTTATATGGGTGGCGGCCCCTCGCTGATGTACGCTGCTGATGCCATGTTAGCCTACGAGCAATTTACCAAGGAGTAATATGCTTTAGCCGAATATCGCAAACTGAAGCATTTACGAAATGGGCTGGCACGACAATCCCTTTCGCACTTCACTGTCGTAAAATGCACTAGTGCTTAGCGGTTTTGCCAAACAGCTTTCGATTTATACGGTTTTTGGCTGAATGCCAGTGATTCTTGGGCAGGGTAGGCGCGTTCTCGATAACGTGATCAAAAGGAATATCAGCCAACTGTACCGGTGCAACATGGGCGCAAAAAATAGTTTCTATAGACGACTGCGCAATACGTTGTAGCGACTTTCGATATTGATTTGGGTGGCATAAGGGGTAAGGTGGTACTAACTCACCTTTTACTTTTACCAATAAATCGGCCACGTACGCTTGCCGCGTAGGTTCGTGCATAATGGTAAGATCGTGGTCAGTGTGCCCCGGAGAATAAAGTACCTTCCACTCGTTAAAAAAGGGCAGATTTTGCTCGTCTTCCAGCAAGATATCAGCCCGCAATACAGGGTTATACCAAATAGACTCACGCTGCTTACCTATGCGGTTTGCTACCCACCACGTCAGGCCCAAATCAATGGCGTGGGCTGCTCTGCCCATTAAGCCAGCATACCAGCTTTTTGCTTTTGGGTGCGCGGCAATAGACGCCCCGGTTAACGCCTTAATTCTTGCAGCGCCACCAGCATGATCAGGGTGCATGTGCGTTACCACAATCAATTTTAGGTCGCTTAAAGGCCGATGTAAGGTCTCAGTAATAAACTGGCTCACCGTTTCTACATCGGCGCGACTACACCCATCTAATAGCAGTAAGCCATGCTCGTGCTCTGCTAGATAGATGTGTTGAATGTAGCCCGAAAGGGTATGGATCTTCATTTAGATTCTCATGGCGTTGAGTTGAACGCTGTCGTTAATACTACGTGGATTGTGGGTGTGACTTATTTTTGTAGCAAAACACGCCAACAATTCGTACTGAAATACTAACAAACATTACACATAACAACCAGATCAAGCAAACAACTGTAATACCAGAGCCTTAAGCCACATTAACCCTGGCTCGCCTTCTTGATGCTGATGCCAGTACAGATGTGTTTCCAATGCGGGTAAGTTGAAGGGCAGTGCCGCGATACTTAAGTTTTCGTCAGCAAGGGCGCTGGCAATAGAGCCTGGTAAGGTTAACAGCGCGTTGGTGTTCGCGGTAACCTCTGCCGCAGCCCGATAATTTTGACAACGCCATAGCGAAGGGCGGCTGACTCCAAGTTGCTGTAGGGCAATCTCCTCTACCGAGGCCCCTTTTATTCGATTCGACACCGTAATATGCCGCGCATTTAAATAAGCCGCTGCACTTAGGCTATCACGCAAAGCATGCTGTGTATTCACTAGTACGGCGTAGTTATCACGGGTTAGCAAACAATGTTCAACTGGCGGTGAAATGGGCCGGCCAATGTCTACCACTAAATGTAAATTGCGATTACTTAGGTCGGCTACCATGGTGTCGCGATTTAATCGCGCACTCACAATTTCGACATTAGGGGCGTGAACTTCAAGCTTGGCTAGTAGTGCCGGTAAAACACTAAGCTCTAGCGACTCTTGCATAGCAATAACGAAGCGCTGATGGCTGTGAGCAGGATTAAATTCGGTAAATTCACTTAGTGCGCGGCGAATATTAGCTAACGCTTCTAGAATTTGAGGTGCTAACCGTTCGCAGGCGGCCGTAGGCAGCATATGGTTTTTTTCACGAGCAAATAGTGGGTCGCCAAGAATTTCGCGAAACCGTCGCATGGCGTGGCTAACCGCTGATGGCGTGATATGCAGCGACTCTGCGGCATGGGTCATGTTACGCTGCTGCCACAAGGCTTCAAACACTTTCAGTAAGTTTAAGTCGAGCTTTTCAAATTGCCGCTTATCTTGCATTAAGGCTTTCCCTTTAATACCTAAACCGCCCCACAACAAACTACGCTGAAAAACAGTGCTAAAGCCACCTATTGAAACCGGCTCTCAACATCACAACGCAGTGAATAGCATTCACAATACTATCGGACTAGATTTCATTTCATTCATTCTAGTAACTAAACTACGCTATAGCTATCAAATTTATTACCCACTGCTTTTAAGCTACTAGCCATTTGTTAAGCACCCGAGGATAGTCATGGATTTTTCGCATAACGATAAAACAAACGCCCTACTCGAAAAACTTGATGCATTTATTGCTGAACATATCGAGCCCATTGAAAATGAAGTTTATGATTTTCATCATAAAGAGAACCACCACGGTGATTGGAAAAAGTGGAAGCTACACCCTGGCACCGAGGCACTAAAACAAAAAGCCCGCGAGGCAGGATTGGCTAATTTATTTTTGCCCGATGCTGAGCTTGGTAAAGGACTAACCACGCTAGAATATGCGCCTATGGCTGAGCGTATGGGCAGATTTCTTTTCGCCCCTGAAATATTCAACTGTAACGCGCCAGATACGGGAAACATGGAAGTGCTTTATCACTTTGGTAACGATGCCCAAAAAGCCAAGTGGCTTACCCCATTGCTAGCAGGTGAAATACGTTCCGTGTTTGGCATGACAGAGCCTGATGTTGCCTCCTCTGACGCCACCAACATGGCAGCAACTATTATTGAAGATGGCGATGATGTAGTGATCAACGGCAAAAAGTGGTGGTCTACCGGTTTGGGGCATCCCAACGCTGCTTTCACTATATTCATGGGTTTATCTAACCCTGAAAACGACAAGCACAGCCGCCATAGTATGGTGATTGTGCCACTTGATACACCGGGAATTACTATAACCCGTATGCTCGATGCCTACGGCGATTACGATGCTCCTTACGGTCATGGTGAAATGCATTTTGATAATGTACGGGTAAGCAAAGAAAACCTGGTAATGGGTTTAGGCAAAGGCTTTGCTATAGCTCAAGGGCGCTTAGGGCCTGGCCGTATTCACCATTGTATGCGCGCTATCGGCATGGCTGAAAAATCACTTGAACTTGCCCTTAAGCGTGGGCACGAACGTGTCGCGTTTGGTAAGCCTATTATCCGCTTAGGCGGTAATTTAGAGCGTGTTGCTGAAGCTCGAATGGCCATAGAGCAAGCAAGGCTATTAACCCTTCACGCAGCATGGAAGATAGATAACCTTGGGGTGAAGCACGCCATGACAGAAATATCTGCCATTAAAGTGGTGGTGCCAAACATGCTGCAATCGGTCGTAGACATGGCACTGCAAATTCATGGTGGTGCTGGCATGTGTAGCGACTTCCCATTAGCACGCTTTGCCGCAGGCGCTCGTGCACTACGATTAGCCGATGGCCCTGATGAAGTGCATAAAGGCATGGTATCGCGCATAGAACTTAGAAAGTATCAATAGAACAGCCTTGAGCTAATAGACAGCCTTGAGCGGGTAAACAGCCCTGAGCGAACAGAAAGCCCTGAGCGGATAGACAGCCTTGAGCGGATAGAAAGCCTTGAGCGAACAGAAAGCCTTGAGCGTTTATAAATAGCCTTGAGCATTAAACAAAAAAGAGGCCTACTTTTCTAAGTAGGCCTCTTTTTCTTATTCACTCTTCAGTGTCCAGTGTCCAGTGTCCAAAAGAATGCTATTTACGCTACTCGCTGTCTTCATTCAAACGACTATGAATGAACTCAAGTTTGGCAAAACTTTTGTTTAACTCAGGGTTCGTCATGACTAACGCCGCCACGTGCTCATAGCTTTCTTCGCGGGTTTGCTTGGTTAAAAATCGAATCATGTCATCGCTAGGTAACCTATTTAAATCAATCCCTGTGCCAGTAGACATGGCTTGAATATACATTGCTCGCGCAGTTTTAACATACCGGGGCTCACAGGTTTTTCTGGCAATTTTACTGCCTATAGGCCGATGGTAAGAACAGAGCACGTCAAACTTCGCCACTTCATTTATTTCGTGATACATATCCAAGAAATCAAATTTAGCTTTATCGAATTCACGCTGTAATTGCGGCTTTGTTTTTTGTCCAAGCACTTCAAACTGCTCATACTGTCGAGTTTTATCATGCTGCGCAAACACTGCACTACTAAACAGTAAGGTAACGACTGTGAACAAACCTGTTAGGTACTTCACGGGGGCGCTAGATACAGCGGGAATGGTGTATGCCTTCATCATGTATTCCTTTATTGATGCGTTAAACTTAACCTAGCATATGTGCAATTTATAGGCAAAAACAATGATTACTGTGCCTTCTACTACCGCTTGGGCTCGCGCCTTTCTTGGCAATACCTTCTTTTTTAGGCCATGCTACCCACGGTGCTTTTGAATCTGCGTAGGGCAATATAATACAGTACGCCCCCAATGAGCGTTAAGGCGATAAGTTGGGGGTACACCACACTCAGTCCCGCCCCTCGGTATAGCACCCCTTGCGACGCCATAACAAAGTGCGTGTTTGGCGCAAGCAACATAATGTACTGAATCATTTCAGGCATACTTTCTCTTGGTGTTACACCACCAGACAGCAACTGAAGCGGTAATAATACTAGAATAAGCAAAAGCCCAAACTGAGGCATAGAGCGGGCAATGGTTGCCATGAATATGCCTAAACTACTCACCGCAAACAGGTGAATGGCCACCGCTAGCATAAATAACCACACGTCGCCATTAATGGGAATACCCAGCACGTATTGAATCACTAAATACACAGACATAAGTGTAGCAAGCCATACCACCAGCAAGGTGGCAGCAATTTTCGATAACATAATTTCACTGCTTGATACCGGCATTGCCAATAAGTGCTCTACTGTACCCCGCTCTTTTTCTCGAATGAGCGCCGCGCCCGATAAAATAATGGCAATCATGGTCACCGCATTAATTAGCTCCATAACCGAGCCAAACCAAAAACTTTCCAGTGCAGGGTTAAACCTTGCGCGCATCACTAAACCCACAGGATAACGGGTTTCGTATTTGTAGCCAGCAACAAAAGCAGACACCTCTTCACCAATAATTTCTGTAATGTAACCATTACCCGTAAAGGCTTGGCTAATGCGCGTGGCATCTACGTTAACTTGCACATCAGGCACTAAGCCTTTCATTACGTCTTTTTCAAAAGACGGTGGTATCGTCACCACAAAGGTGTATTTTCCCGTGTCTAAACTGGGGTTAACCTCTTGCTCGGTAATAATCTCTGGGGTTAAAAAATACGGTGGCACAAAGCCGTCTATTACCCGATGAGAAAGCTGCGAACGGTCGTGATCCACAAACGCGATAGGCGCATTATGCAGCGACTCAGGCACAGCGGTAGCCGCTGTGTAAATGTTTAAGGTGAAAACATAAAATATGAGCACCAACATTACAGGGTCGCGCCACAAGCTCCACAGTTCTTTTACGCTAAGATGCAATACATTCTTCAGCTTCATGACTTAGCGTTCCTGTTTCTTAAGTAGTACGACTGACAACCACAACGTAATTGGAATACCAATAGCAATGACATAAACCGCAAAATCTAATGTGCCGAAACCCAATCCTTTGCTAAATATTCCCCTACTAGCCAACAAGAAATAGCTTACAGGATGTATCTCACCAATTATCTTCCCGGCTCCTTCTAAAGCGGAAACGGGCGTGATCATACCGGCAAATTGCACTGCTGGTACCATAGTACTTATGGTAGTCAGCAAAATTGCGGCAATTTGGCTATTGGTAAATACAGACGCCAATAAGCCAAAGCTGGTAGAAAATGTCACAAACAGTAAAGCGATAATGGAAAACGCGAAGACATCGCCTTTAAGCGGTACATTAAAAAAGTACACCGCCATGAGCACTAACAAGACAAAGCTGGCAAATGAAGTCGCTATATAAGGCAGCTGCTTACCCAGTAAAAATTCGAGTTTTGTCACTGGGGTAACGTACAAATTAATAATTGAGCCTAGCTCCTTTTCTCTCACTACCGCCAATGAAGTAAGTAACGCTGGAATCATTAACAGCAACATAGGAATAACGGCAGGAACAATAGCCACCAAACTTTTAATATCGGGGTTATATAAATAGCGAGACTGCACACTGATAAGTGATGTAGACGCAGTGGTACTGGTTTGAGCGGCTTGTTCTAGCAACCAGGTAACGTGAATTCCTTCCACATACCCTTCAATCGTTTCCGCCCGTGAAGGCATCGAACCATCTATCCAAGCGCCAATTTCTACATCTTCACCTTTATGTAACTTTTGTCCAAAGTCGGGCGGAATTTCAATCGCGAGCGACAACTCACCACTTTTCATTCGCCGGTCCATATCTTCGTAACTGGTAATGTCGGGTTGAGTTAAGAAATACCGCGAACCAGCGAGGCTATTAGTGTATTGCTCGCTAATCGCCGACTTGTCACGGTCGAACACCGCATACTGTAAGTCTTCTACATCCATGGTTATGCCGTAACCAATAACCACCATCAGCACCATTGAGCCTAAAAACGCCATGGTCAGGCGAATAGGGTCGCGGATTAGTTCCAGCGTTTCTCGAGTGGCGTAACTCAAAAGACGCTGAAGCGACATTTTATAGCGGATTGCTTGCTTTGCAGCCATTGGGGCATGCGCTGGTTTTGACTGAATCTCCTGCTTAGTCTCTTCTTCGGAAGTTTCACCATTCGCTGTGCGTTTTGTATCGTTATTAGCCTGAGCAGCTTCTAAGTAAGCAATAAAAGCATCTTCTAACGTTGTCGCCTTTTTATGCGCAATAATGGTAGCGGGGGAATCAGTGACCAACACTTTTCCCGCATGCATAAGTGAAATACGATCGCACCTAGCCGCTTCATTCATAAAGTGCGTGGAAATAAAAATAGTGACGCCGTCTGCTCTGGCTAAGGTGATCAGCAAGCGCCAAAAGTTGTCTCTGGCCACGGGGTCGACCCCAGATGTGGGCTCATCCAGTATGAGCACTTCAGGTTTATGTACCATCGCGACCGCCAGCGACAATCGTTGCCGTAGCCCCAACGGCAGAGATGCAGGTAGGGCGTCTTTGTGCTGGCTCAATGAAAAGCGTGCTAGCATCTCTGCTACACGCTGCTCACGCTGCGCGTCTGGCACCATAAATAAGCGTGCATGTAACACTAAATTTTGTTCTACCGAAAGCTCGTTATAGAGAGAAAACCCTTGTGACATATAACCCACGCGATAGCGCGTGGCGATATCATTAGGATCGAGCACACTGCCCAACATCCATGCTTCACCAGAGGTTTGTGGTAGAAGGCCCGTCAGCATTTTCATGGTGGTAGATTTACCGCAGCCGTTCGATCCCAGAAAACCGAATATCTCCCCTTTTTTGATAGAAAAGCTCACGTTATCTACTGCGGTAAAATCACCAAATTTCATGGTGAGGCGCTTGGCTTCTATTGCAATAGGAGCATTCGCATTATCATCAATAGGGGTAATCACCACCGGTAAATGTGAACGCCTTATCTTTTCAGGCAACAAGGCAATAAAGGCCGATTCTAGGTTAGTGGCGTTTGTTTTCGCCAATAGTTCGTCTGGCGTCCCTGTAGCCAGAACCTTTCCATCGTTCATGGCAATTAAATGCTCAAATTGTTGCGCTTCATCCATGTAAGCCGTGGCAACCAGAACGGTTAAGTCGGACTGCTCTTTATAAGAGCCACCTTTGCGAATATCGGCAATTAGTCGCCAAAACTGACTACGAGCTAGGGGGTCTACGCCGGTAGTAGGCTCGTCTAAAATTAACAGTTTAGGATCATGAATAAGGGCGCAGCACAAACCCAACTTCTGTTTCATCCCACCAGATAGCTTGCCCGCAGGACGAGACAGGAAAGGATATAACCCCGTACGCTTAGTGAGGTTATCGATGCGTTTACGGCGCTCGGCACGCCCATGGCCAAATAGCTTAGCAAAAAATTGTAAGTTTTCTTCCACCGACAACGTGGGGTACAAATTCTTCCCCAACCCCTGAGGCATGTACGCAATGTCAGCGCAGATAGCTTCACGATGAGAGCGTTCGCTAATATCACCGTTAAGCACATTTAGCTTACCTTGCTGCAATACTCGCTCACCAGCAATAAGCGATAACAAGGTAGACTTTCCGACGCCATCAGGACCAATGAAACCCACGGTGGCACCCCGAGGAATTCGAAGTGATATATCTGCGATTGCGGTAGTTGATTTGTAATGAACCGTCAGACCTTCACAGGTAATGACGTCACTCATAGCGCAACCAACTCAGGCATATCACTAGGCCATGCAGCACTGTCATCTAGCTTTACCCATACCACGCCAGGCAACCCTGTTTTCACTTTCTCGATATACTTTTGCAGCAGATCTTTAGGGATTTGTGCTTTTACCCTAAACATCAATTTTTCTCTTTCACTTTCGGTTTCTACCGAACGAGGCGTAAATTGTGCAACATCTGCTACATAAGAAATATTGGCGGGAATTGATACGTCAGGTGCAGCATCTAAAACAATTCGCGCATCTGAACCAATGGACAATCGGCCAACTTGCGTTGCAGGCAAATAAAAGGTCATATAAACGTTGGTCAAATCGACTAGACTAAGCACTCTTCCTCCGGCAGCAACCACTTCGCCTGGCTGAACAACCCGATATTGAATACGCCCGTTGCGTGGTGCTTTTAATAGCATATCGTCGATTTCAGATTCTATTTGCGCGATGGTGGCATCGCTCGCCGTAACCGCAGCTTTAGCGGACAAATACTGAGACTTTGAAGCTTCAATGGTCGCATCTGCTGCCGCTAATCTGGCCGATGCAGCATTAACCGCAGCCTTGGCACTTTCTACGGTAGTAAGGTTATCTTCAGCCAATTGCTTAGACACTGCGCCGGTTTTTGATAATTCGTTGGTTCGACGGGCATGGGCTTGTGCGGCTTTTAACTCTGCTTCTGTTTGTATTAGCGCCGCCTGCAGCGCAACTTTTTCGCTTTCACGTTGCGCAATAGCCATATCTGCTGCGGCAACTGCACTTTGCGCCTGAACTCGCTGGGCATTAGCTTGGCGAAGTTGGCCGCGAATAGTCGTGGTATCTAGTTTAGCAACCAACATTCCCGCTTCTACTTGCTCGCCTTCATCCACAAAAATTTCTTCGACTCGACCAGCCACTTTCGCAGAAATGCCAATTTCGATGGCTTCAATACGACCATTACTTGAGGCCACGCCCTCTGGTTCGGTGCTACCGAAGAAAGCTCGAAAGCCAAGCACGACTAATACAATCAACAGAAAAACTAAAACAAAAGGCGTCTTTTTTACTGTTTTCACGGCGTGTATCCTTTGTGAATAAATTCGTTGCAAGAATGAGGGAAGCGCTGCTGTACGGGGAAACGCACAAACATCCATGATGAATTATTGTACGTTTTTGGCTAACTACATCTTTGTTCTACATCAACAAACAGTCACGTTAGATATTTATTTTCATGAATGGAAGAAGAAAGAAGAATAAGGCTACGTAAAAAAGATTGGCAAAATAGATGAAAATCACCTTTCACCTATTTTGCATTATTCGTGGAGATGTTTTTAGGTATTGGGCCGGTTGTTACAGTGTGTTGATGATTGAAGAAAAATCAAGCGCACCATTTTCCTGGGCTTTTTCACAATACTCACGATATAACTGCGATGCTTTTTCCCCCATAGGGACATTCGCCCCAACAGCAGCAGCGCCCTGCATTGCCAAGGTTAAATCTTTCAGCATAAGCGCTGCGGCAAAACCACCCGCAAAATCATTATCGGCGGGGCTAACGGGACCCACCCCTTTTACGGGGCAGTAACTGGTCATCGACCATGTTTGCCCTGATGCATTCGAGGCAATATCGAAAAATACCTGCGGGTCTAAATCTAGCTTTTCTGCCAGCTGAAACGCTTCACAGGTAGCAATCATGCTGGCACCTAGCAGCATATTATTGCAAATTTTAGCAGACTGCCCTGCCCCACATTCTCCCGCATGAATAATTTTCTTACCCATGGCTGAAAGTACTTTTTCTGCCTGTTGGAACGCAGCGTCTTCCCCCCCCACCATAAAGGTAAGGGTGCCGTCGCCTGCAGCCTTGGTGCCGCCAGATACTGGCGCGTCTACCATAAGCAAGCCCTGCACTTTTGCCATGCCGCCCACTTCCTTGGCAGTTTCCACATCAATGGTTGAACAATCTAATAGCAAGGTGCCCGGCCTTGCATTTGGTAGCACGGTTTCTTCGTATATGCCCTTAACGTGTTTGCCAGCAGGTAACATGGTTACCACAGCATCACAGCGCTCTACTGCTTGCTTGGCTGACTCGGCTAATTCGCATCCGTTCTCTTTTGCCATGACCATAGCATCACTACTTAAATCAAACGCCAAAACGCTAAACCCGTTTTTTACTAGGTTTTTAGCCATGCCCGAGCCCATATTACCCAGGCCAATAAACGCTATATTTTTAGTCATTATTCATTCCCCTTTAATGTGGTTGGTAACGGCTTATTCCATAGTAGGAATAACAAACGCATTGTCGTTGGTATCTGAACCATCTGGCCATCGCTGGGTAACGGTTTTCACTTTGGTCCAAAATTTTACCCCTTCCATACCGTGCTGGTTCGTATCGCCAAAGGCTGAACGCTTCCAGCCACCGAAGGTGTGGTAAGCCACAGGTACTGGAATGGGCACATTAATGCCTACCATACCCACATTCACACGTTGCGCAAACTCTCTGGCGGCATGGCCGTTTCGGGTGTAAATAGCCACACCATTGCCGTATTGGTGATCGCTTGCTAGCGATACTGCGTGGTTAAAGTCGGTGGCGCGAACAATTTGAAGCACAGGCCCGAAGATTTCTTCCTGATAAGAACGCATATCGGCAGTTACATTGTCGAACAATGTGGGTCCAATAAAATAGCCGTTAGTTTGCTGAGGTATTTGCGACGTGCGACCATCGTAAATAAGGTTAGCGCCTTCTGAAATGGCTAGTTCAATGTATTCCTCAACCCGTAATTTATGGGCAGAGGTTACCACAGGGCCGTAGTGGGCCGACTCATCTTCAGAGTGACTTACTTTTATGGCTTTAATGGCAGGGATAAGCTTGTCGATAAGCTTTTCTGCGGTGCCCTCACCTACGGGCACTACCACAGGCAATGCCATGCATCGCTCGCCCGCAGACCCATACGCAGCGCCCACTAAATCAGCCACCACCTGATCTAAATCAGCGTCTGGCATCACTATGCCGTGGTTCTTAGCGCCGCCCATGGCTTGAATACGTTTGCCGGCTCGTGCACCACGCTCATAAACATAATTGGCAATGTCAGATGAACCCACAAAGCTGGCTGCCTTTACGTCTTGGTGATCAAGCAAGGCATCTACCGCCACTTTGTCACCATGCACTACGTTCAATACACCTTTAGGTAACCCTGCTTGCAACATGAGTTTGGCTAGCTCAACAGGCACCGATGGGTCGCGCTCTGAAGGTTTTAATATAAAGGCATTTCCACAGGCAATGGCCACCCCGAACATCCACATAGGTATCATGGCTGGAAAGTTAAACGGCGTGATCCCCGCCACTACGCCTAAAGGCTGGCGCATGGAATACACATCAATACCCGGCCCTGCGCTATCGGTGTATTCTCCTTTTTGTGCATGAGGAATGCCGCAAGCAAACTCAATAACCTCTAGCCCCCGTTGAATGTCACCTTGGGCGTCGGATAGCACTTTACCGTGTTCGCTCGAAAGCAACTGGGCAAGCCTGTCTTTGTCTTGCTCAACAAGGCGTTTAAATTCAAACATAACCCGTGCACGGCGCTGAGGGTTTGTGGCTGCCCATTCACGCTGGGCTTTTTGGGCTACTTCAACAGCATGATTTACCGTTTCCACGGTAGCCAGCGTAACGTGCGCTTGAACCTTTCCTGTGTTAGGGGCGAACACATCGGCGTGACGCTCGCCTTCAGCAGTATAATCTTTGCCTTCAATAAAATGCGTTATGGTTCTCATGGCCTACCTCAACAACTTAAAAATAAAAACAGATTATTTACAATTTTGAAACCTTGCGTTAAAAACTGCAAGTCAATATAGTTACAGCATAGTGCTGCATTTTTGCAGCAAGTTAAAAAGGTAATCACGTGAACTGGGATGACTTAAGACTGTTTCTTGGCCTCGCCAGAAATGGAAAAATTAGCATTGCTGCCAGAAACTTACACCTTGATGCCACCACGCTCATTAGGCGTGTAAAAAGGCTGGAGACTGCCCTTAATTGCAATTTGTTCGAGCTAAGCAATAAAGGCTATTTACTTACCGATCACGGTAAGCGCTTAGTCAATTACATAGAACATGCAGAGAGGTACATTTTAGAAGCAAAAAATGACTTAACCGATGAGCGCCAAGAGCTTTCCGGCACGGTAAGGGTTAGTGCTTCTGAAGGGTTTGGTTCTTGGGTGTTAGCTCCAGCATTGGCAGAGTTTAAGCAGCGCTACCCCGCTATTTGCGTGGAGTTAGTGGCAAACAGCGGCTTTTTAAATATCAATAAACGGGAAGCCGATATTGCCATTTTGCTTGAAAAGCCCACGAAAGGCTTGCTGTACACTAAAAGGCTTACCGACTACCGCTTAAATTTATACATGCATGAAGACCTAGTAGCAGCGCATGGTGCCCCAACGTCTATCGAGCAACTAAGCCCTTTTAACCTAGTAAGTTACGTGCCCGATTTAATTTATGCGCCACAGCTTAATTTCATTGAAGAATCGCTGCTTTCACCGCTTCACGCCCTTAAAAGCACCAGTATTAATGCGCAATTTCAAATGCTACGAAACAAAGCAGGTGTAGGTATTCTGCCTCATTTTATTGCCAAGAATGCCCATGAACTACAACCGATACTGCAAGATAAAATAAACATTACCCGCACCTTTTGGCTAGCAACTCATCGCGATGTAAGGCACTTAGCCAGAGTGAATGTATTTTTAGATTGGTTGAACGACACCGTGCAAAAATACGCTGACATCTTTTGATGTAGTCACAGGTTTGCCATGTTATTGCTCTCGCTAAGTTACACCCACATAAAAAAAGCGCCCGAAGGCGCTTTTTAGTGTTCTTTCTATTACATTTTAGAATGCGTAAGTTAGGCTCACAGAACCATTCACTGGTGCACCATAAAAGCCTATGGTGTGTAGGCTGGTAATGTATTTTTCGTCAAAAATATTGTTGATGTTTGCACGCAAGGTAAGGTCGTTAGTTACCGCGTAGGTTGCATAGGCATTTGCTAAAAAGTAGCTGCCTTGATCTACGTTATAATCGGTGTTGCTGATTTCAGATTGCCATCTTCCGCCTAAGCCAACTGTTAACGCTGGTACTGCAGGTAGTTCATAACCTAACTGGAAAGTCACTACATCACGTGGAGCCCATAGGTTCGCATCATTGCCCGCTTCATCTTCCACATCAATTGCGGTATACGATGCTTGAACACGCAATGCATCAGTAATTTGACCAACAACTTCCACCTCAAACCCTTCAGACTCTACCGTAACACCTTCGTAGTAGTACTGCTGGTTTTCTGGGTTAATACCCGCAAAAGCAGCAAGATTTTCTTGGTCTGCGGTGAAGTATGCGAAGGTCGTTAATAGTGCGTCGTCTAACCACTGCGCTTTCACACCGGCTTCAAAGTTTTTGCCCTTGGTTGGCGCAACAAATTGCCCCGATAAGTCGTATTGCTCTTGCGGTTGGTATACATCTGAATAACTTACATAAGTATTGATGTTTTCAGTTACCGCATAAGTAGCACCTATGTAAGGGCTGGCTTCACTTTCATTATTGTCGATAGTGGTGCCCGCATTGTTACCACTGCGCTCAAAATCAATTGCGTTGAAGCCCGCAATAACAAACAATTCATTGGTGACGCTTATTTTGGTAGAGCCAAAATAGCGGGTAAGATCTTGTTCAATATCAGAATACAGCACCGCGTCAAACCAGTCTGGTTCGGCAATGGCATCAAATGCATATGGGAACGCTGGCGTTGCGCCATAGGCAGGCGTATTGGCATAGTCGAAACCGTATTGATACATGGTGTCGGAACTAGAGGCATGACTTACACCAATGTTCACTTCATGTTGACGGCCGAAGAGCTCGAAAGTACCAAAGGTACGCGCTTCTACTAAGTTTGAATCTATGTCTGAATCATAACGACCGGGCCAGCCTACTAAACCTAAGCCCGTGTCTTTATCGATAGTACCGTAAGCATAAAACAACTTATCTTGTTCTTCGTAGCCGCGATAGTTGTAGCTTACTTTCACTTGCCAGTCGTTATCGAAAATATAGTCGAATTCAACGAAGGCATTGGTGTTTTCTGTGTCCCACATTGCCCATTCTTGCGCTGTGGTATCACTCACATCCCACTCAGCTTGTGTACCGTCTGTGTAATTAAATACTAACCCGCCCCAATTGTTTCCATCGGTGTTGGCATCTTGGTAAGAGTAGCCCAACGTAATGGTGGCGTTATCGGTAAGTTGCCCATCTACTACGCCATATAAAAAGGTGCGATCGTTCTCTAAGCCATCTAAGTAAGATTCTTTATCTTCTATAGCACCTACAAAACGTGCAGCCCAACGGCCATCTTCGGTTAGCAAAGTAGAATAATCCGCCTGCAAGCGTTTAAAATCAAACGACCCTGCACTCACTGTCACTTCACCGCCTTCTTCATTGGTGGGGCGTTTACGTACATAGTTTAATGTACCCGATGAATTACCTACACCGGTTAGCAGGCCATTGGCACCACGAATAACTTCAATTTTTTCATAACCGTAGGCTTCAAGCGCACCGGTGACAATTCCCCAGTCGTTAGGTAATCCTACGCCATCAATTTGCGTGTTTTTAATTTCAAAACCACGGGCTGTGTAGTTTGTACGGTTAGTTTCCCACTCTTCTACGTTAATACCCGGTGCAAGTTTAAGTGCATCGTTAACATTGTAGGCACCAAACGACTGCATTAGCGCTTCAGAGATAAGGCTAATTGACTGAGGTGTTTCGCTTAGCTCCATTGTTAAGCCAGTCGCACCGCGACTTACGCGGTTTTGACGTACACCAACAATGTGAATTTTCTCAACCTGCGACTCTTCTACAATTGCAGTATCTGTTTGAGTTTCTTGAGCGTTAATTGAGAAAGCGAGCGCTACAGGGGTAAGCGCAAAGAGTGTGGTCAGTTTCATTGTGTTCTCTACAGTGATTTTGGTTTAGTTTTTAGTCGCAGAGGATTATACGGAAGTAGAGAAGGATCACAAATGATAATTATTAGCATTTACAATAATACTAATAATTACCTGTTAATAAAAATTGATCAGATTTTTGCTTTCTTCAGAATATAAATAGGGCAAGTTGGTTGGCCAAAGAATTTAGCGCCTTCAGCCATCACTGAAAAGAAAAAATACTAACTATCGGGAAGTCTCGATTTTACTTGGGTAATAAGATCCTGTTTCACCACAGGTTTAACAATATGACCTTGCATACCTGCATCGATACAACGCTTTCTGTCGGCTTCCATGGCGTTAGCTGTCATGGCTAAAATAGGGATATTATCCCAGGTAGAATTTGCGCGAATGTGCTCAGCTGCTTCTACACCACCCATAATAGGCATTTGCATATCCATTAATATTAAGTGAGGTTTGAACCCACTCAGAAGAAGATCTAAACACTCTTGCCCATTCTCGGCAAATTTAACAACGGCACCCGCGCTTTTGAGCATAGCGCCAGCAACTTGTTGATTAATTGGGTTGTCTTCCACTACCAAGATTAAGGTTTTAGCCAAGAGTTTTTCGTTATCTTCAACCTCGGGCTTTTCAGCTAATTCATCGATAGATTGGTTGCACGAAATAACCGTATCGTACAATGTAGATGGTGTGAATGGCTTATATAAAAGGCCGTCGTATAGCACCAAGCTATTTTTATCAAGACTCTCTCTGTTGTGCGAGACCACAACCAAATGGGTAATTTCTTTTTGTTCTTGTTGCCAACTTGCCAGTGCTTCTTTACTGATAACAGTTAAGATTGCTTCATCAATGATAATGACCCTAGGTAGGCTATTCGACGCTTTATGAGTAGTTAAGTCTTCAACACTTTTTGCCACATAGGACGGCCACCCAAGTACAGAACATTGGCGCTGAATGCCGGTTTCTACATTTACATTTTGCGTAAGCACTATGGCCTGATAAGACATAACATCTTGCTCACTTAAGCTGTCTTCTTGCGCTACCGATGCTTTTTTAAGCAACACATTAAAATGGAATTTACTGCCTTTACCCTGCTGGCTTACTACACCAATCTTACCGTGCATCATTTCCACTAACTGCTTGGCAATGCTTAGCCCTAGGCCTGTACCACCGAACTTAGAGTTGGTGTCGCGGCTAGCCTGAGTAAACGCCCCAAATACTTGGTTGGCTTGCTTTTCAGTCATGCCAATACCCGTATCTTGAACCTCAAACCCTAGCTGAATGGTATCTTCGTTTTCGTTTAGTAGCTCAACGCTTAAATTCACTTCCCCACGAGAGGTAAACTTAATGGCGTTACTAATTAAGTTGCTGATAATTTGATTGAGCCTAACGGCATCGCCCACAACATGTTTAGGACATTTAGGATCAACATCAATCCACAGCTCGATATGTTTACCGTAAGCGGCACGCCCCATCATCTTACCCACTTGATTAAGTAAACTATCCAACCGGAATGGGGCTTCAACCATATCGAGCTTACCGGCTTCAATTTTGGAAAAATCGAGCACGTCATCAATAATTCGGCTTAATAAAGAAAAGCTAGTGATAGCTTGCTCTATATTATCGTTGATTTTTTTGTAGTTACGCTCACCCAACGTAATTTGCAGTAGGCCGTACACACCGTTCATAGGCGTTCTAATTTCATGTGACATTCTGGCGAGAAAAATGGCTTTAGATTTTTCGGCATTAGTGGCCTTATTTTTTGCCTTTATGGCAAGCTCTTTTTCCAAGTTCAATTGATTAAGCAGTCGTATTAATAGGTACGCCAGGCCTAATAAAAACAAAGCCGCCACCGCAAAGCCCAAAGCAATAAAATGCTTGGTTCGCTCCAAATACGCTATTGCCTCAGTTGGCCTTTCCATAACTAACCAGTAGTAAGCATCTTCAATATCTGTGTTGTCAGTATTCCTTTTACCAATAGGAATAATGCCGTGTTTAAATCGACTGGTAAAACTCCTATCTGGCATGTCATCTTCGCCGCCATTAAAGCGTTTTTCAAAGCCAGGAAATTGCATACTTACTTGGTTCTTGGGCCTGTCGAGCAGCCAACCCCACGCGGCGTTATTCGGAGAAGCTAAAAAGAATCCATCTGGATTAATTAACCAATGCGCACTCTCGGTTTGCAGCTCTTTTAAGCGAGAGAATACATCACGTAAATCAAAGTTCAGTACGATTAAACCTAAAACCTCGCCATCAACGCGATATTTAGCAACACTTCTAATAGTAGGCCGATAAGGGAGTTCTATTACCCCCCGCTCTTTATTTAAATCTAAGGGCGATATGTAATAGTCTTTTGATGACTCAACAGCTTCAATAAAATAATACCGATCGGCTTTGTTTTGCAGGTCTTGGGTGTCTCGCCAGATAAGGCTTCCGGATGGTTTTTCAGCACGTAGTTGTTCATTACCATCAAGCGCAATATAGCGAATTTGCTGTAAACTTGGGTACGCATCGAAAAGCGCTGACCAATGTGCAGTAAGGTAGCCCTTAGCATTCTGTTCAACTAGCGCATCGGTAATTAAGGTACTTTTGCTTTCTTGAATAGCAATGGAACGCGCATCCAATATAACGTGGTTGATTTGACTCTGAAAATTTTGATGCAGTACATCGAATTGTTGGTCGATAGCGTCGTTACTAAAACGCTTAGTTTCAATCCACAAAATATTGGCTAATACTGCCAAGATGCCAATAAATAATACGCAGAATATAGAAATGAAGAGTGCTGATTTAGAAACTTTATTGACCACAATGCATCCTTTCGGGTTACTGCAACGGCTACATAATTATACGAAAGTATAACACCTAAGTCGTACCTTACCGCGAATAAGCTAGCGTTGGCTATTCAGGGCTATTTTAACGTTGAGACTAAAGCACTTAACGGCCCTAAATCAGACTCAAAATACTTCCATTGCTGCATTCCGCTTTGATAAATAGGCTGACGAACTTGCTCAGCTCTTGCGGTTCTTACTGAGCGTTTGGTGTTGTAGATATCTAAGCAACGCGCTTCAAAAAGTAGCCCGCAAAAATCAAGTATCCTTTGTACTTGCTTGTTAAACTCAGTGACCACATCTTTTAAATTTTATCTGGTAGCACTGTGTTCCAGTACTCCAGCGGCTCAACATAATTATTGTAGTACTTTTCAATATCTTCAAGGTTATAACTAAATTCCTGCCCTTTTACAAACAACGGCTTAAAGATACTAAATCCACATGACATGGGGTTGCGGCGTGCATCTATGTTGTAGCGCTTGGGCTAATCAAAGTCCCCGCCCGTTTAACCTGTGCGCCACTCCAGCAACATAGAGCCTGCTTGAGGTAAAGTTGCGCTGTAACTCATATACACTAATAATTTGACTCGTTAACAAGCAACTAGCAGAGTATAGAGATGCTTACATTAAGCGAAACCTTGTCACTATGATGAATTTAGCGTTCTCTTACCTACCTCTTATTTTGCTAATTACCTTAATGGTAAAAAAGAACCCTATGCCATCTAGCAAAGCCCTACCTTTAAGCGCTTTGGTAGCTTATATTGTGGTGCTGCTGGTATTCAAACAAGACGCAAGATTAGTGAATGCCAATGTAATAAGTGGCGCATTACTGGCACTTACCCCGCTTTCTATTATCGCCGGCGCGATATTCCTTTTTAAATGCATGGAAATTACCGGCGCTTTAGCTATTTTACGTAAATCGCTAGACGGCGTAAGCGAAAACCCCGTAGCCCAGCTAATGATTGTAGGCTGGGCGTTTATGTTTCTAATTGAAGGCGCCAGTGGTTTTGGAACACCGGCCGCTATTGCCGCCCCCATACTTTACAGCCTTGGTTTTCCCGCCTTACGAGTGGCACTGTTCTGTTTAGTGCTAAATACCATTCCCGTTACTTTTGGAGCCATGGGCACACCTGTATGGTTTGGGTTATCGCTGTTGCAGCTTCCCCAAGAAAGCGTGCGGGAAATAGCACAGCAAGCAGCCCTTATTAACACCATAGCCGCACCTGTTATTGTGATATTGGCATTGCGATTAGTAGTAAGCGATGCCGCCGACATTAAAAAGAACCTGCTTTTTATTCTACTTTCCACCTGCGCATGCACCCTGCCCTATTTGGGGCTAAGCTATTTTGGTGTGGAATTCCCTTCGTTGCTGGGCGGGCTAATTGGCTTAATCATTACCCTGCTGCTAGCGAAATATAAAATAGGAATTGAGGCAGTAAATCGACCAACAGCTAATCGAACAGTATCCACCGAACAAGCCCCAGCGAAAACAGTACCACTAAAAACACTAATAAAAGCCGCGTTCCCGCTATGGGGCACCGTGTTGCTTTTAGTCTTAACTCGCCTGCCGGAACTAGGGTTAAAAGCGCTTTTACAAGCCACCGAACCCGCCTTACACATTAGCCTAGGTTTTTTAGGCACTTTCCACATAAGCACAAGCTTAGTGGCCAGCTTAACCGACATCTTAAATACCGCGGTAACCTGGAAACATAGCGTTTTGTATATTCCATCTATTATTCCTTTTGCGGTAACCGGCAGCGTAACCTTGTGGCTATTTCGCCAACAAGCAGAACCAAATACGTTAAAAACAGCAGGCCAACAAACTCTTGCCCGCATGCGCACGCCTTTTTTCGCCATGCTAGGTGCACTTATCTTTGTGAACATGATGATGCTAGGCGACAGTTCTGGTCAAAACAGCGCGGCAGTAGCAAAAATCGGTCATCACTTGGCACAAATTACCGGCGAAAACTGGACCTTCTTCGCGCCGCTATTAGGTGCATTAGGTTCATTCTTTTCAGGGTCGGCCACTATCTCTAATTTAACCTTCGCTGGTATTCAAACCACCATTGCAGAGCAACTGTCATTACCCTTAACCACCATACTGGCACTACAAAGTGTAGGCGCCGCCATGGGCAACATGGTGTGCATCAATAACATAGTGGCAGTAACCGCTATTCTTGGTTTGCAAAACCGCGACGGCGACATTTTAAAAAGTACAGTGGTGGTCATGGTCGTATTTTCGTTTATCGCTGGTTGTTTAGGCGTTTTGTTGGTCAACCTTTTCGCGACATAGACTTTAGTGAACCCTTTTCGCGAGCGAGCTTTTCCTCACTGTTATGCGAAATAGTAAGGAAACTCAGTTATTCTAAGATGAGTACAACCAAAGGGCACTAAAACTAGATTTTGTGGTTCGCTTTTCGAGGCTACCGGACTATGAGGTAGTGGCGCCGCAATACAACCCAACATTTGCCATTGAGGTAACTGTTTCGCATCTATCGTTAGTGTGACCGGAAAGTGCTCATTGCTGAAAGGGATTTCAGTATCAACCGCGCTCTCAAATAACGATATTTCTCCGTCGTACTTCAATGCAAAATTCCAAGCAGATTTCGCCCTAAACTCGTAGTCACAATGGGGGTACTCCCGAAGTGGTTTATCTTGGTTCACTTGTTTTTGTTCATAGTCTATAGGTAACGAAAAAACTAAAGGACCGCGCTCCAAGCTGATAGCATTATAAAGCCGCTTTTGTCGAGACACTGGCATTTCTAGTACAACGGTTATTGCGACCTGTCTATGCCAAGTTCTTTTAAGCCTAAAGTAACTTCCACTTTCGGTAGACTCTATGCTGTCGCCATCAAGTGAAATAGTCACTCGAGGGCACCATTGCGGAATACGAATATAAAGTGGAAATGAGTTGGCTTTTTCAGACCCTATAATAAAGGTTAAATGATTATTAAAGGGGTAATCGGTAATAAGCTCAAGCGTGGTTTCCACGCCTTGGATTTGGGTTGTTAACTTGGACGGCGCATAAATGGTTGCCACTACACCACCATCGGTGCTTGTCATCCATTGGCTAGCAAGTAGTTTTGGCCAGCCTTGATGATAGTTTGAAGTACAGCAACCAAAATGAGGGGCTAATCCGTAGATATTGGCATCAGGATCGTTGGTAGACCAAGGCATGTTTTCATCAATAGTACACGCTATTTGATTAGTTTGCTGATCGTATTGGTGAGCCCACATATCGCGAGTAAAGGCCGCCGGGAGTGCATTATAGGCAATTTTTTCCAACCTATCTGAATACTTAACATCACCAAATATTTGAACCAAATGCTCCAGTGAATACATATATTCTACGATTGCACATAACTCAGTTCCACGGGTAGGCTCTTTTCCCGCCAAGCATTCATCGCCGGTAAAAGTCCCTACAGCCGTTCCATGGTGTTCATCGAGTAGCGCAATCATATTATCTACGGCTAATTTTTCGTCCGGCGACTTGGTTACTCTGCTCAGCAACCCATATGCCTTGACTGCCATCGCGTTGTTGACGATGTGGCTCATAAAATTCCAACCACCTTTTGTCGTTGCAGAGGTCATTGGCCAGCGTGAAAAAAACGATTTCCAGCCAAAACCTTGTGCTTCTAACTTGGTGGTTAAGGCGAGCAACCAGGCTTCTGGTTTACGCTGATAAAGCCATAAAATACTAATGAAAGCCTCAAACCAACGGGCTTGCCCCCAATCGAATAAAGGCGTCCAGTTAATTGAGCAATCTACTTTTCGCAAGCAGCGGTAAACAGCACCTTCTACTCTCTCGTCGCTGGTTATTTCATAATATTGCACTAACACCTTTAGGGCTAAAAATTGCGCCCATATATCGTATTGTTGTTTGGATTCTGGGTTTGTAACGTTCGGATCCGTGGGCCCAAGCCAACCATCCTCATGTTGATGACAGAGGATGTAGTCCAAATACCCTTGAACTTTGGCAATTAACTTATCGTCTTCTAGTAGATAAGCCAGTGGCATTATTCCATCTAACCAATATGGCGCTCTCTCCCACCCTTCTGCTTCCCCTCCAAACCACGCGCTGTCCCGCACGTCCGGCCAAAATTCGTCTAAATGCCCAGTCAATCCTTCAGCTTGAATCTCCAATTGTCGGCGAACCCAACCGGTAGGCTTAATGGCAGTAAGCGCTAGGGGTTTGAAGGTTAATGCTTTTATTGATGTCATTTTACTTCCGTATAGTATTCAAGCGAAAGGCTTCCACCCCTTACTCTGAAATAGTTAAACCGTTGCGAGCTTCTGTTTACGTTGCAGATCTGTTGGCGAAAGTAGCGGCGTCTGACTTTTTGTCACGCCGAAACATAATGACGAATAGCCCAGCAACGATTGCACTATAAAGTGCAAAGCAGTTCATGATGCCTTGCCAATCTTTTACCCCGTTTTCGGTGAAAAAGGCGTCGATAATGTAGCCACTTGCGAAACTACCAATGATAGTCCCCAAACCTATTACTACGACTTGAAATAAGCCCTGTGCACTGGAGCGCATAGAGGGATCTGTTTCTTTTTCAATAAACAAAGAACCTGACAAATTGAAGAAGTCGAATGCCATCCCCCACACAATCATTGAGCCAATTAGCAGAAATAGGCCATCTACTGGGTTTCCATAGGCAAGCATCAACCAGCGAAACACCCAAGCGACCATGCTGATTATCATCACTGTGCGAATGCCCCACTTTTTGAGGGCAAAGGGTACAATCAAAATAAAGAGCATTTCTGAAAATTGCCCAAGCGATACCACAATGGCCGGAAACTTTAATAAGGGTGAACTTGCGTATTCAGCAATATCTTTGAAATGGTGAATATAGGCACCAGCATAGGCATTGCTCAGCTGCATGCACACGCCCAATAACATAGAGAAAATAAGAAAAACTGCCATTCGGTACTCTTTGAACAGCGTAAAGGCATCAAAGCCCAACAAATTACCCAGTGTGGTACGCGATTTTTGATTTAGCGGCGTACACTTTGGCATGGTAAGAGCGATACCTGCGACAATTAGCGAAGCCCCCGCTGATATATAAAATTGCCATGCCGAGGTTTCTAATCCAGATAAACTGGTTATCCACATGCCAGCCGCAAACCCCGCAGTCCCCCAAACTCGAAGCGGTGGATACTCTCTGATTATATCCATGCTCGCATCATCCATGGTTCGATACGAAATTGAGAATATCAATGATATCGTGGGCATATAAAAGCACATATTTAGCAACATAACCCAAAAGAGTATGGCTGGATCATCGACCATAGGAATAAATAGCATGGTTACCGCACAACCTATGTGCAGCATACTGTATAACCTTTCAGCGTTAATCCAGCGGTCGGCGATTGCCCCTATCGTTGCAGGCATAAATAGCGCTGCTATTCCAATAGTTGAAAAAACAGCACCGAACTCTGAAGCAGTCCATCCCTTCGTGTTAAACGCATAGGCTCCAATAGTAATAAGCCAAGAGCCCCACGCCACAAATTGCAAGAATTGCATTTGCCCAATTTTGAGTTTTAATCCCATTGCGTATTCCTAAACACAGTTAATGTACTAATGGTTTCACGCCAGATGAACATTCTTAAATTAACGTTTGACGGTAGTTAGCTAAGAACTAAGCAACCAACTTCTCTTCTAATAAGTTAACGAATATCAACGCCCAAGCAGGCACATAGGTGATCCATATCTCATTTTGCAACCAAGCACTTTGGCTGATCGCGGGGTCGGGATAAAACAGTACAAATGCCACCCCCATATCGGACAGCAGCATAAGGAAACCAGCAATGGCAAACCGCGTAGCCACTTTGTTGTTGTAATAGCCTCGGTGCAAACAACACAGGGCATTCCAAGCCATGAAACTGACAACAAGAGAAAACACAATCGCCAATATAAACATAACCCCCTGAATATTAGGCAGTAAAATGGACAAAACTGGCAGTATAACTAGCAACACAGGAATAGCCTTGAGCATATCGCTTTTCTGTAGGGCGAAATTTTTGGCAAATAGCAAAGAAAGGGTTGCGTAGGCACACATAAACGCAAGCATGCCCAGTGGATTGCTAATATGATCATAGTCAGGCAAAAATATGCCTGAAATGACTAAAAACACATCTCCCAAACCAATAAAGAGGATTGCGTATCCAATCGTTTGATGATCTTTTGATTTCTTTTTAACCATCAAAGATGCAAGAACCAAGGACATTATTACGGTGAAAAGTACAACGCCAATTATTGGGTTCTTAATTTCTAGGGGATGCTGTAAATATAATATCCCACATAGATCGACTAAAAATATTGTTAGAATTATTTTTTGAATTTGACTCAAAATTTCATCTCCGCCTAAACATACGTAGCATCAAAAGTGCGCAATAATTAAAAGCATAAAAATATAAAAAGTGAAAAAATCACTTCCTGACAAAACCATTCACCAGACTAATCTCTCACCAATTTAATCTATAAATCGCCGATCAAATTACAAAACAAAATTTTGAAATGCAAATACGATAAAAAGCTGAGAAGACAGAAAAAAAAACACCAAGAAAAACATAAACCACTGTTTAACAAAATAATTTAAAGAATCAACATGGATGCAATCCTTCCAAACGTAAAATTATCCACGGTTTTTTTGGTCTCTGCGGTCAAACAGTGTCGCTTTAGGGACAATGTAAACGAGATGTTATTACTTTATATTTTAACCATCAGCGTCCAGACACGACCCAAAAAAATTTAAGACTATGAATTTATTAAATTTTTAAATTATTTTAGTAGACCAAGAGGTAGTCGAAGCGTTTGTAATAACGCCTCTTTAACGCCTAATGCAGACAACAACACCGAGTGTAATGAGAGCAAAATGAAAAGCATTCATTTTTAGGCAGAACCTTGAATAGGGTGACTAGGTTTAATTAATAAAAAAGAAATTTATTTAAATTTATAAAAATATATTCGCATTAAAAAAGAATAAAAAAATAAATATTTAATGCTAGAGAAAAGTATTAAGAACTATAGGGGAAATAATATGTTTAGGAAGAAAAAAGTAGCTCATGCGATTGTTTCAGCATTTGTACTAGCTTCACTATCAGCAGGCGCCCAAGACACGGAAACCACTGAGAAAGAAATAGAAGTGATCAATGTTACTGCCCAAAAGCGGGTTCAAAATATTCTCAAGGTGCCAGTTACGGTTGGCACTGTGTCAGCGGGTTTAATCAAAGAAACGGGTTCTACATTATTAGCTGATATTGATAAATTCATTCCTGGATTTGATTTTAGTGATGAAGGTTTTACCCAAGCTGGGGTTAGTATGCGTGGTATTAGTAGCCCAAGCATTAGTGCTGGGGGTGACCCGTCATCCGCTACTTTTTATGATGATACTTACATGCCTAGAGCAGCCCAAAATGTATTGTTTTCTGATATGGCTAGGGTTGAAGTATTAAAAGGCCCACAAGGTACTTTATTTGGCCGAAATGCGGCTATGGGGGTAGTGAATATGGTACCCAACGCCCCCCACGACGAATTCGAAGGCTTTGTACGCGCGTTGTTTGGCACCGACAAATTACAGCGCTATGAAGGTATGATTAACGTCCCCATTACCGACAATGTTTATGTACGCGCTAATTTCTTGTCTAACCGGCAAGATGGCTTTATGGAGAACATCTATCAAGCTAGTTGGAATGAAAATAACAAAAATTGGGGCATTGGCGAAAAAGGCCACGATGCTGCCCGAGTGGCAGTATTGTGGGATATCTCCGCGACCACCAATTTCCTTATTGCCTATGAGTGGGATAAATTAGACCAAGGCGCCGAAATAAATTTTGGGTTCAATGAATACGCCTATAACGGTGGCCTCACACCGTTTGGCAACAAAACCGAAAATGATGTAAGAGCAGGCGGTGAATCTCGCGACATGACTGCAACTATTGTTAAATTCAATCATGAATTTAACAATCAGCTTTCCATGAAATATGTTGCAAGTTACCGAGAGTGGTTAACTAACAACGCACAAGAAGAAGATGGCACTGCCGATATTACCCGCTATTTTGATACGGTAAATGTTGAAGATTCTGATATTTTCTATACCGAAATGCAGATTAATTTTATAAATAGCAAAATTAATGCAGTAGCGGGCTTCTCATATTCTAAAGAAAATGTAGGGCAAACAACCAAGCTAAATGCGACGACCAATTCTGTCAGCCGTATGATTACCGGCGAATTAAACAACGTCATTCGCGATGGTGTAGCCCAGCAAATTGCTGGCATGATTGGCGGCAACACTGATGCCCATGCTGCTGGTGCATTTGGTCCAGGTGTCACTTTTGATGCCGCTGTTGACTCCTTCTACACCGCTAGTGGCTTCCCCATGGATCATATATGGAATGCTGATGAATGGGCAGGCGCGCTGAATGCTATGGGTGTAGCGGGTGACATTATGACAGCCATTGGTATGCCCGACGTTCCCCTCACCGGTGATATTGTTAATGCCACGGGTGATTTAACCTACGATATTGTTTCGCAACAAATGGGGATTGCAGAAATATTTGGCCCAAGTGCTTCCGGTATTTTTTGGGAAGAGCGGGTGTACAACACAGGTGACTTCACCAACTGGGGTATCTATGGTGACATAGATTACTCAATTACTGATAAGTGGCATGTAATTGTAGGTGCGCGTTACTCTACTGATAAAAAGGACTTTACCTGGTATATACCCGAAACCAGTTTTAACCAAGTTCGCCCAGGTGTAAGCAACCTTATTTTCCCAATGGCTGATCTAACGGCCTCTGATGAATGGTCTCAAACGACTGGTCGCCTAGTTACCAGTTATGAATTGACCGAAAACGATATGTTCTTTGCGTCCTACTCTACAGGATATAAATCCGGTGGTTTTGACTCGTTAACGCCCAATCCTGAAGCGTTTGAACCAGAAGAAACCTCAAACATAGAGTTTGGCTATAAAGGCATTTTATGGCAGCAAGTTATCGCCAATGTCAGTGCCTACTATATGGAGTTAGATAACTTCCAAACTACCGTTGATACTAAACCTCCGGGATATACACAGGCTATTCCCACAGTATTAAATGATAATAGACAGATTACCGGCGTGGAACTGGATTTACGCTGGCACCTAAACCCCAGTATTACTCTAGGGTTAGTTAGCGAAATACGCAGTATGGATACAGATTCACCAGCATTCTACAACGGTGAAGGGACATTTATCGACGCAGCCACCACATCCACAGATTCAGCGGTAAATTACACCCTAACATTTGACTGGATGCCTGATTTTGGCGTAGGTAACACAAACTTACATGTGGACTACCAGTTTGTTGAAAATATCAATAGCGAACAACCGGGTCTCGAGGAGTATAAAAAAGCTATCGACGCATACTTTTATGACACGAAAGACTTAAATGCGCGTTTATCTTGGTATAACGAAAGCGACACGCTGGAAATTGGTTTATGGGGTAAAAATTTACTGAACAAACGGTACGTAATGGGGGTAGGTGGATTAACGGCGAGCGTTTTTAATACGCCTACTGGCGAGATTACAAGAGGGCGAGAGCTAGGCATTGATATTAAATATATGTTCTAACCCATACGGATCCCAAACCTAAAAAGTTTTATTGGAGGCCTTGTTCGTCACTGTGTGGGGCTTCCATTTTTTATTATTGCCATAGGTGTTTGACGGAAAGACTGTGGAGTAAGCCCCGTCCATCGTTTAAATGCACGTTGAAATGCACTTTGTTCCGAATATCCTAGCATTAGCGAAATATACAACAACTTGTGATCGGTTTGGCTCAAGTACGATGTTGCTAGACTAATACGAATGTCTTCCAACAGATTGGTTAAATTGGTGCCTTCCTTTTGAAATTTTCGCTGAACTTGTCTCGGGCTAATCGACAAATGGTTGGCTATATCGGTTAGCTCAGGTACTCGCTCAGGTAGGGTTTCAACGATAAACTGAGTAATAATTTCTAAAGATACATTGGAACGTAGTGAAGCGAGCTGATTCTCAGCGTGGCAGCATAAAACGTTCATCACTTCTTCATTGTACGACTTTATCGGAATGTTCAGCGAAGATTCGTTAATAATTACGCCGTTGAAATTCGCATTGAAGAAGACAGGGCAACCAAAGAAGGCTTCATATTCACCAACATCAGCCAATGGTGAATGGTTAAAATGCACCGATATCGGTTTATCATCAGATTGATAGTGGGTAAACGCAAAGGTTATCCATGCAGATATTACGTGCTCAATATTATTTGAGCTTGCTTCCATACCCGAGAGCCAACGCAGAATTATCCTATCGCCATCTTTTTCATGATATGCCCTTCCTGAGTTACCTAACAAACACTGGTATCGCTTCTGATATTCTAAAACCTTCCACAAGTTGGGGCTTGCCGTTACGATATGACCAAACAGACCCCAAATACTAATATCGAACGTTTTCCCGAACTTAAACCCAATATTCTTTATACCAAGTTCCCGAGCTCCATATGAAAGTAGCTTTTCATATTCGTGACTTGCATAGTGCCTAGACGACTGATTGATTTCATCGGCATCCGTATCAATTAACTCCAACAGTTTTGTTCTTTCGATGCCTTTAGATGCTAAAAAATTAATAACGGCCCGAATAAAGTAATAGGGAAAATTGATGGTAAACAACGTCAGTTTATTATTCATTTTCTAGTTTAAAGGCTCTATGTGATTAATAATTATTGTTTTAAAACAGCTATTTGACACTTTCACCATTTAGCTATATTTGTTGTCAATAAGCAAGGTTACTTTACGCTAGCTGTATAAAAATGTATCTCGTTCAGTCAATAAGGTAAATAGGAAGATAACGGCCCATGATACTGGCGAGAACTCGGGCTTTTCTTCATGCTCGCCCAGTTTTATTCGGCCGACGTCGCCAAACAATGTTCACCTGACCTCGATAGCTTTATTACTAAGCTTTTTCAATATGCACCGCTAATTACGGTTATAATAGCGGTTAAACCGTTTTCGAATTCGATAGACCAACCTGAGTAGAATATGGCCCATAAAGTACGTTATAAATTTAATGGTGTGGCAAAAGAAATAAATTTTTCTTACAGCCGATATCAAAATATGCATGAAGCCGTGGCCGATGCTGAAGGAATAGACCTTACCCAGTTTTTGCAAACTGAGCAGCAACTTGCCTCAATCAGTAAAGACAAAAAAACTGTAAGAAATTTTAGAGATGCCGAATTTATAAAAATGGGATTTTCTGATTTGTACTTCTTAAAAAATGGCCAAGAATGATGGCGCTACACTTTACAACGCACAACAATACTGAAACGACTTATGGGCATTAGTACGCGCAGAACTAAACCGAAAAGAAATTAAGGTTTACGGCTTTCGCATTACTGGTCATACACGACCCTTTTTTTATAGATGCCATTATGCGTTAAAGCTTTAAACGGGCATTTTATTCAAATAGTCCCGTGAAAGTTAATATTCAATTATCTCCCACTCAAGCATGTGTTTAAGGAAACCCCAAATACCCTGCAGGGTATAATTTGACATATATACCATTAAGGGTATATTTAACTTAATATACCTTATAAGGGATATCGCAACAGTTATACCTTGAAGGGGGTTAATAGTGGAGAAACATAATGAAGCTTAATAACTCAAAAGAACTGGCTGATTATATAAAGC
>NZ_JAESDI010000023.1 GCF_019249215.1 Alteromonas lipotrueae
AGAGCCATTAACTTTCCGGTCTCTGTATTTTAGGCGGTTTTGCTCATCGTACCCAAAGCTTTCAGTAAAGTCTGTTGTACTTGAAGACGCAAAAGCATGGTCTCTTGTTTCTAAATTTCCAAGGTCATCATATGAATAAATTAGGCTATGATAGGGGTTTGCGTAATTTGTCCCTTTTTGAATGTCAAGTGTACTTAACCAGCCTGTATCCGACTCGTATGATTTGTTTTCGGTAACTCCATTACCATACTTCACTTGGTTTACTTGGCCACGATTATTAACTTGGGTCACTTCTTGATAGACTTTGCCGTATTCACGATGGCCGGGCGTTGCATTAATAGTCTTAGATGGGAAACCTAATGCGGTATAAGTTTGCTTAATTGTGAAGTTATTTGCTGGGTATTGAGTGTAATAAAGACGATTTAATTTATCGTAGCCGAACTCAGTTCTGAAACTCTCTCTGTCTATCAATACATCGTTTGTAGCGACTAGCCCCATACTTCTGTAAGTTGTCCTTTCCCTATAAGTAGGTGTGCCGGATGCCGCAGATTTTCCCTTATAATACGCAACTTCGTGCAATTTACCTTTCGCAAAAGCACCTGAGTCGTACAACCAATGGGTAAAACCGTCGCTGTCTTTTCGACTCTTTTTTCTGCCAGCTTTATCATATACAAAACTAGTGACTTGGTTACTGCTATTTTTTTGCTCTACGAGTTCACCAAATGCATTGTATTTATATGACCATGTACCTTTATCCAAATCAGTCATGGCTATTTTTTGACCTAAATCGTTATAATTATTGGTTACTTGTTGATGGCTAGAGGTATTATTCGCATCATATACCTTTACCGACAACAAATCGCCATCTGCTGAGTGTATATAATCTAACTTAGAGGTCTGAACGTCAGTCCCTTTACTATCATCACCTTTACTATCATCAATGTAACCAAACGTAACGGTTTCAATTTCCCCTAAATAATTTCGAATATCTTTGTGGAATAAATTCTTTTCATTTACCGTTTTTACGGTATTTCCGTCGTAAGTCCGTGTTACTTTACCTCTAGGCTTCACTTCTTTGATAACCCGCTTCAGAATATCATATTCGTATGACGTTGAATGGGATGATTTTACATTTAGCTTAGGTTCATAGGTTTTTGAAGGGTTACCGTTGCTGTCATACTCTGTAACAGTGACGGTCCAGCCACCAGCTTTGAAAGCCTGAGTTCTAGACCCAACTTGCCGCCCCCATTTATCAAAAAACACCTGGCTTTCGGGTTTTCCTGGGGAAACGCTTATTATGCGATAGTAAGCTGTTGGAAATAGGCTGCTGGTGTAGCAATCGACGCCTGGGGATGCACAATAGGCTGTATATTGTCGGCTAATAATGGTTGGATCATTAGCGTCTTTTGTCGAAATTCTAGTTTTCTTTTTACCACCAAAATCATCAAAATACACTTCCGATGTTGTACCATTTGGACTAGTAGATATAATTGAGGTTATCCTGCCCTTACTTCCGCCACCATTCCCTACAACAGTAGTTGTAGTTTTATGGTCCAACGAATTGGTAGAACTTACCGCATACTGTCCTCGTTCATCATAGGCAGTCGCTGAGCTTCTCGTTTGAGACAGTGTGCCATTTTTCCCTGACGACCCCGCAGTAGACACCTTAGTTTTGTTACCGAATTTATCATATTCATTCGTCGTCACTAATTTATGACTATTATTGGTAGGATTCACAATCTCTTCTTTTATCATCAAAGAGTCTGAATAGTATTTAAACTCCGATGAGCGATTAACCGTTTTATCGTTCACAGCGCTTCCGTTGTCATAGAGAGTTTTGACAACGGATGAACCACTTAAGCGCCCAAATGTTTTGTATTTAACGTCTGTGCCGTACCTGTTTGTTACTTTCGTTTCCCGATAATATTTACTTGAATTCGTAGGGTGAGGGTGTCGCTCATAAATTTGAGAGGTTAGCTGATTTCCGTATTTGTCGTAACTGAACTCAGAATCGACAACTGATTGCTTTGAGGAATCTGTGAGCGCACTGTTTAAACTGTATGACGTCTCTTTTGAGCTTTTGATATAAGGAAATATACCGCCATTTGCGGTTACTTTAACGCCAAGGGTATTAGTAGCCTCGCTGAGCAAAATGGCTCCTTCACCAAGACCCAATGTTTTCTTCGTAGATTCTGGCATACCCGTATAGGGAAATCGTTGATGATAAACGGTTTCCGTTGCCATAGACGTCTGCAAATCTCGGGTTCGCAGCCGCTTAAAGCCAAGCATACCTCTGCCATTTTTATGAACCAACAAGCTTCCATACTCATAACCTACAGTGTTTGATGTGTTGTCAGTCGTTTTCGTGGAGACAGAAGACACCACAAATAAACCGGATTGGGGAGCAAAATAATTTTTATCTGGCGAGATACTACTATTATCAATAGAGAGACGATTAATGTAGTCATATTCGACGTCAGTTTCAACACCAAAGGAAGAAGTGAACCTAATGATAACATTTTCAGGTACTCCAGACAGTCCAGCAAAATTAACGAACCATTCGCTATCAATATTACTACTCTTACTCTGAAATAGATCTACCTTCCCGTCACCATTAGCATCACCGAATTGGAAGGTTTTATTTTCATCAAAATCAAACTGCCCTCGTTTCTCTAAGGTCACTTTTGTGTGGTCGTCTGCATCAACTCGAGTGAAAAATACATTCCATATAATATTATCTTTAGTACTTACTGAATTAGGTAACAGAAGCTCCGCTTTGCCGTCTTGATTAACGTCGACAAACCTTACCAAGGAATTATACTTTTCTTCTGCTTCGGTAGTTTTTAACTTTTTTAACTCTGATAGTTCGTTTCCATTTGACAACTGATAGCTCAAGCTATCCGAGGTTATAATTACCAAATCACTTAAGCCATCACCATTCAGATCGGCGATGTGATAATTGGCGAGGTTTTTTTCACTATCTGTTAAGGGCTGCGATTCAAATGTAAGAGTACCATTGTTCGAATCTTTCGTTATAAGTATTAGCGCTTTTTGAGAATGAATCGTAGCGCTGCCATAGCCATAGGAAAACGTTTTCTTCTGGGTAACTATTAAATCTGAACGACCATCACCATTAATATCCATTGCTGGCGCATTTCCTATAGAAATCTTACCCTCATCTATAACGGGGAAATCACCTAGATCTTTCGCAATACTAAAATCCCCATTGCCTTCGTTTTCATAGTACTTTATTAAGTAGTTTGAGCCCTCCTTCTGCAAAAAAACAATGTCGCTCAAAGCATCGCCATTAATATCAAGTATTTTGACGTTACCTATTAGCCCAATCGCTTTTTTTTTCAAGGATTTACTCTTACCTTTGACGTATTTACACTCTTCGTTACAATTTTCCTTAACGTTGATGTCTTTACACTCTTCGCAGTACGAAATTGCAACCCAATCGTTATTTTCTGATTGAGCCACCAACAAATCAAGAATACCATCTCCGTTGTAATCTATTATTTGAGCATTTTCAGCACCGTGGCTTGTCCCTTTATATTTAAAAATGACTTTGGTACTATTATAGTCGGGGCCCAATTTTACATTCCAGCTTGTGTTACCAAAATAGACAATATCGGCGTAACTATCGCCATTTATATCGAAAACACGCGAGCTCATAGGATTTTGGCCTAGCGTTATTTTTTCAGGAGTTTCATTAAAAACTTTAAAAGAAGCACTTTTTTTTCTTGTTTTCCATTTAAATGTCAATGGTTTTAAACATGAATCACTAACACATTCCTTAATTTTTTCAAGGGTATGTTCTTGTTCGAAGTTTTTATCCTGCCGGTAGCTAAGTGTGTAAGTTCTAAACTCCTTTTCATCTGCATAAATAACCACTTTATCTAATAGCTTATCATTCGAAACAGGATTCCCGGCTATCCATCCTACCGAAGCTTCAGGGTTATCTTTATATTCATATTCCACTCGGTTATATGGATTTTTGCCTTTAACTAGATTTCCTGTATATTGAATTTCCTTTAAATAGTGTTGCCCCTTGGTTGTATCTTCTTCATACTTATAAAGTATGTAATTGCCTTTTACATCCTTAATGGCCTTTAAAGCCCACATTCGCGCTTTATTACTATTTGTAGTTAGTTCTACGAAACTATCGTTACCAATATCAACTTTTCCATCACTTCCCATAAAATCAGTGAGTAGTGCCTTTCCATTAATTCTTGTGTTACCTGTTACAAAGTCTAAACGACCGTAATAATGTATCTCTCCAGATTTAGTTTCTACGGTAAAGGCTTTTAAGTAAGTTTTGGGGCAGCCACCTTTTGAGTTACTTTTGGGGCAGTTATTATAATGCGGAACAATATGGCTAAAACTATCTAATTCCGTATGGTAGGCATCCGCCGACCAATAGTCGCTGTCTGTCACATTATTCTTATCTGATGTTTTCGAGATAACATCTGAGATATCTTTATTAAGACTCTTGTTTGTAACGAGCCTCTGACCGTCTAAGCACAGTCGGTCACCCTGATCAAATCGCACACCTGCAATACTGCCATCTTGAGCAAAATTCTTTGGACAGCGAGTGATTATAGAACCCCCAAAAATATTCCAACCTTTACCTACAAGACCATTTCCACCGCTACTTGAATAAGACAGACCTAAACTGGGTTGAACGCCCGCCGTTCCCTTGGGCAAAGAGAAAGGCACTTGATACGTTGCTGCTCCCATTTCATTCACTCTAAATTCAGCGCCGGTAGCGTGCACATGATCGTATTTAGACTCACTGGGAAAAAGTTCACTGATAACCCCCGTATTCACAACCTCAACAGAAGCGGATTCGACCTTCGAGCAAGCTAAATTTCCCGATGTAAATGCAGAAACATTACACCCGTTGCCCGTCATACATGCTGATACTTCTACGCTAAAATTCCCTTCCCCAACGCCAGGCGCAATAATATTGTTGCCTTGCGCTGCTACTTCACTTGCTGTTGAGCATTGCCATTCAGTTTCACTGTTTACTACACGAAAATAAAAGGCCTCAGTATTAGCAGAAGAGCCTACACTCAAAGAAATAGACCGGCCTCGCTGGTAACTGCTGTAGTTAAAATCTTCTAATGCGGGTAACGGCGTAAATATTTTCATTTCTCCCACACTAATTGGCACCAAGGTCGAGCTAGAGGCATTGGGTGAAATTAGCAACGACGCTAACCCTAAAATAAAATATCTTTTCAACAAACAGATACCCATCTTGAATTCCTTATAAGCAAACTGAACTTCCTTTTAAACAGAGTCAGTTGAATTTTTTAGTTTTCATGAAATTTTAATTTTTTACCACAGCAATCTGGGGCACTTTGATAGTAGCCCCCCTAAATTGTCTGGGTTAAAAATATAATCCGAATAGGCCCTAGTCATTCATCACTCTAAATCTCTCGAGTTTATCTATCGACCCAATTGTGTCGACTAAGTGGACCGCTATTGCTGCTTTGTTGTGAGTAGTTTGTGCTACCAACGCAAGCGATAGCATATGTTGGCAGCCTACGCTTTCTAGCTCGCACACAACTCTGTCAGAATTAATGGTAGGATTTTTAGTATTTTTGGCAGTCTTCAGAGCTGAATTATTTTCAAAAAATACATAGACTAGTCCTTTCTCTGCATATACTTCTACAGCTTTCACGCGTAGATCATCTATGAGACTCGATACTACTTCCTTTTCCTCTGCCTCTGTAGGTAGCGAAAACATACACACTAGTAACATACCTAACGAATTCAGAATAATTTTCATTTTCTATTTTTCCTTTTTAGTTGATTGCAACCTATTTCAGATTTCTTCCGTTCATATCCTAAATAACTGATCCTAACTCTGCTTCATCTTCGCGATTCCATGCTGGTTGCCTGGAAATGGCGATGCGGTTTCCATAAATCGACGTACTCGTTGCAGCAACTCCCACATTTCAGTACATCTATGATTGCGGGTTACGGTTTCATGTAACGCATGCCACAACTTTTCAATTCTATTAACCCAAGGGTTGTAGACTGGTTGGAACAGCAAGGCAAATTTGGGATTCTGCTTCAGCCATGCCTGCGTCTTTTTGCTTTTATGAATAATGTAATTGTCCACAATCAGCGTGATGGTTTTTGCCTTCCGATACGTTTTTCTTAAATGTTCCATTAGCCGGATAAATATCTCAGAGCATTTTGAGTGTCGCCCCACGTAAAGCACTTTGCCTGTGCCGGCATTTAACGCGCCGGCCAGATAGTATTTTTCATTTTGTCCTGGCGTTGGGACTAACCGCTGTTTTCCTCTGAACCCCCAATCCGCACCTATTTTGGGATTCAGATGAATATCCACCTCATCCTCGTAAAACACCGGATGTTCGGCAGAACACTTCTCAAGCGCGGCTTTAATCGCTGCCAGTTTCTCTTCCTTGTGTGGATCTCTTATCCGCAAAGTAGGAGCTGCTCTACGCCAAACAATACCGAGTTCTGGCATCCACCGCCGTAAAGTCGAGCTGTGTATACGGATCCCAGTATTCTCATGAATGACCTTCGCCAGTAATTCCGAACTCCATCGGCTACGCTGATAACCTAGATCTTGTGGTGTCCATGGAATCAGCAAGAAGAGTAACTGCACTATGATGTCACCCGGCAAATAAGCCGGTTTGCCATGCTCGGCATCTTTTAAACCGTCTATTCCTGATTCTTCATACCACTTGCACCAGCGACTGACCGAAGAACGTGCTGCACTCAGCAATAACGCAACCTGCTTACGGGACTGGCCCTTGTGAACCAAAAGCACAGCATTTGCCCGACGACTAAAGCGTTTATCCTTACTGCGTTGAACGATTTTTTCTAAACGGCGTCGCTCAGCCCGGTCAATCAATGCTATTCTGATCATGCTCAGTGTGGTTCTCGGTAATTTCTTTTTGGCGATTGATCTGATCGCAGAAATCACACTGAGTTCCCTCTATGGGGTGATCTACACTTAGGAACAGTTATTTAGTGTGCGTCAAAGCACTCTTTAAAACTTTTTACATCCTCTAAATTGCTCTATAGACGCAAGCGATTCAATTACCGTATTCACACTAAAGCTAGGGAGCTAAATCTAAAAAATGAAATGAATGAAATGTAATGTTATAATATAACAATTAAAAATACACGTAAAATGTAACTAATTAACCTGAACTCGGTTTAAGAAATTGAACTAAATGCCTGTTCCAAGATCCGGTCTTTTATAGCTTGGTCCCAAATCGTACTTGGGAAGATTCTCAAATACTTTTTCATCGCCCTCTTTAAATGGCTCGAAAGCCATTGGCTTGCTAGAACAAAAGAACAGTTCCGTTTTTTTATCCTCTGGTTTCTTATCTTCTTCATGCATTCTTGTCTCCTGTATCAGCTTACTAGCGCATAAAAAAGCCGGCCCCTCCATGGGCCGGCAGTTGCTTAACTACGAGGTTTAACCTATGTTTTGATTAAACAATATTTGGCATATCTAGCCAAAAGAGAAAACCTTAAAGGTTTACCGTCACTGGCGCAGAGCATGCTGATGTTTCGTCACATACCATATAAGTATATTCACCAGGTTGAACATCTCGACTTCTGTCATGATAGCGGCCAGCACGATAGCCGCCAGCGTTGCTCACTTCCTCAAGCAATTCACCGTTGCGATAAATCATAACGGTATCTGCCATTGAGCCGCTGTACGATAAGTCAACTCTTATTGAACCGAAATTAGTCAGCATAGCGCGGTCAATTTCTGCAACAATGTTGCTATCAGAAACGGCTACAGTTTCAGTAGCGACATCTGTCTGCCCCTCTGAATCAGTTACCGTTAGCGTGACATCGTAAGCGCCAGTCTCCGCATATACGTGGGTAGGGCTTTCTTCTGTTGATGTTGCGCCGTCACCAAAGTCCCAGCTATAGCTAACAATATCGTCGTTGACATCACTGCTGTTGTTAGTCACACTGACCGATAAGCCAGAAGCAGAAGCATCGTAAGTAAATGCTGCGTTTGGCGGTGTTGCCCCCACTTCTCCAATGCCAGTAACTACTAGGCTCCAATCGTTTACTGTTCCGTTATCGCCAATACTGGTATCAAGTACCTTCAAGGTCCAGTCACCTGTTGCCCCTTCGCCTTTAAATGCGGTGGAATTGTAGCTTTCAACAATGTCGTTAGTCTTGTCGCCTTCGTATTGGCGCAGAATGGCAGTGGTACCTTGAGGAGAGGTAAGCGAGAGCACCAAATCACCGCTATAGGTATGAGTAATATCTACCGAAGCCTGCATACCGAATACGGTTAAATTATCTTTATCTGGATCTGGTTCTGGTTCTGGTATGTTAATAACAAGTTTTACGCTCTTACCATCTATAGTTGGAACGGCTTTGCCCAAGTAATGATAAGGGAAGTCTTTGAGACCCTGAGGGTAAACATACAAGTTTGCCGACCTGGACTTTTTAATCTCGCCATTCTCGCCATTCTCGTCACTCTCGCCGTTAACGGTAAAGCGGTAGTGTCCCCACGGCGTGTCTTTAGTGGTTTTAACCGTGAGTGCTACAGTATCGCCAGGCATTGCCGTCTTGGCACTTAGGAAAGCATTGTCGCTCTCTTCAGCAAGCGATAGCTTAACCTTTTCCTTGTAGCCAGCAATAGAACCGACTTCGATGTTGAAGGTATAAGCTTTGCCCGCTTCAATCTCAGCAGAGACCGGCGTCATACCGAGCTTAAAGCTTGGCGTAGAAACTGTATTTTCAAGGGCATTATACACATTCACCCGGTTGCCCGACACTGTGCGGCTGGCAGCCCATAGGCTGGCTTCACCGTATGTCATCAATAACTCTTTCATTTCTGAAGGCGTAAGCTCCGGGTTATACGACCATACTAACGCCGCGGCACCAGTAACGTAAGGTGTTGCCATCGACGTACCTGACTTCACCTTATATCTATTGTGTGGAATTGTTGATAAAATTGCCGAGCCCGGCGCGGCAATATCTACGCTTTTAATGCCGTATGAATAGCCACTATCCTCGTCGTTACTCGTGATACTGGCAACAGCTATCAAGCTGTTAGTCTCCTCGTCGTTGTCATTCTTCGTCACATAACTAGACGGGTAATGGGGCAGCTCTGCGGTGTCGTTGTCTTGCTTTGCGTTACCCGCTGCAGCAACGAACAGTATGCCTGCTTGCGCAGCGGTGTTAATGGCATTTTCTAGCGCTTCACTGTAGCCGCCGCCACCCCAGCTGTTATTGATCGCTTTAATATTTATGCCGCGGTTTTTTTTCAAGTCGGTGAAGTAATCAATACACTTTATAGCATTTACTAGAGAGCCTCCGTTTTTCGGAGGGCCTAAGAATTTACATGCAGCAATTGATACGTCATGGTTTACGCCCACCACGCCGATACTGTTGTCGCCAACAGCACCAATGATACCTGCGACGTGCGTCCCGTGAGACTGGTCATCCATCGGATCGCTATCCCCGTTTCTGGTATCGATACCGTATACATCGTCGATATATCCGTTACCGTCGTTATCAACGCCGTCGCCGGGTATTTCGCCTGGGTTCATCCATGCATTATCAGCGATATCTACATGGTTGTAGTCGATGCCGCTATCTATAACGCCGATTACCACGTCGCTATCACCCGTTGTGAGATTCCACGCTTCTGGCGCGTCAATATCCACATCGGCAGTACCTTCATTTTCGACTGTATTGTTTAACCCCCAGAGGTACTCGTAATATAGGTCGTTCGGTTCAAGCGCTTCAGGCGCTTCAGACGGTTCAGACGGTTCAAGCGCTTCACGGTACAGGTAGTTTGGCTCTGCAATTTTAACGGCAGGGTCTTTCTTTAATATTTTAATGACCTCTTTGACTGATTTACCGCGAAGCGGGATTTTAGCGATATAACCATTTAGAACGTTCGAAAAGCGACCGTGAATCTCATCGCTATTGGCGTCAATAATATCGTCGTCCACCGATGCACGGGCACGTATTCTTTCTGTTTTGCTTACATTCTCTTTGTAAACCACGATGACGCTATCATCGAAGATTTCGGCTGTTGCGGCATGTGCATGACTAGACGCCATTAGAGGAAGTAGGGCTAATGACAATGCTGAAAGTCTTGTTTTAAAAGGTTTTTTTTTCATAATTAGATTCCATAAATTAGTAATAGTGCTGTTATCACGAAAACTTCTCGCTCGGTCTGATACAACTAACGGTTAAACCATTCCTTTTTAGTTGATTGCAACCCATTTCAGATTTCTTCCGTTCATATCCTAGTGTGCGTCAAAGCACTCTTTAAAACTTTTTTACATCCTCTAAATTGCTCTATAGACGCCAGCGATTCAATTACCGTATTCACACTAAATAAAGCTAGGAAGCTAAATCTAAAAAATGAATTCAACTGCAATGTTATAACATAACAATATTAAAAATACACGTAAAATGTAACTAATTAACCTGAACTCGGTTTAAGAAATTGAACTAAATGCCTGTTCTAAGATCCGGTCTTTTATAGCTTGGTCCCAAATCGTACTTGGGAAGATTCTCAAATACTTTTTCATCGCCCTCTTTAAATGGCTCGAAAGCCATTGGCTTGCTAGAACAAAAGAACAGTTCCGTTTTTTTATCCTCTGGTTTCTTATCTTCTTCAGGCATTCTTGTCTCCTGTATCAGCTTACTAGCGCACAAAAAAGCCGGCCCTTCGACGGGCCGGCAGTTGCTTAACTACGGGGTTTAACCTATGTTTTGATTAAACAATATTTGGCATATCTCGCTAAAAGAGAAAACCTTAAAGATTTACCGTCACTGGCGCAGAGCATGCTGATGTTTCGTCACATACCATATAAGTATATTCACCAGGTTGAACACCTCGACTTCTATCGTGATAGCGGCCAGTGTTGCTCACTTCCTCAAGCAACTCACCGTTGCGATAAATCATAACAGTATCTGCCATCGAGCCGCTGTACGATAAGTCAACTCTTAGTGAACCGAAACGAGACAGCATAGCGCGGTCAATTTCTGCAACAATGTTGCTATCAGAAACGGCTACAGTTTCAGTAGCGACATCTGTCTGCCCCTCTGAATCAGTTACCGTTAGCGTGACATCGTAAGCGCCAGTCTCCGCATATACGTGGGTAGGGCTTTCTTCTGTTGATGTTGCGCCGTCACCAAAGTCCCAGCTATAGCTAACAATATCGTCGTTAACGTCACTGCTGTTGTTAGTAAAGCTGACCGATAAGCCAGAAGCATCGTAAGTAAATGCTGCGTTTGGCGGTGTTGGCCCTACTTCTCCAATGCCAGTAACTACTAGGCTCCAATCGTTTACTGTTCCGTTATCGCCATTAAAGGTATCAAGTACGTTCAGTGTCCAATCGCCTGTAGCAACTTCGCCGTTAAATGCGTCGGTATCGTAGCTTTCAACAATGTCGTCAGTACCACCGCCTTGGTTTTGGCGCAGAACGGTAGTTGTACCTTGAGGAGAAGTAAGCGAAAGCACCAAGTCACCGCTATAGGTATGAGTAATATCTACCGAAGCCTGCATACCGAATACGGTTAAATCATCAGGTATGTTAATAACAAGGTCTACGCCCACATCATCCGGATCTTCTTCGTTAGGAAGAGTTGGAACGGGGTCGCCCGAGTAACCATAAGGGAAGTCATTGAGACCCTGAGGGTAAACATACAAGTTTGCCGACTTGGACTTTTCAATCTCGCCACTCACGCCGTTAACGGTAAAGCTGTACTGTCCCCACGGCGTGTCTTCAGCGGTTTCAACCGTAAGTAATACAGTATCGCCAGGCATTGCAGTGTTAGCACTTAGGGAAGCAATGTCGCTCTCTTCAGCAAGAGATAGCTGAATCTCTTCCTCGTAGCCAGCAATAGAACCGACTTCGATGGTAAAGGTATAAGCTTCGCCCGCTTCAATCTCAGCAGAGCCCGGCGTAATACCGAGCTTAAAGCCTGGCGTAGGATCTGCTTCTTCAAGGGCATTTAGCACATTCAACCGGTTGCCCGACACTGTGCGGCCGTCAGCCCATAGGCTGGTTTCACCGGTTGCCATCAATAACTCTTTCATTTCTGAAGGCGTAAGCTCCGGATTTAGCGACCATACTAACGCAGCGGCACCAGCAACGTGAGGCGTTGCCATCGACGTACCTGAATAAGCCGCATAACTATCGCCTGGAATTGTTGATAAAATTGCCGAGCCCGGCGCGGCAATATCTACGGTTTCAATGCCGTATGAATAGCCACTATCGCTGTCGTTACGTGTGATACTGGCAACAGCCATCAAGCTGTTAGTCGTCGTCACATAATTAGACGGGTAGTTATCGACGTTGTCGTTGTTTGACCCTGCGTTACCCGCTGCAGCAACGAACAGTATGCCTGCCTGCCCAGAGACTTCAATGGCAGTTTCTAGCACTTCACTGTAGCCGCCGCCACCCCAGCTATTATTGGTCGCTTTAATGTTTATGCCGCGGTTTTCTTTTAAGTCGGTAAAGTAATCAATACACTCTATAGCCCCTGCTGTAGAGCCTGTGCCATCGGCGCCTAAGAATTTACATGCAGCAATTGATACGTCATGGTTTACGCCCACCACGCCGATACCGTTACCGCCTACAGCACCAATGGTACCTGCGACGTGTGTACCGTGAGAGTCATCATCAATCGGATCGGTATCTCCGTTTGCAGTGTCGATACCATATACATCGTCGATATATCCGTTACCGTCGTCATCAATGCCGTTTCCTGGTATTTCACCTGGGTTCATCCATGCATTATCAGCGATATCTTCATGGGTGTAATCAACACCCGAATCTATTACGCCGATCACCACGTCACTGTCACCGGTGGTGATATCCCACGCTTCTGGCGCATCAATATCCACGTCGTCAGTACCGCCGGCTTGGCCTGTATTGTTTAACCCCCACAAGTCACCGTAAGACGGGTCGTTCGGCACAAGAGCTTTACGGTACAGGTAATTTGGCTCTGCAATTTTAACGGCAGGGTTTTTCTTTAGTGTTTCAATGGCATCTTTAACTGATTTACCGCGAAGCTGGAGCTTAGCGATACGACCATTTAGAAGGTTCGAAAAGCGATCGTCAATCTCATCTCTATTGGCGTCGCTAATTCGAGCACCCACCGATGAACGGGCACGCATTTTTTCCGCTTTGCTTACATTCTCTTTGTAAACCACGATGACGCTATCATCGAAGATTTCGGCTGTTGCGGCATGTGCATGACTAGACGCCATTAGCGGAAGTAGGGCTAATGACAATGCTGAAAGGCCAGTTTTAAAAGGCTTTGTTTTCATAATTAAATTCCATAATTAGCAATAGTGCTGTTATCACGAAATCTTCTCGCTCGGTCTGATATAACTAACGGTTAAAACATATAACGAAAATTCACGAAGCTGCCACCTTTATCGTAAAAAATTGAATAAAAATACAACTTAACCACTAGGTAAATACGGTGGAAAAGATGAAAACTAGTACTTAACTATTAACCCCGCGTCACTTTTTTTAGGTGTTTCTTTCGAGTGAAAAAACTCGAGTACGTTTTTCCAACAACACAAAGGTAATTGTCTGGTCTTACCAATGGTGACGATTGCACATCGCTTCAGTGTGAAACTAGTACTATGGTATGACCTTTAATCGTTAAGACGCTGATTCGGCGAGTAGGACGTGTTTTGTATCTGTAATAAATACAACTTATTGGTGATAGATTCTAGCTGTTTTAAGGAGTGTTATAGAGGGGTCACCTTTGTTGTTAATCAAGGAAGTAGTCGTTCTCATGGACAAGAAGTTAGAGGTTAAAAAGCGCCAACTTGCTAAGAGTGTAGCGACCTTCAAGCGCGCAATATTCTTTGCTTTTACGGGGTGTAGTCTTCTAACCGTAAACCTTCCAACACATGCTCAACAGTCCGATTTATCAACAAGCTCCGACATGGTGGAATCTTCTCTTTCAATGAGTCTGAATGCCCAAGCTATTACGATAGATGATGAAACGGTCTTCATCTCTGTCAGCCAGTTTGGGTTAAATAACATAACTAACATCATTCAAAGCGGTAACGGCGCACACCTATCAAATGTTGTTCAAAATGGCAGTAATAATGAAGCGATAATCACCCAACTTGGAGAGGGAAATGTCGTGAATTTATTGCAGCAAAACAACAACAATTACTTCGAGATTATCCAAGATGGGTTTGACAATGTTGCCAATGTTAATCAACTGGGTGAGCAGTCTTTTACTGTTTATCAGATAGGGAACGAAATGGTAATTAACATCACGCAATACAAAGAATGATGCAATTGCCATAGGGAGACAAACGTGAAAATGAAAAAAACAAAAATAGCGAGTGCATTGCTTTTAGTAGCAGCGACAGGGTGGGCGTCAGCTCAAGAGATTCCAGCGAGCAAATCAGTCGACTTTAATGCTTCAGCGGATTTCATTGTTGCAGCAGAAGGTAATGAGATTACGCTAACCCAAACGGCGCCAGAAGGGAACGAGGTAGGCAATGAGTCTATTTTAAGTCAGGAGGGCGACCTTAACGCTATTGTGGTTGAGGTAATCGGTGATGCCAACGAAGTTCTGGCATCCCAAATGCAGTCGGGCAATACATTTTATGCAAGTGTAATTGGTAACGGTAACTTCTTGGAGTCTGAGCAAGACAGTTTAAACAGCACGGCAGAGTTCATTGTCGAGGGCGATGATAACCTAGTTTCACTTGTGCAATTAGGCGACGGTGGACCATTTGGCTTTATTTTCAGCCGCTCTATAAACAGCATAGCGGGTAGCGGCAACACATTATCTGTGTATCAAGGTGATGGTGGTAACTGGGCTAACAATGCGATTGCAGGAAACGATAACACTGTCTTTGTAGATCAAAGTGGCGACTGGCATGAGTCTTACGTTCGTGAACTAAGTGGCGTCGCCAACCTTATCGATGTCATCCAAGACGGGTATTACAACATTTCTGATTTAACGGTGGTAGGTTCTGATAACGAGGTTGAAGTTGACCAAGACGGTGATGAAAATCTTATTACTTGGAACATGGTTGGCGACGGCAACGTACTTGAATTTGAACAAGACGGTGACGGTAATGAGATTGCCACAGGTGTGTTCGAAGGCTCAGATAACGAAGTGAATATCGACCAAATTGGCGATGTTAACCTTGCTACGGTTGAAACGATTGGCGGGGGAGTTAATACGTTTGAAATTAATCAAGTGGGTGAAGGAAATGTAGCCTACGCAGGCGTTATTGGCTTGTTCAATGAGTTTGACCTAACGCAGGTAGGTGATGCCAACGAAATAAGTACAGTGAACTTTGATGGTTGGTTTAATACAGTTGAAATAGAGCAAGACGGTGATGCTAACTTAGCGCTGGCGCAAGCCGGTATTGGTGATGCAGCGTATATCGCAGATGCCAACTTAATTGAAATGTCTCAAGAAGGTAATGAGAATATAGCGTCAGTTGAGTTAGCGCGTGATATCACATCAAGTGGCAACGAGATTATGGTTGCCCAAACGGGTGAACTAAACTTGTTGGATTTACTGGTTAATGGTAATGACAATGTCATCAGCGTTATGCAAGAAGGTGCAGGTAACTGGGTAACGGATGATATGGGTGGCCAGTTTGTTATTGCGGGTGATATGAATACGTTTGAAGTAACGCAAATGGGTAACGACAACCTAGTAACTGGTAGTATAACTGGCAACGGCGGCACTGTAAGTGTTACGCAAGTTGGTGATTACAACGTAGCTACAGTTGTTCAGATGTAAGCATGAGTAGCCGGGCACTAGCCCGGCTTATTTTTAAAATAATGAAGTACTTGTATCGTTTCTCTCTTTTCACGCTGTTTTTTAGTGTGCTCTTTTCTCCGATTCATGCAGAAGAAATTCGGCTGGGTGGACTGTTGTTAGATAACAGCATTAGCCGGCAGGGCCATGAATTTGCCTCTAAAATTAGCCAATATTGGCGCGAAGTTCCTGATAGTTCAGGTAAAAACCTAGTCGTTAAAGAAATTATTGTGCCGCAAGCAGGAACATTACTCTCTGTGGTATACGACAATAAAGTGGTTTACCAGACATACATGGGGCGACGCCAAGTACCGTTAGATGAGAAAGTTCAGCAGGCTATCATTTTAGTCTTAGACGCTGTCGCGAACGCAAGTATAGATAGTAGAAGCCCAGATTTAGCAGGGGATGAATGGTAATGAAGAAAAGGACGTTAATCACCGCATTAATAACCTTGGGGGCTGTATTTCAGTTCAGTGCCTTTGCAACAGAGTTGGTCTATGAGCCTATTAACCCATCGTTTGGTGGCAACCCACTTAATGGGTCATTTTTACTTAGCAAAGCTAATTCGCAGAATGCGCATAGCGCACCGCTAAGTGAGCGCTCTTATGATGAACGCTTACAAGAGTCTCTTGAGCGTGCGTACATTAATCGTATTGTTCGCGAAATTACTGACATCGCCTTTGGCGAGCAGGAATATGACGAAGATGGAAACCCCATAGATAGTATATTTAACCAAGACAGCATATTCGTCAGTGGTGATTTTCAGGTAGAGCTGATTACCAGTAACCCTGATAGCATTGTAGTGAATATTACTAACCTGCTGACAGGTGAAGTTACGGTTGTCGAAATTCCACGGTTTGGGTAGGGAAACACATGAGAAGTACCATATTTTTATTATTGGCTATAGCACTTTCTGGCTGCCAATCAATTACCAACACGCTGCCGCCAGATACGACTGCGGCAGGGATTATTAAAGACAGCGAAACCCTATCGGAAGTAAAAAGCTTACCCGCACCTATGGGGCAAATCCCCGTTTCCGTTTATGCGTTCAGAGACCAGACAGGCCAGTACAAACCCAGTACGGGGGCCAGTTCTTTTTCTACCGCTGTAACGCAAGGTGCTACTTCGATTCTTGTTCAAACCCTGAGTGAAACATCGTGGTTCTTACCTGTAGAACGTGAAGGTTTACAAAACATTCTTACCGAGCGAAAAATTATCCGTGCAGATGAAAACAACGGTGGTGATTTGCCCCCGCTTACCACGGCTAGAATCATTATTGAAGGCGGTATAATCAGCTACGATACGAACATTCGTACAGGGGGCGCTGGCGTGGAATATTTTGGCATTGGTGCGAGCGAACTATTCAGAGAAGACCAAATATCTATTTATATGCGAGCGGTTGATGTAAGAACAGGGCAAGTACTAGTGTCGGTTTCTACCTCTAAGAAAGTCTTGAGCCAAGAAGTAAGAGCTGGGCTCTTTAGGTACGTATCGCTAAAGCGCCTGCTTGAAGCTGAGACAGGGTATACCACCAATGAACCTATGTTCGAGTGCGTTAAGCAAAGTATAGAAAAAGCGGTGACCGAATTGGTGCTGCAGGGCATGGAAAAGGGCGTATGGCGCGCTAAAGCGTAGACGGCATACGCTTGTACGTTGAGTATTTAGTAACTTACTTGCTGTGGCTGACTAAACTGATGATCGAGCCACTTAATGAGTTCTACGCGGTTGCGGCAGTCAGTCTTCCTGAAAATACTGTACACATGAGTTTTCACCGTATTGACGCTGATGTGTAAACAATCCGCAATCTCTTGATTTTGCGCGCCATCTGCAATTTTACGAGTGATGGCCAGCTCTCTTTTCGTTAACACCGTAGTGGATGACTGAAGAGCCGCGACTGATTTAGTCTTTGCAGCAAGGTTTGCATCGATATAGCGGCTCATTATCTCCCGGCTATACCATTTGTTGGCTGCTTGCACTTGCTGAACCCCGCGAACGAGTAATTCCAAATTGTCTTCTATATGAAAAATGCCGTTTATTCCATGCTGAAGCGCAGCGTAATGAAAATCTACATCGGCTAGTGGAACATTGAAAATAACTTTGTTCAAATCGGGATAATCATTAACAACGGGCAAGTTGAGCATGGCGACTGAATCGCAATAATGGGCGTCTATAAAGAAGGTATAGGTGTAGTTTAAAACGCTACATGGTGGGTGTATAGCACCACTGGTAACGCTGAATCCACACGACGGTAAAATACTAAGGAATCGTTCATAAGCTTCGTCCCTTCCTGTATTTTCGCCGTAACTATTTCTTGTTAGTACGAACGCTTGATGTGACATGAAAGCTCCTTTTCGTGATTATCAACCTTACGAACTTTACAAAGTCTTTACAATACTCTAATGGCCTTACTTGACCGACCAAAGCGTAACAAAATGTAACAGTGAAAAAGACCTATAAGCTTGGCTTCAAAGCCCCATGGCTTAACTCTTTGAATTCTGCGGAATAGGTTTTTCTGGTTTTCTTTGGGGATGTCATTATTCACCTCTGTGAGTCAGTTTACTCACTTAATGAGGTGTCCAAAACTATTGGATCAGATCATACCGATAGCTACGGTGGTCGTTGGAACAATGAGCAGCTTTCTATTCGTCGCGCCGATGAGATTAAACTGTATTTCACCTCACTGGGTGTACAGGAAGACCGTATAGCAATTACGGGGCATGGTGAGAAACGTCATATTGCGCCAAATGATACACGAGAAAACCGCGCACAAAACCGAAGAGTTGTGGTACGGCTTTCTAAATCCTAGTTTTGGGGCAAGTTAAGTGAACAACACTTGATTTCTAGCGCTAAATCAAATTTGACAGTGAAAGGCCAATTAGCGGCCTATCATGAGTGTACTGGTCTAATGGAGCTGGATAGTGAATTGAGAAACAATACTCGTCAGATCAATGAGGTGAAGAATGACCCAGAAAAGAGCTAACAAACGCTATCCCAAAGAATTTAAAGAAGAGGCAGTGGCTTTGGTACGAGAACAAGGTTATACCGTGCCTCAGGCCGCTGAGGCCCTTGTCATTTAATACTAAAGAGCAGATAGTCGTTTTCTTAGCGATTAAAGAGTTAGAATCATTGCGACTTTATCATTAATGAGACTAATAATCTCCAAAAAAACAAATGCTTGGGGCTATACCCAATATTCTGCACTTTCGTTTAGGTTTTTAATCACGACGAAGACCTGCAAGCTCCCGCCGTGTAAAAGAGTGACACTGCATTATCTATGTCTTACCCTTTTACCTTGCTTCAAATTTCTCATAAACACCTCTAAAGAAGGCTATTTTACTTACTAAAAGATATATAACTAACTAGGGAAACTGCGAATAAGTCCTGCAATTTAGCTTTTGAGCGAGGCTTTGACTCGCCGTCTAATTTTTGAACGTTAAATTTCCAATTTCGGCCAATATACTCACCTTTTAGGCCTGATTTCGGCCCATTCCCGGATTTCAGACAGATCTTGGCTGTCGCCTTAACATCTGGTCGACTTTAAACAGGTTCGCTAAAGTGAATAGCATGGCTAACTGTGAGTCATTTTTCATCAGGCCTTTGTACCGTGCTTTGATGAAGCCAAACTGACATTTGATAATGCGAAACGGATGCTCTACCTTTGCCCGGATGCTGGCTTTTAAGTATTCGATGTTAATGGCCGTTTTGTTTTTGACTAGTTACGCCCCTTTTATGATGTAGCCCCCTAATGTAGGGCCTTGCAGTTCACTTAGGGGGAATTTATGGTTAAGGCGCAGGGTGGTAAGGGAATGATGAGTGATGAACTGTAATCAACATTTTGTCATCAGCATTTTTAATATAACTGAAAGTAAATTCAGCTTTCGTTTCTTTTCCCGTTTTCGCATCAGTAAAGTAGTAATTCCCCATTGCTGTTGCTGAATCAAAATAGATGATAATGCCTGTATTTTCAAAACGTACTTTGTTCCAAGGTTGAATTGCGAAGCCATGATCTTCAGGAACAACACCTGTGACAAAATAGGAAACGGCCTCATCCTTTTTCAGGCGAAATTGATTCGACGAGGCCCTTGTAGGCTTAAATAATACCGTTCCCTCATTATAGGCATAAAGTGTATCTATGGTTTTCGCTGCTAGCGCTTTATAGTCTGCATGAGAAGAGTAAGACTTACCGATTGCAACAATCGCGTCACCCCAAACCTTTTCAGCATTTAAAACATCTTGCTTGGTTATATCATTCGCAGCATCGACATTTAAAACAAGACCAAGAGCCAATATACTGACTGCCACTAATTTACGAAACATATTTTTTACCTCTGTGTTTAATGGTTAATAATTTGAAATAAAGTCACGCAGTAATTGCGTGTTGATGTGTTTGGTTAATGATAGATTTGTCAGAACGTATCTGATTGTAGAGGTGTTTGGCTAAAGTTTTAATTTGAGACTTTCTTATTACTGTTTCACTAAGACCCAAACTTTGCATAATATCCATTACCGATACTACACCTCTTAAAACGCTTTTTTCACTATTTACAATCAAACAATATTTTTGTTCTGCCACGGAATAGTTTGCTGAAAAGAATCCGAGGGAGGAGCGCGTATAAGGTGATTAGGCTCAGGTAATGAAAAAGTAATAGGCGTAATGTGCACATAGATCGGTTTAGGAGAGGTTTGAGGGATAAAAGAAGCACTGCTGGGTAAGAAGGGGTCTAAATTTCCAGTGTCAACACAATCAGCATTTTTAACTTCCAAAACACTGCTGGACGTATTCTCATCAAACCATATTTGTTCAGAGTTAGTCGCAGTACTGACGACTATCCCTAAAGATAGAATCAGTAAGCATAGTGTTTTTCGAATACCGCTAGTTGACATTAACTACTCGTTAATACTGTAGAACGATAATCTATAGGTCTTCCTTTCGATAATAAGTTCAATACAATTTGGAATTTATTTATAAGGGGTACTTGAACCATCTTTTCTAAAATTATCATAGAGCGCTACGTAACCGTTCAGCAGGGCCAGATGGGCAATAATCTGCTGGCCTATGTGGCAATGCAGTCAGGTCAGTTTCACCAGAGTATCAGTAAAATTCAGCAACAGCTGGAACAGAACTTCGGCTTATCGTTCAGTCGCGGTGCTATCTCTGAAGCGCAGGACCGCGTCAGTGCGGTACTCACGCCAGCGTTTCAGGATATCAGATAAACTATGCGCAATGAGCCGGTGGTACACTGCGATGAAACCCGTCATCAGCGGGGGAATGAAAACCGCTGGATGTGGCAGGTATGCACACCGCAACTCTCTTGCTTTATGACGCACTTCTCACGCGGCGCCTGGGCGGCAAAGAAACTGTTAGGCGATGCTCCTGAAAATATTGTGGTGACCGACCAGTACGCCGGTTATCACTACATTGATGCTGACCACCGTCAATTATGCTGGGCGCATATCTTAAGAAATATGAATGCATTAGCGGAAAGCTGGGGGACGAATAAAACCTATGGAACCCATCTAGTCAGGCTCATCCGCATACTGTTCCGATTACAACACCGGTATGAAAGCAACGCGCTAAGCGAAAAACGATACCGGGAACGGATGGAAAAACTACGCATCGCCTGGCGTCAGCAACTTGAACTGGCATCAAGACGCTGTGTCACTCCCCGCTATCAGAACCGGTGTAAGCTGCTGCTAAAACACGATGACATGTACTGGGTATTCCTCAGTCACGATGGCGCCCCCCTCACCAACAACGAAGCAGAGCGTTCATTGCGAAGCTATGTGCTGTGGCGAAAAGGCAGCTATGGCGTGTGTTCTCACCGAGGGGAACTGTTCAGGCAACGTATACTCACCATCGTAGAAACCTGCCGGAAACAAAAGCTGAATCCACTGAATTGGCTCCGCGCCATTCTCGAAGCGACGCTGAACAAAACGTCCTATCCTCTACTCGACGACTTCAAAGCAACCTGTCAATAGGGCCCTGCTGAACGGTTACTAAATTTTAATTGCAAAAAATATTGATAAAATAAAAAAAATAACTATAAAAATAAGAACGGAGAAAAAATAGTGTAAATAACGACCATTTTTAACTCGTTAAATTTAGTGCTTTGTCTAGATAGCCAAAATAACGCGAACGCTGCATCGCTAAGACGCGTGCGCGGGTTGTTGGACGTCAGATAACTAGAACGCCCAGTAAGTCCACTTTTTTCATTTTACAGACAGATTCGTTAATTCACGCCATCTCATGATGGGCTTGGTTCACAAAAAATTTTGGAGAGTAAATGTAATGTTATATCATAACAAAAATAGACGGGTCGGCAGCTGGCATTGCCCCTGTTACTGCCTACTAACATTTTGGCTATGCAGCTGCCTACTGGCCCCCGCTTATGCAATTTCAACGAAGGATAAGCTCATTGGGGCGATACCTGATAATCTGACCGTGTCGCATGGGGATCCCGTCTATCGCATCCCCATTCAAGTGCCCGCAGGACGCAATGGTCTGCAACCAAACCTTTCCATCGTCTACCGCCCCGGCAGCCAAGGACTGGCCGCGGGGGTAGTGGGGAGCAAGGGTAACTATGTTATAAATGGACAATATTATCACCGGATAGGCGAGTTTGGAGCGGACTGGTTTCTGGAAGGCACAAGTTTTGTTTACCTTTGCTCCTTACCAACAGAAAACTCGCCCGGCACTAAAAAAGTGACACACAAGCACTATTGTCTAGACGGTGAAGAACTGGTGCCAGTGGCGGAAACAAATGGCACCATAGGTGAATTTGGCGACGTTGATACCTATTATCGCACGCGCAGCAATGGCACAAGCCTAGTTATCTCCAGAGGAGGCACGAAGGGAAAGCCCGATTACTTTGAAGTCAAGCATAACGATGGCACAACAAGTATTTACGGGAAAGAAGGCAACCTCGAAACGGATATAGACATCCCAGAGCGGGTTGTTAAACTCACTTCTGACGGAGAAAGCTCGAAAACCGTTGCCTGGGCAATCAGTTCAAAAAAAGACCAATATAACAACGAAATTATATATGAATATAAGAAAGACAAAAATTTTTCAGTGTTGTCTAACCCGAAAACCCCAATAGATAAAGGCAAAATCATTTCCTTGAAGTCTATCCGCTACAACGACCATGTAATCCAATTCCACAACTACAGCTTTATAGAAAGTGATAATGGAAATGAACGAAAAGTAGGCGTTGATATTTACAGGAAAAAGTGGGAGGGCAAGGATTACAACCGGCTAGTGCGCAGCTACAAGCTAGAGTACGGCAAAACTGATAGCGACAAGGTCCCCGATAACTTATTTCCGTTATCAGTAACCTTGTGTGAAAAAGGAAATAATGCGTGTTTCGAGTCAACCACATTTGCTTACAAAGCATTCCATCCAAACCTGCTTACGAGCTGCAAGGACAAGGGTGAAATAACAATGACAAAAAGGGAAGACCTCCATGTTTCTTACTGTGAAGTTGAAGATACTAAATCAAAGAGTAAAAGTTATGTTTCTGGGCAGCGGATCTCTGGCATTTTTGAAGAAAAATATCCAGAAGCCAGCACCATTCTAGCGCAGCCCGGTAAGGTACAATACACTCTTCGAAGCAACAAAGAAACTAAAATAATGGAAACGTACATCTATAACGAGAATGCTCATCATCAGGCTCGTCTAAAAAGCATTACAAACGGGAATGGAGTTGTCACCAGGCTCGGCTACACGACTCTACTAGCAACACAAGACGCCTATTTTGGGGGTAAACCGTTTTATACCCTTGGTAGAAAAGCAAAATCGCACCAGTGGGATGTTATTAGCAACGAAGTAAAAGTCTCTTCCATAGCCACTGACAGTGGCTTGAACAACAGTAAATCGACGAAGTTCCGCTACGAGGGGCTGGTATTGGATTTGACAAACAAGCGAATGAACGGCTTCGCCAAAACGATAGAGTACGACGTAGCCACTAAAATGAAAACAGAAACTATAAGAGATGTCTACGACGATTTTCCAACGGCTGGAAAAATCACAAAGGTCAATAGGTATTGGGCAGAAAACGCAGAGCAGCCTATTGCAGAAAACAGATTGCTTACGACAAAAGAGCTGACTCACCGGATTCGCCATCCAGAAGGGACGAACAGTCACATTAAGGCGTTGGATGTGACAAAAGAACGCAACCTTGAGTATGATCCCGATACGCAAAAGTTATTAAAAACAACAACGCGTACATTCCCCAAATGCACTCGAAACTCCATTCTTTCTAAGAATGCTTTTATTCGAAAGTACGGAAACGCTCAGTGTATACAAGAGGTTATTTCTGATAAGCCTAATGGCAAGTCCTATGTTAAACGTACGTATCGCACCTTCGAAGATTCTGAAAACGAAAATGATTGGTATATTGGACGGATAACAGAGCAACTCGAGTCAATCAGAAAAGACGAATTCTCAGACTTCTCTGGGACACATGTCAGCAACATCAAATACACCTTCAACGATGAGGGGCGTGTGCAAAGCAAAAAAAACCGCTCACCTAGCAATAACAGTGAGATGTTGTTCGAAGAAGAATTTACCTACAACATGCACGGTGAGGTAGGAGTGATTAAATTCCTCGATGGTCATTCTACTGGCAAAAAGGTCAGAAAAACCGCTAATACCTACACAGGCCAAGGAGAATTAAAAACATCCTGCGTTTACGAAACACACGCAAAGCGATGTACCAAATACCAGTATGATTCTTATGGGCGCATAAAAAATGAGAGCAAGCCAGACGGTCTGATAATTGAGTACGAGTATAACGGCCTGAGTCAGGTCAAAAAAGTGACGACTAAAAGGGGGACTGGCGGTAACCAAAAGGTGCTTGGGTATACCAAGACCGACTATTACGGAATTGACGACACCAAGTGCTCGAATAATGTAGCTGCACATGCACATGCACATTACTGTGTGGTTACACAACAGTTCTTTAACAAAGGCGACAAAACGTATAATGGAGACACCACCATTACCCAATACGACAGGTTAAACCGTGTCGTGCGAGTCATCACAGACGGGACGGATGGTAGCGATAAAAAGAGCGTGTTTACCGATACTGAATACAAACCCGATGGGAAGGTAGAACGTGTCACCGAGCCCTATTTCGAAGGTACTGCGATAACCGATATCGTCTCTACACAGATGGACTACGATGATTTCGGTCGAATATCTAAGGTCATCAGGAAAAAAGGTGAGACGAACCTATTTACCACGACCACTCGCTATGACGGCTTCAAAACAACTGTCTCCGATGAATTGAACCCGAAGTCTCATGAATCCAGTACAACGGTAGATGCACTCGGTCGGGTCATCGAAAAATGCAATAATATGACTCATTGTACATCCTACGAGTATGATGGAAAAGGGCGGTTAGAATTTACCAAAGTTAAAGGGAGTGAACACTCTAAAATTACCTATAGCTATGATGAATATGGCAGAAAAACCGAAATAAAAGACCCTAGTTTTGGGACCACCAAGTATGGATACAATGTTTTTGGAGACATCACTACACTAACCGATACGCTAGGTAATGAAACCTCATACGAATATGACCGCCTCGGCAGGCTAGTGAAAACCATCGAAAAACAGTGCGATGACGATAAGCTGACGAAGGGCGATGATTGCCGTAACTTCACCCTGGTCAGAGACTTAGAAACGACATATTGTACAAAGAAACCAGCCACCGGTAAAAAGTGTAAGGAAATTATGAGAGCGCGTGAAAACGGCCAGCTGAAAACAGTATATCATCAAACTTACACCTACGACGACTATGCTCGGCCAAACACGATAACAACCAAGATTGACGATAAACAGTATGTACAGACAATGAGTTATGACGTCAAAGGACGTTTGCTGAAAGTAGAATACCCTGGCTCAAGTGTCTTCTATACCAAAAACATCTATAAGCACGGCGCGTTAAAAGCCGTTGTGGGTAATTATAGTCATGCCGAGCCTCACAACGTTAATGTGGATGAGACTGAGGAGATTTATGATGATTTACTCAGTGATGAAAAAAAAGGCGTAATTCGCTATTGGCAAATGGACGCTATGGACGCCGCTGGCCGAGTGACAAAAGAAGTCTACGGCAATGGCATCATCAACACCTATACCTTCTCAGACAAGGGACTGCTAACAGGAACAAAGAGCACGCGTATCCGAGATGATAAAACCCTCAAATTCCGCAACTTTAAATATACATATGATGATTATGGCAACATGATAGAGCGTGCTGATAAGCGTTTGGGGATCACTGACACCTTCGCATATGATTCATTGCACCGGCTAACATCCGCTGAGCTGACATCAACAAGAGACAATCATGTTGGTGATCGTGTGAGCAAGATTGAGTATGACGCATTTGGGCGCATAGTTAGTAAAACCTATACCCCGGAGAAAGGCCGCGACGTTAAGGTTAATTACACATATGGAGGCGGCGCCGCCGGTATGTATGCGGTAACCCAAGCGGGCGATAAAGACTATATCTACGACGGCAAGGGGCAACTCACCACAGTAAAAAACAATAATAGCGTGGTCGCTGAGGTCACTTGGGGAGTATATGGCAAACCAACCCGCATCAGTGAAAACCGCCAGGCCATTGAGTACCGCTATGCCACGGGGAGCAGCCCTATTGTAAAAGTCTTGAAAGATATAGGTGATAATGCGGAAGAAACTACCCAAGAAACTACCCAAGAAACTACCCAAGAAACTACCCAAGAAACTACCCAAGAAACTACCCATTATATTGGCAATCTGATGGAGCGCACCTCCACCTCATTGGGGACCGTAACGCGGTTTTATATTCTCGCTGGGGGCAAGCCGGTGGCCATGCGCTACCACAACAGCGCGAATAATAAAATAAAAAACCGCTATTTTCACCACGATGCTTTGGGCAGCATCGATCTTGTCAGCAGTGCTAGTGGTAAGACTCTGGAGATGCGTAGCTACGCTCCCTGGGGGGCAAAACGAGACTTCACTCCCACACCTGGAAAGAAAGACGCAAACTTTCAAGTGTCCTCTGACTACACAAACCTTGGCTTTACTGGGCATCAAGATATTCAGGAGCTATCGTCAACAAGCCTTGTTCATATGAAAGGACGCGTGTATGACGCAGAGCTGGGAAGTTTTTTAAGCCCAGACCCGATTATACACGACCATATGGGGCCTGATGGGTATAACAGATACAGCTATGTCTACAACAACCCTCTGAAACTTACCGACCCTAGTGGCTATGCGCCAAGTGGCTATGCGCCAATAGGTTCCCTTTTGCACCCTAGCTTCAACGCCGCTAATATCTACCGCGGTAGAGCTAGAACATATAATACATTTCTCCCCCCCAGGAAGAAAGAACCAGATTTCTCGGCTTCGTTGAAGAAGAGACAGATTAATGGGCATACTTTACCTAGTTTAGATATTTCACAGTTTTTTAAGGGGGCTACCTCGCTGTGGAATGATTCTTCGTCAGGACAACTTACTGAGCTCGAAGAGCTCAAAGCAGGCATTGATACATTGATGTGGTTTTGGACAGGGCATGCGGGAGAGGGACACCACGTAACCTACAACGAGTCTAGGTATTGGTGGAAGCATGGGAATGGGCAAACGCTGACCGTAGATGGTATGATGCTAGACCCCATTCAACTGAGGATCATTGACGGACCGAAAACAAACGCCGTGAGGCGCTGGCTCTATCCTAAGCTGATTAAAGCTTCATTCGAATATCCCATTTTATCAATACCTATATTTGGTGTAATGTCTACTGATTATTTGGTACACAAGATCAATTTTGGGACGGTAGTCTCTCCCTGGGGGATGGGTAGACTGGATGATTTGAAAGTTCATGGTCATGTTACTTTGAACCCTGAAAATAACCGCATCTATGATGGGTGGTATGATTTCAACTCCATGGCTGGTTCAATCAACCCACTAGTATTTCTCAGAGAACGCCTGAACAATAGAGCAATAGTTGAGCACGGGTTTGGTACGCCATTTGAGATACAATATCGATACGAGAGTAAATATTTTGGGGATGGTCCAGCTCCGCCATCATGTAACCGTAACAGTATACAATGCCCGATTAAGGGATTCTAGGGATTTTCCCCTCTAAAAAGGAGACTGTAACTAATTTTCATATTCATTGGACGATATGTTACCTAGTCTAGCATGTCGCCGTTTTTGAGTAAGCGTTCGGTCAATTGTAAGCAGTGGGATGGACTCCTCCTCAACTTGAAACGTTGACTTTTTTGGGTCAATATGGTGATGATGAGTTACCAATATTCACATGAGGAGAAGCCCATGGGCCAGATTACAAGAGTCGGTGTTGATATTGCAAAATTAGTTACAGTCTCGTAGCCCCCCTTAATAGAGCCTTTCTACCGCCAAGGCGGGTAATGGTCGCCGCCCGTATCCGCTGGTGACCACCGCGGCCAACGAACATGACCTGAACCAGTAAAAAACCTGTTGCACGGCAACGAGGAATTCATCTCTGGCGATGCGGGTTATCAGGGCGCTGAGAAGCGGGATGAACTGAAAGACTCGAATGCAGAATGGCTGATTGCCGAGCGTCCCGGCAAGGTGCGTGCCCTGAAAAAGCATCCTCGTAAGAACAAAACCGTTGACATTATATTACTTAAACACCCGAGAAAATACAGGGAGAGACTAAGAGCTGTTTTGTTCGAGCCGTTAAACTAATGCCGATTTCGAGGGGATGTCCCCAAGAGTGGTTAGTTGTATTTCAAGTGTTTATTTATAAAAAATTCATATAAAACAATTAGTAATAATTATTTTGAATTCTTTCGCTGGTAAGGTCGCGATTTTTAAGTGAATTGCAGGGGTGGAAGAAATACAAAATTGTGGGTTTGATGGTCTTAAAGTATTGGTGATAATTTTAACCCTGATTGAACTGGGGGAGATTCGCCCCCAAAGCTCATGTTGGGGGGAGAAATAGACTATATGTAGTTGTCGGTATAAGATTGTCTCTTATGATGTGCCATATGCTCAACAGTGACTCTAAAACCCCTTTAATCTTGATGAAGAAAATCATCGTTACAATCCCTAGTACACTAAGTAAGATGCAAGATAGTAAAACATTGTTTATAGGGTGCGATAAGAACTTAGTAAACCAATGGTTGGTATCCTTCAGTTGCTCAGTATCAAACAAGTTAGTTACCCTATAGTAGGCCGCGAATAGAAGCGAGCTAATGCCAATCAAAAGTGTACAAAAATAGTAATTGGATAAGGCACGATGTTCATTATCAGCTAGTCCTAAGTTATCGATAGAAATGTAGATTGCAAAGCATATACCTATACTTGTGTGATTCATGGACATCATTTCAATATATTATGACTCTATGAACAAAGAAATTAAACAGCGTTTAAAGTGGATTGAGCTATACGAAGAGACCAATAATGCGGGCCTAGTTTGTCGTCGGTGTGGAATATCTAGGCCTACTCTCCGAAAATGTAAAAATTGAAATGGGCCAAAATCTTTTCAGCCGTTATGACGAATAGTTTTTAATTTGCTTTACCTCCAGAGATGACTAAGGATTTAGTCATCTCTGGAGGTAAAAAGTATCTACAAACATTTCTAATGCAGCTTAAAGTTACTGTAGTTTCATTTTTTTAAGTAGTTTAAAACAACCTCATGATGATCTTTGGTTTTAAACTTATTAAATACATGCTCAATATTGCCGTTTTCATCAACTAGGAAAGATGTTCGTACCACGCCCATATTTTCACGGCCCATGAACTTTTTCAGTTGCCAAACACCATATGCCTCACAAACAGCATGATCTTCGTCTGCGAGTAGGGTGAAGTTCAGTTCCTGTTTGTTGGTGAAGTTTGTAAGCTTTTTCGGAGTGTCAGGGCTAATGCCGAGTATCACTACGTTTAACTCGTCAAGTTCTGATTTGGTGTCTCTTATAGCGCAAGCTTGAACAGTACAGCCAGGGGTAGAGGCTCTTGGGTAAAAGTAAACAAGAACTTTTTTGCCTTTGAAGTCGGTAAGAGAAACTGATTCATCACTCTGGTCTTGTAATGTAAATTCTGGTGCTTTTTGGCCTGCTTCAACCATTATTAAATCCTTCCTTCTTCCATCAATGAATGTAGTTTTCGTTAAAATAGCTTTTCGCCATTGTGTTGAGTAATAAAGCTTCTTTGGAGCGTAAGCTTTTAATTCCTATGATAACAAGTCACGCATAATATTTAACTGCTTTGTGAGTTCAGATGTCTTTTGGCGCTCTTGTTTTAACATATTTTCATAGTCGCCTCGGGCTTGAGTCATTCTCTGTAGATTTTGCTCAAGCTGCATTGTCTTTTTCTCGTTGTCTAAGTTTTTGTTGAACCAGTAAACAAGCTCACGCTTGGCGTTATCGAGTTTACCTTCGAGAATAGTGACCGGATCAATCTGCTTCTTTTCGATAGACTGTTGCTGCTGTAGCGCTTTTCGTCTATTTTTTATTTCCTTGAGCTTAATTACAGGCCACTGCCTTCTGCTGATTGCGTTTCTATGCATCCCTGTCAGTTCTGACAACTGTGTGATTGTGGCTGGTAGGTTGGCGCTTGATCCTATCTTATCGATGGCTTTGACTAAACGCTCTGTGTTTTCCTTAAAATCTCGTTGGTTTCTCTCATCAAAGTTATTCATCGTCTACACAATGCCCTAGTAATTCTAGTACTTGCTTAGCCTCGCTAATCACCTCTTGTATTTGCTCGTAATTGTCTTGATAGGTTGGGTTGTTAAGATTTGCTCGATTAGTGTTGTAAATCTCTCGCCAATAGGGGGCATTAGCCTCACTTACAATGGCATTTGAACAACGGTTAGGGTTACATCTGAGGGAGCCAATACAGGGAAGGTCTTTATTTGTGCTATCGGCACCGTAGCAATACCCTAATCCTACATTAATAACTCCAAGGCCTTGGTCGGCCATTGCTTCAAAGATTTCATCCTTAGAATAACCGCTTGCCATATAGCCTTTGAATGCACTGCGTAGCCGCTCTTTGTGTTCATTTGCTTTGCCTCCAAGGTAATTACCATCAGGATCTGCGGTTGCTTTAATCACTTCAATCTCAGACTGTTTCCTGAGCCTTTGTGCTGTTTGGCTCTCAACTAAACTGTCTGCAATCCCGCCGTAGCCCATTGTGACATCACTTGTAGATCCTCTTGTTAGAAATTTATCTACGGTATTGACCAAATGCTTAAGTTGAAATGAAATTAGTGGAAGACCTGCTTCCAGCCTATACAGTTGATATGCGAGTGTATGGCGCATCATATAGTTACTAAAACCAAAGCTATCGTCGGGGGAAGCATGCTTTATAAAAACTCTAATTTGATGGCGAATAATAACTGATGTTTGCTGTTTCTCTTCCTCTTGTGGCTTTTTTGTTTGAATAGAGCTAAATACTAATCGCCTTTGAGTTATAGAACTTAAAACTTTTATCGCATTAATTGCATCCTCTATGATTGGAATAACTACCCACTTATCATCGAAAAGTCCTTTGGATAAGCTATCTTTTCCTTTAAAAACATGTGAGTTAAGCAGTTTTATTCCATTTTCTTCAGTAAGGCAGGTTTTTAAATCTAACACTGCCAATTCGGATGGGCGCATCCCTGTGTATTGGCCTATTAAGTATTTAGCAGCGCTTGCCACGAGCGCTAAATGTTCATAGGCTACTGATAATGAAAACCTGCACCCTTGACGCTCATTTAGAAAGAAGGTCATGTCTTTAAAGTTATATTTTCCCTTCGAATTACGCAGCTCATTGGGTATGCCGTATTTTGAATCAACAAATGTCTCAGCATAACCTGCGTTAAGAAGGCGAAAAGCTCTGTATAAGTAAAAAGTTCGCTTTGTAAGTCCTAAGTCGTTGCAATAATCTGGTGTATTGTCCTGTGCATATCGACTTACATACGAGTCTGACACTTCTTCTTCCATTGTCATTAGAAAGTCGTGCACTAGCAGTGAAGCAGCTCTTACGAGCTTATCGAAAGCCCAGTTTGGCAATACCTGTTCCGAAACTTGCTTTTTATAACGGCTTTCCCACGTGAATTGATCTGAGTCGAAGGCAGGTACGCTTTTCCCAAAAATATGCTCAGATGTGTAGGGGTTTTGGATGTACGAAAAAAACTGTCTCAAGTCATCGTTATAGGTACTTTTGTGGACTTCAGCCGCTTTTCTGTAATCATCAGCCTGTAATTGGGTAAGAGATAAGTATGTTTTTTCAATATGTTCATGTCCAAGCTTAGTTTTTAGATGTCGGAAGAGAGTCTCTAGGAACCGTAGTCCTGACTTCATGTGTGCCAAAACTGTATTTGCAGCAAGTTTGTTAGTTGTCTTTTTTTTGGCTTTTTTTCTATTATTTATAAAAACTTCTGGAGTAAGTAATACGGCTAGTAAAATACATTTTATTTCAATAATAACCTCTGATGGCACGCTTTTATATTTGGCGAAGTTAATCCTGAGTTTACTTCCTTTGATATTGGGGGAGGCACTAGGGTTTTCTATGTTGAAATCCCACTCAGTGTCAGAAAACAGTGAAGTTTCTGAGACTGGTAGGTTGAGTAATTCATTTAGGTACAGTGCGTTATCTTTGTTTACAGCTCTATTGTAGTCAGCACTTAAAATGTTTGATTTGTATCTTTTTAGCTGAGCAATCGTACTTAAAATGCTGAGGTATTTTGGTAGTCTCTCCATTTTTTTCCTTAAACCAGCTCTGTTGTCTCGATATATAACGACAGCTTTTCGGCTTCATCCAGTTCCTGGGGGCTGAATTCCGAATACTGTATGTCTAAAATTGGATTTAGTAACGCGAGGTTGCTTTTTATTACATCGCCAAAGGGAGTATCTAGGATCCTACTATTTTGGATTTTTGTTAAGTAGTCGCGCTTCATAGCAAAAAGTTTGGGCAAATCTGTCTGCGTTATGATCACATTTGGGCAGCTTAGACACATATTGTAAGTGCTACACGGTTTACCAGGTGTATAGTTGGAAAGACTTCTAACTGACTCTGGTGGGTCAAAAATGTTTTTACATGTAGCAAGAGGAGTTGATATTGGAATCGAATCTTCTTTATGCTTCTGGCTCACTCTCTTTTTAGGCTTATAGTGTACTGAAGTCTGAGCATTACGATGTATCTCTAAAAGCTTTTTTTTGATTTTTTCTCTGGCAGTTCTTCCGAAGTCATGTACATCTAAGTAACGCATAGTCGTATATAAACTCTTATGACCCATTAACAACTGAATTTCCCTGATAGATACTCCTTGCTCTATGAGGTCACTAACAAAAGTTGGCCTAAACCTTGTTGTTTCTAAGATTTTTACACCAGTAGATTGGTCAAAGAGTAGATGTTTTTCAGAGAAGATTTTTACAGCTTTAGTTACATGATGCGCACAAGGAAGGCTTTTTACTAGTCCGTTATGGGTTTCGAATAGCCACAATTTGTTTTTATGTTCTTGAGGTGCCTTATCTCTTAGCTGAGATGTTAATCTCAGTACATTATCGAAAATGGTTTTTACCTGATTTCCCTGACTGTTAGTTAGCCACTGGAGGTTTGCCTTAAAGATATCTAAATGATACAGCTTTTGCCCATCAGAGCGGTCTTTCCAATATCGTAAACACGGTTTGCCTGTTGCAGGGTGTTTATCAACCAGATCGTCAATCTCAAGACCATTAATTGATTCAACATTCATACCCGTTACTTGAAGTAGTTTCAGTAGAAAGGGAAGCAAATGATTCATGGTAACTTTGCACAGTACTCCCCAGGATTCATAAATATCTTGGTAATAAACGCCATGACTACTAATGATTTTGTAGAAAATATTACCAGCGGACGTTTTTCGAAAATCATAAGAGCTTGTAATGGGTTTACAGTCCAATTTATTCTCAAAAATCCAACGAGCATCGTCCAATGTGAGAATCTCATTATCTCTTTTTTTAAGTCTCGCCTTGTCATCGATAACGGCTCTACCTTTACCTGTTTTTTGATAAGGTTTAATTAGCTTTAAGACTTTGCTGATATCTTTGTCTATTGCGTTTCCGATCCGCTTCCTGTCGATTTCGCTGTAAGGCTTGTAGCGCTCCGTTACCCTTGTGTGATAGCAAAATGCGCTAGGCAAATAGAACCTTTCAAAATTGGGAGTTTCAATTTCGATAGCTTTGTTCAAAATATTTTTATATGTGCTTTGCAAGACGTTTGCATAACGATTATGTAACTTTTCGCATAACATACAGCGCTTCAAATAAGCATGAAATTCGTTCAATGAGAATTCGTTTAATTCTTGGCTGAGGTAAATTGGTTCGTTATCAAACTTTTCTTCCATCAATGCTGACACATGCTTAAAAGTTGACTTAACGTCGGCTCTATGAGATTCGCTGGTTTTGGTTTTATAGACTGAGGTGAATAAGTGCATTAGTTGCAGATGCGGTGACTTTTCTGTGGGCTGTGCCAGTTCACTAAAACTGCTTAACTGAATTGATAACAACTTCTCCCATTCGTTCATACAGCGTGATGCAATATTCATTTTTTGTCCTTGATAGATATTTTTAATTGTGTCCTTTCTACTAACCGCTCCATTCGCTCTGCTTTTGTTATCAACTCACCGTCGCTATCTGTTATTGTTTTATATAACTCCAGCGGTATTTTTGTATAAACTTCTGTACTACTCAGGAATGCGTGACCAAGTGACTTTTGCACTACAGCAAGCCTGTCCACATAGCTTTTACCTATATCGGATGATTGAAGTAAGTCGTATGCGAAACCGTGTCGAAGTTTATGAGGAGACATCTGCTTAGATATTAACTCTCTGTTTATAGCTCTTTCCGAAACTCTTTTAAGTAGCTTAGATAAGCACTTAGGTGTAATAGATCCCCCTTGGGCGTTAAAAAAGGCAGGGGTTTCATGGGAAGATGGGTATTTTCTTGCGTACTTTTTATATAGTGGCGATGAATGATATCTACTTATTCTGCCTAGTGTGGCTCGGCTTACTAATGTCATTCGTTGCTTCTTACTGTTATGGCGACCTTTCACGCCTTCTATAGAAAGAGGTGCATAAGGGGATATGGTAGGTTTATCAGAGTTTCTGGATATAAGCTTTTGGCTGTTAAACTCCCAAGCATTTGTAATGTCTTGCCTAGTTACATTTTGTAATTCAGATCTCCGGATTCCCGAATCAAAAATAAACTGAAGTATCAACCTTTCCCTTTCAGAGTTGCTTTGCATCATCAATGTTGTGAGCTCATCAATTGAACAAGAAATTACAAGTTTTTGCTTTACCGGCCCACTAATTAAACCACCGGAATACGGGCTTTTCTCGATATATGCATCTCGAAGTTCCTGGTTTTGATAAAGAAACTTGTGAATGAATGCTTGAAGAGTTGCATCTCTATTTCGGATCGTAGCTGAAGTCAGGTTATGGATGTTTTTTAGTTCTGCTAGGTACTCTTCGATAACATGCTTCGAAACAGTCAGGTAGGCGTCATCAAGTAATGTACCTTCAAATTCTGGTCTCTTTTTCAAGTAAGCCAAAAAATAGATTAGATTCTTAGCGTAAGTTTTAGCAGTGTGGGGGCTTATTTTATTGTTTCTTAAGTTGTGGGAGAGAAATTCGGAAATTAAAGGCAGTACTCTTAGCTCTTCATCAAAAGCCGCAACGCCAGTATGTGAATCGGATCTAGATAACCAAATACCATCATCTTCATTCAATAGAGATTTAGATAAATCAATAGGCTCTTTGTTTGATACAAAAGAACTGAACTCTTCCATAAAAACGTACGTTACCCATTAGGACTGTGCAGTTTTTAAGCGTAGTAGTAAATTGTGATTTTAGAAAAGGAAAAGAGGAGGTTTTTAGAGCGTAATGTGCAGAATATTAATGGGGGTATAAATGAATACCGTCATACTCTTTACCCATGAACTTTTTCAAGCCCCATACGCCAAAAGCATCTGCTACCGCGTGGTCTTCATCTGACAACAAGGTAAAGTTTAGGCTTTCCTTTTCAGCAAATTTTGGCAAGCGTTTAACCGCATCAGGGCTAATACCCATCACTTCTACGTTCAAGCCGTCTAGGGCATCTTTGCTGTCACGCAAGCCTTGCGCTTGCACGGTGCAACCTGGTGTCATCGCCTTAGGGTAAAAGTACACCAGTACTTTTTTACCTAGGTAATCTGATAACGTAATGGTTTCATCATTTTGGTTTTGAAGTGAAAACTGTGGTGCTTTATCACCAGCTTGAAGCGTGTTCATTAGATTCCTTAATATGTTTGTCTACAACTTTACCGGTTACATTGAGCTCTTCAAACAACGCGGTTAGTTCTGATTCTAGAGCAGCAAAATCTTCTGAGGCGGGCATGTTCACAACAAACTTGCATCGCATACATTCGTTTTCACACTCAGCCGCTTTGTAAGTGGCTTGTCTAAACGCACTGATTGACGCGTTACGTTTTGCGAAAAAGCCTGTTACTGCCTCAATAAGGCCAGCCGTATCTTCGCCGCTGAACTCAACGTGAAATAAGTGATCGAGATTTTGCTTTTCGTGGTGACTGGTACGTTTCATCATGGAAAGCAGATCTAGGCGCTGACAAAGGGGAGGCACACTACACTCAGCGCGGGTAATGGCTGACTGCGAGCCTTCTAAAATCATAGTAAGTGAAAACTCTTGACCATAAATTGCTTGCCGACTGTCTAAAATATTGCATTGCGCTGCAGAAACTGTGGTCGCAATTTCACTTAATATACCCGTTTTATCAGAACCTAAAATGGTAACAATCAGTTGGTGTTGAGACATTAAAACCTACATCACAAGAAACGTATTGTGTGATGGTAGCATAGAGTTTTTTTTTAGTACCAGCGGCTTTTTGTAGTATTGATGCAGATTATTGTCAAATTCTTGTCATTTAGACGTGAGATAGCTTGTGTTTAGCTACCGACATATTTACCATGTGCGCTCATATTTTGCGGAGAGATTATGTTTACTGGTAGTTACGTAGCACTCGTCACGCCGATGTTTGAAAACGGCGACATCGATTATAAGTCACTTGAGAAGCTAGTGCGCTTTCATGTTGAACAAGGCACACATGGTATTGTGTCTGTTGGCACCACTGGCGAGTCGGCCACCTTACCGTTTGATGAACACGTAAATGTAGTTAAAGAGACCGTTGCTATGGTGTCTGGCGCTATTCCTGTTATTGCAGGTAGTGGTGCAAACTCAACTGCCGAAGCGATTTTCTTAACTAAGCAATTGGGCGCGGCTGGTATCGACGGCTTCTTAAGCGTAGTGCCTTACTACAACAAGCCTCAACAAGCGGGTATGGTGGCACACTTCAACGCCATTGCTGATGCCAGCGATTTACCTGTGTTGTTATACAATGTACCGGGTAGAACCGTTGCCGACATGCTGCCGGAAACCGTGGCCGAACTTTCATCTCACAAAAATATTGTTGGATTAAAAGACGCAACAGGCGATATTTCTCGCCTTAAAGCAACGCAAGCACTGGTACCTTCAGACTTCGTTTTACTAAGCGGCGATGACGGCACAAGTTGTGAATTTATGTGTGAAGGCGGTCATGGTGTTATTTCTGTGACAGCAAACGTGGTACCTAAGGCCATTGCACAAATGTGCGAAGCCGCTTTAGCAAAAGATTTTGATAAATGTCGCACTATAGATGAAAGCATCGAATTGCTTCACAGCGCGCTATTTATCGAGCCTAATCCAGTTATTCCAAAGTGGGCTTTATACAAAATGGGCATGATGGAAAGTGCACAAATGCGATTACCTATGGTTTTACCGGAACTTGTAAGCCAAAAACATATCGAAGAACTATTACAAAAATACGCATTGATTTCGGGTTAATAAGGAACACAGATGAATAGAACGCTGGCTATAGTGAGTTCGATGGTAGTAATCGCACTTGCAGGTTGTTCAAGCCAAACAGATAGAAAGACGGCTTCAGGAACGTACAAGTACTTAGAAACAAAAGAACAAACCCCAGTACGTGTTCCTGACGACTTAGATGCGCCAACTTTTTCTAGAGAGTTTGCAGTACCTGAATTAGACGAAAGCGTAGATGAAAGTCTTGTTGGGAAGAAATTGCTTGTGCAATCTCCTGCATTGGTATTGCCGCTAGTAACCGGTTCTCACGTTGAAGAAGGTAAAAGCACAGCAACAATTTGGTTCGACCAAGTTGATGATAGCCAGCCGTTAAGCCAAGCAATTTGGAATTCTTTGTTAAGCTTCCTAGACGAGCAAGGCATTGGCGTAGATTTCTTCGATCCTGAACAGCAAGTGTTAAACACTGACTGGATGATCATTAAAAAAGAAGTGGACAGCCCTTGGTACAGCTGGACCAGTACTGAAAGTGAAGTGGGTCGCCGCTTTGAATTCGTTCTAGAAGTAAAACCTCACGGTAGAACCGCAGCCCTTTCTGTTGATTTAAAAGACTACATGGCCACCACTGGTGACGATGTTGTTGCAGAAATTTCAAGCATGCAAGAGCGCCGTGAAGAAGTAGACGTACTTAACCAAGTGATTGGTCATTACGAATACCAAATTCAGTTACAAGAAACTCGCCGAATTGCACGTATTCGCCAAGGCCTAAATACCGAAATGGGCTTTAACGATGACGGCAACCCCGCATTTATGGTAGATGCACAATACGACGTGGTATGGCCACGTATGTTGTTGGTATTGCGTAAACTTGGTTTCGACGTTAAAGACTTAGACAAATCAAACGGCTTACTGTTTGTTACCTATAATGGTAGTGACACGGGTTGGTGGGGCGGCTTGTTCTCCAGCGACAACGAGTTACTTGAAAAAGGTGACTACCGTTTGAAAGTTTCACGTGCCGGTGAGAAACGCAGTTCAGTGACTTTCATGAATAATGAAAGCGAACCTTTTGAAGCCAATCAGGTTTCAGACCTTTACGGCGCATTTGCCGAGGTCATGTCAGAAGATAACCTTGATATATAATTGAGACTGAGAATGGAAAAACGTGACGAGCTTTACCGCGGTAAAGCAAAAACTGTGTATTTTACCGATGACAGCGATAAGTTAATTCTGCATTTCAGAAACGACACATCAGCTTTCGATGGTGAAAAAATTGAACAGCTAGACCGTAAAGGCGAAGTGAATAATAAGTTTAACCATTTTATTATGACTAAACTTGAAGACGCGGGTATTGCTACGCAAGTAGAAGCCTTGCTTTCTGACACTGAATCTTTAGTTAAAAAGCTAGACATGATCCCAGTGGAATGTGTTGTTCGTAACCTAGCGGCTGGCTCTTTGGTTCGTCGTCTTGGTGTAGAAGAAGGGCAAACGTTGGCACCGCCTGTGTTTGAATTCTTCCTTAAAAACGACGCACTGCACGACCCTATGATTAACGATTATCATATTGTGTCATTTGGTTGGGCGACTGAAGCGCAAATTGCTGAAATGAAGTCGTTAACGTTTAAAGTAAATGCCGTACTTAAATCGCTGTTTGATGAAGCAGGCATGTTGCTAGTAGATTACAAACTTGAATTCGGTGTTGATCCTGATGGCAACATTGTTTTAGGTGATGAATTTACCCCTGACGGTTGTCGCTTGTGGGACAAAGAAACCCGTAAGAAGATGGATAAAGACCGTTTCAGACAAGGCCTAGGCTCAGTAGTTGAAACTTACATTGAAGTTGCAGAACGCTTAGGTGTTTCACTGTAACTTACATAGTAATGTAAAGATTGAACGAAAAAAGGACCCATTGCGGTCCTTTTCTTTTGCCTGTAAAAAGGTAAATTAAACAACACGTTGATTAACAGAGCTTTGATTAACATAGCTTTGATTAAACAATGCTTTATTTAAAATAGCCTTGTTCAAAAAGCGCTTTATGCATTTTATATAATGCTAAATGCACAACTAAACGCTATAAAATTATCATCATTATAAAAAGGGCTTTTATGTATACGCTGCTGGAGAAAACGAATGGGTAACCCGTACGGATTAGTGTGTATTGCCATGCTGGCGTTTGCGGCCAATTCGTTATTATGCCGAATGGCATTGGCTAATACCGATATCGACCCCGGCCTTTTCACCACAATACGCTTAGCCAGTGGCGCATTGTGTTTAGCCCTTTTAGTGGCATTTACTGCCCGACGTTCATCAAAAAACACCAGCCCAATAGCAGCCATTAAACAACAAGCATCAATAGCAGGGGCGTTAAGCTTATTTATTTACGCTATTGCATTTTCTTATGCGTATATCTCGATGTCGACAGGCACAGGCGCGTTGTTATTGTTTGGCGCAGTGCAGCTCACTATGATTTCAGTAGGCTTATTAAAAGGCGAACGCTTTGCTACATTCCAGTGGCTAGGGTTTTTACTGGCTTTTGCAGGCTTAGTTATCTTGCTGCTTCCAGGGGCTAGTGCGCCACCATTGTTTTCAGCCCTATTAATGATAAGCGCCGGTATTGCATGGGGTTTTTATTCCTTACTAGGTAAAAAGAGTAATGCGCCCTTATTGCTCACGGCGGGTAACTTTTTATATGCCACACTACTTACCCTGCCTTTGATTGTTTGGTTATGGGTAACCGATACTTGGCAATGGAGCAACGATGGGGTGTTATTTGCGCTGGCATCTGGAATAGTGGCATCTGGTTGTGGCTATGCCATTTGGTACAAAGCATTACCTTTAATTCAATCGACAACGGCTGCCACCGTTCAGTTAAGTGTTCCGGTAATTGCCACGCTGATGGGCTGGGCATTTCTTGCTGAAGCCATTAGCGTGCAAATTATGGTAGCCTCTTTAATGACATTAGGTGGTATTTGGTTGGTTATTAAAATGCGCAAAGCTTAATCTAATAAAGCTTGGCCTATAATAAGCCGCAACGCTAATATGAGCGGCAGCTCAGACTAAAAACCGCAGCTTTGACCATTACTATAAGGGATTAACGTGGGCTTATTGACTAACATTCGCCGAGCACTAATTGCTTCTAAATTTCAGCGTAAAGACTTAAAAATTATTGAGGCTATCCCAGGCGAAAGGTTTGCCACCATTGTTTTCGACTTTAAAGATAAAGGCTGGGAAATAACTGATGCTAGAGGCGACCTTGATGTAAGCCGTGACAATTGGCAGGGCAAGCTTCGAAAAGGCACCAGCACGCTTACTTGCACATGGAGTAAGGATGACCAAGGCGAGATAGTGGGCTTAACCCGCATTGTTGAGGGCATAGCGAAAGACTACAACTTAAAAGTGCAATCTACGCCTAGTCGATAACCTAAGTCGTTAACCTTAGTCTAGGCTTACAACACATAAAAAAATGACGTAAATAAGCATAAGGGAAAAAGCTTATCTACGTCATTTATCAACTGATGGAGCTGTAACGTCTTAGCGGTTGTGTGAATAACACGCTATTACCATTTTCCATTGCAGCCATCTATGCTAGCTTTTTACTACAAAGCTTTTTACTTCAAAGCTTTTTACTACAAAGCTTTTTACTTCAAAGCTTTTAACTATAAAGCCTAGAAGCGGTAAGACGCCGACACTCTAAAGCGGCGCGGTGCACCTGGCTCAACCCATACATCGGCAAAAGAGTTGGTGTAGTGCTCTTTATCGAAAAGATTGTCTACTTCTGCACGTACCACTAAGTTTTCAACCGGTTCAATTTGCGCAAATGCGCGCACGGTAGTGTAACTAGGTAAATAGAAGTCTGTTGCTGTTTGGCCTAAACGCTCATCTACGTACAATAAACCAGTGCCTAAGCGCACCGGCATATCTGAAACCGTAAGGCTTTTGCCTACTTGAACGCTAAGCTGATTTTTAGGTACGTTAATTAGCGGGTCGCCCGCTTCAATAGCCGCCACAAAGTTAGCGTCAGCCGCATCGTTGGTACTTTCTGCATCGATATACGCGTAAGACACCCACAACGCAATACCATTGCTGAACTCAGCGTTAATATCTAGTTCAACACCACGACTGCGCGCTTCACCGCCAGGGGTTAAAAAGAAACCGTCAGACGCTTCATCACTACTATCGAACACCAAAATATTGCTTTGATCGATATTAAAGATAGACAGGGTGATGTCGCCGCGAACGTTGTTAAAGAACGACGTTAGGTCGGTTTTAACACCCACTTCGGTAGACTCAGATTGGTTTGGTTCAAACGGATTCCCTGCGTAATCAGAACCCGTAAGTTGGCGAAAGCCTTCACCGTAGGTGGCGTAAAAACTAATGCTGTCATCAAGTAAATACACCGCACCTAACTGAGGTGAAAATTGAGTATCATCTTGCGAGGTAATAGCTACCGGATCACTTAAGCGGTTTTGAATTTCTTGTTCAAATTTGTCAATTCGACCACCAAAGCGCACTTGAAACTTATCGGTAATGTTCACTTGGTCTTGAATGTACATACCCCATGCTTCTTGGGTTTCTAGGCGGTTTAGGTTGTCTGACAATTCAACATCAGCCACAGGCGAGTAATCTGGGTTAAGAATATCTACCACAAGATATTGGCTTAAATCTAAATCGTTAATGTCTGTGTCGCCAGAAAAATAAGATGGGCGGTAACGCAAGATAACCTGATCGTTTTCAAACTTATCGTAATCACCACCAATAATAACGCGATGGCTAATTGAACCCGTATCAAACTCACCGGCAATTTCGCCGCGCAGTACTACATAATCGGTTTCAAAGTCGCGGTAGCGTTTAAAGCGTGAAAGCAAGGTTTGATCTGGGTCGATAAACAAGGTTTGACGCCCTGCAAAGTTGGTTTCTAGTGCATTACCTTCAAAGGCAGTGTCACGTAAGCCTGCGCCGATAAGTAGGTTCCAGTCATCGTTGAGTTCATGAGAAATCTCAAGCTGGTGACCAACCACGTCGGTAGTAATCCTATCGCCAGATGGGTCGCCCACGAAGGTTTCAATAGGCTGAATTCCTAACTTACCATCCACCGCAATAACACCACGGTCGAAGGGGATTTTTTGTTTGGTATACTCAAGCTCGTAGGTAATACGGGTATCTTCAGAAAATTCCCAGGTAACAGAAGGGTAAAAGCCTAACTTTTCGGTTTCTACCGTATCTCTGAAGCTTTCAGCGTCTTCGTAAAAGCCCACTAGGCGAACGCCAATGTCTTCTTTTGCGCCCGCTACCGTTTGCACGTCAGCTTCAATGCGCATCTGATCCCAACTACCATAAGTGGCTTTTACTTCGCCACCTGAAACAAATTGTGGGCGCTTAGTGACTAAGTTAACTGCACCGCCAGGTTCACCACGACCAAACAATGCCGCTTTAGGGCCTTTTAATACTTCCACATGGTCGATACCCGCCAAATCACGAGGGCCACCAAAGCCACGGCCAGCATTAAACCCATTTACCAAGAAGCCACTTGGTAGGTTTTCATCACCAGAAAAACCACGAATGGCAAAACTATTCCACAACCCACCAAAGTTATTCTGCCTAGCTACCGAAGCAGAAAGATCTAATGCATCATTTAGGTTAATAGCACCTGCATCACCAATTAAGCCTAAGTCGATATCTTGCGCGGCGGCAGGCACTTCTTTGTATTCAAACGCACCTTGATAAGCGCGGTGCATGCCGTGTACCGTAATTTTCTCGACCTTTGCTTCTTCGTTTTTTTGAGACGCGCCTTGGGCATTTGGTTGACCGTCATTTGTTTGAGCAAAAGCAGGGGCATTGAAAAATGCGGCAATACTGATGGCGAGTGTAGATTTCACCCAGTTATTTTTCATTGGTGTTTTCCTGTGTGTTCATTTTTTGTTGTAGTAACTTGTGAAGTTGTAGTGAATTGTGGAAGCTGCTTAAGGCTGGCTTCTGTAAACTCAGGCGCAGCAAAAAGTTGTTGGTAATAAAACTCGCGCAACGATGCGTGAAACGCGCGCACCTTATTTTCATAATCAATCATAGATTGCACGTTGGTGTTAGCGGTGTTCGATAGCAAACGCTGTGTTAGCAACGAAGGCGATAACAAAGACACATAACCTGCCAGTTGGTTTTTTCTAAGGGTGGCTTGTTGATAAGCGTTAGAAAGTTCGCTTGCCCGTTCATCGCCAACTTGTTGAAAAGCGTAATACCATTTCCAGTTAAACGAACCATCACGTTCAGGATCGTACGCCGTGTAATTAGCCCATTGTGGGTGAGTTTCAATAAACTTTTCCCACGTGGCTTCTACCGGCTTATCCCACGCACCGTTTACCGCTTCACGTTGTGTAAGCACAATATCGCCACCTTCTGGTGTATCGACAACCGCATTAATAACGGTATGACCGGTAACAGGCACTATTACGGTGGTAATAAGCCATACACCCAACATTAACGAGGCAAGGTGGGTGGCACTGTATTTAGCAAAACGTTGCGCCGCGCCAATGGCCAATACAATGGCAGACCACACGCTTATAGTACCCAGTACAATAACGCAGGCTAGCAATATAGAACGTAGCGATGCGCCATTTACAATGGCAAAGGCAATAAAAGGAATAAGTGTAACTAAGGCTAACGGCACCAGAGTAACTAGCGTACGCGAGGTCCATACCGCATGGCTATTTCGCGCCGTTACATTAAGTAAATCGAAACGTCTGGCTTCACGCTCTTTTGCTTTTAAGTCGTACAGCAGCAAGATAATAAATAGCGGTAATAACACGCTTACCACAAAGGCAAAATCGAAACGCCCTAAAAAGGCTAGTTCTGGGTTGTCGGTGTCGCTTTCATATATTTGCCCTTCAAGGGCTAACATACGTATACGATGCTTCCACGGAAACACATCACGCTCACCCACAACAGCAAAGGCGAGGGGCGAAGGCGGCGCATAGGTTAGGTGAAAGGCGTAATACGCCACCATGCCATAGCTATTTTGATGGGAAAGCACCGCTTCACGCTCTACAGTGTCTTTTTCTAATAAGCGTTCAATAGTAGCTTGTTGCGCCTTCATTTCAGCATGACCCGACCACAAGGCTACCGTGCTTAATAGAAATACCACCAACAAGGTTAATTTAAATTGGCGGTGGGCAAACACAAACCCCGCTTCGCGCTTAATATCGTTAGACCGCATCATGGGTTTAGCCTCCTTACTGCAAGATTAAGAAGTAGTACAGCAACACCCACCCAAAGAAGAAGTTGTAAACAGTACATGGCAGCACTGCTTAAGCGCGCCATGGGGGCTTCGGGCTGGAAGCTAAATTCAGACAATACTGCCCAGTTACTGGCTTCTACTACCGCTTTATCTGCGGCTTCTTCGCTAGCATTGCGGTTCATATCAAGTTTGTAATCAAGCTTTTCTACGTGCACTTTGTTTAAGCCTTGCACAAACTGCATACGTAGCATTTCGGCTTCACGCAAAAAACGGTGATGGGTTTCAATACTGGTGCCCGCAAGCAGGGTAGAGAACGAACGCAGTGCCACGGTAGGGGAAAGCCAGCCAAACTGCCTTGCAATACGCGCTTGGGCTAGTTCTTCTTGCATGCGGCTTTCTGCAAATTCATTAATGACTACCGCTTGGCGCTGCTCTGAATATTGCGCCACTATGCCTCGAAAGTTCACGGGAAGGTCGTCTACCGAATCGACGTTGTATTTCTCGAGAAGGTCTTGTTTAAGTTTAACAAAAGCCGGATCGTTAACATCGTGACCATCGCCTAAGCTTCGAAGCTTTTCTTCTACTTTAAAGTCGGCTTCTAACTTACCAATAGAGGGCTCTATACTGGTCGCCACACTGCTGCCCATTCTAGGTAGCAATATGCAAGCGCTCATCCATATAACGATAAGCACGGTAAAGCTGGCACTGCTTTTTTCAAATAACGTTGAGCAGGCGGTAACCACCACAGCCCACAACATGAAGTAAAGCATGTAACCTAAACAAAAAAGCGTTACCACTAAGGCACTTTCATTGGAAAAGGCGACATACACGCAAGCTAATAACAAGGGCAGTAAAAAAACACCGCTAGCCAGCATTAATGCCACCAGTTTTCCCAACACCAACTGCCAACGGCTAGCGCCTTGGGTAAGTAATAAAGTGAGTGTGCCTGCTTCACGTTCCCGTGAAACACTGCCGTAGCCAATTAAAATAATAAACAGTGGCGCTAACACCAACGCCAAAAAGCTTGGCGTTAAGCTACTAAAACGGTTTAGCCCTGCAGACTGACGCTGCTCGGCAAACATGGCACTGTTTTGCCTGTGGCCTTCCAAGAAAATAGCGTTACCTGTGTACGTGTCTACACCCGGTTCTATTACGCTAAGCGGGGTAGGCGTACGAAACACATAATGGCCGTAATGCACCATGCGGTGCGGATGTTTGTCGGGCTGCGATAAAAAGCGTTCTTCAGCTTCATGTTGAAGGTGTTCTCTGGCGTGCGCTGCCTCTTCAATATGAAAGCCATTTACCACAAGTGCAGCTAGGGTAAGTATACTGCCCAAAATTAACACCGTGGTTGCAACTTTGGTTCGCAGCCAATAACGCCACTGTTCGGCGCAAATTGTTTTTATTGTATTGTTCATATTCATTTGCGCCCAGCAAAGGCTGCGTGAACGGCTTCGGTATCGATAGGCGTATCGCCCGAGCGTTCAAACGACCCCGTAAGCTTGCCGTTACTTAGCAACACAATACGGTGCGCAACCTGACAAGCGCCATACACATCGTGGGTTACCATAAATATGGTGGCACCATTGTTTGCTAACTCAGACACTAGCGAGTTAAATTCATCAATAGCAGCAGGGTCGAGGCCAGAAGTAGGTTCATCTAAAAACAACACTGGGGCATTACGAAGAATGGCTAATGCAATGGCGGTTTTCTGCCTCATCCCTTTTGAGTAGTTCGACAACGTGTTGTGCCACGCATTTTCTTGAAGCGCTACTTTTTTAAGGGCTTCATGAATAGCATCGTCCGTTTTTTCGACACCCGCAACCGACAAAAAGTAGCGAATATTTTCATACCCTGAAAGGTGACCATAAAGCGTGACCGACTCCGGCAAATAAGCCACCGACTTTTGCACTTTGTTGGTATTGTCTGCTACCGACATACCCATAACAGACGCTGTGCCAGCGCTAGGTTTCATTAACCCTAAAAAGGTTTTGAGCGTAGTAGATTTGCCCGCGCCATTACCCCCTAACAGAGCAAACACTTCACCTTTGCCTACTTCAAAATTAAGGTTATCAAGAATAGTACGTTGGCCTATACGTACCGATAATTCACTAGCACTGATTACAGATTTTGATGTCATTGATTTACGGTATAAAGTCGAAAGTTGGTGATATGTTATATTGTAACAAATGTGATGTGAAATACTTTTTGCTTTTTTCGTTTATATAGCTACTAAGCGGTTGGGAAATGACTAATTCTTGGTGCTTAGATGGCTAATAAGTGGTGCGTAGGTGGGTAGTAAGTAAAGAGTCGATGGTTAATAAGTAAAGAGTAGAGGCTAGTAAATAGCCATCCTTATGGCGCTATATCATTGAACAAAATAGGCATTTCATAGACGTGAACATGACTTACTATTATCTTGTTGTTATTCAGCGTTTAAGAGTATGTTGTAGTGTATATTTTGTATGGTTCTGAAGTGTCTTTGTAT
>NZ_JAESDI010000024.1 GCF_019249215.1 Alteromonas lipotrueae
AAACGTATTAGCGGCGATGGTAGTGTGGGGTTTCCCCATGTGAGAGTAGCACACTGCCAGGTCCCATTCGAAGAAAGGGCTATCCTAACGGATAGCCCTTTTTTATGCGTGATTGAAAGTGAAATTAGCAGGTACGCCGTAGAAAAAACTGAGCGTACTGAAGAGCCTCCTCGCGTGCTCATTCCAAAAAAGAATCATGATTCTGCACCCCGATACTGTATAAGTAACCGAACTCAGAAGTGAAACGTATTAGCGGCAAGAACTGTGAATCGATATCTGAAGAATTATATAATAGACGGTAGATAGCTACAGATGCAGGTTATCTTTCAATTGCTTCCCATGATATCTAAGCTCGATTTAAATACGCCTACAGATCACTACCGAGTTAATTTGAGTGCTATGTCAGTGCACAAAGAATTATAAGAGCGTGTAATTAAAAGCGGTAAGCGTATGAAAGGTTGATGAAGTCCAAACCAGGGTTGTCACTGTTAAACCCGCCGTTTGAAAAATGCATATAGCGAAGTGCTACTTGCTGGCTATTATCGAGTTCGAGCAATAAACCTACTCTATCTTCAAATTGATAATTTGAACCAATGTCCTTACCGGCTACTTTCTCATCATTTATGAAACTAGCGCCTATGCCTGCTTCGACATATAACGGGTAATTATATACCGTACTGATTTGTTTCATAAAAATTGGCGTGATTGATAGTGCGTAACTAGTACTGTGGTTATTATCTTCGCCATACTCCCAATGGTAGGCGCTTAGTTCCCAATATAATTTGATATCTCCGAACCATTGAGAACTGAAATTATGTTCTAGTGGTCTATAAGCCAACCGAATACCGTCTATGTCGTCAAAACCTTTCATTAAGTCGACACTGACTGTTTGTTTAGCCTGAAGCATGCAGGGTAGTAATAAAAATGCAAAAGTAGTTACTTTGAAAATGTTTTTAAGCATGTTTTCTCCTTTAATATATAAGGAGAAAAGCAAAATCATTACCAGAAATAAAAAGTGATAACTTTCATGGCTTTGAGGTAATTTAGAGTGATTATACCTTTTTAGCTATTTTTCTATTATCCTTGGAATAAGTAATTATTACAGAGGCTTCCATAAATCGTCTTTTCCAATGCCTTGCTCTATTCGAAACCTCTCTATAAGCGCTTTAGGTAAACTAATATCGTACTTTTCATAAATGTCAGATACTAAGTTAGGGTTATTCACTAAGAATAGGTTTAGCTCTTTTATAATTTCGGGGTGACGTAAAGTAGATAGTAGAAAAGGGACATCAATAAAGGGAAGGGTAACATCAATGGAGAACGGGCCTAGTTGGGGGTAACTTTGCGTAAAATACTTTCCAACGTGATATTCAAGATCTACAGCATCCACTTCTTCATGTTGAAGTAGTGAAAGTGCGTTATAAGTTTCTTCAATGGGAACTAAAGATACAAGTTTGTCATCTATTCTGCTTTGCCATTTAACTGGCGTAAACCCTTGCGGAATCCCTAATTTCTTAACAAAATTTATCCCCTTTCCAAGATCTGCTGATCTAACAAGTGTTCCAGATAATGTATGAGCAATAGGTTTCGAAAAGGTTTTTTCGGCAGCGGTAGTATCTCCGCTATTCCAGCGTGGGTTATCAGGGTAAATGAAATCTACATTCCCTTTATTTAATTCAATTTGTAACCTTCGAACCGGCATGTCTAAATATACGAACTCATGTCCTGACGCATCGGAAAATGCTTGTAAGATTGCCCATCCCACACCTTTATCAACTTTAGATGTGAAATCATAGTGAGGAAAGTACTCAATATTTTGAGCACCAATAATATACTGTTCTGCTTGCGCTAAGTTACCGCCGAAAAAAAAGAGAAGGCAGTAGAAAGTCCGTTTTATGTAGCCCACTGATATTACCTTTTTGAATGAATACTATTACTAAACACAAAAGTTAATAGTAGCGTATAAACGGCTATTGAGGCTGCCAAATGTCTTTATCTTCTATACTAAATTCAGTTTGTATTTGTTGTGTCAGTGCTTCTAATGAAGTCATGCCATAGCGTGCCCTAATCGAATCAATAAGCGTTGGGTTATTATTTATAAAACTGTTTAGCTCCTCAATGACGTCCTGGTGTCTTAAAGCAGAAAGCATAAAAGGGATCTCGTTATGGGGTAGAGTAATATCTAATACGAAAGGGCCGATTTGCGGCGATTGACTAGAATAGTAATTACCCACGTGGTATTCGAAGTCTATGGCGTCTACACGCTCTAGCTGTAGTAACGACAAGCCTGCAAAAGTATCAGATATGGAAACTATCCTAATGAGGTTTTGATCTAACCTCGTTTGCCAATTCACTGGTGTAAAGCCAAGAGGCATAGCAATTCTCTTAATGGAATTGATACCTTTATTTACATTTTTCGGTTTTACAAAAGTACCGGTAACGGCACGGGTAAGTGCAACCGAGAAATATTTTTCTTTGGTTTTAGTGACCTCGTTATACCAGCCAGGGTTATCGGGATATACAAAATCCACATGACCTTTAAGCATTTCCATTTGAAGACGACGAATAGGCATTGTTAGGTACGAAAATTCGTGACCAGATGCTTCTGAAAAGGCTTCGAGTATTGCCCAGCCTACTCCCTTATCAATAGGTGAAGCAAAATCGTAATGTGGGTAATACTCAATGTTTTGTGAGCCTACAATAAATTTTTCAGCAGTTACCGCTGTACTAATCCATATCAGTAAAAGGCAAAACACCCCGTGTTTCATGCCATACTCCTACTAATTTTGATACTAAAATACCTAAGACTGCAAAACGCGTATGTACGCAATTGGACTTAATGAAAGTCTCTGGATGGCATACTGATATCCTCAAGCCATGGTGTTCGGTCTATTAACTTTCCCGCAATAATATGAATAACTCCTTCTTTAGAGCGTTCAATAATACCATCAACTTGCATAAGTTTAGCCTTTAAAAAGGTCTTATGCTGGGCGCGAGAGGTGGCCTGCCATACTATGACGTTAATATTTCCGGTATGGTCTTCTAATGTTAGAAATGTAACCCCAGCGGCACTGCTTGGCGCTTGTCGACCAGTTACGCATCCGAGTACTTTTACAATTGATTTATGGTTTTTTTGCAGCAAAGATTTAGCTGGGGTAATAAAACTTAACTTTCGTTCTCTATGTAAAAGTGCCACAGGGTGGTCGTTAACCGAAAGTCCAATAGAAGCATAATCTTCAATTAAGGTTTCAGCTACGCTTGGAGCAGTTTTAAAAGTGTCCGCGTTATTAGTATTTTCAAAAAGCGGTAAATCGGCTTGTTTATCCATTAACCGCCAGCGAGTTTGATAGCGATTACCTGCAATAGCTCTAAATGCATCAGCACTAGCAAGAGCCTCTAATTCATCAGAACGTATTGCGAGCGTTCGCACGGCCTCTATATTTTTATAACCTGTAGCCGGCTTGTGGCTCACAATGAGGTTAGCACTCTTTTCACTTAAGCCTTTTACAAGCGTTAGCCCAAGTTGTATCTGTTTCTCGCCTTTGTATTCAACAATTAAGTGTTCGTAGTTTGATGCATTCACACAAGGCGCATGAACCGCAACATGATGGCGCTTTGCATCTAGTACCAGCTGAGATGGCGTATAGAAACCCATTGGCCAGCTGTTTAATAAGGCGACATAAAACTCAACAGGGAAATAATATTTTAACCAGCATGATACGTAAGCTAACACGGCGAACGATGCTGAGTGGGACTCTGGAAAACCATAGCCAGCAAAGCCTTTAATTTGTTCGAATAGATTATTTGAAAAAGAGGCTTCGTAGCCTCTCGATACCATGCCTTTTATTAGCTTTTCTTTAAACTCAAAAATTCGACCGTCTTTTTTCCAGCTAGCCATTGCACGACGTAATTGATCTGCTTCACCGCCACTAAAACCAGCCGCTACCATGGCGAGTTTTATCACTTGTTCCTGAAAAATTGGAACGCCCATGGTGCGCGATAGCACTTCTTTTACTTCTTCTGAAGGGTAGGTTATGGCTTCTTTCCCATGCCGTCTTAGAAGATAAGGGTGAACCATATCCCCCTGTATAGGCCCTGGCCTAACAATAGCTATTTGCACCACCAAGTCGTAATAACGGCGAGGCTTTAAACGAGGAAGCATCGACATCTGTGCACGGGATTCAATTTGAAAAACGCCGACGGTATCTGCTTGGCAAATCATATCGTAAACCTGCTTGTCATCGCCTAATTTGGTAATGAAAGGAATATCTACACCGATAGGAAATTGCATATTAAGTAAGTCAAAGGTACGGCGAATGGCGCTGAGCATACCTAAAGCCAATACATCAACTTTAAGTAGCCCTAGGGTCTCAATATCATCTTTGTCCCATTGGATAATTGTACGCTCTGGCATCGCTGCGTTCTCAACAGGTACCAACTCATACAGTGGTCCTGAACTAATAACGAAACCACCAACGTGCTGAGAAAGATGTCGAGGAGTACCGAGAAGTTGCTCGGTGATACTAATTAAATGTTTTACCCTTTCATTTGCCGGGTCGAGGCCTAAATTCGCAAGCTGAGACTGCCAAGGAATGACACTGTCTCGGCGATTAATTTGCTTCATCACAAAGCTTAATTGCGACTCACTGAAGCCCAAGGCTTTACCTGCATCTTTAAACGCTGATTTGAAGCGATAACTGATAACTGTAGAAGCAATGGCGGTTCTTTCCCTGCCATATTTTTCATAGATATATTGGATAACTTCTTCACGACGTTGGTGCTCGAAATCTACGTCGATGTCAGGTGGTTCGTTTCGTTCTTTAGAGATAAAGCGTTCAAAAAGCACATTGATTTGGCGTGGATCAACGGCGGTAATTTCTAAGCAATAACACACAATAGAGTTAGCTGCCGACCCTCTACCTTGATAGAGGATTTTGCGCGCTTTGGCGAATTGAACAATATCGTAAATGGTAAGAAAAAAGTACTCGTACTCTTGTTCACGAATAAGTGAGAGCTCTTTTTCAATAAGCGCCCTAAGCGCATCGGTCAGGCCATCTGGGAAACGCACCTTTATCCCTGCTTCTACGCGCTCTCTTAAATATGAAGTGGGCGATGCACCTTTGGGTATAAGTTCAGAAGGATATTGATAGCGTAGTTCTGCTAACGAAAAAAGGCAGTCTCTCGCGACATCAATAGCATTGAAAATCCACTTTTCAGGGAAAAGCTTTTTTAATTTTGAAACGGTACGCAAGCTACGCTCAGCATTGCTTAGTGCTGCTCGCCCCAATTTACTTACTTGCGTATGCGCTTGGGTGGCATGAAGAACATGTTGAAGTGGAAGGTTATCCGTATGGTGCATAAGCACGCCAGTACAAGCAAGAATAGGAAACTCAAATTTTTCCTGTAGTTGTGTGTAAGTCGCAAATCGGCGATGGTCATAACCATCAAGTAAACGTTGAGCACCTATGTATGTTTTGATATTGGGTAGGCTGGTTAGCCAAGTCGCCCAGTAATTATCTTTTTCTTCCTGCGTACTGGGTATCCAAATAAGCGTGCAGTGACGTATCGTCCGCAAATCCCATTCTGCAAGTTGATACTCACCTTTTTGGCTGCGCCTTCTGGCATTAGTAACTATGCGGCAAAGTTCGGTATATGCCGCTTTATTGGGGCAGAGTAATACAAAAGACAATGCATCATCGAAGCGAAAATAGCTGCCGATAATGAGCTTAATAGGGAGTTTTTGCTGTTCTATTTCAGCATAAGCTCGCACCACGCCCGCTACAGAACATTCATCGGTAATCGCTAACGCTTCGTATCCAAGAAAAGAGGCGGTAGTCACTAACTGTGCAGGAGAAGATGCTCCTGTTAAAAAGCTGTAGTGGCTTTGACAAAAAAGCTCGCTATACATTAGCTGTATACGCCTTGTGTCCACCAACAGGCTTTAGCATCTTTAAAGACTAACAAGCGCACACCGTGACTAGTTTCGGCTATAAAATAATCTTTTTTGCTGGCAGTACCACTCCACCACTGTGTCTGAAGTCGTATAGGGCCAAAGCAAATACGTGTCGCTAGGTTTAAGGGCATAGGCTGTAGAAACAAGAACGCAGGAGCCATATCAGCGGTATAAGCAGGTGTAGTTTCCTCTACTTGATTTACTGTCATGCCTTCAAACGCATGGCTGTTTCCCGCCTTAGGATGAAGCGTACTGTCATCGCCTAATTTGGCTTTTAATTTTCCAATAAGTTGCTTTTGTGCCACGGTGGTAAATCGATGGGAAAATAAATCGTTTCCATCATTTTTAATGGGCTCGAATTGCTGGCAGGTTAGGGATATAGCAACGGCGGGTTCTGGCAGCAGAAGAGTCTCAACTTTAAGTTCAACCAGCGCCAACCAGTCCTTTTGTGTTGCAAAAGGCATAGCCCCATTAACCTCTATTGATAAGGGCTCTTCTTCTCTAAAGTGCACCTGAAAAAAAATAGATGAGGTGAGTAAATTTCGTGCGCGTAAGTAGTGCTCTAACGTAACTAGCAGGGTTTTAATACTCGGCAATAAGTGTTGAGTGTTTTCCACTTCAAACGATAGCGTTTTCGTTTGCTGAAAACTTATCGAAGGCCTGAATAAAACGTATTTGGGAAAGGTTTCCCCCCGCAGGGCGGTTAAATAGCGAATCGTATCGTTTGAGAAGCGCTGTCCAAGTTCATGAATAGGAAGCTTAAGTAGTTGACCTACCTGCCTAACTCCTACCTTGGCAAGTGTGGCAATGGTTTTTGAATCAAGCGAGGTTTGCTCTAGCTTACACCGTGACAATAGCAATGTTATGCTTTCTTTATTATCGGTATAACTGTTTGTTTTATTGTGAGCGAGAAGACGAGCTGCCTCCACCCCCCATGCTGTCGAGAAGTAAAAATGAATACCCGCAGAATGTAGTTCGTTTATAAGTACATGCCATAAAGCGTCAAGGCCACCGTAATACTGCAGTAAATTGTCTAATCGAATAGCAATGGCGTTGTGAGAGTCAATTACAATATCTGATGCGAGTGGGTATATCCGATGTGCAAGAAATAGAAGCGTCTCTTTCTCGGCTTCACGATTAAACGCTAGAATGTGTACGTGAGGGCAGAGCGCAGCGGCTTGTGCAAGCCCTTGGCCGCATTCAACACCTTCTTTAATAGCCTGCGAATTAGCTTGTACTACTTGATTGCCTTGTTCGTGATAAACCACAGCGGGAGTTTCACAGTCGGTAAAGCCATCATCTTTTTTATAGGCATCAAGGGTTAACTGATAACAGTAAAAATAAGCCCATAGCATGATTAAATCACCGAGTGTAATGCTGGCTCGGTTTTCTTATTATTTTGCATGGCTGCTTGAATAGCGTGGTTGTTAGGGGTCCATGAATGAGGGATGACTATATCGGAAACGGGCCATCCATGACGTTGTTTAATGATGTTAACAACCAATTTCGCATCACGAATATGCAGAGTTAAATCGAGAGTAATAGGAAAAGAAGCCCCTTGGTGATGAGGGGAGGTAAACAGTAAGCAAAGTGTATCGTTATGCGATGCAGCCACTTGCAAACGCCGAGCTGCTTTTGCTTCCATGGTATTATTCCAAAGCAATACACAGTGACAAGCAGCACTTTTTAAGCATTGCTCTGCTGCCCACAAGGCTTCTTGGTCTGTTTTTGGAAGCACAACGATGACTTGTTCTAGGTCTACGCCTAAGTTGCTTAACCAAGGCGCTTGGAGCTGAGCTGGAGGTTTTATAAATACACGCAGTTTGTGCGCCCGATGCGTAGTCAAAACCTGTTTAAAAAGTGTGATTTCCCCAATACCGGTTAATGACGCAATTCTTACTACTCCGGAAGTAGCGATACCACCGTGCAGGGCTTCATCTAAAACACGAGCACCCAGCAAAAATTTGTTTTCGCTTACAGGCTTCTCTCGGGCTCGCCATATATGAGGGTGCTTATCAAAAAGCGCCGCTTTAGAACGAGTTTCATTAATGGGTGATGTAGGAATATTCATAACACTATAATACTGTATGTATGTACAGTATTATAGTGTAGAGGCTTGTCTTTTCAAGATGAGGCGAATAGTTAAATCTGAGAAGACATCTAACTATCTGAAAAAGTTACTCAAATTTTTATGCTGTGCTGGAATCGCTACTGGCAGGGCTTTTTTTAGTGTTACCGCCAACCGAACTAGTAATTAATTGGCAGGCCGCGATAAAGCCATCAGCGCTATTTTTAGACCATGCCATACGAATGGGGCCAGGCATTTCTTTAATCACGTCTCGTACATCGCTTTGCGATACATCGGTGCTGCTTAATGCAGAGTCTAATGCTTCTTCTAGCGTAGCGCCTTTTTCACAGCAAGCCATTACGATACTTGAGAAGTTATGCATAAGCGGCATAAGAGCAGTATGTTGTTGCTGACTTATCAAGCGACTTTTGTAAGCACTTTCAATGCGAGCTGCATACGCTTTTTCTAACGCATCTGTCACTAGCACTAAGTTTCTATAGGCATGATTAACTTTATTGCCATTTTGTTTTGCTGATGAGCGTGTAAGCGTAAGTTCTCGTTGTAGTGTTTGCACACGAAGCGCTAGATAAATCAAAAACAGGACAAGCAGCCCTATGATCCCAAATGCAAATATCATTACATTGCCGCCTTTTGTTCTTCTATGAATTGATTAATTTTTTGCTCTAATATGAATAAAGGTACAGAGCCATTTTCCAATACTGCTCGGTGAAATTTACGTACGTTGAAATGCTGGCCTAGTGCAACCTCAGCTCTTTCACGCAGCGCCTTTATCTTAATTTCACCAATTTTATAGGATAGGGCTTGAGCAGGCCATGATATATATCGGTCAATCTCAGTATTCACATTGTGCTCTGACAAAGCCGTATTGGACATCATAAAATCAATGGCTCTATCTCGGCTCCATCCCATGGTGTGCATGCCGGTATCTACTACAAGACGACACGCGCGCCACATTTCATAGCTTAAGCGGCCGAAATTATCATAGGGGTCTTCATAGATTCCCGCTTCAATTCCTAAGAATTCAGAATACAAACCCCAACCTTCACCAAAGGCCGAAATATAAGTGTTACGACGAACCATGGGTAAATTTTCTAATTCCGCAGCTAAAGATATTTGTAAATGATGGCCAGGCACAGCTTCGTGCAATGTAAGTGCTGGAAGGGCATAAAGCGGGCGCTTATCTAGTGCATAAGTATTTACCCAATAGTAACCAGGCTGATCGTCACGACTTGGATGAATATAACGACCCGTGGTGTACTTAGGGGCGATACTATCGGGAACCGGCGCTACACCATAAGGTGTGCGAGGCAAGTATTCAAATAGCGAAGGTAATTTTGCATCCATTTTTTTTGCAATAAAAGAGGCTTCTTTAAGCAGCTCTTCAGCGCTGGTGGCATAAAATTGTGGGTCTTCACGCAAAAAGGTAATGAATGCATCAATACTGCCATCGAAATTAAGGCTATCTACTACGCTTTGCATTTCAGCGCGAATGCGCTTCACTTCTTTTAAGCCAAGGGTGTGAATGTCTTCGGGGCTTATATCTGTTGTAGTGTAATGCTTAGCTCGATTAGCGTAATAAGCTTTGCCATCAGGCCACTCGTTAGCAGCAATGGCGGCTCGGGCGCCAGGAATATACTCATCAACCATAAAGTCATAAAATGCTTGGTAAGCTGGCATTACGCTGGTGGCGATAGCTTTTTGGCCTTGTTGCTTCAACGCTGCTTGTTGTGAAGTATCAATGTGTTTGGAAAACTGGAGAAATGGCTTGTAGAAGCCGCTCTTAGTTGCATCATCCACAATATAGGCGGCTACAGCGTTTTCAAAGCCTTCTAAAACAACCTTAGGTTGAGTATAACCTTCTTCTAGGCCTTGACGCATATAGACAATTTGCTGTTCAAAGTAGGGTTTAAGTGCATGCAAACGAGATATATATGCTTGGTAATCCTCCACAGTTTTAAACGTGGATAAATTTGGCAATGATGCCATGGCACCATGAAAACCGTATTCGGAGTTTATGGGGATAAGATAAGCGCGGAAGTGATATTGGCTAATATAGTTCTCTAGCCGATATTGCTGCATAAGTAAGGAAATAAACGCATCATCAGATAGGTTTTCCTTAGAATACGCCTTTAACGCTTTACGATACGCTTGCCATTGTTGATCTTGCGTTGCCAACCCTTCTGGTGAAATATCGGGTAGCTTGTTATTTTGCGAACTATCACCTTGTCTCGACGCGAGAAGCGGAGAAACACTTAGCTCATACTGCCAAATTTCGTCTAACAGAGCATAAAAAGGTTTATCCTCATTGGCATTCGCCATAGAAGAAAAGCTATTCATAGCCAGCGTAAAAAGTAACAAATAACGATACATTAGAGCCTCCGGTAACCTTAAGCCGGATTATCTCGGCGGGTTACTCTTTGTTAGGTGTATAAATTGGGCTAGGGAAAGGCATCACTTTATCAGACTTATTATCTAATTTAGTAATTTTGGCCGTACCTTTTTTACTGACCGCATCAATTCTAAGGATGTTATGCATAGGAATGTAAGTACTGGTAACGTCTGAGAACTCTGATTTGAGCTTTTCATGGCTGGGATCTACCACTATGCCGGTATGGGTATCCCACACAAATTCACCTATTTCTACAAATCCAAATAAGCCACTTTGAGAAAGTGATTTGACGTACACATCGTAGCGCTCCCCATTACTGACGAACTGCACGCGATACAAAGGGTCTGTTTTTGTCATAAGTTGTCGTTAATTTCATGATGCTTTGAAGAGCGTGAATATTACAATGGTCTATGAATACGGGCAATGGTCGAAAATCGTTAGGCTTAAACGTTACGGAATCGTTAGGGTAAGGTACTATGTAAAGACCTTAAAAATAGTGGAAATACAATGATAAAAAAACTATTACTTGGAAGTGCGATGACGGCGATGGCATTGGCTGCCACTGCGCATAACCATGAAACGACAGAAAATAGCTTTAACCCTGATACTCAGCGTATAAAGTCACACTTATTTTTCTTAGCCGATGACTTACTTGAAGGTCGTGATACGGGTTCTCGAGGGCATGAAATTGCCGCGTTATATATTGCGACAGAATTCGCAAAATACGGTTTAAAGCCAGCAGGCACCGAAGGTTACATGCAGCAGGTGAGCTTCCGTAAAGCCAATCTATTGCAAGAGTCCCCCGAATTTACGCTTAACCGTAATGGCGAAAAAATTGACTTTGCTTACCCCAAAGAATATTTAGCGGGTCCTAGTTTACTTAGTGTAGATGCTAATGTTTCTGGCGAACTTGTGTTTGTTGGCTATGGCATAGTGGCTGACGAGTTGTCTCACAACGATTACGAAAATATCGATGTGGAAGGCAAAATTGTGGTTTCCCTAGCCGGTAAACCAAGTGATTTTCCTTCGGAAGAAGGTGCGCATTTTGCCTCAGGGTATCAAAAGCAAAAATACGCCGCTGAGCATGGTGCAATTGGTATGATCACCATCACCACGCCTAAAAACGAAAAAGTACGGCCTTATCAAAGTCGCTTAAGCTATATTCATACACCGCGCATGGCTTGGCTAAACGACGAAGGTCAGCCCGCCAATACCTTCCCACAAATTAAAGGCGGTGCTTATTTAAGTGAAGCTGCGGCAAAAACCTTGTTTGAAGGTGCAGAACGAGAACTTGATGATATTTATGCCGATCTTGAGGCAGATAAAGTACCAACAGGCTTTGCATTACCTGGCACAGTAAGCTTAAGTAAAAAGAGCACTCACGAAGTAGTGACTAGCCCGAATGTTGTTGGCGTGCTTGAAGGTTCAGATCCCGCCCTTAAAGATGAATATGTCGTCTTTTCCGCGCACTCTGACCACATTGGTTTCGCGAAAACAGTTAAAAAAGACAATATCAACAACGGCGCTATGGATAATGCCTCTGGCACATCGGTAATGCTAGAAACTGCACGCTTATTTAGCGAAATGGACGTAAAACCTAAACGTTCGATATTGTTTGTATCGGTAACAGGTGAGGAAAAAGGATTATTAGGGGCAGATTACTTTGCTCGCAATCCTACCGTGCCGGTGACGTCAATGGTGGCAAACGTTAACCTTGATATGCCCATTTTAACCTATGAGTTTGCCGACGTAATTGCGTTTGGTGCAAACCACAGTGATTTGAAAGCGTCGGTTGAAACCGCTGCAAGTAATGCTGATATTTCATTAAGCCCAGATCCTTGGCCAGACCAAGCGCTATTTACTCGCTCAGATCACTACGCATTTGTGAAACAAGGCGTACCAGCGGTATTTTTAGTGCCTGGCTTAACATCAAAAGATCCAGAAGTAGATGGTAGTAAAGTGTTTGGTCACTTCTTATCAACGAATTATCACAAACCTAGCGACGATATTAACCAGCCATTTAATTGGAATGCTGCTGAAGCCTTTACCAAAGTAAATGCGCAAATTGGTTGGACCCTAGCTAATCAAGAAGAGAAACCGAAATGGAATAAGGGTGATTTCTTCGGGAATACGTTTAGTAAATAACGTAGCTTTATCTTAAATAAAAAAGCAGCATATCTATGCTGCTTTTTTGTAGGTAACGTGCGAACTACGTTATGCGATTTGAAAGCCCATTGAGGTTAAACATAACCTGTATCGATGTAACGAGATAGAGTCGTTGTTGATATTCGCTAGAGAAAACATTCTAGCCTTATACCACCATGATGATTGTACGCAAATGAGCGATGTTGCACTTGGAAGATGATATTAGAGAATATTTAAACTTATTTTTTACTAATACAGAACTAGTAAGCTTTTTTTTACTCTAAATCAGGGATTACATGGAATTTTTACGTTTGAGTTATCAATTAGTAAAAAAGTATCTTCTAAATATTTAATGGCATCATTATGTTTCAGCACTTTATATTGACGCGCTTTAATCTTAGGAAAAAAGGTTGGGATGAGACAAAATCTCAATCTAAAGTTTTAACCGATAAGTGGATGGAGAATAGATTAGAGCTGTTTGAACAGTATTGCTATTCTTCGATAAAAGCGCAAACTAAAAAGGATTTTGAATGGTTAGTGTTTTTCGATAAAACGACACCACAACTCTTTCGTGAAAAAATTAGTGAGCTCTCTTCAAATTTTTCCAAATTCATACCTATTTATGCAGATGGAATGGACGATTTTTTACCGTCTATTACCAGAGAAATAAAAAATCGTCTCACAACGCCTTATTTAATTACAACGAGGCTAGATAACGACGACAGTCTTCATCAAGATTTTGTAAAAGAAGTACACAATCAATTCTCTAAGCAAGAGTTTAGAGTTATCGATTTCGTTGACGGATATACGCTACAGGTTTCGCCACGGGTAAGATTTGGTCTGCATTCACATGTTCACAACCCATTTATGAGTTTGATTGAAAAGAGTGAAAACTTTAAAACAATATGGACTCAGGAAAGGCATGGCTATTGGCGCAGTGTAAAAGAAGTTACTCCTTTACGTGGTAAAAGGTTGTGGATGTCAGTTATTCACATTGAAAACAAAGCAAATGAATATAAAGGTTACGGTAACGTAGCAAAGAGTGCTATTGATTCATTTAATTTGCACCCGCAAGCATTAGAAAATTTCAAATCTAATGCTGAAGATCTTCAGTTAAACAGCGCTGGCGCTTTTAAGCATAAGCTAAGAACAAATTGGAAAGTTAACTTCAAGCTATTAGAGAGAAGGTTATTTTCTTAATTAACTATTAAAGACGAAAATAAATAAAATCTAATTTGCTGAAATTATTTAACCCCACACAAATCAAAAAGGCGCTGTATTAAAGCGCCTTTTTCTAATCTGAGATCTGCCTTATACAAACATCTGCTTAAAAGCTGCCCATTGCTCATTGAACTGTTCAGTTGGTTTACGGGTGAAACCACTTCGAATAAACAAGTTAATGCGGCCGTCGGTGTAACAAATAAGCATGTTAGCAATTATCGCTTCATCGGCTGATAGGGTTTTCCCTTCACGCAACTTTCGTTCACGGAGTACTTGTTTAAGCTGGGTTTCAAGACGTTCAAAGAGTTTTGCGATACGAGCGCGAAGTCGGTCTTGCTCTCCCATTAATGCATCACCGTTTAATATACGGGTAATGCCGGGGTTCTTTTCGGCAAAGCCTAAAATGAGGTGAAGAATTAGCTGACAACGAGTCAGCGAGTCTTTCTCTTCGTTAACTATTTTATTAATGCGGGTAAACAAGGTTTCTTCGATGAACTCAATGAGTCCTTCGAACATTCTGGCTTTACTTGGAAAGTGGCGATATAGCGCCGCTTCTGAAACGCCCACTTTTTCAGCTAATTTTGCTGTAGTGATACGTTGACCAGGGTTTGTTTCCAACATTCCCGCTAGGGCTTGCAGAATTTGGGCTCTGCGATTTGTTTTTTTGACAGCAGGCATGATGAGAGTAATTCCTCCGCAACCGGACTTAAGAAGTCCGTTCCATGTTAAGTTGGCTCAGGCCAAATCGTTATGATGAGTTCTTGTTATTATCGACACGCTGAATACTTGTATTAGCGTATATCGTTATTTTTTATTTTTAAATGATGTTCTAAGCTTGGCTATTGAACAATATTCTTACTGTTAAATCGATTCGCAATAAGTAGTAACAATGCTTCAGCTAACTTAGGTTTTGTGGTGGCAGGTAGGTGTTTATCGCCATCGTCCCAAATTACATGTAACGCATTATTATCGCTATTGAAGCCAAGTCCGTCGGCAGTTATGTCGTTTGCCGCAATCATATCAAGCTTTTTGTTTTTCAGCTTTCCACGGGCGTACAACTCCACATCTTGGCTTTCGGCAGCAAAACCAACACAAAAAGGTTTATCAGTTCGCGTTGCAATCGTTGCTAGAATATCAGGGTTTTTAATAAAAGTAAGTGTTAACTCATCACCTGCTTTCTTAATTTTATTTTCGGCAACCTGCACCGCTTTATAATCTGCTACCGCAGCCGTAGCTATAAAAATATCGGAATGAGAAACCGCTTGCTCACATGCCACTAACATTTCATCAGCGGTAGTGACATCAATACGCTTACATCCATCAGGGGTAGGCAAGTTTACTGGCCCTGCGATAAGGGTGACGTCGGCGCCTGCTTTAATGGCCATGTCAGCAATAGCAAAACCCATTTTTCCCGAACTATGATTGGAGATGTAGCGGACCGGATCCAGTGGTTCTCGGGTTGGGCCTGCTGTAATTAGGACGTGCTTACCTGACAAGATCTTATCGTTTGGTGCGCTTAGGTTTCGGTTGATGGTAGAAGCTATTTCTACTGGCTCCACCATGCGGCCAGAGCCTACATCACCACAAGCTTGCTCTCCATCAGCTGGACCTATAAATAACGCACCATGCTGCGTTAAGATGCCTAAGTTCACTTGCGTTGCCGTGGCCTTCCACATTTGCTGATTCATTGCAGGGGCAATAAAAGTTTTCGCTTCTGTGGCTAAATATAAAGTGGTGAGCAAATCGTCAGCCAATCCATGAGCCAGCTTAGCCATAATATTGGCTGTAGCGGGGGCGATAAGTAACGCATCAGCCCATTTAGCCAACTCAATGTGACCCATTGCCGCTTCTGCAGCTGGGTCTAGCAAATGTTGGTGTACCGGGTTACCAGATACCGCCTGTAACGAAAGCGGGCTTACAAATTCAGCCGCTGACCCCGTTAATACCACGCGTACATTCGCGCCTAGCGCGGTAAGCTTACGCACTAAATCAGGGGTTTTATAGGCGGCAATCCCACCACTAACACCAAGCAGAACATTTTTATTGGCTAAAGACATATTTGAAACATCATTTTTTACGTAACCCAAGACTATCATGATGGCGATTTTTGCGGTAGCTGAACAAAAGTACATTCACCGACTCGAACAACAAAATAGTATGTCATTTCAACAAGAACTCGCCCAATGATCAGTCGATTGTAAATAGACTACTGCGCTATAAACCCTATATTCATTTGGTGTGTGAGAAATTGATAATGTCGATAAAAGTGTGGCCTATTAAAGAACGGCCAAGGGAAAAACTACTTTATTATGGCGCAGAATACTTAAGTGACGCTGAGTTGATTGCCGTTATGCTAGGTGCAGGTGTGGCAGGGAAAACCGCAGTAGGTTTGGCCAGAGATCTGTTAGAAAAAGTGGGATCGCTACGAGGTTTAGTCGTGGCAAACGAAGCCGAATTTACCGATGTAAATGGCCTCGGCGCTTGTAAATTTGCACAATTTCAAGCTGCCTTTGAGATATTTAGACGAAACTTAGAAATTCCACTTGCTCGACAAGACGTATTTAATAATGTGGATGATACGAAGCGTTACTTGCAAGCAAAACTACGAGACTGTCAGCAAGAAAAATTCCTGCTGTTAATGTTAGACAGTCAGCACCAACTTATTGCTTGTAGAACCATGTTTACCGGAACAATTAATAGTGCGGCGGTGTATCCTCGAGAACTTTTAAAGCAAGTGATCAAAGATAATGCAGCGGCCGTGATCTTAGTTCACAATCACCCCTCAGGCGTTGCTGAACCGAGTCAGGCAGATATTAGGCTGACCGGGGAGATCCAAAATGCGATGGGAATGATCGATGTTTCTGTTTTAGATCATTTTGTGGTCGGAGACACGGAAACGGTTTCATTTGCCCAGCGAGGCCTGTTAATATAGATTTTGTTAGTCATTCATCGAATATAATCTAGTCAAATCGTTGAAAATGATTTAGCATATCAATCTAATGGGTAAATTTTCTGAAAGGACTAATATGAAAAAGTCAATTATTGCATTGTTCGCAGCAGCTGCTATGTCTGCTGGTGTTAGCGCTCAAGATGCCGAAGGCGGAGCTGGAACTACAGGACTTGGCGCTGTAACTGCTCCAGTTGTAGCGACTGCTGCTGTTGTTGCTGGCGTTGTTGCTGGTGTGGTTTCTAACAATTCATCAACAGCTGTTGATGATGAAGGTACAGCTACTTGTGAAGGCGATGATCCATTAGTAGATGGCGTTTGTGTTGGTACTACTAACACAGTTACAGTTACAGGTACTGCAACTGCAACCTCTACTATCACGGTTCCAGTGACATTTACTTACGCACCGACCGTACAGTAATAATAAATAGTTTCGAAAAAGCCGCTTTCATTAGCGGCTTTTTTATTTATACCAAGAAAGTGTTCTTATTACTAAATAACAGTTGTCGAAATTTTCAATGAAAAAATCCCTTTTACTGACTACTATCAGCCTGTTATCTCTTCTTGTTTCAGGGTGCTCCACTACCATTAATGCCTATATTAAAACTGTTAGTCTTGCCCTTGAGGATCGCACCGTTTCCTACACCGTAGATGAAATAGCGGCAAGCAAAGCCGATTTATTACAAATTAAAGCGGGTGGACGTGATGCTGCTTCACTTGCCCTTGCCTATATTGATGGTGATAAATACCGTTGGGTATCAGGCGATAAGGTTATCTTCACCATGCATCATGGCGTGATTGTTCGCACTGAAGGGCTAGATAATGAGTTATACTATACGGGAAATTTAAAGCATAACCCCTTGGCCAGCAACGATGTTTTAGCCTACTCGTGGCAAAGAAAACTCGACTTAGAAAATGTAGGTTACGGGTTACCTGTTAGCTCTACATGGCGAGTGCACGGTGAGGAAAGCCAAACCTATCTAGATACCCTTTTTACGGTCACTAAAATAACGGAAAGTGTTATTTTTCCAGAAACCACGCCTTATATCGACACCCATTTGGAATGGGAAAATACTTACTATCTTGACGCAAAATCGAAACAGCTTTTAGCCTCTACGCAAAAGTTAAGCCCACAAGGTGATGTCTACGACATGGTGTATTTAAGTCGAGTAGTGCGTTTAATGAAAAGTAAGGAGCAGTAAATAAAATGAGAGTTTTTATTACCTTACTAATGAGCTTTTGGCTTTTGCTATTTTCCGCGTCTGTATCTGCCCAAGTGACTATCATAATTAATAAGCAATCTTACGAGTTCGCGCAGCCCATTAGGCTTAACAGTGTATTGTCAATTGTGGCTGAATCTGGTGATTGGTATTGGCCAACATCAGGCATATATAACTTAAATGATGCTTATGCTGAGCGCGAAAAAGACGCTGTTTTATCAGAAATTCGTATGGTATTGAAAGATTACAATGCGAACAGCGATACATACCGCGCATTAGAAAACCTGTATCAGCAAGTCTCTTCATGGACAGTATCTACGCGTATTATCACGCCAATATCCTATAACCGTGCACGTTTGAATGCTGAAGAAAATCCTATGTTTCAACCTGGACGATATTTGCTTCGCATTAGTCCTCGTCCATCAGTTATACACTTTTCTGGGTTAGTTATTAAACCTGGTGCTTACAGACACGGTAATGATCTTTCTATTTTTTCTACTGCAAAGTCAGTCACTAAAGCCACAGACGCTGATAAAAGCCATGTTTTCGTGATTACCCCAATGGGCGAGATAGAGAAACGTGGTATTGCTTACTGGAATATAGATTACTCACAATTAATGCCAGGAAGCCAAATTTATGTACCCATCACGGGACAGATATTCAGTTCAACCTTGGATGCACTCAATACCCGCATCGCAAATTTAGCAGTACATAGGATCCTTCCTCAATGAGCGCTTTTCCTTATAAGAAAACATCGTTAGCACTCATCATTAGTGCATCAGCCTGTCCCGTCTTGGCTGATACAGATACCGTTGATACCGAGTTCCGGGTTACCCCTTCGCAAATGGTACAAGGTGGGAACGGGCTTATCCAAACCCCTACAGCGCGTATGCGTGAAGAAGGGGGATTTGCAATAAATTATACCGACAATGGTGAATATCGCTTTTGGTCAGTCAACCTACAATTATTCGATTGGATGGAAGCTACGGCTCGCTATACTGACGTGCGAACGCAGTTTTATAGCGATGTTGAGTCGTTTAGTGGTGACCAAACCCTTAAAGATAAAGGCTTAGATGTAAAATTTAGGTTGTGGAAAGAAGGCTATTATACGCCAGATATTTCCGTTGGTTTTCGCGATTTTGGTGGTACAGGCTTCTTCGAAAGCGAGTATATTAACGCCAGTAAATCATTTGGACCTTTTGATGTTCACTTAGGCTTAGGTTGGGGCTACTTAGGCACGGCAGACGATATTACTAACCCGCTTTGTGAGTTTAGAGACAGTTACTGTGATCGACCCGCGGGGTTTTCTGGGCGCGGTGGAAAAGTTGATTACGACCAATTTTTCAAGGGAACGACGGCCTTTTTTGGTGGTATCGAATATCAAACACCTTGGGAGCCATTAACCCTTAAACTTGAGTTTGAAGGTAACGATTATTCGTTGGATAGGGCTGGGGAATTAGAGCAAGATTCTCGTTGGAATGTGGGCGCGGTATATCGCTGGAAAGAATTTGATTTCAGTATGAATTATCAGCGCGGAAACACGTTTGGTTTTGGCGTAACGTATCGCTTCAACATGAACACCTTAAGCCAAGCTAAGTACGATAAACCACCCAAAACTTTAATGGCTAGGCAAGTACCTGACACTATCGACAACGTTGATAAATCTAGATTGTACAATACCTTGTATCGCTCAGCCGGATTTGCCCTCTCTGATGCCAGTATTGAAGAAGATAAAGCTGTATTTTATGGTACCCAGTTCGCTTACCGCGACCAAGATGAAGCGATTGAGCGGATAGGGCGCATTGTTGCCTCAGAACTTCCAGATTCAGTGACGAAATATCACATTGTTGAAAATAGCGGTGGTCAGCCCATGGTTGATACCACAATTGATGCTGAACCGTTTATTGCGGCAGCACGCTATGAGTCGATAGATGCGGACATCACCACGTCATACGCACGTACTACACCTTCCAAAGAGATGATGGATGCTTATGAGCCTACGAACACCCATGGGCTGTTCTATAACGCTAACTTCTTCTGGACGCAATCATTCGGTAATCCTGAAGACTTCTATTTATATCAAACAGGTCTAATTTTGAATGCAGGATATGCGTTTAATAATAAGCTATCTGTTATGGGCAGTGCGCGGGTAACCTTATTAGATAACTTTGATAAATTTAACTTTTTGGTTGATAACGAAGAAACTGCATTACCGCGAGTAAGAACGCGGGTACGAGAGTATGTGTCTGAGAATAAAGTGGGCATGGATACCGCCTTCATTCACTATAAAGACAATATTAGTGAGAACGTATTTGGGCAGGTATACGCGGGTTATCTAGAAACTATGTTTGCAGGTGTCGGTGGTGAGATTTTATATCGTCCTGTTGATAGCCGATTGGCATATGGGGTTGACATAAACTATGTGCAGCAGCGGGACCCCTACAACCAATATTCAACCTTAGATTATGACGCTATCACCGGCCATGCCAGCGTGTATTGGCAACCTGAAATGCTGAAAGGTACGCAATTAACCGTTAGTGCTGGGCAATTTTTAGCAAAAGACAAAGGCGTGAATATCGATTTCGCAAAACGTTTCGATAGTGGGATTGTTGTGGGGGCTTATGCGGCTTTCACCGATGTCTCATCTGAAGAATATGGGGAAGGTAGCTTTACCAAAGGTTTCTATATCTCAATTCCTTCAGACTTATTCTTGCTGCAACCTTCGAAAGGTCGAGGAACATTCCCATGGGTGCCGATCTCTCGTGATGGTGGCCAGGTGTTAAGACGTCCCGTGCGTCTTATCGATTCTACGGCAGTACGCTCACCGTTTTACGACTAGCGGGTTTGGTAAGCACGGAATAACAGCAATTCCGTGCTTACTCGTTACTATCCTTTATTATTTCAATAATTTCAGTGGTTGAAATGGAGGGAGTTCGGGGTAGATAAACCACATCGCATATATCCTTAAACTCATCAAACTTACCGTGCCAGTCATCTCCCATGACCAGCACGTCCGCTTGGTGTTGAATGATATAGTCGCGTTTCTTTTCTAGAGATTCTTCTGTGAAAATTTTGTCGACAAAGCGCAGGGATGCAAGTAATTCCTCTCTGCTGTGGTAGGGGTAAATAGGATTTCGCCCTTTTTTGCTCAAATTGAGTTCATCTGAAGAAAGGCCCACTATGAGAGCATCACCTTCTGCGCGAGCACGTTTAAGTATTCTTATGTGACCTATGTGCAGTACATCAAATGTTCCGAAGGTTATAACGCGTCTCAAAATACCACCTGATTATTGTGTTGTAAGATATTCGGCAATGCGGTTGCTGCATTGACCATCAGTAATGCCTACCATTTCTTGCGTGATTTTTTTACGATTTGCGCTTAATTCCATCGGTTGTTTTAAACACTCTTCTATTAACATATTCGCTTGAAAAGCATTGTTAGCTCGATGGGAAATCTCGTTAAATAATGCGATATCAGGATCGAGTCGTTTCTTTAATCTGAAATTGAAGAGACCTGAATAATTCCAGCGTGTATGAAAAAAGTCGCACCATACGATAGGACGATCGATAGAAGCAAATTCAAAAATGGCGGATGATGCATCAGAAAGCATAATATCAGCGACCTGCATGAACGGCAGTAGATCAAAGTCTTTTGCATTTGCCAGATACACATTTTCATAACTTTCCCAGGCTTCAACTCTTTGTTTTTGAGACTTATATTTAGGTTTTGTCAGGCTAAAAAAATGAGGTTTAACAATAATATTTACATTGCTCAATGTTTCAGGCCAGTTTGGGGGAAAGCACTCGATACTTGATGGGAAAAAGGTGGGTGCATACAACACGGTCGGCTTATTTGAATCTAGCCCCAATGCTGACAAATCGAGTAATTGTTCAGTTGCATTAAATATTGGGTCGAGTTTCGCATAGCCTGAGTTTATAAAATGTCTATCGGGATACATTTTTTGTAACCGTTGAAGGCGGCTTTCCCCTTCAACAAATCTGACATCGAAGGGAAATTCAGACACATCGTAATAACAAGCTTTAGGCCCAATGCCGTGCAGCATAAGTGCAAGACGGGCATTAATATGCTTTTTTTGTTCCGCATTAAAATAAGGGCGATTTCCGAATACAATCCAGTCAGCGTTGCTTTTGGTGTAAAGAGAAAGCGTTTCAGTTTTATCTGAAATAAACTGAAACCGAAAGCCTTCTTTTTCTATGACTTCTTGTTTCAGAGCATCTAACCCAAGTTCTTGGTGTAGGACGAACTCGCATAAAATACCCGCTTTTAACAGCATACGAGCGACAGGTATATATTGCGGAATGTAGTAAAGGTGTTGCACATCAAAGAGGACTTTACCTAGCATTTGAAACGCTCCAACATCGCGGCGGCAAAGTTATTAAACAGGCGCACCGTCAATTATTATTATTTTTATTGCGTATAATCTGCGTTTAACGCAGTATAGCGCGCGTTCGTAAAACAGTAACAGAGTTTAAAGCGCGATGACTTTACACTTAAGTGTAATTTTTTAGCTCTTTTTAAAGATAATCGTCATTTTTGACTAAAAATGTGACAAAAATTGAGCTTTTTCCCTTTTCTTATTGAAATTGGGATCTGTTTGCTGTATAAAATGCGCCCTCTAATTTATAGTAATACGTCATTTGATCCAGTGACCTTTTGATAGGTGGAATCGATTGACGCGACAGTTATCGTTGTTCTGGAGACAAATCAATGTCAAGAGTATGTCAAGTAACAGGTAAGCGCCCTACGGTTGGTAATAACCGTTCGCACGCAAGAAACGCGACTCGTCGTCGTTTTTTACCAAACCTTCACTCTCACCGTTTTTGGGTTGAGAGCGAAAACCGTTTCGTTAAGCTACGTTTATCTGCTAAAGGTATGCGTATCATCGATAAAAATGGTATCGATTCAGTACTAACTGACATCCGTGCCCGTGGTGAGAAAATCTAAGGAAGCCTACAATGCGTGATAAAATTAAATTAGTTTCTTCAGCAGGTACAGGTTTCTTCTACACCACTGATAAGAACAAACGTAACATGCCTGGTAAAATGGAGATCAAAAAATTTGATCCTGTTGTACGTAAGCACGTTATGTTCAAAGAGGCCAAAATCAAGTAATAAACTTGCTTTTGTCTCCACGAAAACCCAGCCTTTGCTGGGTTTTTTGCTTTTACTAATATGAAAATATTGCCGCTGGAATATGTCAGTCTCAGGCATTACCATACAAACTATATTCGTTAAATAGGACTGCTGGTGGCAAGACTCTCACAACGCGCTATGAACAATGTGGTTATAGTTGCCATGTTGGTCATGATTGCGCTTTTCAATTTAGATAGTTTTCTGCCTAAACGAAGTGCTCCCGAATTAAGGCCGCTACTGCCACCTGACGCCTACGTACTTAAAATAGAGCATGCCAGTAACAAGTTAGAGAGAAACGGGCAGCAGTGGCGTCAAGTGTCCTCTGAAGGCGACTTACCAGTATCAGCACAGGATCAAATTGCAGCGTGGCAAGTTGCTCAGCTTAAAACCACGTCTTTGGTTGACGAAGCATTTCACTCAATTGAGCCCATAGTGGTGGTTATCTGGCTAGCAGGGCAAGCAAATGGCCATGTCTTTGCGTTTTATAACAATACGCAGCCGGTTACCGTAAAGTACAACGGCGTTTGGTACACCCTTGAAAATACTGAGCTGCATACGCTTCTTCCTTGGCTTAGTGAACCCGCTAGTTAATTAAGCGTATTAGCCTAATCATTGCTACCCGTAACCTATGACACTTAACCAATCTTCATTACAACGAATTAGATCACCCAAAGGTGGAGGGGAAAATGCCTGAGTTACCAGAAGTTGAAGTAAGCCGTTTAGGCGTTTCTCCTTATCTGCTAAACGAAACGATAGAAAATATCATTGTGCGTGAACGCAGAATGCGCTGGCCTATTCCCGAGGAAGTGGCGTTAGCTATCGATCAGAAGGTGACAGCCGTTAAGCGTAGAGCCAAATACCTCATGATCGAAACCGAAGCGGGCACGCTTATTTTGCATTTAGGTATGTCGGGTAAGTTGCGAGTCATTGATGCGTCTACACCTGTTGCGAAACACGATCATGTGGATATCGTAATGGCTTCGGGGAAATGCTTACGTTTTAACGACCCTAGACGTTTTGGGGCCTTCTTATGGCAACCCCCAGGGGAAGCGTTGAAATTACTTGCCAACCTTGGGCCAGAGCCATTAACTGACGATTTCGATGATACACGTTTGTTCACTCTGTCTAGAGGCAAAAAAAGTACGGTAAAAAACTTCATCATGGATAACGCTGTTGTGGTGGGCGTAGGGAATATTTATGCCAACGAAGCTTTATTTTTAGCGGGTATCGACCCAAGAAGAGAGGCGGGTAAAGTAAGCCGCGCCCGCTATAAGAACCTTACGCAAATTATTAAACAAGTATTAGCAAAAGCGATAGAACAAGGCGGCACAACGCTAAAAGATTTTGCACAAACCGATGGTAACCCTGGGTACTTTGCACAGCATTTAAATGTGTATGGAAGAAAAGGGGAACCATGTGAGGTATGCAAAACAGAAATACAAAGCAAGGTGATTGGCCAGCGAAATACATTCTTTTGTAAACAGTGTCAGCGCTAGTCAGTATAGACGCTAGATAGAACACACTGCGCTCAATAGGCAGGTTGAGACCAGTGTGTTTTACAATATTATTATTAAAGTGTTTTAGTCTTCGCGGCGCAGTCTATCTTGCAATGCTTGATCGACCACCGGATGGCAAAAACCACCTACTTTACCCCGATGCAGCGCCACTTCTTTTACTAACGTAGATGATATAAAAGAGTTTTCTTCTGCTGGTGTCAAAAACACACTTTCTAATTTTGGATTCAAACGGCGATTCATGTTGGCTAGCTGAAATTCGTATTCGAAATCAGATACCGCACGTAATCCGCGAATAAGAATGGTGGCTTGTTGTTCATCGGCAAAATCTGCAAGTAAGCCCGTGAAACCCATCACTTCTACATTCGGTAAATCGGCGGTGACCTTGCGAATCATTTCCACTCTTTCATCAAGGGTGAATAAGGGTTGTTTGCTGGGGTTCGCGGCAATACCAACTATGACCCGAGAGAAAAGCTGTGATGCCCTTTCTATCAGGTCTGCGTGCCCATTGGTAATGGGATCAAAAGTGCCTGGATAAAGTGCTCGTGTATGCATGTTAATCTAATCTTTATTGTTGTAGGGCAACAGTATCGATAAATATGGGTAGATGCAATTGCAATTCAGCTGCTTCTATAGCCCGCTAAACAATACTGCCAGTCATCTTGAGTCCAGTAAAACTGGGTATTCAAGCCTTTTTCTTTATTCAACGAGCGTAACAAACGGGACAGGTTATCTTTCTTCCAATGGTGTCCGCGACGTTCATGACAGCGATCAAAATCTATCAACCAAATATTACGCTCATTATCCATCATAATATTTCTGATGTTCGCATCGTGATGATAAATCTGGCAGGCATGCATTTTAGCCAAAGCTTCGCCCACCGCATACCAATCATCTTTTGATAAGGGTTCTCGGGTAAGCATGTGATGCAAGTCTTGGCTTGCCGGAATATTCTGGGTAATAAGATCCCCACGATAAATAAAACCACGGCGATGAATACGGGCGCCAACCGGTACAGGCACGCGAAGGCCATGTTCTCGCATTTTAGTCAAAAGGCGAAACTCTTCAAACGGACGAGAACGCTCTACACCAAGAAAAAAATACTGATCACTAAGTAATTTCCCAACCAATCCGCCACGCTTAAAATGTCGTAGCACCCAATGCTGAGCATCATGGTCGATAAAAACAGTGGTACCACGGCCTTTGGCCTCACCGGTAATTTTATTTTGGAATAGCCAAAATTCATGACTGAACATATCTACGCTAGGTTCAGTCATGAGTTCATCGTTGTATAAGAAGTGATGCCCAGCACCTAAGTCTCGTCGTATTATCGCCATGACGCCCGTTACTTATGGTAAAATTTACCATTCTAATGAATTATTTCGGCATTTCAGCAACGAGAGAGCATTTGTGGGAAAAAAGATTTGCTTAATGCGTCTATCTGCTATTGGTGATGTCTGCCATGCAGCCGCTATGGTAACACGTATTCAAACCCATTGGCCGGACGCTGAGTTAACTTGGGTCATTGGCAAGGTAGAGTATCAGCTGGTTAAGCTAATGCCGAATGTGCGCTTTATCATTTTTGATAAAAAACAAGGCAAAGCCGCCGTTGAGAGCTTAAAAAATGCAGTGAAAGGTGAAACCTTCGACGCACTGCTTATGATGCAAGTTGCCCTGCGCGCGAACCTAGCCTCTAGAGTTATAAAGGCGAAGCGCAGAATTGGCTTCGACTGGGCCAGAAGCAAAGAGCTGCACTGGTTATTCGCTAACGAGCGAGTCGCGCCACGTCAATACTCTCACGTGCTTGATGGCTTTATGGATTTTGCCGATGCGCTAGGTGTACCAAAAGTCGATACGCCATCATGGAATATTCCTGTTAGCGAAGAAGATGAGCGTTGGGGTAGAAAGCAAGCCGAGGCATTAGGCGACTATGTTGTAATTGCGCCTGCTGCCAGCAAGGCAGAACGTAACTGGCTTCCTGAAAGGTACGCTGAAACTGCTGACTACTTATCACAACAAGGTAAATCAGTCATATTAGTCGGGGGGCCTGGTGAGCTCGATAAAACCACTGCCAATGCTATTTCAGCGTATAAGCCAAGTATAAAAGCAGACTTTACTGGCAAAACCAGTCTTCACCAATTATTGGTATTGCTAAAGCACGCGAGTTTAGTGCTTGCACCCGATACCGGTCCTGCTCACATGGCTACTACCGTAGGCACACCCGTTATTGGATTATATGCGCATTCGAACCCTATTCGCACGGGGCCGTATAACAGTATAGATAACACGGTTTCTGTGTACGATGCGTGTATTGAAAAGCAAAAAGGAAAAAAGTGGGAACAATTACCTTGGGGAATTCGCGCGAAGGGCGATAACTTGATGAAAGGTGTTACCACTGATGCGGTTTTTTCAAAAATTAAAGCAGTGCTTTAACGAATACGCACTATTTCTGGGAATTTCTTTTAACCATTATCTACACTTAGCTTACACGCGCCAATTTTTCTAAGACATGGAGAGCCCCCTTTGGTGATTATGCTCGCATTGATTAAGCGAATACGAGCTTTAACTAGCAATACCGAGTACTCGGCACTGGTGCTCAGCATGCTATTTTTAACTTGTAGTCCAGTTGCGCTCGCACAACAGGCCGTCGTGGTCGCCAATGAGTCAGTGGATACCACATCCCTTACTCAGTCAGAATTGCGCCAAATATTTACCGGCCACAAACAATACTGGCGCGACGGAGAAAAAATCCACGTTGTTGTGCTTGAAGATGTTCACACTCTACACAAAGCATTTTGTCGTGAAAACTTACAAATGTTTCCTTACCAACTCTCTCGCCTTTGGGACCAACTTACGTATTCTGGTCAAGGTGTTACACCTACACGGGTATCATCCCAAGAAGCCCTTCTTAAAATGGTAGAGAGTACTGCAGGCGCTATAGGGTATGCAGATATCGACAAAATAAAAAATGAACAAATTATTGAGGTGCGTGAACAATGAATAAGCAAGTGTTCGTATGGTTTCTACGCGCGGTTTTACTTGCGGCATCTAGCTCAATGGTCATGGCACAAGAAGAGCCTAAGTTTTCATGGCATGGGTATATAGCGCAAGGACTAACACAATCGATTGATGGCAATTTTATTACCGAAGATAATAATATTACTGGTGAGTTGTCTGAAGTAGGTATTAACGGCCATTACCGCTTGAGTAATAATTTATCAGTTGCCGGGCAGGTGGTTTATTTGGATGCGGGGAATAGGTTTGAAAAGGGGACAAGGTTAGATTATCTGTTTGTAGATTGGACTATGCCCGATGTGGCTGGGTGGCAAGCACAAGTACACATAGGCCGCTTCAAAAATACGCACTGGTTATATTCAGTAACTCGCGATGTTCCCCAAACGAGAGATACCACGGTTCTCCCTCAATCAGTTTACTTCGATGGCTTTCGTGATATCGCGTTAGGTAGTGACGGGCTTCAGGCAAAATTTAAGAAATACTCAACGGACAACATTTGGGAAGTAAATTGGAGTTACGGTCGTTCTCCATTGAATGACGCTCAAAGAGACTTCTTCCTAGGCGACGATGCCAAGGGGAGTATAGAGCAAGACTTTGTGCACCAAGCCAGCGCTTTTTGGCAACCGGCTAGTATGGCTTGGAGAGTTGGCGTAAGTTGGCTTGAGTCCGATTTCGGATATAAGGCAGCAGAAGTGGACAATCGATTAGACGGTGGCGCTAGCATTCGTAGATTAATGTTTTCTATGCAATATTTTAGCGAAAAATGGCAATTAAGTACCGAGCTAGTAAGAGAATTACAAGAATATGATGGCCTCTTTGCACCTGATTATGTCGATAGGCTAACCGGTGAAGGCGGTTTTGTTCAATTTAGGTACCTATTTAACAACCGTTTTAGCGGCCTTATTGGCTACGACACCTATGTGAACAACGACAATGATCCCAATGGGGATGCCCTTGAAATAAGTACTGGGGGCCTTGTTCCTTCTTACTTTGGTTATATGGATACAGTGACCGTTGGGGCAAGGTGGGATATCTCGCCTAGATGGCGTTTACAGGCCGAGCATCATTGGGTTGACGGAGCCGCAAGAGTCGTGAGCTTACTCGACCCTAGTATAAGAGATCATTCGCAGGAACACTGGCGTATGTGGTCTGTACAGCTGATGTACTGGTTCTAGGTTAACTCATGAAAGTGGAGATGTCCTTTACCACTAAAACCATCATTATGTTGATGGCGATGGTGCTAACCGTCACAGTGGTCATTTCTATGGTGCTGATTCGAGAGTCTGATTCAAGCCTGGTTTTTCAGCAGCAAGAAGAGCAACTAAAAAACCAGCGTCGACTTCAGCTTTTTGAAGATATTCTGCATAACCGTATGGTGTTATGGGTAGACATGTTTAGCCACATCGAAATGGCGAAGCATCAAGATTTAGATTATTTTTATGAAAAACTTCAGCGAAATCAGGAATACCTGATGCTGAACTTTCATGTGGAACAGTTGTATCTGTTTGACCAAGACGGCGTAGTAGGAGAGCAGCCAGCCCCCGTCAGTGATTTTGTTCTAAAATTGGTGCGTAGCACGCAGCAGTCTCTTAGCAGTAGAGCGTTAATTCGCTGCGAGGGTGTATGCACACATTATTTATCAGTGCCTATTATGACCGATGACGAGGTGGTTCCTGTCGTTATTTTGTCTGCTTCATTGCGTGAACTTTTGTCGTTGTTTAATCGCTCTACCGACGCTCATAAGGTTGTGATGGTTCAGCATAAACAAGGCACTGAAAATGAACCCGCCTTAACGCTGTCCAGCCAGCTTTCACAATCTAACCAAGATTATTTAGCCGAGCTCATTGCCGCCTTCCCTAAAGATTGGAGTGTAGAAAAGTTAGTGGTTAAAGGGCTTCGGGTGTCGTTTCAAGGAAAAGAACTATCGGTCAGTTTATTGGCCTTCCCCCACAGCTTAACAGAGCAGCCTTACCTCATGGTTGTGCAAGATATTTCTGCATTAGTACATCAAAAAGAGCAGTACGAACTACTGGTTATAATCAGTGCGATTGTGCTGTTTATCGTGTTCTCATTGCTTCTAAGGCTCTTTCTTAATCAATACCGCTTGAGGCTATTAGGTATAAGTGAACGTTTGCCTATGCTTGCCGACCACAAATTTATCGAATACCGCAAACTGGTTGAAAAAAAGCAGCACGCATCGCTTTGGCGATTAAACGACGAACTTGATGTGGTAGAGGATGCCGCCAATGCACTGGCAAAACAGTTGGAAGATTTCGATGGCCAAATGGCGGTGAATACTGCCAAGCTTGAAAAAATGGCTATGTTTGATGTGCTTACCGGCCTGCCAAATCGGAATATGCTGACCTTTCAGATTGAAAACCAACTTGCCCACTCCGCGCGAGACGATAGGTTGGTTGCACTGATGTTCATGGACTTAGACGACTTTAAAAAAGTCAACGACAGCTATGGTCATGACGTGGGGGATAAGCTTTTAAAAGCAGCCGCTATGCGGATATCACGACCTATCAGGGAAACCGATATTGCGTCACGATTTGGTGGTGACGAGTTCGTTGTATTGTTATCTAGCATCGAAAACAAAGAACAAGTGGAACACGTTGCGAAGAAAATTATTGAAGAATTCGACCAGCCCATTGAAGTGGATGGCATGCAATTCTACGTCTCTATCAGTATAGGTGTAGCCGTGAGCCGCCATGCCAGAGCTACGCCAGTGGAGCTATTGCGGCATGCCGATATTGCTATGTACGAAGCAAAATCGAAAAAAGGCGCGAGCTTTAGAGTTTACGATGCCACCATGAACCTGAAGGTAATGAAAAAGGTTGAACTTGAAGCCGAAGCGCGGGTGGCCCTAAGGGAAAGTCAGTTTAGTTTAGCCTTGCAGCCACAAATCGACCTGCGAACCAATGAGTTAATAGGGTTCGAAGCACTGCTTCGTTGGTATCACCCTGTTAAGGGCACCATATCACCGGCAGAGTTTATTCCTTCGCTTGAAAATACCTCTTTCATGCTAGAGCTTGATTACTGGGTGATAGCCAAGGCTACCTACCTCATTAGAGAGCTTAACGCGAACGGTTACCCGAATGTGAAGTTAGCGATTAACCTCTCTGCGGGGCAGTTTCTCGATCCCAGTCTTCCTGATTTTTTACAGCAACAAATTATTCGCAATGATATTTCGCCATCCCAAGTATGTTTGGAATTAACTGAAACGGTATTGGTCACCGATATTGAGCGGGCAACCTCTATTATGCGTACTATTAGAGATATGGGGTGTACACTGGCCATTGATGATTTTGGAACGGGCTATTCGTCACTCAGTTACTTAAAATCACTACCTGCAGACTTCATAAAAATCGACCGTTCATTCGTTGCCAATATCATCGAGAATGCTGACGATAGAAACATCGTGCATTCCACTATTGCCATGGTGCGAAAAATGGGGTTAATTGTGGTAGCTGAAGGTATTGAAACAGCAGAGCAATTTGAAATGCTATGTCACTTTGATTGTCAGATGGGGCAGGGGTACTTAATTAGTCGGCCTATTCCAGAGCCAGATATTTGGACTACCCTAAGCAAAAACGTACACTTGGGCATATGGGACAGCACGCAATCTAACGAGTAAGGCCTACTAGCCTGCTAGATTTGTTAGCTATAGCTAACAAGTGTACGAAAAAGTTTACGGCTGCGAGTTTTAAAACTGTTAAAACGCCCCCTTTCTTGTGTAAGCTTTCTATCGCTTTCTTTAAAATACATTTTTTTTAATTTCGGAGTCTGACATGTCAGCGGCATTTATCTCTCACCTGCAAGCGCAAATTGAGGCCACTAAAGAAGATGGTCTGTATAAAAAAGAGCGCGTTATTACTTCACAGCAACAAGCAGATATAGACGTGGCTAATGGCGAGCATGTCATCAACTTCTGTGCGAACAACTATTTGGGGTTGGCTAATCACCCCGACCTTATCGCTGCGGCCAAAAACGGCCTTGAAACCCACGGGTTTGGTATGGCGTCTGTGCGCTTTATTTGTGGTACGCAAGACATACACAAGCAGCTAGAAACTGAAATCAGTGGCTTCCTAGGTACCGAAGATACCATTTTATACCCCTCATGCTTCGATGCTAACGGTGGGTTATTTGAAACCTTACTTGGCCCAGAAGACGCTATTATTTCCGATGCGCTAAACCATGCCAGCATCATCGACGGCGTACGTTTATGTAAAGCTAAGCGCTACCGTTATGCCAACAACGACATGGAAGCATTGGAAGACCAGCTTAAGCAAGCCATTGCCGACGGGGCACGCTTTAAAGTGATTGCCACAGATGGCGTATTCTCGATGGACGGTGTTATTGCCAACCTAGCAGGGATTTGTGATCTGGCTGAAAAGTACGATGCATTGGTAATGGTAGACGATTGCCACGCCACGGGGTTTTTAGGCGAAAATGGCAAAGGTAGCCATGAATACTGCGGCGTAATGGGTCGCGTTGATATTATCACCGGCACCTTAGGTAAAGCCCTAGGCGGCGCATCAGGCGGCTATACATCAGGTAAAAAAGAAGTGGTTGAATGGTTGCGTCAACGCTCTCGTCCTTACTTATTCTCAAACTCTGTTGCGCCACCTATTGTATCGGCGTCTTTAAAAGTATTCGAGATGATGAAAGATGGCGCCGCACTACGCGAACAACTGTGGCGCAACTCGGCACACTTCCGTGCTCGCATGGAAGACGCGGGCTTTACCCTTGCTGGTAAAGATCACGCCATCATTCCGGTAATGCTAGGCGATGCACGCATTGCTAGCGACATGGCAGACAAGCTGCTTGAAAAAGGCATTTATGTGATTGGTTTCTCATACCCAGTAGTGCCAAAAGGACAAGCCAGAATTCGTACCCAAATGTCAGCAGGGCATTCTATTGAACACGTAGACAAAGCCATTGATGCATTTATTGAAGTAGGCCGTGAAATGGGAGTGATTGCATGAAGTCGTTAGTTAAAGCAAAAGCCGAAAAAGGTATTTGGCTTCAAGATACCCAAGAGCCTGAAGTTGGCCACAACGATTTATTAATCAAAATTCGTAAAACCGCCATTTGCGGTACCGACATGCATATTTACAACTGGGACGATTGGTCTCAACAAACCATTCCTGTACCTATGGTAGTGGGCCATGAGTATGTTGGTGAAGTGGTTGGCATGGGTCAAGAAGTACGCGGCTTTGCTGTTGGGGATAGAGTGTCTGGCGAAGGCCACATTACTTGTGGTCACTGCAGAAACTGTCGTGCAGGCCGTCGCCATTTATGCCGCAATACCGAAGGTGTAGGCGTAAATCGTCCAGGCGCATTTGCAGAATATTTGGTTATTCCTGCCTTTAACGCGTTCAAAATCCCTGACAACATCTCTGATGAACTGGCTTCTATTTTCGACCCATTTGGAAATGCCGTACATACCGCACTAAGTTTTGACCTAGTGGGTGAAGATGTACTCATTACCGGTGCAGGCCCTATTGGTATTATGGCAGCTGCAGTGGCGCGTCACGTGGGTGCCCGCCATGTGGTTATCACCGACATCAACCCGTATCGCCTAGAGCTTGCCAGCAAGATGGGCGCTACTCGCGCCGTTGATGTTAGCAAAGAAGACTTGCAAGACGTGATGAACGAGCTTGGTATGAGTGAAGGCTTTGATGTTGGCCTTGAAATGTCGGGCGTACCGGTAGCCTTTCGCGACATGCTAAAGAAAATGAATCACGGCGGTAAGGTGGCAATGCTAGGTATTCCACCACAAGATGTTTCAGTTGATTGGAACCAAGTTATCTTTAAAGGCTTGGTGATCAAAGGTATATACGGTCGTGAAATGTTCGAAACCTGGTACAAAATGGCAAGTCTGCTGCAAAGTGGCTTAGATTTATCGCCAATCATCACACATACCTTTTCGGTTGATGACTTTCAGAAAGGTTTTGATACCATGGGGTCAGGACAATCAGGCAAAGTTATACTGGACTGGCAATAATGACAGCATTTTCACACATTAGTGTACAAGACGTAGCAAACTTCAATGGCGATGTAGCCATTGTAGATATTCGTGACCCACAATCATTTGCCAATGGTCACATGCCAGAAGCGAAGCCGTTAAATAACGATAACTTCGCGGCCTTTGTAGAACAAACGCCAAAAGAAACCCCTGTTGTAGTGGTGTGCTATCACGGCGTAAGCAGCCAGCAAGCCGCGCAGGTTATTGCTGAGCAAGGTTTTAACACCGTTTATAGTATGGATGGCGGTTTTGAAGCATGGCGATTAGGCCAGTCTGTGGTGTCTGAAAATTCGTGAGCCATCCTTTAATTGCTTTTCGTCAGCAAGGCGTGGCGCATTTACTGGCTAACTACTTAGGTAGCCAGAATATTCGCGCCACGGTTAAGCCTACTGAAGCGGGGGATGAGTTTGTTGTATTATTGGCAGACGACAACGATGCGCTGAAAGCCCGCGCCATTACTGAAGAATTTATTCAGCAACCGAACAATCCTAAATACCAGCAAGCCGCTTGGCAGCATGGCGAGAACGTCGATTTAGTGCCCTCACGTCAGTTCGATGCAAAAGGGTTTATTAGCAACGCTTTATCAGTGCCTTTTACTAGCATTGTATTTTTGCTTTGCGTGCTGGTATACGGTTTATCGTTGTTAGGCTTATTCAGTCCTATCGCGCTACATTTACTCATGCAGCCACTTAGTGTGCTTGCCGAAAATCATGAATGGTGGAGGCTATTAGGCCCCGCATTTATTCATTTCAGCGCACTACATATTATCTTCAATCTGCTTTGGTGGTGCATGCTAGGCGCCAAAATTGAGAGTACTTTTGGCAAAAGTATGCTGCTTGTGGTGTTTGCACTGTCGGCCATTATATCAAACGTGGCTCAAGCCATGTTTACCACGCCAGTGCAGGGTAACTTAATGCTCTTTGGTGGTCTTTCGGGGGTGGTATACGCCGTAATGGGCTTTGTATGGTGGTTAGGTTGGTTGAAGCCACAGTGGGGCTTGTCGCTGCCTAAATCGGTAGTTGGTTTTATGTTGGTGTGGCTAGTATTAGGCTTTGCCGATGTTTTGTGGGTGAATATGGCCAACGCGGCGCACACTGCGGGGTTAATTACCGGCTGTTTACTAGCGGGGCTGCTAAGTCTTGGGGCCGATAAACGAAAGCAGGGGCAATAGCGCCTGCTTTATTGACTCGGTGCTGCTGTAGTAGCGTTTAGCCCTGATATAAATACTTAGTGAAAATAACGTTCTTGACAACCTCGCCACCGGTTTCTTTTTTCATATGATCTTGAAGCGCTTTAAGAATGGCACGGCGAATATCTTCTCTGCCCGTTAGCGATTTTACTTTTTCTTCAGGTTGTCTGCCGAAAATATCGATGGCGGTTGCACGTAATAGCGGCATATGGTGCTCCGCAATTTCTAACTGATCTACGTCATAAATCATTAATTCAACGGTAACGCGAACGTACCCCAGCTTTTTTGAAGACTCGCCAATATAATTGGTAACGATGTCTGGCTCTAACCCAAGATAAGCAAAGTTTGCCTTTTCTTGCGCAAATGCAGGCGTGAAAGCACTACTAACTAATAGAGCGGTAGCTATAAAACGTGAAGCAAGTGACTTTGTCATGATTTGAGCCGAAAATACCAATTAATTTAAATGACAGGCTGTAGTGTAGCAAATCATAGGTTAATGACACTACTGCAAAAGTACTAAGGTACACGTAAAATCAATATGCTAGCTATTTGCAATCAGATAAACCACCATGTCACCAACAAGTGATATGATACTTTTTTTATCGTGCAAAATTATGACAGAGATTTGGTAGTGAGTTTTCCTAGCAGCTTTCCCGTTGGCCTAAATGTAGAGTGGATGCAAGCCGACAGTGCGCCCCGTAACAATCCATATTTAAAAAATTGGTTGTTAGATACAGGTTCGTTAACCGAGCGGGTGCAGTCGCTTTGCCATCAATTTTCGTTAAACGTACTAGGGCAGGCTGAAACTGCACTTCATGCCAATGAGCAAAGCCTGCTATCGAATTCGCTAACACATCAGACTTCACAGGCATTCCAGGTGCGAGAAGTACTGTTGTGTGGCAATACTCTACCATGGGTTTTTGCTCGTTCGGTTATTCCTCAGCGTTTGGTTGAAGCTGAGTTAGCAAATTTAGGCAGTGAACCTTTAGGTAAGCGACTGTTTAATGATGCTAGGTTTTTACGTTCAGAATTTGAACTATGTTGCTTGCCAGCAATAGCATTAGGCTTTGAACGCGACCAACAATTATGGGGCAGACGTTCATTGTTTACGTTGGGTGAAGACAGCATGATAGTGGCTGAAGTATTTCTACCCGATGCCCCCGTTTATTATTCAAGGTACGACAATGGCACTGACTCTTAATCTAGCCCAGAATATCAATCATATAAAGCAGCATCCATCTGCTTATATTCGCCTGATGAGGCTAGATAAGCCAGTGGGTATTTACCTGCTGCTTTGGCCTACTTTTTGGGCATTACTTATGGCCTCTGAAGGCTTACCGAGTGTCGGCATCGCGCTTATTTTTACCGCCGGCGTGGTAGTTATGCGTTCAGCGGGCTGTGTTATTAACGACTACGCCGATAGAAAAGTAGATGGCAGCGTAAAACGCACTGCCACGCGGCCACTGGCCACGGGCGAAGTTACCACTAACCAAGCACTAACCCTGTTTGCGGGTCTAATCGTATTGGCCTTCTTGTTAGTGCTGATGCTAAATTGGCAAACCGTTGCTTTATCTGTAATTGCGCTGTTACTAGCTGCTAGTTACCCCTTTATGAAACGCTACACCCACTTACCGCAAGTGGTATTGGGTGCTGCCTTTGGGTGGGCAATACCCATGGCGTTTATGGCCGTGTCTGAAACTGTGCCAGCGTATGGTTGGTGGCTGTTTGTGGCGAATCTATTATGGACGGTAGCCTACGACACCATGTATGCCATGGTAGACAGAGACGACGACCTAGAAATAGGGGTGAAATCAACCGCCATTTTATTCGGCAAATACGACGTGCCTATCATTATTGGGCTTCAAGCCACCATGCTAGTTATTTTGTATTTTATTGGCGTGGCTATCGAAGCACATTGGCCGTATTACTTATCGCTAATCATAGGGGCAGGGCTGTTTTACCGCCAGTATCAATTTATTAAGAACAGACAGCGAGAAGGCTGCTTTACGGCCTTTATTGAAAATCACTATGTGGGCTTGGTATTTACGTTAGGTTTAGTGGCAAATTTTTGGATAGGTTAAGCGGTTCAGTTATTAGCTAACACAATGAACCGCTTATCATTAATGAGTAAAAAGCTATTCAGGTTTGGTTGTTTCTGCCGCTTTCGCTTCTAATTGAACAATGCGAGCTTCCATTGTGTCTAACTTTTCGCGAGTGCGAATAAGCACCTGGCTTTGAATATCGAACTCTTCACGAGTGACTAAATCAAGCTTCGAAAGCTGCGACTGTAAAACCTGTTTAATTTTACCTTCTGCGCCTTCAGCCATGTTACGCACACCCGGTGGTACGGCGTCAGCAATCTGTTTCGCTAAATCTTCGAGTTTTTTCGGATCCAACATGGATTTCCCTTATAATGCGCTTCGTTAGAATAGGCTTCTATTCTATCGGTATCGCCACTTCTTGCAATGAAAAAGCACATTAAAGAAAAGCATGGCACACATTACACCTGTTAGGTTTTAGGAACGCAATGAAATTAAACGATGCGCAACAATCAGCTGTCACTTTTGTGTCGGGCCCCTGCTTAGTTTTAGCCGGTGCCGGCAGTGGTAAAACTCGGGTTATTACCAACAAAATTGCGCACCTAGTAAGAAATTGCGATATGCCAGCACGGTATATCGCCGCGGTAACCTTTACCAACAAAGCCGCCCGAGAAATGAAAGAGCGGGTAGCCGAAACCTTAGGTAAGCCAGAAGCACGTGGTTTGAAGGTATGTACCTTTCACACCATGGGGCTAACCATTATAAAAGCCCATATTAAGGAGCTAGGCTTAAAGCCTGGTTTTTCATTGTTCGATGACAAAGACTCGTTGGCACTATTAACCGATTTAACCGAAGACACGCTAGACGGCGACAAAGATCAGCTTTCGCTATTACAAAGCTGTATTTCGAATTGGAAGAACGACTTACTGCTGCCCGAGGCGTTATTAAAGCAAGCCACCAGTACCGGTGAACGGGAATTTGCCGAAGCTTATAAGCGCTATCAAGATAACTTACGTGCTTACAACGCGCTTGATTTCGATGATCTTATTTTGTTGCCCACACTGCTATTAAAAACCAGTGAAACCGCACGAGCCAAGTGGCAAAACAAAATTCGTTATCTGCTGGTGGATGAGTACCAGGATACCAACACCAGTCAATATGAGCTGGTAAAGCTATTGGTAGGTGAGCGCTCGCGCTTTACCGTGGTAGGCGACGACGACCAATCTATTTATTCATGGCGCGGTGCTAAGCCACAAAACTTAAACTTGCTACAGCAAGACTTCCCGCGCTTGAATGTAATAAAGCTACAGCAGAATTACCGCTCTTCAGGGCGAATACTGCATTGCGCGAACATCCTTATTCAGAACAACCCCCATTTGTTCGACAAAACCCTGTTCTCAGAACTGCAATACGGTGAGCAGCTTAGAGTCATAGAAGCAAAAAACGAAGAACACGAAGCTGAACGAGTGGTGGCTGAACTGTTAGCGCACAAGTTTATGAACCGTACTAAGTTTAAAGACTACGCCATTTTATACCGAGGAAACCACCAAAGTCGCTTGTTCGAAAAGCTACTGATGAGCAACCGTATTCCATATAAAATTAGTGGTGGTATGTCGTTCTTCGGGCGCACCGAAGTGAAAGACATCATGGCTTACTTGCGTTTGTTGGTGAACCAAGATGATGACAACGCATTACTACGGGTAATTAACACGCCAAGTCGCGGCATAGGGCGTGTAACGCTGGAAAAACTCGGCAACTTTGCCAATAGCTTAGGCGTACCCATGTTTGAAGCGGCTACCCATCCTAATTTGAACAGTGTGCTATCTGGTAAAGCTTACGATGCCGTATCGGGGTTTGCTCGCTGGATAGTAGAAGTGGCTGATAACGCAACTCGTGGCGACACTAAGGACGCCCTTCGTGGCATGATCAAGTCGATGAGCTACGAAGAATGGTTATACGAACAAAGCGCTAGCCCTAAAGCGGCTGAAATGGGCATGGCTAACGTGAGTACGCTATTTGGCTGGGTAACCGACATGCTAGAAGGCAACGAGCTTGATAGTCCCATGAACCTAACCGAAGTAGTAAACCGCCTTATTTTACGCGACATGATGGAGCGAGGCGAAGACGACGGCGATGGCGATCAAGTACAACTAATGACACTGCACGCTTCCAAAGGGCTAGAGTTTCCAATTGTGTTCTTAGTGGGCATGGAAGAAGGTTTGTTACCGCATCAAAGCAGTGTAGATGAAGACAACGTAGAAGAAGAGCGTCGCTTGGCGTATGTAGGCATAACCCGCGCGCAGCGAGAGCTTATTTTTAGTCTAGCAAAAGAGCGCCGTCAATTCGGTGAAGTCATCAACCCCGAGCCAAGCCGCTTCCTGTATGAGCTGCCCACAGACGATCTTCAATGGGAAAATCAAAAGCCTAAAGAAAGTGCCGAAGTGCGTCAGCAAAAAGGGCAAAGTAGTATCGCTAATTTAAGAGACATGCTGGGTAAAAAGTAGCGCAGACGGTTACTATTGTAGGGTGATACAAGTCACAGCAACAACCCTCACTGATAATCTGAATGAAAAGATATTAGTGATAAATAGCGGGGGGATAATAACAACAAACAGCTAGCCTGCTAGCTTTTTCATATCAAGAACGGTAGCGCGAGTAAGCACTTTACCCTGCCCATAATTGCACTCAATGTCAGTTAGCGCATCTAGCTGTGCGGGGGCATCAACGCCTTCGGCAATAACCTTAAATTTAAGGTGCTCAGAAATAAGCATTACTGATTGAATAAGTTTAAGGTTTCGCTGCGAACGCGGTAGCGAACGCACAAACCTGTGGTCTATTTTGATGAAATCGAACGGGTAGGCAAATAAGTAACTAAGCGATGCTAAACCGCTACCAAAGTTATCTAGCACCAAGGTAACCCCAGCGCGTTTCAACTTCTTAATAGCAGGTAATATAAACTGTGAACGGCGATTTAAGTCGTTTTCATCGAACTCGAATACCAGATCATGGGACGATATTTTGTATTCGTCTATCAGCGAAATCATTTGATTCACCATAGACGCTTGCAGCAAATGAATAATAGAAACGTTCACCGCAATACGGCCAGTGTCTTCACCTGTCGTTTTCGCGTGGGCCAGTAACTCACAGGCTTTGCGTAACTGAAACAAATCTAAATCTAACGTTAAGCCACTTTGTTCAGCCACTTGGCGAAACTGCTCTCGGGCTATTTTGCCAAAAGTAGGGTGACTCCAACGCACATACATCTCGTTATAAAGCGTTGTGTTGTCTCTTAAATCAATCACAGGCTGTAAAAAGTATTCAAACTCTTCATCGCGCAAGGCCCGGCGAAATTCGTTTTCTAGTTCAAGTTCTTCAATTAGGCGGTCGCGCATGCTCTTATCGAACATAACAAATCGGCCACGGCCCAAAGTTTTGGCTTGGTACATAGCGGCATCAGCGTCACGCAGTACTTCATCGGCACTACGATAATACGATTCTAAATTAGCTATACCGATACTGGCACCCGAATACATTTCGCGGCCGTCTAATAAAAATGGTTCTGAAATAGAGTTGATAATACGAGACGCAACTTCTTGTACGTCGGTTAAATCTTCAAAATTATCGAGTAATACAACAAACTCATCGCCACCTAATCGGGCTAACAAGTCATGCCCACGAATGCATATTGCAATACGCCTAGCCACTTCAACTAAGAACTCATCACCCGCGTGATGGCCTAAGGTATCGTTAATAACCTTAAACCTATCTAAGTCGATAAATAAAACAGCAAAGTAGTTTTCGGCGTAGCGCTGCTTACTGGCAATGGCTAGTTCAAGCCTACTGGTAAACATTGACCGGTTCGGAAGGTCGGTAAGTGAGTCGTGATGCGCGTCGTGAATAAGCTTAAGCTCAATTTCTTTACGCTCTTCAATCTGCTGCTTTAAGTATTTGTTAGCTCTATCAAGCTCGGCTGTGCGCGCAGCAACTCTAAGCTCTAGCTCACTGTTGTGGCGATGAATTTCTTCAGTACTGCGCTTACGCTCCATGGTTACTGCAATATGGTGCGAAACAAAGCGTAGTAGCTCTAAGTCTCTTGCGGTGTATTTGGCATGCTTACCATAGGTTTGCACCGCAATTACCCCAAACACTTCACCATCTACCACTAGGGGCGACCCTAGCCAAGAGTTGGCACTGTTTAGCATGGTTTGGGCAACAGACACGTCAATTTCACCCGCTTCGGCAAGTTCTAATACCCTAGGTGGGTTAATCAGTTCAGCTTGGCCGGTACGCAGTACAAATTCAGTTAACCCCAACCCCATAGGGCGAGATTCCACTTCCGCATGTTCCATATCACTGAAATACGGGAACTCCAGCATTTGCTTCGATTCATCAATAATAGAGATGAAGCAGTTTGGTGCACTAATTAAGCGGGCTAGAATTTCGTGCAAGCTAGAATAGAAGACCGACATGTCGCCTTCTAGGTTTGCTGCTAATTCAGAAATTTCAAACAAGGCTTGCTGTAACGACTCTACTTTTTGGCGCTCTAGAATTTCTTCTTGAAGGTCGTCGTTAATTTTTCTTAGCTGGCGAGTACGTTCACGAATGGTACGTTCGGTAAGTTCGCGGTTTTTAACCCGGTCAACCGTGGTCACAATGTGCTGAGAAACAAACAGCAGTACTTCTAAGTCTTCTTGGGTGTAATGCACGCCGTCGTCGTAGGTTTGAACCACCATGGCACCTATTACCTGGCTGCCACGTTTCAAAGGAACCCCAAGTAATTCGAAAGGCTGTGAGCCTACTAACTTGATACCATGATCTTCAGCGAACACTTGCTCTTCTGAACGTTTGTAAAACAAATGCTGACCGGTGCGCAGTATATAGCCAGTCATACCGTCCATTAACGAATCGGCAGGTAATTGCTTCACAGTTTGCTCGTCAAATTCGTCAACAAAATAGGTGAAGTCGACAATTTGACTTTCTTGTTCATAGAAGGCAACAAAGAAATTATCAGCGTTCATGAAATCAGCAATGATTTCATGAATAGCAGTATAAAGGCGGTTTAGATGACTAACAGAACTTGCAAGCTCGGAAATGTCGAATAGCGCTTTCTGAACGCGTTCAGCACGCTTATATTTATTAGTGAGTTGTTGAAGCTGCGGTATAATTTCCCGCAGCTCTTCTTCTGTCAACTCATATTGCGTTGAATCTGATGACATTCCGTTCGCCGGCAAGTAAAAAGAGCTTATTCTTAGATGCGGTTAAATTACCCGATCTACTCGAAAAACGCTACTTTTTCCAACAAATTGTTAGTAAATGAGGAAGGTTATATACCTTCAATCATGTACTCAATTGCGGCTTTAATTTCATCATCAGAGCACGAAGCACAAGTTCCACGAGGAGGCATAGCGTTAATGCCGTTAAGGGCATTTTGCCAAACGCCGTCTAGGCCTTTTTCGTCTAAACGAGGCTGCCAATCAGCGGCTACGTGTAATTTTGGTGCACCAAGTACGCCAGAACTATGACACGCTACACAGGCAGAGTTATAAACATCTTCACCCGACTTAGCACCACCACCTGCAGCAGCAGGGCCAGCAGCTTCAGCGCCAGCTACGTGTATCTGACCAACCGGCTTAATACGGTTAGCAATATCGTCGTTACTCATTTCTTGTGCTTGCGCCGCAAACACAGTAAGTGCTGTAGCTGCAACAATAAACCAGGTTTTCAATTTCACATCTGTCTCCAGGGAATCACGAACTTTAATTAAAGTATAACTGGCCAGATTATAACGGGAATTCAAGGGCGAACAACTATTTGCTACCAATTACCTATAAAAAGTAAGGATAAAGTACCTTTAAAACCCATTAAAGTAAGAGAATTACATAAACCAGTTGATGCGAGCCCATGGCCTAAGTATTATTACGCCGCGCTTAAGCAGGAAGTTTACCTACACCACGTTCTTATTCCTTTAGAACAGGTTAAATTTTTATCACATTAAGCCATTTTCAATGCACCCGTAGCTCAGCTGGATAGAGCGTCGCCCTCCGGAGGCGAAGGTCACAGGTTCGAATCCTGTCGGGTGCGCCATTTTCCTCGAATTCTTGTGTCGAATTTTAAAAGAACAACTGGCCAAGTATAGTTGCGCTTAATCTCTGGTTATTTATAACAACTTTTTAGATGCTTGCTTTCTCAGTCCAGAAAAAATTGCCTCCGCTACATAGGGGGGAAAGTTATCGGGAATTTTATCTTCGACTTTAGCAATAGCGTTTTCAACATTATCGACAAAGTATTCGTAGTGTGATGCAGCTTTGTCCGAAGGGTATTTCACCTGCAATGCAGTCGATACAAAATGACGAGGCTGAATATCGTTCCATTTCCAGTGCGTATTTTTACCTTTTAAAGACATGGACATTTTAATCTTTTGCGGCTGTAAGGCTTTTTTAGTCATTACAGGAAACGCCGACACGACATCATATAAAGGGGTCATTTTATACGTGTTTTCAGGCTCTAAAAATACGCTAAAATTCTTACCATGACCGTCAATAGCAGCAATTAGCCAAAAGAATATCTGAGTCCTAAAAAAAGTTTCTCTATCTTTCCCGTTAGACGAAGCCGTGAGCAAATTTAAGCAGTCTGTAATTCCTGGGCCACCATCAGATTGGTATTTTTGAGCAGATGAAATGCCCATTGCCTGACAAAAATCTTCTTGGGGTAGGCGCATGAGCCATGAACCGTCAGATGCATATTTACGGTCAAAGCGTTCAACGCTTAGAACTTTCTGGTCGCCAAAGTAAAGCACCTCTGCATTAGCCACATTAAAATCAAAGGCTCTCGCCAGCTCTAGGCAAATAAATTCGTTCTCACAGCTATCGGTTAAATCGATACCCACTTGCGGTAACTCGCCCATGGGTAATTTCATTATGTGACTTGTTGGTGTTGAGCCCGTCGGTTTCACCCATTGTTGGCCAATTTTAAGTAGCGCGGTTTTTTCCTGGGCGCCAGCAATTGAAATCCGAAAGTCATCATCGTCATTTTCCATTCCAAGCGCTGTATGTTTGTAGCCTTGCAATAACTTCTCAACGTCTAGATCTGACAGCACCTTGTAGTTTAGCTGTTGTACAGACTCGGTTTGTTCTGAAACTAATTGAATAGCGCCCACACAATCTTTGCCTACCGCCGCTAAAAGATCGAACGCATGTCCAGAGCCTACATTGAACCTAGCCTGTATTTTATTTCGTATGGTTAGACTATCGGGAAGCAAATTGTCGAAGAAGTTATACACTACGTCGCCAGCGTATTTTTGCTTAGTAATAGGTAGCGACAAAGAAATAGGCCGTGCGCCTGCGCGCTTCATCCAACGTTCGGTATAAGAAAAATGGAGCCCACCGCTCTTGTCTTTTAACAGTGTACCTACTTTGACCCCGTTAAGGCTTACCATCAGCTCCATATTACCACTCCTGATCCCAGCCACTATCGGTCTTTTGGCCGCTTTCATTTTCTTGCTTTGGCTTCAGCTCAATAGAGAGACCTAATTCATGCGCAATTTTAAAGAGGGTATCAATACGGGAGGTACCGGCGGAATTTTCAATAGCCGAGATGGTTTTTTGCTTTAAACCAACATGCTCGGCCACATCGGTCTGCGTACGTGCCAGATTATTTCGATGCAGCTTTATATAATCAGCCAGTTCTTTTGAGTTATTAAGCTTCATTATGTTTCTCCACTATTAACCCCCTTCAAGGTAT
>NZ_JAESDI010000025.1 GCF_019249215.1 Alteromonas lipotrueae
AGTGATTAATCCCATCAGAAATGCGGCGTGAATCCATCAATGGAGCCTGTGCAGTCGCATCTATGCTGTGGAAGGTTGTAGATGGGGGATACTCCTTCCTTGTAAACGCTAGCATAAACTATTGGAATAGTAGGGATAACCCATCCATGGGGCCTTCGCTACAGCCCGCATGCTGTAGAGAGTTTCCGAAGTGCACAAAGCCTTCATTCTATGGTGCTAGTCACCAGTTAACTCTTCAAGTTTTGTGCGGTTGCGGCGGGACAACGTGAGTGTATCGCCAGAATTTAAAATAACTGAATAATCCCCTTTTTCATTGGGGCGGAGTTCAGAAATAGCGTGGCGTTTAACTATAGTCGAGCGATGGATGCGAATAAAATCGTCTGGATTCAGTTGCTCTTCCAGAATGGTCAGCGTTTCACGGTGCAAAACGATATTACCGTCTTCGAGGTGAAGCTCTGCATAATTTCCGGCTCCATTAATATATAATATGCAGTCAACGTCAACTAGCCGAATTCTACCTGGATCACGAATGACTAATCGTTGCCGGTAGCTATTTTTATTATCAATAATCTCTTTGATTACTTCGCCAATCTGGCTGAAATTACTTCGGCTTCCTTCAAGGAATTTTTGCTTCACTTTACTCAGTGTTTTTTCGAAGCGTTCGTCATCAAAAGGCTTCAAAATATAATCGATGGCATTAAGTTCAAACGCGGTAACTGCATAATCGTTAAAGGCGGTAACAAAGACAATAATGCTATTGCTCGGAAGTTCTCGAGCCACTTCAATGCCGTTTGATATTGGCATTTCGACATCCAGAAACACCAAGTCGGGTGAATGCAGTTTTCCGAGCTCTATAGCTTGTCGGCCGTCACTCGCTTCCCAAATATTTCCCACACCTGGGGCATTAGCTAGCAGCAATTTAATCGTTTCTCTGGCTAGTCTTTCATCATCTGCAACGAGTACATTAAACATCCATTTCTCCCGTCGGTATTGCTAGTTGAGTTTCAAACATGCCATTTTCAAGCGTACGCTGTTCAAGGTTAAAGTTATCAAACATTTTGCTAAGGCGTTCTTTGGTTGTGGTTATGCCTATCCCGTATCCTTGATGCTTGTCTTGCTCACACACCGCATTTAATAGGTTTATTTGCAACATGCCTTTCAATTTCGTTATACGAAGTTGAAGCGGGTTTTTCTTTGTATCGGATTGCGCCCCGTGTTGCACCGCGTTTTCAACTAAAGGGTGTAATAACATGTTTGGAATTTTCAAATTCATACAGTCTTCTGAAACCTGTATGGAAATATCCAATTTATCTTCGAAACGTAGTTTTTGGAGTGCGAGGTAGTTTTCTATGAATACTATCTCGTCTTTAACCTTAATGTTTTTGTCACCTTTGTGTCCAAGTATGGAACGTAACATCACACTCAATGAAGACAGTGCTACGACTGCTTCTTGTTGATGTTGCAATCGCACTAAGCTAGAAATTGTGTTTAATGCGTTAAATAAAAAATGGGGGTTTAGTTGAGTGCGAAGTGACTTAAGTTGCTCCTCTACCAATTCAACTTCAAGTCTTCCAATTTCCATGGTGGCGTTGAGATTTCTTTGATAAAGGCGTGTGCCAAATGCAATGCAAAGAATACTACCGTAAATAAGTAAATCGATGTGCGCACTACCAGATAACACTTTTTGTAGCGAAGTAATATTGTCGTCCCAACTCCTTGATACCAATAATCCGCGTATAAAAGTAGATGCAGTGAAATAAGCGAGCAGGAGCAACGCTCCCCCAATGAGATGTCCGACAATTTGATGTAAGGGTTTTACATCGTCCTTATCTAGTGTTCTTGTCAGAATAAATACAGCAGCCGTCAACCAAATCCAATTTAAGTACCAAGGGCTTAACAGTACCCAAGTTTTGCCCCAACTTAAAGCATACTCCGTTCCCAAAGCACTATTGTACTGCACGTAGGTTACTACGCTTAATAGCGCAAACCATGTACAAATACAAGCGATCCAAAAATACCTCCCTAATAGGGGAGCCTGGGTATTTTTTTGCATTCCAATTTGGCCTCTACAATTATTTCGCTTAGTAACGTATTTAGCAGAAATACGTTTTTGCTTTAATTGGCGCGAAGAGTAGTCAAGTTGCCCGGTTACGGAGTCAACCGCATCATTTTCTTGTGAGAAATTTGAATGTATTAGCTGTGCATTATAATCACCGCCTTAGGGATTCATGCAATACGTTTGTTGTTAATTTTCATGTTTTTTGTAAAAGAATGTATCTTAGATAAGTTGGGGGGAATGCTATATAATTGATATATATTACTTTATTGTCTTTTTAGCTCCTGTTTACAATCTAATTTCCATTTGTCCCTCTGTTTCCGCCTTTTGTCACACGATAGTGGCACTTTACGTATATCACGTAGCGCAAAACAGTATTTCTCCCTAGGTTCACTTCAGATAGCTGTGCTATCGAAAAAACACAAAAAATGAACTACCAAAGGTAGTCTCCCAGGGAGCTAAATATGTACACAAAAACCAAGTTGGCCAATACGATAAAGATGTCCCTAGCTATTGGAACCGCATGCACGTTAGCAATACCTATCAAAGTACTGGCGCAAGACACTGCTGAACAAGAGCAAGCCATCGAAAAAATCGCGGTTACAGGCTCAAGAATTAAGTCAGCGGAACTCGCCTCAGCCTCGCCATTGCAAATACTCGACGCAAGCGATATTCAAGCGTCGGGGGTGGCAAATATTCAAGATTTATTACTCGAAAATCCGGCGTTTGGTACACCTGCTATCAGTCGAACGAACTCGAACTTCTCAACGGCTAGTGCCGGGGTATCAACAATCGATCTACGTGATCTGGATACGGCGAGAACGCTTGTTCTGGTTAATGGTCGCCGCTTTGTATCAGGTGTGCCTGGTAGCTCAGCGGTTGATTTAAATACTATACCTGCCCAGTTTATCGAACGTATCGAAATACTCACTGGGGGGGCATCAGCGGTTTACGGTTCTGATGCTGTTGCAGGGGTTGTTAACCTTGTGATGAAAGATGAATTTGAAGGCTTAGAAATGAATGCCCAGTTTGGTCGTTCTGCAGAAGGTGATGCAGAAGAGCGTCAAATTGCACTGACCACGGGAACCGAGTCCTCGGACGGTCGCGCGAGTATAATGGCGCATATTTCTTATACTGATCAAGGCTCGGTATTCTCAAGAGATAGGGAGCGCTCTGCAATTGACCAATTATCTGGAATCTATTTTGAAGATGATCCTGTTGCTAACCCAGATTCTATTTTTGATGCGGTTCAGCCTTTCTTTTCTTCGTTCCCTCCACAAGGACGATTTGATGCCGGCGGCACCCGCTATACGTTTGATTCTGATAATAATCTTCAAGAAGGTTTTTCAACTAATGGAGATGGTACGATAGGACCAGATGGGTTTAATCGATCTGCGTTTAGAACAATTGCAATCCCAACTGAGCGCTATTTGATGGCAGTAAATGGGAAATACGAGCTCAATGATGAGCATACCTTATTTTTTGAGGGGACTTACTCGAACGGTTCTACCACCACCGAATTAGAACCTTTTCCTTTTGCGTCTGACAACATCTATTCAGATGGGCTTGTGCCTTTAGAGTTTCTGGTGAATGGTCAATTGGTGGCAAATCCATATGTTCCTGACGCCATACTTAATTCGGCTGTTGATGGTAACGGCGATGGTGTTAAGGACTTATTTTTTGCTAAACGTTTACAAGACGTTGGTAACCGTGGAAATACAGCCCAACGAGACACATTTAGAGTACTGGTGGGAATGGATGGCGAGCTTTTCGATGATTGGTACTACGATGTATTCTACTCGTACGGTCAAACGAAAGAAGCGCAAGTTTCGAATGGACTGGTTAATGTTCAAAACTTCCGATATGCATTGGAAGCAATAACAGATGTAGATGATTTTGATGGCGATGGTATTACCGATGAAGCCATTTGCTTAGATGAAACAGCGCGGAGTTTTGGCTGTGTGCCGATTAATATCTATGGATTCGATTCTATTTCTGCAGAAGCAGCAGCCTATGTTTCGGCCCCAGCATTATTGTCTACAGAAGTTACGCAAGAAGTCATCGGAGGAAACTTATCTGGTGAAGCGTTCCAGCTTCCCGCAGGCCCCTTGGGAGTGGCGGTTGGTTTTGAGTATCGAGAAGAGTTCTCGCGCAGTGAGTTTGATGCATTGCAACAAGCGGGGCTGAATGCTGGGAATGCAATACCTGCTACTCAGGGTGAATTTGATGTGACAGAGTTTTATGTGGAAACACATATTCCTGTGTTCGAAGGGTTTAACATTAAAGCTGCCGTTCGGGCGTCTGACTATTCTACGGTGGGCAGCACGTCTAGCTGGAATGTAGGCTTCAATTATGCGCCAAACGATCAAATACGCTTTAGGGTTATTCAAGCTCAATCAACGCGAGCGCCTAACATCGACGAGCTTTTCCAACCTGATAGTCAAACATTTCCGACTGGCTTAATCGACCCGTGTGTGTCAAATACGTCATCGCGCTGTTTAGCCGATACGGGTGTGGCTGCTAATATTGCTGAAAATGGCAGTTTTACGTTGAACCAATCTGATATTCAAGGGATCAGTGGTTTCGATCGAGGTAATCAAAGTGTGACCGAAGAGGTTGGTACATCTACCACCGTAGGTGTTGTGTATACGCCCGAAAATATCTCAGTATTAGAAGATTTTGATTTCACAGTCGATTACTTCGATATCGAGATTGAAGACGCTATTGTATCGACACCTAGGCAATTCATTCTTGACCAGTGTTATGGCGGAGGCGATGAATCTTTTTGTGATTTTGTGACGCGTCGTCCAACTGCAGTGGGTAACAATAGTGCTGGATCTATCGAGTTCATAGATAGTGCGGTTTCAAACAGTGGTGGCGTTACCTTAGAAGGTGTGGATGTTACGGTGAACTACAGTACTGATGTGGGTGGCGGTGATTTATCAGCAAGACTCGCCTACACCTACTTAATAGATGGCGCAACCACGCCATTACCTGGCGCGGCAGAAGATCCGTTCGTGGGCGAAATAGGAACCTCAGAGCACAAAGCGTTCTTTAATTTAGGTTATCGTTACGACGATTTGAACGTGGTTGCTAGACTTACCTACATTGGCGCCGCGGATTTTGATGATCAGTTTTTGGCTGGATTTGACATCGCGCCTGGCGGTGTAGGCATCGATGCAGTCACGTACGTTGACCTGCAAGCAAGCTATCAACTGACTGATATTATAGAAATATACGGCGGTGTTGATAACTTATTCGACAAAGAGCCGCCTAAAATTTTATCTGGGGTAACCGGTAGCGATACGGGTACAGAAACCGACGCAGGTACTTACGACCCTATTGGGCAAGAGTTCTATTTAGGTGTGCGTGCTACGTTTTAATACTTTGTTTTAAAGGAAGTTAGTGTTTTTGACTAAGGTTAAATTCACTTTTAAAAGCCAGCACATGTTGCTGGCTTTTATGATTTTTATAAGTCGTAAAAGCAGGTTACCTCGCGAAAAATACCCTTTATCACACTAGATGGTAGGTTTATCACAACACACTGGTTAACTATTGCGATTCTTTTACACTGGTCAGCGTCGAAATGCAGTTTCGGCAAATACATTACCAAGTAGGTATGTATGTTAAACTGGACCTTCGGGCTGAAGTGAAAAACTTCAGCCCATTTTTTGCCCGCCAATACATTCCCACCTTTGGGCATTTTCTAATGGGTCAGCCCCACTTATCGAATAAGTTTGAGAATAAATCTCATTTGCATTGAGTCGCTGTGTAAAATCTGTATTATCAACCACCTCGAACGATTGAATAGCCATGAATAAGGAATAGTAAAACATCTATGCGCTTCTCATTAGGCAGTATTAGACAATGGCATTGGATAAGTGGAGCGTGGTGTCTTGTCGGCATATTACTGTTTTCCTTAACGGGTATAACACTTAATCACGCTGCAGATATTCCTGCCAATAAAAAAGTGACTGAAATAGAAGCTACGTTGCCTGCATCTGTAATAGATGACTTTGTGGCGTTGCCAGAGGGTGACGCTGTTATTCCTTATGTCTTGGTGGATTTCGTATCTGATAAGTATGGTGTTGCTATCCCTGCTTCGGTGGTGGGTGAATGGGACGGTATTGAATATTATGCGTCGTGGCCCGGTCCGGGTACAGATAGTTGGGTGGCTGTAGATAGTGAACTTAAAATGGTCACTTTTGAGAGTGTGGATAGGGGATGGATTTCGTATTTCAACGATCTGCACAAAGGTAGAAATACAGGAGTAGTGTGGCCTTGGTTTATCGATATTTTTGCTGTTGCCTGCATTATTTTTAGTGTCACGGGTTTGCAGTTACTTATGCGTCATGCACCCAGTAGAGTATCAACTTGGCCTGTAACTGTTCTGGGCGTATTAATTCCATTTGTCATTTTGCTGTTATTTGTACATTAGCGGTTTTGGGACGTGAACTTGAAAAGGAGTGAAAAGATGAAAGTGCGAAATGGTCTTGCGATAGCGTCTGGTGCGCTAGGGCTTATGTTAGCCTCGCCAGTCTCTATGGCTGCGCAGTCAGTAACGCTTGATATAGCCTTACCTCAGCTAGATGTAGCTGAGTATCATAAACCGTACGTGGCTGTATGGATTGAAAACAGTAAGCGTAAATCGACTCAAGTCGCGGTGTGGTATGACGTCGATATGCGTGAGCACGAAGGTAAAGAATGGCTTAAAGATCTTAGGCAATGGTGGCGTCGTGGTGGTAGAAGTTTAGATTTACCTTTCGACGGTTTAACCAGCGCGACGAAAGGTCCTGGTGCGCACGTCATCGATACTCAACTTAATAGCGCCTTAGCGCAGTTGAGTGACGGAGATTATACCCTTCGTGTAGAAGCATCACGTGAAGTGGGTGGCAGAGAAGTATTGTCTATTCCATTTAGTCTCCCTTTATCAGTAGAAATACTCCCCGTTACGGTGGAAGGCAAATCAGAAATTGGGCGCGTTTCATTGCGTCTGGAAGATGAATAAACTCTCAGAGGACATTATGAAAAAATTATCAGTTACTACATCAATCGTGGCAATAACCGCAATATTAGCCGTGTCATTTTCTGCCAGCGCTCACCGCGCATGGATATTGCCAAGTTCAACAGTGCTATCAGGTGAAGATTCTTATGTAACGTTTGACGCCGCTATCTCAAATACTATCTTTCACCCAGATCATTTTGCAATGAATACTGACAACTTAGTCGTGACCGCGCCAAACGGGGAAACGATTGAGACTGAAAATAGAACCCGTGGAAAATATCGCACCACTTTCGACGTAAAGTTGGAAGAGGAAGGGACTTTTAAGATCACGTCTTTCAGTTCGGGTATACGTGCCTTTTGGAAAGATGACGAGGGTAAACGCAAAATGTGGCCTGGTCGTGGTGAGGCTTATGTAGCTGAAGAGTTTGCTTCATCAGTACCGAAAGAGGCATCAGAATTACGTATTACCCAAGGCTCTCGTCGAGTGGAAACCTTTGTAACCCTTGGTGAGCCTTCAGAAAAGGTATTTACACCAACTAACGAAGGCTTAGAACTTATTCCAGTAACTCACCCGAATGATTTGTTTGCTACAGAAGCCGCTACCTTTACTTTGCTTATCGACGGCGAACCTGCAGTGGGTGCAGAAGTTGAAGTTGTTCGTGGTGGTATGCGTTACAGAAATGACCAAGAAACGATTTCGGTAACCTCTAACGACGAAGGTCAGTTTGAAGTTACTTGGCCAAAAGCAGGCATGTATTTTGTCGAGATTGGTTATAAAGATGATAAAGCTGAAAAGCCAGCAACGGTAAGAACGGGAAGTTACTCAGGTACTTTCGAAGTGCTACCGCTATAAGCTTAGGCATTTACTGAGATACTTTAAAAGTACCATGACTGAAACTCACCGTTTACTTATTGCACTATCTAGCATCACGCTTTATGTGTTGTGGGTAGCGGTGATTTTTTATAGGAATAGGAAAAAGCGCTCCGTCACCGATCCCCTAACAGACAATACACATGTAAAGAGCCGCGATAGTAAAAATCAAACCCTTATTGTTTATGCCAGCCAAACCGGCACCGCCGAAAAGATTGCGCGGGCTAAAGCGGCGGCATTGGCTGAGCGTGAAATGATTACTTTGGTTTCCATGGCTTCGTTAAATCTTGCGATGCTCGGCAACGTATCGAAGGCGCTGTTTGTAGTTAGCACTTATGGTGAGGGTGAGCCGCCGGATGCAGGCACTCGCTTTTATCACGCTTTGCAGCGAGCCAAAAAGAGTGGGGCCACACCTTTATCGAACTTGTCATACGAAGTTATCGGTTTGGGAAGTCGGGAATACAAACAGTTTTGCCGTTTTGCAGTGGCTCTTTATGAGAACGTAAGCTTACTGGGCGGTACGCCATTAACATCACTCACCACATTAGATAGTGGAAAAGGTGAACATTTAGTCCATCTTAATTCTTTAACGACTGAACCATCTGAACAAATGCAACCTTGGGTATTAGAACACCGAAAACAGCTCAATCAAGACGATACCCGTGGCTTATATGCAATGACCTTAAAGCAGCCGCCATCAGCCCGTGAGGCTGGTAAAGTGCCAATAGCTTGGGAAGCGGGGGATATCATTGATATTTACCCTGCCATGGCGCATGGGTACCTTTCTATGAAAGAGCCTTCGAGCCGGAACTTAAAAGAGCCTTCGAGCCGGAACTTAAAAGAGCCTTCGAGCCGGAACTTAAAAGAGCCTTCGAGCGAGAACTTAAGAGAGCCCTCGAGCGAGCACTTAAAAGAACCCTCAAGCGGGCACCCAAGAAAACGAGTCGGACGTTCGTACACCATAGCCTCGGCACCGCAAGAAAATGACTTGAAGCTGATAGTAAGAGAAGTACGAAAAGAGCATGGTGAACTAGGCTATGGCTCTGGTTTTTTAACGAGCAAATTGGCGATGAACCAGCCCGTATATGCGCAAATACGTAAAAACACGAATGCGGTTATCACCGATACGCAGTGTCCATTAGTGCTTATAGCGGCCGGAAGCGGTATTGCAGGCGTTAGAGCGCAACTTGCTAAACGAGCCATGCTTAAAGATGGCGGGCCAGTGTGGATTTTTTACGGTGAACGAAGCCCAGAAAAAGATGACATTTTGCCCAAAGCGCTATCTCCTTTTCACAATGCATCGTGTATTCATAAACGCTCGGTGATTTTTTCAAAGCCTTCTTTAGAGCCAAATATTGCACCAAATCAATATGTACAACACTTGATAGTAGAACAAGCTGATGCTTTGAAGGTATTCCTAGGTGTTAATGATAGTAGCGGTGTCAATTCCGAGGCTAGTCGCAACGCGCAAATTTATGTGTGCGGTCATTTTGAAGGAATGGGTAAGGGGGTTGATGCTGCCTTACAGGATGTACTTGGTAAACAGTACTACAGTATGCTTGTCGATAAAGGTCGATATCACAGAGATCTTTATTAAACTAAAAATCCGCTTATCACCGTCAACATCTCCTATGCATTTATAACTATTAAAAGTTTACCTCCGAAATATGCCAGCCAATTGCGTCTTTAACAAACGCATTAGGAAGTTGTAGATAATACTATTGCGGATAGCTATGAGTAAAAATACACAGGGTTGATTGGTATGGAGGCTGAAGGCATAACATAATGAGTTAACATTAAATTAACAAGCAAGTGTTATGGCTAAGATCCCGCGAAGCAAATCCAATGACCAGAACTCCAGCGAGTACAGCACAGAGATGGCGGCAACTCGGCGTCAATTCGTGAAAGATAAGACTGGCGCTGAAATGAATCATGTCGGTACATTTTCAATCGAGCCAGATACTTTGCCGGGCAATATAGAACACTTCACCGGTGTCGCCCAAGTGCCTATTGGGTTAGCAGGCCCATTGGTCATCGAGGGCGTAGATGCTCACGGGGAGTTTTATGTTCCAATGGCAACTACCGAAGGGACGCTAGTTGCCAGTTATAACAGGGGGATGCGGTTAACTGCTGAATCGGGTGGGGTTAAAACTACGGTTATTGATGATGCCATGCAGCGGGCGCCGGTATTTGTGTTTGAAGATGCGCGCGCTGCACTAGCATTCGGAAAATGGGTCACTGACAACTTTGAATTAATTAAAGCCAAAGCAGAAGAAACGACTTCGGTAGGTAAGCTGCGTGATATCGAGCAGTATGCCGTATCAAAAATGCGTTGGTTACGTTTTAACTTTACCTGTGGCGATGCGGCAGGGCAGAACATGGTTAGCAAGGCCACGCGACATGCTTGCCAATGGATGCAAGCGCAACACATAGCTGGGCTTGAACACTTTGCCCTATCGGGTAATTTAGATACCGACAAGAAACACTCTTTTGTGAATTCCCTACATACCCGAGGTAAGCGTGTGGTTGCCGAGGCCACTATTCCTGCTGATTTAATGAAATCATTAATGCATTGCTCGCCGCACGCCTTATTCAAGCAACGCCAGTTGTCTAATATGGGGGCATTTGTGGCAGGCAGCGTGAGTAATGGAGCCCACTTTGCCAATGGGATTACTGCACTGTTTATAGCCTGCGGCCAAGATGTCGCAAATGTAGCCGAATCATCAGCAGGGTATACCTACAGTGAAATTACCCCGAATGGCGATTATTATTTTTCTATTACTATCCCTTCACTCGTCGTAGCATCTTATGGCGGTGGTACTGGGTTAGCTACGCAGCGAGAGTGCTTAGAAACGCTAGGGTGTTATGGCAAAGGTGGCGTGAATAAGTTGGCTGAGATCATTGCTGCTACTGTATTATGCGGCGAGCTATCGTTAGGTGCGGCGGTAGTGGCAGATGAGTGGGTATCCAGTCATGATGAATATGGTCGCAATCGCCCATAGCTTTTTTCGTGCAAGCCACTCGCGTAACTATTAATAATAGTGATTATTGTTGAAAAGTAACAATATACGGGTGAGTCTATCGGTTATAACAATCTTGATAATATAAAAGCGTTTTACGCATGAACCTACTTACCTTTTCCTTCGCCTTTTTCATTTTGGTGGTATCAATGACCTTTTCGTCTTCTACATCTGGGGCTTCTGACCACAACACTGATACGGCCAGTGCGAGTAAACAAAAGACCGATACAGTCAAAATGTCAAATGAATCTCCATTAACAGTGTCAGCTAAAACGGTACCGCTGCCAAGTGCCGCAAGCGATGAACTTAAAAGCGCTATTTCCCAATACCCGATGCCATCGGTTGATGAAGTCAGTAGGAATACTCCTGAATCTGTAGCGCAGTGGCGTGAAATGATTCAAACAAGAAATGGGGAGCAAAAAAAGAAAATCAAAAAAATGCGCAAGCAGTTTGATGTTGATGTGTCTTTGGAAAAAATTAATGGCGTACCGGTCAGGCGACTTACGCCAAAGACAATTGCCCCTGAATTTAAAAACAAGGTATTTATTGACGTACACGGTGGCGCTTACGTGTTTTTTTCCGGGCTGCCCAGCATAGAAGAAAGCTTGTTAATTGCCCATAGAGTGGGTATTACAGTGATTAGTATCGATTATAGCATGCCACCTCATGCGCCATTTCCAGCAGCACTTAACGATGTAGTGTCGGTTTATAGCAGCGTGGCTGCAGAACATGGCGCACAGAACCTTTTTATAGGTGGCACATCTGCAGGAGCAGGCTTAGTGCTTGCTGCCGTGCAAACGCTTATTGCTGACAAACAACCGTTGCCATCAGCAGTGTATGCCGGCACCCCATGGGCTGATTTGACGAAAACCGGCGATACCCTTTATACCAATGAAGGTGTTGATCGTATTTTGGTGACATACCAAGGATTTTTGGAAGCAGCGGCTAATCTATATGCTGGAAGTGAAAGCTTAACCCACTCCTCTATTTCCCCTCTTTATGGCAATTTTGATGGCTTCCCGCCTACGTTTTTAATATCAGGCACGCGAGATATGTTTCTAAGTGATACGGTGCGGGTGAATCGGAAGTTACGTGATGTGCAAGTACGCACTCAGTTAGAGGTTTTCGAAGGGTTATCCCATGCCGATTACGTTGTTGCTTATGAAGCCCCAGAATCTCACTCTGTATACCAAGAGCTTAAGCAATTTCTACTAAGCGTGTGTACTAAAAGTAGCGACTAACCGCCGTTAATGACGGTTAACAACTTAAATGTACGACCTAGCCGGTTATTGAATAAGCATTACTGGTAAGGCGATACAAATACCAATAAGCACAACACACCAAGTAATGAGTGCCGCTATATTGGTTTTAGTGAGTACATCCTGGCGGGTGTTAATAAAGGGCTGTTTAACCTTTTTGTGACTAAGCCAATACACTCCCAGTGAAATACCAAGCGCGGTTGAAAAACCAATCACGTTCCACCAAAACCAAAATACATCTGGTTGGGCTAGCCACAGATAGATGTTTAAAAGCACGCCTGCAATAAGCCCAGTATTAACCTGCTTTGCTGAAAGATGTTTTGTGCACACGCCTAGAAAGAATGTCGCAAGAATAGGCCCGTAACATACAGAGCCAATCTTATTGATGGCCTCAATAATAGTAGGGGCAATATCGTCTACGACGAATGACAAGCTCAATGTGAGCAATCCCCAAAACATGCCTGCATACTTAGCAACCTGAAGGGTACTTTCTGGCGACAGGGTTTTACCCACCACACGACAATAATCTTCAACTGAAACTGCCGCTAAACTGTTCACCGCAGAACTTAAAGACGACATAGCTGCAGCTAAAATGGCCACCAACAACAAGCCTAAAATACCATTTGGTAGATAGTTAACAATGAAAATAGGCATCAGCCAATCAGGTTGGTCGGCAGGAATTTGTGCTAAAAATTCAGGGGTGGTCAGAGCCAATGTACCAATGATTAAGCCTGCAAAACAGTAAATAAGGGTGATAGGGAAACGTAAAAAGCTGGCGGTCATGATTATTTTCTTTAAATCACCTAGGCTTCTCGCTGACAGCGAACGCTGGGCTTCTGATTGGTCGCAGCCGTAATACGAAGCGTATAACACGATGCCACCAAAAATCATGGGCAGCAGGCCGAAACCTTCGCCATCAAACCCATAAGATGCGGTGTTTAGTGTAGTGAGTCGTTCAGGCTGCACTTGCTCAAGAAAGCTTGTCCACCCGCCTATGTGATATAGCCCAAAACCTAAACATACCAAGGCCCCTGCGACTATTAATACCATTTGCACAGCATCACCATACACTACGGCTTTCATGCCACCTTGAAGGGAATAAATGAGGGTTATAACCCCAATTAACAACACGCTTTGCCAGAACGCTAAGCCCATGGTGCTTTGCAGGATGATAGAAATCGCATAAATCATGACGGCGGTGGCAAAAGAACGGCTTATTTGAAACACCACGCTAATGAGCACCCGAGAAGAGCGGCCAAAGCGTTGCTCTAAAAAATCATAGACGCTGACTACGCCTGAGCGATACAAGGTAGGCAAGATAAAATAGAGTAGGGCTAGCATGGCAAGGGGAAGCGCAAGCTCGTATGACAACCAAATAAGACCGCCACCTTCTCTTAACCCCACAAAAGCAGGGGCCGAAATAAAGCTAACTGCAGATAGCTGCGTGGCCATAATGGAAAGGGAAAGTGGCTTCCAGCCCAGCTGTCGATTAGCAAGAAAGTAATCTTTTTTACTCACTTGCTTTCGAAACACAAACCCCATGATTAACAAACCCACGAGGTAGATAGCCACTACCGTGAAATCGACAAAGTTCATAGACGCTCACCGAGCAGATGCACAGCTATATTTGAAGTGTGTTGTAACTCGAGTAAAGCTGAAGTGAGAGCACCAAATACAAGCGTGCTTACAGTGAAAAGAAGGTTGTACTGGCGCGGCATAAATCTTCCCTGATAGTGAGCGTACGAGTTCGTTACTATTCAGATACGTTACCACAGGGTTCAAGCATGTGCTAAAAAGTGTTCGAACCACACCACGGCGGTTCGAACACGTGAAGTTATGAGCCGAACATCACCACAAGTACAGCCACTACTGCACCTAATCCCGCTATTCTAAGCCCATTTTTATACATAGGCAGCTTAGGCATAAACATCAAAAATGCAGAGATGACGAAAAACAAAAGTCCAACACCGAAGCTAATGTTCAACCAAAATAATGGGCTGTTATTCGTCGCCTTGTGAAGCTTAACCATTTTTGCCAACACAAGAGGGTAGTCTTTACGAGTAATAGTAGCGACACCATCTGCCTTGTCATAGGTTCCCATATTTAACACAACTTGGCTGGCATTCTCTTCAACCACCTTTAAACCTTTCACCTTAATTTTTGATGCTACTTGTTTTCCGTTCAAGTCTAGAGACAACTGACGGACTTCAGTTTTATCGAATTTCAGGAAATCGGTGGGGCGAAAAATGAGTAACACGCCACTGATAGCATAAATTGCCATTATGCCTGCTAAGAAAAAGCCTAACCATCGGTGATATTTACGGACGGCCATATGAAATTTTGGTGATGCCATAACTGCTTATTAATAGAATTATTTATTGATGAGCCTTTATAAACGAGACTGAGCGGTATTTGAAGGGTGTAGGTAAGATTAACGCTATATTTAGCAGCTATTTTCTTTAAGCCTGCTACTTTTGTTGTAAATGATTGGTAGAAGCCACAAAGCTAGCATGGTACGAGCAGTGTAAAAAAGCTGCTACCACAATAGACTTTGGTCTAATATGGCGACGTCAAAAAGTAAATAATGTTTTAATGTTTAGATAAGCGTTTTTTAACGACAGAAAAGCGTTGTATATGCGTTTAAAAAAGAAATTGAATAATGCGGTGCAACATCGACACAGGACAATAATATGCAGTCAATAGCCATAGTATTACTCGGGATCGTGGGCATGCTCCTCGGGTGGTTCGTTTATTCGAAATTTATTGCCACGAAAATATTTAAACTAGACGATAACTTCACTACGCCTGCTCACGAGCTGCAGGATGGTAAAGATTTTGTACCTACCAATAAAGTGGTGCTCTGGGGGCATCACTTTACGTCAGTTGCTGGGGCTGCGCCAATTGTAGGGCCAGCTATCGCCGTGTACTGGGGCTGGGTGCCTGCCGTACTTTGGGTGATTTTCGGCACCATACTGTTTGCGGGTGTGCATGATATGGGGGCCTTGTGGGCCAGTGCTCGTCACAAGGGTAAATCGATGGGAGCTTTGTCTGAAAGTGTTATAGGCAAGCGTTCTCGTTCATTGTTTATGATTGTTATCTTTCTCGTACTATTAATGGTTAACGCCGTTTTTGGTGTGGTAATAGCAAACTCGTTTGTCTCTCAGCCCAATGCGGTTTTCCCTGCTTGGACGGCAATTGCCGTGGCCCTTGTTATTGGTCAGTTATTGAAACGCAACTTTGGGTTAGTGCCTCTTTGCCTTGTGGGTATCGTGGTGCTTTATGCCTCGGTTTATGCCGGTAGCTACATTCCTATTAGCTTGCCAGAAACCATGTTTGGTTTAGCTGACAAAGCGAACTGGATTATTATCTTATTTATTTACGCTGCCATCGCTTCGTTATTGCCAGTGTGGATGTTACTTCAACCCCGAGACTTTATTAACGGTATGCAGCTGTTGGTTGGCTTATTCCTACTTTATGGTGCGGTCTTCTTTGCTATGCCAGACATTACCGCGCCTGCCTTTAATACACAGACGGCCATGGACTCTCCCAGCTTAATTCCCTTATTGTTCGTTACGATTGCCTGCGGTGCAGTCTCAGGTTTCCACGGTATTGTGGCCTCAGGCACCAGCTCTAAGCAGTTAGATAAAGAAACTGATGCACGCTTTGTCGGTTATTTAGGGGCGATTGGCGAAGGTTCTTTGGCATTGATTACCATTGTTGCGGTTAGTGGTGTGGCATTTGCGGCCTCTCCAGAAGAATGGCATGAAGTCTACAGTCACTTAGGTGCAGGTAGCGTAGGTGCGTTTATTAGCGGCGGCGCGGCGCTTATCCATCAAGGATGGGGGCTGCCCGAAGCCTTTTCATCAACCATACTGGCGGTAATGGTCGTGCTGTTCGCGGGCACAACCATGGACTCTGGTGTTCGTCTTCAGCGTTACATTATTCAAGAGTGGGGCGATATTTATAAATTGTCAGCACTTAAAAATGGTGTGGTAGCCACTTTCTTAGCGGTTGCTTGTTGCTTACTGCTAGCGTTCGGCGCAGGTGGTTCATCAGGCGGTGGCGGTATGATCATTTGGCCGCTGTTTGGCTCTACAAACCAAATACTGGCTAGTCTTACCTTGTTGGTTATTTCAGTCATGCTGATTAAGATGGGAAGACCAGCCCGTTACACATTAATACCCATGGTATTCGTTTTGGTCATGGCTTTCTTTGCTGGGCTAATAAAGCTTAAAGAGTATTATCTTGCTGAAAATTACCTATTAGTTTTCCTAGATGCTGTGGTGCTAGTGGTGTCTGTGTTGGTGATGCTCGAAGCATGGTCTGTTGTGGCTAAACTTCGTAGCGGACATCAAGACGAAGTGGGCGAGAAGGAATAGCAACAGCGGTAAAAATAGTGGCTAGCGGCTATCACAACATTGTTGAGTGCTAGCTTTATACAAAGCCGACGTAGAGCGTTATTCTCTGCGTCGGCTTTTTTGTAGGCAATCGGGTTATTCGATGAGGTGGATTACTTATCGTTCATTCACGGTAGGCGCGTAAATTTGCTATCATACGCATTCGCCTGATTTGGTAAATTTACCGCCAAGTAAATTGGTACATTAAGCTGGAAGCTGGAAGCTGGAAGTCGGAAGTCGGAAGTCGGATAGCAAGTCAGCAAAGCAAATCAGCAAGTGAAAAATATAAATGTTCAACGCGGTTCGTTTGGAGTGGTATGACTGACCTAATGCTATTAGTGCAAAATTTTATCAGCCTATTTATGGAGTCTGCTCCGTGGCTGTTACTTGGCCTGCTGGTGGCGGGGATTATGCACGAATTGGTGCCGGTTAGCTTTTTAGAACGTCATATGGGAAGCAGCTCTACAGCCTCTATCACCAAAGCCGCAGTAATAGGTGCTCCATTGCCTTTGTGTTCTTGCGGCGTTATCCCTGCGGCCATAGGGCTGCGTAGAAGTGGCGCGTCTAAACCATCGACAATTTCATTTTTAGTTTCTACGCCTGAAACAGGGGTAGACAGTGTCTCTGTTTCTTACGCATTACTAGGCCCCCTGTTCGCCATTGTTAGACCAATAGCCGCTATTGCTAGCGCAATCTATGCCGGTCTTATGGTGAGATGGTTTGATGACGCTAAGCGTCAGAAAGCAGAGCATTCAGATGCTCACTCTCTTAAGAGCTCTCATCAGCACCCTCATAAACACGCGGGCAGTGTATCTTGCTGTTCAAGTGAAGCCTCTATAGCTCCAGAGCAAGAAGAAGCCGCATCGCTGGATAAAGTACAAACTAGTTGTTGTGCCAGTGAAAAGCCAACCACAAGTTGTTGCGACGACACGCCAGCTATTCAGGGTAAATCAGTAAAACAAGCGAATAAACTCACCCAGGTGCTTCGTTATGCCTCGGGTAAGTTGCTAGAAGATATTGTGGTATGGCTACTTGTGGGCCTAGCTTTAGCCGCGGCCATTAAAACTTGGGTGCCAACGGATTTTCTCACTCAATGGGGCGATGGGGTTATCGCGATGTTAGTCATGGCCGTCATTGGTATTCCAATGTATATTTGTGCTACGGCATCTACGCCGCTCGCGGTGGGCTTTTTAGCTGCCGGATTATCACCCGGTGCGGTGTTGGTATTTCTCATGGCGGGGCCGGCTACTAATGTTTCTACCATGGGCATGATTAAGCAAGAAATGGGTTTTAGAACCCTTTGTTTATATTTGTTTAGCGTTATTTCTGCCAGTATTGGGTTTGGCTATTTGCTTAATTACGGAGTGTCAGCATTGTCGTTAGAAGGCCTAATTCACATGGAAAGCCAACTGCATAGTCATGGCGCTAACATTCAAGCGCTCTATGCGGCGTGCGCCATTCTACTTGCTGCACTAATGGCTCGATTAGGCGTTAAAAAAGTTAGCGCCAGAGTAGCGCAGCGTGAAGATAGCCACCAAGACTGTTGCGGCTAAGATAAAGCTCAAGATTATTGAGTAACTTCCGCTCATATTTACCTATATTTTAAGTAAATTGTTCGGTATTCGTAATTAATTCACTTGTGCCCTTGTAAGTCCCGTTAAGGCTTGCATAATGGTCGTTTGCTTCATACTCCGATTATCGGAAAGGACTCATGTTTTTACTCATCGTTTATGTACTGATTGCCTTGGGCTTTTCTTTTTTATGCTCAATTGCTGAAGCAGTCATTTTAAGTGTGTCCTCAGCCTACATCTCTGTTTTAGAAAAAGAGAATCGTCCTAGCGGTATCTTGCTACGAAAGCAAACCGATAATATTAATACGCCGTTATCGGCAATTTTAACGTTAAATACTATTGCGCATACCATGGGTGCTGCTGGCGCGGGTGCACAAGCGGCTAGTGTATTTGGCGAAGCATACTTAGGCGTGATTTCAGCGGTATTAACACTACTTATCTTAGTTTTTTCTGAAATTATTCCTAAAACCGTCGGTGCAACCTATTGGCGTGGATTGGCGCCAGTAACAGCCTATTTCCTTAAGTATCTTATTATAATTCTTAAACCCTTTGTGGTGATGTCTGAACTGCTCACCCGTGGATTTAAAGATGACAGTCCACTTCGAGGGTTAAGTCGCGGAGAACTTCACGCCATGGCCGAGCTATCGGGTCAAGAAGGGCAGTTGGCCAACCACGAGGCGGTATTTTTACAAAGCTTGTTAAGCTTGCACGAATTAAAAGTAAAAGATGCCATAACACACCGTACAGTGTTGTTTTCAGTGGCAGAGTCGATGACGGTAGAAGTGTTTTTCCACAAACACGCGCATATCGAGTATTCACGAATCCCCATTTATGAAGACAAAGACTCGGAAAACATCACCGGTTATGTCATGCGTTCAGACTTATTAGTAGCGCAAGCTCGCGGGAATACTGATAAACCCTTATCTGAATATGCTAAAGACATGGTAACCATATTAGGCTCTATGCCTTTGTCGGTAACCTTCGACCATTTTATCGATAAACATGTTCATATGCTTTTAGTGGTAGATGAGTATGGTGGATTGGAAGGGGTGATTACTCTTGAAGATTTGCTAGAGCGCTTGCTAGGTGTGGATATTATTGATGAAAAAGACACAACGGTAAGTATGCGCAGGCTGGCGAAAATGATGACACGCCGCAAAGAGCGAATGATGGTCAAAAACGTACCCGATGAGTCACTCGATAAGTCTAAATCCAATGGTAACGCTGATTAGTTCTGTTCAGTCGATTCGGTAGGTAACCGCAAGCTGAAGCAGATTTTCGTGGAAGGCCTCGCTAGATACCGATGCAGCGTTTAAAAATCTCAAGTTTTCTTGGCGGCCTCGATTCACTTGCCACTCGGCAGATAATGCTATTTTCGAGCTCATTGCATAAGTGTAATTAACGGTAATGGCTTCCCCTCGGCTGTTATTGGGGTCATTTATGGTGTTGTCGTTATCTATCACTTGATACCAATCTAAACGTGTAGAAAGTTGATGTGCTTCATGGGTATACGTTGCAGCAATGTAGGCCGCGTAAAAGTCATTGTTGACAATATTTTCCCCCATCAAGGTATCACCTATCAGCGCTTGCCCGAAAAAGGTTACATTGCGGTTACGCATATGGCGAAGGGTTAACGCGTGAAATCGCGTGCGCCAAGCATATATCCTGTCAGGGTCGAAAATGAGTGGGTTGGCACGGTTATCGTAATAATAGTAACGTAGCTCTGAACGGCGCTTATGGGCTAAATGCACACCTGCGTAATAACCTATTTTAGTATCAATTTCACGAAAGGGATCTGTCCATGCCCAAGCGCCTATTCCTTCTTCAGATACCACGCCAGGAATGGGAGTGAATTTCACTCTATCATTGTTCAGCGACTGCCTGTCGTGTAGCGCAAAACCACGCCAAGATAACACGGTGCCTGTGGTGTCGTTACCCTTAAATAGGCTTCCTACCACTTTCCATGACCAGTCACGCCTTACTTGCCTGCCGTTTTGTCTTAAGCTTGCCTCTACACCGAACGTACGAAGTTCTTCGCCAAACCAGCTATTAATGGCTGAATTAGATAGAAAGTGTGGTGACAGCCACCCCATGTCGGTGTTTTCGGCAGAAATTGCAGGGTAGAAAAAGCCAAGCTTAACTTCTGGTTTAATCGTAGATGGAGTGAGTGGTCGGTATTGAGTATAGAGTTGGCTAACCCCGAGTTTTTGTTCTCCATCACTATACCCATTGGCCACAGCATGAAACTGCCAATCATCGCTGAGCACTTTATTGTACGCCAGGGCCGCTTGAGATAACGCGACTGCATTATTTTCAAAGCGCTGGTGGGAAGCGCCATTTTTTTGAAATGTACCAGCATTATCTGCTGAAAGAATGCTACCTCTAAGCAACAACCTTGTATCTGAAAAAGCGTGAAAACTGATGAAGCAAAAAATAGCGAGAATACAGCGGCTGAACATTAATAATCACCAAAACCATCGTCGAAATCATCATCGCTTGCTATCACTTTTGTTAAGGTTAGTGTGAAGCTTTTATCGCTGGTTAACTCAACTTCAGATTCAATAAAGGGCTTCTCGTTTGGCGCGTTAGGATGCCAAAACTCAACACTGTACTTGCCAGCGGGAAGTGAGATACCGGCGTTACCGTCATCTGCGGTTTTTACAAAATAAGGGCTATCGGCAATAACGATGTAACCTAGCATCCAATCGTGAATATTACAGCCAATATCCACAATTCCAGCTTGCTCAAAGAACAATGGTTCGGCGGTAAATTCTTTGTATAGCTTTAGCTCAAACTGCTTAGTGGGTGAAAAAGAATAAACATGATGGAACACGTTATCGGCGTTAGGGAAGGTAACTTCTGTGTTCTTCTGTACTACAAGTACATGAGGGGCAAACTGCTTATTGATTTGATTCATAATTGCAGTTTTAGGTGTTGATTCTGCTTCTGAGTTTTTAGTTTCTGTGCTGGGTAAATCAAACAAAGGGGTGAAGATAACTACGCCGTCTTTTACGGGGGACTGTTCGGCGTCTAATAGGGTTATTGATGCGGTTACATTATCTGCAAGCGCATTAAATGGCGCAAGCATTACAATAAAGGCTAGCACAGCACGCTTATTGAAGTTTTGCGCCACGCGGTTAAACCAGCAAATGTTCGGTGTAAAAAAGCATGATCCACACATTAGTTCATTCATCTAAGAGTAACCCTATCTTTTGCTAAAAGCTGTTTTTTCAGTCATATAGAGACCGGAGGTAAAGCTGGTTTATTTCACAGTATTGTAAGCGTTTATATGAGCATCTATGTAAGTGTTTAAATAAGCGCATTGATTAATAATCTTTCTTTACGCTGCCTAACTTTATGGATGACGTTAGGCCAATCTTTAAGGTGCATTTACACATAAACGAGGAAAATACCTAGCAAGATATAATTATTAATAAAATAAGACTGTCAAAACATACCTACAAGAATAACCTTGCGTGACGGGTAAGGTTTTGTCCAGTTTAAACGATGGAGAATTTTCTAATGAGGTTGTGGTATACGTGATGAAGTTTATCGAGTTCTTCTCTATCGGCTTTACCGCCTTGCACCAAAGACTGAATGCTTTGGTCTAGCTCATATAAGCTTTCACGAATGTCTTGGTCAGCTATCATGCTTTGCATCCATGTAATCGCTGCAATTCTCTCGCCGCGAGTTACTGGTGTAACCTTATGCAAACTTGAGGAAGGGTAGAGTACAGCGCTACCTAGGTTACCTTTGACTTTCTGCTCGCCGAATCCGGTCTGAATAACTAACTCTCCACCTTCGTAATCGCTTGGGCTAGATAGAAACACCGTCATCGACATATCGCTACGCAAAACATCAGGGGTATTAGGAATACGCATAATAGCGGCATCTACATGATAGCCGTAAGTTTGCGATTCGCTGTAACGGTTGAAACAAGGAGGAAAAATGCGCTGAGGTAGCGCAGCAGAGACTACTTGCGGGTGGTTGCCTAGGCTTGCCAACAAGTTGTTGGCAAGCGCTTGAACCGTAGCGTGCTGCGCATCAGCTTGACCATTATTTTTAACCCCTGCTGCCATGCCCATTGCGGTCGCTTTTCCATCGTTAAATGGTACTTCGGCTAAAGCAGCCCGATATTGCGCTACTTGGTCGGCGTCTAGTAGGTTATCAATAATGATCATCTTTTTGCGTTTCTCTTTAAACTAACTTAGAACTCGTAGTTTACCGTACCAGTTACGTTACGGCCGTCACCAATGTACATGAAGGCACCAGAGCGATAAGCGGCAGTCCAGTATTCTTCATCAAACAAGTTTCCAATGTTAACACGGAACGTTAGTTTTTCAGATGCGTAGTAGTTTGCAAACAAGTTAAATACTTGATAGTCAGGAACGACAATTGAGTATTCCCCAGTATCTGCGCTGTAACCTGCCGCAGTGTCAGGCTGACCACCGAACATTTCCGACTTGTACGTGTAGTCACCACCAAACGCGAATTTCTCATTGGGTTGATAACGCAACTGCAAGTAGAAACTTTCATCAGCGAAGTTACTTAATGCAAGACCAATATTAGACTCTGTGAATGAGTCTAGTACTTCTGAGTCCATGAAGGCGGCAGAGGCTTGAACACTAAACTTCTCAGTAATATCACCACTAACACCAAACTCAACACCTTCAACGCGGTTTTCACCCGTGTTTAATGTACCAATGGTTGAGTAGTCAACTTCACCGATACTTTCATGTACATCGCTTTTCGTAATGCGGAAGATTGATGCATTTGCCATCAATTTTTCATCAAATAGCATCCATTTTGTGCCAATTTCGATGTTTTCAACATGCTCTGGATCAGCTTGCGCAGCTTGTTCAGGCGTACCACATAGTCCACCGTAACCACAGTTCGCGCCAAGGTCAGACTCGCCGCCATTGATGTTCGTTGCAGTGCTGTAAGAGGCGTAAACATTACCGTGTTCAGTAATGTCATATACTAAACCTAAGTGCCCGTTAAACAACTCATCAGAAAACTCATAAAGGTCGCGACTTGTTTGGTTGCTATAGTCGTAGCTATCCATACGTAGGCCAAAGAACACGTCTAACTTATCGGTTAACGCAAAGGTATCCATGGCGTAAATGGCATAGGTTTCAATATCGAAAAGGGCATCTTCATCACCACGTTCAATGGTTCTGTCCATTAATGACCCGATGTTATCGATAAGGTTTCCATCACCATCAAGGATACAATAGCTTTGTGATACGCCACGACGACCACCAATTGCACAGTTAGTATTTAGGTTTTCAATATCAAAAACACCGTTATCAACCGATTCATCGCTGTACTCAAAACCAAATACTAAACGGTGATCTAAGCCTGCAAATGACGTGTCCCAGAAAAGGTTAAATTGAGTCGTGAAGTAATCTACTTCTTGCCAGCCTTGGTGAGTGCTAAGTCGAAGTGTATCTACACCTGGTGCGGTTTCATCAGAATCATCACGCGTTGTCGCGCTCATACCGGTCGTTACGTATTCGTTTTCAGTGTTACCTGCACGAGTCGCGTTATAAAAACGAACATTGTCGCTAATTTCATATTCGGTACGGAAGGTAAAAGTGGTGACTTCTGAGTTTTGGAAGTCGTCATCTTGTGCATAAACAGGAATATCTTCTAACGGATAACCCGCATCACGGTCGTAGTAACTCCCTAAGTCAGGCTTATCTTCTGCATTAAGGTAATAAACATCACCAATGAAAGACAACCTGTCGTTAGGGTTTAGTACGTAAGAAAGCTGAACACCATCACGTCCACGTTCAATGCCTTCGCGACCCGGCTTGTCTTCTTGAGACGTGAGTGCATTAACACGAATTGCACTGTTTTCCGTTAAGGTCTTGTTCAAATCTACCGTTAAGCGCGTGTGCTCATCGGTACCAACGGCAGCATCAACACGACCAAAGTTATAGCTAGTAGAGGCTTTTTTCGTAATGCTGTTTACCGCACCGCCTGAAGAGCCACGGCCAGCAAATGTTGAACTTGGGCCTTTAGTAATTTCAACACGCTCGGTGGCGAAACTTTCACGGGTAGTCATACCTGGGTCACGCAAACCATCAACAAACACATCGCTGCGTGCTTCGTGGCCACGTATTACATAGCGATCACCAAAAGCATTACCATTCTCACCTGTGCCAAGAGTTACACCGGCTTGCGCAGCAAGAATATCTTTAAGGTCAGTTTTACCACTTTCTTGAATTTGGTCTTGTGTAAGAACACTAATGGTTTGTGGTGTATCAACAAGGTCGGCTAAACGACGAGGATCGCCAGACTTGTCATAGCGATAGATAGACTGCTGAACACCATGGATGCGAATTAGCTCAATTTCGTCTTGTTGCGCTTTACATTCCGCTTCGGTTTTATCTTTACAGATTTCAGTTTCTTGAGTTTGTGCAATTGCAGCGCCGTGTCCGAAAGCTAAGGCCGCAGCAATGGTTTGTGCACCCATCGTTAACGTTTTATTTATCATTGTGTGTGTTTTCCCTATGTGTGTTGAGGCACAGAAGTGTATTCAAGTAGTAAATGAATGTAAATACTAATGAGAATAATTCTCATGCGTTATTTATTGGAGGGTTTTTAGAAAAACTTAAAGGGCTGCTTTAAAGGGGATATAACAGAAAATGGAAGGTGGTTTGCAAACCACCTCAAATAGCGTAGCGCATCATATCTTTGGGAAGTTAACGGAGACAATCACTCCGCGTTTGTCATCTCGATTGGCCAGGGCGAGCGTACCTTGATGAAAAGCGACAATAATGTCAGCGATATAGAGCCCCAAACCTAGATGCGGTGAACCTGCTGATTGCGCCGCCTCAGAATCAGGGCGAACCGATACCATTGATTGTACGAGTTGTTTTTTCATGCCTTCGGGCAATAGGGGGCCAGGGTTGTTCACAGTGAGGATAATTCTTTTATCTTTGGTATAAACTGCCACATCTATGATGTCGTCGGGTTGACTAAAATCGACCGCGTTAGAAATAATTTTATCAAACATTTGCGCGATAAGGTCGGGGGCGCCCTCGAGAACGGCAGCGTCTGATGCACAAGACAGTGCAAATTGCCTATCGGTGTAAGCATGTTGATACCCACCCACGCAGCCTTTAATTACGTCAATCAGGTTGAATGTAGTCACATCTTCCTGCGCAATGGCTTGCTCTAGTCGGGTGGCTTCACTCATGGCATTTAAAATAGAACTTAACCGACTTATACCGGACTGGGCACGTTGAACGAATACATCTTGTTGTGTACTGCTTTGCACGACCGCGTTTGCTTGGTCTTCTTGAGAAGTATTAGGCTGCTGAGTTTTGGCTTGAGTACTGTCTTGGGCACTCACTTGAGACAACGCGTCAAGAGACGACTTCACCACGGCTATTGGGGTTCTAAGTTCATGGGAAAGCCGAGAAGCCATGTTCTCTAAATAGGAGTTATATTGCTGTAATCGCGTTAAAACATCGGAAAACGCTCGCGACAGATCGCCAATTTCATCACCCTCTTTGGCAACCGGTAATTTACCGACAATCTTACCGTTGGCATCAATGATTGCCTCGGTGTTATCTCGAAGCCGCCTAATACGATTGGATATTCTGCTGGCAAAAAGTAATAAACCTAAAGTACCCAGTAACATGACTGCCAAAATCACGTGAAATAATTGCTCTAAAGCGCGGTTTCTCAATGTGCGGATACCGTTCGTGGTTTGCTCTACCACCACAGCACCCATTACTGCGCCCTCAATAAAAATAGGGTAAGCGGCAGACACCACCACGGCTTTGTTATCGGGTGTTAACCGCCATAATGAATCCGGTTGACCGTTAAGGGCTAAGCCTATATCTCGGCCAGCCAACGCGTACGCATCTTCCAGTTCATCCACAAAGTCGGCGGGTGGCTTTGTGAGAATATGGTAATACAAGGGCAGTAGCCAATGGGTTTCCACCCATTGCCATACCGGGTTTTCGCTTGCCTCTCGCTTGGCAGTATTTAGCCCTGAAGCCGTTTGTATATCGCCTGCTCGCGCCAATACCCGCTTATGGTTGTCTATCACCCACACTCTGGAATCAGCATATTTTAGCCCTGCCAATATGCGCTCAATTTCTGGTGACGGTGTTACCACAGTCCCTAGCTCATCAATATTATTGGTGTTGGCGGTGCCTATGGCATAGCGTTTCTGCCTTGTTACTGGGTCGTCAACATCAACAATGGCAAAGGCGAGTGCACCTGATGTCATTGAAAGGGGAAAGCGAAGTTCAATATTATAGCCAGTAGCGGTTTCTTGCCAGCGACCTTGAATGCTAAGCGCATTTTCTACAGCGCGATATGCTGAGCCAGATTCTGCTAGTTTAAACGCATTTACCCAGCCACTTTCATAGGGGGCTACTACGTATCGTGCTAAATTACCTGCTGGGGTTTGCATACCAATAAGTAAATGGTCACCCCGCTCCACACTTAAACTATTTGCCTGTCGCCACAACAAGGCATCGTCGGTAACGTTGAACATGGCATACAGAAACTGATCATATCGGCCTACCATATGCTCGAATGAGAGGCTAATCGCTTTATCTACACTAGCGGTGCCTCTATTCTCGCTAGCGGCGCCCTTGTTTTCGTCGTTAGTGTGAAGGTTAGTAAAGCGCTCAACAATTTCACTTGCGCCATAGTGGGTAAGCAAGTCGTCAACTTGTTGCCAATCGTTTAGTTCACCGTCAAGCTGAATAGGATAAGGAATGGGCGGGGCGTATAAGTCAGTGCCAGGGCGTACGTCTTTTAAATAGGCCGATTCGCTGTCGAATAACGCAGGGCGCTCATGTAGGGCGGTTGCTACCGCCCGCGCCGTACCTATCATGGTTTGTTCTTGGCCTGTGCGAAGGTATTGCTCTAGCTCCCATACGTAATTATACCCAAGGTAGGGAATGGCAAAAAAGAACAGCGACAACACAAGCAACTGTAAGCGTATGGAGAACCTTAACCGCATATTAGCAATACCTTACAACTGCCATCTGTACCCCATACCGTAAACGGTATCTATGTGGTCGAACTGCGGGTCTAATTGAATGAATTTTTTGCGCATACGTTTTATATGAGAAGTAATGGTGGTGTCATCTACTACCATGCGCGACTCATCCATTAATTGTTGCCTACTTTTAACATGGCCTGGGTGTTTAATCAGCGCGTGTAACATCCAAAATTCTGTCACTGTCAGGGCGACAGGCTCGCCGCTCCAACTTACTGTCATACGAGAGGCATCCACTTTTAATTCGCCTATACGAAGCTCGTCCTTTTGCTCGACAGGGGCTGACATTAAATCGCTTCGTCTGAAAAGCGCGGCGATACGGGCAAGTAGGTGAGCCATGCTGATATCTTTAGTTAAGTAGTCGTCGGCACCCATGCGAAGCCCGCTGATGGTGTCTACGTCGTTGTCTCTAGCGGTAAAAAAGATAATAGGCAAAGTGGGCGACAAACCTCGCAACTGCTGACATAGCAAAAAACCGCCTTCCATTTCTTCTTTTAAACCAATATCAATGATGGCTAAATCTGGCAATGCTTCGTTAAACGCCTGAGTTGCCGAGGGGCGATCTTCAAACGCATTCACCTTGTAGCCTTGTGCTCTTAGGGCAACAAGGTAGTTTTCTCTGATAGCAGCATCATCTTCTACTAGCGCAATTGTTTTAGGCATGGGATCTACTCTCAATCATTATTGGCACTACTATACCTTGGCAAAAGCGCGCGTGCCTGAGTTCGGCGCAAATTCCATAAAGTCGCCCGCTTTTGGCCATATTTGCCATTAAACAAAATAGCTTTTCCATTATTGTGCCCTGATATTGCCTTGTCTGCTTGGTTAACTATATCTGTGCTTGGGAAGACAGATTGACTCAAGTATGACTCACTTTGGTACGCCAACCCCTTGCACTGTGCCTAACCCCCAACTAGGTGCAGTGCTTTTTTATACCTGCCACCGTTGGTTAAGCCTCCTTTATCTCGCTCTCTTCCTATTTTTGTTTGCTTGCGATAATCGTTAATCACCCTGAATAGTCTGTAACCCAGTCAGTAAACGACAGGGCAAAAATGCTCAATATCGATAAAGGAATACATTGAGGCTTCGATAAAAAATCGATAAAAATAGCAAAATAATCGGCAAGCTCAGGGGAGTTGCAGACAGATGGGATAATAAGTGTGACATAATTACCCCCTTTTTTATTTCGTCTTTGAATTAGTGATAGCATGAGTGGAATGGGTATTGAATATCCCTATTACGGCAAGGGTTGAATTACTAACATTTGCCAGCACTATGCTTAAAACACGCTTACGGTAGGTATACCGTCATATTATCACTGTTGTCGGTGTATTATGGCAGATTGGTAATCACTTCAACTTGCGTCAAACTGAATTTATAGAGCATTTGATTTACAGGGCTCTCGATTTACAGAGCACTCCATTTCTGGAGGCCTCAAATTACGAGCAACTTACGAGCAACTTACGGGCAGCACATGAAAGCGTTGGATATATCAGGCTTAACCAAAACGTATAAAGGTGGCGTACAGGCACTTAAAGGCGTAGATCTCACTGTCGATAAAGGTGACTTTTTCGCTTTACTTGGGCCTAATGGCGCGGGTAAATCTACCACTATCGGGATTATCAGTTCTTTGGTTAATCAAACCGATGGCAAGGTATCGATTTTTGGCTACGACCTTCATACCCAAAAAGAGCAAGCCAAAGCATGTATTGGTTTAGTGCCACAGGAATTCAACTTCAATCAGTTCGAAACCGTGATGCAAATTGTGCTCAATCAAGCGGGTTATTACGGCGTGCCCCGAAGCATAGCGAAAGAACGGGCTCAGAAGTATTTAGCTCAGCTCGATTTATGGGAAAAACGCGATGCCAGAGCCCGCGAACTATCAGGCGGCATGAAACGCAGGCTAATGATTGCCCGCGCGCTTATGCATGAGCCTCGTTTATTAATACTTGATGAGCCTACCGCCGGTGTAGATATAGAAATTCGCCGTTCAATGTGGGGCTTCTTAGAGGAGATTAACCGCCAAGGTATTACCATTATCTTAACGACGCATTACCTTGAAGAAGCAGAAATGCTGTGCCGCAACATTGCCATTATTAACAAAGGCGCCATTGTGGAAAACACCAGCATGAAGGCCTTATTGTCGAAGTTGAACACAGAAACGTTCGTGCTGGACATTAACCTTGGTCAACAAAAGCCGTCCCTGATGGGTTACGAAAGTCGTTTACTTGACGACCATACTTTGGAAGTCGATGTGGAAAAGGCAGAAGGGTTAAACCCTGTTTTTGCTCAATTGACCGAACAAGGCATTCAAGTATTGAGTATGCGTAATAAATCAAACCGATTAGAAGAGCTGTTTGTGCGTTTGGTTGAAACGGCAAAGGCAGAGGGTTAAACATGAATTCACAGGCAAACACACAGTCTGAAGAAAAGATTGGCTGGTTCAAGCAAAACTACGTGGCGCTAACCACTATTTGGATAAAAGAGTGCACTCGCTTTTTACGCATTTGGATCCAAACCTTAGTTCCACCCGCTATTACCATGAGTTTGTATTTCGTGATTTTCGGTAGCCTTATCGGTAACCGAATAGGCGAAATGGGCGGCTTTTCTTACATGGAGTTTATTGTTCCAGGCTTGATCATGATGTCGGTTATCACCAACTCATACGCAAATGTATCGTCGTCTTTTTTCAGTGCGAAATTTCAGCGAAATATTGAAGAGTTATTGGTTTCTCCGGTGCCCACTTCGGTGATCATTCTAGGCTTTGTAGGGGGCGGTGTAGCAAGGGCAGTGCTAATTGGCATTATTGTTACTTTGGTATCGCTGTTCTTTGTTGATGTGCAGATACACCATATCGGTATCATTATTCTTACCGTACTACTGACCTCATCATTGTTTTCAACGGCAGGGCTAATTAACGCCATTTTTGCAAAAACTTTCGATGATATTAGTGTTGTACCTACCTTCGTATTAACCCCGTTAACCTACCTTGGCGGCGTATTTTATTCCCTTACTCTTTTGCCTGAGTTTTGGCAGTGGGTAAGTAAAGCCAACCCTGTTGTGTATATGGTGAATGGGTTCCGCTACGGGTTCTTAGGGGTTTCAGATGTTGACGTTACCTTATCGTTAGCATTATTAGTGGGCTTTAATATTGTGCTGTTCGCTGTTGCTTATTACCTGCTTAAAACAGGTAAAGGAATACGTAGCTAATGGCTAGCGGGAACTCCAGAGGGATTACAACAAATCAAGAAGGTGTGCACGAAAAGCTCGATGAACTAGTAAAGCGTTACAAGTCATCTGAAAACCAGCGCCCCATTGGCGAGCATACGCAGCTCGCCTTCAATGAAGCAACCGAATGGCTTGACGGGTTTACCGGCTATATTATTTTAGACTCTTGCTGTGGCGTGGGTGAAAGCACAGCAAATATTGCTAAAGCGAACCCTGATTGCCGCGTTATTGGCTTAGATAAATCGGCGCTGCGGGTGGACAAGCATCAGCATTATTCAGCTGGGCAAGATAATTATCGGGTTATTCGCGCCGATGTGAATGATTTTTGGCGATTGGTTCACCGGGCAAATTGGAAGGTGAGCCAGCATTGCTTGTATTATCCAAATCCGTACCCGAAGAAAACCCAGGTGCAAAAACGCTGGCACGGTAGTGCTGCCATGGCAGACTTGATGGCCATCACCCCGAATATTGAAGTGCGTAGTAATTGGTTGGTTTATTTAATGGAATTTGCTCAAGCTGCTACGCATTACGGCTTGGTATCGAATGTAGCTGAAATTACATCTGCTAACGCCATGACCCCTTTTGAACGAAAATATCGCGCTAGCGGCCAACACTGCTGGTCACTTAATTGCTATTCAGAAGAGGCCGATGGCGGCGCGTAGAATAAAGGCGAGAACAGCTACCGGCGCCTAGTGATGGGGTGTATTTGGTTGTGGAGGGCTAAAGACATAGCCTTGGGCATACTGAATGGGCAGTTTGTTCACGCTTTCCAGCAGTAAATCTGTTTCAATATGTTCTGCTACCACGCTAATAGCACGCGCTTGGCAGAGAGCGAGCAAATTGTCGACGTAATCTTGTACGGCGTCATCTTTTTCATAGTGGCTAATCAAACCTCCGGCTAATTTAATGCCGTTAATCGGCATATTCAGTATTGCATTAATATTGCCGGGGTTTTCACCCACGTTATCTAAGAAAACCCCGAGTCCTGCCTCAGTGCTTCTCTCAACAAACGCTTGCATTAACTCTGGGTGGGTTAATGCACTGGCGGCGCTTATCTCAACACTGACTCTTTCCGGGTTGGGGTAGTCTATTAAATGGGATAGAAGCGTATTGGTCAGGCTTTCGTTTAGTAAATCTCGCGCACTAATATTAATGCTCCAAGGCACTTGTACATGGCGAAAATAACGGGCACTTTGGCAAAACATGGCTTCAGTAAGGGCTTTAACGTGTTGCTCACGTTCAATCAGGTAGAGAAATTCGCTAGGTAAAAAGGTTTTGTCTTCGGCGGTAATTAAACGAGCTAAGCACTCGTAACGCCACACACGCTTCGACCTTAAATCTATGATAGGTTGGAAGTAGGGCACGATATTATTGATAGAAACGGTTTCACTTACGGCTCTTATTGGCACACTGCAGCCTTTATTTTTATTCGTATGTATAGCCAAAATATAGCATTACCCGTCATCATTTGAGAAGTTTAGGTTACTTCACAGTAATGATAGCGAATTATCACCACAGAATATCTTGCGCTGATACACGGTCAAATCATCGGGATACGCTTGGCGTAGTGGGCAATCTGAGGTAAAGTTCGTGACCCTGAAAGTATTATGATCGCTTTCAGCGTAGGCAACGAAGTTGGGTTGTGTTTTCTTGATAAAGAGTCATTTCAAAGTGAGGTTGGTTGAGTGGGTGAAGCGCAAGTTAGTCTAGAGCACCTGTTTAGGGTCTTTACCAAGCCTGAACACAAAGACTCAAAGATGGCTCAAATTGAACAGCATTTATCTGACAATATCTTAGATTTTTTGTCGCAGCACGTTGTTACCAAAAAAACCTCACTGGAAGAGATTGAGAAAGACTTCTCGGACTCAAAAGTACCTGAATCGCCAGAGTTTGTTTCAACCCACGCTGAAAGCTTACTAGATAAACTGGTTGCCCATTCGGTAAATACTTATTCACCCACGTTTATCGGTCATATGACCTCTGCATTACCGTATTTTCATTTGCCCCTGTCTAAGTTGATGGTGGGACTTAATCAGAACTTGGTAAAAATAGAAACCTCGAAAGCCTTCACGCCCCTTGAGCGTCAAGTGCTAGGTATGATGCATAACCTCGTTTATGACGAATCAAAAAACTTCTACGATAGTCACTTACACAGTGCTAAGCGTTCTTTAGGCGCTTTTTGTTCCGGTGGTACCATTGCCAATATTACCGCCTTGTGGGTAGCTAGAAATAAAATTTTGGGCCCGCAAGAGGGGTTTGCTGGTGTAGCAAAAGCAGGGCTTGCTGCGGCTTATCGCTTCCACGATATTAATCATCTTGGTGTCATGTGCAGTAAGCGTGGGCACTACTCCCTATCAAAAGCAGTCGATGCATTGGGGTTAGGTCGTGAGCAATTACTATCCCTACCTGCCCCGAATCAAACCCTCGACCCTGAAAAAGCACTCGCCGCAGGTAAACGTTATCAGGAAGAAGGCAACAAGTTGCTGGCCATTGTTGGCGTTGGTGGTACTACTGAAACAGGGCATGTCGATCCGCTTAACGAATTGGCTGATGTAGCTAAAGAATTAGGATGTTGGTTCCATGTTGATGCCGCATGGGGTGGGGCAACCTTGTTCTCATCGCAATATAAACACCGCTTAAAAGGCATTGAGCGTGCCGACTCAGTTACTATTGATGCCCATAAACAAATGTATGTGCCCATGGGGGCAGGTATGGCGTTGTTCAAAAACCCTGAAGATGCCAATGCAGTGCGCCACCATGCCCAATACATACTGCGTGCAGGATCTAAAGATTTAGGCGCGACTACCCTTGAAGGTTCGCGTAACGGTATGGCCATGATGGTGTACTCTGCCATGCATATTTTTGGTCGTAGGGGCTATGAGTTGTTAATCGACAGAAGCATCGAAAAAGCGGTCACCTTTGCCGATATGATTGCCAAGCACCCTGACTTTGAGTTGACCACGTCACCTACACTGTCATTGCTGACTTATCGAGTCTGTCCTGCTGGCCTTCAAGAAAAGGTTAAACATGTGGGTGAGGCCACTAAGCATAAGATTAACGAGAAGCTTGATAGGCTGACTGTAATTGTACAGAAGCAGCAACGTGAGGCAGGGAAGTCTTTTGTCTCTCGTACACGCTTAGAAGCGCCAGAATACCCCACTAACTGTATTACTGTATTCAGGGTGGTGTTAGCGAACCCGCTTACCAGTACTCAGGACTTACGCAATATACTTAACGAGCAGCACGTTATTGCTACCGGTACTAAACTTTATAAAGAGTTAGTGAAGATGATAGAGACAATACCTGTTGTCTGATAAATCGCGCTGACTATTCGGGTTATTAGGATGACTCATTACTAGCAAATGAAAGCAGATACAAAAAAGCCCCCGCATTCGTACGGGGGCTTTTTTTTAATGCGTCATTAACAACGTAAGCTTTAAAGCGCGGTATTAATACCGGAGCCTATACGTGGGTTTGTACCTAAACTTGGATTTGGAGGTTGTCGATAAGACGGGTGTTACCCAGAAACGCCGCCACCAAAATAACCAAGTGTGTATCGGTTTGTTTGGCAGGCTTTAAACTTTGAGCATTAACAATATGCACATAGTCATTGTTGAAGCCTGAATCGGTGAGGCTATCTGCAAGGTCGGCTGCCAAGGCGACATAATTTCTTTCGCCCGCTTCTATACGCGCTTTCAATGCCGTCATTTCACTGTAAATAGTGGCGGCAGTATGGCGTTGCTCGTCGGTCAAATAACCGTTGCGTGAGCTTAAGGCTAAGCCAGAAACGTCTCGCTGTGTGGGAATACCATGAATGGTCACACCCATAGAAAGGTCGCGCACCATGGTGCGAATAACCTGCAACTGCTGAAAGTCTTTCTCGCCGAAAAAGGCATCATCAGGGTGAACCATATTAAATAATTTGCTCACCACGGTGGCTACGCCACGAAAATGCCCTGGGCGACTTGCTCCGCACAAGATATCTGAAATGTCAGGTACTTCTACGACGGTTTGATGTTCAACGCCGCCGGGATACATATCAGACACGCTCGGTAAGAAGACGGCATCAACACCGGCTTCAATAAGCTTGGCTTTGTCTTCTTCAATGGTACGTGGGTATGCATCTAAATCTTCATTAGCACCAAATTGCATAGGGTTAACAAAAATGCTCACCACCACCCGGGCATTATGTGCCTTGGCGCGCTTAACCAGTTTTAAGTGCCCATTGTGGAGATTCCCCATGGTAGGGACGAATCCTACGGTGTTGCCACTGCGTTTCCATTCGCCAGTAAGTTTTCGTAATGACGCAATGTCGTCAACAACCTTCATATTTAAACCTCGTTACTCAAAGCTGTGCTCAGGGGACGGGAAGGCACCACTTTGTACTTCTGCGATATACTGCTGAACGGCCTTGCGCATATCGCCCGTCTCGGCAAGGTAGTTTTTTGAAAACTTCGGCATGTAATTGGCGCTTATACCAAACATGTCATGCATCACCAGAATCTGGCCATCAGTATCATTTCCGGCACCAATACCGATAACGGGTACGCTCAACGCTTCGCTTACGGCTTTGCCTAACGAAGACGGTACGCACTCAAGCACTAGTAGCTGAATGCCTGCCGCTTCAAGCGCTTTCGCTTCAGCTAGCAGTTTTTCTGCTTTGTCGGCTTCACGGCCCTGTATTTTAAATCCACCAAAAACGTGAACCGACTGCGGCGTGAGCCCTAAATGACCACATACAGGCACGCCACGCAAATTCAAACCCTGAATGGTTTCACATAACCAGCTCCCGCCTTCCATTTTAATCATGCTTGCACCCGCTGCCATAAGCTTGGCTGCATTCGCATAAGTTTGTTCTGGCGTCGCGTAGGACATAAACGGCATGTCAGCTAATACGAAGGCACGTTCGGTGCCTTTCCTTACGCTGCGCGTATGGTATTCAATATCTTCAATGGTCACCGGTAAGGTGTCGCTTTCTCCCTGAAGCACCATACCCAGCGAATCGCCAATTAGTAAGGCATCAATACCTTGCTCATCAAACATTTTAGCAAAGCTGGCATCGTAAGCTGTTAGTGAGGTAATTTTTTCGCCGGCTTGCTTCTTTTTGAGCAAGCCAGAAACAGTAATTTTCTTCATAGCAACCTTCCAGGGAAAGAGTAATGTGGCGAACTATACGGATTTTGAAGCTAAATGGAAGGGCGCAGGCGTTTAAGGCCATCAAGTGAGCACTTAGCAACCCAGTGAGAAATAGGTTTTCCGTCGGGCATGACCATAGATTGGGCTATTTCAAAGAGAGGAACTAACACAAATTCCCGCTCAGACATGCCAATATGTGGCACAGTAAGATCAGGCGTAGAAATAGTTTGGCTACCGTAAAGTAATATGTCCAAATCTAGGGTTCTTGCGCCCCAGCGTTGGCCCTTACGTTCACGGCCAAAATCGTGTTCGGTACGCTGGAGTGCACTTAACAACTTATCCGGTGCTAGCGTTGTTTCAATTAGGCATACCGCGTTAATGTAATCCGGTTGGTCTTGCGGGCCCATAGGTTTACTTGCATACAGCGACGAGCATGTCAGCACCCGAGTACCTTCAAGTAAACCCAGCGCAATAAAGGCATCTTCAACGTGTTGAACTGGGTCACCTAGGTTACTGCCTATAGCAATATAAACGTGCTCTTTATGCATCAGTATTTCTCGATGCTGGGCGGCGTTTACGCTTTCTTGGTTTTGGGCCATCACCTTCTTGGCGTCGTAAGTCGTTTAACATTTTCTTTTGCTTACCGGGTTCGCCGTGTTGAAAATGCGTCCACCACTGAGCTAGCTCCAATAGGGCTCCGCCTTCAACTTGCCCGCGAACGAGTAGAAAATCGTAGCCAGCACGAAATTTAGGGTGGGTTAACAGCTGAAAGGCACGACGGCCGAAACGCTTAGGAAGGCGTTGCTGCAAAATCCAAATGTCTCGAATAACCGTGGAAAAACGCTTAGGGATCATAATGCGTTGTGTTTGCTTCGCAATCACTTCTGTTGATGCGAGATTAAAAGCATCGTGTGCGTTTAAGCCAGACTCCGCTTGCAAGATTTGCGCGCGCTCCTCTAATGGGTACCAAAGCAGTGCAGCATACAAAAATGCAGGTGTTACCCGTTGATCGTTATTAATTCTTTCATCGGTGTTTTGCAGTACTTTCAAAACAAACTGCATTTCACGACTGTTTTCGTCTTCGATAAGTGGCGCAAGTTGCGGGAATAACGGTGCAATTAAGCCGTACTCACGCAGCATCATAAAGGTTTTTTCACCTTTTCCAGATAAGAATAGTTTTAACGTTTCTTCGAACAAACGGGCGGCAGGAATATTATTTAATAACCCAGCCAGCTTTTTGATTGGTGTAGCAGTGTCGTCGCTTATACGCATTGAAAGCTTAGTCGCGAAACGCACGGCGCGAAGCATTCGAACCGGATCTTCACGGTAGCGAACTTCAGGGTCGCCAATTAAACGTACTTCACGCTTCTCAATGGCTTCTAGGCCATTCGCAAAGTCTTTTACCGTGAAATCAGCCACACTGTAGTACATGGCATTAAACGTAAAGTCTCGGCGTTCGGCATCTTCTTCAATACTGCCAAAAACATTATCTCTAACCAGCTGCCCATGGGCATCTCGTTTCGACACTGCTTTGTTCTTCGGTACTTCTTTAGCCTCAGGCTCTTCGTTGTGATGGCCACGAAAAGTTGCTACTTCTATTACTTCACGGCCAAATACAATGTGAGCGAGTCTGAAACGACGGCCAATTAAACGGCAATTTCTAAACAGCCCCTTAATTTGTTCCGGTGTGGCATTGGTGGCCACATCAAAATCCTTTGGCTCATGCCCCATCAAAATATCGCGAACACAACCTCCGACCAAATAGGACTCGAAGCCTGCTCCGTTAAGGCGATACATGACTTTCAACGCATTAGGGCTCACGTCTTCGCGAGAGATGCCGTGCTCCCCACGAGTCATAACACGAGGCTCTAGTACATTGTCAGCGGTATGTTCCTTAGTAAAGGCTCGCTTAACAGAATTGAAAACACGATGAATGATGGTGAAGTCTCCGAAGGTTATAAAGGATGGCTATAATAAGTGGATTCGTGCTCGCCCACAATAATTTCGGCTATTTTAGGTACTAATTTCCTATCCCAGCGTGATATTGCCATAGTAAGCAGTTGTGTGACATTTTCAAATTCGTTCGCGTGATAGTTACCTTGGCCTAAAAAAGACAGGCCGTGAACGATATTTTCCAACGCATTTTTGTTGTTAATGGGTGCAGCATGGTTTTGTTTGCTCAGTTTTCGCCCTTGGGACACAGCTGCAACCGGAATATGCCCATATCGTGGCACACTGCAGCCTAACGAACGATAAATAGCGTATTGAAGCGGGGTGACATCTAAAAGGTCACTGCCCCGAATAATGTCCGTTACACCCTGATATTCATCGTCTAATGCTACTACAAAGTTATAAGCGAAAAGACCATCACTGCGCTTAATTACAACATCTTCTGGTACTGTACTTAATGGTGTTGCTTCGCTAGCGCTTATTGAGCCATCGTCGCTATTGCTATTGCTATTGCTATTGCTATTGCTTTTGACTCTGTGTTGTCCCGCTTCGGCAAAGCTAGAAGAAGTTAAATCAGGCGAGATTGAATGGGCTGCAGATATTGCCCCTGTTTTATCAACCCTGCCCATAATACCGTCATCAAAGGCACTTAAGTGGCAATCAAGTTTTAATCGTATTGCTAAGCCACGGGTATTTGGCGCTGATTCGGACACTGCCTGAGCGGTTAGGCCTAGTTCTCGACAATAGTGATTGTCGTGCCCGCCATTTGCTTTTATTTGCTTGCGAGTACAGGCACAAAAATAGGCTGACTTTTCTGCTAATAAATTATCAAGTTTTGCCTGATACCTTGCATGCTGTTGTTGTTGATATAAAACGGTACCATCCCAGTGAAGGTCGTGGCATTCAAGGGTATGCAAAATATCGCTATCGACACCAGGTAAACATCGAGTTGCGTCAATGTCTTCCATTCGAACTAACCATTGCCCATTGTGATGACGTGCATCTAGGTAGCTAGCGAGCGCGGTAACTAAAGAGCCGAAATGAAGTTGACCTGACGGCGAAGGCGCGAAGCGGCCGACATATAGAGGCGAGGAGTCGATTTTAGTTGGCATTAATAGAAATACTGTTACACACCTCTATAGTAAATACTATGAGGCGTGTAACTTACTACGAAGGTTTATTAACCCTGTAGTTGCTTTTCTTTGATTTCTGCCATGGTCTTACAGTCGATACATAGATCGGCGGTAGGACGAGCCTCTAAGCGACGAATACCGATTTCAATGCCACATTGGTCACAAAAACCAAAGTCATCTTCTTCAATACGCTTAAGGGTCTTCTCAATCTTCTTGATTAATTTACGTTCGCGGTCACGAGTACGTAATTCAAGGCTGAACTCTTCTTCTTGCGCAGCGCGGTCTACCGGGTCTGGAAAGTTTGCTGCTTCGTCTTTCATGTGCGTAACGGTACGGTCAACTTCTTCACGAAGTTGATTGCGCCATGCTTTAAGCAGTAAACGGAAGTGCTCCATTTGCGGCTCGCCCATGTACTCTTCGTCAGCGGTAGCCTGGTACGGCTGCAATCCTGCTAGTGCTAATAGCCCTAGGGATTTTGTTTCTTTTCCTGTTGGCATCTGCCACATCTCCTACACTACGACATCCATCTTGTCCTGAATGAATCGATTAACTAAATCAAAGCCGTTCATTACAAGCAATTGCTCGTGTCTATGTAATTATTATGCTGATGATATTGATTATAAGTCAGCACTGTTACTAGTCTACGTGTTTCACGTACTTCCAGTAAAACAAGGCGCAAATATGAAGGCGAAATGAAAAAAATCAACCTCTTTTTCACACGTTTACTGGTAGTGTTTGATTTATAACTATTTTTTGTTCATCAATTGAACAGCTGGCAGCGAGGATCTTCACTCCGGATGCAACCGCGGTGTTTACGGCGTCGGCGTAAACAGGATCAATATCTCGCGCTACTTGTACAGAATGCACGGCCGTATGCTGAACACAAAATAATAAGCAGGTACTTATACCTTGTTGAGAAAGTTCTGCAAGTTCTAAACAGTGTTTTGCACCTCTAGCGGTTACCGCATCAGGAAAATATCCTTGGTTGCCTCGCGCCAGTGTGACAGATTTCACTTCAACATACTCACGGGTGTCACCTTGACCACAGGCAAAGTCAAAACGACTATTACCACCAGGCGGTGTTACTTCAGCTTTCCAATGACTAATGTTAGAAAATGCGGACAAGACCTTGTTATTTAGTGCCTCTGCCACCAATTTATTAGCATTGTGAGTATTAATGCCAATGAAGTCGCCTTCGAAGGTTTGGGCAAGCTCCCAGGTATATTTTAATTTTCGCTTAGGATTGTCAGACTCGCTCAAATAAACGGTGTAGCCAGGTTCGGCACACCCTGTCATTGCCCCTGTATTAGGGCAATGTGCAGTCACTATTGAGCCGTCCTCAAGTTCTACGTCGGCAAGAAACCGTTTATAGCGTTTAATTAAAGTGCCACGTAGTAGTGATGGCGAAAAAAGCATAATAATAGACCTGTAACGACATACATTTACATGCATTGCTAGAACTAAATATCTACCCCAGCAATGAAACGCAAAAATATATAAGGATTAAAACGTAATGGCAGAATTTACCGTAAGCTTATCCTCAGATAAAGCCAATAGTGCGTGGGGAGAAAATACTAAGCTCTCTTTTAGTGAAAACGGCGCAGTAATCCACTTGCCAAACTTCGACAACAGCAACAGTGACGCGCTTGAGCGCACAATTCAACAAGTGGCGCGTAAGCTTGATGGATTAAACATTCCTGAAGTGGCCTTAATGGGCAAGTGGACCAAAGAACAACAATGGGCTTTCGCGTTAAGTTTTACCCGAGCCCGCAACCCTTCAACTATCAAGTGGGCCGACAACGACGATAAGCAGTGGCTAGAACAGAACTACGCAGCGTTGCTATTTACCCGGCAGTTGGTGAACGACACACCAGAAGATTTAAGTCCTGAAACCCTAGCGCAGCGTGCTGCAGTTTGGCTATCTGAATTAGGTAAAGAACATGTGTCTTATACCATGACAGTGGGTGAAGAATTAAGAGATGCGGGTTGGACAGGCATTTATAACGTGGGTAGAGGCAGTGAACGCCCGCCTGTGATGTTAGAGCTTGATTACAACCCAACCGGTGATCCTGATGCGCCTGTTGAAGCGGTTCTGGTAGGGAAAGGGATTACTTTCGACAGTGGTGGTTACAGCATTAAATCAAGTGAAGGTATGCTTGATATGAAATGTGATATGGGCGGCGCAGCTACCGTAACCGGCGCACTAGGCCTTGCCATTAGCCAAGGTATTAGTAAGCGTTTAAAACTCATTTTATGCTGTGCGGAAAACTTAATTAGCGGTCATGCTTATAAATTAGGTGATGTACTTACCTACAAAAATGGCGTGACCGTTGAAGTCGTTAATACCGATGCAGAAGGGCGTTTGGTATTAGCTGATGGGTTAATGGCAGCAACGGAAACGGGCGCGCCACTCATTATTGATGCGGCTACCTTAACGGGGGCAGCAGTGGTGGCGCTAGGCGCTGATTATCACGCAGTATTTTCAATGGATGATAGCGCGCGTTCACAAATGCTTGCGGCGGCAAGCGCTGAAAACGAACGTTTTTGGCCATTACCGATTGAATCATTTCATGCAGAGCGATGCCCATCTGCCTTTGCAGATACAGCAAACAGCCGACCTATGAAAGGCGGTGGCGGTGGCGGTGCTTCTAATGCGGCAGGCTTTTTATCACGGTTTGTAAACCCTGAAGGGAAAGGTTGGGTGCACTTAGATTTAGCGGCAGCTTATCATGGTGGAGCAACGGCAGAAATGCCAGTAGGTGCAACGGCCAAAGGAATTCGAAGCATTGCAAGAATGCTTCAAGACTTTAAATAAGTCATAAACGGATGTCGCCACCCTAAGGTGGCGACATCACTTAATTCAGTTTATCTGTACAGATAAATGTTTGCGGGCAGTTAAATACCGCCTAAGCGCTCAGCAAGCACTTTGTAACGCTCTACATCCGCGCTATCAAACAGGGCATTGCCGTCTGTGTCTTTTTCTTTTGCTACTAATAAGCTTTCTCTTTCTAAGCGTTCAACTCTCACTTCTTGAACACCTAAATAGGCCGCTACTTCTTTTACAGTCATCAAACTCATTCTGCTGGTTCCCAACGTTATTTTGTTTTTAAATTCATTCTCGTTGTAAGCGCAGCTACCGCTGCAATACCTCGGTGCGCTCAATTATTGAGGTACATATTATTAATAAAATGACTCAATACAGAAATACGAGAATAGCTCAATTGTGCAGCTTTGCACTAGATGTATTTTGGCCCGCCACGATTTCAACGCGTTATATTTAATATTTAAGCCTAAAATTGACAAATTACGAATGCTTTTTTGTACAATGCTGAAAATTGTTTTATAAAAAATATTCTTGCTGCCAATGATACCCAGCAAGCTATTGGAGAATAAGAAAAAATGGATACTTGGTCAGCAGCCGTCATGTTATTCTTGATCATGGATCCTCTTGGCAATTTGCCTGTGTTCATGTCGGTTTTGAAGTCAATAGAACCCCGAAGACGGCAAATGATTCTTATTAGAGAATTACTGTTTGCATTAGGAATTTTGTTTTTATTCCTATTTAGTGGTCAGTCGGTGTTAAATTTTCTCAATGTTGAACAAGAAACGGTTAGCATTGCTGGTGGTATCATCCTATTTTTGATTGCACTTAAAATGATTTTTCCGTCAGCAGGCAACCCTAGCGGGCTTGCCGTAGGTGAAGAGCCGTTCTTGGTGCCGCTTGCTATTCCAATGATTGCAGGGCCCTCAACATTAGCGGCTCTCATTCTTCTGGCAAACCAAAACCCAGAACGTATGTCTGACTGGGCACTCGCGCTTGGCGCCTCTTGGTTGATAAGTGCAGTAATTTTGATGTTTTCAAATGTGTTTCATAAGCTATTAGGCGAACGTGGTCTTATTGCGATGGAACGACTAATGGGGATGATCCTCGTCATGATAGCCATTCAAATGCTTCTTGATGGTGCTACTCAATACTTTATGCATGCCACCGGAGCTAATTAATGGCAAAGCAAAAACTTAATACATTTGGGCGCGTGCGCGCGCTTGAAGGATTTAAAGCAGTTGCGTTTAGTGCAGCCTTGCTTGAGCGAATGATCCCTAACTACGAGCTGTTCTGTGACCTTACCGAATTTGGTGATAAAGAAGGTATTCGCAACTGTCTCAATCTTGTATGGGAGTCGGTGAAAGCACCTAAAAGCAAATTTAACCTTGCAGTACAGCTTGAAAAAGTGGAAGTGGCGACGCCCGATACTAGCGATTTTGATACCTACGGTGTTTACCCCGCGATTGATGCCGCAATTGGGTTAGCCGCTGTGCTTAATCTTATCGCAGGCGACGATCCGCAAGGTGCGGTGGTCGTTAGCAAGCTTTCTCAAGGGAGTGTAGAAGCTTACTTGTTAGAAAGCGGCGAAGCCGACGATGAAACGGTAAAAGAACACCCACTAATGGTGTTTGAAGTAGCAGTGCAAGAAGCGTTGCTTGATTGTGTTGAAGCTGGAAAGTCTCCTGCTAGCACTGCTGATGCGCTTAAAGTGATTGCGCTAGAAGAGGGTATTTCGAATATAGGGCTCGATTTGGCTTAACGCTTTCACCGCGAGACAAAAAGCTTACTACACAGCCTTTATCAAATAATAGCAAAGCGCCGATGTGCGCTTTTCTTTTATAATTTGCCAGTGGCTCGGCAAGGCAATAGGCGCAAGGTTCGCTTCGTGTTCTACGTATAGTACCCCATCGTTAGACAATAAGTTATTACTTGCAATAGCCGATAAGGTTGGTTCAACCAGTCCTTTGTTAAAAGGCGGGTCGACAAACATAATGTCGAAATTTTTACCTGAAAAGGTAGGCAGTATTGCTAAGGCATCGCCCTGATGGACACTAGCATTTTGAGCATCATTAGGTGATAGCAACGCCAAATTCTTCTTTAACTGCGCACTTGCCGATTTATCCAATTCAATAAAGTCACAAGAAAGGGCATAGCGCGATAGGGCTTCTAACCCTAAACCTCCAGAGCCTGCGAATACATCTAAGCACGTTGCGTCATTCAAATAAGGCATAAGCCAATTGAACAAGGTTTCTTTATTTCGGTCGGTGGTGGGGCGTAAACCTTCGGCGTCGAGAACCGGTAGCTTTCTTCCACGCCATTGACCGCTAATAATGCGAATATGCCCGCCATTCGCTTTTGCGTGGGTAGAATGGGTTTTTTTTGTAGTTGAAGGTGCCCTGAGTGGGCGAGAAACTCGCTTCATAGTCGCTGACAATGGTATCATGGGGTTATTCAATATTCGGCAAGTGTAGCCGAAATTGCCCAGTATTTATAAGGATTTGTCTTAACAATGTCGAAACTTTTTGGCTGGTTCGGTAAGAACAAAAAAGCAAATAAGCAAAAAGCACAGGAAAACCAAGATCAAAAATCAGTTGATCAAAGCACCGTTTTGCCTGATGAATCACAAACTTCAGATGCTGAGCAGTCACATAGCACTGCCAAGAGCGATCTACCTGAAACTGCCAAGAGCGTTTCAACAGATACACCCCAGAGCGATTCAGTAGAAAGCGTTGCACCAGTGGCTGACGAGCCAGTGCCAGTACCTGTAGAGAAAGAAGACGCTACGCCATTGAGTGTGGTACCAGATAAGTTAGATGCTGTAGAAATAGCCGATGAAGCAAGCCCGTCAGCGCCAGCAAAAGATGGCGACAATGCCGAGGAGTTACTTTCAACGCCTGTTCAAGATCTTGAACCAAAGCAAGAAAGCGAAGTATTTGTTGTTGAATCTTCTACTCAAACGGCTAGCGTTTTAGAAGCAGAAGCAGAAGCAGAAGCAGAAGCAGAAGCAGAAGCAGAAGCAGAAGCAGAAGCAGAAGCAGAAGCAGAAG
>NZ_JAESDI010000026.1 GCF_019249215.1 Alteromonas lipotrueae
GATTAATACCTTTAGCTAGAAGGTATAAACAAAAAGCTAAAAAGTGTTTCTAAGCACATAAGTGTAAACAAGAAGAGAGGTAGGCAATTGGCATGTCTCAGGTAAAAGGGTTAACGCATTTTTATATACCCGATGAGCAGTCTATTTATCTGCTCTCACATGCTGATGCAAAAAAACTCAAGGATTGGGTAGCACTGTGCATCGACCAATTGGCTAGTTTAGGTTATCGCAATATCTCCCTATTGGGAAAAGGGGCGTTTGGGTTTGCATTTGCAGGTACCGCGCCTAATCTAAATCAAAACCCAAATCCTGATTCGGGTTCAACTCAAAACTCGAAGGCTCAGGAACATGTCTTTAAGTTTTCTAGAATAAATCTTCCTCAACATGTACAAGAACGGCTTGAAGAAGAAGCCTTCATGTTATCTCAAGTCTCACATCCGTATGTGCCTACATTGATTGAATATCAACAAATAGGTAAACAATCTATATTGGTGATGGGGCGTGCTCCTGGCGACGATCTTGAAAAAGTTAGCTTAGCTCGCGGGCCACTTCCCCCAAGGATCATAGTTAAAATAGCCGTACAACTGGGTGATTTGCTGCGCTACTTTCGAAAGCATACACAAAATGGCAACGCCAAACCCATCGTGCATGGCGACATTAAACCTTCTAACTTGGTATGGAATGAATCTAAAGAGTGTATTGGGCTTATTGATTGGGGCTCATCTGTGTTTGCGCAAGTGGATGAAAATGGTCAGTACACCAGTAATAATGTGATGGATTTGATGTCTAGTGAGCTTCACCAAACCAACTCCCGACTAGGTGATGTTTATTTTATTGGAGAAGACCAACTAAACGGGGCGCTATCGTCACCACGTTTTGATGAACAAGGTATGGCGAGCACGCTGTACGCTTTAGCATCGGGTCAATCTTGTCGGTATGGTCATCAGGTTATTCGCCCTTCGTCGTTAGGGCTGCCAAAAATGTTAGCGAGCATATTAGAATATATGCTCAGTGATGATCCAAAGAAAAGGCACCAAGGGGGAGATTACTTCTTCAATAACTTGCACGTGCTAAAACATATGGTGTTTTCTGAAGACACAGTACCAGAGTATGTACCCAGCATTCCCACGTGGATCACTCCCTCGAAAGATGACATTGAAACCGTTGTATACAGCTCTCGGAAATCCTATTTGCGTCAGCAATCTGCATTAGATGATGCTTCACTACGATATATCGATGATGCCCAGTTCGACCGTTATTACAAAAATTTTTTGCAAGGCATGGGCGATACCGAAAAAGCCTTTGTTTCGGCAATTAGTCGCCTTGGCCGATATCCCGTTGTAGGAGGTATGGCGATTCGCTGGGAGCCTAACGGCGTTTATGTAGACTCCAGTTTAAATTTGCACGATGCAGCATTAAAAACCGCCTTCGAATTGGCGGTTAATAACGTGATTAACCTTGCTCGCGCTATTCATAAGCCAGGGGTGTTTAAATGCTGCATGTTCAACGCTAAAAATACGCTGCATATTGAACGAGAAAGTGAAAACGACGCGTTTGTACCAACATCTGAATGCGTAATACCGTTTGAACTTTCCCGTGCGTCGGTGGCACAAGATGAATCTAGAACCCATTCTTATTTTGAGGACGGTGACGACCCAGATGAGCTTTTGAAATTGCCAGACCCTATCATTACTATCATCAAAGAGCTTAATACGATTCATCACACTGGCTGTATTATATTTGAATCATTAAGTACGCATTTAAAAATTCACAGCTATTACACATTGCTCAATCATCAAGAGCAAGATAGGTTTTCGGAATTATTAGCCAAGTTAGTGGAACATGTGCCGTCAATAAAAGGGCTAGGCATTTCAGGCTTTATGAAGTTACCCTATAAAGACACGCGATTTTTTGAGCATAGGGCGTATTTACCCGAAAAATACTACCCAAGAAACCCGAACGCTGAGCAACAAGAGAAAGAAAAGCATGCCTGAGGTTAAATTATCTTCGTTATTTGAATTAGAGACTGTTGAAGCGGGTTTGTATCGCGGACAAAGTTGGGATTTAGGCTTTCGCGCCTTATTTGGCGGGCAAGTTCTGGGGCAAGCGTTGGCTGCCGCCTATGAAACGGTAGACAAAGACCGCGTAGCGCATTCGTTTCATACTTACTTTTTGCTTCCCGGCGATGCAAAAAAACCGGTAGTCTACGATGTGGAAGTGGTTCGAGATGGTCGGAGTTTTTCTGCAAGAAGAGTAAAAGCAATACAAGATGGCCGAAACATCTTTTACATGACGGCATCGTTTCAAGTACCCGAAAAAGGAATGCATCACCAACAAGCTGATATGCCTGATGTGCCGCCGCCGGAAGAAGTGCAATCTGATATCGAGTTTTATGAAAAGAACTTCGACAAAATTGCACGCCCTATGCGAGAAGCTTTAAGTTATCACCGCCCGGTAGATATCCGCACTATTGGCGCGGCGAATTCCTATCAATCAACCCGCCACCCAGCAAAACGTTATATTTGGATGAAGGCGAGGGATGAACTTGCGCCTGAAATTACACTGCAACAAGCGGCGCTAGCGTATGCTTCTGATTACCACTTTTTAAGCACATCATTACAACCACACGGTATTTCAGTCACCGACAAATCGCTACGTATTGCGACTATCGATCATGCCATGTGGTTTCACCGCCCCGTCAATTTAAATGAATGGTTACTGTATGTAATGGAAAGTCCGTTTAGTGGCGGAGCAAGAGGGTTGGTTAGAGGTCAAATTTTCACTCAACAAGGTGAGTTGGTGGCCTCGGCAACCCAAGAAGGTTTGATGCGGCAGGTAGATGTCGACTAATACCATTTTGTTTTAAGCCCACTTTTTTAAATCATGAACAAGGAACGATTATGCGATATTCCCTTGATACGTTGACACCTGAGTGTGATAGCACCAGTTATATAGCTCCCGGCGCGCATGTTATCGGTAACGTAATATTAAAACCACATAGTAGTGTTTGGTTCAATGTCGTTATTCGCGGAGATATGGATGCAATTACAGTAGGAGAGCTTACTAATGTACAAGACGGTAGTGTTCTTCATACTGATTCCGGTATTCCGCTCACTTTAGGTAAAGGTGTAACCGTGGGCCATAAAGTCATGTTGCACGGGTGTACCGTAGGTGACTACTCGTTAATTGGTATTAATGCTGTGGTATTAAATGGTGCGAAAATAGGGAAGTACTGCATTATCGGCGCTAATGCGCTAATTACCGAAAATATGGAGGTTCCAGACTACAGCTTAGTGGTGGGATCACCAGGAAAAGTGGTAAAGCAGCTCGATAGCAGCGTAGAGGAAAAGCTTCAAGCATCTTCTGCGCACTATGCGCATAATGCAAAGCATTACAATAAGCATCTTTGTGAAGTCTAATTCGCACGATTTCTATGGCAATGATTGTCAACCAGTATTCTACTCATCAGCATAGGACGTTAAGCGCTTCTCATAAAAAATGCCCAGAACATAGGTTCTGGGCATAGGGGAATGGCTCATTGCTGAGCCGTGCGCTAACTATTGCAAGGGAGAAGTACATGCAAATTCTTTCAAACGGACAATAACTATAGTTCATATTTGTTCATTTTATAAACTAAACATTGTGAAATTTATTTTACAGAACCTTTGAACCAATAAAAACAGTAATAACTTTCGAATAATCATAGGTTTCTCACTGGTCGGAGTTTTTGGATATTTTTGTAACGCCCTTATCCTCATGATACACACCGCTTATCCACATCTTGCTCAATGCTTGTCTTGTTATGAAGCATGGTTTTTCCATTCATATCAGTTATGTTCACAACAAGCTGTTGTACCTAGCTGCTAAGATTGTAAGAATGAAGGTACGCTATTATTACTAATATTGTTAAGGACTGATATGCAAACGCACTCTACTTTTCTTCCGCCTGAGCGCACATTAATGGGGCCTGGTCCTTCAGATGTAAACCCTCGTATTCTTAATGCGATTGCTAGACCTACTGTTGGTCACCTAGATCCGCTATTTATCGAGCTTATGGATGCCACCAAACAGCTGCTTCAATACGCATTTAAAACGGAAAACGCATTAACAATGCCTATTTCTGCCCCGGGTTCCGCCGGTATGGAAGCCTGCTTTGTTAACCTGGTTGAGCCCGGTGATAAAGTACTGGTGTGTATTAACGGCGTGTTCGGCAATCGTATGGTAGAAAATGTTGAGCGATGTGGCGGTCAGGCCATCGTGATCAAAAACGATTGGGGCAAGCAAACCGATTTGAACGCGGTAGAAGATGCACTTAAAAAAGATGCCGATATTAAAGTGCTGGCTTTCGTACATGCAGAAACCTCAACCGGCGTCAGAAACGATGCAAAACGTTTATGTGAACTTGCTAAGCGATACGACTGTTTATCCATAGTAGATGCGGTGACTTCTTTAGGTGGTATCGAGCTAGACGTAGATGGGTGGGGCATAGATGCCATTTATTCTGGCTCTCAAAAATGCTTAAGCTGCGTACCAGGTATTTCACCAGTATCGTTCAGTGACCGCGCAGTGCATGTCATTCAACACAGAAAAACCAAAGTACAGAGCTGGTTTTTAGACATGAACTTAATTGTGGGTTATTGGGGGAAAGGGGCTAAGCGTGCTTATCACCATACCGCGCCTGTAAACAGTATGTATGCGTTTTACGAAGCCTTATTAATATTGAAAGAAGAAGGTTTAGAAAACGCATGGCAACGTCATCAAACCGGGCATAAAGAGCTGGTAGCTGGACTAGAGGGCTTAGGTCTTTCGCTTGCCGTAGATGCCGAATATCGCCTACCACAACTTAATGTGGTCAACATTCCAGATGGCGTTAATGACGCTGAAGTTCGCTCAAGATTACTTAACGATTTCAATTTAGAAATTGGTGCTGGTTTGGGTGAATTTGCGGGTAAGGTATGGCGCATTGGGTTAATGGGCTATGCGTGTAAACCTCGCAATATTGATCACTGCCTCACTTCCTTACAAAAAGTACTGAAATAAAAGGATGCAAATTTCAGCTAAGTATTCTTAACATTAAATGTGGGCCAGCGAGCCCACTTTTTTATATTTGCCACTGATTTACCCCAACAAATAAAAAAGTTTAACGCCTTTTGTCAAAACTGACGTATTAGTTAATTCGCCTGTTTTATGAATGATTTAGTTGCGGTTCATAATACGTTCACTTACCGTTACTTATGATTTACCTGATTTAATTTTAATAAACACGGAGTTTTGAATGAGTGCAATTAATAAACTAGCGGCGCCTCTAAAACGTATTACCGCGCGCAAACGCTTATCACCGATGGTATTATTAACGGGTATTGTCGCCGCAATGCTAAGTACATCAACAATGGCTCAACAACAGCAACAGCTTATTCACGTTCAAGGCACAGGCGCAATGTCAGTCACTCCTAATGCATACTCAGTAACGTTTGTTATCGAAGAACAAGGCGAAACCGTTGGTAAGCTTAACACTACACTTGCTTCCGATTTACGCGCTGTTGTGAGCTTTTTGCTAGAGCAGGGCATTGAACGCAGTAACATTCAATCTATGCAGGTTCGTTTAACGCCTCGTTATGTAAATAGCCCGAACGGCCGAGTGCAGGAAGGATTTACATTAAGTCGTGAAATATCAGTGACTGATTCCAATATCGAAAACTATGATAAAGTGTTAGATGGCGTACTAGGACGTGGTGTTGATCGCATTCAACAATTTTCGTTTGTAAGCACAACGCAAACCAACGCATACCAAACTGCATTAGTCGCAGCGGTGAAAGATGCCAAGGCACGAGCGGCACTTTTAGCGAAGGAATTAGGCGTTGAAGTGGGCGAAGTAGTTGCAATCTCTGAATCTGGTGGCAATATGCCCGTTCCAGTTATGCGTGCAGATGCTTTTGCCAAAGAAATGTCTGTTTCTTTACCAGGGCAAGAAACTGTAGAAGCGCGTATAAACGTTAGTTTCACTATTATTCAATAGCAGGGTAACCGTTTGAAAGAAGAACAATATGCCCAGTTAATAAGCCAGGCGAAAAGCCTGGTTGCTGGTGAGCACGATGTCATTGCCAACATGGCGAACATCAGTGCACTACTTTTTAACCATCTCGATAAGGTAAATTGGGCTGGTTTTTATTTTTATAAAGAAGCGCAGTTAGTGTTAGGTCCTTTTCAAGGGCAACCCGCTTGCATTCGTATTCCTATGGGGAAAGGTGTGTGTGGAACTGCCGCTGAAACCCGAACAGTACAGCGTATTGCAGATGTTCACGCCTTTTCTGGCCACATTGCCTGCGATGCCGCTTCAAACGCCGAAATCGTCATTCCTCTTGTGGTAAATGGTGAACTAATTGGTGTTTTAGATATCGATAGCCCAGAATTTTCTCGTTTCGACGAGCAAGATGAGCTTGGGTTGTGTAAAATAGCCGATATACTTATTGAATCTCAGCAATCGTTATGAAATACAACGTTGACATCCATGTAGTACTATCTACTTATGAAGATATGGAAGACAATCACGATGACCCTGATGAAGCGTCAGAACGATTGAATTTCATACTTCACGCAATTTATGATAGAGCCGATGAAGATATTGAAACCCATCGACTTGAACAATTATTGCAACACGGTTGGGAGTCTTGGCAACAAGATAAACATTTATTAGAAATTGATGATGACGAATTACTCGATTGGGTTGACCACGCGCTGGCAACTTGGGATGATGAGAGTAATGAAGAAATCTCTTGAATAATTTAGAAAGTTTAATGGAATCACCAGAAAAGTTTACTAGCAGTAAGGAAGTTATCGCTTTCCTTTCCGAGACCTTCCCTAAATGCTTTAGTATTGAAGGCGAAGCCCTACCACTTAAAATCGGCATCTTTCAAGATTTAGCCCAGCGTTTAGAAAGCGAAGAACGAGTGAGTAAAACATTACTCCGCTCAACACTTCGCCATTATACGAACAGCTGGCGCTACCTTTACAGCATCAAAGAAGGCGCTAACCGTGTCGACTTAGATGGTGTTGAAGGGGAAACCATTGAGAAAGAGCATGCCGATCATGCACAGAAGCAGCTAGAAGAAAGCAAAGCGAAAGCCGCCGAAAAGCGCAAAGCTAAGCAAGCTCAGCAGCCTCAAAAGAAAGAAAAACGTCAATTTGCACGTCCGAAGTCTTCCGGTTCGACGCCTGCAGGCAGCAACAAAGATGGCCAGCAGGGAACTAAACCGAAAATTCAGAGACCAACTAAGACACCACCGGCAAAATTGACTGATGCCGATATGCAACAAGGTACAAACGTAACGGTTAAATTAGGTAAAACCCCTATGCCAGCTGTTATTACCGAAATTGCTAAAGACGGTATTCATGTTCAGTTAGACTCAGGTATGGTGGTAAAAGTAAATGCAGATGCTTTACGTTTGGCACGCTCCAAGAGGTCGTAAATATGAAAGATATCCTTCGAATTTCCATTGCTAGTGCATTTCTTACCGTTGGGGTAGGCGCTGGTGCAGTCACCACAACCCCCGATGTTGAAGAACTCCCCGTTCTTCAACAAGAGACACAGCATAGTGTTGCTGCAAAACGCGTTAGTGCGTTATTTACCCGCGCTCACTATAAAGAAATTTCGTTGGATGATGTGTTATCGGCACGTATCTATCAGCGTTTCATCGAATCGTTAGATCACAACAAGCAAGTGCTTTTATTGTCTGATGTGGTGGGTTTCGAAAAATATCGAAATGCATTCGATGATGCGTTGAGCAAGGGCAACCTTTCTGTTGCGTACGACATGTACAATGTAAGTGCGCAGCGTCGTATCGAGCGCTACGAGTTTGCGTTAGCAACATTAGAGAAAGGGCCTTTTGATTTTGAAAAAGCCGACGACAAATTTTATTACGATCGCGAAGAAGCCGAATGGCCTACCAGTGAAGATGAATTAAATGAGATTTGGCGCCAACGTGTTAAATATGATGCGTTGAATCTTATTCTCGCGGATAAAACGTGGGAAGAAGCGAAAGAGCTTCTAGAAAAGCGTTACTCACGTTCTATCAAGCGAACCAAACAGACTAAAAGCGAAGATGTATTTCAAATTGCTATGAATGCCTTTGCGCGTACCATTGAAGCGCATACTAGTTACTTGTCACCACGAAATGCTGACCGATTCCAAATGGAGATGAATTTGGAATTTGAAGGTATAGGTGCGGTACTTCAAAGCGAAGAAGATTACACCGTTATCAAAAGCGTAGTGCCAGGTGGCCCTGCCGATGAATCTGGGGCGTTAAAGCCGGAAGATAAAATTGTTGGTGTAGCTCAAGAAGATGAAGAGTTCGTTGATGTAGTTGGCTGGCGTTTAGATGAAGTTGTCGAGCTAATCAAAGGGCCGAAGGGCAGCGCGGTACGCTTACAAGTTCAAAAAGGCGCAACAGATGCAAAAACCATGTCTGTTGTTAGTCTTACTCGTGACAAAATTAAGCTTGAAGATCGAGCGGCGCAGTCTGAGATTTACACGCCTGAAACTGGACCACATGCCAATCAGCCTTTGGGTGTTATTACCATTCCTAGTTTCTACAACAACTTGCATGCGGACGTTGAAAAGGAATTAAACAGCCTTAAAGCGCAAAACGTTAAAGGTATTATTGTAGATTTGCGCGGAAATGGTGGTGGCTCTTTAACAGAAGCGACTTTACTTACCGGTCTTTTCATTGAAAAAGGGCCAGTGGTACAAATTCGGTACGGTCAAACTAAAGTCAGTGTTAATCGCGATACCGATGGAAAAGTATCTTACGATGGCCCATTAACGGTTTTAGTAGACCGCTACAGTGCATCAGCGTCAGAGATCTTCGCCGCGGCTATGCAAGATTATAATCGCGCGTTAATTATTGGTGAACAAACCTTCGGTAAAGGTACTGTTCAACAACACCGTGGTTTAGGTAAAATTTATGACTTGTACGACAACCCACTGGGTAGCGTGCAATTCACCATCGCTAAGTTTTATCGTATTGACGGTGGAAGTACGCAGCATAAAGGGGTAGTGCCAGATATTCTTTATCCTTCAGCAATAGAACCTGCTGATTGGGGCGAGAGCCAGCAGGATAACGCATTACCTTGGGACAGCATTAACCGCGCGAACTACACAACGTTTGCTGACGGCCAAGCAGCACTTGACGTACTAACCGCGAAACATAATAAACGGATTATGCAAGACCCTGAGTTTTCTTATATTCACGACGATATTGTTGAGTACAAAGAAAACAAAGATAAGAACTTTATTTCATTGGTAAAATCTGAACGTGAGTCAGATAAAAAAGAAGCTGAAGAAAAAGCGCTTGAAAGAGCCAATGAACGTTTACAGCGTATGGGTAAAGAATTAGTCAAAACACTTGATGACCTACCTGAAGATATGGAAGAGTTAGACCCGTTCTTAGATGAAGCTGCCAATATTACTTTTGATATGATTGAAACAGGCAGATACGCAATAACACACTAAAGGTTGATGACAGAGGGCTGGTCAGTGGCCAGCCCTTTTTTTGTGTCTGATATACCTATACAACAATAATAAATAAAGGGAAATCACATGGCTATCAGAGGCGAGTTTTCTTCTCGAATCGGGTTCGTGCTCGCAGCAGCGGGTTCAGCAGTTGGACTCGGTAATATTTGGGGGTTCCCCACCAAAGTAGCAACGAATGGCGGTGCTGCTTTTGTTCTCGTTTATTTACTTCTCGCGTTCGTTCTTGCATACCCCGTCCTCATGGCCGAACTCATCATCGGACGAAGCTCTCGTTCTAACATGGTAGATGCGCTGGGTAATATTTCCGGCAACTTCATCGGTCGTGCAACGGGAATTTGGGGTTGTATAACCGTCTCACTTATCCTGGCGTTTTACGCCATTGTGGGCGGTTGGATGTTGGTTTATTTTGCTGATTCTGCCGTCAATATGGTGGGATTACAGTCTGCAAGTGATTGGCTTTTAACGTCATCGGTTACGCGTAACATTATTTTTTGCTTTATATTCATGGCGTTAACAGCTTTCATCGTTGTCGGTGGTGTAAAGTCAGGTATTGAGAAATGGTCGGTAAGATTGATGCCTACACTGGTACTGCTAATCTTAGCCCTTATCGTTTATGTAAGTTTACAGCCTGGTGCCTCCGATGGCTGGAGCGCTTATTTGGTGCCAGATTTTACACGTATTCTTGACCCCGACTTATTAATTGATGCCATGGGCCAAGCCTTTTTCTCCATGTCATTGGGTGTGGGTACCATGCTGGTTTACGGTTCATACCTAAGCAAAAAGGAGAACTTGCCCACCATTGGTGCTTCTGTTGCTCTAGTAGACATTGGTGTAGCCGTTATTGCCGGTATGCTTATTATTCCTGCCATGTATGTAGCACTACATAATGGTGTAGAAATCTTTACGCCAGAGGGGGCATTAATTCAAGGTGATTCGCTTATTTTCAAAGTATTGCCTGCCTTGTTTGATACGATTGGCGCGGTAGGTGTGTTTGTTGCATTTACTTTCTTTGCGTTAATGGCGATTGCAGCCGTTACCTCTTCAATATCCATGCTTGAAGTACCCGTGGCTTATATGGTGGAAAGTAGAGGCTTGGTGCGTAAAAAAGCGGTAGTGTTGATGGCGGCCATTATCTTTGTACTTAGCTGCATTATTATCCTTAATTTTAATGCACTGTTTGGGTTCGTTATTGCCCTTACCACTGAGTACAGTCAACCACTACTTGGGTTAGTGTTATGTATATTTGCCGGATGGGTGTGGCGTAGAGATGCCATACTTGATGAACTTAAAGAAGGCGATGCAAACGCGGAACACGGTTTGTTTTGGAAAATTTGGCCTTGGTATGTACGCTTCGTTTGCCCCGTTATTATTGCGCTAATGTTTTACCGCTCAGTTTTTTGATTTAAGGCTTAAGAATAATAAAAATGACAACTACTAAAGAATTAAAAGAACCCTCGTTACTTGACGCGATGATCCCCATTGTAGCCCTAGTGCTGATGATGGGGAGTGCGGTTTATTTATTTGCCGATAATTCATCGTATGGGCCCAACCAAATTGCGTTATTACTGGCGATGGGCCTTGCCGCCATTATAGGTATGAAAAACGGTTACAGTTGGAAAACTATCGAAAAAGGCATTGTCGATGGTATCTCTATGTCTCTCGGTGCGTGCTTAATTCTATTGGCCGTAGGTTCGCTTATTGGTACTTGGATGTTAGCCGGTACCGTACCTACACTTATTTATTTCGGTTTAGAATTATTAAACCCTTCATTCTTCTATGCCGCTGCGTGCTTAATTTGCGCCGTGGTTGCGATGAGTATTGGTAGTTCTTGGACTACCGCGGCTACTGTAGGTGTGGCACTTATGGGCGTTGCTGCGGGTATGGATATGTCTGCGGCCATTACTGCCGGTGCGGTTGTATCTGGGGCTTACTTTGGCGATAAAATTTCTCCGCTTTCTGAAACAACCAATTTAGCCCCCGCAGTGGCTGGTACCGACTTATTTGAACACATTCGTTACATGCTATGGACTACTGTTCCTAGTTTTATTCTAGCGCTTATCCTATTTGTGGTATTGGGCTTTAGTGAAACCGGTGATGCAAAAGCTGATCGCATCGAGCAAATGCAGTTGCTGTTGGACGAGTCTTTTGATTTAAGCTGGTACTTATTGGTCCCTCTCGTAGTATTGTTAACGCTTGCCGTTAAAAAAGTGCCAGCGTTTCCTGCAGTGTCTATTGGTGCTTTATTAGGAGCATTGTGGGCTGTATTATTTCAAAGTGATGTGGTGGCCAGTATGGCTAGCAGCGATGATAGTGCCAGTGTCGGGGCTTTAAAAGTAGTTTGGACGGCCTTGTTTGATGGCGTGAGTTTTTCAACGCCTGATGAAAACTTGAATAGCTTGCTTTCACGAGGCGGTATGTCGTCTATGCTCAATACGATATGGTTGATTATTTGTGCCATGTCTTTTGGAGCGGTGCTTGAAAGAGTAGGGTTACTAAAACGTGCAGTTTCCGCTATTTTATTAGGGGCTAAGTCGGCCGGTGATATGGTAAGCAGAACCATTCTTACATGCTTTGCGACTAACTTGGTTACGGCCGATCAGTATATCTCTATTGTGATGCCAGGCCGCATGTACAAAGAAGAGTACGAAAAGCGTGGTCTACATCAGTTAAATTTATCTCGTAGTCTTGAAGATGGCGGAACCTTAACGTCTCCACTAATTCCTTGGAACACGTGTGGTGCCTACATGCACAGTGTGCTGTTGGTAAACCCATTCGACTATGTTTTCTACGCGTTCTTTAACGTAATAAATCCAATTCTTGCTATTATCTACGCATACTTAGGAATTAAAATTCTTCGCCTAACACCTCCAGATTATGCAAAGCAACCTGGCGAAGCAAACCAATAACAGTTGCGTAGACTTTCTGTTTTAGGAGACTCTATGTCAGTTACAGCTAAACGTCGGGCGGATTATCTTCCGCCCGCTTTTTCTATCCCGTTAGTCGACCTAACTATTTCTTTACACCCCACAAAAACCGTGGTTAAAAGTATCCTTAGCGTTAAGCGTACGCTTGCCAACAACACGGCTAAAAACACCGTTGAAAGCGCTGATGAAAATAGCGGCCACGAAAGGCAGCCACTTGTATTAGACGGGCAAAAATTAACGTTAGTCTCTATAAAAGTTAACGGTAAATCTTTCACTGACTTCACACAGAATGACGAAACGCTTTCGTTAAATGTCGATGCAGACGATTTTGAGTTAGAAATTGAAAATCACATTGACCCAGAAAACAATAAAGCACTAGAAGGCTTGTACCTTTCAGGCGGCGCTTACTGTACGCAGTGTGAAGCAGAAGGTTTCAGGCGCATAACCTATTTTCCAGACAGACCTGATGTCTTGTCAGTTTATACAGTGAAAGTCATAGGGGATAAATCGTTCCCCATGTTGTTATCAAACGGCAACCCTGTAGCGCGTGGTGAAAACCCTGATGGTACGCACTTCGTTACGTGGCACGACCCTCACCCAAAACCTTGTTATTTATTCGCGTTAGTGGCAGGTGATTTTGATTTATTAACCGACACCTATACCACCACAAGTGGTAAAGAGGTAGCGCTGGAGCTTTATGTCGATAAAGGTAAGAAATCTCAAGGTACCTTCGCTTTAGATTCATTGAAGCGTGCCATGAAATGGGATGAAGACGTGTTCGGGCTCGAATACGACCTCGACATCTACATGATTGTGGCCGTCGACTTCTTTAATATGGGCGCGATGGAAAACAAAGGCCTGAATGTATTCAACAGTAAATTTGTATTGGCCGACCAAGACTCAGCGACTGACGATGATTTCTTTAATGTAGAAGCTGTTATCGCCCACGAGTACTTCCATAACTGGACTGGTAACCGCGTAACGTGTAGAGACTGGTTTCAGCTTAGTTTAAAAGAGGGACTAACGGTATTTCGCGATCAGCAATTTAGTGCTGACATGACATCGCCGTTAAGCAACCGCATTAAACACGTGCGTGTGATGCGCGAGCACCAATTTGCAGAAGATGCCAGCGCAATGAGCCATCCTATTCGACCTGAAGAAGTTATTGAGATGAATAACTTTTATACGGTGACGGTGTACGATAAAGGCGCAGAAGTTATTCGCATGTTCCATACCCTTTTAGGGCCGGAAGGTTTTAGAAGAGGCATGGACGAATACTTCCGTCGTTATGATGGACAAGCAGTGACGTGCGATGATTTTGTTTCAGCCATGCAATCGGCTACCGAATTAGATCTTACTCAGTTTTCTCGCTGGTACAGTCAATCTGGTACACCGCAAGTGTCTCTTGCTCACAACGTTATCAAGAATGATACGGGGTATGTACATACCTTCACCGTAACCCAAAATACCCCCAGCACAGCAGATCAAAGCGAAAAGCTTCCTTTGTATATTCCTCTGGGCTTTGAAGTTATCGATGAAGATGGTAATCGATATCATGATGACAGTGGCGTTATTCAGAACGACCTTTTGATAGTAGATGCGCCTGAAATCACGATTAACATTACTTGTGATGCTAAGAAATTGACCCCAGTGTTATTGGGTAACTTTTCCGCCCCAGTGAAAGTACACAATGAACTCGACACCGCTTCACTACTCACTATATTTGCCCATTCGCAAGATGCGTTCAATCGTTGGGATGCTATGCAGACTTTGTATAACCGCTGTATCAGTGAGCTATATGAAGATGCCACTGCTACGATAGACAGTGGTATTTGGGCGGGTATTCGCTCTGCAATAGACAGCGAAGTTGATAATATTGAGCTTTTAAGTGAATGTTTAGTGATACCTTCATTTGAAACCTTGTGTCAGTCTCGATGCGATATTAATGTGCACCCACTCATACAGGCACGAAAGGCGTTTTGCCGACAGTTTTCTACCCAGCTAGAAGAAGTGTTACTTAATGCGTTTAATGGTATCGCCACAGAAACCTATAGTTACCAACAAGATGCAGTTAATGCTCGTCGCTGTAAAAATGTACTGTTATCTCATTTGGCACGCTTACCACAGCATCAAGACTTGGTGATATCGCAGTTCGATAAGACCGACAACATGACTGACACCCTAGGCGCACTAAAAGCCGCCCAGTCACTACCCTCTGAAGCATTTGAAAACTTGATGGCCAAGTTTGAAGAAAAATGGCGTCATGACCCCTTAGTGCTTGATAAATGGTTTGCCTTACATGCAACGCAACCCCGTGAAAACATACTGGCTACCATTACCATGTTAAGCGAGCATCCTCAATTTAGTATGGGTAATCCTAATCGCGTACGTTCACTAATAGGCAGTTTCGCATTCTATAACAGCGAACGTTTCCATAGTGTAGATGGGGAAGGGTATAAGTTTGTCACCGACTATCTTATTAAGCTAGATGCTATTAACCCGCAAGTGGCAGCACGGATAATAACCCCCTTGATACAATGGCAAGGTTTTGCAGAACCCCATCAAGTGTTGATGAAAGCACAGCTAGGTCGATTGTTAAATCACAAAGGCTTAAGCAAAGATGTGTTTGAGAAAGTGAGCAAAAGTTTGGCGTATGACAACCATTCAAGCCACTGATACCGTTTATTATTTTTCAGTCAATGTGCCTTACAATCAATGTGAGGCACTGTACTCTGGTGCTGTACCAACCGTCGTTATGATGGCGGAAAATGGCATCAGCGTACAAGTCCCCTCTACTAGAATAAAACAGTTCATCACCTCCCAAGGTGTTGTCGGTCGTTTTCGCATGATTGTTGATGCCAACAACAAAATTAAAGCCTTCGAGCGGTTACGCTAAAGCATAAAACCTTTACCTTTGGTTGCTTTTTGTGCGTATATTTTAAGATAACGCCAATTACTTACACCTTTCGGATAAGTTGCTTTTATAGTCCCCACAAAGCAATAACTATTTGATACGATTAATGTTGTAAATTTTGTTAACTGGTACGATTACTTCTTGCGAAAGTGGCAAAATGATGTAATCATTTTGTTAATCGTTATGGTTGATCACGATGTCACGCAGCCTTGTGCGTCGACTAGGGAGTATAAAAATATGATAAATAGGCCTCGCGCTTTTAAGATGTCACCTGTTGCTGTAGGTGTGCTAACCCTCTTGGGTGCTGCCGCACTTCCTGCTAACGCCGCTAATTGGCAAGTAGGTGATGTTAGCATTTCTCTTGATTCTACATTCACAGTGGCTACCAGTATTCGTACTGAGTCTAGAGATTACAGTCTTATCGGAAATAGTAATCATGCACAGTTTGATTGGTCAGGTTACCACGCAGCATTCAATCCACTTTATCCTAGTAGCGACGTTTGGGCGTTAGCTGACGGCGGTTATTCAACCAATGGCGACTTAGGAAATTTATCTCATGATCCAGGTGATGCATTTGCAACACAAATTTCAGGAAACCATGAGCTAGATATAAACTTTGGCGATTTCGGTTTCTTCGCACGTGGTTTTTGGTTTTACGACTTTGAACAAATGGATGGTGACCGTCCTAATTCAAATGCCATTACTGGCGTTCAATACGATCACTGTCAAGATCCGGAAGCAGAAGATTTATTGTGTACCGATGTGCGCCTGTATGATGCCTTCTTCTATGGTGATTGGTGGATTGGTGACAAGCCTCTAACCCTTCGTGTAGGTCGCCAGGTTATCAGTTGGGGTGAAAGTACCTTTATCCAACATGGTATCAATACAACGAACCCTGTTGACGTAACCCGTGCACGTGCACCAGGTGCGGAACTTAAGGAAGTATTTATTCCAGTGGGTATGGTTTACGCCTCGTTAGGGCTAAGCGATACATTAAGCGTATCTGGTTACTATCAATATGAATGGGAACGCAGTTGGTTGCCTGTATCTGGTAGTTATTTCGCGGGTAACGACTTTGCGGGTGAGGGCGGTCAGCGTCAAAACGTCCAATTAGGTTTCAGTGGTAACCCTGATATTGATTTAGATCACTTGTTAACTGCACTTAATGGCTACGGTGACTTGTTACGTGCTGGCGGTAATTCTGCTGATATTGCCTCTGCCTACTTAGCATATCCTACTAAAGTGGCTATTCGTGGCTATTCTGACGAAGCGCATAAAGATGCCGACGATCAGGGTCAATACGGTTTACGTGTTACTTGGTTTGCTGAGGCATTGAACGAATCTGAAATCAGTTTCTACCACATTAACTACCATAGCCAACGTCCACTTATCTCTGGTGTAACGTCTGACTTTACCGCCGAAGGTATTGCGTCAGACTTAGCCTTCATAGCAACTAACGAAGTGACGCGCGATAACATTACTGAGCTGGGTGCATTCACCCAATCTGAGTTTTATTATCCAGAAGACATTAAGTTATACGGGGTGAGTTTTAACACCAACATTGGCACTACCGCGTTAGCCGGTGAATTTGCTTACCGTGTTGATGAACCGCTGCAAATTGACGATGTTGAGCTACTCTATATGGGTATGCCAGAGCAGCTAGCTAATGCTGGACTGCGTCCAGACTTAGAAGGTATTTCTCAACTTAACAATATCGGCCGAGCGGTAGGTCCAGGTGAAACAGCTGAAGGATTCTTGTTCTCAGACACGTGGCAAATGCAGTTAACTGCATCACACGTTTATGGTCCTAAGTTTGGTGCTGATAACTTCGTGTTATTAGGTGAGTTGGGCTATGTCAATATTGTTGATATGCCAGATCCAAATGTTATTCGCTTAAATGCGCCTGGTACATCGCGTACACCGTCGCTAGAACCTACTGCAAGTGGCAATAACCGTGAAGGTCTGCACATAGGCCTTTCGGACGGTCCAGAAACTAACCCGTTCGCTACCGATGACGCGTGGGGTTACCGACTACTGGCCGTTGCTGATTGGAACGATATTATGGCGGGCGTTAACCTTCGAGCCCGTGCGACGTTCTCTCACGATGTAGAGGGTACTACACCAGACCCTCTCTATGTATTCACCGAAGATGTTAAATCTGCGGCACTGGCGTTAACGTTCGATTACTTAAGTAAGTGGTCAGCAACAGCTTCTTATAGTGCATTCTGGGGCGGCATTGGAACGACTAATGCGCTTTCAGACAGAGATTTTGTTTCGTTTAACATCAAGTATTCAATTTAAAGAGTGATGTATATGATTAGAAAATTTGGAATTATTGCAGCAGCGCTTTCAATAGCGCTAACTGGTGCAAGTGTTCACGCTAAGGTTTCTGAAGAAGATGCCAAAAAGTTAGGCGGTGAATTAACGCCTATGGGTGCTATACAAGCTGCGAATGCTGATGGAAGCATTCCAGCATGGACAGGTGGTATTACATCAGCACCCGAAGGCTATTCGGTAGGCGACCACCATCCAAACCCTTTTCCAGAAGATAAGGTGTTATTTGAGATAACGGCGTCGAACTATAAAGAATATGCTGATTTCCTGTCCGAAGGTCAGAAAAAGTTGTTCGAAGCGTATCCTGATACTTACCGCATGCCGGTATATCAAACTCGTCGTTCAGCATCTAACCCGCAAGCTGTTTATGATGCAACAAAGGTTAACGCCACTAATGCAGAGTTGCTTGATGACGGAAACGGCATAAAAGGCGCAGTGTTGGGTGTTCCATTCCCAATGCCTAAAACCGGTATGGAAGCAATTTGGAACCACATTTTACGTTATCGCGGTGCTGCCGTAGAACGTAACGGTGGGCAAGCAGCGGTAACTACTTCAGGTGATTACAACGTTATCGGTTTTGATGAACAGTTAATGATTAAGTACGCTGAAGAAGGTGCTACACCTGAAAAGCTTACTGATGAAAACGTATTGTTCATGTTTAAGCAAAAAGTGACTAAACCAGCTCGTTTAGCTGGAACTGCACTGCTTGTTCATGAAACAGTAGATCAGGTTAAAGAGCCTCGTAAAGCGTGGACTTACAATACTGGCCAGCGTCGTGTACGTTTAGCACCTAACATTGCTTATGACACGCCAGGAACTGCAGCAGATGGTCTACGTACCACTGATGACTTCGATATGTTTAATGGTTCTCCTAATCGTTACAACTGGAAACTCGTTGGCAAGAAAGAGATGTTCGTAGCCTATAATAACTATGCACTGCATTCAGATAACGTAAGTTACGATGAAATTCTTCATGCTAACCACGTTAACCCTGATTTGACGCGCTGGGAAAAGCACCGTGTTTGGGTGGTTGAAGCTACGTTGAAAGAAGGTTTCCGTCACATTTATCAAAAACGTGTATTCTTCATTGATGAAGATAGCTGGCAAATTCAAGTAGCTGATATGTATGATAATCGTGGTGAGTTGTATCGTGTTGGTGTAGCTTATGGAGTGAACTACTATGAAGTACCTACACAGTGGTCAACCCTTGATACCTATTACGACTTAAACTCTCGCCGTTATTTGGCCATTGGTCTTGATAACGAAGAAAGTATGTATGATTTCTCGATACGTCCAAGAGATGTTGAGTTTACGCCTCAGGCGCTACGACGAGAAGGTAAACGCTAAGCGTTTTGTGTTAAGACGGTTGGCAATGCCAACCGTTTTTGTTTTCAGACAATTAAATTTTAGGGAGAATGGTTAATCATGAAAAAAACCATTGCAGCGTGCATAACTGCAGCACTCGCAGCAAATTACTCCGTAACTGCTTCAGCAGAAGATGCCTATATTGCACCCTTAGTTGAACAGTCAGTTTTGCTAGATATTGACGCTGATAAATTTGTCGTTGTTGTCGGAGAACGCGGGCATATTCTTATTTCAGAAGATGGGACGGCGTTTAATCAAGTTGCCGTACCCACCCAAGCTACACTCACTGCAACTACCGTAGTAGGCGACAATATTTGGGCTGTAGGCCATGATGCCACCATCATTCATTCTTCAGACAAGGGACAGAGCTGGGAAATCCAGAATGTGCAGCCCGAACTACAACGTCCATTTTTAGATGTGCTATTTTTCGATGAAAGTCACGGTATTGCTGCTGGCGCGTACGGTCTTTTTTACCGGACTACAGATGGCGGAAAAAGCTGGGAAACTGAGCGTCATGCAAGTTTGTTAGACCCATACGATCGTGAATATTTAGAAAGTGTTAGAGAAGAAGACGAAGCCTTCTATCAACAAGAATTAGAATCTATTCTACCTCATTTAAATCGAGTCACTCGCGATGCCGAAAAACTATACCTTGCTGGAGAAGCGGGTTTATTAGCTAGCAGCGATGATATGGGGAAAAATTGGGAACGTTTCGAGGTTGATTACACAGGCTCATTTTTCGATATTAAAGCCCTTGACGATTCTACGTTGCTGGCTGTAGGTCTTCGCGGAAATATTTTTGTTTTACGCAACCAAGGTGAGTGGGAATATGTAAATTCTTGTTCAACCAGTACCTTAAATTCAATTTTACTGTCCGATAACGACACGGTTGTTGCAATGGGTAACAACGGTATGATGGTGTCAGCCACTCGTCCGCTACCTGTCAGCGATCACGATCCATACGCTAACCCTGCAAACTGTGAGCCTGCAAAGGGTATTTCAGTAACACAGGTTGAAGATAAAGCTGCCATGTTAAATGCCGTTAGCTTTAATGGCCACACCATAGCTGTTACCGCGAATGGTATAAAAACGCTAAATACAAAGTAGGGTGGTTTCGCTTTTATGACCCATTTCATTGAACATCTTGTTTTCTCTAACCGTAAATTGGTGGTAGCCCTTTTTGCTATCGCGACGGTTTTTTTAGGCTTTCAAGCATCGCAGATGCGACTTGACGCTGGTTTTGAAAAAAATATTCCGCTCAATCATGAGTACATGAAAACCTATATTGAACATCGCCAAGACTTCGGTGGTGCGAACAATATCTTAGTTTCTGTTTGTGATAAGAACGACAATATATTCAATCAGAACTTTTTCGATACGCTAAAGAACGTGCACGACCAGCTATTTTTCATAAATGGTGTGAACCGTTCTCTCGTTATTTCATTGTTTTCTCCCTCTACCCGTTTTACTGAAATTGTAGAAGGCGGCTTTGCTGGCGGGCCAGTTATTCCAGCCGACTTCAATTCAGCAAACCCCGCGGCCTTAGCGCTAGTGGCTGCCAATATTGAAAAAGCCAATATTGTTGGTCGTCAAGTAGCCAGCGACTACAGCTGTGCCATGGTGACAGCACAGCTATTGGATATCGACCCACAAACGGGTGAGCCGTTAAATACACTTGCCTTAGCGGCTGAGCTTGAAGAGCAACTTCGCGGTGAATATGAAAACGAAGATATTTCTATTCATATTATCGGGTTTGCCAAGATGATTGGTGATGTGGCTGATGGCGCTAAAGACGTACTCTTGTTTTTCGCTATTGCTATCGCGATAACGGCCATCATGGTGTACTTCTTCTCTCGCAGTATCATGCTCACTATATTGCCACTACTGTGCTCAGTGATTGCAGTTATCTGGCAGCTTGGTCTACTAACTTCGTTAGGCTTTGGTATGGATCCTATGTCCATCCTGGTGCCGTTCTTAGTTTTCGCTATTGGTGTAAGTCATGGCGTACAAATGATTAACGCGGTAGAAAAACGTGCGGTAACAGGAATAGGTGCAAAACGTGCGTCTATGGCAGCGTTTAGAAGCTTATTAGTGCCGGGGGGGATTGCCTTACTTTCTGACACAGTAGGTTTCATGACCTTACTGGTTATCGATATAGGTATTATTCGTGAACTGGCCATTACAGCAAGTATGGGTGTTGCCGTTATTATATTAACCAACCTTATGCTATTGCCGGTACTGATGAGCTTTTTAAAGCTTGATAAAAAGTACGTTGATAAATTTGCTGGCAAAGAAAATAGTAACACCCGTTTTTGGGCTATTGTTTCAGCGTGTTCACGTAAAAAGCCAGCAGCCTTTATTCTAATTGTAACCGCCATATTATTCGGCTTTGGGCACTACCAAGCACAAAACATGAAGATAGGTGATTTGCACGCGGGTGCACCAGCACTTCATGAGTCTTCACGTTATAACCAAGATACCTTCTTGATTACTGACAAGTATGAAGTCACGGTGGATTACATCTCTATTTTGGTAGAAACCACCCCTGAAGCTTGTACGTCTCACAGCGTAATGAAAGCGATGGATGATTTTCAGTGGAAAATGGAGAACGTTCCAGGTGTGCAGTCGGCCGTATCATTAGCATCAGTGGCTAAGATAGTTAACGCGGGTTATAACGAAGGTAATGTTAAATGGCAGGTTCTACCTCGTAACCAACAAACCTTAGTGCAAGCTATTTCAAGGGTGCCAACTTCATCTGGCTTATTAAATGGTGATTGTTCTGTCATGCCGATTATTCTGTTTATGGAAGATCACAAAGCAGAAACCATTTCTCGTGTGGTAGATGCTGTAAAAGATTTCCGTACTGAGTATGAGACCGACGATATGTCGTTTAGTCTGGCATCAGGCCCAGTGGGAGTGATGGCGGCAACGAACGAAGCGGTCGAGGCTGCACAAGATCCAATGATGGTATATGTATTTGGCGCCGTTATCGCATTATGCTTAATTAGCTTCCGCTCTGTACGTGCAACCTTAGTGGTGGTAATTCCACTGTATGTTGTGTCTGTTTTAGCGCAAGCACTAATGACGTATCTGCAAATTGGTCTTACAGTATCAACCTTACCAGTTATTGCATTAGGTGTGGGTATCGGTGTTGATTATGGTATTTATATCTTATCGACAAAGAGCCTTATGCTTAAACAAGGTGCTACGGTTCAAGAAGCTTATTTAGCTGCCTTAAAAGAGCGAGGTAGTGCCGTACTGTTCACCGGTATTACTTTGGCAATAGGGGTAAGTACTTGGGTATTCTCTTCACTTAAATTCCAAATGGATATGGGTATTTTGTTGACCTTTATGTTCGTGGTTAATATGTTAGGAGCAATTATCGTACTTCCAGCACTGGCAAGATTCTTGTGGTGGAATAGAAATGACCCCGGTGCATAATATTTTTGCATAGCTAATCATAAAAAAGGGCCGTAAGGCCTTTTTTTATAGGTGTTTTTTGCATAGTTATCTATGCTGTTAATATAAGGTTAAAAAGGGGCTTTTAATACCTCTCAGTTTTAGCGAAAATAGCCGCGCAACTTAGCACTTACGACATTTATAAGGTTAACTAATGACAGTCACCTCACAGCGACACTCAGTACTGCTAGATAATGTATTTGCACTCATTGAAAAAAAGGTGGATGCCCAGCAGAAGTCACTCGTGCAGCAATTCGGACGCCTGTTGTATAAAAATATCTCTAGTGATGACTTAGAAGATCGTAACGACAGCGATTTATACGGTGCCACTTTAAGCTTATGGAACGGGCTTGCAAAATTCGATAATTCAGCACCTTACATTCGTGTCTTCAACCCAGAAATAGAAAAGCATGGCTGGCACTCAAGCCATACCATTGTTGAAATAATTGTTAGGGACATGCCGTTTCTTGTCGATTCTGTGCGTATGTCACTCAACCGATTAAACATTACTGCACATTTATTTTTGCATAGCCCAATTGGAATAAAACGAAATAGTAAAAACCAAGTGGTCGAGTTTGCCGAGCCTGGCAAGACAGTTGAAAACACCCGAAAAGAAACAGTGATATTTATCGAGGTTGATCATCAAAGTGCGAAAAAAGACATTGATGAATTAACGAAAGAATTACACTCAGTGGTAGACGAAGTGTCGTTGGCGGTTAAAGATTGGCAAGAAATGACCACTAAGTTAGAAACCGTGGTTAAAGACAGTACGAAACTAAACTGGCCTGTATCGACTGATGAAAAGAAACAAACCAAAGCTTATTTGCAATGGTTAAGCGACCATAACTTTACCATGATGGGCTATCGTTATTACGAAGTGAAGGCCATAGAGGGCGACCATCGCTGGATACCGTCTAACGATACTAGTTTAGGTTTATTAAAGAACTCTGTTAATGACAGAGAGCGCCTATTGTCGAAATTACCTTCCAGTGCAAGAGCAGAGGCACTAAGCCAAAGCCCGTTAATTTTAACGAAAACAAACTCTCGTGCTCGTGTTCATCGTCCTGCTTATATGGATTATGTTGGTGTAAAAGCGTTTAACAAAGATGGGCAAGTTATTGGTGAGCATCGCTTCCTTGGCCTCTATTCAGCGTCTTTCTATAACCAAAGTGTGACGCAACTTCCTATGCTGAGAGAAAAGATTCAGCGTATATGTGATTTATCTGGCTATGAGCCAGGCACCCATGCGTTTAAAGCCTTTGTGAATATTGTTGAAACTTATCCACGTGATGAGCTACTGCAAACACCCGCAGAAGAATTAGCCCAAATAGTGATGGGTATATTTCAAATGCAAGAGCGGGGTATTTCACGCTTATTTATTCGTAAAGATGTCTTTGGTCGCTTCTTCTCATGTATGGTATTTGTACCTCGTGAGCGTTACAACACGCAACTACGTGTAGACACCCAAGCGCTATTAAAAGCCTCGTTAGGTGCTAAAGAAGAAGTTGAATTTACTACGTTCTTTTCTGAATCTGTGTATGCACGCACGCATTACATTGCCAGGGTCAACGACAACAACGCGGAATTTGATGTGAAGGAAATAGAACGCAATATTATTGAACTAACTAAAACGTGGAGCGATCGATTAGCTTCATCTATTTCAGCAGCACACGGTGAAGCGCAGGGTAAAGCCCTTGAGCGCAAATATGGCAATGCGTTTTCACGTAGCTATATGGAACAGAACTTACCGGGTGATGCCCTTGTTGATATCGGCAAAATTGAACAGTTAGATGATGATCATACTCTCGACATGCTGTTTTATCGTCCTCAAGAAGAGCAGTCTGACAGCCAAATAGTGAAGCTCAAGTTGTTCCATCGTGCTGAGCCTATTCATCTTTCTGATGTATTGCCTATGCTTGAGAACTTTGGTTTGCGCGTCATTGATGAAAGCCCCTATAAAATCACCTGCCCAGATGGTTTTAGAAACTGGGTGATGGATTTCACTATGTTGCACAAAAGTGGCCAACATTTTGACATGGAGCGCGCACAGACTTTATTCCAAGAAGCTTTTGCGAAAGTGTGGAATAACGATTTAGAAGACGATGCATTCAACCGCTTAATTTTGGGTGCTAATTTAACGGGCCGTAAAGTCACTATTTTACGTGCGTACGCAAAATACATGCGTCAAACCGGTAGTTCATTCAGTCGTGATTACATTGCGAACACCTTGGCGAATTACCCTGATATTGCCCGCTTGCTAGTGGAGTTTTTCGACCAGCGCATTAATCCGAAGAAGAAACGTAATGCGAAGAAAGAAGAAGCGTTACTTGAGAATATTAAAACCCAATTAGACAGTGTTAGTAACTTAGATGACGACAGAATTATTCGTCGTTATTTAGATATGATGTCGGCAACCCTTCGAACTAACTTCTATCAGCCCGATGAAGCAGGCAATGAAAAATCTTATGTGTCATTTAAGATGCTGCCAGAAATGATTCCTGATATGCCATTGCCACTGCCTAAATTTGAAATATTTGTGTATAGCCCACGTTTAGAGGGTGTGCATTTACGCGGTGGCAAGGTTGCCCGTGGCGGACTTCGTTGGTCTGATCGCCAAGAAGATTTCCGGACTGAAATTTTAGGCTTAGTAAAAGCACAGCAAGTAAAAAATACGGTTATTGTACCTGTTGGCGCGAAAGGTGGGTTTGTTTGTAAAAAGCTGCCCGTTGGTGAGGGCAGAGAAGCCATACAGGCTGAAGGTCAAGCGTGCTATCGCACCTTTATTACCAGTTTGCTAGATATCACCGATAACATTGTAAACGGTGAAGTTGTACCACCAAAAGATGTAGTGCGACTAGACGAAGATGACCCGTATTTGGTTGTGGCGGCCGATAAAGGTACCGCTACCTTCTCTGATATTGCCAACGGTATTGCTGATGAATTCGGTTTTTGGTTAGGGGATGCCTTTGCATCAGGTGGTAGCGTCGGTTATGACCATAAGAAGATGGGTATTACTGCGCGTGGCGGATGGGAGTCTGTTAAACGTCACTTCCGTGAAATCGGTATCGATTGCCAAACCACAGAATTCACTGCGGTGGGCGTGGGGGATATGGCGGGAGATGTTTTTGGTAATGGTATGCTTTTATCTAAGCACACCAAATTAATTTCGGCGTTTAACCATTTACATATTTTCTTCGATCCAGACCCCGATGCAGCTGCAAGTTACAAAGAGCGCGCTAGATTGTTCGAAAACCCACGATTAAGTTGGGAAGATTACGATTCAACATTGATTTCAAAAGGTGGCGGTATCTTTAGTCGTTCCGCGAAGTCGATTAAACTTACCCCAGAAATGAAAAAGTGGTTAGGCACCCGTCAGATGTCGATGACGCCAAACGAACTTATCCATAACATTTTAAAAATGCCTGTGGACTTGCTTTGGAATGGTGGTATCGGGACTTACGTTAAGAGCTCAAAAGAGTCGCATGCGGAAGTGGGCGACAGAGCTAATGATGACTTACGTTTAAACGGCAAAGACGTGCAAGCCAAAATTGTAGGTGAGGGCGGTAACCTAGGGTTAACGCAGTTAGGTCGAATTGAATATGCTGCTTCCGGCGGACGCGTAAACACCGACTTCATCGATAATGTAGGGGGAGTTGATTGCTCCGATAACGAAGTTAATATCAAAATCTTGCTTAACAGCGTGGTTAACGACGGTGAACTTACAGTTAAACAGCGTAACAATTTGCTGCACGACATGACCGATGACGTATCGCGTATTGTGATTAAAGATTGTTATCGCCAAACTCAATCTATCTCGATTACTGAGATGTCGGGCGTAAGCTTATTGAAAGAACAGCTTCGCTTTATTCACGGTTTAGAGCGTGAAGGTCAACTTAACAGAGAGCTTGAGTTCATTCCGAGTGATGACGAAATTTCGGATAGAGTGGCGTCAGATCGTGGTCTTACGCGACCTGAACTTAGTGTTTTGATTGCCTACGGCAAAATGGTATTGAAAGATGCATTAAATATCCCTGAAATCACTGATAACCCTTATCACGGTAAATTGTTGCTTCAAGCTTTCCCTAAGGTGTTGCGTGAAAAATTCAGTACACATATGCAGCAGCATCCACTTAGAAGTGAAATTATTGCCACTAAATTGACCAATAATATGGTTAACGATATGGGGCTTAACTTTGTCTTTCGTATTCAGGAAGAAACCGGTGCCAGCGTTGATGATATTGCTAATGCCTACGCTATTGTGCACGGTATTTTTGATATGGAAACGCTCTGGAACCGTATTGAAGACTTAGATAACGTTATTTCAGCGAAGCTACAGCTTAAGATGCTAGATGAAGCTCGCCGTATTATGCGCCGCGCTGCACGCTGGTATATTAGACACGGCAATAAAGGCCTGTCTATTGAAGAGTCGATTGCAAGCTATCGTGAAACCTTCAATAACTTGTCTAAGAATCTGCAGAACTATTTAGTAGAAGCTGAATACTCACAGCTAGAAGAGAAAACAAGTACCTATGTGTCGCAAGACGTTCCGAAGGATATCGCGTATCAAGTAGCTAGCTTCTCCAATATGTTCTCTAGTTTCGACCTAGCACACATTGTTGCAGCTGAAAAACATAGTGTTGATGTTGTCGCGCGGTTGTACTTCCAGCTTGGCTCTAAACTTGAATTGCATTGGTTCTTAGATCAAATTAACAATCAAGCAGTCAGCAACCATTGGCAAGCACTAGCACGCGCATCGTACCGTGAAGAACTGGATTGGCAGCAACGTTCAATTGCCGCTAATCTACTTCAAATAAACCCAGAGGCCAGCGATGCAGACAAAATTTTGGAAGATTGGATGCAGAGCAACCAAGTGTTGTTGAAACGCTGGTATCATATGATGTCAGAGTTTAAGACTAGCTCAACCCATGAATTTGCGAAATTTTCTGTCGCATTACGTGAATTGATGCTTTTAAGCGTGAAGTCTAGCCATTAGAATACACGCTATCAAAAATGACGAAGCCCTGTAAATCAGGGCTTTTTTATACCAAATACAAGCGAAAACAAACACCTATGCAATCATTAGTGCAAAAACTGTTGCTTCAATGCGAACCCGAAAAAAGCCATGACTTTACAATCAACTGGTTAAATAAAACGCAACACACGCCGTTGAAGTGGGCTTACAGCACCACGACAATCCAAAAGCCAGTGACGATTGCAGGTATAACCTTTGATAATCCTGTGGGGTTGGCGGCAGGCTTAGACAAAAATGGTGATTGTATAGATGCGTTTGCTGAAATGGGTTTTGGTTTTGTAGAAATTGGTACGGTTACACCTCGCCCACAAATGGGTAACCCTAAGCCTCGCTTATTTCGCATTCCTGAAAAACAGGCAATTATCAATCGAATGGGCTTTAATAATAAAGGGGTTGATCACTTAGTTTCTCAAGTGAAAAAAGCGCACTTTAAAGGCCCGATTGGTATCAATATAGGCAAAAATAAAGATACAGACGATGCGAAGGCCCTCGACGATTATCTTATTTGTCTGAATAAGGTTTACCCTTACGCCAGTTATGTAACTATCAATATTTCTTCACCCAATACTCCTGGGCTGAGAAACCTCCAGTATGGTGCAGCCCTTGATGCATTATTGGTAGGCCTAAAAGCGGCACAAGAAACCCTTACTCAAACTCACGGTAAATACGTACCTTTGTTTATCAAAATTGCGCCAGACTTATCAGATGGCGAAATACAAAGCATTGCGCAATCTTTGCTCGCCAGCAAAATGGATGGCGTTATTGCCACCAATACCACACTTTCTCGTGATGCTGTTCAGGGGTTAAAGCATGCTGATGAAATGGGTGGACTGAGCGGTTCTGTCCTTACCGACATGAGCTTGAACGTAACAAAAAAACTATCTAGTGCTCTTGATAGAGCTATTCCTATCATAGGCGTGGGCGGTATAGATTCTCCTGAAACCGCAAAAGCACGTTTAGATGCAGGAGCATCACTAGTTCAGGTATACTCTGCATTCATCTATCAGGGGCCCGACCTCGTTAAACGCATTGTAAAAGCGCTATAATTAGCGAAAGCGACACATTACAGTTTTATACACTCAAGCGTGTGGCAATAATCACACGCTCTATCAGGTAATTGAATGAATACTATTCTGGCAACAACCAGCCGCGGTCTTGACGAACTCCTTAAGCAAGAAATACTCAATTTGTGCCCAGGTGCAGAAATTAAACAGTCTCCGGGCATGTTGCAGTTTGAAGGAAGCAAAGAAGACGCTTATAAACTTTGTCTTTGGTCTCGTTTGGCCAACCGTGTTATTTGGATCTTAGGCACAGGAAAGGCAGGAAATGCTGAAGAGTTGTATAAGACAGCCATGGATATTGATTGGCAGATGCATATGGAATCTCGCCATACGTTATCAGTGCAATTTATTGGTACTAACTACGAAATTAAAAACACGCAGTTTGGCGCGGTAAGAATTAAAGATGCCATTGTCGACCAATTCGTAGAAGAGGGACAAGCTCGCCCATCGGTTGAGCGCAAAATGCCTGATTTCCCTGTTTACGCCAGACTTCAACGAGACAATGTGATTATTGGTCTTGATATGGCCGGCGCAAGTTTGCACCAACGTTCATATCGTCAAGAAACGGGTGATGCACCACTTAAAGAACATATTGCCTGCGCCATGTTAATGCGCAGTGGCTGGACCGAAAACATGGACAAGCCCCTTGCTGACATGATGTGTGGCTCGGGTACTATTGCCATAGAAGCGGCCTTCATGGCACGTAATATTGCCCCTGGCATAAAGCGTGAGTATTGGGGCTTTAGTCAGTGGTTAAGCCACGATGCCGCATACTGGGATTCGTTGGTAAATGATGCTATTTCGAATCAAACAGAAAGCAAAAGTGAAATTTTCGCTGCCGATTACAACCGCAGAATGATTGCCATTGCAAAAGACAATGCCGACTATGCGGGCGTGTTTAACGATATTAAATTCAGCAACCAAGACGCCACTAAGTCGTCACCGCCGGTTGCGACTCCAGGATATATGGTGTCTAACCCCCCTTATGGTGAACGTTTGGGCGAGCTAACAGCACTTATCCCGCTTTTCAGCGAATGGGGTAAGCGTTTTAAAGAAGCATGGAAAGGCTGGCACGTATCATTGCTTAGCAGCAACCGTGATTTATTGCGTGTATTAAAATTACGAGCAACCAAAGACTACGGCATGAATAACGGTAAGCTAGAGTGCCGTTTAGTGAACTATGTGTTAAGCGAAGAAAACACAGTTCAATTTACTGAAGATGCGTCGAATCACGAATTTGCCAATCGCCTAAAGAAAAACCTTAAGAAAATGAAGGCTTGGATCAACAAAGTTGATACTAACTGCTACCGTATCTACGATGCCGATTTGCCCGATTACAACGTGGCCATTGATAGGTACGGCGATTGGTTAGTAGTACAAGAATACGCACCGCCTAAAACTGTGTCGGAAGACAAAGCCCGTAAACGCTTGCAAGAAGTATTGCTTTATTTGCCTACTGTTACAGGCATATCGCCTAAGCAAATAGTGCTTAAAGTACGCAGCCAGCAAAAGGGTACTAAGCAGTACGAAAAAATTAACCAGTCTGGCACCATGATGGAAGTGTACGAAAACGGTGCGCGCTTATTGGTGAACTTGACTGACTATCTAGATACGGGCTTATTTCTAGATCATAGAAACACCCGTCAAAAAGTTATGCAGCTTGCGAAAGGTAAAGATGTACTTAACCTGTTTGCTTACACTGGCAGTGTGTCTGTGTTTGCAGCTAAAGGTGGCGCGAAATCAGTGACCACCGTTGATATGTCTAACACCTATCTAGACTGGGCGAAAAAGAATGTGGCGCTTAACAAGCTAAATGGGCCACATGCTTTTGTTCAAGCTGATTGCACGTCATGGTTAGGCGATCATAAAGGTAAATACGATTTAATTTTTATCGACCCACCTTCGTTTTCAAATTCTAAGCGTATGCAAAGCACGTGGGATGTACAGCGCGATCACGTTACTATGCTAACGAATGCGAGAAACTGTCTAAATGAGGGCGGTACGTTAATTTTCTCTAACAATAAACGTGGCTTCAAGTTAGATGAAGAGGCGTTAGAAGGATTAGGTTTCAGTATTGAAAATATTACTCAGGAAACCATACCTGAAGACTTTTCTCGGCGCGGAAACATTCATAAGTGCTGGATCCTTTCGTTATCAAAGGAAGCGTTACCAAAAGAACCGTTATCAAGAGAAGCTTTATGAAAATAGTGTTTTACACAGGGCCTCAGTGTAGTTTATGCGATTTGGCCGACATTGAGTTGGCTAATACACAGCAGTTTTCTTCGTTAACGGTGGAAAAAGTAAACATTCGTGATAGCACCGATTTGTATCATTTATACGGTGCTCGCATTCCTGTATTGAAACGGGAAGACAATGGCGCCGAAATCGGCTGGCCATTTGATACCAACGCATTGGAGACATTCTTACAGTGAGTATATTGCAGTTAAAGAACATCACTGTTATCTACGGTATCCCCCCTTTATTAGATGGCGTTGAACTGATTGTTCAACCCAAAGAACGCGTGTGTTTAGTAGGCCGAAATGGCAGTGGTAAATCCACACTAATGAAAGTGATATCAGGTGATGTAATAGCCGACGATGGCCAGCGCATTATAGAAAGCGACACGATAATTGCTCGATTAGAGCAAGATCCGCCGCAAACCACAGATGTGACCCTTTTCGATTACGTTGCTGAAGGCTTAGCAGATGTAGGCGACACCATTAAAGCCTATCATCACCAAACCAAATTGGTGGCTGAAGATCCTAGTGAAGCTAACTTAAATCGTCTGCAAACTTTGCAGGAAACCTTGGAAGCCCGTGATGCATGGCAATTTGAGCAGCAAATAGAACAAACGCTCACCATGCTTAAACTAGAGCCTGATATTTCATTATCGACATTATCAGGTGGATGGCGCCGTAAAGCGGCATTAGCACGCGCTTTGGTTCGTTCTCCCGATTTACTGTTGCTTGACGAACCTACCAACCATTTAGATATTGAAATGATTCGTTGGTTGGAAAGCAGTTTATCTAATTACAATGGCGCTATTGTATTTGTAAGTCACGATAGGGCCTTTATCCGAAATATGGCAACCCGTATTGTTGATTTAGACCGGGGTGGATTAACCAGTTACCCAGGTAACTACGAAACCTACCTAGAGAAAAAGCAGCAAGACCTTGAAGTAGAAGCTGCCCATAATGCCGAGTTTGATAAGAAGCTTGCGCAAGAAGAAGTGTGGATCCGTCAAGGCATAAAGGCTCGCCGTACTCGTAATGAAGGCCGTGTAAGGGCATTGAAGAAACTGCGTGAAGAGCGTAAAGCAAGACGCGCGGTACAAGGGAACGCAGTAGTAAGCCAGCACCAGGGTACACGCTCGGGCAAGATGGTGTTTGAAGTAACCGATTTAGACTACGCCATTGGCGGTAATCAAATTGTGAAGGGATTAAACCTTAATGTACTACGTGGCGATAAACTTGCACTTGTTGGGCCGAACGGTAGTGGTAAAAGTACCCTCATTAAGTTGTTGCTCGGAGAACTAACACCCGATAACGGTAACTGTAAGCAAGGTACTAACCTTGAAGTGGCTTATTTTGACCAACATCGCCATGGCTTAGATTTGGAACAAACGGTTATTGATGCTGTAGGTGATGGTAAACGTGACCTTATGGTTAACGGGCACCCAAGACACGTCATTAGCTATTTACAAGATTATTTGTTTTCACCTGAGCGGGTTAATGCGCCGGTAAAGTCATTATCTGGTGGAGAGAAAAACAGGCTAATGCTGGCCAAGCTAATGCTTAAGCCCAGTAACTTATTAGTGCTTGATGAACCAACAAACGATCTTGATGTTGAAACACTAGAGATGTTAGAAACCCTGTTAAATGAATATGCGGGCACGGTATTGCTCGTAAGCCATGATAGGGAATTCGTCGATAATGTTGCTAATAGTTGTGTCGTATTTGAAGGCGAAGGCTTTTTACGGGAGTTTATTGGAGGCTTCACTGACGTAGAGAGCTGGTACAAAGATCAAAATGCAAAACGTCAGCAAGTTATTAAAGACGAAAAAGCCAAAGTAAAGAATGAAACTAATTTAAGTTCGAATAGTCCTAGTGCTAAGTCTTCTCCCCGTAAGACGAAAAAGTTATCATATAAAGATCAACGCGAACTTGAATCGCTGCCTGCAGATATTGAGCAGTATGAAAATGAATTAGCGGAAATGCAGTTGTTAGTTAACGACCCTGAATTCTTTAAAAAAGGGAACGACGAAACTGCACAAACCTTAGCTCTGTTAGCAGAGAAAGAACAAGCCTTATCCCATAAATATGCGCGCTGGGATGAATTAGAAAGTATGCTGGAAGATAATCAGCAGTAAATAGGATTTTAGATGAAACGAACTCAGCTTGCCGTCGCCGTTCTGTTGGCAACAGGTAGTGTTTCGGCAGTCGCCGAAACCTACACCGTGACACCACTTCCTTTGCAGGATGTTGGTCAAAATACCTTCGCTCGTTCAATTGATAATACCGGCAAAATGTTATCAATGGTGCAATTGGAATTTAACCCGCCTGTTGATGTAGAACAGCTAGAAGAAGATACCAGTTTCTTTACCACGTTTTCAGGGTCTCTTGAAAATGAAGATGATGCAGTACAAGGTGTATTTACTGATGCTGATTATACCTTAGTCGTTAACTTTCTTCTTTCAAACCAAGACAGTTCAACAGGTCAGAAGCTCGCGAGCTTCAGAACCTATTTAACCGATACCACTGATATAGACTTGGTGCCTGGTTTAGATGAAGTAACCGACAAATTTGATGATTACACCCAATCTGTTGAAGCAGGCGGAAGAGATAGCGTAAGCGGTAATTTTATTGTTGGTGATTCTCCAGGCGTAGTTGTTTTGGATGAATATGAAAACGAAGATGGTAATACCATCAATTACACCTACTCAGAATTACCGCAGCAAGCGTTTGTTCAAACTAGCAGTGGGTCATCAAAAGTTATTCCAGCCGTTGATGACACCTTAGGTGGCTTCTCGTCAGCACGTGCTGTGAATCAAAATCTACAAGTCGCTGGTTTCAGTACCGTTAGTTTTTTAGATACGGTTGATGAAGCAGTCGAAACTTGTGAAGACGACGAAACTCGTGGTGATTTACCGGAAGGCCGCTGTTATTTCAGTATTTACGGTGGTGAATTTAACGTACCACGTATATCTAGTTACTTCGTAACAAACTCCACTAGCTTTTTATCGGGTTTCATTCTTTCATCGGAAGTCAACGCGACTATTTGGCAATTAGATGTCAACGGCGATGTGATAAGCACTGACACATTCCCATTACTTTTCACGCCGGAAGAAGACGACACCTCACATTACTTTTCTTATGCCTATGACATTAATGAACAAGGTATTGCGGTGGGTGAAGCGTTAACGGGTGATGCGGTTACTATTACACGCCCTAACTCTTCTGGCTTAAATGAAAGCGAGCGTGTTGCCACCGTATATAGAGACGGTGAAACACAAGAGCTCCTTCCGAGAGAAGAAAACTTACTTAGCCAAGCGATGGCGATTAACGATAACAACTGGGTAGCAGGTGCAGTGTTGCGTGAATCGAGTGATATTGCACGTTCTCGTTTATTCGCATACAACTTAGATACCACTGAGCAATTATACCCCGACGGTTTCTTTGCCACTGCCGGTGTTCAAGCGAATGCCATCAATAATAATAATATTATTGTAGGTAAATCTGACTTTGATGCGACATCCGATACTGTTCGTGAGACACACGCGTTCATGTTCAATATTGATACTGAAGAGTTTCTGGATTTAAACGACTTAACGCCGTGTGACAGTGAATACACGTTGCTAGAAGCTATCGATATTAACGATAATGATGAAATTATCGTTAATGCGCGTATTCGATCCACCAGCAAATATGTGACGGGTGCTGATGTGATTAACTCAGCAGGTGAAACCATAGAGGTTGATGCTATTGTCGCGGTGAAACTATCACCTACTGGCGGCGCCATCGACGATTGTAGTATTGATGAAGACGGTGATGAAGTAGATGACAACTTTGAGCGCAGCGGTGCTTCTACGAGCTTCTTTGGGTTAATGGCGCTAAGTTTACTGGCCATTTTCCGTCGTAAATTGAAGAAATAATCAATTCGCTCTATTTTTAGTTATTTTTCAAAGGCCGCTCGTTTTTAGCGGCCTTTTTTATTGCTAAAGGATTTAAAAATTGAAATATATATGCCTAAAAAGTGTAATATAAAATTCATCTATATTTCATTGCATTACCAAATGTCAATGCTCTCTTTACAATAATTGTGTTGAACCATTTTGCACATTGCACTATCACAGTAGTGTGCACAATGACTTTTCCGCCACTATCAATTGAAAAACGATGTATTGGGCCCGAGAGAGAATTTGTAGCACATCCTACAAAGTTAAAGAGGCTAATCAATGAAAAGACAAAAAAGAGATAAACTGACACGCGCCCACTCAAAAGGGTATCAAGCTGGTATTAGCGGTCGTTCAAAGGATATTTGTCCTTTTCAACAGAATGACGCTCGGTCGGAATGGTTAGGAGGCTGGCGCGAGGCGGTAGAAGACAGGCACGTAGGTCTTAGTGTTAAATAACGTCTTCTCTCTTAAAAAGTGATTAAGCAATGAAAAAGCCCCAGTAATGGGGCTTTTATCGTTTTGACGCTTTACGTTTATTAGAAGTTAGATGTGTCTTGGAACAAACCTACTTTAAGATCTTTCGCGACGTAGATTTCTCTTCCATCTACTTCAACAGAACCATCCGCCATTCCCATGAATAGCTTACGTTTGATAACACGCTTCATGGTGATTTTGTAAGTAACTTTTTTGGCAGTAGGCAGTATTTGCCCTGTGAATTTCACTTCACCGACGCCAAGAGCACGACCTTTGCCTGGTCCATCACACCAACCTAAGAAAAATCCGACCAGCTGCCACATGGCATCTAATCCCAAGCAACCAGGCATTACAGGGTCACCTGGGAAGTGGCAATCGAAAAACCAAAGATCTGGCGTAATGTCTAACTCTGCAATTATTTCGCCTTTCCCATGTTCACCGCCATCTTCAGTAATAGAAACGACACGATCCATCATCAGCATGTTAGGGGCGGGGAGTTGGCTGTTACCAGGACCGAACATTTCACCGCGGCTGCATGCTAATAAATCTTCTTTGTTAAAACTATTTTTTCTGTCTGACATTCCCAACTCGTTGTTTTTTAAATTCGCGCTGCTAATTTAGCGAACACTTGTACGCTAAACAACTCCGAACAGTCATTTTTCTAAATAAAAACGCGTGTTAAACTCGAACTACTAACGAGCCAGTGATTACTATGACAGAAAATACGAACAACAGTACAGTAAAAGAAAAGGCAAAAGCGAATGCTGATAAGCAGCGTCGCTTCCGAGAACGTCAACGAGATGCAGGAAAAAAGCTGGTCAGAGGCTATGTTTCCCCTGAAGCTAAGCTCTGCTATGACGAAATTCGAGAGAAAACAGGGTGGAGCGATAGTGAAGCCGTTTCTAACTCAGTACGTTTAATGTATGCCGCTTATAAATGTGGCCAAATTAAATTACTTAATGAGTGGTTACGCAAAAATAACCGATAACCCGTTTTCCCTAGCCTTAGCAGGGTTACGCGTAACCAAAATAGCTGGATTTACGTCTTGCAGGCTACGCATAACCTGAGAAAAGGCAGACTTATTACGTATTTTTATGGGAAAAGTAATGGCGTTAGTCTAACCATTTTGCACAGAACTCTCCTTTCGGGTCGTAGATTTCGGTTTGTTTCTGCAAATTAAACTGCCGGTTCTCTCTTGGGTCTGTACCTACGCCCGCTAGGTACAGCCAATTTCCCCAATTACTAGCCACATCATAATCTAATAATTGGCTCTCGAACCAAGCCGCACCATAGCGCCAATCTTGCCTTAATTCGTTCACAAAGCAACTTGCCACCAATTGTCGACCTCGATTAGACATATAACCCGTAGCGGCCAGTTGACGCATACACGCGTCAACAATGGGGTACCCTGTTTTCCCGTTACACCAGCCACCGAATATTTGAGCGTCGTGGGTAGTGTTTGGCATTTTTGATTTAATACCATCGAATTGAAACCACTTTGGTCCAAACTTTTGTTGAAGCCAGTAAAAATACTCACGCCAAAGCAACTCAAAATGAATCCAATAGGTTGAATCATTTTTAACCACATCTCGCTCGTACTTTTTTACTTCTTGGATTACGTACCGCGCCGAGAGGGCACCTGTGGCTAACCATGGCGATAGTTTTGTACTTTCTCGCCAACTATCTAACGCGTTTCGTGTTTCTTTATAACTTGCAGCCACTTTCCATTCGAATAGATAACTATTTAAGTGAGAGAGCGCCGCGTCTTCGCCTCCAACGAAGGCGCCTTCTGTCTGTTTACGGTGTGGGCAACTATTGAGCTTATATAGGCTTTTAGTGTCTATATCTGGCGTATAAGACCTAGGTAATGCAGTTAACGTCGCCACAGGTTCACACGGCTTTATCACAGACTCAATTTTGCGTTTAAACGGTGTAAAGACATCCGGCATAATTTCAAGATTGAAAGGGAGGTCTTCTTGATTAAACAGCGAGCTAGCTTCGCCTGTTACTATTTCAATATTGGGGAAAAAACGCGAAACCGCTTCAACTTCTCGGCGCTCGTTGTAGCCGCCGTGTTCGGTCACCCCAAAGTGCGTATAGGCATTGGATGAGAGTAATGACACCAGTAGTTCAGGTGTTTGGCCTTTTAAAGTCAAAATAGAGTGACCCAAAGTGCTCGCTTTTTCGTTTAATGCTTCTATTGTATCTATAACAAAATTAAAACGATGTTCACCAACAGGTTGAATACCGTAAGCGTTTGATACAAACCAGCTGTCATCAATTATGTAAAGCAGAGTCAATTCGTCGACCTGCTGACAAAGCGATGATAGCGCCACTTGGTCGTGAAAACGCAAGTCGTGGCGAAACCAAAACAGGCCTCTAGTGCGTTTTGTCGAATCACGCATCACATGATTATCCAGTATCATAGGGTTCCCTCCCTTATACCTTTTTTAGGGGTAGACGGATCCTGCTTTTAGCGATTATCGTATCATGTGCATGCTTAAGTGTTTATAAATTGTTCAAAAAAAGGGTTAACAGTGACAGTGCCAGTGTCGATAATGTGGTTCAGACAGGACCTTAGAGTAAAAGACAACCCCGCGTTAAACGCAGCCTGTGATGAAGGAAAAATAATCCCGATTTATATCTACGATGATGATGCACCCGATGGCAGAGTACTAGGAGGTGCTAGCAATTGGTGGTTACATCATTCGCTACATTCACTGAACGATAGATTAAATGGCCATTTAAGGGTGTTCAAAGGCGACCCTAAAACCCTGATCCCAGAGTTAATGGAAACCTATGATGCTAAGGGAATTTATTGGAATCGCTGTTATGAACCTTGGCAAATTAATCGTGATAAAGCGATTAAAAAGCAGCTCTTAGATAATGACTTTGAGGCGCACAGTACTAATGGGAGCTTACTGTGGGAACCGATGAAAGTGCTTAAGAAGGATGGTACGCCATATCGAGTATTTACCCCTTATTATAGAAAAGGCTGCTTGAACGTTGAGCCTCCACGCTACCCCCAAGCACCGCCAGCACGAATTACATACGCCGATGTTGAAGATAATACAAACGCTAAGGCTAACAGTCCGTGCGGTATAGACGCCCTTAACTTACTTCCGTCACTTGATTGGGACAGTGATTTTAAAAACCATTGGAAACCAGGAGAAGATGGCGCTGCTGACAATTTACAGGGTTTTATTGAGCACTCTGCGCGCCAATATAAAGATGCCCGTGATATTCCGTCAATGAATGGAACGTCTCATCTATCACCTCATCTGCACTTTGGCGAGGTTTCGCCCAATCAAGTGTGGTATGCCATAAAAGACAGGTTTGAAACCAGTGAAGATAAAAGTATAGACACATATTTAAGTGAGTTGGGCTGGCGTGAGTTCAGTTATTACTTGCTGTACCACTTTCCAACCATACCGCACAAAAACTTTAATGATAAATTTGATAAGTTCAATTGGCGCAGTGATGCAAAATCTCTTAAAGCCTGGCAAAAGGGGCAGACTGGTATCCCTATTGTTGACGCGGGTATGCGAGAGCTGTGGCAAACCGGGTATATGCACAACCGTGTACGTATGATTGTAGGGTCGTTCTTGGTTAAAAACCTTCTTATTAGCTGGCACGAAGGCGAACGCTGGTTTTGGGACTGCCTAGTAGATGCTGATTTAGCCAGCAATACTGCAAGTTGGCAGTGGGTAGCCGGTACCGGCGCCGACGCTGCACCGTATTTCAGAATTTTCAATCCGTTACTACAAGGTGAGAAGTTCGATAAACAAGGTAAGTATGTAAGAAAGTACTGCCCTGAACTTGCCAACCTTCCCGATAAATACATTCATAAACCCTGGGATGCGCCGCCGGTTATCGCTAAAGATGCGGGCGTACATTTAGGAGATACTTACCCTAAACCCATCGTAGATTTAAAAGCATCGAGGCAGCGTGCTCTAGATGCGTTTCAGGCTTTAAAAGAGTAGGGTAGCCATGTCTTCTTTAATACTTATTTTAGGTGACCAGCTTACTTACAATCTGCCTATTTTAGAAAATGCGACAAAAACGAAAGATACTGTACTTATGGCTGAAGTGCGTGAAGAAGCCACTTACGTTAAGCATCATAAAAAGAAAATTGTTTTTCTTTTTAGTGCCATGCGACATTTCGCAAAAGCGTTAAAGGAAGATAATTTTAACGTCAATTATATTGAGTATAACGATGAGGTAAACCAAGGCAGTTTGCTAGCACAGGTAAAGCATGCGCTAGCAAGCGGCGAGTTTGACAATGTTAAAGTAACTTCACCGGGTGAATATCGTTTGCTAAAAAGCATGCAGCAATGGGAGCAAACCCTAGGTGTGCCTGTCAGTATTATTAATGACGCTCGTTTTCTAGCCACTCCCCAAGAATTTAGTGATTGGGCCCATGACAGAAAGCAGTTACGTATGGAGTTTTTCTATCGAGAGATGCGGAGAAAACATGGCATCTTGATGGAAGATAAAAGCCCTATTGGCGGGAAATGGAATTACGACGCTCAAAACCGAGAGCCCATGCCGGCGGGTACAACTGTGCCGACCCACACGCAATTTAAAATAGATGCGATCACCCAAGGTGTAATTAATTTAGTTGAAAACGAGTTCAGCAATCATTTCGGTGACATTAGCCCCTTTCATTTTGCCGTTACCCGAGACGATGCGCTAACGGTTCTGAGCGACTTCATTGAAGAAAGGTTACCCCATTTTGGCCAGTACCAAGATGCCATGGTTGAAGGCAAACCTTGGTTATATCATTCCCATATCGCGTTTTATTTGAACTGTGGTTTGCTAAGCCCAAAAGAAGCTATTGATGCAGCGGAGTCAGCATACTACGCCGGCACTGCGCCGCTTAACTCAGTTGAAGGTTTTATACGACAAATACTGGGATGGCGAGAATTTGTTAGAGGGTTCTATTGGCACTTCATGCCAGGTCTTAAGAGTGACAATTATTTCAACCATAATCGCTCACTCCCCGATTTCTTTTGGGATGGTCAAACGAATATGAATTGCATGCGCCAATGCATAAAGGAAACACAAGCGAACGCGTATGCGCACCATATTCAGCGACTAATGGTATTGGGGAATTTTTGTCTTTTAACGGGGTTGTCACCCGAAGAGGTTCAGCAGTGGTATTTACTGGTTTATGCAGATGCGTACGAGTGGGTAGAACTGCCTAATGTAGCAGGCATGATTTTATACAGTGATGGTGGCCAACTCGCGAGCAAACCTTATGTCGCAAGTGGCAGTTATATTAATAAAATGTCGAACTACTGCAAAAACTGCGGTTATCAAGTTAATAAAAAAACAGGTCCTAAAGCTTGCCCTTTCAATTACTTATACTGGCATTTTATTGATAAGCACAAAGAAAAGCTAAGCGGCAATCCCAGAATGGCAATGATGTATAAAACGTATGGCCGAATGAAAGATGAAAATATCGATGCAATGAAAGACAGCGCGACAATTTTTTTAACCAAATTATCTGAAAATGAAGAAGTCTGATTTACCAAGCAAAATGTGCCCAGTTTGCAACAGACCCTTTACTTGGCGGAAGAAATGGGAAAAGAATTGGGATAACGTAGTGTATTGTTCTAAACGATGTGCCGGAAACAAACGTATGAAATAAAACCTGCTAACTATAATCATAAAAACGAAGGACTCACGTTCATGGATGCGCCTATTACAGTAGATAGATTGCGGTTTTTGCTTTTTAGCTTTAAGGAGAAACTGTGGGTAAAGCCGCTATCACTATGCATATTATCAATAGCTGCTGTATTCGCCTCGAAACTGGCAGACGGTACCGCACTCGCTGAACACCTGCCTAAAGTCGATCAATCGTCGGTAGAAACCCTGTTATCCATTATGGCATCGAGCATGTTGGTCATAGCGACTTTCTCGGCAGGCACTATGGTAAACGCCTATGCATCTGCCAGCAGGTCATCGACGCCACGTTCGGTAAGTTTAATCATCTCAGACGATGCCTCACAAAATGCGCTGTCTACTTTTGTCGGTGCGTTCATCTTTAGCGTAGTCGCCATTACGGCATCAAGTAACAACTTCTTCAAAGACGCTGGAATATTTCTTCTTTTTTGTCTTACCTGTTTAGTATTTGCGATCGTCATTCTTACGTTTATCCGCTGGGTAGACAGTGTCGCTAGGCTAGGCCGTGTGGGCTCAACAGTACAAAAAGTTGAAGCTGCCACAATGCGAGCCATTAATCATCGGCTATCGACGCCAAGGCTCGGCGGTAAGCAGCAGCCGAACTATGTGAAAGAGCAGGGCGGTGATCTCTCAAAATACCAAACCCTATCAACCGATAGTATTGGCTATGTTCAAATGGTTGATATGGCAAAAGTACAAGCGTGGGCTGAAGAACGAGACACTCAAGTACACATCGCTATGTTACCTGGGCAATTTTGCACACCCGATAAACCATTGTGTTATATAGAAAGCATTAAGCCGAAAGAGCCTGAGGATAACAGCAAAAATAAAAGCAGTGATAAAGCAGATGAAAAAAGCGATAAATCAGCGCTGCTTTCGGCATTTCAAATTGGCAGCGAACGTTCTTTCGAAGCCGACCCAAGATATGGGTTGGTTGTATTATCAGAAATAGCATCCCGCGCACTTTCGCCTTCGGTTAACGACCCAGGAACCGCTATTAGTATACTTGGCAGTTATACACGACTGTTCATTAGATGGGCACAAAAAGAAAAGAACACTACGTCAGATGATATAAAATACGATAAGGTGTCCGTACCTAACATAAGTACGGCTGATATGTTTGATGACGCATTCACCGGTTTAGCGCGAGATGGTGCATCCATGATTGAAGTTTCCATAAGAATGCAAAAGACCTTGGATGCCATTGCTAAAACAAGCAATGATGATATTTGTAAAGCTGCGACTAAACACGCTAAAGAAGCTTATAAACGAAGTATGAATGCGTTAATTCATGACGGCGATAAAGAAATGTTAAGTTCAGCAGTGAATAGCTTAAACAATAAAAAAAGCTAAGCCCTAGATTCTCGAATTTACGAATACAGTAATTTTCTATTAAAGCCATATAATAGATTTAAATGCGCGGATTATAAGTAGGTTGAGGTAACGTTTAGTGAGCACAATAGAAAGTAATGACATAAAACAACATGTAGAAAATGTTATAGCGTTTCCTACATGTTTAACAGAAGTAAGAAAAGTTATTGCTAGTTATATTACTAGTAAGCTAGTTGGCTGCTCGCAATCTTTAATAGATACCGCAATAGAAAACAGCGTTAATCATTACAAGCAATTTGTACACAACGCGAATATTACTGAAAGTGTTGAAGTATCTTTATCAGAAGAAGATGTGGCTTTATTAAATAAAAGCCTGACTAAGATACAAAGAGAAAACCGCAAGCAGTTGTTAAGAATGTTAGAACGCATAATTATATTAGAAATAGAAAATGCGGCTTTGAAAAACTGAGGCTATAAAGCTGTTAGCTTTAAATAATAACTTACACGTTAATTTTAAAAATCCTTCCTTAACTCGTTTCCAATTAAAATTGAAATTCTAATCATTCCATCTATAAACTCCTAAAGAAAATATTCATAGAGTAGCAGTAGATTACAATACGCGTGTACGCGAAAACTGCCTATGGATACCACGTAAAACGTCTCAGATTTTAATCTCACGCACGTTATAAAAACACACCTCAAAACCACGCAATAACGAAACACAGAAAAAGTGTGTAAGCCATCACGCACGGCAAAGCTACTGAGAAGTCTGGCATCAACCACCCTAAACCCCACATACCTAATTGCGCATAATGTATATTAAGTTAAAAGTATTCTTTACTATCTAAAGCCGCGTATTTACTGGGCTTGATAGACTTA
>NZ_JAESDI010000027.1 GCF_019249215.1 Alteromonas lipotrueae
CGGTCGCTGGGACGCCTATACGCGGGGCGGCTTCGCCATTATGCCCCACGCATCTGCGCCCCTTAGCTTAAAGTTAGAAGGCGTCAGCCTAAACTGCACTTTACTTTATAAAATATCAGTCCAACCGCCCTCACCTGCTGTTTCAAAAATCGCTCTGGCTTTTGGTGGTTTTCACTTCGCCGCTTCAACTTCATAGGTTGCGCAATAGGCGCTTTATAGCCAAGTTCTTATTTTGAGTCAGTAAGCGCCATTGCGTTTGTCGGCTCGAATGGCAGCTTGCTTCAGTCAAATCAATACCATCACTGCGCTGTCGTTTTACTTGTTTGTATTAATAATCAATCGTATGCTGGCTTTATTAGTTTTTAAAAATGCCAAGGGAACAGGCTCTGCTTCTAACAAAACGCTCAAGTTCACTCCCTTCGGTCGCTGGGACGCTAACACGCGGGCTGACTCACTTCGTTCGGATTTTAGCCCACGCGCTAGCGCCCCTTAGCTTAAAGTTATGTACTCAGGGAAGAAATTTAGATGTCAAAAAAATTATTACTACTTTTAGCCGTTCTAATTGGAGTCTTTATTTATTCCAAGAACGATCAAAACGTGGAAGTATTGCCACAACCTGCCTTGCCTACACAAGAAACTCTAATTCAAGCAGACCGCTTTTCATTTCGTTGTGATGGTAGACAACATTGCAGTCAAATGACATCTTATGAAGAAGCAAAATTTTTCTTAGAAAACTGCCCAAATACAAAAATGGATGGCGACAATGACGGAATACCATGTGAAAGGCAGTTTTAGCAACGTACATAACAACCCAATCAACACACTCACTTCGTTCGCTGGGACGCATACACGCAGGGCGGCTTCTCCATTATACCCTACGTGCCTGCGCCCGTTATTGGAAAGTTATACACAATGCGCAAAATCAGGAAAATTAAAGTGAATAAAACCAAAACGTCTCTTCTATTTTCTGTTTTCATAGGCACCTATTTAGTAACGATAAGTGCATTTGCTTCATCAACAATAGAAGGCGTTTGGAAGCATGCAACAAAACCAGCTCTAATCGAATTCAATTTAACAACTGGTGTAGCAAGTGTTAAAGAACACCAGACTCATAAACAAAACTCTGGCCTCACAATCATCAAAAATATTGTTCAATCAACAGAAGCTGAGTGGGTTGGGGAAATGTACAATGGCTACAAAGACAAATATGTATTCGTCACAATCAAGTTAAATGACACATCGCTATCTGTCTTCGACTCCGAAAACAGTGAAGTGCTTAAACTTATTAAGGAGTAGCCTTGTGTATAACAAAAAAATCAAGCTCGCCCGCTGCGCGGGCTGGGACGCATACACGCGGGGCGGCTTCGCCATTATGCCCTGCGTGCCTGCGCCCCTTATTTAAAAGTTATATGCCAAAGGAATAATATGAGTAAAAGGAAGTTTTGGGCAGTTGTCTTAACTGTCTGTTTTATCACTCACATTCTTTGTTATTTTCACTTCGTATATACCGGCGACACCGTTGCAGCCATTTTTGGGTATTTTGCATCTCTAGTCGTTATGCCGTTCGCTTTTATCGGTGTTTTAGCTATCGCATTAATATCGTTTCTAAATTTCAGTACAAAACAAAAATGGGCTTTATTTCTTGCACCTACAATTACCCTAACTAGTTTTTTAGTGTATTTTTATTATGTAATTCAATACGGTGGGCCTCATTAGTGCAACTGGCATATAACAAACAAATTATGTCACTCGCTGCCGCTCGCTGGGACGCATACACGTGCGCGGCTTCGCCATTATTGCACACGTGTTTGCGCCCCATATTTGGAAGTTAGCAGTACAGGGAAGTTATGAGCAAGCAAATCTGGGATATCACTCTTCAAGACTTATCAGATCATTCCGTTTGGCAATTTCCTATGTGGAAAGACGATAGTTTCGATGAAACAATGATCGCCCCTGCAAATGAAAGTGATGCGTTAGATCCTAACTCAAACATTATCGTCAAAGCCCAATTTATTGATGCAGATGGTTCCGAGTATGTAGGTTTTATAAATTATGGTTTAACTGAAATTGAATACTCTCAACCATGCATGTTCGTAAAAGGTAAAGCTGTAAATTTTTGGTTCGGTATTTCTAAACCAAGTAAAGCTGATTTAACTAAGCTTAATTTTCCTATCGTAGTAACATCAATTCCGGTATATGGTTTAGTATCTAAAACAGTGAACATTGATGGTTACGGTTATCTAAATGAAAATTCTAGCATTTGCGTAATGCACTGCTAACAAGCCACTCAAGCGGGACTAAAAACAGTTGGCTAGTCTCACTTCGTTCGCTATTTTAGCCAACTATTTATTAGCCCCTTAGTGGGGCGTTATACATCCTAGGAAAAGTGTTGTGCTAATTCGAGCGATTAACAGTCAAAGAAGATTGAAGCCTTACTTTTATTCGCAGTCTGCGAAAGTTGGCGGTGTTGGTTGCTTATTTGGATTTGCAGTTGCATACCCGTTATTTTTCTTTATTGCTTCAAGCTTTGGTATCGAGTCAGATATACCAATCCGTAGCTACGACGGAGATACCGTATTGGTAGTGTTCACATTATGCTTCTTAACCCTAAGTTTATCGCTTTACACGTTTTGTGCTTTATTTGCCTTCATTTACTATGGCATTAAATGCAAAAAAGGATATATCGACAGAGAAGAACTTATTAATATCGTATTCAAAGGTATCTACCCAAAGCGGTGGCAACGTGGGCTTTAGTTCGGATGTATAACAAACCACTCAAGGCTCTCGCTTCGCTCGCTGGGACGCTAACACATGGGCTGCGTCACTTCGTTCCTAAATTTAGCCCATGTATTATCGCCCCTTAGTGGGGTGTTATGTGCCAATGGTAATTGAACAGGGGTTTTCATTTGGGGATTATAAAACGGAGTAAGCCCATCCAAGAAACAGAGGTTGAAGGCATTGGTGTTGTGCGCGCCGGAAAACTGGTTTCACATCCAATGTTTGGAGAAGGTGAAATTATTGGGATTGCAGAATGGGAAAGTGGTGAAATTACTATTAATATTGAATTCACCAATTACGGTTCAAAATGGCTGGTTCCAGAATTTGCAAAACTATCTGAAGTGCCTGAGAAATCAAAGGAACCAAGTAAAAAAGGCTTCCTAAAGTGGTTGTTTAAAAAATGAAGGCACATAACAACTCAATTAACTCGCTCACTGCGTTCGCTGGGACGCATACACGCGGGGCGGCTTCGCCAGTATGCCCCACGCGCCTGCGCCCGTTATTGAAAAGTTAGGTCTTCAAAATGGAATTTTACACTTCGTCTCTGAAATGGTTAAACGGTAACCAAGGCGTTTTAGCCGTCATAATATTCCTTTTAACACTTCTATTCGGATGGATTAGCGGAATATTTCGCGCTCTTCAGAAAAAGCCAAGGTTCAAATTATCGCTAATACCTGGCCCAACGTTCACAACAACGACTATTACAGGACACTTAGACAACGGAATACCAACACATAAAACAGCCATTGCTCTGTATTTAAGCGTTGCAAATATTGGAAGCGCTCCTTCTGAAATTAAATATGTTAAGGTCGGATACCATTGGGATATAAAACCATTCCGCAAAGAGTGGTTTAAATATAGGTTGGGCTGGTTTTGGCTAGACTTTCAAACTGCAGCATTAGAGGATTTTCATTGCGAGATCGGGGACAAGATTAAAGTATTCCCTTTTTTGCTCCAAGGAAACTCTCTGACTGGAATAGCAGCAAATACCTACCTAACCGAAGGCAGAGTTGTTAATGGTGTGATCTACTTCGAACAGCAAGAATGCTGGGGAGCAAGTTATCCTAAAGAAAAAAATGGCAAAACGAAGATTAAAATAGCAGTCGTTGATGCCAATGATAAAGCACATGTGGCAACCAAAGAAATTGATGTCGTAGAATTGGGTTATGCTCGTACATTTAACCCGTCATTTGGCTCAACACTGGACACACTCAACGGGCAACAGACCTAACAAGCGCATTAACTCGCTCGCAAGCGCGCTGGGACAATAACACGTAGGCTCAGTCGCTTCGCTCCAATTTTAGCCTACGTGTTATTGCCCGTTATGCGGGTGTTAGAAGGCGTCAGCCTAAACTGCGTTTGGCTTAATACGAATAACAGTTCAACTGGCCTCACCTGCTGTTTCAATCATCGCCAAAGCATTGGTAGTTTTAATGTCACCGCGCTTACTTAAAAGGTTGCGCAATAGGCGCTTTATCGCCAAGTTCTCAATTCAATTTAGCAAGCGCCATTGCACTTGGTAATTCATAGGGCGGTTCGCTTCAGTCAAATCACCTACGTCACTGAGCTGTCGTTTTACTTGTTTGTGTTAATAATCAATCGTATGCTGGCTTTATTAGTTTTTAATAAAGCCAAAGGTGCAGGCTCTGCTTCTAACAAAGCGCTTAAGCCACTCCCTTCGGTCGCTGGGACGCATACATGCGGGGCGGCTGCGCCATTATGCCCCACATGCCTGCGCCCCTTATTTAAAAGTTATACGGCACGAGCATTCAGGTTCCCAGGGTCACCTGACTCGTAGTAAACTGCGTAAACAGGCCCAAGGGTCAGTAGTAACGTTTGAGCTTTTATGTCACGCTTTTAGCGTAAGCGAAGCCGTATAAGACGCGGCTTGATAAAGGCTTCGCTTACGCTAAAAGTGTAGCATTCAAACTGCGAGAGACTGCTCGCGCGGCGGCTGAGTAACAGGGAAAATTTGCTAGGTACACGGAATTAACTCAGTAAAAGGCCTTACATCGATTCTCGTGCTCGTATAACAAAACGTTCAAACGGACACGAATACCAGCGGCGGGTTTCTCTTGCTCGGCAAGCGTGCCGTTTAACTTAAATGTTATATGCCCAAGGAAGATTGATGAAATTTATAACTGTATTAAGTTGTGTTTGGTTTTTGTCTGGGTGCGCAGGCGGCTATCTAGACCTTTATGGTCAAGATGGGGAGAAAGTAGGCGAATGTACTGCGGGTTTTGATTGGCACCCCATTGGCGTAACACACTCTGTAGATTGGGTGCTTAACTATTGTTACGAATTAGCCATTTCGGAAGGCGATATTGTGAAAAGCGTATCCGATTCGTCTGTTATAGAAAAAGACTACACTTACCCAGCTCATTCGTCTGGCATGCCGTGGGATAAAAAGCTGGCGTGGTCTGCATTTTGGTCAAACGAAATAGATGAGGTGCTCTATGGTTATATCGTTGCAGATTTGGAAAACGAGTATCATCTAAAAATAACGCAGGCAGAAGAGCAACTTCTTGCAAGTAAAATTTCAGAAAGCCAGTACGAAGCAATCATAAAAAGAGCGAAATATGCTTTTCATGGCAAGTAGGGCATATAACAAGGCGCTAAACTCGCTCACTGCGTTCGCTGGGACAATAACGCAATGGCATGCTGCGCATATTTTGCCATTCCGTTATTGCCCGTTAGCTTAAAGTTATACGTTGTTGAAAAGGAAGTCAGTTTGAAGAAAACCGTATTATCAGGGTACATTGATGTACCGAGTGACCAAATCACATTAGTCAAATCTGCGCTATCCAAACATATTGAGCTAACTCAACAAGAGGATGGATGCTTAGTATTTAAAGTTACTCAAAGAATACATGAGCCCAATATTTTTGACGTCTACGAAGAGTTCATTAACAAGGAAGCTTTCGAAAAACATCAAAAAAGAGTATCAAACTCCGATTGGGGAATTGCCTCAAAAAATGCAGTACGTCACTATGCCATTAAAGAGGTTTAAAAAAACTCAGTGGTAACGTATAACAAACGTTTCAAGGCGTGCGCTGACGCACACTGGGACACAAACACATGGGTTGCTTCGCATTATAACCCATGCGTTTGTGCCCCTTAAACGGAAGTTATGTGTCAGGAGGACATCATAGAATGTCTGATCTTTTAATTATCTTTATTGGAGCGGCTGCCATTCTAAACGTTTGTGTCTCAATTTTTGTTGCTAGCAGAAATGATCTAGAGACTTTTCAAAAGGTGGCTCAAATAGTTATTGTATGGTTAATCCCATTACTAGCTGCTATTGGAATTTACCTACTCAACAAAGATAGCGACGAAGTCAAAGGGAAGCTAAGTAACTTTAAAAACTTCGGTAAAGATGACAGAGGTTGCACCAATCACCTTGATCCTTAATATAAAACAACAAGGAAGTATTAGCATGGCACATAACAAACGTTTTAAGTCGCCAGCTGGCGCTGGCTGGGACACAAACAGATGGGCTGCTTCGCATTATTGCCCATCTGTTTGTGCCCCTTAAACGGAAGTTAGCTTTCAATGAAAATTAAGCATTTCAAAACAGCATTCGGTTTTTTATTCGCAACGGTCGTGGTCGCATTCTTTGCTCCAATGGCCATAGAGATGAAATTTGTGCCAATCCCTCTAGGTATCTTCGTCTGGACGTTATTGATTGTTGGTATATTGGTGCCGTTTTCAGCATTACCTATTTATCTTATTTTTACGTCATGGCTTGGATTCAACTATAAATCTGTTGTTTTGGCCGCAGTAGTCGCTGTAGTCTTGGTCTCGTCATTCTTTGTATTTCCACACATGCATGAACGCTCTGTTGTAAATGGAATAGTGTTGGCAGAAAATGGGAGTGTAACTCTTTCAGGTTATTTACATGGCTTTGAGAGACTAATTGCGTTTGCGCTGGTCGGCTTCGTTGCCGGTAACACATTCTATTTTTCAGCATCGGTAGGAAATGAAAGCTAACAAACGCATAAACTCGCTCGCGAGCTCGCTGGGACAATAACACGTAGGCTCAGTCGCTTTGCTCCAATTTTAGCCTACGTGTTATTGCCCGTTATGCGGGGCGTTAGGCCTCATTTAAGTATGTCAGATTTAAAGCCAGATTATTCAAGTTACTCAGTAGCCGAACTTAATGAAGCAAGAGAGTCAATTGATAAACACCAATTCCCTGAAAGACTTGCTGACATACAATCAGAACTAGCTCAAAGAGGTGTAGGTAATCCCGAAACCACAAACGTGCAAAAATCAGTAAAAAAACCAGTGGAAAAGGTGCCCAATATTTTAACGAAAACAGACTCCAAAATTATTCATTTCATAATCCGAGTTTGGTGCATAGTTTTGTTTTATTTGCCTGCCTCTGATCTTCATGAAATATTTATGGAAGGTACAACTTACGCAAGGCGATTGGGTACTATTAGTTACGACAGTAATCCCATTACTTTTAGTATTGAGGTTGCTAAAAGTATTATATTAGCAGGGTTGCTAATATTTGGATTTGTCAAAAATCCACTTGCATTGGGTAAAAAAGGTGAGCCAAAGGCCTAACAAACAACTGTTGGCGCTCACTGCGTTCGCTGGGACACAAACACATGGGCTGCGTCACTTCGTTCCTAATTATAGCCCATGTATTTGTGCCCCAAAGTTGGGCGTTATACGTTTTACAAGGATGATTTATGAAACCAATACTTTTAATTTTGTTACTAGGCCTGTGCGCATGCGCCCCTTCACCTGAAGATTTGGCGAATGTAGCAAGTCAGCAGTTCAGGGAAAGAGGCGAAACAGAAGAAACATGGCTGCATGACGGTGAACTCCACTTTTCCACTGCATTAGAATGGCAAAAAGCTTCTTTTCAAAATAAACGCGCTACTTCTTCAGATTTTCTATTGGCACTCGACGAGCAAGGGCGACTGGCAATTGATATTAGTGATAATCGAAATTTAAAAATTCATAGCGAAGAACTTACACGTAAATTAAACAAGCAATTTGAAATTATCGGTCCAGCGGTTGAGAACAATAATAAATTCGCAAATCAATTAATTAGTGATGCAGTAGTTGTAATAGCATCTCAAAATGGTTGGCTTAAAAACGTATAACAAACGCATAAACTCGCTCACGGGCTCGCTGGGACAATAACACGCAGGCTCAGTCGCTTCGCTCCAATTGTAGCCTACGTGTTATTGCCCGTTATGCGGGGTGTTATGTGCTAAAGGATTAGAATTGAATATCATTGCCAAAATAACCTTCTTAAAAATACCAAGGCCACCCCATGGCTATAGGTATTTTGGTAAACAAGTCTGGATGCGCATGGACACCACCGACCGCAAAGATTTGCCCTGCTACCTTAGTTTTTTAGACGATAAAGAATACTATGACGGGGATACCACTGAAGTATTATTAGGGTTTTACGAGGGAGAAACTAAGTCATCTTTTACTGAAGGTTTGGAATTTTCTCTCCGTATACTAGACCTTCAAGTCGCGAAGGGGATTATCGTAAATGTTTCATAGAAAGCACGCACATAACAAGGCGCTCAAGAGGGACACAAACATGGCGCGCCTTCGGCATTATAGCGCCATATTTGTGCCCCTTAGCTAAGTGTTAGAAGGCGGCAGCCTAAACTACGTTTGGCTTTATAAAAATACTAATTCAACCACCCTCACCTGTTGTTCCCAACATCGCCCTGGCTTTCGGTGGTTTTAACTTCGCCGCTTAAAATTCAAAGGTTGCGCAATAGGCGCTTTACCGCCAAGTTCTCATTTTCATCCAGCAAGCACCATTGCACTTGGTAGCTCAAATGGCGGCTTGCTCCAGTCAAATCACCAACATTACTCCATTGGCATTTTACTTGTTTGCTTTAACAATCAATCGTATGCTGGCTTTATTAGTTTTTAAATAGGCCAAGGGAACAGGCTCTGCTTCTAACAAAGCGCTCAAGTCACTCCCTTCGGTCGTTCGGACGCATTTACGCGGGGCGGCTTCGCCATTATGCCCCACGCAACTGCGCCGCTTAGCTTAAAGTTAGCATTTAAAGGAAACCTATGAAGTCATACCTAAAGTTTCTGCTTTTGTTAAGTTTCTCAACACAACTATTTGCAAGTAGTGATTGGAACGAAAAAGATCTCAGTGAAATTTATAAATATGTCGATGAATCAGGCTTCAATGGAGCAATCTTAGTTAGCCATCAAGAAAAACTTATTGTTGAGGAGTATTTAGGATTCGCGGATAGCGAAAAGACTACCGTGCTAACTCGTCAACATCTTTTTAGTCCCGGTTCTGTTGGAAAAGAGTTTACTACTGTTGGCATTATGATGCTGGAAGACCAAGGCCTATTATCCTACGAGGATAAGGTTTCAAAATTCTTAACTGAGCTTCCTGAGTGGGCAAAGAATGTAACAATTCACCAAATTCTCAACCACACATCGGGTTTCCCTAAAATTAAATGGAAAAAAAATATATCAACAACCGATGCGATTAAACAAATATTAAACAGCGAAGGTTTGTTCGAACCAGGAAACGGTTACCAATATTCAAATTTAAACGTTGTTACCCGCGCATTGGTTATAGAAGCTTTAACTGAGGTGCCATTTTCAGCATTCATGTACGACAACATTTTCGAGCCTGCGAAAATTAAAGACTCTTATCAACAACTAACTCAAAAAGACACTTCAACCAAAAAGGTTGTAGGCGATTACCCAACTTATCTCAACGGAGTAACAGTTTACGTTACACCGATAGACTTAATGAAATTTGAAAACGCCCTTACATCAAACTTATTAATCCCGTTTGCAGATGTTCAAACCAAACTGGACGGTGATGAGTTATCTGGTCAAAACAATCGCGCTCTGTATGATTTCGGTTCGTTTTCTAAGGACAGTATGGGTACTCTGCTCAGATGGAAACATGATGGCTCTAATCCGTCTCATCACACATTAAAATTTCACGACTTCGAAAATGATTTGGTCATAATCATAATGTCTAGCGATGGAAATAAATCCACGTTGTATAAAATAAAAGAAAAAATTGTGGAGCGTCTAGCAGCGTTAGCGGATTGAATGCTAACAAAATGCTTAAGTCGTTCGCCCAAAAGCGGACTCACTGGGACACAAACATGGCGCGCCTTGCGGCATTTTGCGCGCCACGTTTGTGCCCCTTAGCTCAAAGTTATACGTCAAAAGGAATTTAAAGATTGCGAAAGATATTGGATGGTTTTTTCTGGGGCACCGGATTTGCTGTTGCCGTTGTACTGGTTTTAGCAACCTACTTCATTGTTGGACACATAAAAATAGAACAGACTTATAAGTATTCCATGCGTGAACTCGTTAAAGAGGATATGGATACATTTGTAGATTCTCTAAGTCTTGAATTAGTAAATTCTCAAGTAGTAGACAATGAGATCCTACTAACAACCAAAATGATTAATTTGGGCCTAACTCCCAATGCTTTCGGGCTTAGTTTAAGATTCAGCCTATTTAACACAGACGGCGAATTTATGGGGCAATGTGAAGCAAAAATTCCATCTGTAAGCTCAAATGAAGAAAGTATCCATATGTTAACTTCATGCAAGACTAAGCTATACCCAGCGGATACATTTCACAAAGCAACCGTAGATGTTTTACGCCAATGACGTATAACAAAAAAATAAAGTCGTTCCCGTTGGTCACTGGGACGCATACATGCGGGGCGGCTTCGCCATTATGCCCCACATGCCTGCGCCCCTTATTTAAAAGTTATAAGCCAAAAGGAATTTGAATTTGCTCTTCGATTGGTTCAGCTCTGAAAAGCCAAATGTATACTTGGGTTCATTGGCTGTAGTTAATGACAGCAACCTATCTAAAATAGAGTCGTTCTTTTCTATAACTGGAAATTCACTGCAAGATCATATGCGCAAAAAACTCGAAGAGATCTTTTGCCTCCATAGTATTTCTAACATTACTGAGCCCAAGAAATCTGACATTGCCTTGGATGTCGTTATAGTTACGCTGCATGGTGGCGAGGCTTTCACCGTAAACCTTGGAACGTCTGGCATACCAATATTTTGGCGCCCAAAAATCAAGTTGGTTTCACGCCTATATAATATTAAACACGGCAAGACAGTTAAAACCTTCAGTGTTTCTAAATCTGTGACATGGCGCGAATTCATTGCAAAGCAATTTAGCCTCAAAGGACTATTCCGTTGGGGACCTCTTTACCATAATGAGGACATGGAAATCTTGCTTTATCAGGCATGCCTTGAGTTAATAGATAAAATGCGCAAGGCTATTTAAACAGTGGTTTATAACAAACAAATTATGTCACTCGCTACCGCTCGCTGGGACGCAAACACGTGCGCGGCTTCGCCATTATTGCACACGTGTTTGCGCCCCATATTTGGAAGTTAGGTGCTGAATTGTGAGTTTTAGATTTTTCGTACTGTTTATATTTTCCTGGCCGGTAGCTGCGGGGGAACTGCATCTGGTATTTAGAGAATCTCACTTTCTGAACCAGTATCGGCACGAATTTTATATAAATGAGGCACAATACGTTTACATCGATGATCATTTCAAACTAAATGATGAAGGTAAATGGGTGCCAAAAATCCCAGCGTTAAAGATAAAGACTTTGAATTCAGACGACCAAACAAAGCTTATTAACCAACTAGTAGAGTTGGGAGTTGGCGAGTGGAAATCTGAATATCCCGCAAGTGATGTCTCATTAATTTGCGACGGGTTATCATTCACGCTTTACGTAAAGTCCGACACGCTTAATATGTATTCATCTGGTGGGTGTGACTTTCCGCCAAATTATGAAAAAGTCAGACAAATACTAGAAGATTTATGAACGCACCTAACAAAAAAATCATGTCGCCCGCAGGCGGGCTGGGACACAAACAGGCAGGCGGCTTCGCCATTATAGCCTGCCTGTTTGTGCCCCATATTTAGGTGTTAGGTAACAGATGGATTTGAGTTCAATAGATTTAGCAATAAAGTACCACTCGTTAGAAGACGAAGAATGGGCTAAAAACGGCGGCACTTCAATCATCATCGCTGCTGGTAAGTTTGGTTTTAAAAACAGTGAGTTTAAAACCGCTAAAGAGTTAATAGCACACATTGAGCAACAATCCCCTAAGAACGTATTAGTTCTGTACGACAACGATACCGTTCCAACAGTAATTGTATCTGTAGTAGATCAGTGTAAAAAAGCTAATGTAGGCAAGTTGGTAATAAAGAGCATAGATGGATATGGACGCTAAGTTACCTAACAAAAAAATTAAGTCACTCACTTCGTTCGCTGGGACGCATACACGTGGGCTGCTTCGCATTGTAGCCCACACGTCTGCGCCCCTTATTTAAAAGTTAGAAGGCGTCAGCCTAAACTGCGTTTGGCTGTATAAAAATAACAGTTCAACCGCCCTCACCTGTTGTTCCCAACATCGCCCTGGCTTTCGGTGGTTTTAACTTCGCCACTTTAAATTCAAAGGTTGCGCAATAGGCGCTTTACCGCCAAGTTCTCATTTTCATCCAGCAAGCACCATTGCACTTGGTAGCTCAAATGGCGGCTTGCTCCAGTCAAATCACCAACATTACTCCATTGGCATTTTACTTGTTTGCTTTAACAATCAATCGTATGCTGGCTTTATTAGTTTTTAATAAGGCCAAAGGTGCAGGCTCTGCTTCTAACAAACGCTCAAGTCGCAACCCGTTGCGCGGGTCGCTGGGACAAAAACACAATGCGGCTTCGCCATTTTCGCATTGTGCTTTTGCCCCTTAGCTTAGTGTTAGGTGCCAAACATGAGAAACGAAGATTCTTTGATGATTGAAGAAATAATTGCTCTTGTTGAGGCAAGTGAGCTAGACATAAGATGGCGAGTTGAACCTAAAGGTGAAGAAGGTGGCATTGAAGAATGCCTGAAATACAATTCTTACTTACTTTCAACTGTTAAAAAGCTTGTTTTAGATTTGATTGAATTTAATAAAGTGTTGAAACTAAAGCCTCCTCTTTACATAGTAAACACTGGAGGGATATCGAGAGATGATTTTGGAATTGGTCTGGGGTACCCCAACGACCCAGTAATCGAAAAGGACTTAAACATGCGCTCTAAAGCCAAAGATGTCGTTGAGTTTGCAAATGAATTACCATCGTCGCAGAGAGAAAGTTATCTACAAGAGTTCAGAGATGCAGGGTGGAAAGGTTATTTATAGCCATGGCACCTAACAAATGCATCAAACCTCACTGCGTTCGTGGGGACACCTACTCGCTGGCTCGCGCTTCGCGCAAGTTTAGCCAACAAGTAGCTGCCCTTTATGCAAAGCGTTATACACACAAGGAAGATTATGTATAAGCTCTTACTTTTATTTGTCTTTTTACCTCTATCGTTTACTGCCAATGCTGCTCTCTCAGAGGGAGAACTGGAGCAACTAGCGACAAAGTTTGTGGAAGCCAAAAATGCTCGACAGCAACCTGAAACTACAACTCAGGATATTGATGCCTTTATTAATTTAATTGCAGACGAATTCGTCGATGAACATGTGAAGTTTAAAGTAACGATTACGGAAAAGTCCGCTTTACGTGAAGGTATGATTGCCAAAATGAGTGACAAGATTTACTACAGTTCAATAGTTATAAACGAAATAATGACTGGGGGAAATGTTGCCATTATTAAAATGACTGAGTCAGGAAAAGTCAGACCAAATCATTTAGACAAAGATATAACCTACAGCTCAGTAAATATAGTAACCTTAGAATTCAATGATGATAAGTTGATTACGTATATTCGCAGGCATCACGGTTAATGTGTGTATAACAAAACGCTGTTGGCACTCCCTTCGATCGCTGGGACGCTAACTCGTGGGCTGGCTCGCTTCGCTCGGATTTTAGTCCATGTGTTATCGCCCCTTAGTGGGCAGTTATATTGCAAGGAGGCAAATTTGGGTTTAACTCAACATATTAAACTTCAGGATAAAGTGACTAAAGAGCAAGCATCGCTATTCCTAGATGATCTTTGCTCAGAACTACAATTTGAAAAACGCACAGAAAAATGGATTGTCCGTTCAATGCAAGGAAAAAGAATGATCTTTGAGATAGTAGTTACAGATTGCGGCTTTTATACTCATCGTTCAGGAGATTACTTTGAATTTTTAGGTTTTTTAATTGAGCAGCTTACTGAAAAATTCGGCACTATTTGGATTGAGGACGTTTAAGCGAAGCAATATAACAAACCACTTAAGGTTCTCGCTTTGCTCGTTGGGACGCTAGCCGCTACTTGTAAATCCAGCCTTTCACTTCTCTTTTTTAGTGGTAATATCAAATCATACTCAATGGGAGTTATTTTATGTCTGATGCATTAAAAGTGATGCTTGAAAATATCGAGCAACTCAGTACTAAAGAGAAAGCTCTTGCTGCCCACTGTCTTTTAACGGCTATGGATACTAAGATTGATAGCGATGTGGAATCTGAGTGGGTAAAACTTGCAGAAGCTCGCAGCGCAGAGCTAGAGTCTGGTGCGGTAAAAAGCATTAGTTGGGAAGAGATAGAAAAGGATCTAAATTAAAAGATGCTGCCTGTTTCCTTTCACCCAGAGGTTAAAAGGGAAATAAAAGAGTCGTTTGATTGGTATCAAAAGCAGTCACTGGGGTTGGGTCACGAATTTACCCAAGAACTCAAGGAAGCCATCGATTCAGTTAGCTCTTTGCCATCGGCATGGACAAAAATGGGGCAAACTCATCGACGCTTTGTCTTAAGCAGGTTCCCATACTCTATTATTTATAAAATTATCGAAAACAGGGAAATTAGTGTGGTAGCTATTATGCACAACCACCGAAAACCAGGGTATTGGCACGAACGCGGCTAACAAAACGCTCAAGCCGCTCCCTCCGGTCGATGGGACGCTAACATGTGGGCTGACTCACTTCGTTCGGATTATAGCCCACATGCTAGCGCCCCTTAGCTTAAAGTTAGGCCTATAGAGGTAAAACATGATTTCAGAGGCAGATTGGAAACACTTCAAACGAGTTAAGGCAGATGCATTAGATAAATGCTGCCAGCAAGTTTTGGAGGATGTGCGTAAAGGAATCGATAATCCCGAACTTTCAGATCATGCAAAATATCTTTATTTGTATAAATTGATGGAAAACAGCGACAAACGTATCGCCAACATATTCGATTACAATGCAAGGTCCAAAGCTATGCTGCAACTTGCATTAATGAAATCAGATGGCCTTCTAGAGGCTAAGCAAATCAATGGCTTCTCAGATGAATTACAAAGTTTTATTAATAGCCATGACTAACTTATCAGCACGGCCTAACAACTCAATAAACTCACTCACTTCGTTCAACGTACGTAGACACTGAAAGTGATGAGTTACTATTTAACGATAAAGAGTGCACTATTGATGGGACTGTTTATCGATTAAACTCTTGGAAAGACTTTCATGACAAAGATGCAATTACAGTTTTTGAGTTAAAAAAGAAAGGCATCCTGGTAACAAACAGCTATTGTATTGGTATTAGGTTTTCCGCTTATAAAGAACCTCTACTGTTGAGTCAGGAACAATTATGGGAAATAGGAATTCCATAGAACGGGATCTAACAAACGACTATGGTGTCAACTCAAACATTAAGCCGCTTTTTCTTCCCACATTACACCATCTCTAACCATTGA
>NZ_JAESDI010000028.1 GCF_019249215.1 Alteromonas lipotrueae
CGTTCGCTGGGACGCATACATGCGGGGCGGCTTCGCCATTATGCCCCACATGCCTGCGCCCCTTATTTAAAAGTTATAAGGCACAAGGATAAGTATGCTCTTCGAAGTTGGCGTTTCGGACTCCGAAAAACTAAAAATAGAAATCATCGGATATGAAAGAGAAGCAACAGGTGAATACTATGACGACAACTGGTTATCCGTGAAAGTCAGTTTATCTTTTGGCGGGTTTCAAGGCGTATTCTGCGCAGCATTCTTAACGAGAGACTTTCATTCTTTTCTACCTAAACTGGAACAGCTTTATAAGAGCCTAAAAGGCACTATTAAGTTTGAAACTCTTGAACAACAACTTGAATTTACGCTGACAGGCGACGGTAAAGGAAATATTGAACTCGCGGGTGAAGCTATGGATGAAGCTGGCCCAGCAAATCTACTGAAGTTCTACAGCTCTTTTGATCAGACCTATTTACCTTCGTCAATTAGCCAGCTAACAAGGTTATGCGGTAAGTATCCAGAGCGTGGTGCCTTATAACAAACGCATTAACACTCGCTGCGCTCGCTAGGGACAAAAACACGTAGGCTCCCTGCGCTTCGCTTGATATTGTAGCCTACGTATTTTTGCCCGTTATGCGGGTGTTAGGCGTCATTTACTTACAGCATTAAAAAGTGGGTTCAGCCATGACATTAAAGCATCAAGGTTGTTTCGCTAGGTTGTCTTTGCGGCTAGCTTTAGTTGCTGTTTCATCGGCTTTAGCAACGCGTTTTTCATCAACACCGCAACGCCAACATTCTGCATCATCAGCTTTCTAAACTCGCTCTTTTATCCAGCAATGCCGTTAACATCTGGCTTTTCGCACAGGGTTGTTTTATCTTAAATTCAATAATTTAAACAAGCTGGCTAATTGGCTAGTGGTGGCAGCAAAGCTGCGTACTTTCAGTTGTACGCCTAACAAAACGCTCAAGCCACTCCCTTCGGTCGCTGGGACGCTAACATGTGGGCTGACTCACTTCGTTCGGATTTTAGCCCACATGCTAGCGCCCCTTAGCTTAAAGTTATATGGAAAGTTAAACATGTGGGACTCATTCAAACCTGACAATTGGAATACCTTACCTCACATATCAGGGCGAGTTGCCTCTGAAATGGATGTAAAAAACGGCTTAGCTGTTTTCTATATACCAGAGGGTAGCTTTGTACTGGATGCCAAATTACCTACATGTGTTATTCAGATTAATGAAAAAACAGGAGAACGAACTCCTGCCGTCGTAATTCAGGCAGAACAAATCGGAGAACAAGTTTACCTTGGTCTGCGTTATCTTGACGGTGGTAATGGTATTTGCGGGCTCGAAGAAGTGGAACAACTAGAAGAACCAAACGAAGAGTTTGCCATATAACAAAACACTAAAGGCGCTCGCGCTGCTCGCTGGGACGCTAACACATGGGCTGCGTCACTTCGTTCCTAATTTTAGCCCATGTGTTATTGCCCCTTAGTGGGGTGTTATACCCCTCAGGCGCGAATTTAAGGATATAGGAAATGCAAAAATGGATTTGTTAGACCTAATTGAACACGTAAATGACGAAGAGTCATTTCTAGCTTTTGCTAAAGCCCTTGAAGAAGATAAAAGGGACGAAAGTGAAAAAGAAAAACGTAAAACTTCAAATATATACTCACATGGCGCAAATGGATGGCAAAATGCAAGTATTGAAGACTTTCTAGAGTCCGCAATTGCATTTGCGGAAGACAACGCCACTTGGCAAATAGAGACTAATTTATGGAAAAAATTTGCATTGTTCTTGTTAGGTGGAAAAATCTATGAGTAATTGGCTAGCGTGGTATAACAAACCAATAAACAACGCTCGTTCCACTCGCTGGGACAATTCCTCGCTGGCGGCTACGCCATTTTCGCCAGCAACCAATTGCCCGTTATTGGGGTGTTATATTGCAGGAGTAACATGGAAAGTCAGCTCGTAGTTTCATCAATATGGGAAGATGAATCTTTATTTGAAATCTCTATATTCGGTAGTAATGGGCAGTTCTCTGGCCAAGCAGATTGCTATACAAATAGAGAGGAGATTGAGCATCTGGGAAGACTTCTTGAGAAGTTTCCTCGAACCACAAAAGATGAGTTCGAGTTCAAAAGCCGTTCCACCCCTGATCTTTCTTATTTTTCCATTCATGCTTTCTGTACAGACAGTTCTGGCCATACAATGTTTGCTGTTACTATTGCTCACATCGAATCTTTCACTAATGTCAGAAACGAAAGCTATAAAGTTAACTTTGATATGAAAGTCGAGCCTCAAGCAATTTGTAACTTTGGTATACAGCTTCAGCGCATAGCGGTTAACCCTCTTGGTAAAACAAAGGCTGTATTGAAAAATGCAATATAACAAAAAAATTAAGTACGCCCGCTGCGCGGGCTGGGACGCAAACACGCTGGGCGGCTGCGCCATTATGCCCTACGTGCCTGCGCCCCTTATTTAAAAGTTAGCTTTCATCATGTTTGCCATCTTAATTATTTCAACACTGTTACTATTGTTTAGCTATTTAAGCTATAGAGAAAATACTCACCCACTTTGGAGCGAGTATGTCGCTGCAAGTGAAAATATACCCAAACCACACGGTAAGCCCAACTCAATAGAAATGGTCTTTTTTTGGAAAAATTGCTCTTCTTATAAATATTCGACCGAGAAAGACTATTGGAACTCCATGGCTATACACTGCTTCAAAGAAGGCTTACTGGTAAAACGTTCATTTTTCCTTTTTTGGCGTAAACCAATTTTCATAAGTTGGTCCAGAATTGAAGAAAAACACAACTTTAGAGAGTGGATAGCTAAAAGGCGGGCCCTGCAAATCAAGAATACTTCCCTTTATTTCAGCATCACAGAAAGCGCTTATCAACAGCGCGGTAAAATGGTAAAAGATGAAAGCTAACAAAACGCTCAAGCCGTTCCCTACGGTCACTGGGACGCTTACACGCGGGGCGGCTTCGCCATTATGCCCCACGTGCCAGCGCCCCTTAGCTTAAAGTTAGCCATCTAATATAATTATGAAGATTAAAATTTTACTTTTGTATGCATTGTTATTTTATAGTAAAACTTATGCTTGCAGCTTCGCCCCAGGCTATGAATTCCCCAGACATTCTAGTGTTTACGTGGCTGACGAAATACCAACTAAACCTATTGTATCTGTTGTATCGGTTAATCGCGGAAGCGACGATGGTAATGGCGGTTCGTGCTCAGATGCAGGAATAATAGTACTCAGATTTGAAGACGATAACTCAATCAATAAAACTTCGTATCGATTTAAAGTACTCGATAGCAATTTTTTTTCAGATGTATTCCCATCAGAGGCGGTAACTTTCGCACCACTGAAACGTAATAAACGAGAAATGTATTTTGTTTGGTTCGACTTAGCTGAGTCTAGCCCTGAAAAGCTCGATTTTAAACTACAAATTGTCGCAGTATCAGCATCTGGACAAGAAAGTGAGCCAGAGCTAGTGGTTGTTTCGGAAAACGGTGAAAATGGCTAACAAAACGCTCAAGTCGCAACCCGCCGTGCGGGCCGCTGGGACAAAAACACAATGCGGCTTCGCTATTCTCGCATTGCGCTTTTGCCCCTTAGCTTAGTGTTAGGTGCTACAAGGAAATACGACATGCCATACAGAGTTAAACACTACGCTCAACCTGTCAACGTAGGTTACTCGGTAAGTTGGGAAGCTGTCGCAATCGAGCTTTTCATTGGGGCTATCTGTTCTGTTATGGCATATTTCGGATGGACAACGGGAGTAATACTTATGGCTGCACCATGCGCCTTTGTTGCATTTTCATGTTATGTATTGGTCATCGCACAAATAGTTCTTTATCTTAGAGAAAAACAACAGAGCAAGGACCCAAAATAGAACGGCAGCTGTTATGGCACAATCTAGGTTATTTAAGAGCGCACCTAACAAAAAAATTAAGTCACTCACTTCGTTCGCTGGGACGCATACATGCGGGGCGGCTTCGCCATTGTGCCCCACATGCCTGCGCCCCTTATTTAAAAGTTAGGCGTCATTTACTTACAGCACTAAAAAGTAGGTTCAACCGTGACATTCCAGCATCAAGGCTGTTTCGCTAGGTTGTATTTACGGCTTACTTTTTCGGTAGTCCCAACGACTTTAGCAGCGCGCTTTTAATCAACACCGCAACGCCAACATTCTGCATCACCAACTTTCTAAACTCGCTCTTTTATCCAGCAATGTCGTTAACATCTGGCATTTCGCACAGGGTTGTTTTATCTTAAATTCAATAATTTAAACATGCGGTCTATTTGGCTAGTGGTGGCAGCAAAGCTGCGTACTTTCAGTTGTACGCCTAACAAAACGCTGTTGGCACTCCCTTCGGTCGCTGGGACGCCTATACGCGGGGCGGCTTCGCCATTATGCCCCACGCATCTGCGCCCCTTAGCTTAAAGTTATGTTCTCTAGAGTATGAATAGACTAATAAGATTAAATACCACTTTTAGCACAGCTGATGCAGAGTCTCCGGAAATTCATTACCGTAATGATGAACTATTCTTAACGTTTAAGGATTGGCAAAATAAAAATGTATCACTTTTGTTTGCAGATCCGGTTGCATTCAAATGGGAGGAAGCCGATAGCTTTTGCGAGTGTGAAAGAGATGACTCTTGCTACATAATTGAAAATTCAGAATGGATTGCAACTTATTTGAAACATGGAGATATATCAAAGAATGAAGCATACCAGCACTATAAATTTAACTTCAATGGTATCGGACAATTAGAAGTGATTGCGCCCTCTTTTCTGGAACGAACATAACAAACTGCTGTAGTCGCTCGCAGGCTCGCTGGGACGCAAACACATGGGCTGCGTCGCTTCGCTCCTAAATTTTAGCCCATGTGTTTCCGCCCCTAAGCAGGGTGTTAGGTGCTACTGGTGAAAAGTGAAGCTATTACTTTTTTCAAAGGTGTTTTTCTAGGTGGGTTTTTCTCTTTAGTCGCATTTGGTTGCCTAATTGGTTTAATTGTCCAGCTTGACCAAGAAAGCTCAGAATTAGTAAATTTAATTTTATGTGCAATCGGCTTAGGTGCTTCTAGCTTAGCTGCACTTTGGGGTGCTGGTTTTTGGAAACGTTGGTGGCTTGTTGGCTTCTTTGCCTTTGCTCCGGTTATACTCATAGTGGATTTCACTTTAAATCCATTCTTTCCAGTAGGCACAATCATTGTTGCTGTTTTGTGCTCCTTTAATCAAGGCAATAAAAGTGCACGCACCTAACAAGCCAATCAACTCTCTCACTTCGTTCGCTGGGACGCATACACGCAGGGCGGCTTCGCCATTATGCCCTACGTGCCTGCGCCCGTTATTGAAAAGTTATACACAATGCGCAAAATCAGGAAAATTAAAGTGAATAAAACCAAAACGTCTCTTCTATTTTCTGTTTTCATAGGCACCTATTTAGTAACGATAAGTGCATTTGCTTCATCAACAATAGAAGGCGTTTGGAAGCATGCAACAAAACCAGCTCTAATCGAATTCAATTTAACAACTGGTGTAGCAAGTGTTAAAGAACACCAGACTCATAAACAAAACTCTGGCCTCACAATCATCAAAAATATTGTTCAATCAACAGAAGCTGAGTGGGTTGGGGAAATGTACAATGGCTACAAAGACAAATATGTATTCGTCACAATCAAGTTAAATGACACATCGCTATCTGTCTTCGACTCCGAAAACAGTGAAGTGCTTAAACTTATTAAGGAGTAGCCTTGTGTATAACAAAAAAATCAAGCTCGCCCGCTGCGCGGGCTGGGACGCATACACGCGGGGCGGCTTCGCCATTATGCCCTGCGTGCCTGCGCCCCTTATTTAAAAGTTAGGTGCCAAGAGGAAGCGATGGCCACACCAATACATAGCAAACTCATCAATAGGGCAGCCAGGGAAATTCTGAAGCCGGTTGGATTAGTTAGAAAAGGACAATCTAGGGTTTGGCTGGACGATAATGGGTGGTGGCTTACAATGATCGAGTTTCAACCATCTAGTTGGTCTAAAGGTACTTATCTGAATGTAGGGATATCGTGGCTTTGGTACCCGAAAGAATTTATGTCTTTCGATATTGGATACAGAGAAAATTCATTCATAGAATTCAAAGACGAAGATTCTTTTTTTCCAGAAGCGATCGCGCTTTCAGAGAAAGCAAAGGTTAAAGCCCTTGCCCACAGACATTTAATGTCATCTCCAGAACTTGCTAAGGAGTTTGTATTGACGAACACTGTGGGGGACAAACAGAACATTTGGGCATGCCTAAATAAAGGATTAGTTTGTTTACATGCTTCAGATTTTCAAAGCGCAAACATGCACTTGGAAAATGTGCTGCAATGCAACGATGACAGGGGTTGGGCTATTTCGGTAAAGGACTTTACAAAATCAGTATTAAACCTCACACCAAAGGAACAACTTCTGGCTGTAAGGAATGCAATTATTCATTCACGTAAGCTTAAAAAGCTGCCAGAAATGGAGGTTTTGTTTGGCAATGGCACCTAACAAAAAAATTAAGTCACTCACTTCGTTCGCTGGGACGCATACACGCGGGGCGGCTGCGCCATTATGCCCCACATGTCTGCGCCCGTTATTGGAAAGTTATGCACTCCAATGAAAGATTAAGAAGGAAGCCTGATGGCAAAGAAAAACGTCGTTAGTATCGGAATGGAAATCCCTGGTGCCGATATCAAAACTTTAAGCATGAAGTCAAAATCTTCGTTACTCGATTTTGACATAATAATTATCGATCCAGCTATCGATGATTTTTATGGATATAGTTACGAAGACTATCAAGGTAAGCCGTGCTTAGACGATACCAACTCCTTTCGATTGAAGGAGCATATTGAACACTGGCGCAGAGAAATACTAGAGGCAGTGAAAGCTGGAAAAAACGTTTTCCTTTACCTTAACGAAGAAGAAGAGGTATTTATCGCTACCGGACAAAAATCATACTCCGGTACTGGGCGGAACCGACAAACAACCCGACATGTGGTTTTGGCATCAAACTATCAAATAGTTCCTGGAGGCGTTGAGACTACGAACTCCAACGGCTCATCAATGGTGCTATCTGGGAAAAATAATGAGTTGGCACCTTACTGGAAAGAACTTGGCCCAGAATCAGAATTTAGACTTCTTCTAGATGGCGAGGGATTAATACCCACTGTCCAAACAAAGAATGGCGCTAAAACAGTAGGCGCGAAACTCCGATATAAAAATGCTGATGGGAATTTATTTCTCATGCCTTACATAAGCTTTTCTGATGAGAAGTATACCTATGAAAACGAGGAAGATGACAAGATATACTGGAATGAAGAGGCATGTACTCTAGGAAAGAAAATCATAAGTGCCATATGTGCACTTGATAAATCAATCCGGTCGTCAGGCGAGGTATCCGCTGTTCCTGATTGGGTTTTTCAGGACAAGTACCTTCTCCCCAAAGAAGAAAAAATACGAGACAAACTTATTGCTGTAGAGAGCAAGATTGAAAAATTACAGCAACAAAAAGAGAGGCATGAACAGGACATTGCTGATGAATCTATCCTTAAAAGACTAATATATGAAAACGGAAAGCCGCTGGAAGCGGCCGTCCACTTAGCGCTAAAAGCACTTGGATTTGACGTGTCTCACTATGAGGACGCAGAATCAGAGTTTGATGTTATTTTCGAATGCAAAGAAGGAAGGCTGCTTGGAGAAGTAGAGGGAAAGGATAACAAAGCGATTAGTATTGATAAGTTGCGGCAACTTGAAATGAACATACATGAGGATTTCTCAAGAGAAGATGTAACCGATATGGCGAAAGGCGCTTTGATTGGAAATGCCTTTCGCTTGCAGGAGCCTACGGAGCGATCAGACTTTTTTACTGAAAAATGTATAACTGCTGCAAATCGAAGTGGTACAGCACTGATTCGTTCTGATGACCTGTTTAATGTCGCAAGGTATCTATCAGGGAAATCAGACAAAAAATACTCGGCTAAATGTAGGTCTGCAATTTTGGCAGCAATTGGCCAAGTTGCATTTCCACCAATACCTAATTCTTTAGACAATGCCGAGACTATAGCAGATGCCGAATAATTGCATAACAAGTAAAGGCAGCGGACGCAAAAATGCGCCGCTGCTTTAAGCGTTATGTTCCAAGGAGGAAAAGTGCGAACAATCTTAGTAGTCTTGCTTTTTCTGGTTAGCTTCAGCAACGCCCAAGAACCAGCGCCATTAGCTTCATGCCTTTCTTATGAAATGAATCGCATTGATAAGGATACGGGCAAGTTTGTGCTACAGAATGTGTTTGCGCCACAGTTGTTTGAAAACTTGAAGCAGAATTTTCCAGATCAAGACATTGACTGGTCTAATTGGGCCACGAGTGTAGATGAATATATAGGTGAAGATGGCAGATCTAAAACGAAGCTCAAAGGTTGTTTTGATGTGTCTATAATTCATGAGAACACTGAGTTGATTTCTTCAATAATGAGAATTTCAATGACTAGGTTTCAAGCGGCTATGAAATTCTATTCAAAGCCTGATACCGAGCATATACCTCAAAATAAAGTCGATTCAATGCTTGATGGTTACGAGGAAGTTCTTAAAGACCCAAAAGTTAAGCAAGCTATTGAGAAAGAGTTGAAACATAACAATCAAATGCATCCGACGCCAAACAACGGCGCGGCTGATTAGGCCGTTAGTTCCCAAGAGAGAATAAAGGATGATTCAAGACCAAATAACCTTCAATCATTGGATGGATAGTCAGTTGGACGTAGAAATTCCAACTGAAATAATCGCCTTCAATATCAACATATATGAATCTCCATTTAAAATTGAGTTGGTTGGTTCAAAAGAATTCGATACAGAAGACGAAGATTGGGCGTGCAATGAAAATTGGATTCCAAAGGACAGAGTAATCTCAGTTTCTAACGTCCTTTTTGGAAAATGTTGGGAAACCGCGCAAGGCACTTTGCTCCAATTAGCTCAAAACTATTTGCAATCAGGCTGTAAAAATGCCCACAAACTTAAACACGCAAAGGCATTTGCTATTGGCTTTGTAGACGGTAATCTTAACTATGTGCGCTAGGGAACTAACAAGGCGCTCAAGAGGGACACATACATGCAGCGGCTTCGCCATTATAGCTGCATGTATGTGCCCCTTAGCTAAGTGTTATTGCCCCTAAGTTGGGTGTTATGTTCACAAGGATGTTTTATGAAAGGCTCTAAGTTTTTATTAATAGTTTTAAGCCTTTTAGCTCTTCCACTATTTTTATTTGCCACATACTCAATATACAACTATTTAGCGTTCCCTGAAGCGGACTTACGGCATGAGAATTTGTACATTGTTGCTTTCATGGTTTTATATGGTCTGTTTCTGTTTATCCCATATAGCATCGCAATGGTTGTTGGCTGGCATGTAAACACGCTCAAACTAAAGTTAATATCAGCTTTGCCTTTCATTTTGTTGTTATTTTGTGCAGTATTTGCCGAATTAGAAGGGGTGCCATGGTAAGTAAACATAACAAAACGCTGTTGGCACTCCCTTCGGTCGTTGGGACGCAAACACGGGGCCGCTTCGCGATTATAGCCCCGTGCCTGCGCCCCAAAGCTTAGTGTTAGAAGGCGTCAGCCTAAACTGCGTTTGGCTTTATAAAAATATCAGTACAACCACACTCGCCTGTTATTTCAAGCATCGCTCTGGCGTTTGGTTGTTTTAACTTCGCTGCATTAACTTCAAAGGTCGCGCAATAGGCGCTTTATCGACTAGTTCTTATTTTGAGTCAGCAAGCGCCATTGCGTTTGTCAGCTCAAATGGCAGCTTGCCTCAGTCAAATCAAAAACATCACCGCGCTGTCGTTTTACTTGTTTGTGTTAATAATCAATCGTATGCTGGCTTTATCAGTTTTTAAAAATGCTAAGGGAACAGGCTCTGCTTCTAACAAAGCGCTTAAGTCACTCCCTTCGGTCGCTGGGACGCTAACACGTGGGCTGCTTCGCATTATAGCCCACGCGTTAGCGCCCCTTAGCTTAAAGTTATGTACTTAAGGAAACATGAACCTACTATTTGTTTGTTCAGAAAATCGTTTACGTAGCCCAACCGGTGAAGAAGTCTTTTCTGAATATGAAGGAATCAACGCAATCGGGTGCGGCACAAATGCAGATGCCGAAACACCGCTTTCAGGCGACCTTATTGAATGGGCTGACGCCATCTTAGTTATGGAAAAGTCTCACAGAAACAAGGTCGCCAAAAAGTACAAAGATTTACTTAAAGGTAAAAAATTGGCTTGCTTAGACATACCAGACAATTACGAGCGCATGCAGCCCGAACTCGTTCGCCTTTTAAAAAGTAAGGTTCCAAAGTTTGTGCGGTTGTAATTGGCACGCACATAACAAAAAAATTAAGTCACTCACTGCGTTCGCTGGGACGCAAACATGTGGGCTGCTTCGCATTATAGCCCACATGCTTGCGCCCCTTATTTAGAAGTTATGTGCCAAGGAGGCTATATTGAATTTTCCAGATGATGCAGATGGTGACGTTTTAAGAAGACTCGATGAATCTGGATTCGATTTTTCTAAGCCAACAACGATAGATTTCAATATCGACTTTGTGTCCTGGCCTCCTCATCCGGATGCAATTTCAAAGCTTAAAGAATTCTCTGGTGCAGTTGAAATTTACGAGCCTGACGAGGAATATAGCGGTTATGTCTTATTTAACATCCACCAAATTCTCTCTTATGAGTTGGTAATAGAAACTCAGGAAAATGTTACTTCTTTCATGGCCGAGTATGGCGGCGTTTGCGAATCTTGGGGTGTTTTGAGCTAATGGCACATAACAAAAAAATTAAGTCACTCACTTCGTTCGCTGGGACGCATACACGTGGGCTGCTTCGCATTATAGCCCACGCGCCTGCGCCCCTTATTTAAAAGTTATGTGACTAAGGGAATAGAATCATCTAATGACTAATGAAGACAGATTGCAACTTCCTAAGATACAGTTATTGGTCCTTTTTTTATCTAGTTGCTTCTTCATACTTCCTAGTGTTTTCAAGCTCAATGTTTTAGCTAGTTGTACTTTTGCATTCGTCATTTTTTTCTATCTGCTCAGTGAAATAGAATGGTTGCGTAGGTACTTTGATATGTCCAATAAACAGTTAGCGCTTAACATTATCTTAATTGGAATTAGTGGGCTTCTGGCCTTCGAAGTGTTTTTTATGTTCGCTCTAGTTGCCATATATCCTGTTTCTAAATTCCATAAAACTTAGGTACTCTATATTGGCAAAGTCACATAACAAAAAAATCAAGTCACTCTCTTCGTTCGCTGGGACGCATACTCGTGGGCTGCTTCGCATTATAGCCCACGCGCCTGCGCCCCTTATTTAAAAGTTATGTGCTACAGGGAAATTTAGCTTGGAAACTGTCGATATAGAATGTGAGGTTGAAGTCTCCCTAATTGAATTTGCCATGAAAGATCGCTGGGGATATCGGACTGGGATAAGCCCAAACCATTGGATCCCTGGTCGCGATTACGCTTTCATTGGTAAATTAAATTTTATCGATACCGAAATATTAGAGCCAGGGGGAACTTGCAACGCACTTGGTGGTTTTATTTTACCCAAACAAGATTTACCTTTGATTAAAAGGGGCTTTACTTGGCATATATGTGAGGCGTACACCATAGTAGGTTACGTAAAGGTTGTTTCAGAACCACACACATAACAAACGCATTAATTCGCTCGCAGGCTCGCTGGGACAATAACACGTAGGCTCAGTCGCTTCGCTCCAATTTTAGCCTACGTGTTATTGCCCATTATGCGGGCGTTAGAAGGCGTCAGCCTAAACTGCGTTTGGCTGTATAAAAATATCTATTCAACCGCCCTCTCCTGTTGCTCCCAACATCGCCCCGGGCTTTCGGTGGTTTTAACTTCGCCGCTTTAAATTCAAAGGTTGCGCAATAGGCGCTTTACCGCCAAGTTCTCATTTTCATCCAGCAAGCACCATTGCACTTG
>NZ_JAESDI010000029.1 GCF_019249215.1 Alteromonas lipotrueae
CTATTATCTTGTTGTTATTCAGCGTTTAAGAGTATGTTGTAGTGTATATTTTGTATGGTTCTGAAGTGTCTTTGTATACAGGTAAAATTCGTGCTTACCTTAACTATAAGCAACTGCCTTTTACCGAGGTGCTATCTACCGTATCGGTATACAAAAAAATTATTCGCCCGAAAACCGGTCTTACCTTTATTCCGGTGGTAAAAACCCCTTCAGACGAATACTTACAAGATACCGCCCGCATTATTGATTACTTTGAAGCACAGGCTCGGGCTAATACACAGGCAGATACCAACACCAATAATCTATCAGTAGTACCCACCACACCGGCACAGCACCTTGTAAGCGAACTATTCGCCCTATGGGGAGACGAATGGCTGGTTATTCCCGCTATGCATTACCGCTGGAACAAAGATAACTTCCGTTTTATATATGAAGAATTTGGGCAAGTAGTTACCCCTAAAGCCCCCAAATTTGTTAAAGCGTATTTTGGAAAGAAACTAGCCAAAAAGTTTCAAGGGTTTGTGCCACTGTTAGGCATTACCGAGAAAAGCATTCCGCATATTGAAGACTGGTACGAAAACGCCGTTCTGCATTACTTAAACGAACACTTTGCGACTCATAAGTATTTGCTAGGCGATAAACCCTGCACTGGCGACTTTGGTTTATTAGGCCCATTGTATGCTCATTTATACCGCGACCCTGCACCAAAACAATTGATGGATAAGCTAGCACCCAATGTAGCCGCCTGGGTTAAGCGAATGAATAACCCAAGCGCTGAAAAGCATACAAGTGCCGCTGGCAGTAACGATAATAACCCTGCCAGCAACCCCGCCTTTTTAGAAAACGACGAAATACCCGCTACCTTACTGCCACTATTAAAGAATATGTTTGCTCAGCAATGGCCGGTGTTGAAAAACACCTCAAAAGCGTTAGCTGATTGGCGAGAGAAGAATGCGAGTAATGAAAATACTACGCGCTTTATTCCAAGAACAATAGGGCAGCACACTTTCAAAATAGGGCGGGGCGAAAGTGAAAATGTAGAAGAGCAACGTTTTATATTCAGCTTTCATCAATACAAATTACAACGTGTATTAGATGTGTTTAATAGCATTGAACAGCCACGCTTGGAATTGACGAAATTGTTAGACGAAGTAGGGGGCTTGGAATATATGCAGCTGAAGGTGAAAGACCGCGTGGTTTTTGAGTGTAATAGGTTGGTGTTTGAGTGAGTGGGGTTGAGATCTTTGGTTGACTGTGTGTTTATACAGTTTCTGCTTTTTTTGCGTTGTTGGAAATAAAAAGGAATTATTTCGGAATGTGTGAGTGCCTTTGAAAGGTTGGGGTGTAATAGATTAATAATAGGTTGTTTTCGTGCGAAAGTTTGTGAATTAGGGAAATGATGTACGGAAACTTTCCATCTTGTATAAAGGATTTTTTCCATATAATAAGCTGTTAAATCTAATCAATACCGGAGTATAAATTGGCAAGGAATACCGTATATATTATTGGTGCTGGAGCGAGCTTTGAAGCTGACCTCCCCGTAGGGAATTCTCTAAAAGATGAGATTGCACGAATATTGAAAATGGAATTTGAGCATGGTTCATTTAAAGATGGCAATTACGATCTTTACCAAACGCTTAGACGCCATACAAACAATAATAATGCCGAAGTGAATGAATACCTTCAGGCGTGTAGGCATATAAGAAACAATATGCCCCTCGCCATATCCATAGATAATTTCATTGACTCAGAACGTGGTAATGAAAAATTAGCCCTATGCGGAAAGATTGGTATCGTTGATTCCATACTAAAGGCAGAGAAAAGAAGTAAGCTATATTTCGATCGGTATAGAGGTTCGCGGACAATTAATTTTTCTGCTTTAGAGAGCACGTGGTATCTTCCATTTTTTAGAACTCTTACCGAAAACTGTAGAGCCGAAGATCTAGCGAAAAGATTCTCCAGCATCACCTTAGTCATATTTAATTACGATCGCTGTATTGAGCACTTTCTACATAACGCACTGATGACCTACTATCGCTTATCAGGGGCCGAAGCAGCAGAAGTCATTGCAAAATTAACCTTCATACATCCATACGGTACTGTCGGTTCACTTCAGTGGCAAGATAGAGCAAGCTCTACTGTCATGGAATATGGTGGAGAGATTCAAACTCACCAACTAATTGAATATGCGCAAAGAATTCGAACTTTTACTGAGGGCGCTCATTCTGATTCTATGGGTATACTTAAATCAAATATGAAATACGCCGAACGTATCGTATTTCTTGGTTTTGCTTTCCATAGATTAAATATGGAACTCTTATCGTTAACAGATGTAGATCGCTATGAAAATCCTGCAGCAATTGACTGTTATGCCACTGCGTTTGAGACATCGAAGAGTGACCAGGAATCAATCAGCAGCTCAATATCACATTTATTTGAAGGCGAGCTAAAAATAAACATAGAAAATATGACTTGCTCTAAACTATTCAATGATTACTCAAGAAGTTTGGGTTATGCGTAGAGTCAAGGATTTAACAAGCAAAGGCAGCCGACGCATAAATGCGCGGCTGCTTTGAGCGTTATGGTTATAAGAGGGTTGCATGGAAGCTAAAATTTTAATTCCTTTAATGTCAGCGTTAATCGGCGCAATTATTGGAGCACTATCGTCAATAATTACAATCTCTATCCAACAAAATTCTCAGTCTAAAAGGGACAAGATGAAACTAGCATCTGAAATGGCTGAGAATGATCGTAAATTCTCACATGAATTAGCGAAAGAAAGAGGAAAGCCCTATACGTTATTACCTGTTAGTATATTTCAGCATTATCATTTTGAAATTCTTACAGCATTGGAAAAAGGTAATGTTAAAGCTAGTGACATCGAAAAAATAACAAGGAAAAATCAGGAGTTAATTAATGCTCTCGATGGTAATAAATAATAAACATAGCAAGCTGTTCAAGCGAGACAAATAACAGTTGGCGGGTTCCGCTCCGCTTCACATTTTAGCCAACTACAATTTGCCCCTTAACAGTGCGTTAGCCTTAAGGATAAAAATTGAGTTATTTCAAACTTCCAGAAAAGAAAAAACAATTCATAATTACTATTGGAACTGTAGTCATCTACGGAGCAATATTCGCTATCACTGACACCCTATTCCCAGAAATCCCTGGGGATATTAAAAGGAAGATCACTCAGGGAGGTTTATTTGTGATATTTCTTTCTGGCTTACTGGCTAGCCAAAGCTTTTTGTGGCATTCGAAGGTACAACACAACAAAGAACTGGCAGAAATGGAAATTGAAAAGTCGGAAGAGAGCCTGAAGATTTTAAAGGCTCATGCAAAAAGCACCCCCACAGATTTAGCTCAGCCAATTAAAGAAAATAATGAAAAACTCATAACAGCCAAATCAAAATTGGAAGAAGTTAATAATCACCCATCGACTTTAATTTTTTCAGGAAAATTATCAGTATTTCTGCTTGGGCTAGGGACTTTGCTTTCTATAGTTGGCGCAGGTTAAAAAGGCTAACAAACCGCTGTAGTCGGTCGCAAGCTCCCTGGGACAATAACACGTGGGCTCAGTCGCTTCGCTCCAAATTTTAGCCCACGTGTTATTGCCCTAAGCGGTGCGTTAGCTGCTTTCTTAACTGAGACTCAAATTATGGATGATAAAATTGTTATTGCTCTTATTTCTGGTGGGGCAGCCTTGGGGGCTGCAATTGTTACTGGATTAGTAGCTAAGGCTTCTGCAAAAGAAAAAACAAAACAGATCGAAAGTCAATTGTCACAACAGCTCCAAAATAGTCACTTCGAAAATGCCCGAAGCCATCTAGATGACCTATATATACCTATTGGAAAAGCGATAGCATTATTTGAAAGCAAATTTCGAAAGTTCCACACACAAATAGATATAACTTCTAACGAACATAATCAAGAACAACTAGAAAATATGGTAAATGCTATTGCAGATTTCGAAGAACTCCTCGATACGTTGAGAGCTCAAGGTGCGGAAGTATTTATGATTCCAGAGCTTGAAGAGTTGGTATTTGCATTCGCAAGCTTTTTGAGAGAGTCTCTCAATACATCGGAAACAATTCAAAAAGCCATTATAAAAATGGATTTTGGGATTTTTGGTTTTTCAACATCTTCTGAGCACTCTTTTGAGGTGCAGGGTTCAACCGCTGCAAAATTTAAAGGGAAGATACGTTTGCCAGGAATGCCATTTGGTTTTGCATTAGAGGCTGATGAAATATTGGCCGCCCCTATTATTTCTCAAGATTTTATAAATCATGTATCAAAAACACTACCTAAAATTAAAGCCTCGATCAAAATTGTTACGCTTGGTCCGAGGGGACTCGATAGCTCAAGCAGCTAACAAGGCAATCATGGATGGGACGTCTAAAGCTTGGCTGGCGCTCATTCTTCGCTTATTTTAGCCAAGCATCTATACGCCCCATATTGCGGAGTTAGCTCACTAGGGATACCCTTCACAATTATGAATTTATTCCAACCTATTGTAGACCTAGACAAACAACACAAAAATTTTGTTTCAATAATTAACTTCTCTAATGAGAATGATCGTAAAGAGCTATTGCGTTGGTGTAATGGATTTCCTGACAGGGACAATAAGTTCGTACACGAATTTCAGACGACCTTTAATTCAAGCTTTTGGGAAATATATCTATATGCTGTATTTAAAGAATTAGGTTTAAAGATGGATTGGTCTCATGCATCTCCTGATTTTCTATTAGATTACGATAATCAAGATATTGTGATAGAAGCAACTATCGCGGCAGCAGCGACAGGTAAAACCCCTGAATGGGAAAAAGATTTAGAAAAAGGGACTCCGACAAGATTTAAACAGGTGAATATGGAATCAATTATTCGTCTTGCAAATTCAATCTCAACGAAATACAGAAAGTACAAAAAATCTTATTCAAAGTTAAACCATGTAAAAGCTAATCCGTTTATCTTAGCTGTAGCACCATTTGAACAGCCACATTTTAATTTGCAATGTGAAGTGCCAATCATGGCACTTTTGTATGATTTTTATGTTGATGAGGACGCTTATAAAGACCAACCACATTTATATCCAAATGGACCTCCAGATGTAAAGTTGGGCTATGTAGAAAAAGAAAATGGTGCGGAAATTGAATTAGGTTTGTTTGAAGATAATAGTCACTCTGAAATCAGTGCAATTATACTAAGCACAACTGCAACCTGGGGTAAAGTTGAAGCGATGGCAGCTGAAGTTGAACATCGTTTTGTGAATACTGTCTGGTTGTCGGAGGCTGAACTCAAACCTATTTATAGAAGCTCCGTAACTGATAATAACAAAGAGACTATTCTAGATGGGTTATACGTTTTTCATAACCCATTTGCTAAAAGACCTTTAGATCCTAAAGCTTTCAGGCGTAAAGGTATCACTCAAGTATTTGTAGATCCTAATACTAAAAAGATCACCAAAGAGAGAAACGGTTTATGCCTTTTGCATAGGCAAACTATGAATGTTGTAAAAAAGTGAGCTAACAAGCAATTCAACAAGGGCAAACGACTAAACAAGACAGGCATGTTTGGAAAAGTAAAGCTGCTTTAACGAAGGCTATATTCGTCGCTAGTTGTGTAGGTAAACGTTTCTTTTTAGTTGATGCTCAGAAAAAAGCAGAAGTGCGCGTAAGAGTAGCAGGCGCTTAAGTGTATTTATTCCTTCACCAGCGTGAAATAGTAATCAGTTTTGCGAGATTTGCTATTTAGATGCAACGCTATCCCAGCAATCGCATTGCACTTTGTCGACCTTCAACCCGTTGCTAATGTTGGTTGCGTATTGCTCAAGGTGAGTCACTTTGCCAGCGGTGTGCTAAAGCAGGTTTCAAACTGGGTGGATAAGATTAGCCATTCAGATTAAAGAAAGTGTACTAAGGGAGTGTTTTGGTGGTTTCGAATTATACCTGCCTTGTTGAGTATTGTTGTTTTCGAATTATGCCTGTCATGTTTAGTTCATGTTTAGTTCATGTTTAGTTCCCATTAGGCGACGGGATACACAATATGGTTTGATTATTCGTTCCGACAAAGAGGTAAAATATCCCGCTCAAGAACTAATAGCGAGTATTAGGGTAATCTATAGCATGAGACAGCGGAGTAACCGGTGGGACGATGCAGTGTTGGAATAATTTTTCAGTCGTATGAAGTAGTTAAATATTATATCTTCGACTATGTTGAGTTTTTTTATAACCGCATAAGCCAGTATTCAACACTGTGCTATGTCAGCGCACATTGATAGGAAGAGGCTTACGCTCAACATGGATGTTCACTTTTAGCGGGAAAGCCAACTTTACTTATTAAATCAACGGTTTATAATGTCACTTCTTTTCCTTTATACTTTACAGATCAAACACAATGCCTAATATCGTTAATACATTTTCTATATACGCCACCACCGTTTCTATAGCTCTTACAATTATTGGCGGTATTGCATTAGGTACCTATACATTAGGTAAGGATACAAGCTTAGGTGAAATTTCTGAGCTTAAGCTTCAGCTTTCATCTTATGAGAGAGTTAAGAACTTAGATGTTCAAACACTGGTAAAAAAATTAAGCCAAACTGCAGAAAAGTTATCAATCAATGTTGAAGAGCAAAGAATACTAAAAGAACTGAAAGCAAAAAATATACTATTAACAGAGGCACTTACAACTTCAGAAAATAAATTGGATTCAACTGTAAAGTTACTTTCTAACATTAAGTTGCAAAATGAATCTCTAAAAACAAAATTATCTGAATACAACCTTAATAATAAAAAATTTAGTGTTTCAAAGCGCCAAACAATAGAATTAATTAAGGGAGGTACTGTACTTGGCTTACATGATGTTAGTACTTTCAGTTCATATGCTGAGTTTAACGTTGGAAACAAGAAACAAAAACTAGAGGTAGGTAATTCGCTTTTGGTAAACGTCTCTTCAAAAGAATGCTCTTTAACATTATTAACAGTTACTTATTACGATTCCGCAGAGTTTAGATTAATCTGCCCAAGCTAATATGTTACTTAAAAGGACAAAAAATAGCTGGCTTTTGTTCATTCCTCGCAAATTTTAGCCAGCTATTTCATTGCCGCTTAGCAAGATGTTAGCTAATCTGGGCTTTTCCTTAGATGGCCAATTAAAAACCACAATACTATTGATGGTGTCACTGTAATCGGCATTATGACTACTGAGAAAATAAAAAAGTCTGTGTCTTCCGAACCATTGGAAAACTGCCAATTGGAATTCAAGAAATTGGAAAACGCTGTGGCTCCATTGGCAAAGTTAACTGACAATAGCCAAATAAATACAAGCGTGACCAAAAGTGCCACAACCCCTCTTATTTCGGGAGTAGAAATGAATAAGGAGTCACGGACACGTTTAGAGTTTATTACCCATTGTGTGGCTAATGCCCAACCCCAAATGGACGAAATCGCGAGTCGGTACTCTGAGAAAAAACTCTCAAAGTGCGTCAACATGACTATGCCAAACAATATGGAGATCCAATTAGCAATGAGTATTGATAATATCCCGCTTAGAATTGCCATATAAAGAGTCCAGAAGTGGAAAAAATTAGTAAAGATAATAAACCGGTCCCTGAAATTTTCAATCTCTGGGCTGTGCTGGCAACGATTGTCGCAGCAATTAGCCTATTTAAGTTTGTTGCAACAACTCTAGATATTGGCGTCTGGGCTGTTCTGTTAAAAGTGCTAGATTACTATAGTTCGATTGCTCTTTGGATTTTTCAATATATCCCTTCCTTAATTGACTTAAATATTCCTAACAAAACAGCGGAAGGGTGGGCTCTTTGTTTTATACAGGGTGGCTGCGTAGGTCGAGCATTTATTAAACTCGCAGCTCCAGAAGATGCTAGAAAAAGACTCATGTTTATTTCGCTAGTAATATTGGTAATTATCGTCTCAAGTTTAACTATGGTTACTGGTATGATAGGGGCGTTTTCTCAAGTGGCATTCTTTCACCCCAGATATAGAAAAGAGGCTTATGAGCTACTATTTAGAAAGTCTTATAACAACAACGGACTAGAAATTGTAGTAACACTTGCAATGATTTATTGGGTTCTAACAATTTTAATAATGCTAGCCTTCTTTGTTTTAAATGCTTTTGCTCCCTCTGGTTAATTATGGGCTCGATTATTATTTTATTGCTAAATTAGTAGAATGAAAAAAAATAGCTAACAAAGCCAGTCAGCAGGACGCAGCAAAGCTGCGCCTCTGCTGGCGGCATTAGCACTTCAATGGAGCCTGTAAATATCTGCTATGTATAAAAAGTCATTAGACGTTATCTGCTTAGGAAACATCAAAGAAGCCGCATTGTATTTCGATAGGGTAATTCCTGTTCAATGCAATGCATTAAAACATAATGACGAAGGTCCTTACGTTACATTGCCAGAAGAAGTTCCTGTCAGAGTCGCAACTGACTTAATTTATGGTAACAGTGCACCCGATTATAAAATCTTAGAGTTTATGACTAAGAAATGGTCACCATTTGTTGATGCTTTGCATAAAGAGTTTAATGGTAAAATATCAAGATATAATG
>NZ_JAESDI010000002.1 GCF_019249215.1 Alteromonas lipotrueae
GAGCGGGAAACGAGATTCGAACTCGCGACCCCGACCTTGGCAAGGTCGTGCTCTACCAACTGAGCTATTCCCGCATACAAAAAAAGGCACTTCGTTTTGAAGTGGTGCGCATTGTACAAAAATAATTTTATTTGGCAACCATTAATTGGATTTTTTTGTACAAACGCACCTTTCCCGCTTAAATCGTGAACACTTTCTCACGATAGTAGCGCATTTCTTCAATAGACTCGCGAATGTCATCAAGGGCTAGGTGAACCCCCTTTTTATCAAATCCATCTAATACTTCTGGCTTCCATCGCTTAATCAGCTCTTTTACGCTGCTCACATCAATACTGCGGTAATGAAAGTAATCTTCTAGCTCTGGCATGTACTTCACCATAAAGCGTCTGTCTTGCCCTATAGTGTTTCCGCACAAAGGAGATTTACCGGCATCAACATAGTCAGATAAAAACGCCATTGTTTGACGGGCGGCTTCAGCTTCATTCACCGAACTGGCTCGACAACGTGCAGTAAGCCCAGTTTCACCGTGTACACGCGTACACCACTCATCCATATTATCAAGTACATCATCAGGCTGATGCACTGCAATAACGGGGCCTTCAGCAAGCACATTTAGCTGTGCATCTGTCACTATGGTTGCAATTTCCATCACCACACAAGTCTCTGGATCGAGCCCTGTCATCTCCATATCAATCCACACTAAATTACTGTCGTGCTTTGTCATCGGCTTCCTCTTAGTACTGAGGCATGGCAACCATGCCCTACAAACGTTATTATAAGCGCAGTATACGTGAACTAGAAAAGAATCGTGGCGAAAAAACCAAAACTTACACATAGACAGAAACGCCAAGTCGCAGCTAACAGAAGCAAACGGCTGCAAGATAAGCATGGTGACAACAAGCAAACGTCAGTAGATGAAAGCCAACTAATGAGCGGCGTTGTGACGGGTCGCTTTGGCAAACATGCCGATGTTGAAGACGCCGAGGGCAATGTGTCACGGTGTCATATCCGCCGCACAGTAGACTCTGTGGTATGTGGTGATAAAGTACTATTCAGTAAAGGCGACGATGCCGACTCTGGTAGTGTACGTGGTGTTATTGAAATAGTTAACGATCGCCATTCAGTCCTCACTCGCCCCGACTTTTACGACGGCATAAAGCCCATTGCGGCTAATATCGATAAAATTATTGTGGTAAGCGCTACCCTTCCATCACTCTCTACGCACATTATCGACCGCTATTTAGTGGCTTGTGAAGACATTGGCATTACCCCTTTTATTGTTTTAAACAAAGTGGAGCTCCTTTCACAAAGCGAAAGAGAAACCATTAATGAACAATTAAAGGTTTATAACGATTTAGGTTATGAAGTGCTTTTCACCAGCTGTAAGACCGGTGAAGGCATTGATGAACTTAATGCCTATCTTGATAACAATGTAAGTGTTTTCGTAGGTCAATCGGGTGTAGGGAAATCTAGCTTAATTAATAAAGTATTACCTGGTGCCGACATACTCACCGGTGAAGTATCAGATAACTCAGGCTTAGGCCAACACACCACTACCGCAGCCAAACTACTGCATTTACCGGCTGGCGGTGATTTAATAGATTCTCCAGGCGTCCGTGAGTTTGGCTTATGGCACATTCCTACCGAACGCATTACTTGGGGCTTTATTGAATTTAGGGATTACTTAGGTGGGTGTAAATTCCGTGACTGTAAACACCTTAACGACCCTGGCTGCATTCTTCGGGAAGCCGTAGAAGAAGGTAAGATTAATGCCGAGCGTTTTGCTAGCTACCACAAAATATTAACCACCATGGACGAGCAACGTCCGAGCCACAGCCAACCACCTGGCGCATAAGGCTTATATTTACGCTTTGTTTGGCTTGTTGAAACAGAATATAGACACGACTTCAACAAGCCCAACCTTTCTGGCTTATTCCAAGTTTGTAGCATACATAATCTTAAAGTTGCTTACGCGCTTATAAGTTAGGGTACAATTAACCTGTCTTTTTAATGGAGAGCTTTCGTGCTGGACTGGCTTAAAATAAACTTACAATACATTACCCCTAAACATTTGTTGTCTCGCCTAGTAGGCAAATTAGCGGCAGCAGAGCTTGGTGGTTTCACTACGTTTCTTATCAAGCTTTTCATCAAGCAATATAATGTTGATATGAGCGAGGCATTGCATTCAGATCCTGCGCATTATCGCAGTTTCAATGCCTTCTTTACTCGCCCACTAAAACCTGAAGTGCGCACCGTTGACCCACGAGAAGACGTGTTAATTCAAGCGGTAGATGGGGCGGTAAGTCAATTTGGCGACATTGAAGCTGACAGTATATTTCAAGCTAAAGGACACGATTACAGCCTAACCAGCTTATTAGGCGGTAAGCCAGATTTAGCGGCGCCGTTTAAAGACGGAAAATTTGCCACCATTTATTTAGCCCCTCGAGACTACCACCGCATTCATATGCCGGTAGAGGGCACGCTTACCGACATGGTTTATGTGCCTGGTGAGTTGTTTTCTGTAAACCCGCTTACCGCACAAAACATTCCAAGTTTATTTGCCCGTAACGAGCGCGTTGTGGCGTTATTCGATACGCCCGTAGGCAAAATGGCTATGGTACTAGTGGGTGCTACGATTGTTGCCAGTATAGAAACCGTTTGGGCAGGTACTGTATCGCCGCCTACCGGTAAAAATGTACAACATTGGACTTACGAGAAAGATACCGAAGCGAGCGTTCACCTTGCAAAAGGTGACGAACTAGGTCGCTTTAAACTAGGCTCTACCATTGTGGTATGTTTCGAAAAAGACATGATAGATTTTGATGCATTAGCGCCTGGGCAAATAACTCGCCTAGGTGAACCTATGGCTTTTGTTACGAACGCGCCAGTAAATACTGATGCGAGCGCTGATTTAGGCGATAACACTGGCGATGACGCAAGCGCTGATTTAGGCACGCAAGCGACAACAAGCTAGTTTATGAATGCAGTAAAACGAAGTTTGATATCACTGCACTTTACCGTTGCATTGTTGGGCGGTACCGCACTTTTTTCACATTTAGTGCCCCTGAGTGCCAGTGATATCACGCTAATGCGATCGGTATTTGCCTGTATCGCATTATTTCTCTTTCTAAAATTTTCTAGCGAAAATTTGACGCTGGCAAGCCGCAAAGATTATCTGATAGCCATAGGGCTAGGTATCTTGATGGCCCTGCACTGGGTAACCTACTTCGCCGCAATGCAATACTCTAGTGTGTCGGTGGGTATGATTGCACTATTCACGTTTCCGGTGATTACGGTACTGATAGAGCCGTTCTTCGAAAAAGTAAGCTTGGTATGGCAAGATATTGTATCTGCGCTGACCGTTATTGCAGGCGTCTATTTTATTGTGCCTGAAACGTCACTGGATAATGACATCACTTTAGGGGTGCTGATTGGCGTAGGTTCTGCGGTGCTTTACGCGTTCAGAAACCTAATACATCGAAAACACTTCAAACAATACAGTGGCGCTAAAGCCATGGCATGGCAAACCTTAGTGATTGCTATTTTCCTGCTACCTACCGGCAGTAATGAAATTGCAAATGCCCCGATGAGTGCATGGTTAATGCTTTTGCTATTAGGTACGGTTTTTACCGCGTTGCCACATGCACTAATTGCGGCAAGTTTACGGCATTTACGCGCTAAAACTTTTTCGCTGATTGCCTGTATGCAGCCTTTCTACGGGGTTATTCTTGCCGTATTGCTGCTGGATGAAAACCCCAGTGGAAGCACACTTTTAGGTGGTATTCTTATCACCTCAGCATCTATCTACGAAACCTTAAATACCCATAAGCTACACGGTAAGTCAGAAAAGGACAGCGACTAAATGCTTATTATTGCCCACAGGGGCGCGAGTACGCTTGCGCCTGAAAACACGCTTAAAGCATTTACGCTAGCCTTCGAGCAGCAATCTGATGGTATAGAATTCGACACCTACCAGCATGATGACGCCATTATAGTATTTCACGATAAAACCCTTGTGCGCACCACAAACGGTTCAGGATTTTTATTACAAACTTCACTGGCGGATTTAAAGCAGCTAGATGCTGGGGAAGGTGAAGTTATTCCTACCTTGGAAGAAGTGCTGGCTACCGTACCAGATGGTGCGCTGTGTAATATTGAAGTGAAGCACTTGCGCAATGCTGAAGCCTGGGTGCAAGACGTAAAGTGTGCAGTAGAAGATGCACAGATAAACTCAAATTCCTTACTTATTTCTTCGTTTAATCACCATTGGCTAGCCGAAATAAGCGCATTATGGCCACAGGTGGCTATTGGCGCATTAACCGCCACCTACGCACTTGATGCAACGTACTGTGCCCGTCAGCTTAAAGCGAAATCGATTAATATTGCGTTAGATGTGGTGAATGCTGATTTTGTGAATGCGGCGAAGCAAGCAGGATTGGATGTGTATGTTTATACGGTAGACGAGCCAGAAGATATGCTGCAATTGAAGCTATGGGGCGTGAGCGGTATTTTTACCAACGTGCCGGATATTGCAAAGCGAGTTCTGGGTTAGGAAGCTAAAATTTAGCGTTATTTTTAAAGCTTGGGGCGTAAAGCTTGAGTTAAAAATTTATGCCAGTTAGCTTACGGAAGCGGCTATTCTACTTCGGTAGATAAGTGATTAGAGAATACCGTTTCTTTACAGCACTTACATTGACGGCACAAACGCATGTTAATCCAATGCCCTGCCACAATAAGTAAAGCCCCCACAGCGATGGTGAACGGCTCATAGGCTTCACCAAACATGTTCTTGTTCCAATAAATTGCACCTCCCGTAAACAGCAACGCCAACGGATAATAACGGCCGTGATAGCGTGTGGCCCCGCCGATAAGTGCAACCGCACCAATAAATAACGAAATGGTTAATATAGTACGTTCAAACCAAACCTGTGCGAAAAACGATGAACCAATAAGTGGCAATAATGGCACAACAACAGGCAGCGCTAGGCAATGCAACGCACACAAGCTCGACACCCAAATGCCAAGTCTGTCTAATTTTGTTGGATTGTCATCTACCGGATTCATTTACTGTACCTTTACAACATCAAAAACTTTAAAACACGCCACTTTACACATGCGCTTTAGTCTTAAGGGCATTGCTTATATTAACAATAGCCGCACGTGCACTGTAGACGCAGAGTAACTCTGCCAGAGACGTTATAATATAACATTTTAAAGGGAATGCGAAACTTTCCCCTATGATATTTTAAATCTTTAACAGAACAAAATGCCATAAGTGAAGATTCAGGTCCGGAAATGGCTGATTATTAAAAGATTAAATGTCGACCGGCTAATCACGGAAAAAGCAGAAAGGAAGAAAAAGGTAGCGCTTATTACTTCAATGAAACTAACAAGGGCTATTCATTAGGCGCGGCCGCTTCGGTTTCTAACAGCGACTTTTGATGAACCTCTTTTACCAAAGCGTTATTGGAGATGCTATAGGAGGTATTAGCCACCTGTGTGAAATAATCGTTTACCGACGCTAAAGAGATCCCCTCGTTAGCGAGGCTAGGCAAACTGTGCGCTAAAAAGGTAATAGTTTCTGGATAAGGGTGTGCAATAACCACAACGGTGCCGTTTCGTTTAGCCAATCGTTTTGTGTATTCGAATTGCTTACTAAGCGATGCTACTGAGCGATCGTTATCAAGAAACACCTGCCGACTTGCGTTCGGCACCCCCACTCTATCCGCCACCTGTTGCGCTGTGGTATTTACGCTGGTTCGACTATCTACAAAGAAGAGTCCTTGGCGCTTTATCTCTTCCATAATGGTTTGCATGGCAGGCTCTTCAACCGTAAATGCACTGCCCATATGATTGTTAACCCCCACTGCATTTGGCACACTTTTAAGTGCTGCTCTTAGCGTGTGAGTAATGGCAGCAGGATACATATCGGTAGATAACCCTAAGGGTCCCATGGCTTTGCCACTGGTCGATTGCATTGGCATGTGTAACATGACAGCGCGGCCTTGTTGCTCTGCTTTACGTGAAATAGTTTGCGCAAGAGGGGTTTGCGGAAGGATGGAAAAGGTCACTTCACTGGGAAGCGCAAATGCCGCCATATCTGATTTTCTATAACCCAGATCATCAAGAATAATAATAACACGAGGCTTTACTGGGATAGTCGCTGACGCAGCAGCATGACTGGTAAAGCTACTCATTAAAATTAACGATAAAATACACAGACGCCAAAGCACCTTCATCTACGTTTCTTCACTTCCATTATTGATTTTATTATTTCCACGCGCACTGCTGATATTAACAACGAGATACTATGCCTAAAAAGAACTGAGCCTAATAAGAGCTGAGCCTGACAACAATAGTTTGGCTACATCTTGGCTCCGTTGAACCAGCATTAATGCAGCATACCAATTTACAAAAAGGAAACAAGCACTGCTGAGCAGTTGTTAGCATGTAAAGGTTGCGTAAAGAGTGACCACTAAGCTCAATTTCCGCTTTAATAGTCGATAAGGTTAAAACGTATACTAATTATTGTGGAGTAATTATGATTTCTTCTGTAAACAGCTCGGCCATGCAAGCTGGCATGTCGCCTCGCCCTGAAGGCAAAGCACTTAGCGATACACAAAAAGAGTCCGTGAGTGCTATTCTGTCATCTTACGATCCCGAAAACCTATCAAGCGAAGATGCGGCTTCTATTGTAGAGCAATTCAAAGAGGCTGGTATTGAGCCAAGTAAATCATTGAATACCGCGTTAAGCAGTGCTGGATTTGAAGGTAAGAATATTGCTGAATTAGCGGGAATGGGTAAACCACCGCCTCCACCGCAACAAGAAGCATCGAATTTACCTGACAATTCAACATTTTCGATAACGGTGTAACCGCGGAAAAAGTTAACTTTTCGCAGTGTAGTGTGCTTGGCGATTAGTTAAACCAAGCGGTGGGATTTAACGCTTTTCCCTTGTGGCGTATTTCAAAATACAAATTAGGGTAATCTTGTCCGCCGCTTCTGCCTACCAAGGCAATACTTTCGCCTAAAAGAATATCGTCGCCAGCTTGTTTCAACAACGCTTGGTTGTGCCCGTAAACACTCATGTAACCTTCTCCATGATCGACAATGGCCACTAAACCAAACCCGCGAAGCCAATCGGCATAAAGTACTTTGCCCGATGCCACGCTCTTTACCGCTTCGCCTTCCGAACCATCGATAATAATACCTTTCCAGCGCACTTGTCCTTGCCTGCGATTGCCAAAGAGTTTACGAATGTGACCTTCAACAGGCACTGACAACTTACCCTTTAACTTGGCTAACCCATCTAGTGATACCTTAGCTCTAGCCGCAGCGCGTTCAGCGGCAATACGGGCAGCTTCAATAGCATCAAGTAAAGCCTTTTCATTTGCCTGCAAGGTGGCAATTCGTCCGCTTTCACTGGCAATGGTTTTGTTGAGTTTTACTAAGGTTTGCTTTCTATCATCTTGGCGAGTGAGTAACACCCCGCGCTGACTTTCTTGTGTCTTGCGAAGGGCAAGCAAAGATTCCGCTTTATCAGCAAGCTCTTCGGTTACCGCTTCAAGGCGAGCCACGTTGTCTCTAAATCGGGTAATTTCTTGCTGACGTGCTTTTGCCAAATATTGATAATACGTAATGACCCGTTCGAAATTACGGGCATCTTCTTGATAAAATAGCATTTTGGCGTAGTCGTAATGCCCCGCCATAAAAGCACTTTTCAATTGACTTGAAAGCAAGGACTGTTGCTGGCGAATGGCTTCTTTTAACCCTTCCTGCTCTTTTACCAGCGCTTCTTCTTCCGCTAACACACTATTTAATTGCTGTTTGTTTTGCGCCAACGCTTTCGCCACTTTCGCTATTTCAAGCTCTGAGCGCTTGAGTACTTGCTCAAGTTCTTGTGCGCTAGCTTTGTTATTTTCTAAAACCTGCTGACGCGCTCTTAATTCAACTTGTAGCTCTGCCAGCTTCTCTTGGCTAACATCTTGCGCCTTTACGGTAGATGAGACTAAACCCATACCGAATATGACAGCAAGTAAACAGACAATTGTGCAAAATCGTTGAATAAACATAAAAAGGTAATAGCGGCCTTTAGCGGTGTATTGGTGGCAAAAACAAATTGCAGAATCCGCCTACAATCATGATGATAGTTAGCGTATCAGTGTATCTGAGGGCTAGATTAAATCCCAGTGCAATTTGATTGTAATATCAAGCCGCTATTGTACCGCGCACAATTACAAGACACGCTTGACTATTGCAGGGTGGTTTCTCGCCCGTTTTTCTATATACTTTGCACTCTTTTTATGGTCTGTAGACAAGGTTAGAAGTAATGGATCAGCTAATAGCGTTTGCCAGCGATAATATTGTACTTGCTGGTGTATGGGTTGCTTTGGTAGGCATGTTGGTGTTTAGCTACATTTCAACGTTTACCTCTTCAATCAAAGAAGTAAATACACACGAAGCCACTTTGTTAATGAATAAAGACGACGCAGTTGTCTTTGATACTCGTGCGGCAAAAGACTTTAAAGCAGGGCACATTTTAGGTGCTAGACAAATAAAACCGGAAGAATTGCGCGAGAAAAACTTCGCTAAGCTTGAAAACAGCAAAGATAAACCCATTATCGTTGTATGCGCTATGGGCAATCAAGCTCGTGGTACAGCCGGTGCGATGTCGAAAGCAGGCTTCACTAATGTGAAAGTTCTTAAAGGCGGCATGAACGCGTGGCAAAGTGCAAGTTTACCGATTTCAAAATAATAGGCGATCATAGTGAGTAAAGTAGAAATTTACACCAAGGGCCATTGCCCATACTGCCATCGTGCTAAAGCACTTCTCGCACAGAAAGGTGTTGAGTTTCAAGAGTACCCTATTGATGTTCAGCCAGAGTTGCGTGACGTGATGATTGAGCGCGCGAATGGCGGTTGGACAGTGCCACAAATTTTCATCGACGATAAGCTTGTAGGTGGCTGCGATGACATGATGGCACTAGAAGCACAGCAAAAACTAAATCCTATGCTTGGGTTAGCATAACGCGTCAGCGCGTAAAGCAACGCAATACATTAAAGTAAAACGACAATTAAACAGGAAATATCATGGCTGACGATAATCAGACTACTAACGGCGCCGCAGCAGGCGACCAAGCGCAAGCCCCTCAATTCAACATTCAGCGTATCTTCACTAAAGATATCTCTTTTGAATCGCCAAATGCGCCGGCTATTTTCACGAAAGAGTGGAAGCCAGAAATTAAGCTAGATATTGACACTAGCACCAACAAACTAGACGAAAACGTTTACGAAGTGGTGTTATCAGTAACAGTTACCGCTACACTTGGCGAAGAAACTGCATTCTTATGTGAAGTTCAGCAAGCCGGTATTTTTGCCATTGGTGAAATGCCAGATCAGAACAAAGCGCATACGCTAGGTTCATTCTGCCCGAACATGCTTTTCCCTTATGCACGTGAAACGATTTCAAACCTTGTGAACCGTGGAACTTTCCCTCCACTAAATTTAGCGCCAGTTAACTTCGACGCTATCTTCGCTGCTTACGTTCAAAAGCGTGCACAGCAAGCACAAGGCGAAACGCCTAAGATGGACGCGTAAGCACCATTATGATGAACCCGAATTCGGTTTCAGTATTAGGGGCGGGGTCTTATGGCACCGCCCTTGCTTTTTGTTTAGCCCGAAATGGCAACCCTACTTTGCTGTGGGGTCGCGACGAAAAGCACATGGAAGCACTGGCCTCAAGTAGAGAAAACGCGCGCTATTTGCCAGGTGCTACCTTCCCTGATGCGCTTAGTGTAGATGCCAATTTAGAAACGGTCATTGCCGCAAGCCAAGATATCCTTGTGGTGGTGCCAAGCCACGGCTTTGCTGCAATGCTTCATAGCATTAAGCCTTTGTTGCAGCCTAACCATAGAATTATTTGGGCAACCAAAGGGCTTGAACCTAAAACCGGCAGATTGCTTCGAGAAGTTGCAGAAGAGATTCTGGGTACTGCCTATCCGCTAGCCGTATTATCAGGCCCCACATTCGCGAAAGAAATGGTGGCTGGCTTGCCTACTGCTATTTCGTTATCGTCCACCGACAACACTTTCGCTGACGAATTTGCCGCTAAGCTACATTGCGCGAAATCGTTTAGGGTATACAAAAACCCAGACTTCACCGGCGTACAATTAGGCGGTGCAGTGAAAAACGTGATTGCCATAGGCGCTGGTTTGGCAGATGGGTTAGGTTTTGGTGCGAATGCCCGTACCGCATTGATTACTCGTGGTCTTGCAGAGCTTACACGTCTTGGCGTGAAGCTAGGTGCTCAGCCGGAAACCTTTATGGGCATGGCTGGCCTTGGCGACTTAGTACTCACCTGCACCGATAATCAATCACGTAATCGTCGATTTGGCTTAGCCTTAGGCCAAGGTAAATCTGTCGATACTGCCATTGAAGAAATTGGGCAAGTGGTAGAAGGCTATCGCAACACGGAAGAAGTACATGTGTTATCACATAAAGTAGGTGTTGAGATGCCAATTTGCGAGCAGATTTATGCTGTGCTTTATCATGGCAAATCGCCCAAAGAAGCCGCATTAACCTTGCTCGGCCGCGATCTTAAAAACGAAGCCTAACTAAACAAATTATACAAAATTGATAAAACGCGCAGCGTCAACACTGCGCGTTTTTTATGTCTAGCGCGCGCCGTCGTAGCCTAACTGGCGCCAGCTTTCATACACAAAAACCGATACCGCATTCGATAAATTCATACTTCTGCTGTCGGGTAACATGGGAATACGTACCCGCTGTTCTGGCGGTAGCGCGTCAATAACATCGTCGGGCAAACCTCTGGTCTCTGGCCCAAACAATAAAGCATCACCCTTCTTGTATTGAGCGTCACTGTGAAATGCTTTGCCCTTCGTGGTGCAAGCGTAAATACGACTTGGCTTTTCAGTTTCAATGTAAGCTTCCAATGAGGCATGGCGCTTAACGTGGGCAAATTCGTGGTAATCCAGCCCTGCCCTACGTACACGCTTATCGTCCCACTCAAACCCAAGCGGCTCAATCAAATGCAGCATAAAGCCGCTGTTGGCACATAAGCGGATAATATTTCCCGTATTGGGGGGAATTTCTGGCTGGTAAAGTACGATGTCTAACATGCTGGCTCACTGTCGAAATGCTAAATTGCCACGCTTTTAAATGGCGATATGACGTACGGGCGCTCATCGCCCATCTACTTTATTTTACGCACTTAAAAAATCAAATACAGTAGAAAGTGCGGCATCGCGAATGTCGTCCGATTCGGTAAGCACCTCATGATACGCCACAGGTATAATTTCTACCTGAGCATTGGGGAACTTTGCCGCCACACGACGTTGGCGTTTGTTCTCTATAATACTGTCGCCATCAGCACTTAAGATTAACGATCGCGTAGTAATCGAGGCCGCATTGAGTTCAATGGTATTCATCGCGGCTTGCGCTGCACGTAACCATTCGGTGGTTACACCACCAAGTTGAATTTGGCGCTCTTCATCATACAGCTGACGAAATAAGCTGTAGCGGTTTTTACTATGCGTAAGCTTATTAAGGGCATAAGGAAAGGCAATATAAGGGGTTTGCCCAAAAAAGTAACCCGACTCGCGCTTTTTCAGTTTATTGATACTAAGCCCAACCTTTATAAGGCTATTGGCCAACCAGTTTGGTAGCGCAGGTTTAATACCAAACATGGGGGATGCGAGTACTGCTTTGTCGAACAAGCTAGGGTCTCTTAACAGGGTTAGTGCGCCAATAGCGCCGCCCATAGAATGGCAAAGTAACTGCAACTCGCCCTGTTGTCGCGGCATGACAATATCATTTACGAAGGTGATTAAATCATCCACATAATCGGCAAAATCTGCCACGTATCCGTGTTGAGGATCGTGAGTCATACGCCCCGATAGCCCTTGACCTCGGTGATCAAGAATGAAAACTGCAAAGCCATTTTGGTACAAATCAAACATGAGCTCTTTGTATTTTAAGTACGACTCGATACGCCCAGAACTGATCACTACCGTGGATTTCGGGTTTTCTGGTATGCACCACGCGTAGCGTACATCAATACTGTCTTTACCAACAAACTCGCCAAGGGTGACAGAAGTTTGCCAAAAAGGATTAATTGCAGTGGCAAACGTTGAAGCTAAGTCTTGCTCTGACGTAAACGTCCAGCTCATAGAAGCATATCCTAATAGAATTGTGACGCAGTGATGATTTGAACGCTACACGGCAGTGCGAAGCTATGCGCGTTAACGGTTTTCTAACTTACGAGGGAAGGACAGTGTGACACATAAGCCACCTTCTTCTCTTGTCACTGCTTTAATAGCGCCATGATGCAATTCTACAGCAGCTTTTGCAATGGATAAGCCCAACCCCACCCCGCCAGAGGCTCTTTCTCGGGCTAAGGTTGCACGATAAAAAGGGGCAAATACCCGCTCGCACTCCTCACTTGATAAACCTTCACCATCGTCGCAAATGGTCACTGCCCACTCCGATTCTGTAACGTTAAACTCAACCGTCGTTAAATATGCGCTGTGGCGGATGGCGTTACGTAATACATTCTCTACCGCTCGGCAAAGTAAAACTTGGTCTACCAACACGGTCAACTTGGGTATTTCATCGATATCGAGGGCTTTGTTGCTATTCGCGGCTTCAAACTGCCCGTCGGTAAAAATGTCGCTAAACAACAAAGATAATGAATAAGACGAGAAGGTAGTTACCCCGTTTTCAGCGCGGCTCAGTTCCAGCAATTGCGTCACTAAGGCTTCCATACGCTCGGCCTCTCGCTCAATACGCGCCAGCGAGGCTGGGTCTACATTTTGCTGATGTGCCAAGCCAAGTGCCATTTGTAATCGAGCCAATGGAGAACGAAGTTCATGGGATATATCTGCCAGCAAGCGCTTTTGAGCGCTCCACATTTTCTCTAATTGATTGGCCATAGAGTTGAAATCTCTGCCCAACTGGCCTAGCTCGTCTTGGCGCTTATCCGTGTTACAGATACGCGTTTCCCAGTGTCCACCGGATAACAAGCGTGCAGATTTCTGAATTCGCAGAATAGGACGGGTGAGCGATTTTGCGAACAACCATGACAGTAAAGAGGTAGTTATGATGGCAATACAAAGAAACAATATGAAAGGCGGCGCATTTTCGCTAGGGCCCTCAAATTTTGCTAAGAAAAGCCCGAAACGTCGTCCATCACGCTCAAAAAAAACGGGGCCTGTAATTTTTAGCGCGCCACGATTTAGTGTGATGGGCACTTTTTGATCTATGATGCGCTTTATGTCACGTTTGTCATCTTGGGGGATTGGCGGTCCTCCTGACGTTATTACCATGCCGGAATCAACATCCACAGCAATAATTCTGCCTCTCACACCCCGCGCATTCCTGTCTAAAACCATCCTTAGCGGCGTACGAATAGAGCGATCACGAGAGACCCCCTCAAGAACTCTTTCTAGCTGGCTAACTTCTTTTGGCGATGCACTATTGACTTGAAGCTCTTCAAAGAAAAAACGACTTCCCCACCCAGCCAGCACAGCGGTAACAATAAAGGTAGCCCAAAACCATAAAAACAAGCGCCCCATAATGGCGCGAGCAGGATTTATTTTACGAAAAAACGTCATTGACCAGATAGCAACATATAACCCACGCCGCGGATGGTTTTAATTTTTTCAATATGACTAATAGCGGCTATTTTTTTGCGCAAGTTACTTACGTGCATATCGATACTTCTATCAAACGCTTGAAGAGATTTACCTAATACCTTCAAACTGATTTCTTCTTTCGTCACTCGGCTTCCTGTGTTTAGCATAAGCAACCGAAGAATAGAAAATTCTGTACTGGTTAAGGTCATTTCAACCTCACCGACTTTGGCGACTTGGCTACTGGTGCTTAAAAACAATTCATTCACAACCAAGTCTTGCTCAATAGTACCACCGCTGTTGGTCAATGCTAGTCTACGGAATATGGCTTTAATTCGCGCGACCAGCTCTCTATGATTGAACGGCTTTGGCAAGTAGTCGTCGGCACCTAGCTCTAACCCTAGAATGCGGTCGTAGTCATCACCGCGCGCCGTCAACATAAGCACAGGTGTAGCATGACTTATTCTTAACTTTTTAAGTACGTCGAAGCCATCCATTTTAGGCATCATAACATCAAGCAGAATAAGGTCGTAATGACCGCCGGCCGTCGCTTCCGCCAACCCTGACTGCCCGTCATTACTGACGTGAATTTGATACCCCATACTTGAAAGGTAGGTGGCTAGCATGTCAGTTAGTTCATTATCATCATCGATAATAAGAATGGACTGCAAATGAAACTCTGAACTCATGTTTTTGAAACCTACGACGGCTTGATTCATCTTTCGGATACCCAAGTATAATGCATAGAGGAATGACAACGATTAAATACTGCGCGCTGCGTTAAAAAACTAGGAAACGCAACGAGCGACGACCTAGCCATTCCCACACACAAACGATGGAAATGATAAACTTTGTGACCGATAGAATCTGCGTATGGTTCAAACTTTACACAAGCTTTACAATGCGTTGACTGCTTTTGGCCGCAGAGCTAGTAATATTCTGGGGTGCGAATACAAAGGAGACGCCCGTGAAATCAATTCTCATTGCTGGGTTATTAGCGACCACTTTTACCCTAGCCCACAGCGCAAATGCGGCCCCTCAAGGCCCCAAAATGCGTGATCATGCTCCTGGGATGGAAATGATCAAAACCTTAAGCCGCCTTTCTCTTTCTTCAGAGCAAATGGATGAGGTGAAAAAGCTTGTTACCGCGTTTAAAGCCAATCATGAACGCCCAGACGCCTCGCCGGAGCACCCAGACAAGCCCGACCTCGCTACCCTTTCAGAAAGTGAAATTCGTAGCCTTGTAGAAACCAGAATACTGAAACAACAATCGCATCATTTTGCTAGTGCAGAACTTCGCAATGCAATTTATGGACTTTTAACCGAATCGCAGCGCGCGTTACTTTCTGAGCAAAAATCAGCACAGGATGCCAGAAGAAGCTCAATGCAAGATGAAGCGCAAAATAGACCGCAAGGCAAGCCATTTGGGGCCCGCAGAGGTAACCCGTTAAATAACCTTAGACCGCCGTTTGAAGCACTTCAACTGACTGACGAGCAGTTAGCATCACTTGAAACCTTAAACGCCACTTTTCGTGAAACCCGCTTTCAACTTAAAATGACACTGGATGAACTCAGAGACGCTGAGCAAGCCCTTGTGCGAAGTGGCAATTTCTCCGAATCTGCATGGGATGCACTTTACGCTGAATATAAAGATGATCTCGTTAATGCAGCAATAGAAAATATTACTCATAAACAAGCCACGTTTGCGGTACTTACCGACGCCCAGAAAACTGAGCTACAGCAAAGGCGAGAAAATGTGGACGCGCTTCGCCGTTTGTTCAGCGATAATTAACACTACTCGCTAGAAAAAGATAACAACATGGAACATAAGCAAAGACGCAAACTTTAGTTTGCGTCTTTTTTTTGTACTGGCGACACTATGTCATATAAGTGAACTGCCGATTCTGCGCCTTCAACCTTTAACACACTCACTTCATCCCCTAAATGGGTAATGGCGAATTGTCCATCTTCTACCGGTAACATAACGCTCTTAGTTGGTGATAAAAGTACCGGTAACGACTGCTGCTTGTACAACTGAAAGCTGTCGCCTTCGCGGATACCTTGGGCAAGACCTAAATCGACAATCAACTGCTGGTTACTGGTATTAACCACGCGCGCAAAGGTAGGCTCGCAGGTAATAGCGGCAGATATATCGGTTACTGCTGCATTTACGGTGTTTAATACCATTCGCCCATACTCACTGCGCCAGAATAAGCTGTTGTTAGTATCGACTTGATAGCTATTTTCAAACTCCCAATCTGCTTCACTGTGATAACTGTCGTTATAAATGATACGTTGCCTGAAGGTATCTAGCACGAACACTTGAAGGGTAAAGTTGCGCCTAACCGCTACCTCGTCGCTGCTAAAAAAGGACTCACTTTGTGCTATTTGCTCAAACAGACTTACATCTTTAATGTAGCCGAATAGTGCGAACTGCTGACCATAGGTATCGCGTAAGTAAGTCGATTTTTGTTGTAACTCTACGCCTGAAAGTGCTTCGGCAGACCACATATCGGCGCTAGTCATGGCTTGTGATATCTGCATGACATTAGGTGTATCCGCGGTATTTTTCAGTTGCTGCGCAAATCGTTGTGTAATGTGTTTACCAATATTATAAATACCGCCTGTGGCCGCCTGTCGTGAGTCGAGTAAGGCAAAGTGCGTCACCAGCAAACGCTTTTGAAAACGATTGGGTTCACAATCAAACAAGGGAGTTAGATTGACATTCACCACTACCGATAGGACATTGCCTTTAACGCTTTCGCTAATGATTTCAACCCGCTGTATTCGGCCTGCTGTACGAAGCTCGGCTTTGCTGCTGAGTATTAACCCATTGATTAGAACATCTTCGGCAGCAATAACACTTCCGCTCTTGTAAGACGCATCCGCGATAGCATTTTTAATCACTGTAGGGCGCACAGAATCTAAGTCTGCACCGGTAAAATTGAGACTTGCTTCACCTTGTACCCATATCGCCATGGCCGGGACATGCCACAGCGTTAATAGTGCTATACCCAGACGAAGATAGCCTTTCATACTTTTCACCTATTAACCGAATATTGCGAACAATTTGTCTATCACAGAGCGCTCTTGATTCTCTTGCAAATCACCGGTTCCACTATATTCAATGAGTGCGTTGCCTACTTTTGAAGACACCACTGTATTGCTTTCATCAACGTCTTGCTTGCGTACTTCACCAGAAAAGCGAATGTATTCTTTTCCTTTATTCATGGTTATCCATTTTTCCCCTGTGACCAGCAGGTTTCCCGCAGGCGTAATGGCGGTGACGTAAACCGTAATGCTGCCTTGCAATGAGTTTGACTGGCTTGATTGAGCCGAACTGGTAAATTCACTGTCTCGTCCGTGGTCTACTTCAAGATCATCGCCTTCAATTTGAATTCCCCCTACCCGCACAGTTAAAGGTTCTATATCAAAGGTGCTGTTTTTATCTTGGTTGTAATCAAGTGACTTCTCAGACTGGGTGGTCTCATCCAGTTTTATTAGAATCATATCGCCCACTTTGTACTGACTATGGCGCTGGTATAAACCCATGGCTAGCTCCGGGTTAAACAAAGAGCCACTAGGAATACGAACTTGTTCAACAGGATAAGCCCGCGGTGGAGCATAAGTGGGATCGCCGGGCGCAGGGTTATCAGAGGTAGGCGAGATGGCTCGTTGCTCTACTTTTGGGTTAGTTGGACTGCTTGCCACCACTTCTTCTTCTTGTGAAACCGTTTGGGCGCAACCGGTCATTGTAAAGATTATGGCAAGAAACACTTTCTGGCATCGATTTTTCATAATGTGCTCTGAAGGAAATAAAAAATAATGTTAATTAAATGCCATCCATGACCCGAACAGGAGCAAGTTTAAACGAATAATTTCCACACGAAATACGTTCTTTAGTAACTTTGCAAAACCTTTACAAAACAATGATATGCCTGCGGGTATGGGGGAGTTATGGCCATTGAAACATCGACACAAGGCACAATAAATTCGTTGCTTTCAGCAGTACCATTAACGGGGGACAATTCCACCTCGAATACGGCAGAGGAAGCGGCAACAACTAGCCAGTCTTTGCCGTCTATGTTTGCCGCTTTGTTGTCAAATGAAGAAGCTAGCAATGACGAAACGTCAGATTCACAAAGCAGTACTAGTACAAGTCAATTTGATACCAGCTTGTTATCGAACCTCGTCCCTGATGACGCCATTAGTCTAATGCAAAACCAATTGCTTGGTGCGCTACAAAATAATGTCTTCGCGGCGCTTACTGCGGCAGCATCAACGTCTTCAACCGATACCGAAACACAAGCATCAAGCAGCGCTGCTATTTCAACTACCACTTCAACTTCTGTAGAAGCAGCAAGTACTGAAATCGATGCCGAAACAACCTCGATGTTCGATAGCATGATGACATCGGCATTTGGTGAGGACGGGCTGGGGCTTCAAGACGGGTTCGACGCACTAAATATTGTGAACCACTTGCCAGTTGTGTCTGATATTTATGAGGCGACGACATCAAGCCATATTGCGGCGGCATCCAGTATGGCAGGCAGCTTCTTATATGGTGGCCTCGGCGGATTACTTTATAACGCCGTCGACCTAACTGTAGAGGGGCTTACCGGTAAGAGTATCTCAACTAATTTATGGGATGCGGGCAAACAAATAATAAATGGTAATACGGCCACTGAAAGCACAGGTGAAAATAGCCTAATGATAGATGAGGCCGATGGCGAGACATCATCAACACCTGCCAGTGACGTTTATGAATTTGTACGTCGACAAGCTGGTGGCTAAGGGGTTACGCAAACTTTGGGGAGGTAACGTACGAGAGCTATAAGCGGCGGCTAGCGCCGCCACGCTTAAAAATTGGGCTTAATTGGTTTGTATTCAGACGATAAGAAAAGTGGTGACGTTACCATTAAATCGGCGGTGGCTGGCGTACATGCCACTGGCACATTCCACACTGAACATAATCGCAATAGTGCGCGAACATCAGGGTCGTGAGGAGCTGCGTTTAACGGATCCCAAAAGAAAAACAGCGCATCAAGTCTGTTTTCAGCGATTAATGCACCAATTTGCTGATCGCCGCCAAGTGGACCACTTTTAAACCGTTTTACTACTAGTCCGGTTTCGTCACTAATGAGCCCGCCTGTAGTACCTGTTGCCACTAGGTCACATTGTTTCATTATTTCGATATGATTATGAACCCATGCCAGTAATTCAGGCTTTTTATGATCGTGAGCGACTAGCGCAACGGTAAGTTTACTCATACTTAGAAATTCCAACTGTCGTTTGTTTAACCATGGATAATCCGTATCTTCGCCGATTTATGCGATAATTAGTATAAATATTCAGTTTTATACACTCAATTGTCAACATTATGTCATATCTCAGTGGCTACTATAGACAAAACTCCTCACAAGCTATTTCGTGCCAATTCTTCGGCGCTGAAAACTTAAAATATTTATACATTTTTATTGCATAAATATTCCATATAAGTAAACTAGGTGACGGTTAAGGCATCCAACCCACTTTAGGGTTGATACAGACACAGGAAGCACTGATGACACAACCAACTCTCGTTCATGGTAGTAATACTGGGAACGTAAAAGAGTTAACCTCTCCCCTGGATAGCTGCACATTGCATGGCTTGCGACGACGATTGTCTGCGAATATGCTTTTTCGGTAGCACACTTTTTACCTTTGTAATGTGGTAGCGGTTAGGCAAAGGATTACGCCAAATCAGTTTACAAAGGTAAAAAGTGATTTTTTTCTCCATTTATTGAATTTTTCATTATGTATAACGTTTCGATTATTGGTGCCAGTGGTTACACCGGCGCACAGCTAGTTCAATTAGTTCATCAACATCCTGCTTTGTCGCTTGAGGGTACTTATGTCTCTGAAAATAGCGCTGATACGGGCAAAAACATTGCGGCTCTGCATGGCAATCTAGCCCACCTCAACTATACGTTGACGCCTATTAGTAATGACATATTAGTCGAGCTGGCCGCCGAGATGGACTTCGTATTGTTAGCAACGCCGCATGAAGCTAGCCACGACTGGATGGAAACTTTGTCTGCGGGCAAAGCAAAAATACTCGACTTATCTGGTGCATTTAGAATTAAAGACACCCAAGTTTTTGAGCAGTTTTATGGTTTCCCTCATACCGCAAAAGCCAGTTTGAGCGAGGCGGTATACGGTCTGGCGGAATGGTACGAAGACGATATTGCACAAGCAGATATCATTGCAGTACCTGGCTGCTACCCAACTGCGAGCTTGTCAGCACTGAAACCTTTGGCTGCAAATGGCCTATTAGATGATGCGGTTCGCCCTGTGATCAACGCGGTATCGGGTGTCTCGGGAGCAGGCAGAAAAGCCAGTCTAACGTCAAGTTTCTATGAAGTTAGCTTGCAAGCTTACGGTGTGCTTGGTCATCGCCATACGCCAGAAATTGAAGCCTATTTAGCGACGCCGGTTATATTTACTCCTCATTTAGGCAACTTTAAACGGGGCATACTTGCCACTGTTACGGTTAAGTTAAATAAGGGAGTGACTAGCGCTCAACTAGATGCCGCCTTTACCGAAGCATATGCTAATGCGCCTTTGGTAAGATTACGCGAAAGCTTCCCTAAAATTGACGATGTGGCGCATACGCCTTTTGTTGATTTACACTGGAAGTTTGATGAAACATCTGGTTATGCAGTAGTGACGGCAGCCATCGACAATGTTATGAAAGGGGCAGCATCCCAGGCGATTCAGTGCCTTAACATTATGACTGCCCAACCGGTTGAAACAGGACTCGTGCAATAATGAACAGTTCACCCGTTGTAATAAAAGTGGGCGGTGCATTGCTAGACGACGCAGCCGCTATGCAAAAGCTATTTTTAAGCATTAAACACGTCAGCCAATCACGCCCTGTCGCCGTGGTTCACGGTGGTGGTCCTTTGGTTGAAACCCTCATGGCAAGTTTAGGCTTGGCAAGCACCAAAATTGATGGTTTGCGGGTTACCCCGGATGAGCATATGCCTTATATCTGTGGTGCATTAGCCGGCGCTGCAAACAAACAGTTATGTGCTGCGGCGATTGCCTCAGGATTAACGCCCGTCGGTCTTTCTTTACTTGATGGCAATATGGTAGTGTGCCAACCGATGGCTGAGAAATATGGCGCTGTGGGCATTCCTTCAACTGCCGATGCCTCTTTCCTTAAGAGTGCATTAGCGCAAGCCACATTACCGATTATAAGCTCAATTGGCAGTAGTCCTGAAGGGCGTTTGTTGAATATCAACGCAGATCAAGCCGCCACTGTCGTTGCCGAGTTGCTTGATGCTGAATTATTGTTGCTATCGAACGTTGATGGTGTACTTGATGCTGACAAGCAACTCATTGAAGTGCTTAATCACGATTCAATTACCGAGCTAGCACATGCAGGGGTGATTACCGACGGTATGAAAGTTAAGGTAGACGCCGCGCTGCAGTCTGCCAATACCCTTGGACACCCGGTTTATATTGCTAGCTGGACGGCTGACATAACTGATATTTTAAATAAGAATACGGGCACGCAGGTATTACCTACATCGCAAGCACCGGAACATGGCGTACTAGGAGACGCATTATGAAACAAGACCTACTGACTTTTTCCAATTGGACACCCGAAGCAATGCATAAGCTGTTGAATTTGGCTGTTGAAATTAAGCAATCACCTTCGAGCTACAGCAATGTATTAGCCGGAAAATCGGTAGTCGCCTTGTTTGAAAAGCCTTCCTTGCGTACCCGTGTCAGCTTCGATATTGGTATTAATCGCTTAGGCGGCCACATGGTGTATCTAGATAGCCAAGGTGGAAAACTTGCAGGCCGTGAAGACGCGGTCGATATGGCGGCTAATCTAGCATGCTGGGCAGATGCTATTGTCGCCCGAGTTTTTTCTCACAACACGTTAGAGCAGTTCTCTACTGCCTCTAAAGTGCCTGTAGTCAACGCACTCTGCGACAAGTATCACCCTTGTCAGGCATTAGCCGATTACCTCACCGTATTCGAACGCTTTGGTAAGACCCAAGGCATTACCATGGCCTACATTGGTGATGGCAATAATGTAACCCACTCTTTGTTAATTGCAGGTGCATTATTAGGCTGCAATCAAGTAGTGGTTACGCCAGAAGGTCACGAATGTGATGCCGAGATTGTCGCGCATGCTAAAAAGCTTGCCGAAAAAACGGGCGCGACCATCGTTGAAAGCCACGACGTTAGCGCTGCAAACGGCGCTGATGTGATCTACGCTGATACCTGGTTGTCGATGGGTGACGAAACGCCGCTGGCTGATATTAAAGCGAAATTTATGCCGTATCAGGTCAATGAAGCGCTGATGGAATCTACCGGTGCAAGCTATGTAATGCACTGCCAACCGGCACACCGCGACCTAGAAATTACAGGTTCGTTGATTGATAGCGACAAGTCGTTACTAATGCAACAAGCCGAAAATAGAATGCATGGCCAAAACGCCATTCTCACTCAATTATTAAGTGCCTAAGAGGACTCTTTTAGATGCAAAACGTAAAGAAAATCGTACTCGCCTATTCAGGCGGCCTTGACACTTCAGCCATCATTCCATGGCTTAAAGAAAACTATCACTGCGAAGTCGTTGCCTTTGCGGCCGATGTTGGCCAAGGCGATGAAGAACTAGAAGGTTTGCATGAAAAAGCAATCGCTTCAGGTGCTAGTGAATGTCACATCGTTGACTTAAAAGAAGAGTTCGTGCGCGAATACATATACCCCACCATTAAAACGGGCGCGGTATATGAAGGCGAATACCTACTTGGTACATCAATGGCTCGCCCGGTTATTGCCAAAGCGCAAGTTGAAATTGCCTTAAAAGTAGGTGCTGATGCACTTTGCCATGGTTGTACCGGTAAAGGTAACGACCAAGTTCGCTTTGAAAGTACCTTCGCTGCCCTTGCACCACAGCTCACTGTTATTGCGCCATGGCGAGAGTGGGACATGGTATCGCGTGAAGACCTATTGGCTTATTTAGCTGAGCGTAATATCGAAACCACGGCATCTGCCACCAAAATCTACAGCCGCGATGCAAACGCATGGCATATTTCCCACGAAGGCGGGGAATTAGAAGATCCATGGCAAGAGCCAACCAAACAAATCTGGACCATGACGGTTGATCCAGAAGATGCTCCAGATGCACCTGAGCGTGTTACGCTTTCTTTCAATGAAGGTGAACTCACTCACGTTGACGGTGAAGCCTTATCGCCTTACCAAGCGCTGGTTAAGCTAAACACAGTGGCAGCTGCACACGGTGTGGGTCGTATTGACATTGTTGAAAACCGTTTAGTGGGCATGAAGTCTCGTGGTTGTTATGAAACACCAGGGGGCACGGTAATGCTTAAAGCATACAAAGCCCTTGAAACGATGGTGCTTGATAAAGCCGCGCTTAAATACCGTGAGCAAATTGGCCTTGAGTTCTCGCACGTAATGTACGACGGCCGTTGGTTCACTGCCTTAAATGATGCCTTACTAGCGGGCGCAGAATCTTTCGCTAAGAAAGTGACTGGCGACATCGTAGTGAAACTTTATAAAGGTCAGGCGACCGTTACACAACGCCGCTCACCTAACAGCCTTTACTCTGAAGATTTTGCTACCTTTGGTGCAGATGACGTTTACGACCAAAAACACGCTGAAGGCTTTATTCGCCTGTTCAGCCTTTCAAGTCGTATTGCTGCATTAAAAAATCAAGGTTAAGGAGTAACACATGGCATTGTGGGGTGGTCGATTCGAATCAGGCGCTAGTAGCATGTTCAAGCAGGTTAACGATTCGTTGCCGTTTGACCAAGTGATGGCAAGCCAAGATATTCAAGGCTCTATTAGCTGGTCTCGTGCGCTGCAAAAAGCAGGCGTACTGACCACAGACGAACAAGCACAACTTGAAGGTGCACTAAGCGATTTGAAAGCGAAAGCTGACGCGGGTGAACTAGACTTTAACGCTTCTAGCGAAGAAGACATTCATAGCTTTGTTGAGTCTGCACTTATTGAACAACTTGGTGATATTGGCCGCAAACTTCATACGGGCCGAAGCCGTAACGATCAGGTAGCTACAGATTTTCGTTTGTGGGTGCGTGAGCATATTGCGTCACTTCGTAGTGATGTTGTGGCCGTTATTCGCTCACTCCTTAATGCCGCAAGTCGTCACCAGGAAGCCATTATTCCTGGTTACACCCACTTGCAACGTGCTCAGCCTATACACTTTGCTCACTGGTGCTTAGCATATGTTGAAATGTTTAAGCGCGACTTAAGCCGCTTAGACGATTTAAAAGACCGTATGAATCAGTGCCCACTGGGCTCTGGTGCATTAGCGGGTACGACTTACCCCGTTGACCGCCACGCTATTGCACAAGAGTTAGGCTTTGACTCGCCATGCTTAAACAGTCTAGATGCTGTATCAGACAGAGATTTCGTATTAGAGCTTTTGTTTGTCGCGAGCACCAGCATGATGCACCTGTCTCGCGTGGCCGAAGACATGATTTTTTATAACTCTGGCGAAGCGGGCTTCTTGCAGCTTGGCGATAGCGTAACCTCAGGTTCGTCGCTAATGCCACAGAAGAAAAACCCTGACGCATTAGAACTTATGCGCGGTAAATGTGGCCGTGTATTCGGTTCACTGCAAGCCTTGCTGGTGACCATGAAAGGTTTACCTCTTGCGTACAACAAAGATATGCAAGAAGACAAAGAAGGTGCCATCGACACGGTAAACCAATGGCATATTTGTTTGTGCATTGCTTCCGAGGTGCTCGATTCATTGCAACTTAATGAAGAGCGTTGCCGCGAAGCCGCGACACAAGGTTTTGCCAACGCCACTGAGCTTGCCGACTACTTAGTAGGCAAGGGTATTCCGTTTAGAACGGGTCATGATATTGCCGGTAAAGTGGTACTAGAAGCCATTGAAGCAGGCTGTGCGATTGAAGATTTACCATTAGAAAGCTTGCAAGCTGTATGCGATAAAATTGAAGATGATGTTTATACCGTATTGCAATTAGAGTACGGCGTAAATCAGCGCAACATATTAGGTGGCACTAGCAAAGAAACAGTGACTAAAGCACTGTATCAAGAGCTAGAAAACCTAGATAAGCAAGGGTAATCACATGGTGCTTGCCCATCATGACGGCGTTAAACTTTTCAGGAGTTCACTGCCGTATATCAATGCTCATCAAGGGAAAACCTTTGTTTTGATGTTCGGTGGCGAAGCCATTGAACATCCTAACTTCCCCAATATTATTCATGACATTGCCCTGCTGAATACCTTAGGTGTTCGCGTGGTAGTAGTACATGGTGCACGCCCGCAGATTGATCAACGCGTGGCCCTTCGCAACATTGAAGGTCGATTTGAAAATGGCGTGCGTATTACCGACAAGCAAACCCTAGAGTGCGTTAAAGATGCCGCAGGCTCTGTGCGCTCACAAGTAGAAGCCTTACTTACCATGGGACTACCTAATTCACCGATGCACGGCGCACAAATTCGGGTGTGTTCAGGTAATTTGGTGGTTGCTAAGCCTATGGGTGTGCGAAATGGCATTGATTTCGAAAATACCGGCATGGTTCGCCGTATTGATACCACCGGCATTAACGACCACTTAAACGATGGTTCTATTGTGTTGCTCTCCCCTATGGGGTATTCAGCTACAGGGGAAGTATTTAATCTTTCCCATGAAGATGTAGCCACTCAAGCGGCCATTGCGCTTAAGGCTGATAAGCTCATTGTGTTTTCTAACTTCGACGGTATTTACAATAGTGAAGAAAAGTTACTTCGCACTATTGAGCGCCCGCAGCTAGAACAGCTCATTATGAGTGGCAATATCACTACCGAAGATACCGTTTTGCGTGCCCTTACCACCAGCGTAGCCGCTGGTGTGCCAAGAGCGCACTGCATTAGTTACGAAAAAGACGGCGCATTGCTGCAAGAGCTCTTTACCCGCGATGGTACAGGCTCGTTGGTGATGGAACATCACTACGAACAACTGCGTGCCGCGACTATTGATGATGTGGGTGGCATTTTAAAACTCATTAAACCGCTAGAAGAAAGTGGTGTATTGGTTAAGCGCTCACGTGAACGGCTGGAAAGTGAAATCAATCAATTTATTGTAATTGTTCGGGACGGGATGATCATCGCGTGTGCGGCGCTTTACCTTTACCCCGAAGATGGTTGCGCTGAATTAGCCTGTGTAGCTACCCACCCTGATTATCGCGGTAAAAATCGTGGTGAACGAATTTTAGATGAAGTTAAAATACGAGCCCGCGAAGCGGATATCAATCGTGTATTCGTGCTTACTACAGTTACTGCGCACTGGTTTTTAGAGCAAGGTTTTGAACACGCAGATATTAGTGCTCTGCCAGAAGTGAAAAAAGAACTTTATAACTTTCAGCGTAACTCTAAAGTGTTCACCCTAAACATATAGATTATGATTTAGCGCGCACCTTAAAAGAAAAATTAAATTATCAATAAATATCAGCAATTTAAAACAATATTCTCGACAAACAGCCAAGGCTGAGATAACGTTGATGATAGAATAATTACTCGGTTATATGTAGTGTTTAATCGTTGCAGTACGTTACTCAAACGTTACCTTCTTCTTGATGCAGAGCATGTTCGCGCCCCAGACGCTGATACATGGAAGCTTAGCGTGCTGCGAATTATCCTTCTTATTGGTGTTACCTTAACCTCAGCCATCGTACTGCACTCATCTTATGCCGCCTATCAAAAGGGCATGTATTACGTTTTGTATCTTACTATTGGCTTTTCAGCGTTACTTTACGCCACATTGGGGCTTCGTAAAGGTCAAATAAAACTCGCGTCAGCCAGCCTTACCCTCACTATTGTATTAGCGGGGCTGAGCATACTTTTCTTCACAATTGATATTGCCTCGGCTCGCTACGGCTTGTTATTTTTCTTCACGCTTCCTATTATTTTACGGCTATTTTATGGCAATAAAGCCGCCATGATTGGTATGTTTGTGAACCTTATTCCTTTTGCCGTTCTAATAAACAACCAGCCAATTGCCCCACTTTTCGGCATCGACATCACCTTACCCGACACTCACACCTATTTAAGTTCGTTAATATTCCTGTTTTTTAACTTTTGCCTTCCCATGGCAGTGATTCGCGTGATGACATCATTGGAAAGTCAGTCATCGCAAAACTTGAAGCAAACGAAAAAGATGGAAAAACTGGTAAGTCGCTATCAAGAAATTTTTAACAACGGCGGCACCCCTTCCCTTTTTTGTGATCAGCAAGGGAAGATATTGCAAGCTAACAAAAGCGCCCGAAAACTGATTAATCAATTACCGGAACCCTGCCATTATATTCATCAACTTTTTGAGCTAAATGAGCCGCTAAGTGCAGGTCATCGGCAAAAGACACATATATCGGGCAATCCACATGCCACCTTCGAGCTTCAATCTGCCAGCCTTCAGCATCACAAAAAACAATTGATCCATTGCTTCGACGTATCTGAGGCAACGGAACATGACCGCAAGTTTGACGCTTTTAAACGCCAGCATTTTGAAAAGCATTATTACGATGAGCTCACCGGCCTGCGAAACCACCATTATTGGAATTGCAGTATTAATCAGCCCGTTCCCGCAAACACACACGCGGTCATGCTAAAACTTGCGAATTTACGTGACATTAATTTGCAGTATGGTTACACCCAAGGTGATAAAGCATTGGCCAGATGTGCGGCGCAGATACAAAGTGTGCTGCCCGCATCGGTGAACGTATATCGATTACCTGGCGCTAGATTTCTGGTCTCAAGTCAACATGACTCCCGCAAGTCCAAAGACTTTAATACTTGGCTTCGGAATAAGCTTCCCCGCACTATTCAGATTGATGACAATTTCGTAAAGCGAACTCAAACACTAAACTGGTTGGGCGGTTTTGTACAAGTAAACACCCCCAAGTCGCCCTCTCAGGTTACTGAGTCTTGTGCAATCGCCTTAAGCCAAGCCAGTAGCGACAAAGATTTCAGTCAGTTCGATAGCAACGTAGTAAAACTTATTCGTAAAGACACGCAACATAGAGACAAGGTGAAACGGTTACTCGACAATCGCTGCTTAGCGTTATGGCTACAACCTCAAGTTTCAATTGATAATGCAATTGTCGGCTTTGAAGTGCTTGCTAGGCTCAAAGATGATGAAGAGGATAAGATACTTCACCCCTACCATTTTCTTCCTGTTATTGAAAAGAATAACTGGCATATTCTCTTTACTCAAAAGGTGCTCGATAACACCATCGAGCTTATAGAAAACTGGCCGAACACTATTCCGCCAGTTCCCGTGGCAATAAACTTGTCAGGCCCTGAACTACTCAGTGATTTGTTCTACGAAAAGCTACTACGCCGCTATTCAGAGAGCCCATTTTTACGAGAGCGCCTGAAACTTGAATTAACAGAAACATCAGTATTGGCAAGTCACCAAGAAACGAAACGCAGGCTAACTTCATTGGCCAATGTGGGCGCAACTATTATTATTGATGACTTTGGTACTGGCCACGCGTCGTTGTCGCAACTTATTGATATGTCAGCATCGGTATTAAAGGTTGATAGAGAATTTATAGATCGTATAGACAGTTCAGAGCGTCACCGAAAAATTGTTCAGATGACGCTAGAGTTGGCAAAAAGCCTCGATATGAAAACCATTGCCGAAGGGGTAGAAACCCAAGCACAGCTTAAGTTACTCACCGACATGGGTTTTACCCTATTTCAAGGCTACCTTTTCGGGAAGCCAGCTCCTCTTGAGGCCTGGCAAGGAATGGAGACAGCCATCATCGTTGGAAAATCCGCAGTTTGATAGCGGTCTATAACAAATTTAAATACCCATTCTCTTGCAATTTCAATCGGCTCCCGCTTTACTGGTAAGACCAGAAGAGCGAGAACGACGAATGCTTAAAGATATCAGCGTTACCTGTGAAGACAGTACTCACTTAACCGCGACACTTTACACACCCGAGCACGCCGTTAGAGGCGCAATAATGATAGCGCCAGCCACGGGTATCACGCGTCAATTTTACGCGGCGTTTGCTAGCTACCTTTGTGAGCAGGGATTTGGTGTGATCACATTCGATAACCGCGGTATTGCTGAATCGTTAAAAGGTAAGGTTAAACACAGTAAAGCGTCGCTAGTCACTTGGGGGCAACAAGATATGCCCGCCGTATTAGAAACCCTAAAAATGCACTTCCCTAAGACCCAATACTTTTTAGTTGGCCATAGTGCAGGCGGCCAACTTTTAGGGCTAATGCCAAACGTAAACGATCTTACTGCATTTTGTAACTTCGGAAGCTCATCGGGCAGTTTACGCAACATGCGAGCAAGCTACTTACTAAAAGCTCACTTCTTCATGAATTTTTATATTCCCTTGAATAACCTACTTTTCGGGCACACTAAATCGCATTTAGTGGGTATGGGTGAGCCTTTGCCTAGCGGTGTTAGTAGGCAGTGGCAAAAGTGGTGTAATGGCCAGGGTTATGTAAAGGAAGCCTTTGGTAAAGAAGTACTCAAGCACTGGTATGATGATATACGCCTGCCATCTAAATGGTTGTTAGCCAGCGATGATGATATTGCCAACCTGTTGAATGTTGAGGATATGATTAGCGTTTTTCCAGAGCTAGACGCTGAAATCCGTCTCATCGAGCCAAATGACTATAACCTTGCAGAGATAGGCCACATGAAGTTCTTCTCAAGGAAATGTCAAGCGCTGTGGCCGGAGGTAAGTGATTTTCTGACAGCTCACCTCAACGTTTAATTTCTGTAAGCAACGCTTCGGCCTGTGAGCGGATATCAACATATTCTTCGACGGCAAGTAATGACGTTAGAATTCGTTCGGCCTCATCAAGGCTACCCAAGTTATAAAGTGTATAGGCTAATCGATATTTAAGTGATGGTGATATCGCATCCCTTGCCGATGCCTCTCTTAGAATAGGTAAGCTTTCTTTGTAACGGCCATTAAGCGCTAAGCTCCACCCATAGGAATGCAAGACATCTGCATTGTTGGGCGCAAGCTCAAACGCTTGTTTTGCATAAACGAAGCTTTGGCTAGTATTGGTGGGAAAATGTAAAATAGCCAACCGATTTAACATGGCATATCGGCTATTGTCATCAACAAGACTAAGTAATTGCTGATAATGACCAATAGCTTGTATTCTATCGCCATAGTAGTAGTGATATTGAGCAAGTAAATTGCGAGGGAAATAACGCGTTGGATCTTGCTTTACTATACTATCTAAGCGCGCCAACAAGCGGTTAAAGCTTTGCTGTTGCACACTAATTGAATACAGCTTTGCTAAGGCCAAGTCGAAACTTGCATCTAGTGCCAAAACGTTTTCAAAATACTGATAGGCTGTGTCTAATTGCCCTTGCGCTTGTGCTAATTCACCTTGCTTAAATCTCACTAGCGGGTCATTAGGGAAGTCGCTTTCAAGTATTTCAAGGGAAGTCGCGGCAGCTTTCAATTCCCCAGAAGCAAGCATCAACTTCACCAGCTGCAAATGGATATTTTTATCACCTGGCACTAGTTCATGTGTACCTTTCATGACCTCTAACGCCTTGGCTTGCTGGCCTAATGCTGTCCAAAGCGCGACTTGCGCGAGTCGAGTGTTGATAGAAAGCGACGGGATAATATCCATCTTTTTAAGTGTAGTAAGCGCTTGTTGTTTATCTCTTACTTTTACATAGAACCCTGCTAGTTGCACTAACGCGACTTGGTTTCCAGGTTCACTAGCTAACAGCGTTCTCAGCAAGTCTATAGCACGCTTGTAGTCGCTTACTTGCGCATAGGCTGCTACTGCCGCAAAGGTAACGTTCGATGGTGCCGCAGCACTATTAGACACTAATATTTTACGAAAGCCTGAAATGGCTGCCTGAAGATTACCCATTTGGAAATCAATTTTGGCCAGCTGAAAAGCAACTTGCAAATGTTCAGGACGTAAAGCAGATAGGGAGAGTAATATTTCCCTTGCTTCATCTAACTCATTACGCTGGAGCAACAAGGTTGCCTGATTATAGCGTGCTGCGAACAACCTCGGTGATTGTATAAGTACCTTATCAAGAACCTCTTGCGCTTTTTCGTACTGCTTATTAATAATAAGCTGCGCAGCGTACATATTTTGAATCGACACGTCACTTGGAAAGCGTGTTATCAGAAGCGCAATTGCTTCACCAGCGAGTGCCGAGTTTCCGTTATTGAGATGATTTAGCGCATAGGTCATCAGTACTTGCCGATTTTCAGGGTAACGTGCTTTTAAACGAGACAGTTGCGCATTGCTTTGCGCAACTTTCCCGCGACTTAAGTTTACTCGCACCGCATATAAAGCGACGTTCACATTATTTGGATATACCTCTTCCAACTTATTCAATAAGTTTACTGCTGCAAAATTTTGCTTGTTCTCAAGAAAAAGCGTTCCGAGCATTAAGGCTTGATCAATATTGTTGTCTATCAAGGTGTCTGCATGAGGCTGCAAAGCTGACATCGCTGATTTCTTATCCCCAAGCGCAATATTAGTACTTGCTAGCAATATCGCCGTTTGTACATCTTCTTCTGTGTACTTCGCATAACTGAGAAAATTATCGCGGGCTGTTTCGTAATTTTTCTGCATCAACGCCACCATACCGCGTAGGTAATAAAGTGCGGGGTCAGTATGCAACATCACGTCATCTACGTTGGCTAATTGGGTAGCAATTTGCTCTAACTGAGGCCGGATAACCGCTAAGGATTCAACCTGACTAGTCAGCCAACTATTGACGAACAATACGTAAAGATCGCCTTCCGTTTGCAGCAACAAATCTTCAGTGATTAAAAGCGCAGCATCAAAGTCAGAAGAAGAAATGTAAGCATCAATTAAACTACGCGCCATGGTTGGATTATTGGGAGACAACAAGAAAGCTTTGCTGTAAAACGTTTGTGCTTGCGCATACTCCCGACGTTCTTTGGCCAGTTGCCCCTTTAGCCACCACGTTTGCGCTTGGATATCACTTTGCCTCATGGACTTCGCTAATAGGGATTCAGCTTCTTTAAAACGACGCTCAAGTATGGCTAATAGTGCCAACCCGTTGAGGCCTTTGGGATGGTCAGCAGCGCGTGTTAAGATCTGGTCATATTCATACCTAGCGCACAATATTCTAGATTGCTGTATACACGCCTTAGCACGAATTGTATGCCAGTTTATTCGCGCTTCAACAGGAAAGGTTGAATCAAAATCAAGAGAGAGGATGCGCTCACTCTCACCTAAGCGAAGTAGTACCTCGCCCCAAGATTCGAAAATAAGCCCTGCATCGCCCCCTGCGTCATAGGCAGCTTGAAATGCAGCGTCTGCTTGGTTAAACATGCCGTTAACCTGATACAACTGTGCCAATAATATCTGTGCGGGTAAATAGTCTGGTTCAGCTTGAAGTGCATTCTTCGCATAAATAAATGCTTCTTTGTATTCCTTTTGGGCGAAGAAAGCCTTCCCTTTTTCATAGTCTTCGTTATTCGCAGGATATACTGAGAAAGAAAAAGAAAAACACACAAAGAAAACAAGCGCACACAGTGCGCTTGTATTCATAGAAAGCGGGGGAGAGATTTTACTCATCAAGTAACATAGTCTGCTATGGAAACTTAGTCGCAGCGTGCTCTTCTAAAGCTTAAGAATAACAACAATAACGCTAATACTGCAATGGTAGGTGGCTCTGGCACACTCACCACTGGAGGCGCTGAAGGTGTCTCATAATTAAATACATAGTTATGAAATTCTCGGGCGCCGGTATATGAAACCGCAGCGAAAGAGCCATCGAACGACGCACCACCACGGGTTGTCGCTAAGGGCGCTAACACCGAACCTTTAACCGCTAAACTATTAAAGTCAATGCTCTCTGCGTCGTAGAAGTTCCACAGTACATTTGAAAACGCTTCACTACCGTTGAAACCATTGTTCAGGTTCACTCCACCACCTACTACTATGTCATTCGCAAGCGCGTTGCTCGCAGAAACATTGATGATAACGGTTTCTGCATCGCCCCAGTTTAGTGACAAATTACTATTTTGCGCAAAGATATCGTCAGCTGACACATTAAATACTGCAACGCTGTCAGTACCTATATAGTTAAATATACCATCACTGTACGTGCCATTCGCGCTAAGGCTAGCAAAGTAAGCTGAATCGGCGTGAAGTGAGGCCGCGACGTCATCAACACTGAGGTCGGCGTTATAGATTGCTTTGCCATCATTACCGTCATTCAGTTCTACGTGCGATACATTAAGTGAACCGCCATAAACTAAATTATTGTCATTTAATACACGAATTTGGTTAGCATTGACGTCGCCCATAATGGTAACGGCATCTATGGCAGTATTTGTATTTGCAAGTCGACTTCCGAACTCAGCCGCATGACCGCTAGCATTCAAATCACCACCGATAAGCACCTGTCCCTGCACGTCTCCACCTTGAAAGTTATAATCTTCCAACAAGATGAGGTTGTAAGTACCTAATGTGCTTGAAGTAGTCTCTTCGGCGCTCACCGAAGCTATAAATGTAAACAACGACATCACTAACACTGCTAAGCGAATCATTACGCACTGCCTTATGTTTGTATAAAGTATGGCCAAGTCTATTAACTTAGGAAATAAAGCTAAAACTTGTGCCTTTTAGTACGCGATTTGCAAAATTCACACCAAACATTCAAACTCATGATTTAAATAAAATTTATAGACTCAGCTATTATATTAAATATCAGCTTGTAAAATTTACTGACATCCGACAATATTTTTTACATTAAATTAACTTAAGGCACAACATTAGTGCAATGAGTATTCTAAAATACGTTTTGTGTCTCCGCCCCCATTTGAAAGGGCGGCGTTAAAAATAATTTATGGCGCGAATATCAGGCCTTCTTTAGGTGAAACATCGCCATGACAAATAGCGTCAAAGTTATGCAGTAACGACGCAATATTTTCATGCTCTCTTACCGATAACCACGATGCTGTCCACAGCATAGCTTCTTTTACAAAAGCCCCGCTTTTTGCGTGAAATACACCCGCACCTAACTCAGTCATTCTGGTTTGAATGTGTGCAGGAGCAAAAAAGAATTCATCACTTACGCCAGAGGCGTCTTTTGTATTTTCAGTGCCATCACCTGTGCTTACTTCTTGCCAATGGGTTAATCCCACTTGCACATAGCGCATAAGATCATCGCCAAGCTTATTCTTAAGCCGCAGCTTTACCTTATTGTTGCCCGACATATCTACCACAATGCTGGCTTTGTTGGCGATGTCATCTAGGTCGTCATAACAGACCACTTGATGGTAAACATCTAGTCCTTCAACAAATCCTTGGCTTTTACCAGAAGTCACACCTACCACGTGATAGTCATCTTTTTTAAGAGCATAAGCCAATCCCAGACTGGTTTTACTTGATGCGCTTAATACAATCACTTGTTTTGGTTTAGGTGCATTGCACTGGTCGATTAAATCCCATAAGCAATAGGATGTGATGTATAAAGGCCACAATAACATTTGCAGGTTTTCACGGTGTGACTGAGCTTTATCACCACTACGTTCTAATGGCCGATACAGGTTATAACCCTGCGGTAGTGCTTTTCTATGCGCGCTGGTATCAATCAAATTTCCTTGAGCAAAAGTAATGGCGTCCATATGCAGATGAGTGGCAGGCGGGAAATACCCAAAATAACGACTGCCTACGTCCACACCTTCTACGCTAGATGCTGATACCTTACCTATACCCCACACAGGAATAACGCCCCATTTGTCGTTGGCGTTGTTCTCCAAAGGTTTGTTGGAAGTCGCGTCACCCGAAACAGCTGGAAAAAACTGCCAATACCCAAGCTTTTCACCCATCATGAAATAAGTGAGATTGTTGGCCGTAAACGCAAAACGCTCTACTTCAAAGGTCACACCCTCTTTGGACTGTTCTTCTTTTAATGGTGCGTCTTTTAATGGCGCTTGTTTATAAAGATCGGCATGTTCTATGGAGACTATACGGTGTTGGCTTAAGTCCTGTTTATCAACTTGAAACTGTTGCATTACTTTATTTCCCTTTTCTTAAGATGCGAGTTTGCCGCTGGCTTTCAGCATATGCATGTACTCCATGAGTTTACCCATAGCAGGTTGCGACCCGGCTTTTAGGCGCCCTAACACTTGTAGTTTTGGCATATCGTCTTTGGCCACACCATGAACAATTTTGGAAAAACCATCGAGTCTACAATTATGGATCCATGCACGAAGTTCAGGCGCTTCGCCCCAAACATGCATATTTCGTAGCATCGCTGCCGTCATAGGAACCCAGTCAATATCACGATTTGGCAGAGGAACAACTTGTGTCAGTTTCTGTTTGGTGGCTTCATCATCATAGGCTGCCTCAACATGCGCAATCAGCGCTGCACTGAACACCGGTTGGTAAGCTCGCACGGTTTGCGGCGTAATCGTATTGCCTTCAAAAACAGGTTTTATTTCTAAATTTGTGAGTGCTGATGCCGAACAGTCCACCACCAATGCATCTTCTGGCATTGCCCACTGAGTATCCTCAAACGTAAGCGCCTCTTTTCCAACATGCGTTACTCTGCCATGGCGAATTATATTAGGTAAGGTTTGCAGTGCTGCCAATTCGGCTTCACTTACCGTGGCACCATGGAACATAGCAGGCCTGACGTCTTTATCTATACGCAGCATGACGCCCTTTTCCTCTAATTTATCGAACATGTCATCGATAGAGGTCGACTGTGCAATGGCTTCCATTTGGTTAGCTTGCGCGCCAATGGTATCGAAGAAAAATTCATCTAGTGGCTGGGTGTTTTTTCTATTGAGCAGCCATGCGTCCCGAGATACCACCCAATGAATGTTTTCAGGGTTTACAAAATTGCTAAGTAACCATAAACAGGTGTCGATCCCCGTTTTACCTCCCCCAATGACGACATAATTTTTATGACCTGTTACTCGTTGGGTTAAGGTATTGACTGGCGTAAAATCAACCTTGTCATCACGGGTAAAGCTTGGCTTGTGGGTAATGGGAATACTGGTTTTTAAATAAGTCGCGTCTACTGTCTTTTTGTTGACGGTAACGTCGTACGTTTTACCGCCAGTGATATTGGTAAATTTGCCCTCGCCTTCGTATTGGCTGAGGGGAAAATATTGAACACGACCCGAGGGCAAAAAGGTCTCTTGCATGACTGAATCGAAGTAGGCACTCACCTCAGCACCAGAGGCTAAGCTCATCAAGCCCTCATTCATTCCTGTTTTATCAATCACTCCGCGATTTAGCTCTCGTGAACAAACACCATAGAAAGCAGAAGGCTGATGTAAGGTGACAAAAGGGTAAGCTAAGTTCCAATGGCCGCCAGGCTTGGCATATTTATCGACTATGATAATGCTGGCATCGGTTTCACTGAGTAGTACATCGGCAAACGCCATGCCTACCGCCCCACTTCCCACAATCAAATAATCGCAAGTTAATTGTTCTGCTTTCATATACTATGTCCTTTATGTATGAACCTGCCTGCACGCGGGTTTAATAAATGTAATCACGCTAAACGACAATCTAATGGAACGATTGAATATAACAGTGTTATATTCAACATATATAACGCCGTTATATTGCGCAACATGTAAATTCAATGTAAATGAAAAAAGATACTCGTCAGAAAATTTTAGAAGCGGCTTCAACCCTGTTCTTAAAAGGGGGGAGTCACGCGTTAAGCGTACGTGCTATTGCTGAGGGTGCGGGTATGTCTACGATAGGCATCTACAGCCACTTCAAGGGGAAGCAAGGTATTCTTGATGCCCTGTATATTGAAGGCTTTACCCTTGTTGATGAAATGATGAAGCAATCTGAGGGTAGTACCCCATCAGATAGGTTGCTCAATGCCTGTGAACACGTACTTCAATTCTCTGAAGCACATGCAGCGCATTACAATCTAATATTTGGCTCTAATCTAAAAGATTACACCCCCAACGAAGACGCGATTGCTGCTGGGGAAAAGGCATTTATTACCTTAACTAAAGTGGTATCAGCGATAATTAAAAAAGAGATTGCTGTAGAAGAGCGTCAGGATATAGCAATGCAAATATGGGCGTTGTGTCATGGCTATATAAGTTTAAACCAACATGAGATTCGCAATAGAATTAATTGGGTAGATTGGAAGACGCGGGCGTTAAATGCTATTCGGCTGCACGTTTACGCGTTGGTAGCTACGCACAACAATAATTCATAACAACAATACAAAGCGGCAACACACAAACCAGCCTATCAAGAGAGTATACTCGAAATAGGTAACAATTTTATGTGTTGCTAACTCTTATCGCTGTTCGAGGGCTTATTTCACTTCGTTTAGCGCATCATCGATGTCTTTAGCACTATGTCTATTTTTAAGCTGCGCATCCCCCCACGTACGATTAACAATCACCCCTCGCGTTACAGCAGGGCGCGCCTCAATTTCTGTTGCCCAGCGTAAAAGGTGTTTGTAGTCGTTCACTTGCAAAAAAGTGGCTGCATCATAAAGATTACCGAGTACTAAGTTGCCATACCATGGCCAAATAGCCATATCAGCAATACTGTACTCCTCTCCGGCAAAATAGGTATTTTTGGCGAGATGTTTGTCTAGCACATCCAGTTCACGCTTTACTTCCATGGTAAAACGGTTAATGGGATATTCCATTGGGTAGGGCGCATAACTGTAAAAATGCCCAAAACCGCCGCCTAAGTAGGGTGCTGAACCTACTTGCCAAAATAACCAGTTGAAACATTCTACTTTTGCAGCAGGATCGGTAGGAATAAATACCGTAAACTTATCCGCTAAGTAACGAAGTATTGAACCCGATTCAAACAGCTTCGTTTCTGGTGAAGTGGAAGTATCTACCATGGCTGGAATTTTTGAATTTGGGTTTACGTCAACGAAGCCAGATGAAAATTGATCACCTTCACCGATATTAACCAACCACGCATCGTAATCAGCGTCAGTAATACCTGCGGCCAAGAGCTCTTCCAACATGATGGTGACTTTTTGTCCATTTGGTGTTGCCAACGAATAAAGCTGAAGTGGATGCTGGCCTACAGAGCGTTCTTGCTCATGGGTAGCACCCGATACTGGGCGATTGATACTAGCCCACTTGTTACCGTCATCTTCATTTTGGCTCCATACTTTTGGAGGGGTATAGGTATTACTGTCAGACATATCAGATCCTTTTCTATCGCATTAGCATGATTATAAATTTGATGTGTGTACTGAATATGGAATTACAATGAGCAGGATTAAGGATATACGACCAAGCGCTTCTCGCTAGGACAGTTCGCAAAGAAGGCAGAATAAAATCGTTTTTAAACGTATTTTAAACTGCCCCTGCGATAATAAAAGGCGCGCAATCCATTGCCCGCAAACTGTGTGGCCATTTGGTGCCTGCTAGTCATAGTGCATTCACTATGACTAGCAGCCCCAGTAACCGAATTCTATTCGAACAAGTACTCAATGTTGCTTGAAAAAGCCTAGTCTTGTTCCAAAGAGGACAATGCATCAAGCAACATGCACGTATTGAAATCGTTCGACATAAGCTCATTATCAAAAATGCTTCTGGTAAAATTCCTTACTATTGCAAACATAAGCTTCCTCCCTGTGGGTATTGGGTTAACTCACAATACCGATGCTGTTATTACCGTGTTTCCAGTGCCGTGTTCCAAATACTATACAACTAGCATTACGATGCATTAAACCAAGCGATGCCCAAACTTATTAGGCTTAAAGCCCCCTTCCTCTTTTAAAGAGTACTACTTAAAAGGCGCGAGGCTGAGCTAGGCGAACCGACCAACGTAATGGAGCGGTTGCTGGCTTTCTAACTTGGAGCCCTACTAGGGTTCTTACCCGAACTTCTTAAGCTAAGCAGCATTTATGCCATCACAACAAATCAAATAATATCAATAACTTAATAGGAATATGAAATTAGGAAAGATAGGGGGGACTGAGAAAATGTTGCACTCTCGCAACACTTTATTACTGACGTGGAGAATAGCTGGAACTTGTAGTGAAAAGAGTAAGTACATGTGAGCTAGAAAAAGCTACCAGAAGAAACAAAAAAGCAGCCCTAGGGCTGCTATCGTATACTTGAACAAACGCGTGCAAAGATACTTATTTAAATACTCACGCGCTTATATGGTCTGTATTCAGCTTTCCAGAAATTACGTTCAATATGGTCATTCAACGCATCGTCTGACATCTCAAGGGCTAGCCCTTGCGCCATTGCGACCTTACCTACTTCAAAGGCTATTTTACGGCTAAGCTCAGCAATAGCACCCAATGGTGGTAATAAGGAACCTTCACCTGTGTTTACCAAAGGCGACGCGTCTGCAAGTGCGTTACTTGCCGCCATCAGCATTTCATCACTAATTAATTTTGCTTTTGCAGCAACCACACCAAGGCCTATGCCAGGGAAAATATACGAGTTGTTACACTGGGCAATGGTAAATACTTTACCTTTGTATTCAACTGGCTTGAACGGGCTTCCCGTTGCAATAACCACTTCGCCATCGGTCCATTCAATAACCTGCTCTGGTCGTGCTTCAACCTGACGAGACGGGTTACTTAATGGAAAGATAATCGGTAGCTCACAGTTTTGCTTCATGGCGCGAACCACCTGCTCAGTGAACAAACCAGGTTGCCCCGATACCCCAATAAGAATATCTGGCTTGGCACAGTGCATAACATCAAGTAGCGATGCGTAATCGCCGCTAAAAGTCCAAGTTTCAAGGTCGACTAACTGCTGATTGAGCTTTTGCTGGAAATCGCGTAGGCCTTCCATACCTTCGGTCACTAGGCCAAAGCGGTCTACCATGAAGACTTGCTTACGCGCCTGCGCATCGCTAATACCTTCATGCACCATTTGCTGAATAAGCATCTCAGCAATACCACAGCCGGCTGAACCTGCCCCAACAAACACCACTTTCATGTCAGATAACTTTTGTTGTTTCATGCGACATGCCGCTAAAATAGTGCCTAACGTAACCGCAGCAGTACCTTGAATATCGTCGTTAAAGCAACACACTTGATTGCGATAGCGGTTCAGCAAAGGCATCGCATTAGGTTGTGCGAAATCTTCAAACTGAATCATTACTTCAGGCCAGCGGCGTTTTACAGCCTGAATGAACATATCGACAAATTCATCGTAGTCTTCTTGCCCAATACGAGGGTGACGTGCCCCCATATACATAGGGTCGTTGAGCAACTTCTCGTTGTTAGTTCCCACATCAAGCATAACGGGCAAGGTATACGCAGGGCTAATACCACCACAAGCGGTATATAGCGAAAGCTTACCAATCGGTATACCCATTCCACCAATGCCTTGATCGCCAAGGCCAAGAATGCGTTCGCCATCAGTCACTACAATCACTTTGACTTTACGCTTGGTGGCATTACGAACAATGTCATCTATTTGGTGGCGCTCTTCCCACGATACAAACAGCCCGCGCGAACTACGATAAATGTCCGAGAACTGCTCACAAGCATCACCCACTGTTGGGGTGTATATAATTGGCATCATCTCATCAATATGTTTTTGAATAAGACGATAAAACAGGGTTTCGTTGTTATCTTGAATGGCGCGTAAATAGATATGCTTGTTCAGTACTTCGTCGAAGCTACTGTATTGCATGTACGCACGCTCAACTTGCTCTTCAATACTTTCGTAACGAGGCGGTACTAAGCCCGTTAAGTTAAATGCAGCGCGCTCTCTCGAGGTAAATGCACTGCCCTTATTTAACAGGGGCGTTTCCAACAGCGAGGGTCCAGCATGAGGAATATAAAGATATCGATTTGAATCTTCTGACATGGGTAATCCGGTTTTATTTACAGGCAATTACTTAGCTGCAACCTGATAAGCGTGCTTTTGCACGCTTTTTATTAAAATATTTCTTCAGGCTCTGGCGTCGTCGTTTTATTTTGCGAGGCAGGGTCGACCACTTCATCATCAAGAACATATGAGGTGGGTTCAGTGCCTTGCAAGAAATATTCGAACAGTGTCGTATGGTCTGTCCTTCGGGTCAACTTCCCACTGGTACGATCAATGCGGACACGCACTATTTTTTCAGGTACAGGAATAGGTGAATGAGGCTTTTCTGCCAATGCATATTCCATAAATCTTATCCATGCCGGACCGGCCGCTTTTGCCCCGTCTTCGGTACCAATTAACGCATTACCAATCCAATTGAATTTTTCAGGGTTGCGATTAACGAGGTTTTGATTGCGAGTAGCACGGCCAAGTTGTCTTCCCATGTTGTCAAAACCAACCCAAGCGGTCGCGACGATATCTTTTTGGAAACCACTGAACCATGTATCTCTTGAATCGTTCGTGGTACCTGTTTTACCTGCAATATCGGTGCGCTGCAGAATATTTCGTGCACGCCAACCTGTACCAAGCCAATAAGTCTTCTTACTCCAATTCCCATTAGCACGGACACCGGTACGCATCATCTCACCTACCAAGAAGGCATTTTGTGCGGTAATGACTTGGGGTGCACTCTGCTGTTCCGTTGTTTCGCTCTGTGCTAGCAATACATCTTTATTAAGCTGGGCTTCGAGTAAGGCTTCAACATCAACATCGTTATTGTCTAAATCGTTTTCTACATCACTTTCCGGATAGCTTTCAGGCGCATGAGCCTTGGTGCAGTTATCGCATGCCCAAACAGGGTTAGCTTCCCACAACACTTGATTATGTTCATCCAGCACTTTAGCAATAAAGTGAGGGTTTACTAAGTAGCCGCCATTAGCAATAACTGACATACCACGAACCACTTCTAGCGGTGTATGAGAGCTAGACCCTAACGATACGGTTTCGTCTAATGGAATATCGTCTGGATCGAAACCAAAGCGAGTCAGATAGTCTGCCGCTTTACGAAGCCCAACACCCCGCAGTAGACGAACTGACACTACATTCTTCGATTTACCCAAGGCTTTACGCATACGAATAGGACCATCGTACTCCGCCGGTGAGTTTTGAGGGCGCCAAGCAACACCGGTTGCCGCATTCCATTGATTGATAGGGGCATCATTAATAATAGAAGCGAGGGTATAGCCGCTGTCTATCGCCGCAGAATAAATAAAGGGCTTAATGTTAGAGCCTACTTGTCGTTTTGCTTGCGTCGCACGATTAAACTGGCTTTGGTAAAAACTGTATCCACCGACTACCGCTTCAACCGCACCATTTTTTGGATTAAGCGCAATAAACGCCCCGCTCACTTCTGGCAATTGCGCGATACGCCATGCGTCGTCTTGTTCACGAACATAAATTACCGCACCAGGTTGGGTGATATCTGAGGCTGTTTCGGGCTCGCTACCTTGCCTAAAGTCGGTGATATATCGTCTCGCCCAGTCTAAACCTTCCCAAGTGATCGTTCGCTTCTCGCCGTTTACATCAAGCACATCAATAGATTGATCAGCGGCCAAAAGTACAACTGCAGGCACAAGAGGCTTAATATATGGCACTCGTGACAACGCAGAAAGCATCTCGCGCTCGCTCCAGTCACTGGCGAGCAACTTTTCACTTACGTCAAAATCTAAAGAAAGCTGAGGTACTGGCTCATCTTGGCTCTCTGGCGAAGGGGCGTCCCACAAATAGCCAAGCGGCCCTTTGTAACCATGGCGCTCATCGTAGTCGTGTAGATTCCTTACCACCGCGCGCTGAGCAGCGAGTTGTAAGTCGGAACCCGCGGTCGCGTAAACCTGATAGCCGCCTGTCTCCGCTTCATCTTTACCGTAAATATCGACCATTTCGTTATAGATGATGTCGGCTAAATAAGGTGCATCCACTTCAATTTCAGCCCCATGCTTACGTGCAGTTATAGGCGCGCTTGCCGCATTATCAAAGTCCACTTTAGATATGTATTTTTCATCAAGCATGCGCAGCAACACCACGCGGCGACGGCCTGCTGATGCTTCAGGGTCAGTAATAGGGTTTAGCGCTGAAGGCGCTTTTGGAAGGCCTGCAATAGTGGCAAGTTGTGCCAAAGTGAGTTCATTAAGAGATTTACCATAATACACTTGGGCAGCGGCACCAAAACCAAACGAACGATGGCCTAGCTCAACTTTATTTAAATAGAGTTCAAGGATCTCTTCTTTACTGAGTTCCTGCTCCATGTGCCACGCGATAAATATCTCTTTTACCTTACGAATATACGTTTTTTCTCGACTTAAAAAGAAGCCTCGAGCAAGCTGCATTGTTAATGTACTCGCCCCCTGCCTTTTTTCTCCCGTAATAATTAAACTTAACGCAGCACGGGCAATTCCAATGGGGTCAATTCCGTGATGTTCAAAGAAGCGACTGTCTTCGGTTGCCAATATTGCGTGGATTAATTGTTCAGGAACTTCCTCAAGTTTTACGGGTATCCGCCGTTTAACGCCATATTGGGAAATTAATTTTCCATCATGAGTATATATCTGCATGGGCGTTTGGAGTCTAACATCCTTAAGTACAGTAACGCTTGGTAGGTTAGGTTTGATATAAAAGTAAATACCAACAAGCGCGACACACCCAATAAGGCCTGAGATGACAAAGAATAATAATAACGGTTTAATGTACTTCACAATTTAAGGATACCAAGGCATTTTTGCGAAAATGACGTATATTTTCATACGTATGTGTTATCAATAGAACCATACGCACAATAAAAACTGAGTAATATTGTACTTTAGAGCAACTACCATTGAAACCGGACACTTGTAAATGAAATCGCTGTTCAAGAAAAAGATGCCTCCCATTGTGGGTTTAGACATAGGCACACGTCAAATAAAAGCGGTATGGCTAGAACCTTCAGTCAATGGCTATATGCTTCAAGGCTATGCTTGTGAATCTATCAATAAAGTGGCTTTTTCTGAGCGAGATATTAAAGATTACGAGGCGGTAAGTTTAGCACTTAAAAAAGTACGTAACAGCTTAAAAACTAAAATAAAGCAAGCTAATGTAGCGGTAGCGGGTACATCAGTAATCAGTAAAATCGTTTATATGGAGCCAGACCAAAACGATTATGAACTTGAAAGCCAGATAGAAATTGAAGCGGACAGCCTCATTCCTTTTCCCCTTGAAGATGTTTATATAGACTTTGAAGAACTAGGCCCAAGTGAAACACATTCTGGCAAGGTCAATGTTCTGTTGACGGCCGCACACAAAGATTTAGTAGATAGCCGATTGCTACTGTCCCGCGAAGCCGATTTCGAACCTAAAATTGTTGATGTGGAAAATTACGCAATTGGAAACGCTATCGACTTTTTCTATAACGGAAAAGTGGAAGATGAAACCATTTGCGCCATTAATGTAGGTGCCTCATTACTTCAAGTTAGCGTGGTACGTAACGGCAATGTTGTCTATACAAAAGAGCATGCGTTCGGGCTAAATAACTTAGTCAACGACATTAGCGCTATTCAAATGATTGAGCGTGATGAAGCCGAGCGTCTATTGATGGACGAGTCATCGTCTGACAGTTGGTTAGACGAAGTGTTACCTATCTTTGCCGCTAATTTACAGCAGAACATCAATCGTGCATTGCAAATGTACATGACGACATTTCATGTTGACCGGCCTGCGAAAATTTTACTTTGCGGCGGCGCTGCCACCATCCAACCTTTGGTCGATATTTTACGCCAAGACTTGGGCCTACACGTTGATGTATTCGACCCCTTTTTGGGCATGACCATGAACCCTAAGTTAGATTCCCAGCGGTTACGTCGTATCGCCCCACAGCTAACTATTGCCGCGGGCCTTGCTAGCCGGAGTTTCACATCATGGCACATGTAAACTTACTTCCTTGGCGCGAGCAGCGACGCCAACATCAAAAGCAGCAGTATTTGATGGGTCTGCTAGCCGTTGCTGCTATCGTGGGGTTAATTTTTTGGTTTATCGGTCAGGCCATCGACCAACAAATTAATCATCAGAATTCTAGGAACCAGTTTCTTGAGCGCGAGATTGCCTTATTAGATGCGAAAATAGCAGATATAAAGAATATTAAAGAAAGTAAAAATGCGATTGAACAACGCATGGCCCTCATTGAACAACTACAGGCTAGCCGAAATGTAGCGGCCATTATATTTGATGAGTTGGCCAAAATCGTACCTGTGGGTGTGACCTTTCAATCCATGAAGCGCATGGGAAATAAGTTAGAAATTGAAGGCGTTAGTGATTCAAATAACCGACTTTCTGATTTCATGCGTTCATTAGATAACTCTGATGTTTTTGTTGGAGCAGAATTATCGTCAATAAAAGCAGACACCAATGCCTCGCGCGCGATTAGCACCTTCACGCTTACCTTTATGGTTAGCGCTTCGGTATCACCGTTGAAGCAAGGCGCTGAAGGGAAGACTAATAAATGAAATTTGATGTAGAAAAGCTCAAAGAACTCAATGAGCTAGACTTTGAACAAATTGCTATTTGGCCCAATGAAGTACGCATAGTGGTTGCTGCCTTCGTGGCAATCTTAATTGGCGCGCTTAGCTATTATCTGCTTATAAGCCCTAAACTGCCTATCCTTGATACGGCCGAGTTAAAAGAACAAGAGCTGAAACTGCAATATGAAGCCAAGTACCGCATTGCGGTAAATGAAGAAGCGTACCGAGAACAGCTTGCCCAACTGGAAGATGACTTTTCTTCCATGCTGAAAAGCTTACCTACCAGCAATGAAACCCCAGGTTTGCTAGACGATATAACCTATGTAGGCACATCATCTGGGCTTACCTTTAAATTATTGAACTGGCAACAAGAAGTACCTAAAGAGTTTTACACCGAACTGCCTATTGAAATTGAAGTCAGTGGCGGATATCACCACTTTGGAGAATTTGTCTCCAAAGTGGCTGGACTTTCTCGTATTGTCACCTTACATGATTTCGATATTTTACGAGATAGCAATGGGCTCACATTGCAACTGCAAGCGAAAACCTACCGCTCAGAAAACAGTACCGGAATAAGCGGAGGATCTCAGTGATGCGCTTTTTTTTAGTACTTGCTGCGGTTGTTATGGTAACCGCTTGCTCGCCAAAACTTGATGACTTGCAGGCATATACGCAGAGTGTCAGCGAAAATGTAGTTCACAATATAGAGCCCTACCCTGAGTTTGCTACACCTACAACCTTTATATATTCAGCGAGCGAATTGCCTAGCCCTTTTGATTCGCCTAAAGAAAACACGGCGCCATTAACGCAAACTCGACAAGAAAACTGTTTTCAACCTGACTTTGAACGTACAAAGCAGAAATTGGAAAGGTATGGCTTAGACTCATTAGGCTTAACCGGTAACTTTAAAAGCCAAGGCATTGAATGGGCACTAATCACCAGTAATGACGGCGTTTTACATAAAGCCAAAATTGGCAGCCGCATCGGGTTATTTTACGGTAAAATCACCGGAATTAATCCAAACTCACTAACAATAGAACAGTTAATACCTGATGGCGCAGGTTGCTGGCAGAAAAAAGAGATAACGTTGAGCAAAACCTCAACGTCAGGAGAGAAAAAATAATGGCTGAGCGTTACCTATTTAACAAGTCTTTAAATCGTAGAAGTGCTCGCTGGCCTTGGTTGCTGGGTTTTGCCGCTATCTGTACGGTATTGATACTTTATGTTGCGCCCGCCAAAGCGTTAGAACCCGTATTGTACGACCCAAGTGACAACACACCGTCAACCCGGATTACCGATATAGACTTTACCCGAGAAGCAAATAATATCGGTGTTGCGCTAGTCACCTTTGAAGGAGCTTCACCTACCCCGCAACTCGTTGAGTCTCAAGGAAAGGTTACCATTACCCTCGCTGATAGCGAGTTAGATGAAAGTCAGCTCGTTGAATTAAACGTGACAGAGTTTTCCACGCCAGTATCAATCATTGAGACATTTCAAGACGAAAAAAGTACCCGCATAGAAATTCTTTATAGCGATACCGTGACCGCCCGCCACGCGGTAGAAGATAACGTCATTCGCATCAAAATTGAGCCGATGAGCTTGTCGCAACAAGAAGAATTAGAAAACAAAAAAACCTACACTGGCGACCCGATTTCGTTAGATTTTCAAGATGTACCTGTACGTCAAGTGTTGCAAATTATCGCGCAAGTTAACGGCTTTAACTTGGTGACCACAGACACAGTTACCGGAAATGTCACCATAAGCCTGTCTGGTGTTCCATGGGATCAAGCCCTTGATATGATTTTACGCGTTAAAGGGCTGGATAAACGCCTAGAAGGTAATATTTTACTGATTGCACCAACAGAAGAGCTTACCGCCAGAGAAACCCAAGCGCTGCAGTCAAAGAAACAGGTGTCTGATTTGGCCCCTCTTAGCACCGTCAATATTTCGGTAAATTACGCCAAGGCAGCCAAGCTAGCGACTATCTTGAAATCTTCAGAGGGTGGCATTTTATCTGAGCGCGGCACTGTCACCGTAGATGAGCGCACCAACACTATGCTTATTCGAGATACCTTACCTTCAATTGATGAAGCAAGAAAAATGATTGATGCACTGGATATTCCGGTTAAACAAGTATTAATTGAAAGCAGAATGGTCACCGTACTTGATAACGTTGATGAAGAGCTAGGCGTTCGTTGGGGCTTAAGCGATAGAGAAAGTGACAGTGGCGTTTCAGGGACTATTGAAGGGGCGGAAACTATTGCAGGCGGCTCTGTTCCAAGTATTGACGATAGACTAAACGTAAACCTCCCTGTTTCTGGTGCAGCTGGCACTATTGGCTTTCAAATAGCGAGCTTGGTTGATGGCACCATATTAGACTTAGAATTGTCAGCACTTGAATCTGAAAACAAAGGTGAGGTTATTGCTAGTCCGCGTATTACGGTAGCGAATCAGCAAGAAGCTTATATTGAACAAGGAACTGAAATTCCGTATGTTCAAGCTACCTCAAGTGGTGCTACTTCGGTTGAATTCAAAAAAGCGGTGTTATCGCTTCGTGTAACACCACAAATTACGCCAGATAATCGCATTATTTTGGATTTAGTTGTTACTCAAGATACCCGTGGTGAAACCGTTTCAACTTCAACCGGTGATGCGGTGGCCATTGATACCCAAGAAATCAAAACTCAGGTCTTAGTAGAAAACGGCGAAACCATAGTATTGGGCGGTATTTTCCAGCAAACGAGTACCGATAGCGTGTCAAAAGTGCCATTATTTGGCGACTTGCCGTTTTTAGGTGTACTGTTTCGAAATACATCAGAGTTTCAAGAGAAGCGTGAGCTACTTATATTTGTAACGCCCAAAATAATTACAGAAAAACCGTAACAACCTATAATTCAAGGTAAAATGCGGACTGAGAGTAGTCCGCTTTTTACGTTTTCTCGTACTGCAATGCCTCTGTATTTACATTATAGTGCTAATTGTTTTCAACAATACTTGCAAGGGCTTGTTAGAAACTGAGATAATCGCGGTCTCGAAATTTTAGCGAGGTTAAAGGAGTAGTGCTTATTGGACATTAAATAAGCACGAGTCAATGGGTAGGCTGGTAAGGCAACAGTGCATGCCCCTAACATGATAAAGTTGTGATATAAGCAAATATGGCTGAAAAACGTAATATCTTTTTGGTTGGCCCAATGGGTGCTGGCAAAAGCACCATCGGTAGACACCTAGCAGACGAACTTCACCTGGATTTTTATGACTCCGATCAGGAAATAGAGCGCCGTTCTGGTGCTGATATCGCCTGGATCTTCGACCTTGAGGGCGAAGATGGATTCCGTGCGCGTGAAGAAAACATCATCAATGATTTAACAGACAAGCAGGGTATCGTGCTTGCCACTGGTGGCGGTTCAATTGTAACCAAAGCAGTTCGTAATCGTTTGTCTGCACGAGGCATTGTTGTTTACTTGCAAACTACGATTGACAAGCAAGTTGCTCGAACACAGCGCGATAAGCGTCGCCCTTTACTTCAAAACAACGATCCGGAGCAAGTACTTCGCGATCTTGCTGATTTGCGTAATCCTCTTTACGAAGAAGTTGCAGATTATGTAGTTGATACTGATGACCAATCTGCTCGCGCAGTGGCTAACCAGATCATTAGTAAAATCGGTTTATAAATAAAATAATTAGGAGGTGCTACGCCCATGTCAACTTTAACTGTGGAACTTGGCGAACGTAGCTATCCTATACATATTGAGGCCGGGCTGCTTAAGCAGCCTGGCCTTTTTGTGCCTTATATAAAAGGCCCATTAGCGGTTATTGTCACCAACGAAACCGTGGCGCCTTTATATCTTGATGCAGTGAAAGCCGCATGTGGTAGCAAGCAAATCGAAACCATTGTCTTGCCTGACGGTGAACAATACAAAAACCTTGAGCAATTTGAGGTTGTCATGACCCACTTGCTTGAAATCAACGCTGCACGCGATACCACCCTTATTGCATTAGGTGGCGGTGTTATTGGCGATTTATGTGGTTTTGTTGCTGCAACGTATCAACGCGGCGTCCCCTTTATTCAAGTGCCCACTACCCTACTTTCTCAAGTAGACTCTTCTGTTGGCGGTAAAACCGCGGTTAATCATCCGTTGGGTAAAAACATGATTGGCGCTTTTTATCAGCCAATCTTAGTCGCCATTGATACGCAATCATTGTCTACGCTACCTCCCCGTGAATTCTCTGCAGGTATGGCGGAAGTCATAAAATACGGCATCATTTATGATGAAGCCTTTTTTTCTTGGCTTGAAGCGAATGAGCAAGCGCTAAAACAGCTTGATGAATCAACCCTTAATGTCGCCATTAAACGTTGCTGTGAAATTAAAGCGGAAGTGGTTGCTAAAGATGAACGTGAAGGTGGACTGAGGGCTATTTTGAACCTGGGTCACACCTTTGGTCACGCAATCGAAGCTGAGCAAGGTTACGGTAACTGGTTACATGGCGAAGCCGTGTCAGCTGGTACTATAATTGCTTGTATAGCAGCAGAGCAGTTAGGTTGGTTTACAGCGTCAGAAACTCGTCGCGTACGTTCACTCTTCGAGGCATTTTCACTTCCAGTGGAAGGCCCTAGCACAATGAGTAAGCCGGATTATGTTAAGCATATGAAGCGCGATAAAAAAGTAGAAGCAGGTAATATTCGTTTTGTGCTGCCTAAGAATATGGGTAATGCAGTCGTCACTAAAGACGTCACTGACGATATTCTTACTGAAATTCTGCGCTAGTCGTTTACTGGCGCATACCTAACTAACACCAACATTCGTTTTTTGCTAGCCCTTTTACGCAGGTATTGGGCTTTATGGGGTTATTGCGCATGCACAGTGAATTGCATGAACGTCTTGAGTATTTAGTTAATTATTCCTCTCAACTGGTTTTTGTCAGTGGCGACTCTATTGCAGAGCAACAGCAAACCCTTGAAGCCTTCGTTTACCAGCAGCATGACGATACTGAAATAGCATATTTAACTGCTGAGTCTAATATGGATATTTCTGACTACCGTGGTCAGTTATGCCGTCAGTTGTTAGGTCAAGTAGTAGGCAGTTTTGTACGCCCTCTTAACGAACTTTTATCCGCACTTAACATCCATGAAGGGCCAGTACTCATTGCTATAACGCAAGCCGAGCACATGCCCGACAAACTGCTTCAAGAACTATGGGATTTGGTGTTACAAAGCCGCTTTGCGGGTAACAAGCAGCATTTGAATGTATTGCTATTTGCCACAACCGAGTGGGCTGAAAATGCCAAAAAGTGGCTCCCAGCCAAAAATACCGATACGCCATTGCTTATTAGTAGTCAGTCTATTTCTTCAAATCTTCAAGGTTCAAAGTCTCAAGGCTCTGAACTAGATAGGATGATTTCCCAGCGCAGAGAAGCGTTTCAAGCTCACCTTGATAAACGAAACCTTCCTATCGAAACGACCCCGTCAAATCCACTTACCTCTACGGGGTTCTATATTGCTATTGCCTTAGTTTTCTTAATAACCTTTGGCGGGTTGGTTACCTGGCAATATGGCGATTCAATATCGTCATTATTTTCACCTATTGCACAACCGTCTATGCCTTCTGAGTCTGAAAATGTGATACCAGGCTCTGCTTTTAGCAAGGTTGCAGACAATCAAGCTGAACAGCCTATTGCCTCAATCACAGACAATGAGAGCAATGTAGAACTGGTGACTGACTGGAAAGGTGCCGTTTCCTCGCTTAATGGCGACGCAACAGATAGCGTTTTAATAGACGGCTCTGCTGAACAGACTACGCTTGTAGTAGATTCAATAGTGCAAAGCAGTAACCAAGATTCTCAGCAAAGTGGATTGTCTAATGAAGTTGACAATAACGCGCCTTCATTGAGCAAATCTGATACCAATACACCACAGCCCACTGAAAATGACACTAAACAAACCGCCACGGCTCAACAAGGCAACGCGCAGGCACAAGTTCAACCTCAAAGCGGTGATGAGACAAGCAGTGAAGGCATTACCTCCACCAAGGCAGAAATGTTACGCCCCAACATGGTTTTACCCAATGACTTTGTCATTCAAATGGTCGGCATTAAAGATAAAAACGTTGTTCGACAATTTATTGCTCAGAATAACCTACATGCCGTTACTCGTCAGTATGTGACTACACGGTATGGCGGTGATTGGCACGTGGTGGTCTTTCATCAGCCATTCAAATCATTAACACAAGCTCGTGCGGCGCTGTCCGCGTTGCCCGATTACCCGACTAAGAACGAAGCGTTCATTAAACGTGGGCAGCAAATTCTAGACGAAATGGCACTGGTAGCTGGCGAATAATAGTACGTTGTGCCCATTGTACTGACTTCAAACAAAAGAAAAGCCGTCAGCTTTACTTTTCATGGTTGTTCCATCGTATGAGGAAAGATACAATCTATCTTTAGCGTGGTATTGCGAAGTAATTGCAACGCCACTCCCCAGAATTACGCCAAACTCGGCGAGTACCGGATTGACAACCGTCTATATTCCGTGCAGGTAGTAACGTTTACGCATGATGCAGAAGAAAAACCGGGCCTTTTTAAAGTGGGCCGGTGGCAAGTACAGCCTAGTAGAGCATATTCAGGCAAGGTTACCTCAAGCAAACAAACTTATTGAACCGTTTGTAGGCGCGGGGTCAGTGTTTCTGAACACTCAGTATAAGCGGTATTTGCTGAACGACATCAACCCTGACCTTATAAACCTGTACAACTTCTTAAAAGTTCAGCCCGATGCCATCATCCACGACGCACGCAGTTTCTTTAACGGCGAACGTAACGATGAGAAAATGTACTATGCATTGCGAGAAGAATTTAATGCAACCGAAGACGAGTACTACCGAGCTATTTTGTTTCTATACCTCAATAGGCATGGGTACAATGGATTATGTCGCTATAGTTTAGCGGGCAGGTTCAACGTCCCTTTTGGCCGCTATAAAAAGCCTTACTTTCCTGAGCATGAAATGTTTGTGTTTGCAGAAAAAGCCCAAAAAGCCACGTTCACTTGCTTACCTTTTGAAAAAGTATTTACTCGCGCTCGTCGTGGAAATGTCATTTATTGTGACCCACCCTATGCGCCTATTAGTAAAACAGCTGCGTTTACGAGTTATGCGGCACGCAGTTTTGGGCAAGACGCGCAAGAAAAGTTAGCTGAACTCGCGATGCGATCAGCAAAAAAGCGGGGAATTCCTGTATTGGTATCAAATCACGACTTGCCACTTACTCGCACCTTGTACAAGGGCGCAGATTTCAGCATGTTGTCAGTAAAGCGCTCCATTAGTCAAAATGGTGCTACTAGAAAGCCTGTAGATGAAATTTTGGCGTATTTCCCGCCTAGCGCAGTAGCAAAAAAGCCAAAACGAAATCAACGCAAAAGTATAAAATTAGAAAAATAGCTAATAACCAGTTAGCCATTTCACAAACATCATTAACGATATCACCATCATGGCAACGAGAACTATGCCAATGATCAAAAAGCTGACAAAGGTTCCTTTCGTAAAATCACGCTCGTAGTTTTTATGGCTTTGCACACCGAAAACACCCGCGACAACACTCATAAGCACTGACCAAAAGCCGGTACCCGGTTGTTGACTCATTACTGATAAGTCTTTTGTTGGCAAGCGGCAATGTTACTTGCTGTCATCGTCATGAAGCAACTCAAGCAAGTCGAGAAAATGGAACTGAAATGAGGGTGACTTTCCAGCAATCCATGAAAGCCAACTGACTTCAGCAACGCCATCTCTGTGCCTGGCACACTGATTTTGCACATGGCTAGCGGGTAACTTAGGATTAAAACTAGAAGAAGGTTGAAACTCGCACACTGAGGCTTCCGAGCCCGAACGTGGATAGACCGCTACGCTAACTAGCGCAACCATGCCGCATACTGCATAAAATGGAAGTACTTTCATCCTGAACACTCCTTACGCTATTTTGCTTTGAACATCATTATAAATAAAACCTTATTAGTCACAAGATAATATTCATTAATGATGAATATAATTACTATTTCCAACAGTAAAAAAAACCTGACACATACGCATCAGGCTTTTAATTTTAAACATCAATAACAATTAATTCATTGTTTTTGATGTCATTTATCAATTTACAGTTCGAAGTCCATGCTATAAGCAACAGTAAACTTAACTGAATCGTTATCTAACGAATCATCATCACCACTGTCATCTAAATCAGTACCCGTTACTGCGAAGCTAAATCCGTCTTTGGCAATAGAAACACCCCAGTCTGCGTAACCGCCAACTACACCGTTGAAGTCTTCTGCAAAGTCACCTTGATGGTAACCAACATGGAAACCAAGTTCCGAGCCATTTAGCACTTCCATACCGTAGTCTAGAGAAACATAGGTAGCTTCACCAAAACCGTAATCGCGATTGGTAGGCTCATCTGCTTCAGTGTGAGCAAGTACAGAAAGAGTAAGACTTAACCCGCCCATACCCACTGAGCCATATACTTCAGCAAAGTCAAAGTTTGCTGCAGCATCATAGTTGTAGTACAGGTAACCAACATCATAAGAGATGTCGCCAGACTCTCCTGAGAAACCGAAATACATATCGTGTTCGTACGAGTAATTATCATCTGAACCGTATTTCACGTTTGATGCCCAAGTACCTGCGTAAAAGCCGCTTTCGTTTGCGTAATCAATTCCGCCCTGAACTGCAGCTTCATTCATTGTTTGAGTTAGACCACGCCAAATATAGTTACTTGTTGCACCAGCGTTAGCAGTAACTTCTGCGTAAGTAGGTAGCGCAGTAAACAGGCAAGCTGACGATACTGCAACAGCAAGCAATGTGCTTTTAGTAGATAATTTCATGTGTGTGTTCTCCAGTAAATTCCAAAACTTGTTTTAATTAATTTTTCTGTCTTGATTTTTCTTATATTTGGGTTGGATTACGCAAGAGTGATGCCCACTTAATGCACATATACCAGCTCTCACAGAAAATACATAAGCAATTGATTTTATTACAAGTAAATTAAATAAAGTTATTTGGAAGAAAATTAACGTCTAAGATAAGTGCACAGAAATGCACCAAAAAAAGGCAGGCTCACCAATAGAGTGCGATTAATTTAATCTTTTGTATCCCTTCTATTTACTTACTCGTAACACAGCGGCGAATGCAATCAGCGCTGTTTTCAACTGCTAACTTTCGGTAAACTTCCCCCTTTACCACGTGCATCGCCTCGTAAATAGGGAAAACTGATGAAACCATTTTTGATTGCCCCCTCAATTCTGTCTGCCGACTTTGCGCGACTAGGAGAAGAAGTAGAGAACGTACTGAGCGCAGGTGCCGATGTGGTCCATTTTGATGTAATGGATAATCATTATGTGCCCAACCTCACATTTGGCCCTATGATATGCGAGGCGTTAAAAAAGTACGGCATTAGCGCACCTATCGATGTACACCTGATGGTGAAACCGGTTGATGACTTAATTGAAAAATTTGCTGATGCAGGTGCCAGTTATATTAGTTTTCACCCTGAAGCATCAGAGCATATCGACCGGTCACTGCAGCTTATTATTGATGCAGGGTGTAAACCAGGTTTAGTCTTTAATCCTGCTACGCCTTTGCATTATCTGGATCATGTCATGGACAAGTTGCACCATATCCTTATTATGTCGGTCAATCCGGGGTTTGGTGGGCAAAAATTTATTCCCAGCACATTAGATAAAATACGCGCCGTTAAGCAGCGAGTACTGGAAAGTGGTCACGATATAAGAATAGAAATTGACGGTGGCGTAAAAGTCGATAACATTCGCGCCATTGCTGAAGCTGGCGCTGATATGTTCGTAGCCGGCTCTGCTATTTTTTCCGAGCCCGATTATCGCGCAGTTATTGATGACATGCGCACTGAATTATCTCGTCTTTCTAAGGCGTAACTAAATAACGTTAACGTACAGGTACACATTATGAGTAACAAGCCTATTGTATTAAGTGGCTGTCAGCCTTCTGGACAACTTACCCTTGGTAATTACATGGGTGCGCTTAAGCAGTGGGTTTCCATGCAAGACGATCATGACTGCCTATACATGTTGGTCGATTTACATGCCATCACAGTTAGGCAAGACCCTAAGCAATTGTTTGAGGCCTGTCTTGATGGATTGGCGTTATACCTAGCTTGCGGTATTGACCCAGAAAAAAGCACCTTATTCGTTCAGTCTCATGTGCCTCAACATGCCCAGCTTTCATGGGTACTCAATTGCTACACGCAAATGGGTGAGCTAAATCGCATGACTCAATTTAAAGATAAGTCAGCGAAAAACGAAAACAATATTAATGTTGGCCTTTATGGCTATCCGGTATTAATGGCAGCAGATATCCTAATGTATCAAGCTGATAAGGTACCTGTTGGCGACGACCAAAAACAGCATCTTGAACTTACCCGTGATATCGCTAACCGCATGAACAACTTGTACGGCGATATTCTACGTGTACCAGAACCTCATATCCCAGAGTTTGGTGCCCGTATCATGAGCCTACAAGAACCAGAAAAGAAAATGTCGAAGTCTGACGTTAACCCGAACAACTTCATTGGCTTGCTTGAAGATCCTAAAAAAATCACCAAGAAAATTAAGCGTGCGGTAACCGACTCAGACGAACAAGCAAACATTTACTTCAACCCACAAGAAAAGCCAGGGGTATCAAACCTGCTTACCTTATTGTCATTATCGACAGGAAAGTCGATAGATGAATTAGTACCGGCCTACGAAGATAAAATGTATGGTCATTTGAAGGGTGACGTAGCTGAAGCAGTAGTGGGCCTGTTAGAGCCAATTCAGCAACGCTATGCCGATATTCGCACCAATCGTGACTACTTAAACGATGTTATGCGAAATGGCGCTGAAAAAGCATCAGCCCGCGCAGAAGAAACCCTTAAGAAGGTTTATGAAGCCGTTGGTTTTATCCCAAAACCTTAATGAATGTTTTATGGAACAGGTTAGGTTGTCGTGTTGCTGTTAATTGACAATTTCGATTCATTTACTCACAACCTGGCCCGTTACCTTACTGAATTAGGTGCATGCGTTAAGGTGGTAAGAAGCAATGCCCTTAGCATAGCCGATATAGAAGCCTTATCACCGAGTCATTTAGTGATTTCACCTGGCCCCTGTACACCTAATGAGTCGGGTATCAGCTTAAATGCAATCAGGCACTTTGCTGGGAAGATCCCAATACTTGGCGTGTGCTTAGGCCATCAAGCCATTGGCCAGGTTTTTGGGGCCTCTGTTATTGGGGCAAGAGAAATTAAGCACGGCAAAACGTCTGCGCTCTTTCATAAAGACCGAGGCTTATTTAGCGGGTTTGCGCAAGGTTATGCGGTAACCCGCTATCACTCGTTAGTGCTTGATGAAAGCCACTTGCCCGAAACCTTAAATATAGATGCATGGTGCGTGACTGATGACGGGGAAAAAGAGATTATGGGCATCTCCCATAAAGCACTCCCTATCTGGGGTGTACAATTTCACCCTGAATCCTTACTGACCGAGTATGGCCACGATATTTTAAGTGCGTTTCTAAACGCCTAGAGCGTAACCCTTATTTATTCTTCCGTGGGTTCAGAATAAACTTAAGCTATATGGCTTCCTGCCGATAAAAAAGTTCTGCAATTATTCGCATTTGGCGTTGTTTTTCTTTACTTTTTATAGGTTAATCAACAAAGCGCCTTTGTTAGTATTTAGATTTAGGAAGTAGGGCGACCCAATGCACGGCATCTATGAACAGACGCACGAACAGTTACTTAGCAGGAGCTACTTTAAGATGACGACCCCAGCATCGACCCCGCCGCCTATCGATGAGCGCTTTGAGAGTCTATTAATTTCTCCAGAGCTCGCGATAAAAATGCTGGGAAAGCGTGGTCCAGGTGAGGTCAGCTTTGAACAATCAGAACAAGGTGACGCCCGCAGACAATTACTGCATGTAGAAAAAGTCGCTATTGAGAATAAGCGCCTAAAAGCCCAATCTGATGCCTCGTATACCGAAACGGTTAACCATTACTTACATGAAGTCTTATTGGGTGAGCTTACTGAGCAGCTATCGTTTACCTCAGATGTTTTCAACAACACATTAAATTTAAGTGATGACACAGGTGCGTTACTCGACGCGCTATCGGTACGCGCAGCATCGGTATCAAAACTAGAGCCTATTGCAGCTAATTTACCTTGGCTTTATGATGAGTTGATGCACGTTGTGAACTCTCCGGCTTTTAGAAGACGGGATTCTAAAGGTAGAGTAATCGTTGTTGAAACTTTCAGAACGGCGCTGAGCTTTTTGGGGATTGAGAATTTACGCTTGCTTATTCCTTCTCTCGTCATAAAGCGCGCCATGCCTCAGGTAACCGACCCCTACCCGTGCATTAAACTCAAACTCACTCAGTTTGCGCACGGCACAGCGGTATCGGCTAGGCATCTCGCGCCACATTACAAACTAAATCCCGTTCAGGCTTATACTTTCGGCATGCTAAGTCAATTAGGTCGCTGTGCCATTATACGGTTGTACTTCAAGCTATTTGATAAGGTGCAGCTTCACCTGTTAACTGAAAGCCAAAAAGACAAAGAACGCATGCGTCATGAAGCCTTATTAAAATTGGCTCCATCGGCGAGTTATCTGATTGCATTACAAGATGAATATGCCGATGCGGTATCCGCCGATCTCATTGACAACATGATGTTGAAACGTTTATTTATTGGCGATGCGATGCGCCAATGTGCCACCAGAGAGCCCTGTGAAGCAGGGTCTTTGCCTAAGCTTCTGCACCAAGCGCGCGCTTATTCGAAAGTAAGAATGCTACATCAATCACGTATGGTTGAAGTGGCAGAAGTAAAACCAATGATTAATGAGCAAGAATATCCATCAGGTGCATTAGAAAAACTAAAATCTGTTGATATTTTCACCCTTCCTTTATCGAGGGACGAAGAAAATAGCTAATTTTTTGTGGATATTCATGCAAATTAGCTAAATGTGCCCTTTTGTCCCCATTTGAACTAAGCCAGATCAACGCGCTCTGGCTATGGGATTAAACACCTAATTCACCTTTTAATTACACTATTCCTAAACAATATGGCTTAGTAGTAAATAGTTATTCACTTTTCTTGCAAATTAAGCCAGAGTCCTTGTATATAAAGGGCTGCAGCCATTCACAAACAAGACAAACACTTAAAAAAATGGCATACTCACCGGTAATTTCGTTTATTTTTCCGCCTGTTCGAGGTCTATTGTACCAACACGGGCGCTTAAAACAGAGGTAACAAAAATGACAGTAACTCGCGCAACGTTTGATGAAGTGATGGTGCCTAACTACAATCCTGCGGGCATGGTACCCGTACGCGGTGAAGGTTCACGTGTTTGGGATCAGGATGGTGCTGAGTACATCGACTTCGCTGGCGGTATTGCCGTGAACGTACTAGGTCATTGTCACCCTGAACTCGTTAAGGCGCTTAACGAACAAGGCAGCAAGCTGTGGCACTTGAGCAACGTATTCACTAATGAGCCAGCACTTCGCTTAGCTTCTAAACTGGTGAACGCCACGTTTGCAGAGAAAGTGTACTTTGCTAACTCAGGCGCAGAAGCCAATGAAGCCGCATTAAAATTAGCTCGTCGTTTCGCATTAGATAACTACGGTGAAGACAAAAACCAAATTATTGCTTTTAACAAAGGTTTTCACGGCCGTACTTTCTTTACCGTAACGGTTGGCGGGCAAGCCGCTTATTCTGATGGCTTTGGTCCTAAGCCGGGCGCTGTTGAGCATTGCGATTATAACGATTTAGCCGCTTTTGAAGCATTAATCTCTGACAACACGTGTGCGGTTATGATGGAGCCGCTTCAAGGGGAAGGTGGTATCATTTCTCCTGATGTTGAATTTATCAAAGGTGTGCGTGAACTGTGTGATAAACACAATGCCTTGCTCATTTTTGATGAAGTGCAATCAGGTGTTGGCCGCACCGGTCACCTTTATGCCTACATGGGCTTAGGTGTAACACCTGACATTCTAACGACCGCAAAGTCGCTAGGTGGTGGCTTCCCGATTGGCGCCATGTTAACGACTACTGCGATTGCCGCACATTTAAAAGCGGGTACTCACGGAAGTACCTACGGCGGTAACCCATTAGCCTGTGCTGTAGCTGAAAAAGCATTTGATATTGTTAACCAGCCTGAAGTACTTAAAGGCGTGTTACACAAAGAAGCCTTGTACCGTGAGCTACTTACAGCCATTAACGACAAGTACGATGTATTTTCTGAAATACGTGGGCAAGGTATGTTGCTTGGCTGCGCATTAAACGAAAAATACCAAGGTCGCGCTCGCGACTTTATGATGGCCGCAACAAAAGAGCATCTTATGTGCTTAATTGCAGGTGCAAACGTCATTCGTTTTGCTCCTTCTTTGGTTATTCCTGATGAAGATATTAAAGAAGGCCTAGCCCGCTTTGAACGTGCCGTTGCCGCGGTTGTGAACGCCGAATAAACGCCAATTTAGCGAGTAGCGAACATGAATATAATTCGCCCTATTAAGCAAGCTGATTACAAGGCCTTGTACGACATTGCCGTAGAATCAGGTATCGGGTTTACCTCGTTACCGGTTAACGATGATCTGCTACATAGAAAAGTCGACCAAGCGCAAGAAGCTTTCACCAAAGCTAACGTGACCCAACCCGGTGATGAGTCGTACCTTTTTGTAATGGAAGATACGACAACCGGTGAAGTAGTGGGTACGTCTGGCATTGAAGCAGCCGTAGGCATTGATGATGCGTTTTACCACTATCATTTGAGTAAGGTTGTGCACGCCTCTCGCGAGCTAAACATTCACAATACGGTTGAAATTCTAACCTTTTGTAATGACTACACGGGTGTTACTGAGATTTGTACGCTGTTTTTAAGAGAGCAGGCCCGTGGTGGAATTAACGGTCGCTTTCTATCGAAAGTACGCTTCTTATTTATGATGGAGCATCGTGAGCGCTTCTCTGAAACTATCATTGCTGAAATGCGTGGTGTTAGTGATGAAGAAGGTCGTTCGCCTTTCTGGGAATGGCTTGAAACGCACTTTTTCTCGATGGACTTCCCAACTGCTGATTACCTAACCGGTATTGGTAATAAGGTGTTTATTGCAGAACTGATGCCTAAATACCCTATTTACGTCAATCTATTGAGTAAAGAAGCACAGGCGGTTATTGGTCAGGTTCATGAAAAAACCCGCCCCGCCCTTCAGTTGCTTGAAGGTGAAGGATTTAGCTGTCGCGGTTATGTCGATATTTTTGATGCGGGCCCTACGGTAGAAGCCAATCTCAGTCATATCCGAACGGCACAATCTAGCTTAAAAATGCCAATTGTTATTGATGACGCGGCGGCGGCACAAGGCCAAACCCACTACATCATAAATACCTCTGTTGCAGATTTTCGCGCGGTAGCCACCGAAATAGGGGTTAACGAAGAGCAAAATATTGCCGTGCTTTCGCGTCAGGCTGCAGCCGCTCTGAATGTGCAAGAGGGCGACCATGTTCGCCTTGCACCCGTAAAGTTCAGAGACTAATTGAAGGACACTTTTTATGTTACATACACATTTTATCGACGGACAATGGGTGACCGGTGAAGGTCACGACCTAGTCTCAATCGACCCCGCTAAAAACCAGATTATTTGGGAAGGTAAGTCAGCCTCCCCTAGCCAGATAGACTTAGCGGTAAAAGCCGCTCGTGCCGCTGCCCCTGTGTGGGGAATGATGACGGTTGAAGAACGTTTAAACATTATTAAGGTTTACGGCGAAAAGCTAGGCGAAGCAAAAGAGCACCTAGCTAAAGTGATGGCAAAAGAAACCGGTAAACCTGAGTGGGAAACCGCCACAGAAGTGGGTGCCATGATGGGTAAAATCGCTATTTCTGAGAAAGCGTATTTCGAGCGTACTGGCAATGTTGAAAACCCTATGCCTTTAGGTAAAGCCTTTATTCGCCATAAAGCCCACGGCGTTGTAGCGGTATTCGGCCCGTATAATTTCCCTGGCCACTTGCCTAATGGCCATATTGTACCTGCCTTAATTGCAGGAAATACTGTGGTATTTAAACCAAGCGACCTCACCCCTATGGTTGCCGAAGAAATGGTTAAGCTATGGGAACAAGCTGGCTTGCCTGCTGGCGTATTGAACCTAGTTCAAGGTGAAGTTGAAACCGGTAAAGCATTAGCGTCGCATAATGGTATTGATGGGTTATTCTTTACCGGAAGTTCACGCACTGGCAAAATTTTGCACGAACAATTTGCGGGTCATCCAGGTAAAATTTTGGCCCTTGAAATGGGCGGAAATAATCCATTAATCGTGAAAGATGTAGCCGATATTGATGGAGCGGTTCACGATATCGTGCAGTCAGCCTTTGTTACGTCGGGTCAACGTTGTACCTGTGCGCGCCGCTTGTTTTTGCCTGCCAATGCACAAGGTGATGCCACATTAGCCCGCCTGCTTGAAGTCACTAAAAATATCAAAATTGATGATTATGACGCAGAAGATCAGCCTTTCATGGGCGCAATGATTTCAGCAAACGCTGCAGCGTCCATGGTAAAAGCGCAGCAAGACCTTGAAGCCTTAGGCGGCAAGGTGCTACTACGATTAGAGCAGCCTGATACCCAGAAAGGTTTCGCCACGCCAGGTATTATTGATGTCACTGGCATGCTGTCTGAATTGCCTGATGAAGAGCACTTCGGACCATTGCTTAAGGTTATTCGCTACACAGACTTTGATGGCGCAATTGAAGAGGCGAACAATACCAGCTTTGGCTTATCGGCAGGACTGCTAGCTGATAATGAAGAAGACTACCGTTACTTCTTTGCACGAATTCGTGCAGGCATTGTTAACTGGAACCGCCCTATCACCGGGGCAAGTAGTGCAGCGCCGTTTGGTGGCATTGGTGAAAGTGGAAACCATCGCGCCAGCGCATTTTACGCCGCCGACTATTGTGCGTTTCCTGTTGCCTCTGTAGAGCTTGAAAAAGTGACCTTGCCGGGCAAGTTAAGCCCCGGTCTAACACTTTAAAGAAACCACTACAGACAAAGCCGCTATCAATAGCGGCTTTATTTATTGGTTTCTATTTATAAGTTTTTATTTACCCTCGCTACACTGGAAAAAAAAGGACACACCCCATGCATAACAACATCGATACGCTCTTTGCCAACATGTGGGACGATTATGTTGCTATTACCCCTTCAGCTCACAAAATTCATGCATTACTTGCCGATGATGAGAGCACGAACAACATTGTTAACGACCATGTTGCTTTTAGGACCTTCGCATTAGATAAAACTACGCTAGAAAAATTGGCCGCGCACTTTCTTGCCCTTGGTTATTCCGAAATGGGAGATTACAATTTCGAAGCGAAGAAGCTAACCGCCAAGCATTTCGAACACCCTGATGACACCAAACCAAAAGTATTTATCAGCGAATTGAGGGTAAACGAACTGTCTGAAAATGCGCAGGCCATAATTCAAAAGCTGGTGGCGCAAATGGATGCCGATGTAGTGACTGCTGACAACTTCCTTTATTCAGGCCGTCACTGGGACATTAGTAAAGCCGACTACGATGCTCTACTTAGTGAGTCAGAATATGCAGCATGGTTGGCAGCATGGGGATTCCGCGCCAATCACTTCACGGTTAGCGTGAATCATTTAGGGCAGACTGATGAGCTTTCAGATGTAAATGCGCGTCTTAAAGAAGCCGGTTTTGTGCTAAACACCTCTGGCGGCGAAATAAAAGGCGGGCCTGAGGTATTCTTAGCGCAGTCGTCTACTATGGCCGACCGCGCTCCTGTGAATTTTTCTGACGAGACCGCTGCCATTCCTAGCTGTTTCTACGAATTTGCTCAGCGCTACGACATGCCTAATGGCAAACGTTACCAAGGCTTTGTAGCAGCGTCCGCTGATAAGATTTTTGAAAGCACCAACGCCAGTTAGATAGTTTACTCTTTAAATCGGCACACGCTAAACGAAAAATAAGAAGTACAATGGATAAAAGGGTGAAAGCCCTTTTATTCGTTGTCTGGAAAGGTACCTTTTGGGTTAGTGTGCCTTGCAAGGAACTGATCGTAGGGCATGGGCTTATCGAAATAGAAGCCCTGCATGAGGTTCACGTCTGCATTTTCCATAAAGGGCAAATAAGACTCCTGCTCTACCCCTTCCACCACAATTTCAATTTGCAATCTGTTGAGCATGGCCACCACACCGCAAAATAGCGCATTCGCTTTACTGTTGTTGTGGATATCTTTAACCAAGCTTCTGTCTACTTTTACAACTTCAAAATGAAAGTTTCGAAGATAACTTAAGGAAGAAAAACCGCTGCCAAAATCGTCCAGTGAAAGACGGAAACCAACGTCGCGTAGGCTATTTAGCGCAGCAAGCGCGGCTTTTTCATCTCTGATAAAAATAGACTCGGTGAGTTCAAGTTCAATCATGTCGGTTCGCACTGAACAGTCATTGCAAATTTTCGTGGCTTGGGCGGGGAAGTCGGTGTCTAGCATTTGGTTTACACTGATATTAATTGAAAGCGGGATACTCTCCCCTTGCTGCGCTTCCATCATGGCAATGTAGTCACATGCAGCTTCCAGTGCTTGCAAACCAATCAGCCGGTCTAGATCGTGCTCTTCAGCAATGGGGATAAATACCAAAGGAGACACAACACCTTGCAGACCAGATATCCACCGGCAAAGCACCTCAGCGCCTTTCAAATTACCCTGCAAGTCATACTTGCCTTGAATATAATAGTCGAGCAAGTTGTTTTCGATGGCTTTACGCAAATCGTTAACCATACTGACCTGCTGCGAAATTCTTTCATAAAGCCCATCTTCATAGACATTCACTTGGCCTTTGCCAAGTTTTTTAGCGTGATACATCGCCGCATCTGCGCATTGCACAACGCCCTCAATACTCGTATTGTGTTCGGGAAATTTGGCAATGCCGATACTTGCAGACAGTTTCAATTCGACCTTTTTAGTTACCACAACATCTTCTTCGATGAGCCGAATGAGCGCTTCGGATTTCTCCACCGCCCATTCAGTATGTTGCCTAGGAAACACAGCGATAAACTCATCTCCTCCCCATCGCGCCACATCCCCAAACGGCCCAAAAGAAGCGGTGAGCAATGCAGCAACGCGCTGAAGCTCCATATCGCCTTTCTCGTGCCCTGCGGTATCGTTAATCGCTTTGAACCCATCAAGGTCGATGAACACCACTAGGAAGTCTGTCTGACTGTCGAAAAGGTTTTGAAAAATATCACGTAGAGCGCTTCGATTACTGAGTCCGGTTAATTCATCGTACAGAGCAAGTTGCTTTAACCGCGCTTCATTGCGTTTACGTTCACTAATATCACGCATAGTGGCAATAAGCGACGAGGAGGCTTGCAGGTAATTATCAAAAACAGATACGGAGATATCAACCGGTGTATTTTTTCCTACTCTGGGCACAATAACAGACTCAAACCTAAGCTGTTTTTTATGATGCAGGTTGTTTAAATTAACTTTTGCCCCCATCAGCAAATCATTGAGATTAAGGTTGATACAGGCCATCTTGTCTGGCGCACCTACCATCTTCACAAACGCTTCATTACATTCGTTTATGCTTAAATTGGGGGATAATACCAACATAGGTTCACGGGAATTTGCAAAGGCAGATGCCATTAATTGGAAGGATTGCTCCGCTTGCCTTTGCTGCGTGATGTCTCTCGTGGTACCCACTATTTGCAAGGCTTCACCACTACTGCCCCGCTTGAGCACACGCCCTCTCAAACGAACCCATTGTAACTGGCCTTGTATGCTCATACGAAAAGAAAGCTCTATGCGTTCGCGCCCACCATGAAGCGCCATCGACCATTGAAACTGTAAGTTTTCCAAGTCGTCTTCATGCACTAACGCCATTAAGTCGATTGGAGTTCCAGACCAGGTAGATTCACTTTCTGAATTGAGTGAAAAGGCACGAATATCAATAATGTCATGGCTTGCCTGCCAATCCCAAAATGACTCTTGCGATGCCCATAAAGACAGTTCTAGTTTTTTCTGGGATTGCTGACTGAAAAGTAGTGAATTGTATAGCTCGTCAGCCTTAAGCAACAGCAGGGATTCTGCTTTTTCCCTTGCCGTTTTTTCACGCTGAAGCCGCCTTTCTAAGCTTTGTAGTTTTTTCTCTAGAGGATCTAGATCGGCGCCCATAGGCTACACAACCTGAATACTAAATTCGTAAGTATGAGGGAATGACATTTGATGAGTTTCACGTTCTAGCGTGCAATCGAAGTGCACTGCTGCTGCATCCATCAACCCTTCAGCAAGGGGATACAATTCTCGTTCCGAGAAGTAGCGCAAGCGCATACTACTATCGGTTCTAGATATAACAGTAAACCTAGGCAAATCAGCATCTGGATAGAGCTTGCGCACTTGAACATGAATGTCACCATCAAGGTGCTCTAGCAACTGCAAAATGTCTTTCGTGTCCGCAAGTACATTGCCATGTACTTGCGCCAACTTACCAAAAAGGTAAACCCCAAAATCGTACAGCAGTTCATTAACCGACTTACCGGTTTTCGCGGTAAGGATAGATAAGATTTTCTGCATTTCTTCAAAAGGATAATAGCCGACCGCAGTATAAGCTCCGTCGTTTGTTAACTCGGCTTCGACAATCACTTCGTCGGCAAATTCAGGCGATACTTTCTCTTCTAGCATGTCTATCAGCGAAGTAAATACAATCCCTAACATACGGTCCCCTTATACGATTAATAATAGTGTAGTTCAGTCACACCCAACGACAACCAATGTTTATGAAATATCATTATCTTGGGTGTCTGAACTAACGTCACTCGAAGCGCTTTGACTTTTTACCACTTCAACACTATCAACCCGCTGTAAACCTCGAGGTAATTTGTTTCCTCTTCGCCCTCGCTCTCCATAATAGTGTTCTAAATCTGAGGCAGACAACGTCATATTACGTTTACCCGCGGTAACTTTTAATGAAGCGCCATCAGGCACTACTGCCAATACGGTCACAAACTCTTCGCGGGATTGCGCTTTGGCACCAGGAATATTAATTAGCTTATTCCCTTTCCCTTTACCGAGGCTTGGCAAGTCTTTAAGCGGGAACAGCAACATACGCCCTTCGTTCGAAATGGTTAAACACCAATCTGACTCAGGGTTAGTGACAGGTTTAGGCTTCATTACCTTGGCGGCTGTTGGCAAAGAAAGATATGCTTTCCCCGCCTTATTTTTGCTCACCATGTCTTTGAATGTACCTACAAAACCGTAGCCTGCATCCGAGCCAACTAAAAATTTAGCCTCGTCTGATGCCATAATAACGTGTTCAAACGACTCACCACCTACCAATGCAAAACGCCCTGTCAGCGGTTCCCCCTGACTCCGCGCCGATGGCAAACCATGAGCATCACAGGAGAAAGTACGTCCCGAGGTATCCATGAACACCGCAGGCTGATTACTTTTTCCTTCTGCACTGGATAGGTAGCCATCGCCCGCTTTGTAACTTAATCCTTCAGCATCAATGTCATGACCTTTGGCGCAACGTGCCCACCCTTTTTCTGATAACACGACGGTGACAGATTCAGCTGGCACGAGTTCTTTTTCTGATAATGCTTTCGCCTCTCCGCGCTCAACAATAGGTGAACGTCTATCATCACCATACTTTTCAGCATCGGCGAGAATTTCTTTCTTGATAAGCGTTTTTAAGCGGCGATCTGAGCCTAGCAAGGTTTGCAATTTATCACGCTCTGCTGCCAGCTCGTCTTGCTCGCCCTTAATTTTCATTTCTTCAAGCTTGGCTAAATGACGAAGCTTTAACTCTAGTATTGCCTCTGCTTGCTTATCGCTAAGCGAGAACCGCGAGATTAATTCTTGCTTGGGTTTTTCATAAGTACGAATAATTTCGATAACTTCATCGATATTCAAAAAGGCAATGAGCAAGCCTTCTAAAATATGTAAACGAGCCAGCACTTTGTCTAATCGGTACTGAAGCCGACGGGTCACTGTCTCTTTTCGGTAAACCAACCATTCAGATAAAATAGTACGAAGATCTTTAACCTTAGGACGACCATCCAAACCAATCATGTTTAGGTTTACGCGATAGTTCTTTTCTAAATCGGTAGTCGCAAACAAATGCTGCATTAACTGGGCAGTATCGATACGGTTTGAACGCGGCGTAATAATTAAGCGGGTAGGGTTTTCGTGGTCTGACTCGTCGCGTAAATCGCTAACCATTGGCAGCTTCTTAGCCTGCATCTGCCCAGCGATTTGTTCTAGAATTTTACCACCTGATGCCTGGTGAGGCAGCGCAGTAACAACAATATCACCATTTTCTTCGTGGAACACCGCACGCATTTTAATAGAGCCGCGGCCGGTTTCGTAAAGTTTACGAATATCAGCTCTAGGCGTAATAACTTCAGCTTCGGTAGGATAATCTGGCCCATTAACGTGCTCTAGCACATCGCTAAGCTCTGCTTTACTGTTGTCGAGCAACATGGCACAGGCATAAGCCAATTCACGCACATTATGTGGAGGAATATCTGTTGCCATACCAACAGCAATACCGGTAACGCCATTAAGCAAGATATGCGGCAAACGAGCGGGTAGCACACAAGGCTCTTCTAATGTGCCATCGAAATTAGGGGTCCAATCGACGGTGCCTTGACCTAACTCATCCAGTAATACTTCTGCAAAACGAGAAAGTTTAGCCTCGGTATATCGCATGGCAGCAAAAGATTTAGGGTCGTCCGGTGCGCCCCAGTTTCCTTGCCCATCGACTAACGGGTAGCGGTAAGAAAAGGGCTGCGCCATCAATACCATGGCTTCATAACACGCGGAATCTCCATGAGGATGAAACTTACCTAATACATCCCCTACCGTTCTAGCCGACTTTTTATACTTAGCATTGGCGCTCAGTCCTAAGTCAGACATCGCGTATATAATGCGTCGTTGTACAGGTTTTAGGCCGTCGGCAATATGAGGTAGGGCTCGGTCCATGATGACGTACATGGAATAGTTTAAGTAAGCGTCTTCGGTAAAGCGCCTTAAAGGCAGTTGTTCTACACCGTCGCGGTTAATAATAATCTCGTCGCTCATGATAATTTTTTCGTTTTGTTATTTTCACAATACAGCGTTAATGCCAAGCATTTAGTTTATTTAAACAGGTAGCAGCGTTAACGAACGGCGTGTTTATGTGGAAGTGTCTAACCACAAAATAGGACTTTTTATTAAGCCTTCAATGTTTCTATTGTGGGGGAAACTAAGGGCTAGTGCAATAATCACTATTAGGTTAACTGACTAGGACGATGGACGTTAATGTTTCAATCTTTTGTACAATTGTCCGTCAGAGTGGTTTAATAACAATAGAAGAAGATTAAGAAGCTATTCAGGATGTATTTGTTTCGAATTTTTACACTGCTGTGCGTACTATTTTGGCTTACCGCCCCTCAATCAAGTCACGCTCAGCACATTGAGCAACTTTTCGATGAAGATGCTTCTTTAGACCTCTCTGACTCCCTGTACTATTTATACGAAACCAATCTGCCACTCACAATAAACGATGTAAGTAGACGTCGCAGCGACTTTCGAATGCATCCCTATAGTAACCCTAACTTTGGTTTTAGAGACAAAGGAATGTGGTTACTAACGTCATTTTCCAACGTGTCAAACCAAGAGAACTGGGTATTTTCCATCAATTTTAGCCAACTCGACAAAGTCGATTTCTATTTGGTTAAAAACGGAGAAGTATTGCAGCAAAGCCATCAGGGTAAATCTCAAAAAGAACAAATTTTTCGTATCCCCACATTACGGGTAAGGCTGGCCAACGCTGAGCGGGTTGATTTATTTATACGTGTTGAAAGCCAATCATCAAGCCTTATCACGCCATTAAGAGTGCAACCAGAGCCTGTTCATAGCAGTTCGTTCCAAATGGACAGCCTGATGTGGGGTTTGTTTTACGGTGGTTTGCTGATACTGGCCGTCTATAACCTTGTGCTGTATTTAGGGGTTCACGAGCGTAGCCTTATTGCCTATGTAGGCTATATATGCGCCGTTATTCTTTGGCAATTTATTTGGGGCGGCCATATTCACTTGCTGTTTTCAGGGGGGATACCCTTTTGGCTTGTTGGTCACACCGAACTGATATTTGTGATCATAGGTATCTCATCCGGTTTGTTTACCGTGAGCTTCCTAGAAACCAAAAAGAACGCCAAGGCTGCACATCCTGTCATTGTGCTGTTATTGGCTGTACAAATGGTTATTGGGGTAGTTTGTTTTCTCGGTTTGCTTCCTTCAATCTGGAAGAACAACTTGGTTTATGGTGTAGGTCTTATCGCAATTTGTAGTTATATATTTGCGGGTATTGAAGCCTTCATTAACCGCTTCCAACCTGCCCGATACTTTATATTTGCATGGGGTATGCTGGCATCAGGTGCCATTATTGGCATGCTAAGTTTAATAGGCGTACTCCCCTCAAACGACTTCACCACTTACTGTTTCCAAGTGGGTGTATTTTTAGAATCTGGGCTCTTTTCATTCGCGCTAATGGAGAAAAGTAGAAGCCAACTTGAGCATGAGGTTGAGCAAGCCACCGACGATTTACGTAATAATATGGAGCTCATTGAAGAGCAAAATGCACGCTTAGATATTGCCCGTAAAGATGCAATTAAAGCCAGTAATGTGAAATCGCAATTTCTTGCTAATATGAGCCATGAAATACGTACGCCACTGAATGGTATTCTTGGGTTTAGCCGAGAACTTACCCACGCTTCTCTGCCATCTGATCAACAAGAACAAGTGCGAATTATTAATACCGCCGCTGACAACTTGCTGACCATAGTGAACGATGTCTTAGACTTCTCCAAAATTGAAGCCGGTAAGCTGCAAATCAACAACCAGCCATTTTCTCCCAATACGTTATTGGAAGAAATGGTGACGATTATGGCGAAGTCCTCCCATTCTAAAAAGTTGGAATTTGTTTTCGATCTAGCGCCCTTGCCAGAAAAGTTAATAGGTGATGTATTCAGAATAAAGCAAATCTTGAATAACTTGCTTAGCAACGCCTTAAAATTCACGCCTTCCGGTACTATTACTCTTGCAGTAAGAGGCCGCCCCCTTTTGCACGGAATTCATGAAATTGAGATCACCGTTGAAGATACGGGTATAGGCATAAACCGACAGGACAGAAAGAAGCTCTTTAATGCGTTTTCTCAGGTAGATGACTCGATAAACCGAAACTATCAAGGCACTGGGTTAGGCTTGGTTATTAGTCGTGAGCTAGTTCGATTAATGCGAGGCGATTTAACCCTTAAAAGTACACCAAGGCAAGGCTCCACTTTTGTGGTTACCCTTAGAACTAACCACCTAAGCCAGAAATATGCATTGAGCACTGATACCGAGTGGCACGGAAAGCATGTGGTTATATTCGACCCCATTCCCGCTACGCGCCGCGCCAGTGCCTCTATGTTGAAGCAACTTGGCGCTAACGTTACCGCTGTCGAGTCCATCGATTATCTTTCTAGGTTGTCACTACAATCATCTTCCACTGATTTCTTTATGGCGACAGTGCCGGTATCGAAAATGGACAAACGGGATGAGTTTTTAAGCCGCTTTGTACAGTTTAATGCCACTAAACGTGTACTTTGGTATTCCGGCCCAGAGCCTTTTACCCAATACCCGAGTTTATCTCAACACTTTCATACTCAAATACGCATGCCGATGACACTAAGTAAACTCGATGGCTTAGTGAACAATAAAAAAGCGATGCCTCGAAATCCACTTCAAGATAAGTTGAACTCCCTTCCACGGGCAAGAATTTTAGCCGTGGATGATATGGATATGAACCTCAAGCTGCTGCATACCTGGCTTGATAACTCCCCCATATCATTAGTGACCACAACAAGTGGGGAAGACGCCGTAAATCAGTGCCAAACCCAAGAGTTCGACTTGATATTAATGGATGTTCAAATGCCTATTATGGATGGTCTTCAGGCGTCGCGAGCGATCAGAAAGACCACGCTGAATATGGGCACACCTATTATTGCGGTAACCGCCCATGCCTTTAAAGAAGAACAAGAGAGGTTATTGGCTTCCGGCATGGACGACTATTTGCCCAAACCCATTGAGATAGGTTCACTGGTAGATCTTATTCGCTCTTGGTGTCATGTCACAGAGCCAGGGCACATTTTATTACCTTCATTAGACTGGCAGCTTGCGTTAAAGCGTGCACACCAAAACCATGAAGCAGCAAAGGAATTACTTGAAGACTTTATTACCATGGCGCCGGACATGCTGACGAATTTAAAAGCGCTGTGGAATAAAAGAGACTACGCAGAGCTTAAACTCGAAATTCATAAGCTGCATGGGGCATGTTGCTACATAGGAGCCCCGCGACTGCAAAGTTTGGCAGATGAGCTCGAAAGCGCCCTTAAGTTAGGGCAACATTTTCTAGTCGCTGAGAATCTGCCATTATTACTTGATGAAATTGAGCGAGTCTGTTCAGAAGGGCAGACGCGCGCAGGTTAGCCTAACCCAAGTTATTAGGCGTTATTGGTTCTGCGAGCGGCTTGGCATTGAGAAATAAGCGCAGCAAATTCTTCTGGAGTTCTATCTATGTCAGAGGTGGCAATAAACACGTCATAACCTAGGCGCTTGCGAAGCTCTGCCATACGGTTTGCCAACATGGCTTTTACCCCAGTGAGTACCGTGCCATTGTTTAACGTAAAATGATTGTCATCGAACATAGACTCTTCGTAGCAACTTCCCGTTGCACACCCTTCATTGGTGTTATGCAGCAACAAAGGCCGCTGCTCCATAAGCAAATGAGTGGCCAAACGTGGCGATATACTGGTTAGAAACTCGGTATAGTCTTTTAATTTAAAACCCACGGTTTCAAGCCCTACATGCTCTAATCCTTGTCGTACTCTGGGGCAGTCTGCCCGCTGTAAGTTTTCCCAATGTATCCGCCAGCTGCCTAAACGGTGGCGATAGGTAATTACCTCTGTGGTCATTTCTAGGCTGAATTCAGGCTCTCTAATTTTGAAGTAGCCCACCAGCAAGGTAACTAATGCGGCGCTGGTGATAAGAATACCTGCAAGGAAAAGCCAATCAGGGAGCAATACAAACCAAAGCGCAGCAAACACCAACCCTGCGCAACCAATAACAATACTGGTTATACCGTTACTTTTTGACGCGGCTCGAATAAGAATAGGTTCAGGGTTATTGCCAGACATACAGGTACACAACCAACATAATTAAGGCCCACAGCACATAAAGTCGAATACGCTGGCAGACGGCACAGTCTGTTTTCCACCAGCTAAAATGGCGTGTTGGCGCATTTCGTTTGTTCTGACTTTTACGCATAAACAGGCAAACAGATTAATAATAAATACAGTTTACCTGTTTATACCTCGTGTTGTTAGGCCAGATGTCGATAGCGGTAGCGCTGAAATGCTGCCACCAGTGTGGGGGTGAACACTAACGACAATATGACAGAAAAGCCTACGCCACCGGCCAGCACGACAGCAAGAGGCGGCCAAAAGCTCCCTTCACTGAAGAGCAACAACGGGATTAATCCACCAACCGTGGTAAAGGTTGTGGAAAGAATGTGTCGACTACAGCCCATGGTTTCTTGCACGATAGCAGCGATATTCCCGTGTTTAGCCTGCGCGTTTGCATTTATCGCCGCAATAACCACGATGGAGCCATTTATCGCAACCCCGATTAACCCTGCCGATCCTAACAAGGGGTTAAAGCCTATCGGTAAGCCCGACAACCATAAACTAAACATACCGAGCCCTACTGACAGTATCGCTACCAATACAATCACACCAGCCATACGCAAACTGGTAAAGGTTAGAATTAAAGTAGTTAGCATGAGTACAAGGAGCACCGGCGCGTAAGTCCCTAGCTGCCCCATTGCTCGCTGCTGTTCATCTGCGTCACCTGCAATATGAATACGATACCCTTCTGGCAACGCTAAGTTTTCATTTAGCTTCTGCCTTAGCGTATTACTGGCATCAACAGCGGGGACATTCGGCAAAAGGTAAGCCTGAATACGATTGACCCGTTCCCCATCTTGTCGAGTAATGCTGCTGATAGACGGTGCTAGTGTTAACGAAGCCACTGCACCTAACGACGACCAGTTTATAGCGCTATTTACCGAACTGTCCGCAGCCACCGGAATGGGCATGGAATTAATACCCGCCACATCTTGTCGGAAGCTATTTGACAATCTAACCCGCACAGGAATTTCTTCTGTGCTTTCCAAAACCGAACCACCAGCAAGCCCTGAGAAGTTAATTTGCATCTGACTAGCTAAGTCGGAAAGGCTCAGGCCAAGGTAAGATAATGTATCGCTTGAGGCATCAACATTAAGTTCTGGTTCACCCATGGTGATACTGGCTGTTGATTGGGAAATACCAGGGACATCTGACATTAAAAATCGAACTTGCTGTCCTAATTCATTCAATATGTCTAAATCGGGCCCAAATATTTCTACTTCTACCGGCGCAGCAATAGGCGGACCTTGTCCAAATGCGCGCACCACAATTTGAACTTCAGGGAAGGTATCATCAAGATGATGTTGCAAACGACTAATTAGTGTGGCCGCCTCTTCTACCGTATTTGTCGTAACTACTGCATTAGAAAAGTTGGGTAAATTATCGCGCGTCATGATTTGGTTGTAATACACTGAAGGGGCAGAACCTCCTACCAACCATGTTACCTGCTTCACCCCTTCGCTTTCGCGAATAACACTGTCAACTTTGTGGGTGTAAGCGAGTGTGTTGCCTATGCTACTGCCCTCTTTTGTCCACATATAAACTTCGAACTGATCTCTATCGGCGCTGGGGAAAAATACGTTAGCCAACGTGCCTGAGAGTACAAAACCAGAGATACAAAACACAAGAACTAGGGGCAAGACTAAAAGGGGCCGAGCAATCCACCCGGCTAAGTGTTCGCGAAACGCTTGGCTTAATTTAGGGGCTTGTAACCCCACTTGCCACCAATGTTTATTCGCCATATTTTCAGCTTGTTCACCTTTAGGGAGAAAGCGAGCGGCCAATGCCGCTATTACTGTCAACGATATGAACAACGAGCCGATCAATGCCATCACCACGCTTATAGCAATAGGCCCAACAAAATCACCAATATTGCCGTTTAGCAGGAAAATAGGCATGAAGCCCAATATGGTGGTAAGTGTAGAGGCCAGCAAAGGCGCAAAAAGGTGAGAAACACTTTTGGCCATCGCGCCAACCCGAGTGGCGGATGGGTCTTGTAAGTTAATCCGAATTTCATCGGTAATAACAATGGCGTTATCGATTAACAGTCCAATAGCGATGATCATGCCGAAGATGGACATTTGGTGAATTTGTTCGTTATAAAAGTTAAGAGAGAACAACGCAAAAGACGCACACAACGGAAGCGCCAACCCCACTATCCACGATGCTTTAAACCCCATGAAGAGCAATATAACTAACATGACTACCGCACAACCCATTAATAGATTGCCCGACAGTTCGGCTAAGCGATTGCTGGTATATTTATTTTGCTCAAAAGCGATATCAGCTGTTACCGTGCCTTTAAATTCCTGATTAAAGCTATCAACGACGCTTAGCGCATCGTGAGTCCATACATCTGCACGTAGCGAGGTTTGCATACGGGCAGCAACGAAGATAACTTCTTCTCCGTCAAGCACACCGATGTCAGAACGTGGCGTCACATACCCACGGGATACCGTTGCAATGTCTTCTACCCGTAAGTAACGACCATCTTGATTCACCAGCGGGATAGCAGAAACCATTGCCACCCCGTCTAACCCTTTCGCCACAGTGAAGCGTAAATTTGTGCTTTCAGTGTCCAGCACTCCCGCAGGAAGTTTAGGATCGGCATGACTAATAATACTGCTTACTTGCCCGAGGTTTAGGCCGGTTGCCGCGAGTTTATCAGGGGAGATACTTACGCTAATTTCTTCTTCGGGTGCGCCATAAATACGCACTAACTCGGTACCATGTACATTACGAAGTCTATCGGTAAGCTCTTCCGCTAACCGACCCGTAAGGGTAAGTGATGTGGTATCAGGGTGAGACGCTTTTAATGCTAATAATAATGTAAATGCAGTGGCCCCTCGCTTTTCATCAAAAATAGGCGAACCCGCGCCTTCTGGGAAACCTACTGATGCTTCGCCTATAGCGTCTCGTATTTCACTGAATAACTGTTCGTTACTGCTGCCATCAATCCAATCCTGCGTTTCAATATTAATGACTGAAATACCAGCTCTTGAGGTAGATTTGACTTCTTTTATTTCAAAGATTTCTCGTAGCTTGTCTTCTAATACATCACTGACTAGGGCTTCCACCCTTTCTGCCGAAGCCCCCGGGTACGACGTGATCACAAGGGCATTTCGGGTATCAATTCTAGGGTCTTCTAAGCGCGGTAAGTTACCTAGCGCAGACATGCCTGCGACAAGTAATATCACTAAGCTTAAAACGAGTAAGTGAGGCCGTCGGTAGAATAAGGTATACCATGGGTATTTTTTATCGGTATCAAATAGCATAGGGTTCATCGCGTTGCTCCATCAGCGCTATTCAAATCACCCTCGCTCAATTTAACCGCTTGCCCTGGCGACAGCTTATGCGTACCACTTAATACTAAGCGGTCGCCTTCACTTAATGCGCCGCGTACAAAGGCACGCTCACCGTCAGTATAAATAACTTCAACGGTTCTGCTTTCAAGGGTAAGCGTCTCTTGTTCTGTCACCACGAATACTCGCCATAGCCCTCGTAAACCATTGCTAAGCGCACTTGCAGGTATCCAACTGCCGTTGCTATCGCCGTGACGCTGCCCCACCAAGGTGGCAAGATCGCCCGGTCTTAAGCCAGCATTACTCGATAAATTAACCAGGATATCAACAGTACGGGTTTGTCTGTTGCGTACAGGGGAAAGCTGGCTCACCGTTGCTTCAATATTTAACGCATCAACATTAAGGGCTACCTCTTCACCTACACGAAATAATGAGACCATATCCGCAGGCACCGCAAAGCGAGCTTGTAAGGGAGCATCGCTGGTAAGACTGAGCAACGCTGCACCTGCCGCAACAACACTACCTTCATCAAAGTAACGCGCACTGATTGTGCCTGAAAAAGGCGCGAGCAATTTTGTCTTAGTTCGTTCTACATCTAGACTTTCAATGCTTGCTTCAATCTCTTTAACCTGTGCACTAGCTGCAGCCGTATTAGCGTTGACTTCATCTAAACGTTGCGACGATTCTAGTTTTTTCTCTACCAGCACAGTCACCCGTTTTTCACTGAGCTCTGCCAACGTTAAATCTGCACGGGTACGTTCTAACGTCGCGTTTAATTCAACAAGGCGGGCAGACAATCTGTCACTGTCTAGCTTGGCGAGTACATCTCCTTTTTGAACTGTATCTCCCTCGTCTGCGAAAATAGCTATGACTTGGCCACTGGTATCAAAAGACACATCAGCCGCTTTGGGAGATTCGATCAATCCATAAATTTTTACCGGCATTTCAAAGCCGCTTTGTAGCGTGACTCGCGTAGTTGAAACCGCAGTTGGTGGATGCTCGGCAAATTTTTGTGTCGCGCCATTAAGCCCGGCAGCAAACAGCAGAAGCGTTAATCCAACAACGAAGATAGCGATAGCAGCATACAATGCTGCCGATGCCCCTTTTCCTTGTTCAGTAGACTCGGTTGTCATTTCAATTTCCTTGCTTCTGCAGGCTCATACGCCTAGGCATATTTGGTATACTAATTTTACTATGCTAGATTATAAATACTAGACCGTCTAGTTTGATATTAAATTTTAAGTGAGATTCCATTGTCTGAACAAAAAAACAAACGACAAGGCCGCCCCAAAAGCGAAGAAAAACATAATCTTATTCTTCATTCTGCGTCGTGTTTATTTATCGATAATGGTTTCGCTAATACCTCAATGGATAATATTGCTAAGGCATCGGGGGTATCAAAACAAACGGTTTACTCTCATTTCGACAATAAAGATGCCTTGTTTAAGGCCGCTATTACGAAGAAATGCCAATCTTATCAACTAGACACCAACCAATTGATGCAAGGCACTAGTGCTAACCTTCCGCTAAACCATTATTTAAAGCAGGTAGGTACGCAGTTCATCAGGTTAATACAAGATCCTGAGGCGGTTGCTGTTTTCAGGTTGGTCATTGGCGAAGCACAAAGCACCCCTCATGTGGCAAAACTATTTTATGATGCTGGACCTGGAGCATCGATAGAAGCCTTCTCTGAGGTGTTTTTCTTTTATGGCAAAGGTGCGCTAACGAAAGCTAACAGTGTGCAGTTGGCCATAGACTTTTGCTCGTTGTTACAAAGTGACTTTCACAACAAATTGCTGTGCGGTGTTCAAGAGGCAATGCTTGATAAAGCAATTAGCGCTCACGTAGAAATTGCTGTCGAGAAAACCTTACTGCTATTTAACACTTATTGTACAAATAAAGACGAATAACTCACCATCGCGACGGCGACGAAGGATTACTTATTTCCTCGTTTGTTATACACTACAGCCGTTTTCGTTGATGATTGAGTGATACATGTCTGACTTTACCGGTAACCACATTCTTTCGGTTAATCAATTCGATCGCGAGGCTATTGAGAAGGTATTCTCAGTTGCAGATTCTATGCAGCCTTATGCGAAACGCCAAAAGCGCACTACTGTGCTTGAAGGCGCCATCCTTGGTAATTTATTTTTCGAACCTAGCACCCGGACTCGCGTCAGTTTCGGCACCGCGTTTAACCTTTTAGGTGGTGAAGTGCGTGAAACCACCGGCATGGCCAGTTCAGCCTTAGCGAAAGGCGAATCACTTTATGATACCGCCCGTGTACTGAGCGGTTACTCAGATATTATTGCCATGCGTCACCCTGCTGCGGGATCGGTAGCCGAGTTTGCAGAAGGCAGTCGTGTTCCAGTGATTAACGGTGGTGACGGTGCTAATGAACACCCCACTCAAGCCTTACTCGATTTATTTACCATTAAACGTGAATTGGAATACCATGGCCATGGTATTGATGGTTTGCATATCGCAATGATTGGCGACCTTCGTTACGGTAGAACCGTACATTCGTTGTCTCGCCTTTTATGCTTATTCAAAAATGTGCGCTTCACGCTAATATCGCCTAAAGAGTTAGCCATGCCACAACCGATTATCGATGCCATTGAAAACGCGGGGCATCAGCTCAACATTACTGAAACATTTGAAGGCAGTTTAGATGCCGACATTTGTTATCAAACCCGTATTCAGGAAGAGCGTTTTCCTTCTCAAGAAGAAGCCAATAAATACCGTGGGAAGTTCCGTTTAAACCACTCTATTTATACTCGCCATTTTCAGTCCAAAACTGTCATTATGCATCCACTTCCTCGAGATTCTCGTATAGAGGCTAACGAGCTAGATAACGACCTAAATTTAAATCCAAACCTTGCCATATTCAGACAAACCGACAACGGCGTTCTCGTACGCATGGCGTTATTTGCGCTTACGTTAGGCGTTGAAGAGTTATTGACTAAATATGAACGTGAAGTGGTATGGTTCAGCAACAAGAGCAATGAATTACATGCAAAAATCTGAAGTCCTTTTTACCCGCGCCCAAAAAACCATTCCTGGCGGTGTTAATTCACCCGTTCGCGCTTTTAAAGCCGTTGGCGGAACACCTCGTTTTATTACCAAAGCTGATGGCCCTTACATGTGGGACGCCGATGGTAAACAGTATATCGATTACGTGCAATCGTGGGGCCCCATGGTATTGGGTCATAATAATCCACAAATTCGTCAAGCAGTCATCGATGCCTCTGAATTCGGTCTTTCATTCGGTGCACCTACCGAAGCTGAAATCATTATGGCTGAAACGGTAAGTAAATTGGTGCCGTCAATGGAAATGGTACGCATGGTAAATTCAGGCACTGAAGCCACCATGTCCGCTATTCGTTTATCTCGCGGCTACACGGGTCGCAATAAAATCGTTAAATTTGAAGGCTGTTACCACGGACACGCCGACTCGTTGCTAGTAAAAGCGGGGTCAGGGGCATTGACCATGGGCGTGCCGAGCTCTCCAGGGGTACCCGCTAACGTGGCTGAGCACACGCTTACCGTCGAATATAACAATATCGATAGTGTAAAAGAGGTGTTTAACGCTCACGGAAACGACATTGCCTGTATAATTGTTGAGCCAGTTGCTGGCAATATGAACTGCATTCCCCCTGTCGAGGGCTTTTTAGAAGGTCTTCGCGATGTGTGTGATGAATACGGAAGCCTTCTGATTTTTGACGAAGTGATGACAGGTTTTCGGGTATCGCGGGGCGGCGCTCAAGAGCGTTATGGCATAAAACCAGACCTAACTTGCTTAGGAAAGGTGATTGGCGGCGGAATGCCAGTAGGCTGTTTTGGTGGTAGAAGAGATATCCTAACCCATATTGCTCCTACAGGTCCCGTTTACCAAGCCGGTACGCTTTCTGGTAACCCAGTGGCGATGGCAGCAGGTTTAGCGGCCATGCAGCAGATTCAAGAAGAAGGCCTTTACGAAGGCATCTTTGAAAATACTCAAGCACTTGCTGATGGTATGCAAGCACTTGCCAATAAGCATGGTATTAAACTAAGTACTAATGTTGCCGGTAGTATGTTTGGCATATTCTTTACAGACATTGAGCGCGTTACGAATTATCAGCAGGCGATTAACTGCAATACTGAGCAGTTTAATAAGTTTTATCACGGCATGCTGGAGCAAGGTGTTTACCTGGCACCGGCCTCATACGAAGCTGGATTTGTATCGAAAGCGCATGATAAAGACATCATTGCTAAAACATTAGAAGCGGCTGACAAGGTGTTTGCAACGCTCAAATAACATCAATGTATAGGTAATTTTGTCGACAACGGATTGGTTACTACTAAGTGTTTAGTTTTTTGCCTACCGTGTTGTCGTTACCGCTGTGCTGGTGAGGTGTCGTCAGCACAGACTTGCCTATCGGCAACGACTTAACGCCAAGTCAAAATCTTACCCCTCTGACGACCCGCACAATCAACACATTGATAATGAAGCGTTAAGTTATCTCAAGCCGTTCAAAAGTTCGTCCGCCAACAGTTTATTGACCATATTACTAAAACCGGTTCAGGCCACATTGAGCTTGGTTATGCCATGGTGGTGGTATTTGATCACCCTGATGTTAACCTCACAAGATAAAGCGATTGACGTTGGGATGGCGTTACGCGAAGCATCACATCGATGGGTGTCTTATATATCAAAACATGCTGCTGCCAGATGACTGGGATGGCGCCTTAACTATTCAGTATAGCCTCACCGACGTTATTCAGATTCTATCTTTTTCGCCTGCTCGCGAATAAAAGTAACGGATGGCGCAAAAAAGGCAGCGCCAGTTTCCGCGTTGGTGAAATCTAACCAGCGGTCATAATCTCCATCACCATTGCCGTATATTTGACTATGTAGCATGGCTTTAAAGGGCCTAGCACTGGCCGAGCAACTCACGAACAGTAAACCTTGCGACACCATATCGCCATACGGCATACCTTGTTTAATCAGCCCTGCTTTACCACTTTCAGTGGTAATTATGTTGGCGCGAACACTATGAGAAGATTCAGATTGTTCTGCACTCACTAAGTTATGCTGCTGAGTGGTTCCCATCACTTGTTCTTGCTGCCGTGATGAGAGGCTGTGCCAACGGCGCAAGTCATGTTTGTAGCGCTGTACGTGTAGATAACTTCCACCGATAAAATCAGGATCGTTTTCATTTATGATGGCAACCTCTCTGCGTTTCATTCCTCGAGGGTTGTCTGCTGCATACAAGTACCCGGTAAGATCGCGACCATCAAGGTAACGAAAACCACGAATTTGTTCTACCATTTCTACGTGTAATCGAAGTAAATCCATGACCTCAATGCCAATAGCATGGCAAATATCTAAACGGTCAGCCCTAATTTGAATAAACAAATCACAGGGCATTGTAGGCGCACTTCTATCTTCACATTGCATATCAGGGAAAGGCATCAGTTCTACTGGAATTAAGCCTGGGTACACTTCAGTCCAATAGCCAGTTCCAATAGCCACAACACCGGTCACCATAGCTTCGTAATGCTCAGACTCAAAGTGTTCGAATATATCTAACACGCGGGCAAGCTTCGCCCTTACCGCCTCACTATCGTCATCAATAACGTTAAGCAGTAAATATTGCGCATGTAAATTAGGTTCTGCGCAAATCCCTTTTTGTGGTTGTGTCATGGGCACTCTTATTGTTATTTAACCATGGCGAACAATGATACGAGTGTGTATTAATAACCCGCAGCTTGTCCATCTTTTCGGCTTTCAGAAGCCCCAAAGTAAACGTTGCGCTTATCATCCCACATAATTGCCTGATAGCCCCCAAAAGCACCAACAACGCGACGCAATGTGTGACCTCGCTCCATTAACTCTCGCTGTACTGTCTCATCAAATCCTGATTCAAGACTGATATAACCGCCATCAAGCATTAACTTGCCTGTTGGCGAACTAGAGCCGCTGTGCAAAATACGCGGAGCATCACCCGCTTCTTGCAAATTCATACCAAAATCGAGCATGTTCACAATAATTTGCGCATGCATTTGAGGTTGAGTACCTCCGCCCATTACACCAAAGCTTAAAAACGGCGCACCATTACGAGTAACAAATGCAGGGATAATGGTGTGAAATGGGCGTTTTTCAGGCTTAAGCTCGTTGAAATGACCTTCTTCTAAGGTAAACATCTCCCCACGATTTTGCAGCACAAAACCAAGCCCTGGGGGTGTCATCCCTGATCCCATACCGCGATAGTTACTTTGAATTAGCGATACCATGTTACCGTCTTTATCGGCCACCGTTAAATAAACTGTATCACCATCGTAAATACCTGCGTCTACACGTTCTGCGGCTTTATCGCCGTTAATAAGCTGCTGACGTTCAGTGGCGTAATCTTTGGAAATTAACCACTCAACTGGAATGTCGTTAAATGCGGGATCAGCATAAAACTTTGCGCGATCTTCAAATGCTAACTTTTTCGCTTCCACAAAGGTATGAATATACTCGGCAGAATTAAAGCCCATGCCTTCGATGTCATAGCGCTCTAATATATTGAGTATTTGTAATGCCGCAATACCCTGCCCATTAGGGGGAAGCTCCCATACATCGTAGCCGCGATAATTTGCTGATACCGGCTCTACCCATTCTGACGTATGCGACGCTAAATCAGCATAAGAAAGGTAGCCACCTTGCGATTTCATATAGGCGTCAATATTTTGCGCAATGTCACCCTTATAAAAAGCATCTCGCCCGCCGGTTGCCATTTTTTCGTAGGTTACCGCGAGGCCAGGATTCTTAAAAACATCCCCTTTTTTGGGGACTTTCCCATTAATAAGAAACGTTTCTGCAAACCCATCGTAATGACCTATTCTTTCGTTGTTCATTGCTAAGTAATAAGCAACCAATTCAGAAACAGGAAAACCATTTTTAGCATATTCAATGGCCGGCGTGAGCAAAGCCGTCATAGGTAACTTGCCAAACTTTTCATGTAGCATAAACCAGCCATCTACTGCCCCAGGCACAGACACTGGCAGTGGGCCAAATTTAGGTATTTGCGCTAAACCTCTATCGTTAAACACTTGTTTGGTCAGCAGCTTTGGAGAGCGGCCCGATGCATTTAACCCAACTAGCTTGTTTTCCTTTGCATCCCACACCATTGCGAATAGATCGCCACCTACCCCCGCTCCTGTGGGCTCAACAAGCCCCAGCATAGCGTTAGCAGCAATGGCGGCATCTACGGCACTTCCACCGCGTTTAAGAATATCAAGAGCCACTTGGGTAGCAAGAGGCTGGCTTGTCGCAGCCATACCATGTTGAGCAATAACTTCTGAACGACTCGCAAACGGCGCGCCGGTAACCCTATCGTACCCATAAGCCATTTGACTGACACACAGTAGTAACAAACATCGCAACAGCATGATTTACTTTCCTAATAAGAGAACAAACCTAATGTAGCATTATTGCTAACTAAGTAAATTATCAATAGTTTAGCGTTATTTTTAACTTTATGAAAAACGAAAAAAGCCCCGCAGATGCGGGGCTTAAGATTGGTGATACAGGCATTATCGTTATTATAAGTAATTTTGCCTGTTCAGACTTCCTTACGTACGGCCGTTGGTGAAGTCAGGATAAGCTTCCAGACCACATTCACTCATATCAACACCGTCGAATTCTTCTTCTTCAGTTACACGAACACCAATAACGGCTTTAATCGCTAACCAAACAACTAGGCTTACTACAAACACCCAAACAAAGATGGTAGCAGCACCAATTAACTGACCCACAATGCTTGAACCGTCGTTAGTGAATGGAACAAGGATAAGACCAAGTAAACCAACCACACCGTGAACAGAGATCGCACCTACTGGATCATCAATTTTAAGTTTATCTAACGCTACAATGCTTAGTACTACTAAGATACCACCAAGGCCACCGAATAAGGTTGCTTGAAGCGGAGTAGGCGTTGAAGGCTCAGCGGTAATTGCTACCAAACCAGCTAGTGCACCGTTAAGGGCCATAGTTAGGTCAGCTTTGCCGAACATAATGCGTGCTAAGATAAGCGCTGCAATACAACCACCAGCTGCTGCGGCGTTAGTATTCATAAATACAATCGCAACCGCGTTTGCACTTTCAACTGTAGCAGTAGCAAGTACTGAACCACCGTTAAAGCCAAACCACCCCATCCATAAAATGAATGTACCTAGCGTAGCAAGTGGAAGGTTAGCACCTGGAATAGCGTTAACTTTACCATCAGCAGTATATTTGCCTTTACGAGCACCGAGTACCAGGACACCAGCTAGCGCTGCAGCAGCACCTGCCATATGAACAATACCAGAACCTGCAAAGTCAGAGAAACCAAGGTCACCAAGGGTGTACATGCCAAATACAGCTTCACCGCCCCACGTCCAAGCACCTTCCATCGGATAGATGAAACCAGTCATTACAACAGCGAATGCTAAGAAAGCCCAAAGCTTCATACGCTCAGCCACTGCACCCGAAACAATAGACATTGCCGTTGCAACGAATACTACTTGGAAAAAGAAGTCAGCAGAAGGTGCATACGTTGCTGCATCTTCAGCAACACCTGTTGCGCCGTCACCCATAATTCCACCTAGGAACGGGCTCCACTCGCCGCCGCCATACATGATGCCGTAGCCGCAAATCATATACATGGTGCTAGCAATGGCAAATAACGCGATATTTTTAGTTAGAATTTCTGTCGTGTTTTTAGCGCGTACTAAACCAGCTTCTAGCATGGCGAAACCTGCCGCCATCCACATAACTAGTGCACCGCAGATTAAGAAGTAAAAGGTATCAAGTGCATACCCGAGTTCAAATGTAATTTCCATTATGCTTTTCTCCGCAAATTAATCGTTTTGGCTTACAACGCGTCTGTGTCTGACTCGCCAGTTCGAATACGTACGGCTTGTTCAAGGTCGTAAACAAATACCTTACCGTCACCAATCTTGCCCGTCTTGGCTGCGCCAACGATGGCTTCTACCAAGCGATCTACCTGATCGTCCTGAACTGCAATTTCCAGTTTGACTTTAGGTAAGAAATCCACTTGATATTCCGCTCCGCGGTAAAGTTCAGTGTGTCCTTTTTGACGTCCGAAACCTTTCACTTCGGTAACGGTTAGACCGTCAATTCCGATTTCTGAAATGGCTTCACGAACATCATCTAGCTTGAACGGCTTGATGATAGCTGTGACTAGTTTCATGAGTTGCTCCAGTTTTTTAATGGTTGTTTTGCACATTTCGTGTCTTGTACAGGGAAGTAAACCAAGAGATGTGCCACAAATATTTAGCAAACAAAAACAATAAGTTAACTAAAATGATGTGCATTTTATTTACATTTAACGCACAATATTGGTGCATTGCGCCATCAATGCCCATTTTTGGAGCGTGGTGAGGTAAAATAACTGAAATTAGCGATGAAATTAGGATGGAACTAATTAGTCACGAAGCAGGTCAGTTAATAGGTATGACAAATATCACCCCTTCCATAGAGCTCAACTATGCGCCTGAACGTGCGCAGTTTTTTCGTGCAAGCAATAAGAGAAAACTCGCAAAAGGCTTACTTATCTCAACCCTTTTACACCTGATTGGGTTAGCAATAGTCATTTTCTCCACAACATTTGAAAGCGGCGTAACACCTGTACAAAAACCTGCTCCCATTAGTGCAACCTTGTATTTCCCGCCCGTTAGCGTAAAGCAGCCTGTTATCAGCCCAGCTGACCAGGTAGAAGCTGAGCCGAAGGTAGACGTTACTCCCCCCCCTGAAAATGACGCTTCTGCAAAAGACACTTCCAGAATAGACAAGCCGATTGCAACCCCACGCACATCGAGTCCTTCAGTGGAGGAAAATCCAGTACAAGAAACTCAATTACCAGAAAAGATGACTATTGATAGCAATGCGACCAACAATGATGCCGCAGTTAGGAACCAAAAAGCTGGTAGCTTAAATTTATCTCCTCGGGCAGGTGCCGCCCAATTTTTCAATCAACGAGAGCAGGAAGTGGTAGCTGAAGAAGGTTTGCGAGCTGCCAAAGCCCATAGACAAAAAATACAAAGCCCTGACCTTGTTGATACCAGAAAAGGCGAAGAGGATAAAAGCTTTGATGCAAGACCAGTGAAAAAAGTAAACTGCTCTGGTACAACAAATAAAACCCTTACTATTTTAAGTGGTATTACGGGCGGTACGCTTGAGTGCAGCAAGGGCAGCGATTATGAGCGTTTCATCGATGAACGCGTCGCTAAAAAGCCATCGAAATAACGAATCAAAAAACTACGCTACTGCGCGCTTGCCACTCGCCGATGTCGACGTTTTATAATTAGCGCAGGTACAGCATTGCTAATTACCGCGCCCAGCATAATAAGTGCAATTGCCATTGTAATTGCGCCAGACAGTGTACTTATTCCAAATAGAAATAGTGCAATACTGGAAATGACTGGTGTGGCAAAGCTTAGGCTTGCTAACAACTGGCGATTACCAAATTTAAGCCCAATATCCCATAGGTAAAACGCGCCGCCTACAGGCCCCAAACCTAATAATATGGCACTTACCCAGACGGTAAATGAAAGGTCCCAATGGCCTGACTCAAGGGTTAAATGGGAACCCAGCGCCAATATTGCTACTGCAATCGATATCCAGCCAATGTCTTCAACATCGCTTTTAGTGCCAGCCATAAACCACGAATAACCCGACCAAATTAAGGCGCAAATAAATGCCAGCCCATAGCCTAGTGTATATTCGCTGTTAAAGTGAATGCTTTCACCCCCTGTGACTAAAATTCCGCAACCAACAAACCCTAGTGCCCCCCCTATCACGGCAAACGCCCGTTGATGCGCATTAGCCACAGCAATACCGAGCAGCAGTGGCCAAAGGTAGGCAATAAGGCTTGCTTCGATGGGCGGTGCGTAGCGAAGGGCAAGGAAATAACAAAAGTGAAATCCAAATAGACCACAGGTAGCCACTATCCATTGGGTAAGTGTTAATTTAGGCAATTTGTATAAAGATTCTCGCTTGATTAGTCGCTTTATAAAAAGCAATAAAGCAGAAACTGAAAAGCAGATGAAAAGTAACTGGAAAGGCGGCACTGACGATGCGTAAACACCCAATACAGCTAATACGCCCCACGAAATGATGGCCACAAGCCCTATAAACGTTGCCATTACTTGCCTATTGTTAAAAGTTAAGAAGCCTAAGCATAACCGTAATTGTATATTCTATCTGTGCAGAAAAGGCGGTGTGGTTGATTTAAAAGCCTGATTTTCAGTTAAACTTTGCTGCGTTAATGAATACTACGCTTTCAAATATTTTGCGGGCAAATACTACTCGAATAAATACTTAGCTAATAAAAGGGACTGATCATAGTTACCTTCTTGGCTATCGACGTTTAAAGTGTGAGGGCGGCATGCCCAGATGCTGTTTAAACCGACGGGTAAACGCAGACACATCGTCATACCCCACGCTTGCAGCCACCGCAATAATAGGCATATCTGTGTTGCTTAGTAAGGCCCGCGCTTTCTCCATGCGCACATTAATAAGGTATTCCCTTAGCCCCACCCCAGTAGCGGCTATAAAGCGCTTTTTAAATTGTGTTGCGCCCACACAGGCAATGTTAGCAAGCGACGTGATAGTGTGTGGATAGGCGACATCTTGGTGAATGCAAGAAAGCACTGGAGCAATACGTTTATCGGTGGCAACACCGCGTTGCTGTTGAGCTAAAAGTGCCGAGAACAAACCTAGCATGGCATCATTTTCATCATAAGTTATGTGATGTGTTAATTGCACTTCAACGTACGCTAAAAACGCCTGCATGGGTGTGCTTATTCGAAAAATGGGAGCGCCTTTAGCGGGTAAAGAGCCTTCTGCAAATAAAATGCCGCCAGCAATATTGCCCGGCACCGATTGCAAGTCCGCTACAATGAATTTCGCCAGCTCATCAGCAGTAAAGCCATGAATGAACCCAGGCGCGATACAAATACCCTCTCCTACTCCTACACTGCCACTAAAATGATCAAGCGTTATATCGATATGTCCGTTAAGTGGTAACACTAACTGGTAATAGTCATGAGCATGCATGCACATAGTGCGGGTATACGAACGAATAGATAATGACGGCTTCACGTTACCTCACAGGTATGCATAGTTGCTTTAAATTAACCACCCCCTGTTAAACGTAATTGGGGCACAAAAACTCAATATATTAAAAATTAGCTATTACTTTTTATACCTTAACATTGCCAACCTATGACAGTGCAACGTATGCTGCATTTTTAGTTTTTTAAAGGAATGTGATGTGGCCGCTGCGAACTTATTAGCCCTTCTCGATGATATCGCAACATTGATGGATGACATTGCTGTTATGTCGAAAGTGGCAGCAAAGAAAACTGCTGGAGTACTGGGTGATGATTTGGCGCTTAACGCTAACCAAGTGCAAGGGGTGAAAGCTGATAGAGAATTACCCGTTGTTTGGGCAGTAGCGAAAGGCTCATTGCTAAATAAAGTTATCTTGGTCCCTGCCGCCCTCCTTATTAGCGCTTTTGTGCCCTCGTTAATCACGGTACTTCTTGTACTAGGCGGGCTTTATTTGTGCTTTGAAGGGGCCGAAAAGTTGCTCCACAAATACTTACCTCATGATGATGAGTCAGCAGAACGTGAAGCGAGAATAAATGCCCTTGCTGATGAAAAAGTGGATATGGTCGCGTTTGAAAAAGAGAAAATTAAAGGCGCTATTCGTACCGACTTCATTCTTTCAGCGGAAATTATTGTGATTGCACTAGGTAGCGTAACAGATGCGACTTTTACCACCCAGGTAGGCGTATTGGTGGCCCTAAGCATTGCTATTACGGTAGGGGTTTACGGGCTGGTTGCTGGTATTGTCAAAATGGATGATGTAGGGCTGTATTTACTGCGTAAATCACTCACGGGTACCATGAACACCCTACAACGCTTCTTTGGTCGGGCACTGTTAATTGCCGCGCCCATTTTAATGAAAACCCTTGCAATAGTTGGCACCATTGCCATGTTTTTGGTGGGCGGCGGTATTCTTACTCACAACATTAGTTTTCTGCATCACGCCGCAGTGTGGTTCAGCGAACTCGCGCCATCTATAACTACCGTAATGGCGATTGCTGCCGATGGTCTTGCGGGTTTAGTCGCTGGCGCGATTTTGGCTGTAGTCGCAACTATTATCAGTCGCCTACGCAAATAGTAAATATTAAGGGGCAACTTTATTGCCCCTTTAACGCTTTCTATCACTTTCCTAGTACTTTCCAACACTCTTCTATGCGCAATGACTCCATGTGAAAGCTAGCCTACGCGTTTTATCGCTGAGAAAGAGAGTCATACCAACGCCTCAACAATGGGCCCGCTAATACTTGGCTATAAATAGCGACTAAAAACCTCACGCCGAACGTTTTGCGTCATTTTGGTTAACTAGTTAGGCAATTTCACACTGCTATTCAATTTTGCTAATTTGAAGTTCTTCTCCAACCAAAGTTAGCCATAACTGAAGAGGAGGCTCCTTGCTGTACTCCAGAATCGACTGGGTTAAAAATTCTAAATCTTCACTAGGAACGTCAAAATTCTCTAGGTAGATCATGTACCCAGCCAGATCTGATTTCGATAATTGATGACTTCCAATTAAGAGAACTTTTTTGTTGTTCAGTAGTGATCTACTATCAAATGGAGCGTGGCCAATAAATGGTGACAAACCTTCAACTTCATTCAGCATCGGGATAGACTGGAATTTCTCCTGATAAATTGCGATATGGTAATCATCCCTATTGAAATCTAGTAGCCGAAACAAGGTTATCTCACCATTATCATCGGAGATACTTGCATAATAGCCACCCCAAGAAATTTCTATATCCACAATTATATACTCTCTTATTTCTTCCGTGTTGTTGGCCCTTTGCACGTCATCGCACGACTTAAAACGTTTGTTAGATAGTCACTTTTAATTAAGTCTAATACTTTAGATAACTGAGCCAAATATTTATCTTCTTACCTTACAAATATTCTCTGGTTTTCTGCGCCACACTTTAATTTTCACTTCCCACAATGACGAGCGTTAGTTATTTTGACCAAAACACATCTACAAACTAACTAAATATTAGTTAATTCGTTAATTACGAAAACCTACCTTAAAAACAATAAAAATAAAATACCATATTAATCATTAACTTAACTAATTATAAAAAGATGGCACATCCCTCGCTATAAACTAATTGTTAATTGATAACGACTTAATAAATAACTGCCAAGCAGTCCGATTTAGTGCAGTGACTCACTTTTACTCATAGGAGATGACCCATGTTTACCAACAAAAAATTACTTACTGCGCTGATTCTAAGTACTGCATTTACAGCCACCACTGCAATGGCGGATGAACCAACAAGTAACCTAACCTCGCAGACCGATTATTTAGTGGCCAGTGCGATGGCAGATGTAAAGCAAGATATGACAACAGGCATTACGTACGACGTGTTAACGGCCAGCCATACTTTTGAACCGAACGCGGCAGAAGCAAGCACTTTAATTGCAGATATTACGATTACGCCAATGAAAAGTGATGAGTTTCAAAACGATAACGACGCGTAAGGAGGCAGGTATGCTAACCGCTAGCGCATTATTTATGTTGGTCTTGGCACCCGTAGCAGCATTTGCACTTAGCGCTGTAGTGTTTTCAACAGCGCGATATATGTTAGACCAGTTTTAGTACTACTTTTAAAGTTTAGCCTACTCCCTGGGGCTTTTTCAGGAGGCAATAAAAAGCATATTGAGTTGGATGCTTTTTACTGCCTACCTGTTTTTTTATCCAAATATTCTTTCCCACCAGCTTTTCTTTTCGCTCTCTTTTTCTCCATCAGGCCTCACCGCATTGCCAGAACAATCTTGTTGTGCCGGCGGCAATACATCAAGAATAGCGGGTACACTCATGCTTCCTGCACACCCGGCAATCACCACCGCACCGGTCTTCGCGTCAAAGTGCGCAATACCCAGACCATCTGGAAAGCGGCGAGATAACGATTTAGGCGACTGAGACTTCATATAATTAATAAAAACCGGTAAGGCACCGCTGGCACCGGTTAAATTTACAGGCAAGTTATCATCATTGCCTACCCACACAGTAACAACATTGTTGCGGTCAAAGCCGCTGAACCAACTATCTCGGTAATCATCTGTAGTACCGGTTTTACCTGCCATATTCACGTTACCAAAGTTCGCGCCTACTTGTTTTGCCGTCCCTTCTACCGTGACTTTATACAACGCGTAATTCAGCAGGTAAGTTGCAGCTTCGTCGGTTCGCTGCGCATAAAATTCAGCCTTTTTCCATAACAGTGCATTGTCGGCAGTTACGACTGAACTTACCGTATGCAAAGGCACATAGCGCCCGCCGTTCGATAATGTTTGGTACATTTGGTTGGTAACAAACGGCGTTAACTCTACCGCCCCTAAAGTAAGAGAAGGCACCAAATTGACCTGAGAAGTAACGCCTAGTCGTGCAATCGTGTCAGCAATAACATCAAGCCCCACTTGCATGCCTAAATTAACGGTAGGCACATTCAAAGATTCAACTAATCCTTGAATAAGCGGCACTTGCCCTCTGAATTCTTTATCGTAATTTAATGGTGACCATTGCTGTCCATTACGGCTTTCTAGCGTAATAGGCTCATCTTCCAGTGGCGTGGCTAAATTAAACTGAGTGGGATCTTCAAGGGCTGATAAATACACCGCAGGTTTAATTAATGAACCGATTGGACGCTTCGCTCCTAACGCTCGGTTAAACCCTTTAAATGAGTAATCTTTACCGCCAACAATGGCCCGCACTTCGCCTTTAGCACTGTCGGTCACAACCATCGCGCCTTGAAGGGGATTTTTTCTGTTCGTTTGTAAACTTGCAATCGTGCCAGAGAGGGCTTTTTCTGCCCGGCGCTGAGCCACGATATCTAACGTGGTAAACACTTTTACACCGGAGTCACGCAAGCTTGAGTCGGCTAGAATATCTGCAAGCTCTCGTCTTACCTGCTCCATAAAAGCAGGATGTTTGCCGCTGGCCAAACTAGCGCCACTGGCCAAACCTAACGGCATATTAATCGCCCGCTCATATTGGCTGCGGTCGATTTCATTTTCGTCAAATAACATACGCAACACCAAGTCTCGGCGCTCTTTGACGCGCTCGGGGTGTTTACGTGGATTGTAATAAGAAGGGCCTTTGATAATAGCCACAAGCGTTGCTATTTCAGTTGTGCTCAGTTCATTCGCTGGGCGGTCGAAGTAGAAATAACTAGCCAGCCCGAAACCGTGCACCGCCATGTCACCATTTTGCCCTAAGAAGACTTCATTTAAATAGGCTTGAATGATTTCCGACTTGGAATACCTGGCGTCTATGATCACCGCCATAATGGCTTCTTTCGCTTTACGCACAATCGAGCGTTCACGGGTTAGAAACATATTTTTGACTAATTGCTGGGTAAGCGTGCTACCACCTTGTACGGTTCTGCCCGCCGCAATATTTGCTAATAGCGCCCGTAATATAGATAAAGGAGCTACACCGTGGTGATTATAAAAATTGCGATCTTCAACCAAAGTTAGCGCTTTTGGCAGCATATCGGGAATAGTATCCAGTGTGACCAACATTCTGTCTTCCTGACTACCGCTGACCATGCGCGTAACCAACCATGGCTCAAGTTTTACAGTGCCAAATGGGCGAGTTTGCGTTCTGTCTTGAATCAGACTAATCCGACTGCCTTGCCAAGTTATCTCTAAATGACGAAGCCCTTCTGCCCCTTCAGGAAAATGAAACGCGCGGCGCTGAATATTTAAAATGCCATTTCGATAACTGTACTCGCCGCTACCATCTGCCTCATTAACTTTGCGATATCCCAACAAGGTTAATTCATCAATCACTTCGGTGGGAGTAATTTCCTGCCCTTTACTGAGTTCTAAGGGGCGGGCAAAAATCTGTGCAGGAACTTCCCATTTATTACCTGAAAATTCATGTTTAATTTGCGCATCTAAGTAAAAGGCGTAGGCGCCAAGTACCACTACGCCTATCAGAAATAAGCGTAAGAAGAGCTTCATTATTGAAAAAGAGTTAGGTTTGGATGCCGCTTTAGTTTGTTTTTTTGCCACTTTTTTTGCCACTGAGAATGCCATGATATGAAGCTGAAAAAATTGTGCAGCTTTCTGAACACAATTTCCAGCGAATGCTGAAGAATTTTGTAGCCGCATATAAACAACTGCGTGCTGCACACTCTGAAGTTAGCGAACACTACCACTGCTCCTTCTCGGCAACAACTACAAAAATAGCACCACGTTAAAATCAATCGTTTCAATGACGCCACCCGTAGTAATGTTGAATACATACACTCAAGGAGCAATTATGACATCTGAAAATAGGGCGAGTTCTATTGCCAATATGGAAGGGTTACAATCGGCTATCGTGGCGGGAGAGACGGCCCGAGTGAAAGAGCTATTAGAGGGTCGTTCGTTAGATGAACTTCAAAAAGGGTATTTAATCGAGCTTGCTGAATTAAACAATGATGGCGAAATCATTGGGATTTTAAAACAAGCGCCAACGGCATAACGCCACAAGGTAGGTTTACATATTGTTACGTATCATCTGCCATAAACCTTAGCGCATCATTGAATTATACTCGCGTTTTACAGTCACATTGAGATAGCATGTGTGCTCGCAATACAGGAATTGAACTATGGGTTTTAAGGGTAAAGGGAAGCAGTGGGTTACTGCAGTATCAATGATGTCGGCACTGCTGTCAGGGCTGTGCACCGCTTCTGCAATGGCCGATGAGGCGTTTTCCATGTGTACCTCTCAACTTGCTAACAAAGCACTTGAGCAAGGTGTCAGTCAAGACACTGTCGATGCCATTTTCCCCACATTAGCATACCAAGCACGTGTTATTGAGCTTGATAGAAGCCAACCAGAATTCGTTCAAACCTTTCCAGGCTACTTTAGTAAACGTGTAACCGATTGGCGCACGAACAAGGGCCAGGAAATGTACGAGAAGCATAAGGACTTGCTGCACAAATTAAGTGACAAGTACGGTGTGCCGCCGCACTACTTGCTGGCCTTCTGGGGGCTTGAAACTAACTTTGGTAATTACAAAGGCAAAATGCCTGTTCTTGATTCGTTAGCCACGCTTGCTTGCGATCCCCGAAGAAGCAAATACTTTACCCAAGAGCTTTTGGTAGCAGTGAAATTATTTGAGCGTGAGTCACTCACCCGTGAGGAAATGGTAGGTTCTTGGGCTGGCGCTATGGGTCATACCCAATTTATGCCGTCGGCTTATACCCATTACGCGGTAGATGGCGACAATGACGGTCAAATCAACTTATGGAATAGTGAAGAAGATGCGCTAACCTCTGCGGCCAACTTTCTTGCGAGTTTAGGCTGGCAACGAGGCTTTCGTTGGGGCCGGGAAGTGCAGCTTCCAGAAAATTTTGATTATCAACTCTCTGGGTATAAAAACCGCCGTACTCTAGCCCAGTGGAATGAACTCGGCGTGAAACAAGCCGATGCAAGCCCGTTGGGCGAGGACGACACGAAAGCGTATGTGGTGGTTCCTGCTGGTCATGCCGGTCCCGCGTTTGTGGGTTACCAAAACTTTCGCGTGATCATGCGTTGGAATAATTCAGAGTTTTACGCCATTGCGGTAGGCGTATTAGCCGATAGAATTTCAGGCGCATCAGGTATTATTGCTCCCCTTCCGGATTTACCAGCTTACAGCCGAAACGATATTATTGGCCTACAGAAAAAGTTGAACGACCGTGGCTTCGATGTAGGCACCCCCGATGGAATAATTGGCCCTGCTACCCGCGAAGGTATTCGCAACTATCAAATAGCAAACGACATGATTGCTGATGGTTTTCCAGGTTTAAACGTGATGCAGTCGTTGAACTTGGTTGATAAGAGCGCCTAGCTGCTTTTAAAAGACTTTACTTGCCCCGTTAACCCATTGCCTTCTTTGTTCTGGCAGTGGGTTTAGCGGTAGCCGGTTCATCTGGCCAAAAATGCTTCGGGTAACGCCCTTTCATTTCTTTTTGAATTGCTAAATAACTGCCTGTCCAAAACCCTGCTAAATCTTTGGTGGTTTGCAATGGCCGACCTGCTGGCGAGAGTAACTCATACACGATATGTATTTTGCCACCCGCCACCGTAAGTGGGGCAGTTTGGCTATACATCTCTTGCATCCTAACCGCTAACACCACATCACCGTTATCGCGATACTCAAGTGCGGCATCACGCCCTGTGGGTATCGACAAATGAGTAGGCAATAATGAAGCAAGAGCATCTTGCTGCGGCCAACTAAGTGCATTATTTAGCGTATTTTTCCAAGGTAACTTTTGTAGTTTCGCCAAAGATTCACATCGGCTTAAGGGCTCAATTAATGTCTCTTTTGCGCTGTGCATTAATGCTGGTAAAGACTGTGGCCAAGGGCCTGGTTTGTCGAACGCCTGCGGTTGAGGTAAATTCAACGATGCCGCAAGTTTAAGCCGATTCCACCATTGCCAGTCCCCCTCAGTTAGTGGCCACTCACTTACTGGAATGTTCTCTAAATATTCGAACCAAGCATGAGCAGTCTGTTTTTTCCAGAAGCGATTATCTTGTTGCTTCTCTTGACCTGATACGGGTTCACTGGCTAAGTCGATGGCATGAAAACCAGTAATAATACGTGCTTCCATGACCTTCTTTGTCACATTAAAACGTACTTGTTTTTTGTGAGTAAACTCATCCTGGAATACGGCGCGAAGCCCAGCCTCGTTAATCGGCTGAGCTAACCTGAACTTCACCGTATTTCCGGTTTGCTGGCCATGTAATACTGCCAACCACTGAGGCGGGGAATGCAGCTCTAATTCGCCGCCTTTTCCACTGGCGAGCTTGTATCCGCATTGCTGGGACTTTCCTTGCATATTCCCCTGCATAGCCCCTTGTCCTTTTTGCCTTCCATTTGTCTTATCAGAAGCTAGACCCCGACAAAACGCCACCCGCTCAGGAAAGGCAATAGCAATACATAGCGCCAACGCCTCTTCTTCTAATCCGTGCATGTCCAATTCGTTCGCATTTAAACCAACATATTTTGCATATCTAGATGCTTGCTGATGAAGCTGCTTGCGCGTTTGACCATCCAGGTTCAACAGCGCATCGATAACATAGGTTTGCTCGAACTGCCCACCAAGGTTTTCTGCTAATGCCACCACAAAAGGCGCAGCACATTTGAGTTCGCGCTGCATAGCAGGCTCTAGTCCTTCGACCCCTTGCGCGCATCGTATTAATAGATTCGCCAAATTCGGATGGCAGGGTATGCCAGAAAGTGTACGCCCATAAGGGGTTATTATTTGGTTTGTGCTAAGGCCTTCGTCGTTAAGAGCATTAATGGCGGTTAAGTTATTATTAGCCACCTTTAACTGCGCGCCGCTTGGCTGGGTTAACATGCCCAATGATGCGGGCGTAGCGCCCCATTGCAATGCATCTAGCAATAAGGACGACACATCTTCTCGTAATACTTGCGGGGCATTATGCTGCGCCATACGCTCAAAACTGCTTTGACTGCATAGCCGGTAGCAATCGCCCGCGCTAACTCGTCCCGCTCGCCCAGCCCGTTGAATAGCCGATGCTCGGGATATACGCTGTTGCATTAACTGGGTAAAACCACTGGAAGGGTTATATTGGGCTTGGTTCTCCCACATACTGTCTACCACCACCTTAACCCCTTCTATGGTTAAGCTGGTTTCGGCAATATTGGTGGCAAGAATAATTTTGCGCCGCCCTTGAGGATCAGGGTTGATAGCGGCTTGTTGGGCGTCTTTGCCCATCGCCCCAAAGAGTGAGTGCAATGCCACATCATATTTATTTACCAGCGTGGAGAGTCGTTGTGCCACGCCTCGAATGGCTCCGCTTCCTGGCAAGAAGACCAGTACATCACCTTGATGCTGAGAAAACGCTCGGGTAGTCACCTCTGCGGTGGCGCTAACCACCTCATGGGCGAGCACATCCTTGCTGTAATGCATATTAACGGGGAAGGTTCGTCCTTCTGCATTGAGGTTAATCGCAGGTACAGCGCCGTAATTATCCATTAATGCAGTAAGTGGCTCTACATCAAGCGTGGCAGACATAACCACTAGGCGGAGATCTTCTCGCAAGCCCGCTTGTACGTCGAGGGCTAGCGCTAAACCGAAGTCGCTATGAATGCTGCGCTCATGAAATTCATCAAATATAATGGCCGATACCCCAGTAAGCTCAGGGTCAGACTGAATCATTCTGGCGAGTATACCTTCGGTTATCAGTTCAAGGCGGGTAGTTTTTCCTACCTTACTTTCACCTTTAATACGGTAACCTACTGTGTCGCCCACTTTTTCATTGAGGATGCCTGCCAGGTAATTCGCCAAATTTCTTACGACTACGCGGCGAGGCTGCATCAACAACACTTTACCCTGTGGTATCGCGCTTAGTAGAGAAATTGGTAGCACCGTAGACTTACCTGCACCCGGCGGTGCACCTATGATAAGGTTGTTTTCGCCAATCGCCTTGTTAACCGGTTCAATAAGCTGGGCTGCGGGTAAATGTAATAACGGCTGTAACATAAAGGTTTGCAATACCTAGATAAACTTCTCACACTATTGTACTTGAATTTACCTGCAGCAGAAGTTTTGCATTACGTTAAAACAAGCACTGCTAGACTAAGCACAGCGAAATAGATACACCTGACGATATGTCCATTTGGGTTTAAACAATTTTCTATTAACTAGGGCGTGTTGACTTCATTACACGTAGATAGAGGAGTGGGTATGCGTTGTTTCATTGGTTTAGATTTACATTCAACAGAAAAATTAGCCCTTGATAGTTGGCGGCAACAAGCCCTCCCAGAGGTGACAGCCCGCAACATGTTCAACCTTTCTGAGGGCCGAGCCCACAATGAAGGTAGAGGGAACGAAGGCAGGCGGGGCAAGGGTAAAGAGAGCAAAGGTAAAAGGCGCGACTCAGGCGCATCCCAACCTTATGCGGTTAACGCAGCCAATTACCATATGACCTTAAGTTTTCTCGGCCATATTACTCACCGTCAGCATGAAGCGTTAGTCGCTGAACTAGACGTGTTAGTACATACGCCGTTTTCCCTAACGTTAGACACTACGGGTATTTGGAACGGCCCTAAAATTCTTTTCGCCGCACCTCAGTCGCCGCCAGCAGAGCTAATGGCATTAGCGAAATCTACCCGCAAAGCTGCCAGAGCTGCGGCTATAGAGGTTGATAATAAAGGGTTTTCGCCACATGTTACCGTCATTCGAAAAGCGACGGCGGCGCTTCCTGTGCCCTTGTATACACCGCATGTTGAAATGCACGCATCGGCGTTTCACTTATTTGAATCTGTCTCTACCCCCCAAGGAGTTACGTACCCCATTAGGCAAAGTTGGAGTTTAAGGCACAGTATGTCGGTGCGTGAAAAGCTACGCAGAGGAATTAATGATGAGTAGTTCGTAAACGATCATTCATCGGGTGATATTATTTATAGCAAAATAGCCTATTTCAGTTAGGCTTTTTCACCCTAAAAGCCTTTACTTCACTGGCGTAGCTGGGTAAAAAGGGGGTCTTATTTAGTGAGACCTCAATTCCATGCAACAAACGTTTCGATTAGTAATAGATTGCCCTGACCAAATTGGCTTAGTTGCCAGTGTTTCTCAGTTCTTAGCTAGCCATGGTGCCACCATCGTTGAAGCTAACCATCACACGGATTTACAAACCGGTAGATTCTTTATGCGCCATGAAATTGGTGCCGATTCTATTGGGTTAGATTACGACAGCTTTTTAGCAGAATTTGCGCCCTTGGCTAACGAATTCCAAATGAATTGGAAACTCTCTGATTCAAGTAAAAAGCAGCGCGTTGCCTTACTAGGTAGCGTGGAGTCTCACTGTATGGTTGATTTACTGCATCGCTGGCACACCGGTGAGCTTGATTGCGATATTCCATGCATTATTGGCAACCACCCGCAAATGAAGCAATTTGCCGATTGGTATAAAGTGCCGTTTCACTGGGTGGACTTTAAAGCGCTGGGCAAAGAAGCGGCATTTGCGCAAATCTCAACCTTGTTGGAAGAATATAAAATCGACCTGACGGTACTTGCCCGCTTTATGCAGATTTTGCCTGATAAGCTATGCCAACAGCTTCAAGGTAAAGCAATTAACATTCACCATAGCTTCTTACCGAGCTTTGCAGGGGCTAAACCCTACCAACAGGCTTACGATCGCGGCGTTAAGTTAATTGGGGCAACGTGCCATTATGTTACTAAAGACCTAGACGAAGGCCCTATTATTGAGCAGAGCGTTAAGCGTATTAGCCACAGCGACAGCGCGGTTGATATGGTCAGAAAAGGGAAAGACTGCGAAGTAACCGCCCTTGCCCACGGCGTGCGTTATCATTTGGAAGATCGCGTGATCATTCATCGCAATAAAACCGTGGTATTTGCATAAGACACTGTTTTACAAATTTTGCAGTTAGATAAACAAAAAAAGCCAGACGAGTGAAGTGACTCCTCTGGCTTTTTTAATTCTGGCAGGCATGAACAAATTTACTTTATGACGCTGCAACCTGCGTACAGGCTCAATTTCAACTTTACCACTACCCCTCTTTTGTGGCGCTAATTTGGCGCTATACTGTCAGTGCGGCAACTTGTCTGCGCAACTTAACGTAGTACCACGTATTTGAAATGGCAAACAAGATCTCAGTGATAGCCAGTCCCCATGTTTGAGTGGCCACACCGTAAACCGTAAAGTTTAGCGAGCCAACTATCATACAAATGCGTAGTCCAGCCTCTTTACAATGTAGTTCACCAAATCGGTACACCATAAAAGTCATTACTGGCATAAGTTCTAATAGCCCTGTTTTTCCCGTAAGGGTATTAATACTTGCCACTAGCACGGTCATCAACGTCAGAATAATATAAGTAGCGTACGCGGGTAAAAGCTTCTGAGTTACAATACGGTATGTTGTACTTAAGCCTGCCACAGTAATAACAACAGCCCCACCCCACGCTTGCTCGAAAGCAAGTAAGCTGGCTAGCGCCACACACAACCCTAAATTCAAAAATAAAAGCTTGCGCTCTGTATTAGACCAAAAAGACCCAATAGCAAACAATACAGGGATTGTATGAAGCAATAATTCAAACACGCCGATGCTCCTTCATAGATAACAAGTGAGGCAGAAATTCCATTATGTATTGGCGCGAAGTGTAGTGATTAGTCTAAAACTTTCAATGGTTTTTTTAGCCTTTTCGACGAGTGTCATTTAGGCGCTACTACTCGCATTCTCGTTAGCCTAGCGGCTTAATACGTTAAGAGACATTTACGTTATTTTTACAATGGCATAGTATTGAATGTGTGAGATTTTAATTAACGCTTCAATCGGTGAAATTGATCTGCTTTACTAGTGCGTGTAGACCTAACGATAATAAACAATAAAAGAAATCATAACCATAATAAGACAGGAAATAATAATGGGAAAATTTAAAACTTCACTTACTGCCATGGCGGTAGTGGTTGCACTGGGTGCCTGCTCAGAACAAAAAGCACCTCAGGCAACCTCAGCAGACACTACTGAAGTTGCTGCAGCACAAGAAACTCATCAGTTCGACAATGTGCTACTGCAAGAGTTTAAAGGCCCGTATGGTGGCGTGCCCGCTTTCGATAAAATGAAATTGGAAGACTTAAAACCCGCTCTTGAAAAAGCAATGGAACTAAACCTTAAAGAGATTGATGAGATTGCGAATAACCCTGAGCCCCCCACATTTGAAAATGTGATTGTGGCTATGGAACGTTCGGGTAGCGAGCTTAGTCGTGTTTTTCGTTACTACGGCATTTGGAGTGCGAATAAATCTAGCCCCGAGTTTCGCGCCATCCAAGTAGAAATGTCGCCTAAGTTGTCTGCATTTTCTACCAAAATCACACAAAACGAAAAGTTGTTCGAACGTGTTAAAGCGGTTTATGAGTCAGAAGAACGCTCGACTCTTACCGAAGAAGAACAGCGCATTGCTTGGATGACTTACAACGAATTCGCACGCAATGGTGCCACCTTAGACAGCGAAGCGAAAAAACGCTATGCCGCAATCAATGAAGAATTAGCAACCCTCTATACGTCGTTCTCAAATAACGTACTGGCGGATGAAGAGAACTACGTAACCTATATTACTGAAGACCAATTAGGTGGCTTGCCTGAATCTTTCGTAAAAGGCGCTAAATCTGCCGCCCAGAGCCGTGGTGAGCCGGATAAATATGCAATAACAAACACCCGTTCTTCCATGGATCCGTTCCTAACCTATTCTACTAACCGTGAATTACGCGAAAAAGTATGGAACACCTATTACAGCCGTGGCGACAACGCAGATGAATTTGATAATAACGAAACTATCAAACGCATTCTGACATTGCGTGATGAGCGAGTGGAATTACTCGGGTATGAAAACTATGCCCAGTGGCGCTTAGAAGACCGTATGGCAAAGAATCCTGAAAACGCCATGGATCTTATGATGAAGGTTTGGCCCGCTGCCATTGCACGTGTTGAACAAGAAGTGGCCGATATGCAAGCCATTGCTGACGCTGAAGGCGCTGATATCACTATTGCCCCTTGGGACTATCGTTTTTATGCCGAGAAAGTTCGCCAAGCCAAGTACGACCTAGACTCAAACGAAGTGAAGCAATACCTGCAGCTAGATAAACTGCGCGATGCTATGTTCTACGTTGCTGGTCGTTTGTTTAATTTCAACTTTACCCCAGTGGAAGAAGGCAAAGTGCCTGTATTCCACGAAGACGTTAAAGTATGGGAAGTGACCGATAAAGATTCCGGTGAACACATTGGTTTATGGTACTTAGATCCGTTTTCTCGCAAAGGTAAACGCTCTGGTGCATGGGCCACAACTTATCGCTCGTCAACAACCTTCGACGGCAAAAAGACGGTGTTGTCTTCTAACAACTCTAACTTCGTAAAAGGGGCTGAAGGCGAGCCAACACTCATTTCATTTGATGATGCAGAAACCTACTTCCACGAATTTGGTCATGCACTGCATTTCTTATCTGCTGATGTGAAATACCCCTCTTCGCACTCAGGCGTACGTGATTACACTGAGTTCCAGTCGCAACTTTTAGAGCGCTGGTTAACCACCGACGAAGTCATTAATCAATTCTTAGTACACTATGAAACGGGTGAACCTATTCCTGCTGAACTTGTTGCTAAGATTAAGAAGGCATCAACCTTTAATGAAGGCTTCAAAACCACTGAGTATATGGCTTCTGCCATTATGGATTTGAAGTACCATACCACTGATCCGGCTACTATTGAGCCCGATACCTTTGAACGTGAAGAGCTTACAAAACTCGGTATGCCTGAAGAGATTGTTATGCGTCACCGCACACCTCACTTTGGTCACGTGTTCTCTGGTGAAGGTTATGCCGCAGCCTATTACGGTTATATGTGGGCAGAAGTGCTGACAGCTGATGCATCAGAAGCCTTTATGGAAGCACCGGGTGGATTTTACGACGAAGAAGTGGGCAATCGCTTAGTGAAGTACCTCTTTTCGGTTCGTAATGCGATGGATCCAGCTGAAGCCTATCGCAAATTCCGTGGCCGCGATGCCAAAGTTGACGCATTAATGCGCGACAGAGGTTTCCCAATTCCTGAAGATAAAAGCGAAGATTAATCGTTAAACCTCCCTAAAAAAGCCGCGAAGTTGAGAAATTCACCTCATTTCGCGGCTTTTTCTTGACCTTTCGGTCAATTTAACTTCAAAATCATCTTATCGGCTTTTGTACGTCGAAAGTATAATAATTCGCGATCCTCAGCCGATATAAACACAATAATAAAAAAACTAGTGCGCACTACCTCTCCTCGTGTTTCATGAAGTGATTAATAACCTGCAACTAAGCAGTAAAGTAGACGCTAACAGTAATAACACAACGCCCAAGACGTGACTGTGCCTGCAGTGCAGCGTCGTTATTTCAGCAGTCAAAATATGGTCGGAAGTTATGACTTTGAGTATTAAACAAAAACTGATTCTTTCACTGATGGTGGCTGTGTTGGCAGCCTCAATATTGGTAGGCTCAATTAGCCAATGGATAGCCCGAGACTTAGTAAAAGAAAACATGGAACAGCTTCAACTTCCTTCACTGTTGAAGCAAATTGGCAATCAGGTCGACAGAGAAGCCAGCGTGATGCTTTCTGTTGCCCATGGCATTGCGTCCAATCCAGACATTTTAGCCTGGTCGGCCGCTGGCGCTGATAGTTCAGGTGAAAAGCGACTTATCGCTTATCTAAACGACATCGTGACTTTCAACGACTTAACCGTGGCCTCTTTCGTCGATAGAAAAACCACTAAGTATTGGAACCAAGACGGTTTTTTACGGGTGCTAAAGAATGACGAATTTGACGGATGGTTTTTTACTTACCGTGATAGTGGTACGCCAATTTCACTTAGCTTGTATAACGAACCGGGTCAAGGTTATAGGTTGTTCGCAAACTTCCAACAAACCGCAGGCCGAGGCATGTCTGGCGTCGCGAAGTCTGTAGACGAGCTTTTAGATATTATTAACGCGGTAAAAATTGCCCAAACTGGCTATGTGTATTTGGTTGATGGCGAAGGCACTATTATTGCCCACCCTGATACTAGCCTATTGGGAAAATCCAAACTGAGTGCCATTAGTGGCGCAGATGCGTCGCGGTCTTTACTGCAACAACGTGATTTTGCGATGGCAACCAGCGAAGTAAACGCCGATGACGTCCTTTTTGCCAGCACGTACGTTGAAAAGTCAGGTTGGTACGTGGTTGCACAAGTACCAGAGCAAGAGCTTTATGCCTCGTTAAATGCAGGCAGTCGGCAGATTATTTTGTGGTCTATTGCCATCGCGGGCTTGTTCGCACTGCTTGGTATTTGGCTGGCATCTTCACTCACTAAGCCTATCGAATCACTGGCTGATATTTTCCAGCAACTTGGAAAAGGGCAAGGCGATTTGCGTTCAAGAATTGACGTACCAGAACAAAGAGAAACCGCGCGACTGGTTGAAGGCTTCAATAGTTTTATCGACCACCTTCACCGCACTATTGTATCGGTAGCCAAAACTAGCCAAGCCCTTAAAACTTCGGCTCAAGAAGTGGCAAGCCAATCTCAGCAAAATGAACGCTCTACTCGCAGTCAGCGAGACCAAACCATGCAGGCAGCAACAGCGTTAACTGAAATGGGCAGTACGGTAACTGAAGTAGCCCAGTCAGCTACCTATGCGGCACAAAATGCCAATCGTGCGACGGAAAGCTCGCAAGAAGGCCGCCTATTTACCCAAAAAGCCGTGCACGCAATATCGAATCTTTCTACGCAAGTAGAAAGTGTGTCCGAGGTTATTCACTCCCTTGATGAACACACAGCGGCTATCGGCGGCATACTTGATACTATTCGCAGCATTTCAGAACAAACTAACTTGCTTGCGCTGAATGCAGCTATAGAAGCCGCTCGGGCTGGCGATCATGGCAGAGGCTTCTCTGTGGTTGCCGATGAGGTTCGTACCCTTGCTCAACGTGCGGCTGCCGCTACCGATGAGATTCAAATTAAAATCGATAAGTTTCAGCTAGACTCAAAAACGGCCGTTTCTCAAATGCAAGACAGCAAAGCACAAACCAAAGAAGTGGTGGGTGCTACCGATGATATCGATAAGCTGCTTCAGAAGATTACTGACGAAATCGCGCTGATCAACGACGTGAACACTCAAGTGGCCACCGCGACAGAGCAACAAGCCACAGTCGTTGAGGATATTAGCCGAAGTATTAATGAGATAAGTTCATCGAGTGATGAAACCCTTAATGCCACACATGTGTTAGTAGGCGTTAGCGAGAAGCTAGACGAACTCGCAAACGAACTGGCTCAAGAGGTTAGTCAGTTTAAGTTGTGAGATTAGTTTTATTTCAATACTGCTTGGCTAGAACGCAATAGCGTATTGCAGTTTAACTTGGTTGTCGTGGGCTTTGCTCCACGGCAACTGGATTGTTGCGCTGTCCGACTTCCATGACTCTCTAGAAGCCGCAACCGTGAGCGTGTGTCTGTCTTCCATTAGAGGAACTTCAAAATACACACTCGCTGTAGTACTGGTAGGGAGTTGAATCACTTCGGCAACGGGAATGGAAATTTCATGTTCAGGACGAATTTTGTGGCTTAACCCAACCCGGTAACTTCCTTTGTCCCACCAACTCACCACTTCAAATTCGTGGCTTTTAACCCGCTGAGTAAGTACACCGTAATCGAGTAAGCCTTTGTTATAGTGAACAATCGCTTCTACATTAAAGCGTTTAGTAAATTGCTGGTTTACCACCAACTGATACTGCTTTTGCTTACAGCCTTTAAATCTAATCTTATTTTTAGATAGCGCAATGGAAAAGGTATCATCAAAACTTACATATTCGCTCAACCATTGCTCAGCATCTTCGACCGCTGAGGCAGATGCAGACATCGATAACCATACACATTGAAGTGCGGTAAGCATCACAAGAAGCTGAGAAGATCGAAGCATTATTCGGTACCTAATGTGCAAAAGCAAAGTAGACCCCAATATAACCATGAAGCGAAAAGCGTGGGAATTAGCCATTATGCTAACTCCCCTCAAGTGTTTAAATTATAGACAAATTTATTTTTGGCTAATGGTAACTTTGGTAAGTGATGCCTTGCGATGCCCCGTCGCTTCTTCTGAAAACCAATAATTGCCGTTCTCGTCAACACATACACCTTCTACTTGTTTATAGGCAGGTAACGGCCAAATGTTGATAGGAACAAACTGACTATTAACCTGCGCAATGAAAGTATCAAAGTTACCAAAGGGGTCAGATTTATAGCCTACGATGACGTATAGATTACGGGCAGCATCATAATCGGCTCCAGTAATAACACCTGGCAAACCTTCGATATGCGCAAACGCGGTTAGTGTCTGGGGCTGTGTAGACTCGTTAACTTCGTATACCTTTGCCACGCCAGTACGCCAGCTTTTCGAAAACAGTATTAACTTTCCATTGGCATACACCATGGCCTCTGAATCAAAATCATGAGCGTAAGGCATATTGCTACTTGGATTGTTGCCTTCGTAGGTCACTGTCATTGTTACAAAATCGTTAAGGTCGTTTTTATTAACCTTATAAATGGTGAGACTCTCACGGCGGCCTTTGTTGTTGCCCACATCCGCAACATACCAATGCGTTGAACTTGCTGTAACCGCTTCCCAATCGATGTTGTCTAACGCCATTCTATCGGTTTTAATCACCTTGCCTTCATAAGATAGATGAAACAATTCCGGTTTGTTTCCAGAGTCGTTCAAACTAACGAGTGTTGAGGCATTACAAAACAGCCCCGACGTCTCTTCTAATACGTCAGGAAGCACCGTTAACTTACCCACAGATATTATAGTCTGAGCTTCAGGGTATGAAGCAGCACAACCAGTAAGTAACGAGAGTGAAAAAAACGTAGCAACTGCTACAGGTAAAAATGAGTGATTAAGCAACGTAGATAGTCCGTTGATAAGGCGCTCTTTGGCGCGTAATTAATGAAGCCTTAAAATACTATGCTTCCCCTTCCGCTACAACGTTGAATATAAGCGAATTGATCCCTCATAGGCTAAACTCTGTTTTAATCATATTGTGCTTATACGAAAGTCTCTGTCGGCTTGTAGATAAGTTGCTATATGATGGGGCCGCAAAACAGTATAGGTATAACTATATCCTTATAATTATATAAAGAAGGGAACACGCATTGTCAGATCCACTCATGTCTTTGGTTGCCGTTGGCTTATTGTCGATTAGCTGCCAATATCTCGCGTACAAAGTTCGTTTACCTGCCATCTTACCGCTTTTAATTGTAGGTATTGTGGTTGGCCCTGTATTTGGTGTGCTTGACGCAGACGCGCTTTTTGGCGACCTTTTGTTCCCGGTTGTATCGCTTTCCGTTGCTATTATTCTGTTCGAAGGTTCCCTTACCCTTAAGTTTGGTGATATTGCTGGTCATGGCAATATGGTTCGCAACCTATGTAGTGTGGGTGTATTAGTTACCTGGGTTATTGCCGCTGTGGCGGCTCATTACAGCCTAGACTTGTCGTGGCAACTCTCCTTTTTATTCGGCGCCATCGTGACGGTAACCGGCCCCACCGTGATAGTGCCCATGCTGCGTACTGTGCGGCCTAAATCTAATTTGGCAAGTATCCTACGATGGGAAGGCATTGTCATCGACCCCATTGGTGCCCTGCTGGCCGTACTCGTGTTTGAGTTTATCGTCGCCTCTCAAGGCAATGCTATTTCCCACACTTTTATCACCTTTGGAAAAACCATCGGAATTGGTTTCCTGCTTGGTTTTAGTTCAGGTTATTTGCTAGGGCTTTCTATCCGCAAAGATTGGATCCCGCATTACTTATTAAACACCGCGGTTTTAACCATTATTCTCGGCGTGTTTGCAGCGTCAAACTATGTTGCACATGAATCTGGACTATTGGCCGTTACCATTACCGGCATGGTATTAGCCAACATGAAGAACGTGGAAGTAGAAGACATTTTAGAGTTCAAAGAAACCTTGAGTGTGCTGCTCATCTCAGGCTTATTCATATTACTTGCTACCCGTCTTAGCCTTCAATCTATTGCGGATGTAGGCTGGGGAGCGCTTATTGTGCTTGGCGCAATCATGTTCATCGCTCGTCCGTTATCGGTAGCAGCGTCCTCTATTGGCACAGGTCTTAAACTTAATGAGTTGGCCTTGCTGAGCTGGATTGCACCTCGCGGTATTGTGGCCGCAGCCGTATCTGCATTGTTTTCTTTAAAGCTTGAAGAAATTGGCTACGAGGGTGCTGGCATTATCGTGCCAATGGTCTTTCTTGTGATTATTGCTACCGTCGTTGTACAAAGCCTTACTTCTCGAAGTGTCGCACAATTGCTAAAAGTTCGAGCCCCTGCCCCTACCGCTTACCTAGTGTTTGGTGGCAGTAAGTTTAACCGACTGCTTGCTGATGAAATGATTAAGCAAGAGTTGAGCGTTACCGTTGCAGATACCAACTGGGATGCCATTCGTGAAGCCCGAATGATGGATATTCCTGTGTATTTTGGTAACCCCATGTCAGATCACGCAGCTCGTCATCTTGATATTGCCAGTTTTGGTACGGTGTTAATTATGTCACCTTACAAACAGCTTAATCCCCCCATCGCGTATCATTTTGAAAATACCATGGGCAAAGACAAAGTGTGGGCACTGACAAGTAACGAACAATCTACCCGTCCAAGTCACCAAGTAAGTGAGCAATATGCAAAACGCCTCACCTTATTTGATGAAGGTGTGACTTATGGGTATTTGGCGTCAGCGATTGCTCGTAACGCCAGTATTAAAACCACACGGCTGTCTGATGAGTTCACATTCTCGCAATATAATGAAAAATATGGTGATAGAGCCACACCATTAATAGCCATAGATGTTGAAGGAAAAAGCTTCACATTCGTGAATGGGAACAGCATTCACCCTAAAGCAGGATGGCGAGTAATTAGTTTGATTTTACCTGAAGGTGAAGCAGTGTAAGAAGATGCTAGCGGGTTAAGATGGCACCCTGCCTAAGCAGGGTGCATCTCCCTGGAGAACGCGCAGTTCAGTGCTTCTTCATGAGAAGCATAATTGTTTATATTTTACCGTAACTACGCTGTCGGCGTTATAAAAGCAAAGAACAGACCACTTTGTGATTTCACAATATTTTCAATACCTTATGTATTTCTGCGTAAAATAACGGGCTGTTATAAAGGTGCAAAGAAAAACCTTGGTGCAATGTGCGCACAACTTTGGTGAGCTAAAATTAACCAATTGATATTTATAAGTAAGATTAACCTACATTACGTTTTATAACCGCTAGCGTTTTATCCAATGCACCACTGTTTTCCTCTAAAACTTTCCGGCCGGCTTTTCCAGCTTCCTCACGTTTCATCGGGGCGTTGATCCAAGCCTCACATTGCCGAGCAATTTCTTCTGCGTTAGTTATTTTTGTAAGCGCCCCACGCTCTGCCAAATACTCACAAATTACTGGGTTGTTATAGGTATGTGGCCCCATCATGATGGGAATAGAAAAGGCGGCAGGCTCTAACGCGTTATGCCCACCTCGATTTGTAATCGAGCCCCCTACAAATGCGAAACTAGCTACGCTATAAGCACTATTCAATTTCCCCATTTCATCAAGCAAAATAACTTTCGTCTCTGGAGATATAGCATCAATGTTACTTGTTCGAACGTATTCAAGCTCGTTTTGCTCTAATAGCTTAGCGACGGTATCAAACCGTTCAGGGTGACGAGGTACTAATAGCAAGCGAAGATTAACTGCGATTGACGATCCGAGTATCTTCAACGCATCAATCATGGCTTGCTCTTCAAGATCGTGGGTACTGCCAGCAACTAATATTGGGCCGTCTGTTAGTGAAAGGCCCATGAACCCTTTGCTTTGATGCGTTGTGGATGCAGCTTGGTCAAACTTAATATTATTAGTTTGGGTCATTCGTGTTTCAGGCATACCTAGTGCAAGGTAATTATCGTAATCACGCTGACCTTGAGTACATATATGAGAAAGTTTGTTTAACATGGGTTTAAACAGTTTACTTATCTTCATGTAGCGCTTAGCTGACCTATCCGTCATACGCGCATTAATCACCATTATCGGTATGTGGCGCTTCCAGCAAGCATGTACAAAATTAGGCCATAATTCGACTTCAGTAATAAGCACCGCTTTAGGTTTAATGCGCTTTATCATTGCAGCCATAGCCGTGTGCAAGTCATAGGGTAAGTAAAAATGGTGTACCGTATTACCAAAAATATCCCGCACCCTTGCCGAACCTGTGGGTGTAGTAGTGGTCACCGTAATCTGCGTATCTGGCTCAGCCTGAATGATGCGCTTTATTAAGCAAGATGCAGCCACCACTTCACCAACCGAAACACAGTGAAACAGATAACCGTTAGTTTTATGGGGCCTCGCAACAAAACCGAATCGCTCAAACCGACGTTGATTATATTCTTTATTTCTTGTCGCACCTCGGCGCATTAGTTGGATAAATGCGAAAGGGATAATGCAAAATAATACACAGGAGTAAAGCCAGCGACAGATATCTTCTAGTAATGTAGGTCTGTATTCGGCTTCTTTACCGCCTCTTATCATTAGTAATTCCTATTTTTATTCTTGGCTGCTCGACAGGCTCGTATCGCTGAAAATCAAATGCGTAACGCTCTGCTAGGTCGTCATCAAACTGACGCGATTATGTGGTTTACTCACCCATTATAACTCGTCTACATGTAGGTTTTATGTGCTCTACTGCAACCCAGCCAAACGTACTTTTAATCAGGCTTAGCGCTATTGGTGACATTGTAATGGCCTCAGGCCTTCCGTCCAGCATTAAAGCGGCTCTTCCAAATGCTCGAGTTACCTGGTTAGTTGAAAAACCGTATGCAGGGCTAATACAACACCACCCTTTTGTTGATGACATTCTCGTGTGGCCCAAAAGCGAATGGAGAGAGTTTGGTAAAAAGCGCGCCTATTGGTCTTTGCTTAAATCGGTTTTGGCATTTCGCCGACAGCTTCACGAGAAAGGCTTTACCCTCGCCATTGATGCCCAAGGCTTACTTAAAAGTGCTTTTTTAGCCTATCTCAGTGGTGCAGGTGTCCGAATTGGTTTTAATAGTAAAGAGCAAAGCCAACGTTTCTTAACCGACACTATAGATAAACCAATATCAAACCAAATCAGTAGCGAGTATCGATATTTAGCAAAGCATATGGGAGCGCATTCTTACGAACTACATATTGAAATGGGGGAAGCTGCAACACAAAAGCTTCAGGGCACGCTAGGTGCACTGTCGGTAAATGGCGATTATATTGTACTTGCCCCTTTTACTACTCGCCCGCAAAAGCACTGGCCAATTAATCATTGGAAGCAACTTATCACGCTTATCCGTCAGCACAGTAATATGCATATTGTCATTCTAGGCGACCCTTCAGATAGCTGCGATGCTGAGTCATTAACCTTCATTGAAGGTGATGTTTATTCATTAGCGGGACACGTATCGTTAGCAGAATCAGCCGTGGCCGTTAAACAGTCTCAGGCCTTTATTGGCGTTGATACCGGCCTAACACACATGGCGGTTACTTTTCTTCGCCCTACAGTTGCGCTTTTTGGGTCTACCTGTCCGTATACATATACTGATAATGCCAACACTCATGTATTATATAAAAACCTAGTCTGTGCGCCATGTAAGCGTAAACCAACGTGCAATGGTACATTTGACTGTATGGCATTGATTCGCCCAGAAGAAGTTTTTACCATTGTGAAGGAATACTTGTGAGCTTAAAGATTTTGCATATAGAGTTGGGCAGAAACTTGTATGGCGGCGCTAAACAAGTTGTCTACTTGTTAGATTCATTGAACCATCATTTTGATTACGAAAACCACTTAATATGTCCAGAAGACAGTAAAATTGCATCGGTGCCTCTTGCGGGTTGCCAAACGCATACCATTGCCTATCGCGGAGAAACAGACTTATTTGCCGTAAAGCGCATGGTTAACATCGCCCGTAAAATTAACGCCGATGTCATCCATGTACATAGTCGCCGTGGAGCGGATGTTTTTGGCGCCATGGTAGCCAAGATAACAGGCATTCCCGCTATATGCACACGACGAGTAGATAACCCAGAATCACTGTTTGCCACTTATAAATACAGTCAGTTTGCTGCTGTAGCGAGTATTTCTGAGGGCGTGTTTAATGTGGTAAGTCATCACTGTGAAGCAGTCAAACACCAACCGGTTATTCACTCGTCAGTAGATTTTAGAGAGTTTTCGAAGCCTGGTGACAAAGCCTGGCTAAGTGAAACCTTCTCCATTCCTTCAGACCATACCGTTATTGCTAACTTTGCTCAGCTTATATCTCGTAAAGGCCAAGCTGATATTATTTTAGCCATGGAGAAAGTGGTTCAAAATAACCCTAAAGTGAGTTGCTTACTATTCGGCAAAGGGAATCTCAAAGAAAGCTACCAAGCGCTTATCGACCGACATTTGCTTACCGAACACGTAAAGCTGTGCGGCTTTACCGAGGAAGTTAGTAAAATTCTGCCCAGTGTTGATATAGTGGTTCACCCCGCTTATGCGGAGGGTTTAGGTGTTATTCTTCTTCAAGCCGGAGCGTGTAAGCGTGCAGTGGTATCTACGCCAGTAGGCGGTATTCCTGAAATTATTGAGCACGAAGAAACAGGGCTAATGGTAACGCCAGGGAATATCGATGAAATAGCCGACGCATTAATTACGCTGGTGAATAACAAGCAAACCCGCGATACCTTGGGCAATCAGTTGTATCAACATGTAAAAGGGCATTTCAGTACTAACGAAATGGCTGCCAGTTATAGCGAGCTGTACTTGACCGTGACCCAGCCATCATAAGTATTGCATTGTTAAATTTTAAGCAATAAAAAAGCCGCTCAAGAGCGGCTTTTTCAATCGTAAGAAAAGTTAGCGATTAAACGCCAGCTTTTTCTACAACGCTAACCAATGTCCAATTTTTACTTTTAGACAATGGACGACATTCACTAATAGTGACTACGTCGCCTTGGTTACATACGTTTTCTTCATCGTGGGCGTGAAGTTTAGTAGAACGTTTGATGAACTTCCCGTAGATAGGGTGCTTTACAAAACGCTCAACAACAACAGTAATGGTTTTATCCATCTTGTTGCTAACCACACGACCTTGCACTGTACGAACTTTTTGTTCAGTCATTACGCATCAGCCTTTTGAGTCAGAATGGTTTTAACACGCGCGATGTTACGACGTACAGTTCTCAATTGGTCAGTCTTTTCAAGTTGACCAGTTGAGTGCTGCATGCGCAAGTTGAACTGTTCGCGTAGCAGGTTAATCAACTCTGCGTTCAGCTCTTCTACGCTTTTTTCTTTCAGTTCAGTCGCTTTCATTACATCACCGTCCGAGTTACAAAGGTTGTCTTAAATGGCAGTTTAGCCGCTGCCAATTCAAACGCTTCGCGTGCTAGAGACTCAGGAACACCTTCCATCTCATAAAGTACACGTCCAGGTTGAATTTGGCATACCCAGTACTCAACGTTACCTTTACCTTTACCTTGACGCACTTCAAGAGGCTTCTCAGTAATTGGCTTGTCAGGGAAAACTCGAATCCAAATTTTACCTTGACGCTTAACGTGACGAGTCATAGCACGACGCGCTGCTTCGATTTGGCGAGCGGTCATACGACCACGGCCAACTGCTTTCAGGCCATAAGTACCGAAGCTTACCTTGCTCCCCGCAATGGCAAGACCACGGTTACGACCTTTATGCATTTTACGAAATTTCGTACGCTTTGGTTGTAACATGATTTAGCCCTCACGCTTAGAGTTGCGGCCTTTCTTCTTAGGTTGAGCAGGCGGAGCTTGCTCTTGAGTTGTAGGCAAACCGCCCAGAACTTCACCTTTGAAGATCCATACCTTCACACCAATAATACCGTAGGTAGTTGCAGCTTCTGAAGTTGCGTAATCGATATCTGCACGGAAAGTGTGCAGAGGTACGCGACCTTCACGGTACCATTCAGAACGAGCAATTTCTGCTCCGCCCAAACGGCCGCTTACTTCAACTTTAATACCCTTAGCACCAAGACGCATTGCGTTTTGTACCGCGCGCTTCATAGCACGACGGAACATTACACGACGTTCTAGCTGGCTAGAGATACTGTCGGCAACCAGTTGTCCGTCAAGCTCAGGCTTGCGAACTTCTGCAATGTTAATCTGAGCTGGCACACCGGCTAGCTTAGAAACATAGGCGCGAAGCTTCTCTACATCTTCACCTTTTTTACCGATTACAACGCCTGGACGAGCAGTGTGAATAGTCACACGGATGCTCTTAGCAGGACGCTCGATCACGATTTTAGAAAGTGAAGCGCTTTTAAGCTGTTTAGTCAGATACTTACGTACCTGATGATCGTTATACAGGTTATCCGCATAGTCACCAGTATTAGCGTACCAGGTAGAAGTCCATGGTTTACTGATACCCAGGCGTATACCTGTAGGATGTACCTTCTGTCCCATTATCTACTCCTAGTTATCCGCTACAACCACAGTGATGTGACTGCTACGCTTAAAGATACGATCTGCACGGCCTTTGGCACGTGGCTTGATACGTTTCATAGTTGGACCTTCGTCAACGAAAACTTTGGCAACGACTAATTCGTCGATGTCAGCGCCTTCATTGTGTTCTGCATTTGCAATCGCAGATTCCAAAACTTTCTTAACCAGCGCTGCGCTTTTCTTCGGGCTGTACGTAAGAAGCTCAAGCGCTTTCTCAACGTGCATACCGCGAATTTGATCCGCTACCAAGCGTGCTTTTTGAGCAGACGAGCGGGCAAAACGGTGTTTAGCTAATGCTTCCATTTATCCTACCCCTTATCGTTTGCTTTTCTTATCCGCGACATGGCCGCGGTAAGTACGCGTTGGCGCAAATTCGCCCAACTTGTGGCCGACCATTTCATCGCTGATGATGACTGGAACGTGCTGGCGACCGTTATGGACCGCAATGGTCAACCCAATCATATCTGGGATGATCATAGAACGACGAGACCAAGTCTTAATTGGTTTACGTTCGTTCTTTTCCACTGCAGCCTCTACCTTCTTCAGCAAGTGAAGGTCAATAAATGGACCCTTCTTGAGAGAACGTGGCATGGTGAATCCTCGCTGTTACTTATTACGACGACGTACGATAAGTTTATCGGTACGCTTGTTACTTCGGGTTTTCTTACCTTTAGTAGGAACACCCCAAGGAGATACTGGATGACGACCACCCGACGTGCGTCCTTCACCACCACCGTGTGGGTGGTCTACTGGGTTCATGGCAACACCACGAACTGTAGGACGAACACCACGCCAGCGGGTTGCACCGGCTTTACCCAGTGAACGCAGCATGTGCTCTGCATTGCCTACTTCACCAATGGTGGCGCGGCAATCAGATAGTACTTTACGCATTTCGCCAGAACGTAGACGCAAGGTAACGTAGTTTCCGTCACGTGCTAGGATCTGAGCATAAGCACCGGCAGAACGTGCAATTTGTGCACCTTTACCAGGCTTCATTTCAATTGCGTGTACAACAGAACCTACTGGGATATTACGCATTGGCAATGTGTTACCAGACTTGATCGGAGCATCCGAACCAGACTGGATTGCATCACCAGCTTTCATACCCTTTGGAGCCAGAATGTAACGACGCTCACCATCTGCATACAATACTAGTGCAATGTTAGCAGAACGGTTAGGATCGTATTCTAAACGCTCAACAGCGGCTGGAATGCCGTCTTTGTTGCGTTTAAAGTCAATCAAACGGTAGTGTTGTTTATGACCACCACCAATATGACGAGTTGTAATACGACCATGGTTGTTACGACCGCCAGATTTGCTGTTCTTTTCTAGCAAAGGTGCGTAAGGCGCGCCTTTGTGAAGGTCAGGGTTAGTAACCTGAACAACGTGACGACGACCGGCAGAAGTTGGCTTAGCTTTCAATAATGGCATTTCTAATCCCCTTCTTACTCAGCGCCACCGACAAAGTCGATGTCCTGACCTTCTTTAAGAACCACGTAGGCCTTTTTCCAGTCACTGCGTTTACCGAAAGACTGACCGTGACGCTTGGTTTTACCCTTAACGTTTACAGTGCGAACGCCTTCAACCTCAACTTCAAACAGTTTTTCAACTGCAGCTTTGATTTCAGCTTTGTTCGAATCTTTCGCTACTTTAAATACAACCGTGTTGCTTGCTTCAGCAGCCATAGTAGACTTTTCTGAAACATGCGGTGCTAAAAGCACCTTCAGTAGACGTTCTTCTTTCATGCTAACGCCTCCTCAAGTTGTTTAACCGCATCAGCTGTAATTAGCACTTTTTCAAATGCAATCAAACTTACTGGGTCGATGCCTGCAACATCACGTACGTCAACTTTGTACAAGTTGCGTGCCGCTAGGAACAAGTTCTCATCAACATCAGCAGTAACGATAAGAACATCATTTAGTTCATAGTCGTTAAGCTTAGCAATAAGTTCTTTTGTCTTAGGTGCTTCCACACCAAACTTCTCTACCACAACCAAACGGTCTTGACGGATTAGTTCAGACAAGATGCTTTTGATAGCACCACGATACATTTTCTTGTTAACTTTTTGATCAAAGTCACGAGGCTTGGCTGCGAATGCACGACCACCACCAACCCAAATTGGGCTGCGGATAGTACCAGCACGAGCACGACCTGTGCCTTTTTGACGCCATGGCTTCTTACCACCACCACGTACTTCAGCGCGAGTCTTCTGCGCCTTTGTACCCTGACGAGCACCTGCACCGTAAGCTACAACGACTTGGTGTACCAAGGCTTCGTTGAATTCACGTCCAAAGGTCGCTTCGGATACTTCAAGAGCGCTTTGCGCATCTTTCAATGTTAATTCCATCAGTTCACTCCCCAGACGTTACGCTTTAACAGCTGGCTTAACGATTACATCGCCGCCAGTTGCGCCAGGTACGGCACCTTTAACAAGGATTAGGCTGTTTTCTACGTCTACACGTACCACTTCCAAAGATTGGGTAGTCACTTGCTTGTTACCAAGCTGACCAGCCATTTTCTTACCTTTGAAAACTTTACCAGGTGATTGGTTTTGGCCAATCGAACCAGGTGCACGGTGAGACAAAGAGTTACCGTGAGTCATACGCTGTGAACTAAAGTTCCAACGTTTGATCGCGCCAGCAAAACCTTTACCTTTTGATGTACCAGTGACATCAATCTTTTTAGTGTCGTTAAAGATTTCAACAGTGATTTCACTGCCTACTTCAATATCGCCACCTTCGTTATCTTCCAGGCGGAATTCTACTAGAGCACGACCTGCTTCAACACCAGCTTTAGCAAAATGACCTGCTTCAGCTTTGTTAACGCGGTTCGTTTTCTTGCTTCCAGTAGTAACCTGAAGAGCGCGATAACCGTCAAGTTCTTCAGTGCGTAACTGAGTAACACGGTTTGGGGTCGCTTCAATAACAGTCACAGGGATAGACGTACCATCTTCAGTGAAGATGCGAGTCATACCCACTTTACGACCGACTAGACCAATCGCCATTGTTATTACCCTCTCTTGTTAGCCCAGGCTGATTTGAACATCAACACCGGCAGCCAAGTCCAAACGCATCAATGCGTCAACTGTTTTATCAGTTGGCTCAATGATGTCTACTAAACGCTTGTGAGTACGAATCTCATATTGATCACGTGCATCTTTATTTACGTGAGGAGATGTCAATACTGTATAGCGTTCTTTGCGAGTAGGCAGAGGAATAGGACCGCTGACCTGAGCACCAGTACGTTTCGCCGTTTCAACGATTTCAGCCGTAGACTGATCGATCAACTTGTGATCAAACGCTTTCAAACGAATACGAATTCTTTGATTTGGCATCGATTAAGCTCCAATCGAAAGAACAAAAAAATTCACCTTTTCTCTTCCACTTTATTCTGGAAAGAAAAGATGTGCGTAAACCGATGGTTCCCAATTGGAACCCTGTTCTTTTTCCTAACACGCCTGTAGCAGTCTTATCTTATCGATTTCGCTTGCTACGCTGGCAACCACCCTAAAAGCAGTGAGGTCGCGGCTAGAAACATTGCCCTATTTGGGCAGTGGGCGCGAATTATACAGAAGGCAGGATACATTGCAACCGCTAGATCGCTTTTTGTACACATTAATTGCAAATCTATGACTTAAGTACAGCTGCTTCTTTTTAACAGGTAATGTAAAGTTACGCTATTGTTGAGCTACCTTGAGGTAAGTAGTATTGCCGTTAAAGCGCTATACCTATAAGGTGGTAAAACGAATGCCACAATGTTTAATCAAATTTGGATATAGCAGCGTTACGCTGTGCTAAGAACACTATGGAAGTAGAAGACAGTCAGCATATTTTCACTCATGTTAAACGCATTCTGAATAACCACTCGTCTTTATTAGATGCTTACAGTTTGCTAGAGCCCATCATCCTTAACATGTTTGGTGCTACCCGTATGAGCATCTTTCAGCGCCGCCGACAACACCAAGACTTGGTCGCTCGCTTTAAAACGGGTAAAGAAACCCTAGAGATTAAGGTGCCTATTAGCCCCATGTCTATTGCGGGCTATGTCGCTATCTCACAACTGCCTTTACTCATAGCTGACCCTTATAACACTGCAGAGCTTAAAGCTATTCACCCGCGTTTACGGTTTGCTGATAAGTTTGATAAAGATAACGACTTTAAAACCACTAACATTTTATGTGTGCCTATTCTTAATGCCGGCGTGTTAATGGGCGTGATGCAAATTATCAATAAACAACACGGCAGTTTTGATGATAATGATTTAACCCGTGCAAATGATTTAGCATTAGTATTAGGGGCTAAATTTCGCTATGAACTTGGTGGTACAAACAATCCGTTTGATTCTCTACTCCATAAAGGCTTAATAAACGAACCTGCGTTAAAAGCACTGCTATCTACCTCTAATGACACCCGCACTATTGTACAGGGGTTGATGTCTGAGCATCGCGTACCTGAGCATGAAATTGGGCATTCACTTTCTATTCATTATCAGGTTCCCTTTATTGGCTATTTACCTGATAAATATCATCGTTATGAAGGTGAAAGTAAACTAAACCTCTCTTATCTTAAACGTAATCATGTTGCGGTTATTTCTGATGTGGAAGACAACCCTATTGTGTTAATGGCAGAGCCTAACAATGCCGCGCTGTTGATGGAAACAGAAAGCGCATTGGGTATTGAAAGCTATGAAATTGCGGTTGGCTTGCCTCATCAAATACTCCAGTATTTAGGTGAAGGTGGCGGCGGTAGCGCCCCAGGTGACATGAATGAAATTCTTGATGAAATTGGTTTATCAAGCGAGGAAAACGACGAACATGTCGATGAGCTTTCCGACGATGCGCCTGCGGTAGTACGTTTGGTTAGCCGTGTATTACACGATGCAAAACGCCTTGGCGCGTCTGATATTCATATCGATCCAGAGAAGAATGCCCCTACTCGTGTAAGAATGCGCGTTGACGGTGTATGCCGCGACATGAACAAGGTGCCTAACTCCCACCACAATGCGGTTATTGCCCGTATTAAAATTATGTCTAACCTAAACATTGCAGAGAAGCGTGTACCTCAAGACGGTAAACTTGCTTTCAAAATGAATGGGCAACTGGTAGAAGTACGTGTGGCGACTATCCCTACTGTCGCCGGCGAAGGCGTGGTAATGCGTTTGCTCGCGTCTGGTGGTGCCATGCCTATCGAGAAAATGAACTTAGCGCCTACCAATTTGAAGCGCTTAGAAGACATGATTAAAAAGCCACATGGCATCTTATTAGTGGTGGGCCCAACTGGTTCCGGTAAAACCACCACCTTGCATGCTATTTTGGGTTACCTAAACACCCCAGAAAAGAAAATATGGACAGCAGAAGACCCCGTAGAGATTACTCAACCCGGTTTACAGCAGGTGCAGGTAAGCCCCAAAATAGGCTTCACTTTTGCTAACGCCCTACGGGCATTTTTGCGTGCCGACCCCGATATTATTCTTATTGGTGAGATGCGTGACAAAGAAACAGCTCATGCTGGCATTGAAGCTTCTCTTACTGGTCACTTGGTGTTATCTACCCTGCATACCAACTCTGCCCCAGAGACCATTACACGTCTATTGGATTTAGGGTTAGATCCTGTTAACTTCTCAGATGCCTGTGTAGGTATATTAGCCCAGCGTCTTATTCGAACCCTTTGTGGTAAGTGTAAGGAAGAGTATGTAGCCAGTGATACTGACATGGCCTTCATTAAACGGCAGTACGGCGCGCAGATGCTAGATGAATTAGCGTTGCCTTCTCCACTCAAACTCTACAGGGCAAAAGGCTGCGAAGAGTGTGGTAACACGGGCTACAAAGGCAGAACAGGGGTTCATGAGCTACTAGGAATGACACCTGAGCTACGCTCTTTGGTTTACAAAGAAGCCAGTGTTGCAGAAATGAAAAAGCAAGCTACCCAAGATGGTATGCGAACCTTAGTACAAGATGCTATTTGTAAAGTTATTAAGGGCGACACCGATATTCCACAGGTACAAATCGTGGGCGGCGACTAACCATGAAATATTTACTAACACTCTAATTTTGAAGATTTAGCTGTAACAGTATAAATAATACTAATACGTTTATCACTAAAGGAAAGGAAACCAATATGAAAGCAATAGTTTTTGCGTTGTTATGCACTAGCACACTAATATCAACGGCGGCAGAAGCCCAATCGAGCACCAAAGACAAAATGTGGAAGAGTGAATATCTTTCGATTGTTGAAGGTGGTTTGTATGCGCTGAAAGCTGAAAAATATGATGAAGCCTATACTAAATTATTAGAAGGCGCGAAATTAGGTAATAAATCATCTCAGTATTACTTAGCTCAAATGTATTTTCAGGGGTGGGGTATCGAGCCTAATTATGAAGAAGGTTGGTTATGGTTAAAAGTCGCTATGGAACAAAAAACAGCTGAGTGGAATCGTTCTTTTCGTTCTATTCGTGACGCTTTGCCAGAAGATTTTAAGACCTCGATGCAACCCTATGTAGATGAACACATTGCATTGTATGGCGCGAAAGCGCAAGACTTACGCTGCGAAAAACGTGCGGCAATTGGCTCTAACATTAAAGAGATAATCTGCTCTAAGCGATTCTATTAATTTATCCGTTACGCTACATAAAAGCCCGATATTTCATCGGGCTTTTTACTTTGGTTCGCCAGCATACTAAAACGCTTAACGCCGCTTTTTATCCAATCACTATTTCTTCAAGTATTGGCGAATAACATAGTGCAAAATACCGCCGTTTTCGAAATAAGTGAATTCGTTCGATGTATCGATTCGAATATCCATCGAGAACGTTTGCGACTCGCCTGCATCAGACGTTACGGTTACATCCACTTCTTTTTGATCTCGGCTTACCGGCCCAATTGAAAAGGTTTCGTTGCCATTTATACCCAAACTACTCGCACTGTCGCCGGGTTTAAACTGCAACGGTAATATGCCCATACCAATTAGGTTAGAACGATGAATACGTTCATAGCTTTCCACCATAACGGCTTTCACGCCCATCAATGAAGGCCCTTTTGCTGCCCAATCTCGGCTAGAACCAGTGCCATATTCTTTCCCGCCGACGACAACAGCGCCAACTCCTTCTTCTTTATAACGCATAGCAGCATGGTAGATAGACATTGCATCACCGCTTGGGTAGTGGGTAGTTGCACTGCCCTTCGTACCCGGCGCTAATTGATTCTGCAAACGAACATTAGCAAAGGTACCTCGCATCATCACTTCGTGGTTACCTCGTCTAGAACCATAAGAATTAAAGTCTTTGGTATTTACCCCTTCTGCTTGCAAGTATTCACCTGCAGGACTGTCTGGCGCTATCGCGCCTGCCGGAGAAATATGGTCTGTGGTGATTGAATCGCCCACTTTTACCAAGCATCGCGCGTTCTCGATAGCACTCAGTGCTTCGGGTTCTTCGCCCATTGTTTGGAAAAATGGCGGATGTTTAATATAGGTAGAATCAGGCCAGTCGTATACCGATGTTGAACTTACCGTTAGGTCATTCCACACACCACTGCCTTTAAATACGTCGGCGTATTTTGCTTTGAAGATATCACTAGTGACATGTTCCGCAATATGGCTTTGAATTTCATCTTCACTAGGCCAGATATCTTTTAAATACACCGGCTCGCCATTGCTGCCTAACCCTAATGGCTCTTTAGTAATATCAATATTCATATTACCGGCTAAGGCATAGGCCACGACCAACGGCGGGGATGCTAAATAATTAGCCGCAACGTCTGAATGAATACGACCTTCGAAGTTACGGTTCCCTGACAATACAGAGGTAACAGTAAGCTTGGCCTTTTTAATGGCATCGCTGATCGCATCAGGCAAGGGGCCTGAGTTACCAATACAGGTGGTGCAACCATAACCCACAAGGTTGAAACCGAGTGCTTCTAGTGGGTCCATCAGGTTTGCATCTTCAAGGTACTGAGTCACCACCTGCGACCCAGGGGCTAAAGAGGTTTTTACCCAAGGCTTCCGGGTTAAGCCTTTTTCCGCCGCTTTTTTCGCTAGTAACCCTGCTCCAATAAGCACCGAGGGGTTTGATGTGTTGGTACAACTGGTAATAGCCGCAATAACAATGGCGCCATCTTCTAAGTTAAATTTATTTCCACGAAATTCTACATAGGAGTCGTGCTCTTCATTCACTTCTGGTACTGCGCCGCCTTCAGCGACAAACTCTGTTTCCTCGTCTAACACTTTCACATCAATTTGTGAGCGATGCCATTCATTGAATGCTTTCGCCGCATTATCTAATGCAATCCTATCTTGGGGGCGTTTTGGCCCAGCAATAGAAGGGACAACATCATTTAAGTCTAGTTCTAGCGTCTCGTGATATTCCGCATCTTTAGTGAAATCATCGTGCCATAGGGAACTTTCTTTCGCGTAGGCTTCAACAAGTTCAATCTGGGATTCGTCACGCCCGGTTAAGCGCAAATAATCTAGCGCGACTGCATCAATGGGAAATATGCCACAGGTTGCGCCATATTCCGGTGCCATATTGGCAATAGTGGCGCGATCGGCAGTGGTTAAATGCTTCAAGCCTGGGCCATAGAATTCTACGAACTTACCCACAACGCCATGTGCACGAAGTTGCTGGGTGATTGTTAACACCATATCCGTCGCGGTCACACCGGTAGGTAGCTCACCGTCTAAACGAAACCCCACAACTTTTGGAAGTAGCATGGTAACGGGTTGGCCCAACATAGCCGCTTCAGCTTCAATACCGCCTACCCCCCAGCCTAATACGCCAAGGCCATTAATCATAGTGGTGTGCGAATCGGTACCTACTAGCGTATCGGGATACACTAAGGTATCGTCACCCTCTTGTTTCGTGAAGGCAACACGGGCAAGGTATTCAAGGTTAACTTGGTGAACAATGCCTCGACCTGGAGGGACTACTTTGAAATTATCGAAGCTAGATTGCCCCCACTTTAAAAATTGGTAACGCTCTTTATTTCGCTCAATTTCAACGTCAGTGTTTTTTTCTAACGCATTTTCTTCTGCGAAGAAATCAACCATTACTGAATGGTCAATCACTAACTCTACGGGGTTTAACGGATTAATGGATTTTGCATCGCCGCCAAGCTTGTTAACCGCATCGCGCATGGCAGCCAAATCAACAATAGCTGGCACACCAGTGAAGTCTTGCAAGATAACCCTAGCTGGAACGAAAGAGACTTCATGTTCAACATGATTTTCCGTATTCCACGTAGCGACTTGTTCAATGTCGTCACTGGTTACAAACTCTTCGTTTTCGTGACGAAGTAAGTTTTCAAGAAGGATTTTAATACAGTAGGGTAATCGGTCGAGCGCAAAGTTCTCATTTACTTTGTCAAAGCTAATTGCCTTGAAGGAATTGCCATCGACATCGATATTGGAAAAAGATTGATATTTCACGCGCTCACCATCCTTATTTGCCTGTCATAAATATAGTTTTAGGAGCAAGTCAGGAAGCGCTATCAATAGATGAATTCAGTGCTATTTCGCACTTCTATTCCACACTGGAATGAATTAGCGCTCCTACCCACTCTCACTTATAGCTGTATACGGTAACAAAGTGAAAAAAAGTTCATGTTGATTTCATACCGTTAGCCTAGCAGTTAGGTTGTATCTAAAGGGGGCTGCTGTGCTACTTGGCTAGTCTTACCTGTTAAACTTGGCTTTTCGAAACTGGATTTTTCGTTGCCGATCAACGATGATAGCGTTCATCTTTTTTCGTATCCGTCTGACGCACCATTTCATTGGCATTCGTTGGACATTTTCACTTTAACGCCGCAGGTAACCTTACTATGTATAAACTGGTACTTATTCGTCATGGAGAAAGTCAGTGGAACCTTGAAAATCGTTTCACTGGTTGGCACGACGTCGACTTAACTGACACAGGTGTAGCACAAGCTAAAACCGCTGGTCAGTTGATGAAAGAAGCAGGTTTTGAATTCGATCAAGCTTACACGTCTGTATTGCTTCGTGCTATCAAAACGTTGAATATCTCTTTGGAAGAAATGGGTCAACATTACCTACCTGTTGAACGTCACTGGCGTTTGAACGAGCGTCACTACGGTGCGCTTACAGGGTTAGACAAAGCTGAAACGGCTGCTAAGCATGGTGAAGAGCAAGTTAAAGTTTGGCGTCGTAGTTTCGATATTCCACCACCAGCAGTCGATACTGACAGCGAACACTTCCCAGGGGTTGATCGTCGTTACAATAACGTTGATGCCGAGATTCTTCCTCGCGGTGAAAGCTTGAAGATGACCATCGAGCGTGTACTTCCTTACTGGCACGATGTTATTCGCCCTGATATTCAAGCTGGCAAGCGCGTTATTATCGCGGCTCACGGCAATAGCCTTCGTGCATTAGTTAAATACTTAGATGGTATGTCTGATGAAGACGTACTAAGCCTAAATATTCCAACCGGCGTACCTTTGGTTTATGAGCTAGACGAAAACTTGAAGCCTATCTCTAAAGAATACCTAGGCGATCCAGAAGCGATTAAAGCGATGATGGATGCCGTTGCTAAGCAAGGCAAAGCTAAATAATCAAAAGCCAAGTAAACGCATTTTACTTGCGGTATATAATGTTAAAAGCCGCGGATAATATCTGCGGCTTTTTTGTACCTTTCCCTCACTAAATAAACCTCAATGCCAGAAAAATATATAACTGGCGTAATTTTCGGTTTCTTCAAAATCGGTAAACAGCATCCTTCCCTCGCCGCTATATGTTATGTTATAACATAATTAAAGCGTCATTAGACTTCGATGAAAAGATTCTAATCAACTCATTTTCCTAAATTTAAATTATGCAAAAACAGATAATTAAAAACGCCAAAGTAATAAACGAAGGTAATATTTTCGACGCTGATTTATCGATTGAAAATAGGCTTATCAGTAAAATTGAAAACAATATTACAGTTCAGCGCGGTGACCTAGTTCATGAAGCAGAGGGTTTGTTATTGCTCCCTGGTATGATTGACGATCAGGTGCATTTTCGTGAACCGGGCTTGGTAAATAAAGGTACCATCGCAACTGAATCGTGCGCGGCGGTAGCTGGCGGCATTACCAGCTATATGGAAATGCCCAATGTAAAACCTTCAACAACCACCCTTGAAGCGCTTAAGGCAAAACACGATATTGCTAAACAATCTTCTTTAGCAAACTATTCGTTTTACTTAGGTGCAACGCCAGACAATATTGAGCAGATAAAGCGTATCGACCCTAGCTGGGTATGTGGCATAAAGGTATTCATGGGGGCATCTACAGGCGATTTATTGGTTGAACACCCAAATGCACTTGAAAGGATTTTTAGAGATTGCCCTACCCTTATTGTGGCGCATTGTGAGAAAGGGGATGTTATAAACCAAAACCTTGCCAGAATCAGCCACCAAAAAACAACCTTAACGGCCGCCGATCACCCCTTAATACGTGATGCCGAAGCATGCTATCAGTCTTCCTCATATGCCGTAAACTTGGCAAAAAAATTTAATAGTGATCTTCATGTACTTCACCTCACCACCGAGAAGGAAATGTCGCTATTTCAACCCGGCCCCATTGAAGACAAAAATATTACCGCTGAAGCCTGTGTGCATCATTTATGGTTTAACCAAACCGACTACGACCGATTGGGGAATCTCATTAAGTGTAATCCAGCCATTAAGGCCGAATCAGACCGCCTAGCTTTGATTAAGTCTATAAACGAAGATCGCATCGATATCATTGCCACCGATCATGCGCCACATACTTTTAAAGAGAAAAACCAAGAATTTATGGCGGCTCCGGCAGGCCTGCCTTTAGTACAGCATGCATTACTTAGTTTACTAGAACTCGCTAAAGGCGGATCTTTCAGCCTTACAACGCTAGTAGAAAAAGTATCGCATAGTCCAGCGAAGCGCTATCACATCAACAAACGGGGTTTTATTCGCGAAGGGTATTTCGCCGATTTCGTTTTAGTTGCTCCTAACCAAAGCACTGAAGTGCGTCACGATAACTGTCACTATTTATGTGGATGGACCCCCTTTAACGGTCAAACCTTCAACCACAGCATTGCCGCAACCTTCGTCAACGGTACCAAAGTATTTGATGGCAACCGTTTCAATGAATCGTCTGTTGCACTTCCTCTTTCATTTAATCGTCCGTAGTAAAAATTTATGTATCAACCCGAAACGCTTCCAGATATCACCACTCATTCGATTGACCATCCAATTGAAAACCTCAATTGGGTAGGAATGGAAAAAGTGGGTCTTCCGGTCAAGCTCAAATTATCAAGCGGAGACGTTATTGCCGCTTCTGCGTCGGTAGACATATTTGTGAGTTTAGATACCAATGTTAAAGGTATTCATATGTCTAGGCTTTACCTTCAACTTAATGAACAACTGGCGAACCAGATCATCACCGTTGAACGCTTAGCACAACTTATCGCATCAATGCTAGAGTCTCATCAAGGCATTAGCCATTCCGCCAAGGTGAAGCTATCTTTTGAAGCCCCATTAAATAAAAAAGCGCTTCTTAGTCAAAACGCTGGATATCAGGTTTACCCGATTGCCATCACCTATCAACGTATTGCCGAGCAGTCTAAACACTGGCTAGATTTAACCATTCCATACTCAAGTACCTGTCCCTGTTCTGCGGCTCTTGCCACTCAACTGATTGCCGACTCAATTGCTAATCGATTTCCAGATGAAAACATGAAAAAGGCGGAGCTGTTGCAATGGCTATCTTGCGCTAAGCCTTCGTTAGCCACGCCGCACAATCAACGTTCCTACGCCTATATCAAAATGTGTATGTCGCAAAGTCAGCTGAAAAGCCAAATTGAAAATCTAGACAAGCTCATTTTTCAGTTTGAAGACGTTATTGGAACGCCTGTGCAAACCGCCGTTAAGCGTGAGGATGAACAAGAATTTGCTCGGTTAAATGGCAGAAATTTAATGTTCTGCGAAGATGCCGCAAGACGTGTTAAAGGCTACTTAGAGTCGCTGGAGTCTATTACCGACTATTGGTTCAAGGTTGAACACCAAGAAAGTCTGCATGCTCACAATGCTGTGGTGACTGATCAAAAGAACATAAAGTAAAAGTTTCAATCAAGAGAATAATGTTAATTAGAAAAACGACAGGAGACTATTAGTATGTGCATAATAAATAAAAAACTTGAAAAGTCGTTGCTGGCATTTTCATTGGTCGTAACACTAGGTTCTTGCTCTAAACAAATTGAAATAGAGCAAGGTACTTCAATGGAAACGGAAAGCGAGCAAGTAGACCCAAACACCGTTGTCGCCGCTGACAACCCTTTCTTTAAAGCCTATACCACTCCTTTCCAAGTGCCACCTTTTAGTAAGATAAAAGATGAGCATTACATGCCAGCATTTGAAAAAGGCATGGAGGAACATCTGACGGATATTAATAATATTGTAAACAACCCCGCATCGCCCACTTTTAAAAATACCATTGAAGAATTAGAGCGTTCTGGAAAGCTACTGTCGAAAGTGCAGCGTGTTTTTTACAACCTTGCGGGCTCTAATACGAACCCTAAAATGCAAGAGTTACAAAGAGAGCTTAGCCCTCTTATATCGGCACACTATGACAAAATCAGCCTTAACAAAGCGTTATTTGAGCGTGTTGAAAGGCTTTATCAAACACGCGATTCACTAGCGCTAACAGCTGAACAGCTGAAGCTATTGGAAGATACTCGCAAGGGGTTTGTCAGAAGTGGGGCGCTGTTATCAGAACACCAAAAAGCTGAAATTACCAATCTAAATTCTCAACTATCTCAATTAACCACCGAGTACGGTCAGAACCTGTTGGCAGAAACGAATGGCTTTGAACTCATTCTCGACGAATCAGATTTAGCAGGGTTATCTAACGGCGTTATTCAGGCGGCCTCAACCGCGGCTAAGCAAAAACTGGAATCCGCTGAAACTGATGAAGAGAAGGCCAAGTACCAAGAAAAATATGTATTTACCCCACATCGTTCCAGCATGTATCCCTTTTTAACTGAATCTTCGCGCCGCGATTTACGCGAAACCTTGTACAAAGCTTATATCGATAGAGGCAATAACGATAATGCCAACGACAACAAAACAGTAGCAGCTAAAATTGCGCAGCTAAGAGCACAACACGCTCACGTCATGGGGTATGAAACTCATGCTCATTTCGTACTTGAGGAACGTATGGTGAAGACACCGGAAGACGTGTATAACCTGCTAATGCAACTTTGGCAACCTGCGTTGGCACGGGCTAAGCAGGAAGTCGCCGACATGCAAGAAGTGGTTGATGCAGAAGGGCATGACTTTAACATAGCCGCTTGGGACTGGTGGCAATATTCAGAAAAAGTACGTAAAGCAAAATACGAAATAGACGAAGCCAGTTTAAAACCCTACTTATCTTTGGATAATGTACTGAAAGGTGTTTTCGATACGTCTAATAAACTATGGGGATTAACGTTTACTGAGTTACACGATATCGACGTATATCACCCCGATGCAAGAGTGTGGGAAGTAAAAGATAAAGACGGCAGCCATTTGGGTATCTTTATTGGTGATTACTTTACCCGTTCAAACAAACGGGGCGGCGCTTGGATGAGTAGCTTCAAGGGACAGTCTAACCTTGATGGCGTTGAGCGTCCCGTAGTCGTGAACGTGTGTAATTTCCCTGGCCCAGTGGGAGATGATCCTGCATTACTGAGTTTTGAAGACGTGACGACTTTGTTTCATGAGTTTGGACACGCATTGCATGGCTTGTTAACCAACACCACTTATCAAAGCATGTCTGGCACGTCGGGGCCTCGTGATTTTACCGAGTTCCCAGCGCAAATTTTAGAACATTGGGCAAAAGAGCCAGCCATTCTTAAGACATTCGCCACCCATTATATAACTGGTGACGTTATCCCTGATGAGCTAATCAGCAAACTGCTAAAAGCATCAAAATTCAATCAAGGTTTTTCAAACACCGAATACCTTGCTGCATCGCTACTTGATATGGATTGGCACACACTAAAAGCCGACGATGAATTGCAAGATACCGCCCAATTTGAAAAATCATCTATGGAAAAAATTGGGTTAATTGACGAAATCGCACCGCGCTATCGATCTACCTATTTCTCGCATATCTTCGCCAGTGGTTATGCTGCTGGATATTATAGTTATGTGCATTCAGCCGTATTAGATTCTGACGGTTTTGCGGCATTTAAAGAAACGGGAGATGTATTTAACCCAGAATTAGCAGAAAAACTTCGGGCTCATATTTATGAGAAAGGGTCCACGGAAGACGCGATGACGTTGTACAAAAAATTTAGAGGTCGTGAGCCTCAAATAGAGGCGCTGCTAAAAATACGTGGTTTAGACGGAAGTGTTGAATAATTCATGTTAATAGTTAATAGGCTCGATGCTGGGCCTTTTTCTGTACTTAAATCGCCTTCATGGTCTGCATGCGGTCTATTGTTTATGCTTTTGTGGTTACCGCCGTTGACCACTAACGCACATCCACAAGATGAAGATATTATTCTCGATATCGAAATGGGAGAGCTACAACTTCAATCAACATTAATCGATAAGGAATATGAAGCTGCGCTGAAACGAAAGAAAATGCGTAAATTAGTCTCAATGTCATGGCAGCAGAAATTCAGTCTGTATGTTAAGGCCGGTTTTCTGCATATTGTTCCTAAAGGGCTCGATCATATCGTGTTTGTTTTAGGACTGTTTTTCTCAAGCCTATTGCTAGCCTCTCTATTATGGCAAGTGACCGCCTTCACGCTCGCGCATTCTATTACCTTGGGTGTGGCATCACTAGGCATAATAGCGGTACCGGGCTATATAGTTGAACCTTTGATCGCCTTATCGATTGTATGGATTGCAGTAGAAAACACTATTTACAAGCACACATCAAAATGGCGTTCATTGGTAGTGTTTGGATTTGGCTTACTTCACGGGCTTGGCTTTGCTGCCGTATTGAATGAGTACGGTTTGCCCAAAGGTGCTCTTATATCATCTCTACTGGCTTTTAATATTGGTGTTGAGATAGGGCAAATCAGTGTGATTTTACTGGCTTTCGCAATGACTTTTTTCGTGCGCGAGAAAACCTGGTATCGAAGTAGAGTGCAGATCCCAGTATCTATTATGATGGGTACTGTTGGCGCTTTTTGGTTTATTGAAAGAACACTACTTTAGTCATTTTGCGCTTAGGGTAGATTCGCAGTTGTGACAAATACAGGCCGTTTCTAAATGAGGGCTGACCATTGAAAACCCTGATGCATTAACCCGCTGAGTAAGCACATCTAATGCTGTATTTGAAATGGCTACTTCCTCCACTAGCCCGCACTCGGTACAAATCATAAACTGCGACACACCATGCTCTTGGCAACAGCGAATATGAGTGCAGACAACATATTTATTAATGAGGTTTAGCTTGTGGGGATTGGTTGTTCTCAGCAGATTGGCCGTTACTTGATTTCTAAATCATTGGGCGCATCATCACGTTTACTAATTTGTAAACACATACTATTCCCACTACATTGGCATCAGGCTCAGTTTTTTCAGCAGGTGTACTATGCAGGTGTCAGTCTTCAAATCAGCCAATAAACTCATTACAGGTGAAGGTGCGTTAGCGAGCCTTGCCAATGAACTTACAAGATTAAATATAAAAGCGCCAGCCATTATTACCGACAAAGGCGTCAGCCAATCTGGTGCACTTAGCCATGCAAACAATGTACTGAATTGCGAATGCCCTATTGTGATAGACGACATTCCTCCTGAACCTGAAATAAGCATTATTGAGCAAAGGCTTGCTCGACTAAAACAACATAAGGTAGACGGGATTATTGCCGTTGGCGGAGGTAGCGCAATCGATAGCGCCAAAGTGCTTGCGGCTACATTTGATTACACTGGCAATATTGCAGACTTGTTTGGCGAGAACTTGGTTGCAGGCCGGGCATTACCGCTTATTGCCATTCCTACCACGGCGGGCACGGGTTCAGAAGTGACCAATATTGCCATATTGGCCGACCCAATCGCGCACGTTAAGAAAGGTATTGTGAGCGACTACCTATTGCCCGATGTGGCCATTGTGACGCCTGAAATGACATTAAGCTGCCCCAAACACATTACTGCCGCCAGTGGGGTAGATGCATTTGTGCATGCGCTTGAGGCCTACTTGTCCGTGAATGCCAGCCCTATTACTGATGCACTGGCTAGCAAGGCCATGACACTTATCTTTCACTCACTTCCTTTGGCGTATGCAAACGGCCACGATGTTAAAGCACGTGAAGATATGGCAACCGGAAGCTTAATGGCAGGCTTGGCGTTTGGTAACGCAGGCGTGGGAGCGGTGCATGCGCTTGCTTATCCGCTTGGCGGTCGCTTTCATTTGTCCCACGGTATGAGCAATGCAGTTATGTTGCCACATGTTATGCGCTGGAATATAGGGGCATGCCAGCAGCGCTTTGTTGATGTGGCGGGCTTTTTACATTTACCCGTTGCCAATAAAAGTCAGTTAGACGTTGCTATTCAGGTAGTGGATGCCATTGAGGCGCTGTGCAGAAAAGTAGAGATCCCCGCCACACTGCGTGATTTTGATATTAGCGAAGATACCATTCCCTTGTTGGCAGAAGAAGCGAGCAAAGTCACCCGTTTACTACGCAACAATCCAAGAGTACTAAGCAAACAAGATATCGCGCAGATATACAAAGAGGCGTTTTAAACGCCTCATCAATCTTACTTAAATACCTATTTAGGTATTAGCTATTTAGATGGCTTACTATAGCTTCTGCAACAGCATGAGCACTTGCTGGATTTTGACCCGTGATAACGCGCTCATCTTCTATAACATGTACATTCCACGGCTGAACTTTGCTGAATTTAGCAGCTTTACGAGCTAATGCTTCTTCAAGTAAAAACGGAATATCGTTAATGGTGCCGTAATCCACTTCTTCTTCGCGGGTAAAGCCAGTAATTGCTTTGCTCGCAATTAAATCTTCGCCATTGCTTAGCTTAATAGGTAATAGAGCCGCCGGGCCGTGGCATACCGCGCCAACAATGCCGCCATTTTCATAATGGGCAGCAGACAACTTGGCAAAGTCTTCGTTGCTTGCCAAGTCTGACAATAAACCGAAGCCCCCTGGATAGAACACCGCATCATATTCGTTAATGTTTACGTTTGACACGCGCATGCTGTTGCTGGTGCGCTGTTTGAAGTCTTCATTGTTTAACACGGCGGCATTAACATCGTCGTCTTCGATATCGGTACCGTAAATAGGGATAGCACCACCATTGATAGACGCGATATCGTAATCTATGCCGTGCTTGTTAAAAACATCGATTGCATGGGTGATCTCCGGCGAATAAGTACCGTTCGCTTGGTCAGTAGTGCCTAGTGTGGCGTGGTTTGTTACTGGGATAAGTATCTTTTTCATGGGTTCTTCCTATGCGTAAGGCACATTAGCTGCGCCGTAGTAATCATGTGCATACACTATAGAATATCCCTGATAACTTGATAATATGCGAAATAGTTAAATCACTATTGCTATATAGCAACAATTATTCAATAAAAGCATAATCCGAATTTACATCACCACGCGTTGAATTAATGGAAAGTTTCGATGGAAAGCTTTGAAGGCATTATAGAGTTTGTAGCGGTAGCCGAGCGCAAAGGCTTTTCAGCTGCGGCCAAGCAACTAGGTTGCAGTACCAGCCACATCAGCAGGCAAGTTGCGCGTCTTGAAGAGCGAGTTGGCTGTGTTTTATTGGCTCGCTCTACCCGCCAAGTGAATTTAACCGAAAACGGCGCACTTTATTACCAGCACGCTAAAGACTTGCTTATTGGCCTTCAACAAGCCAATGAGCAGGTGAGCCTTCAACAGGTAACACTCGATGGTGTTCTTCGAGTAAGCGCCGCAGGCGGATTTGCCGAACACGCCGTGGCACCCGCATTAATGCAGTTTGCGTTAGCGCACCCAGAGCTGACTGTGGATATGGATTTTAATAGTCGTATGGTTAACTTTGTGGAAGACGATGTAGACTTTGTTATTCGCTATGGAGAACTGGCCGACTCAAATTTAATAGCACGTAAACTGATTGAACGACCCATGATGGCCGTTGCCACCCGGGATTACTTATCGCAATGTGGCGAACCCTCCCACCCCAGTGAATTGAAAAAACATAGCTGCGTTATTTCTAACAACGATGTATGGAAGTTTTCAAACAATGGTGTGCAGGAAAATATAAAAGTAAAAGGCCGCTGGCGCAGTAATAACGCGAATGCAGTACTTGCCGCGTGTGAGCAGGGTTTGGGTATTGGCTATATGCCTAACAGCACGTTTAGTGCATCGGTTGAGGCCGGGCGATTACATCCTATATTGCAGCCTTACTGGGGCGACGGGGCAAGCAGTTGGATTGTATATCAGAACAAACGCTTTATGCCGCTTAGGGTACGAATGGCCATTGATTACTTGGTGCAGTACTTCGCAGATTGGGAAGACAAGGCGCTTTGAATATTTTCATAACGTAAAGCGCAGCCCCTTGCGCTTGGCATAAATACATTTAGAAATAAAAAACCCAATAAAGGATGCTAATAAAAAACTGCCAGCAGGTATTGCATTAAAATATCTGCTGGCAGTATGTATTGATTGGTTATATTTAGCGCTTCGCTGTTTATCAGCTAAACCTTACGCTCTTTACTTACAGCTCTCGCACCCACATGTTTCTAAAGCTGACTAAGTTACCATGATCTTGAAGCTGAATAGGCTCACAACCATGAGCTTTATATTTAGGTGCACCAATCCATTCGGTAGTGCCCTGAATCTCAACATGGTTTTGTACCAGCACACCGTTGTGAATAACGGTTACGAACCCTGGTGATTCAAGTGCGTCGCCATCGAATACCGGCGCTTTATATATAATATCGTATTCTTGCCATTCACCAGGCGCGCGCATAGCGTTTACCAGTGGAATAGTTTGCTTATACACACTGCCCGCCTGCCCATTTGGGTAAGTGGCATTATTGTAAGAATCTAGCACCTGGATTTCATAGCGTTGCTGAAAGAAAATACCGCTATTATTTCGCTGCTGCCCTTCCATACTAGGCTCTGGCTGCGGTACTTTCCACTCTACGTGAAGTTGCACATCACAAAAACCTTGTTTGGTTTTAATATCGCCGGTTCCTGGCTTTACGGTTAGTTCACCGTTTGCGAAATCCCAATTGGCGTTACCGCCTTTTACCGACGCCCACGCCGACATATCGCTTGCTAATAAAGGGATAGCGTCAGAAGGAACTTCGTTCTTTTTAGCACTGACCACGGCGGGTACTGGCTCCCACACTTCTGTTTTGGCCGCTTGCTTGCTGCGCTCAAGTCGCTCTGCATCATCAGCGAAAGCTAACGGTGTCAATGATGCCGCTAATAAAGCAGCTAATGTAATTTGAGCGCCCGCATTTAAAGAAAAGCCGGTGTTAGACGCCGCCACTTTGGGCGCCAATTCAGGAACCGCGTTTTTGTATAATGTCATGTATTTTCCCTGCACAATTTATCTATTATCCAACTGATATATAGCCGCTAAACTTGACCGGCTGCCCAGTGACTTGCCGTTCGCGCCCTATAAGGGCTTATTTCGCTTATCACCATCACTAACAAACGGCGTGATTCGTGAAAGCCTTAAGTCGCCCACGCTTTGTCGCCTTTTTCGTAAGGCAGCTCACCATTGTAGTAACCGGGAATGGCCACATAGCGTAGCACCTTGGTGGCCCCTACCTGCGAAGTGAAAAAAGTATACAAAGTAAGTTGTTTTAGTAACGTGAAATAGTGCGGGATCGGGCCTTCACTGCCCGGCTCCCATTGGCTCGGCTTTGCTGTTGGAATACCATTGCTAATACCTTCAGCTACATTAGCGGCTTTCGCTTCTGTATCTAATGTTGTAAACAAGGTTTCGCGCTGCGTACTACTCAATAACAGGAAGTCTTTTTTAAATGCTTCATTACTACGAGCATTAATTGTCTTCATGCCCTCTTTAAACGCTTTTTGTAACTTCGGGGTATAACAATCGGCAACAATCACCGGAATAACCAAGCCAACATTGGCCGCTTTTGCTCCTGGTGTATCGGTTTGCGGAATAATAACTTCCGCCATTTCGTTAATCAGAGCCACATCTTCCTTCGAAAACCCGGTTTCAGACAAAGGCACAGGGGCAACAATGTCATAAGCAAGCGCTTTACCACCCACAAGGGCAGTACCTGTGGCGGTAGCAATGAGTTTTAATAGGTCTCTACGTTCCATTACAAGTTCCTCCGCTTTAACTCTTCTACGGCAAAGCTAGCCGCGCGAGCGGTAAGTGCCATATAGGTAAGTGATGGGTTTACACAACTTGCCGATGTCATACATGCACCGTCAGTCACAAAAACATTAGGCGCGTCCCATACTTGATTGTGACCGTTTAGCACTGAGGTTTTAGCATCTCGGCCCATACGTGCAGTACCCATTTCATGTATACCCATGCCTGGTGCGTAGTCTGCATCCCAGCCATTCACGTTTTTAAGGCCAGCGGCCTCAAACATATCTACGGCATCTTGCTGCATGTCTTTACGCATTTTCAGTTCGTTTTCTTTTATCTCAACATCCATAGCGAGTACGGGCAAACCCCACTTGTCTTTTACTTTTTTGTTCAGATAAATGCGATTTGAATGGTCAGGCAACATTTCACCGAATGCCGTCATGCCTATTGTCCAACCACCGGGTTCTGACATAGCCTCTTTTAAGCTTGCACCAACACCTAACTCAGCCACATCTTGTCGCCAGCCTGAACGGCCAGCGCCACCTTGATAGCCAAATCCACGTAAGTAGTCTCGTTTGTCATCGCCCCAGTTTCTAAAGCGCGGAACATAGAAGCCACTTGGGCGGCGACCGTAGGTATACTTGTCGTCGTAGCCTTCAACTTGTGCTGACGCACCCACTCGGAAATGGTGATCCATCACGTTATGACCTAATTCACCGCTGCTGCTACCTAAACCGCCATCCCATACATCGGTGGCAGAGTTCATTAACAACCACGATGAATTAAATGCAGAGGCATTAACAAACACGATCTTGCTTTTGAAAACGTATGTTTCGTTGGTTTCAGCATCAATAATTTCAACGCCAGTCGCGCGCTTCTTGTCTTTATCAAACAAGATTTCTTTCACAATAGAGAAAGGGCGAAGCGTTAAGTTACCGGTTTTCATTGCTGCAGGAAGCGTTGAAGACTGAGTACTGAAATAGCCACCAAATGGACAGCCCAACCAGCACTTATTACGGTACTGGCAATTTGCACGTCCGTGTTCTGGCTTCGGCTCTGTCATGTTTGAGGTGCGACCGGGAATAATATGGCGAGCACCGCTATAGGCTTTTTGTACTCGTGCAGCCACGTCTTTTTCAACGCAGTTTAGCGCCATAGCAGGCTGGTAGATGCCGTCGGGTAACACGTCTAAACCATCACGGTTTCCGCTAATCCCAGCAAACTTTTCTACGTAGTCATACCAAGGGGCTAAATCTTCGTAACGAATAGGCCAATCTACCGCTACGCCTTCTTTACCATTCGCTTCAAAGTCGGCTTTGTTTAATCGGTAACTTTGGCGCCCCCACGTTAGTGAGCGACCACCTACGTGATAACCTCGAAACCAATCAAAACGCTTATCTTCTGTGTAGGGGTTTTCTACCTCGTTAGCCCACATGCCTTTAGTAGACTCATTTAGCGGGTAATCTCGCTTAAGTACAGGGTAATCAACTTTCATCGCCTGTGTTGGCAAGTCACGATGTGGATAGTCCCACGCTTCTTTGTGTGCGTTTTTGTAGTCTTTAATGTGCTCGATGTTTTTACCGCGCTCAAGCATGAGCACTTTTAGGCCTTTCTCGGTGAGCTCTTTGGCTGCCCAGCCTCCGCTAATACCTGAACCTACTACGATTGCGTCGTACTCGTTCGTCGCCATGTTATGTCCTCTTAAACACGTACTTCATGTATGGTGTTTTCTTGTAAAGTCATACGTCGCAGATACTGATCGCTTCTTTAAGCGACTCAATTCTGCCTGCTTTTGTATCTGGTGTTGGAATAAACTCTTGCGCTAAATACCCATCGAAACCTGTTTCTAAAATGGCCTTAGCGATGGCTGGATAATACAGCTCTTGAGTACTATCAATTTCATTACGGCCTGGCACACCGGCAGTGTGGTAATGACCAAAATAGGGATGAAAATCGCGAATGGTGCGAATAATATCGCCTTCGTTAATTTGCATATGGTAAATGTCGTACAGCAATGAAAAGTGATTACTGCCAAGACGTTTACATAGCTGAACACCCCATTTTGAACTATCGGCCATGTAATCAGGGTGATCTATTTTGCTATTAAATAGCTCCATAAAGATCACCACGCCACGCTTCTGTGCATGAGGTAAAATGCGTTTTAAACCCGCCACCGCATTATCTAGCCCTTCCTCTTTGCTCATTCCGCGTGCATTGCCACTAAAACAAATTAGGTTGGTGTAACCAGCATCTGCCACTAGGTCGATATGCTTTAAGTATCGCGCTTCTAATTCGTCGTGCAGTTCACTGTGAATGAAGCCATCTTCAAGGCTAATTTCAGCGCCATTGCACATAGAAGAATCAATACCGTACTGTTTCAGTACAGGCCAATCTTCCGGCCCCACCAAATCAATAGCCGCGAAGTTAAGTTGCTTCACGGATTTACATAACTCTTCAATGGAGAGGTCGCCGTAGGTCCAGCGACTAACAGAATGATTAATATTGCCTTTTAGCGATGATTGTTTCATGCCGTGCTCTGTAGTATTGGCTGCTGTATTCCCTGCTGCATTGGCTGCATGAGCGCTGTTAAACGCAGAAGGTGCCAATACACCAGCGCCCGTTAGCGCCATTGCTTTCATTAAGCTACGTCTGCGTTCGTTATGCATCAGTACTCACCTTTTCAGATTTAAACAGTACTAAGAAAATAACCAAAACAATCGCCGCAAAGCCTGCAGGGAACAACCAGATATCCTGCCAACTGTGAGATGTGACAGTGGTGTACTCATCGGTAATTTTTCCTGCTACCGCAAAACCAATCAGCATACCTACCCCGTAAGTGGCCAAGGTTATCAGCCCTTGAGCTGCGCTTTTGATGCGGTCGCCAGCTTTGGCATCGGTATAAATTTGCCCTGACACAAAGAAAAAGTCGTAGCAAATACCATGTAAGGCGATACCCACAATCAGCATAAACAGCCCTTCGTCTGCATTACCAAAGGCGAATAAGGCATACCGTATTACCCATGCCGCCATGCCTATTAATAAGGTGGCCTTAATGCCAAACTTGTTAAGAAAAACAGGTAGAGCCAGCATGAATAACACTTCAGAAACCTGACCTAGCGTCATTTTTCCCGTGGCATTTTCAACACCAATTTCCGTTAAGAACGGATTGGCGTTTTGGTAGTAAAACGCAAGAGGAATACAAATAAGTACAGAGGATAAAAAGAAGATAAAGAAGTTCTTATCTTTAAGTAACGCTAGCGCATCTAACCCCAACACATCGCGCAAGCCAGTCTTTTGGCCTGCCGCTTTTGGCGGTGTTGCAGGTAAGGTAAAGCTGAATATACCTAGGGCTAACGACGCTATTGCACATAGCATAAAGGTGTTTCTAAGCATGCCATCAGCAATAGCAGAAGTGGAATCCCAAGAAAACACGTAGCTAATAAGTAAGCCCGCAACAATCCAACCTACGGTGCCCCACACACGAATTTTGCCGAACTCTTTTGAAGGGTTTGTCATTTGGCCAAAAGCCACTGAATTCACCAATGCAAGCGTTGGCATATACGCAATCATGTAGCCTAGTACGTACGGATAAAAAGTGGTGAAATCACCCGCCTGATACATCATGTACATGAGCACCGCGCCACACAAGTGCAGCACACCCAAAATACGTTCAGCGTTAAAGAACCGGTCGGCTATTAACCCTACGATAAAAGGCGCAATGATCGCGCCCCAACTTTGGGTAGAGAATGCCATTCCCATTTGACTACCACTGGCCGATAAGGTGCTAGCTAAGTACGTTCCCAAGGTGACAAACCAGCCCCCCCAAATAAAGAACTGTAAAAACATCATGGTGCTAAGACGTAGGGTTATCATGATTCTTATTATCCTGTGTCAGCGGGGCAGCGTTATTCGCTTATGCCCAAAATGCGGTTGTTTTTCGTTTCACTAAACTCGCCACCGGCGAAATCATCGAATGCGTAGCGGGTTGGCTGAATAATATGCTCAGCAATAAAAGGCGCTCCCTCAGCGGCGCCTTGCGCTGAATCTTTTAAACAGCATTCCCATTCAAGCACGGCCCATCCGCTAAATCCGTATTGAGTCAGTTTGCTGAAAATGCCTTTGAAATCGACTTGCCCGTCGCCAAGAGAACGAAAACGTCCTGGGCGGTCTTGCCAATCTTGATAGCCGCCATAAACGCCACTTCTGCCGTTAGGGTTGAACTCGGCATCTTTCACATGGAACATTTTTATGCGGCTGTGGTATCTGTCGATGAAATCGAGATAATCGAGCTGCTGCAGTACAAAGTGACTGGGATCGAACAAAATATTGGCACGAGGATGGTTATCTACCGCAGCCAAAAACATTTCGAAGGTAGCGCCATCATGCAAATCTTCACCTGGGTGAATTTCGTAACATACATCTACCCCAGCCTCATCGAAGGCATCTAAAATAGGTAACCAACGCTTGGCTAGCTCGGCAAACCCTTGCTCAACTAAACCAGCAGGACGCTGCGGCCATGGGTACACCAAATGCCACATTAATGCACCTGAGAACGTAGCGTGCGCGTTTAGTCCTAAGCGTTTGCTGGCAATAGCTGCGCACTTAAGCTGGTTCACTGCCCATTCAGTACGTGCTTTTGGGTTGCCGTGTAAATGTGCAGGCGCGAAGTTATCAAATAGCTCATCGTACGCAGGATGTACCGCTACCAACTGCCCCTGCAAGTGCGTTGATAACTCGGTAATTTCTACGCCCGCTGCCCTACAGGTAGCGGCAACTTCGTCACAGTATTCTTGGCTTTCTGCTGCTTTTTCTAAATCGAACAGTGCCGGATCGGTAGGCACTTGAATGCCTTTATACCCCAATGAGGCGGCCCACTTGGCCATGTTTTCAAGTGTATCGAAGGGGGCTTCTTTACCCATAAATTGGGCTAAAAAGACGGCAGGGCCTTTAATTGGTTTTGCTTCGTTTGCTTGTTGTTCTTTTGCTTGTTGTTCCATTGCCACATGCTCCACTTATTCTGTACCAACTGGGCTGACGGTTTCCCATTTAGTATCACTTTCACTACTGGCCAGCATGGCATCAATAAACGCCATTCCTCGAAGACCGGAATTAATGCCAGGCACACCACTTGCCTTACTGTTTGTGCTGCCAGTTTGGCAATGCACCGCAGCAGCAAAGTCGTTATATAAATTCGCCATGGCTTCTAGGTAACCTTCGGGGTGCCCACCTGGAATACGACAACGATTAACTGCTTCATCACACAAGCCGGGTTGCCCTAACCCTGCCCGGAATACCTGATAGGGTTGGCCAATGGGGCGATACACCACAGAGTTCGGCTCCATTTGATGCCACTCTAATCCGCCTTTATCGCCATATACTTTTATCTTTAAGGCGTTTTCTTCACCTGCGCACACTTGGCTGGCAATCAACACTCCAGTAGCACCCTTCTTGGTTTTAATCAGTGCTGCGCCATCGTCATCTAACTGTCTGTCCTCGATGTGCGTGTATAGCTGACCACACAAAGCGGTGATAGCATCATCTAAAACAAATTCAGCGAGCCCAAAAGCGTGAGTACCAATGTCGCCCATGCAGCCGCTACCGCCCGCTAAACTTGGGTCGGTACGCCATTTGGCTTGTTTGTTGTGGGTTTCTTCATTTGCCGATAGCCACCCCTGTGGGTACTCAACAAACACTTTACGAATGTTACCTAGCATGCCGCTTTGAACCATGTGGCGCGCTTGCCACACCATGGGATAACCTAAATAGGTGTGCGCTAAACCGTATAATCTGTCGGTACTATGGAGTAAGTCTTGTAAGTCTTTTACTTCGCCTAAGCCAACGCCAGCGGGCTTTTCGCAGAACACGTGAAACCCCCCATTTATTGCGGCCACTGAAATAGGTACGTGTAAATGATTCGGCGTAACAATAGACACCACTTGCATGCGTTGCTGCTCTGGAAGCGCAGCCTCTTTTTCTAGCATGTCTTCCCACGAGGCATAGGTACGACTATGTTCAACGCCTAAACTATCTGCCGTGCTTTCATTGTTGTTGGGGTCGCGACTAAAGGCTCCACATACTAAATCGTACTGGCCATCTAACCCGAATGCGTTGCGATGAACCGCACCAATAAATGCGCCTTCACCACCACCAATCATTCCTAATCTTATTTTTTGCATTTTCGCCATGCTGCGTAGCTCCTGTTGTGGTGCAGTGCTTAACCGGAAAACCATACCAGTATCAAGCTTGCTCATTGCAAACTTGTTGCATTATTGTAACTATATTTAAAATGTAACGGATTACATTTTTACCTGTCAATGTATTTGAGCGTTTTTTGTTAAACTTAAGTTTAAGAAGATAAGCTAAATAGCCCTTAAACGAACGTATTTTGCTTTAGAACATCGAATGAGCGGGTTAAGATGCCAAAAGTATTTACAAAAAGTATACACTTAGTACTGGATTTTCTAAGAAAGATCCGTATTCTAAATTGAAAATGATATCGGTTACATCAATCTAACCTGTTCGCAAATGCGCGAATAAAAATAAGACACGAGTAAATGGCAAATATTAGAGACGTTGCTGATAGCGCTGGCGTTTCGGTAGCAACAGTGTCTCGGGCACTTCAACAACCCGAACGCGTTTCTCCGAAAACCCGCACCAAAGTAATGACGGCAGTAGACCTTGTGGGCTACAAGCCCAACTTAATGGCGGTAAAGTTTCGTTCGGGAAAAACCCACAACTTGGTTGTGTTGGTTCCTACTGTCGCGAATGTATTTTTTGCGCGCGTGATTAGCGGCATGCAAGAAACGGCCGCCGAATTGGGCTACTCTATTTTACTGGCAAATACCTTGGGTAACCCTGACATTGAAAGCCATTACGCAAAAATGGTTAGCACCTCGCAGGCCGATGGACTTATTCAGTTACGCGCGTTAAACCCATTCGACAACAGCATGATTAACGACAACGGCCTGTTACCCATGGTAAATGCCTGCGAAGTGATTGATGAGGGTAATTACCCTACTGTGTCGCTTGATAACCGTGCCGCGGCAAAAGCCATGACCGAACACCTGTTAGGCTTGGGTCATACTCGTATTGCTATGATAAAAGGCCCTCACTCTAGCCCGCTCACACAAGACCGATTATTAGGCTATAAAGATGCGCTAAACGGCGCCAATATTGCCTTCGACGACAGCCTGCTATTTCCTGGCGACTTCACGCTTCAAGCAGGCTATAACGCCGGCGTAACCATTGCTCAGCAAGCAGACAGGCCCACTGCCGTTTTTTGTGAAAACGATGAAACGGCAATAGGTGCTATGCAAGCGTTAAAACAAGCGGGCTTACGTATACCTGAAGATATTTCTGTCGCGGGATTTGATGACATTGCCTTTTCGGCATTTTGCGACCCACCATTAACCACGATTGCCCAGCCAGCCGAAGAGTTCGGCCAAACGGCAGTCAGCTTATTGGTTGATGTAATTAACGGCAAAATTCGTAAAGCACCAAAAGTTATTATGCCGTTTGAACTCATTGCTAGGGGCAGTACTGGCCCAGCCCACATTGTGTAACAGCGCATAATGGCGCGTTAAGGAGAATGCTATGATTACCACTTCCACCTTCACCCGCAGGCAGTTTATTCGAGCCGCGGCAATAGGTGCAGGTTGCGCCGCCATACCCAGCGTACTTGCACATTCACACACGGCTAAGTCTTTAAATGGTATGGCGAGCAACAGTATTGGACTGCAGCTTTATACCCTGCGCGACATTATGAAAGTTAGCGTGCCTGCCACATTAAAATTAGTGGGCGCGGTAGGCTACAACGAGGTTGAGTTTGCGGGTTACTTTGGCCATAGCGCCAAAGAAATTAGTACTATATTAGAAGGCGAAGGGTTAACGGCTCCATCTGCCCACATCCAGCTAAATGACTTTGATAAAAACTTAGAGCAAGTGCTAGAAGACGCTCAAACCGTAGGCCATAAATACCTTGTGCTGCCTTGGCTTAGCGAAGCGCAGCGTGGCGTGGGCATTGCGCCCTACAAAGCACTTGCTGAGAAGCTTAACACCATTGGCGAAGCGTGTAGCAAAGCCAATATTACCCTTGCGTACCACAATCATGACTTCGAATTTGAAGTGCGTGATGATGAGATTCCACTGGATGTACTTATTACTGAAACCGACCCGAATTTAGTGTCTATGGAGCTAGATTTATATTGGGCAGTAAAGGCCGGAAAAGACCCAGTAGATTATTTTAAACAGTACCCTGGGCGCTTTAAATTATGGCACGTAAAAGACATGGCAACAGACGGTAGTTTTGCCGATGTGGGCACAGGCGTTATCGACTTTGAAACGATTTTTGCGAATGGAAAACTGGCTGGAATTGAGCATAAATTTGTGGAACGGGATCAAACCGGCGACCGCATTGCCACCATCGAGCAAGGCTATAAAGCGGTGAGTATGCTAAACAGTACTTTGTAGCAAAGTGCTTGTAACAAAGCGCTGTGTCAAAGGGCTCTGTACCAAAGCATTTTGTAGCAAAAAGCTTTAGCAAAACCACATATATCGTTATGATAACGTCACCTTTATGATGTAGGTGTCGTTATCGTGAGTAAAGTAGTATGAACGAACTGTTCAGTGCCCTATCCCGCACGTTAAGCCCTTATTACGCTGAAATGAGTATCATGCTGATGGCCACTATTTTAGTGGTGTACGGCGATATTATTAATAGCCATATAAAGCGTATTTTAGCCCCTTATCATTTCATACTACGGGTTAGTCTTTTTGTAGTGCTATGTGCCTTTGGTTATGGCGCATTAACCCTTTATGGCGCGCCTTTTCTGCACCACATTATTGCCTACTTACCTTGGCAGTACCAAGGCGCAGGTTTTGTACTTGCGTTTATGTTTATTGGCTTCCTAGCAGAACGCAGAAAGTATATTTAACAAAAAGGCGAAGCCGAAAGCTTCGCCTGATAATGTTTACATTTTTACGGCCAGCTATTAGTCTTCGTTTCTTATATAGCCAATATTAGAGAACGTTAGCAAGCTTTCAGTGATACCTTCACTTGCGTAGAATGCAGCCCAATCGCTAGAATCTTCAACATCTTCTCCGGTTTCCGGATCTTGTGCTTGCAAGTAGTTCCCAAATTTCAAATAAGACTCAGTGCTATCTTCAATTGTACGCGAGAAAGACTCACCAAACGCCCATACTGTAACGTAACCATGATCGTTAACCACCCTAAAATCGAAATCTTGGCCACTTATCATGGTGCCCAGCAATTGCTTGTCTTCGCCCGAACCATCTTCTCGTGCTAGCCTGACGAATACATCGAAAATACCGTTACTAGCAACACTGTCACTTTCGACACCGGCCGATGTTGGAGTGAAGCCGCTCTCACTGGTATCAGAAACGTACAACTTCATGATAGTGCCGGTATCGCTAGCATGGTGCTGGGCAACAATGGCTTTTGAACCATCCGACATTTCTACTTTTATATTGGCTTGAAAGTCCTCATAAACTGCAGTCATTGCCACACGTTTTTCTTCTTTGATTTTAAGCTCGTGACGCCAGCCATTACCATTGGGCGTAACATGCTGTTCACGAAGGGCATCAAATTCCATCGTGTCGCCAACACGTGGGTCGGCACCTTCCATATCCCAATCACTCATGTCGAAGTCGGTTGGAGTAGTTGTTGGATCAGTGGTGTCATCAATATCACCGCCGCATCCATAAATGTTGGTTTCGACAATGCTATTCCAGGTATTCGCTGAATTCTCTAAACCGGTAATACGAACATAACGCGCATCGGAATCTGTCACGTCATGCGTTTCATAACCGGAACTTGAACCGCTTGACGCACCTGAAAGTAACACCGCGTTCCAGTTGCTGTTGTTAGTTGAAGTATGCACATTGAAAAACGAGCTACGTGTACTCCCTTTAAACCACTTTACCTGTAGTTCTTTTACCGTAGCCACTTCACCTAAATCGTAAGTAATAGTTTTGCCAGTGCCATTAGAAGACCAACGAGACTCATCAGTTAAGTCATTATCGATGGTGTTTAACGGCCCATGCCCATCGTTAGTGCCATTGTCGGTCGCGGTACTAATACTTAAGTTGTTATTTCCTGAACATGTTCCGTTATCAGTAGGCGTTGTTGAACCCGAACTTTCCAGAGTGAAATTATCAAACCGCCCTTCCCCGCCATAATAATTCGCATAGATTTTTACAGAGGTTGCAGAGCCTGAGTTAAAGCTTACCGATACTGGTTCAAAATCACTGCCGCCGCCGGTTCTATTAAACCGTGTACCGTTTACGTCGGCACCAATTTTACCAATACCTTTTACGTAAGCGCTTAGGGTGTAATCGGTATTGGGGGTAACATCAACGTATTGCTCTACTTTACCGCCAGTGCCAGAAATTTTAGCTGAACTGCTTCCTGCGTAGGCATTCCCAGAGACAGCGGAAGGATCGGTATCGGCCCAGCCATCGAACCCACTTTCAAACCCTGGGTTATCGATGGCGACTGAATCCCCATATACAAACGAGGTGCTTGCTAAGGTAAGCGCGGTGCCCACTACAAAAGAGAGCGATGTTTTACGTGTGCTGATGTTCATGCAATTTGTCCTGTAATTAACGGTTTTAGTAAACCAATTAAAATAAGCCCAGCGAGGTTTGCTGCGACTAAAAACGAAATTCAATTTTCGATATAGCCTAGAAATAAAGATTACCAAATTGGTAATACCAAAGATCCAAACTATGTGTAAAATGATTAACCAAAAAAGCAATAAGATCAACACAAGTTATTAACAATAAAACTTACCAATAGGTAAGCCAACAAGTTTACAATAAGCTTAAAGTAAAAAGATAAAAATAAAATTGATATATTTCAGTGATATGGCAAGTTGTTAGAATTGCAAAATCCAAAAACAAAAATGAGAATTATTTCTGAAATTGTTAACAGGTAAGCTACCTTTGCAATGATCATAGCTTGAATAATAGATAAAAAGGCAGAACAACAACAACCAAACACATTACCAATAAGTGCAGTATTGGTTAATTAAATTAATGTATGCGGTTTAAGCTGACTTTTTATGGGAGGGATTACTGGTAGTTAGACCTGCTGTTCGGAACTGCGCGGTTCAACTAAAGTGCTGGAATGTAGAAATTAGAAAAAATAGTAATTAGTCACTTAAAATGATCAACCGTTTTAAAATACAATTGCATTAGCTGGCAGCATGTTAATTGTGCAGCCCCAGAGAGGTCCGCTTCTGACCAATTGCACTTTTGAAGGCGGCGCACAGAGCTGAAGAGCTTTAAACTTTGTACGCCGACCGCATTTTATCAATCTGCCGTTTCTCACTCGGCACAAGTTTTAATGCATCCCATCCCTTATTTCTAATGTGAAATTAATAAGAGCGCTTCGGCTCTTTTTTGTGCACTTATTTTACCTGCCCAAACCCATTGTATTCGCGGCCCACTTAAGAATTCTTATTCCATTTTGTCGCATAAATAACTTATATTTATACATTTATATTGATCTTAGTGAATTTTTATTCAAGAATGACTGATGCTTTATTGAACAACCTTTAAAAAATAGTAAAAATAAAAAGGAATTATTCACCTGATAGTCATATCACTTCACTATTTTTACCGCTTTCTCACAACAATAAAAAGAAGGATAAGCAATGTTAAAAAATGTGCAAAAATCTATAGCGAGCGTAGCATTATTAATGCTAGCTGCGGTTAACTCCGCAAGTGCCGCTATACCAAGTGGATACTATGACTTAGTAGATACCTCTAATGCAGATACCCTACGAGATTCGCTACATGAAATTATAGATGACCATCAAAGGTTCCCTTACACTTCATCTGCAACTGATACATGGGACATACTGGAAGAGGCAGACGAGGATCCAGACAACGCAAGTAACATAATTGATATCTATAAAAATGAAAGTTACAGCAAAGAAGGTGGCGGTAACAGTAATTACAACCGTGAACACACCTGGCCTAAATCTTACGGCTTTCCAGACGATGGCTCAAGTAACTACCCCTACACAGATGCCCATCACCTATTTTTAGCTAATAGTGGTTACAACTCAAGTCGTAGTAACAAGCCTTATGCCGACTGTGATTCTAGTTGCTCTGAAAAAGTTACCACCTCTAGCAATAACAGGGGGGGTAGTAGCACAGAATCGAATTGGACCACTGGATCAGGTGCCACAGGTAGCTGGCAAACGTGGAGTGAAAGAAAAGGCGACACGGCTAGAGCGTTAATGTACTTAGCAGTGCGATACGAAGGTGGGACGCATGGTGACACAGGAGCTTCTGAACCAAACTTGATTTTAACCGATGACCGAGCGTTAATTGCTAACTCAAACACGGGAGACAATTTGACCGTAGCCTACATGGGTCTCAAATCGACTTTGCTGCAATGGCATGAAGATGACCCAGTCGATGATTTCGAACGTCGGCACAACGAAGCTGTTTATGAAAACCAAGGAAATCGGAACCCATTTGTTGATTACCCCGAATATGTAACCTGTGTGTTCGAAGGTAATTGCTCCAATTCAACTGGTAATAGCTCAGGCTCAACCGATGCATGGATCAACGAAATACACTATGACAACTCAGGCTCGGACCAAAATGAATTAGTTGAAATCGCTGGTACTTCAGGAACAGATTTATCAGGTTGGAGCATAGTAGCGTACAATGGTAACGGTGGCAGTGCTTACAAAACCACCTCCTTATCTGGCACCATTAGCAACCAAGATAACGGTTTTGGTACAGTCGCATTTTATATCAGCGGTTTACAAAATGGCGCATCAGATGGTCTGGCGTTAGTTGATAGTGTGGGTAGCGTAATTCAATTCTTAAGCTACGAAGGCACGCTAACGGCCACTAGTGGCGCTGCGAGTGGTGTTACATCCACGGATATTGGTGTATCAGAAACCAGCTCTACTAGCATAGGCTATTCACTGCAATTATCTGGCTCTGGTCAAAGTTATGATGACTTTACCTGGGAATCACCAGCAAGCAGTACCCCAGATTCAGTCAATAATAATCAGTCTTTTTAAAACTAACTAAGGCTTTTATTTAACTCTATAGTTGGCTACATCGACTTGGTAGCCAACTTAGTTTTACTCTAAAGCTCTTTACCTCCCACTACCAATAACTCAGTTGAGCGTACAGTATTTTTTACCTAAACCACTCCGGCTCAAGCGTAATTTGCTACGTGGAACTAACCTTAAAAAAATTTTCAAAGTAGCAAAAATCCGATTTTATTATAAGTTTTTAGACTAGCTACACGGTTTTTTGTGGTTAGGGTATTTCCAATTGCAATTAAAGAGCGACTTTTTAAGTACAACTGAGAAGTATAAAAAGACGTAACAAAATGACTACTGCTTGTCGTTTAAATCCCGTCAACAACAGCTGTGTACGTAAACCGGAAGTTGGTTATCTATTATTTAATGGACCCAATGAGCTAGTTTCTGCCCAAAATATTGTCATTGTTGAGAGTTAGATGTCTGTCTACGTATACGGTTGTAGCTGCCTTTCCCCTATATTCAGGAAAACGACCCAATCGCGCGTTTTTGTCCTTTACGTAATTAGCCCTTATTAAGCGTAACCTCTGTACTCTTTGACTTTCAGTAAACTCTGAATGATGGCACTATGGATAAAAACGAGCACATGCTCGGAAGAAAAACGCGCAATTTGCGCACTATTAAATTGTTATACACCCAAAAGGAATAAATTATCGATACAGAGTTTTTGGTCAAAGCAAGAAAGCAGTTTCAATTCTTAGTTAGCTCTTATGGATTCAAAGAAATTAGCTCCAGCGAGTTCGAATTGAACTATGCAAAAACAACCATCAAAGTTCGTATAGAGGGGATTAATTGGGGCCTTAACTCAAGAGTTGCTTTTGGAACAACAACTGATAACTTTGAAGATTATGATTTGTTTGACATTATTCCTTATTACGGTGGTTTTAAGATAAAGCTCAAACCCAACATTGAGCAGCAAGGACAGTTACCTATTCTTGCATCATTAGTAAATGCTTATGCGAGACCAGTTCTTCGTGAAGACATATCTTCATTTGTCTTTGCAAAAGCCCAGCAAGAAAAGCGAGCAAAGCAGTTTCGTGCTCTTATTTAGTCGGGTGTATAACAAAAAAATTAAGTTCACCCGCTCCGCGGGCTGGGACGCAAACATGTGGGCTGCTCACTTCGTTCGGATTTTAGCCCACACGTCTGCGCCCCTTATTTAAAAGTTAGGCTTTTCTCAAAGTCAGATGTAAATTTCAAAAAGGGATATATGAAACCTATTATTATTGATGCAGCAACAATTTTTGATCCTGCACGACTATTAGCTGTTTTAGCATCAATAGACATTCGTCATTCTGAAGTTTGGGTGTCTCAACGTTATGATCATTTCAAAGAAAAAGATTTCATAACTGGTTTTGGTACTGAAAGTAAATTTGCATTGCTTCCAAACGAACGTGGAAGTTATAAAGCTGATCCTATTGAAGTTCCATCAATTAATGAAAAACTAGACCCTAAGTCTTGGACCACAGGGCCTAAAATATTGCGTTGGGCTTTGAGTAAAGGAATGGTAGTTCCTAAAGATTTATTTAAGTATGAAGAATTAGCTATTGAGCTTGAAAAACAAAATAGAATAGAGCACTTATCTGAAAATATTATACTAGGCGATCCTCAAGAAATTGATGTTAGGGCAGGAAAAGAAGCTACTGAAAGATATTTGAAAGAAACGGGACAAAAAAAGTTAGGTGTTGATTATGCTTGGCGGCTCTCCCCTTATGGAATAGGACATGGATTAGGTTTAATGCTTGCAGCAGCTAATGAAGATGGCGTTGACCCATTTTTTAGTCACCCTCATTTTAATGATGATATTTCAACCCACAACTACTCGTTTTATAAAAAAGAAAAATCAATCAGTGCAGCACAAAAAGAGAACTCTACTGATAAAGCAAGTTGTTTAGCAATCGAGCATTCATTAAAAGACGCGAAACAGTTACTCAAAGCACCTGAACCCATAGCAATCTCAGAAGTTGCTTTCTTTTTACAGCAAAAAGAACGGATAGACTCCATAAATGGGATAATTAATGCGTCTAAAGATTTAGAGTCTAGAAATAAAGATTGTGGAGTTATCAGTAGTAAATTTATTGGAACTACGACTATTGATGGTACTATTTTTGGAGGCATACCTGTAACGTCTTCGCTAGTATCGTTATATGATGTTGGTGCTAGATATTTTAAATCTCGTAAATAAAAAGCCTAACAAGCTGTTAAACAAGGACAAAAAACAGTTGGCTTTTGCTCCTTCGTCGCTTAATTTTAGCCAACTATTTTATTGCCTGTTAACAGGGCGTTATGTAACCAGAGAAAATACCTATGAAACCCAAAAGGAAGTCTCTCTTTTTAGCTTTGTTGAGTGCGATATTTTTTGCCATGGCTTCAGGTTGGCTGGTTTTTGAGGTTGCTTTATTGTTTTCTGTAGGTGGTTGGTTTCGCATTTGGCCAAGAGGTGAACATCCAGAAAGCCCTTATGGTTTTGCTCTTTTCTGGGGGTTAATGGTTGGTGTGTTAGGCTATCCTTTATGGCAAAAGACAGGTATTTCTGAAATCATGCCTAGCCTTGTGTTCTGAGCGACTGGTAACATAACAAGCGCATCAAGTCGCTCGCAGGCTCGCTGGGACACCAAAACTACGCGGCGATTTAGTTTGGTGCTTCGCCCAATTTTAACCAAATCGCCGCTACGTTTCGGTGCCCCTTATGCGGGCGTTATACACCAATTAGTAATCTTCGCCTAAAGTTACAAGGGAAAGGAAATGGACTTAGTTACTGCATTATTTAGATTCAAAGGAAGAATGCGTCGTTCTGAATTCAATAAGCTTTGGCTACCACTGACTCTTGCGCCAATGCTAATTTCATTATTCAGTTATGAAATCGCGGTTACTATACTAGTTTTCACACTATGGCCTTTATTTGCTTTGACGACTAAACGTTATCACGACTTTGGCAGCTCGGGGGTTCTTGGTTTATTTCAATTACTACCATGGATGGGTTGGTTAATTGTATTTGTTGGTTGTAGCCTAACAGTTGGAGATTACAAAGATAACAAATATGGTTCTTCACCATACAAAGGTCATTGATGTATAACAAACCAATCAACATCGTTCGCTGCGCTTATGTGGACTCCCCATAGTCAACAACTATTTTTACCGTTCAATATGTAATGCGTGCTTATGTACGAGCTCATAATGGGAAGCTATCCCGGCTCTATGATATTTACGCGAACTTGATGCCACATCTCGCTGGCGGGCTTTTATGCCCTGAGCGCAGCACTGGCTTACCAAGCTGATTTTTATCTTGTATGGCGCATTTAGTTGTTAACTTAAAACTAAACTAAGCAGATAATAGCTCTGCTTTGTAATCAGTTCCGTTGCGTAGCAACGAAAATGCTGTTCTAACTGTTTTGTTGGCCAGCGCTACAGCTGCACAACGTTTACCTCTCCGCTCTACTAGCCCTTTAATCCATTCATCTTTCTTCGTTCGCGAATCACGTTTAACCGCCTGGTTTACTGCTGACATCGCACCTGCGACCAAGTTAGCGCGCAATGACGAGTTCCGTATATTTCTACCTATAGACCCCAAACGCACTTTACCACCTGAAGAATGTTGTATTGGCGTTAAACCGATACACGCAGCAGCGTCTCGGGCTTTTTTGAAAACGCCTAACTCACAACAACCTAGCGCTATGTACAGGTTAACCGCATTTGTCGGGCCAACACCTTCTATCTTCATGAGATTTTTGCAAGCTTCTGATGCTCTGCTGGCTCTAGCTACACTCTTTTCGTAGTGTTTTACGAGCTCTATACTCTTGAGATATTGATGCCATGCCGTGTGTAATGCCTCTCTGAATATCGCGCTAAATCCATTTTCTGCATCTTCCAATATCGACTGTATTGCACTGTTCAACCCCGCATCTGTTGGTGACAACTTAATGTTGAACTCTAAAAGTAACGAACAGAGTTGATTCCCGTAAGCAACTTTATGCTTTACTGATAGTTGATGCATACGGACAAGTGATTGAAGCTCCTGCTGCTCCTTAGACTTCCCGCTAATAAAATTCACGTTACTAAGTTGTGATGCCTGTAAAACCGCTTCAGCATCGTTCTTATTAGTCTTTTGGTTTTGACGAATATTCGATACAAGCTTAGCTGATATTAAACGGGCATCATGCCCGTATTCACGCGCACATTGATACCAATAATTTGACGTCGCACACGCTTCAAAAACAACTGTCATTGGTTTTTGAGTGGCTAGCCAATTAGAAAAAGCAGTGGGCGTCATCGGCATATTACGAACTATCTTATTCGATTTGGCGACACAAACCTGGATCTCTTTTTTTGCTAAATCTACACCAGTGAGCATATTATACATAGATGGACTCCTATCTAACCTTTGTGTGTGACAACGTAAATGTTAGACCAACCTATTAGGTTGGGGAGTCCAATTATCTCATTGGGACGCAAACTCATTGGCTCAGCTCATTCTTTGCAAGTATAGCCAACAAGCTTGCGCCCCATATGTTAAGCGTTATGTGCACAGAGTTTGTTTACTAATATAGAATTAGGAGTTTAAAGGTATGTTAACTGAAAAAAATAGGGATGAGTTCTATAAAGCAGCAGACTCCTTGAAAAGATTCAAGCGTGCAGAAATTAAGGATGCTCAAGAACGATCTTTGATTGATACACTCTATACTGATTTGCTGCCTGAAAATCAGGTTTATAAAATGATGCTTTCTGATAACACTACTTTTTTAGTAGGTCGGAAAGGTACTGGTAAGTCTACAATAATTTTACGACTTGAAAGTGAGTACAGGAAGAAGAGTGACTACCTTCCTTGCTATATTGACACTAAAACCGTTTTTGAAAGCACGAAAAGTGACTATCAAAATTTAGATTATTTAAAAGGAAGAATACCCGACGAAGTTCTTGGGAAATATCTTGTAGAAAGATCATTTATTCAGAATATATTAAAATCTATTGTAAAAGAATTAGATGTTAAGGCTGGGTCATTTTTAGCTCAGGCAGCTAAACTGTTGGGGGTAAGTAAAGCTGAAAAAGTAAAAGACTCTATTGATAAGCTGCGAAATAAAATTGATAACAATGAGCATTTAAAGTCTATTGAATTACCTGTTATTAATGAATATGTCACAACAATTTCTGGAGCTGAAGAATTAGAAGTTGCTAAGTCGAACAGCAATAATGAAAATTTAAACGTGGGTTTAAATAGCAAAGGTCCAAGTGTAGGTGTTAAAAAAGGAACTTCTTTAACAAAATCTGATAAGAATAAAAAAATTGAATCATGGGAGAAGCAGTTCTCTGGTGCTTTGTTAAAAGTTTTTCAGATTAAAGATGTGATAGATGAAGTTAAAGAAATTCTCGCAATATTGAAAGTTAAAAAATTAGTTGTGTTTCTAGATGATTTCTCAGAAGTTGATGAAACTACTATTAAAAACTTCGTTGATGTCGTTCTCGCCCCCTTAAATAACTGGGGTGATGAATTTATATGCTTTAAGGTTGCTGCATATCCTAATCGAATTCATTATGGTGATATTGATAAAGGTAAAATTGATATTATTGACTTGGATTTCTACAATTTATATTCAAATTACGACAAAAACACAATGGAGTCTCTATCTTTAGATTTCACTAAAAGATTAATCAATACAAGAATAAAATATTTCAGCACGCAATCAATAGATGATTTCTTTGATGTGAACTCTTCAAATACTATCGATGATTACATGGAGTTGATTTTTAAAAGCTCTATGAATGTCCCCCGAATTATTGGATATATTCTTTTTTATTGCCATCAAACGCACATTTCTATTGGTAAAAAAATTAACAAGTCAGCGATAGAGAGTGCTGCACAAAAGTATTATGAAAAAGTCATATCTTCATTTTTCGATATGACCACAAATAGCTTACTTTCATTTGATGAAAAAGTATCAGAATTACAGCAAAGAGAGTTGTTAAATGTATTTGTAAATCAATTAAAAGGTATTAGAAAACAAATTACCACAGGTGATTTAAAGGGAGCAGTTTATCAATCTGATAAAACAAACCCATTTACAAGTCATTTTGTTTTTTCACCGAGCTTAGAAAAGTTCGTTAGGACATTGGAGCTTAATTTCTTTCTTTCAAAATACTCAGAAATGAGTGATCGAGATGGAAAAAAAGTTTCTGTCTATTGCCTAAATTACGGGTTAACTTTACTTGAAAATATGAGGTGGGGTAAGCCAACAGGTAGTGATTACAGAAAATATTTCATCGCAAGGCCATTCAGTTTTGATGGGATTTTTGAAGACTTTTTACGTAAATCAAAACACATACAATGCATCAATCCAGATTGTAGTAAATCTTATCCTTATGACCAGCTTCCTTTTTTGGAATTTAATAAAATGCGTTGTAACGAATGCCAATGCGAAGTTAAAGTAAAATCCGTATCGGATGGCATTAAGGAAGAATTAGATAAGATAGATAAAACAAAGTTACTTCCTCCAATTGAGCTTGGATTAATGCATGAGCTAAATAGCAGCAATAAAAAGATGTATGCTAGGGATCTATCGGAAGAACTTGATATTTCATCTTATTTAATAGCAAGTAGAGCAAAAAAATTAGATGAAGAAAAAGGGCTTATAAATCGTGATAGAAGCGAACCCTTATTAAGGTATTCTATTTCAGAAAAAGCATTGTCTGAATATTTTCAACACTAGTAAAAATGCACATAACAAGCATTTAAGCGGACAAAATTTGTTGGTTAGATTCCGCTTTGCTTCACATTTTAACCAACAATTTTTGTCCGCTTAAGTGGGCTTTATAAAGCCAAGGATCGCAATGCGTAAAAATTATACAACTCTATATCTAAAGCTTGTTGCGTTGTTACCGTTTATTTAAATGATGAAAAGATCAGCGAAGGAAGTGGTTTTTGTTTTTTAGCTAATGGATCGGTTTTAACCGCTGCGCATGTTGTTACTGGAAGAATGCCCATCCGTTCTGAAGATGTTGCTGAACCGGGAATTAGAATTTTTGCTAAATTTCCAAGTTCACCGCTTCTTGAATATAAAGTTAGTTTATGTGCAATCACAATAAATGTTGATGTATTTTCGGATGATATTCAGATAGATGTTGCGATCCTTGTGCCAAAGCAATCTGAAGTAAGTTTACCCCACCTTGTTGTCAATGCTAATTCACCTGAACTAGGTGATGAAGTTTTCATGGCTGGTTTTCCTGATGAATTAATTTTACCCTTTCAAATAGATAAGATCCTTAAAAAAGATTTTGTTGGCGTGTCTGAGTTTCTAGATTCAATGCAAAAAGGATATATGGCAGATATGACAGGACCATTAATTAAAAGGGCTGTTGTTGGTAACATTCGACGTATTCAGGCGAGTAATCCCAGTCAAACTATTAATTGTGATGTTTTTTATCTTGATAATGGCATGCATTCTGGTGCAAGTGGCGGCCCAGTAGTAAACCCGAATGGTGAAGTTGTAGGTCTAATAACTCAGAGAGCAATTACTTCAGCATCGCAGTTAGAAGACCCCAACTTATCAGTTCCATCGGGGTCCACAATTTGTATAAGCTTGACAGCTCTTTTGGTTCTCAGTCAAAAGGCGGTATAACTGACTAAACAAGACAGGCACCTTTGTGTACAAAAATATACATTTTGTGCCTGTCTTAGTCGCTAGACTGCTGATTTATACAGTTAGTCTAGTTTTTGGGATGATTAAAAATAAAAAGGAATTATTCCAGAATGTGGGGGCACTTTTTAAATGTTAGATTGTAGTTGATTGATAACAGAGTGTTTTCGTGCGAAAGTTTGTGAATTAGGAACATGATGTACGGAAAGACTCCAGCTTGTATAAAGGATTTTTTCCATATAATAAGCTGTTATGCACTTAAGGATGAGACAAATGAGTATCAAAGCTAAGTTACTACTGCTTGTGATTTTATTTACCTTCAATTCATATGCGGGAACATCAATAAAAATTCACGCGATCCACAAAGAAACATTCGCATGTACTGAGCATTGGGATGGCCAGTTTAAATATGTTGGTGATGCTCTAGGAACAGACTGTGTTATTGGGGGGTGGTATGAAGATGATAAAAGACTATTTCAGCGTTCCTTCACAAACAATGGCTTTAAAAATGAAGATTGGTTTGGTTTTAAGAAGAATGTGCTAGCACCATGTGATTGCACAGTTACAACAATCCAAATAAATCCAATTACGAATCAACCAGGCGTAATGACCCCAGGAAGAGCAAGCTCTATAACTTTCAAAACTAAAGAAGGATTATCGGTCTTACTAGCCCATGTTCGAGAGGTAGCTGTAAAGGAAGGTGAAACAGTCAAACGCGGTGCTGTCGTTGCGAAAGTCGGAAATAATGGTTACAGCCGAAACCCCCATATTCATATTGGAGCATGGGATGAAGAAGGCAAACCTATTCAAATTCAGTTTGATCAAAGTACATTGGCATTGATTGACCGCGAGTAAGTGCATAAGAAACAAATAAAGTCGTGGGCTAAAGCCCACTGGGACGCTAACACGCAGGGCCGCTTCGCTATTATGCCCTACGCGTTATCGCCCCTTATTCAAAAGTTATATTTTATGGAGAGTCTGTGAGTATTTGTCTAACTATTTCAAAAATTGACTGGGCAATAACTAAGGATGTGTTTACGATTATTGGAACAATCTCAGCGATTGTTATTGGTGCAATCGGATTAACCACTTGGCGCAGACAATTGAAAGGCACAAGTGAATATGAAGTAGCTAAAAAAGCAATATTACTTACATATGAAATTGAGCAAGCCATCCAAGGTGTACGAAATCCCATGTTACACCTTCCAAAAGACGAAGTTGAGTCTGGTCGTCGTCTAGAAGCCGAACAACAAATATATGCAGATCGCTTCGTCATTTTAGAAAATAAATGGGCTGAATTACAAACTATAAAACTTGAATCTAAGGTTATTTGGGATAACGCCGCAGCTGAAAGTTTTAATGAAATCAGAGATATTATTGGAAAATTAAGAGGTGGTATTTGGCTTCACTTCTGGATGAAGGGTGCATATGCCGGCCCAGGTGCCACCGTGGATAATAGTGCTGAACGTAGAATAGAAAATGATAAAATCGTGTACTACACCTCTGAAGATGATGAATTTACATTAAAAATAAAACATGCTGTAGAGCATGTTGAGAATTTTTTTAAAGACAAAGTACGCAGCAAATAAATAAAGGAGTAATTTATGGCGACTTGGGACACTACAAAATACGTACAAGAGTGTGATAAGTGTGGCAAAAAATATAATGTAACTAAATACGAGCAACCAGTGAGAGAGAAAGGCCGCTTTAATTGCAAATGCGGCAATGAGCTTGAGCGTTGGAATGGTGGTGTGGATTACGCATTCACTGAAGCAGAGTAATAAAAAATATAACAAGTTGCTTAAACTGAAAAATAACAGTTGGCCATCGCTTCGCGATTATAGCCAACCATTATTTTCCGCTTAGCGCGGCGTTAGCTTACTTTCAAATTGGAATAATCGATGAATTATATAGAAAGTGTAAAAGTAGAAGGGTTTTGGGGTGAAAGAGCTCTTGAGTTTAATTTCAATGATGATGTTAACTTTATTATTGGTATAAATGGTTCAGGAAAAACCACAGCTGTAAATATTGTGGTAGCAGCTTTAACAGCAAACTTTCACGAATTAGATAGGCTTGAGTTTTCAAAAATAGTCATCAAATTAAAGTCTATATCTAGTAGAAAAAAACCTTCTGTAATAATAAATAAACAGGCGGATGACAACAGACCTTTTTCTTCGATAGTTTATGAAATAAGAGAGTCAGCTAGCGAAAAGCCATTAGTGCTATCGCTTGATGATTACGAAGAGCAAATGATGATTAGGAGATATCCAAGGCATATAGTAGAAAGAGAGTTATATAGAAGGCAAGGACGTACAGTATCAAACTCTCTTGATAAGTTAACAAATGTAAGTTGGCTTTCTGTAAACCGAGCTAGCAATGATCATTATGACCCTGATGAATCAGAACAAATTTCAAGTGTCGATCGTAAACTTAAAGAGCTTTCTAACAGATTAGTTAGATATTTCTCTACCCTTGGTAAAAGGGGATCTGAACAGTTTGAAAGCTTTCAAAAAGAAGTGTTCCTCTCTATGCTGTATCGAAAAACTAGTAAACCATTTTTCTCTGCAGCTAAAGAAATCGACCTAGATGATGAAAAGAAATCGTTAGAGGGTATATTTGATCAGTTTAAAGTAAAGCCTAAAGAATTTAAAAGTAAACTTGATGGGCATTTTGAAGCGTTAGCTAGAGCAAAAGATAAGCTCCAAGAAAAAGATCTAAATTTAAATACAACTGATATATCAGTACTTATTGGAACCGAAAGAATTGATTATATTGTTGATGAATGGAATAAATCTATAGATAAAAGAAAGATAATCTTTGAACCAAGAGATACTTTCTTAAAAATAATTAATTCAATGATGCAGAGAAAAGAGTTCTCTATTAATTCACAGAATGAACTTCAGATCACGACTCAATCTGGAAAAAATTTACCTATTCACCGATTATCTTCTGGTGAAAAGCAACTACTTATCGTACTTGGAGAAGCTTTACTCCAAGAAAAACAACCTTGGGTCTATATTGCTGATGAACCTGAATTATCTTTGCATGTAAGGTGGCAAGAAAGTTTGGTTGAAAATCTGCGAGCAATAAACCCCAATTCACAAATTATATTTGCAACACACTCTCCTGATGTAGTCAGTGTATTTTCGGATAAAGTTTTTGATATGGAGTCGATGTTTTAATGTCATTTACTAGAACAAATTCAGGGATGTCCAACTTAGCATTATTCTATAGTTCGGAAGTAATTATCTATACCGAGGGTGGTAATAAGTCCTTTAGTACCGAAGAAGTTGAACAAGGCCAGTATAGCAATAAGTCTACAGATATTAAATTTTGGAGCGCTATATTTGAAAATAGTACCTTTAATAAGAAAGTTCACTTTAGAGCGTTAGGATCAAAAACTGCTTCGAAATCAATATGCGAAAAAATTATTGCGGGTCAAATAAACAATACAATAGTAGCAAGGGACAGGGATTTAGATGGCTTGTGCCCTAATAGTGAATTATATGATTCTCCGTTTATTTTATATACCAAAGGTTATAGCTGGGAGAATGATGTTTACGTAGAGCAATTTACCACAGAGCAAATTAAATCAATGATTTTGGAGCAAGATCTTCCAGAAGAAATAAGCGAGTTGATTAGAGATTCTTATAATAAATATGTAAGTATTGGCTCACGTCTTTTAAAATTGGATTTAATTTTTAGGGATCAAAATAAAAAGTTTTTAACAGAAGTGAACGGTGAGCGTTTTTTCAATCCAAAAAATTCAGCATATATAGATAAAAAACAGATAGCATCTTTTATTAAGCAGAAAAAAGCTGATCTAACCCGCCCCGTTAGTAGTGAGGTTAACCTATCTAATATTTGCCCCATAATGAATAATTACGGTAAATTGTTATGTTCCTTATCTTTGAACATAATTAACTTTATTTGTAAAAAATATTCCGATTATAAATCGATACCTAAACAAATTATTGAGGCAAATATGATTGATAGATTTCGATTGAAGCACCAAAGTGAAGCTGTCCCATATTATAGTGAATTAATAGGTAAGTTGGTATCAGCGTAAGCTAACAAGCACCGCATACCGGCATTTTCGGCGGCTAATTGGTCGTAAATAAAGTCACCCACATACAGGCAGTCTTCGGGTTGTAGCTGCCAGTGTTGGGCTATGTGTAATAATGCTGTGGGGTCGGGCTTGGCGGGTGCATCTTCTCGGGTAAGTACAAACTCAATGGGTATGCGGTTGTTGGCTATTTTAATGGCCGTGGCTTCTCGGCAGTTGCGTGTAACAATAGCTATGGGCAAGTTATTCTCTAAAACCTTATCTACCATTTGCTTACCAAGGGGTAGCCATTTCGCGTTTTGTGCGTCGGTTAGTTCGTGTTGCAATATGGCGTGGTTGGCGTTCTGCTTTTCTTGTTCACACACCATATTGTCTATAAATGTAAGAATGTCTTCATCTTGCGGGCAACCTATATCGGTTCTCATGCGCGAAAAGTTAAGGCTAGACTCAACCAAAGTGCCATCTAAATCGAAAATAACACCTTTAATACCGCTTAAATCCATTCTTTATACTCTTTAATTACGTTTAAGGTAGGTAAGGCTATTTGCCCTTGTGCTATAACGTTGCCACAAACTTGGCTGTGTTTCCGTTAACTTTTAGTTAGTTAACTTATTTTCTGTACTCGGAATCTTTAATATCTACTAACATACGCATTCACTTTCATTTAGCATAGCCGCTCTTTTTTCTAAGCTTCACATTCTATAGGTTACTAATGGGCGTATTCGCAGCACTAGGTACGGCACTTTGTTGGGCAATAGCCGCCCGTTTGTTTAAGGGAACAGGCAACGCGTTTTCTCCCCTTACCATGAATTTTTGGAAGGGCCTTATCTCTATTGCTATTTTGGCTGCGGTTATTGCGGTAGTGCAGCCAAGTGCTTATGAAACCAACGCTGTACTTTGGCTGCTACTTAGCGGCTTTATTGGCATTGGTATTGGCGACACCTGCTTTTTTAAAGCGTTGAAATCTATTGGCGATAGCCAAGCGGTACTAGTGGCCGAAACCTTAGCGCCTTTATTTACTGCCCTTTTTGCCATGGCGTTTATTGGTGAATGGATAACCTGGCAGCAGTGGGTAGGTATTGCAGTAGTGTTATTGTCGGTAGACATGGTGATAAAAGCCCGCAAGCGAAATACCACGCACGTATTCGCAACCTCAGGCTATATGTATGGCGTGGGGGCAGCATTGTGTCAAGCTATAGGCGCTGTGGTTAGCCGCGACATTCTAGGTAGTGGTGATATAGACGCCGCCAGTGCAGCTTTCTTGCGCTTGGTAGGCGGTATGGTTTTTGTCGTACCCTTTATTGTGATTACCCGCACTAAATGGATGCCAGTATTAGCAACCAATCAACGGGTTTGGCCTGCGTTTGTGCTTGCCACCTTATTAGGCACTACCGCCGCTATTTACCTTCAAATGTTTGCCTTTGCTTATGCTAAAGCTGCCGTGGTGCAAACCTTAATCGCCACCAGCGCGTTAATGTCGCTAGGCGTTGCTTGGGTTATGGGCGAAAAAGCCACGAAGGCTACGCTGATATGGTCGGTAATTGCGTTGGTGGGTGTGGGTATTTTGGTTAGCTTCGGTACACCCTTGTAGTACAAGAAGGCGTTTTCGCATTCAGTGTATAGCTAATGCTTTTTGGAGCCAGCGCCTTTACAGTCAGCGCTAGATGTAAACTGCGACTAGCGCCGCTAACACTGCTTCATAACTCAAAGGTAAAGGTTTGGGCGCTAGCGGCTTCTCATTCACCTTGCATGGTTTTAAAGCGTGTATAAACGCCGTTCGTCCAACCAAACCCTAGCTGAACTTCGTACTCCCCGCCACTTGCCGTTTTGTCAGGCTCGCACACGTTGTACTTTTCTAGCATTACGCCGGTTCGCGCAAAATGATCTTCAATGGTTTGCGTAAAGCGATTAATAATGTCGCTCGCTTCATCACTAAAACCATAATTTAATAGCCCTTTCACCGCAAACCATTGCAGAGGCGCCCACCCATTGGGTGAATCCCATTGTTGAGTAGTGGTATTTGCTGTGGTCACTATTCCGCCGGGTGCTAACAAGTGCGTTTGAAGGGCAACATTTACCCCAACAGCCTGTGCATCGGTGGCAAGTTCTACGAACAAAGGTACGGTTGCCGCCGCTGAAAGCACGGTAGTTTGCGTATTACTGGGGTAATGGTAATCGTAAAAACAGGCTTTGTCTTCATTCCACAAATAGGTATTTATTGCCTGCTTTCGGTTAACAGCGGCCTCACGGTATTTGCTGGCTTCGGTGCTAACCCGCGCCAATGTACTTTCTACAAAATACAGCAGTGCGTTCAAATCAATGGGGACTATTTCAGTTGTACGAATGCTACACAAGGCACTTTCATCAGCAAGCCAACGGGAACTGAAATCCCACCCTGATTCACACGCCGCCCTTATATGGCGGTAAAATTCTACTGACTTTGCGCCTACGAGTTCTGCCGTTTCAATATCTTCTCTGTACGATTCTGGTCGTGGTGAGGCTTCGCTATCGTAATACCGGTTAAGTAATGCACCGTTTGGCATGCGAACGAGATGATCGCAGGCGTGGCTAACCGCTTGTGCGCTACTTAAGTTATTGGCGCCGTTCATCCAAAATGCATATTCTTTTTCAATACCGGCAATAGCGCGTTGGCGCTGGGTATTGGTTAATTTTTTTTCTACTAATGCGAACATTAACGCCAGCACGGGCGGCTGGCTTCGGGTGTAATAATAGGCTCGATTTCCGTTTGGAATACAGCCTACTTCATCCAGTATATCTAAGAAATTTTCCAACATGTTGACTGCCATGTTGGCCTTACCAGAATCGATTAAGCCTAAGGCGGTAAAGTAGCTATCCCAGTAATATATTTCTCTGAATCTGCCGCCTGGTACTATGTACGGGCGCGATAGACTAATAAGGCTATCTATATTTTCTGCATCTGGTGTACGGGTAAGTACATCCCACATATGTTGCACATAGTCTGGTACAGCACTGAATGTTAAATCTGTGCTGCTTGCCACCATGTCCGGTATGTTAAAATATGTTTCAACGAACGACGATAAACTAAAGCCTTCGTTATTTTTCTGCTGCTCGTATTGGCTTATTACGTTCTGCCAATCACTTAGTACAATGGCATCGGCAAAGGTCTTACTGTCTTCAAACAAGGCCGCGTTTTGCACATCTTTAAACAAATTGCTTTGAAAAAATGGTAAGCAGGTGCGCCAGCCACTTGTAGTTAATGCCATGTTACGCGGTATCCTTTAACACTATTGAAGAGGTTGCTCGTTTAAAAAAGAACAGAGTGACAAGTAGTGCACCTATGGGAATAAGCGATAAGTAAAAGGCTTGTTGCCCGCCCATTGCTTCAAATACATAGCCGGTAATAATAGAACCTGTAGTTCCGCCAAGCGCGGAGAACACCACTATTAGGCCTGTCATAGGGGCGTGTTGCACCTTGGGCAACGCACTTAACATCACAGAATTAATAACAGGGTAAATAGGTGCCATCATTAACCCAATAAGCGGGATTAAGTACGCCGCTATTGGCGCGTCTACCCAGCTAGCAACGAGGTTCTCGTCTACCTTTTCGGCTAAAGGCAAACTCAATAACATGACGGCGGCCATACCTACTAGGCAGGCATTCATGAAGGGATACCAACTCACTCTTGCTAGCACTACCCCTGCCAATAAGCGGCCAACGGCAAGCGCTACGGCGAAAATACTGGTAATTTGAATACTCACTTGGGTAGGTAAACCCAGTACTTCTCGGTTAAAAGTCGGCAACCAAGACCCTATCCCCTGCTCAATTAGAACGTAGAGGAACACCGAAAGAATAAAGATGAGCACTAAGGGTTTATAGGCTAGCTTAAGCATGTCGATAAACGCACTGCCTACCCCAGTTTCCCTGTTTACTTCTGGTTTTTGAATCGGCGCGGCTAGCACCAATAAAATCGTTACGGCAACTAGAGCGGCAATAAGGTAATACACGTTCAGCCATGAAAGAGACGCTTCGTTGGTGGGATCAATAAAGGCTGCAAATACCCAATAACCAGACAGTACACCCAACATGAAAATACCTTCAACGGTATTCATCAACGAGCTATGTGCTTTGGTGCTGGAAGAGAGTTGCCCAATAATGGCGTATACCGACACTTTCACTAACGCAAAGGCTGTGCCTATACCTGCGAACAAGAGTTTTATAACCCAGAAGCTGCCAATACTAGGCGTAATAGCACATAGCGTGGCCACCAGAATTAGGCCAAATAGCATAGAAATTTTATAGCCGATACGAGGAATAAAGCTAGCGACAAGAAAGGATACTAGCGCGATGGATAAGTCTTTAAACCCTTCTAGGGTGCTGGCTTCTGGTTTCGACACGTCGAAACTGTTTATCGATTGTAAAATAACCGTGCCCACACTGTTTAGCAGTATGGCAAACACATAATAGCTAACGGCTATTGCAGCGATAATCAACAATCTGGACATGTGTAAACACTCTGTTAACTAAATTAAGCCGGAGTGTAGACGGATAAAAACAAAAATGCAAACGTTTGCATTAACCTTTTATTTTCTCTTCCCTAATCATTTTTACGTACATTAATCGTGTTTACTGGAACGGCGAACCACCAGTTGGGTATCTACCACGTAACTAGCTGTTTCTTGGCCTTCAAACTGACGAAGCAATTGATCTACCATGGCTGACGCGGCTTGCTGGGTGTTTTGGCGAATGGTTGTTAAAGCCGGATGCATAAGTTCAGCTAGCGAAATATCGTCGTAACCAACAATACCTACATCGCTTGGAATACCCACGTAGCGCTCTTTCAACGCTTTAAGTGCACCAAGCGCCACCATGTCGCTTGAACACACAATGCCGTCGAAATCTAAGCCATTCGCTTTCACCCTCTGATTTATATACTCGTATGCCGCTTTTGAGGTTATATCGATAGTGCAGGTACAGTCGCTACTTACTGAAATATTGGCATTCTGATGCGCTTGTAAATAGCCCTTATAACGCTCTTGCATCTCGGCATGCTCTGCATCACCTAAGAACAATACGCGTTTAGCGCCTTTTTGCAGCAAGTGAGTAGTAGCATCGAACCCACCTTGGTAATTGTCTCCGCCAACAATAGGATAGTTAGCTTCGCTTTTTGGATCGCCCCATACTACAAGGGGTACACCAGCTTCTGCGGCGCGGTCAATTTTCTTAGTCGACTTTCCCTGCCCAATTACAATCATTCCATCGGCGCGCTGGCTGTGAATAAAGTAGTTAGCCCAATCGTCAGATGCCATGAAGGAATTCGATAGCAGCAACTCGTAGCCTTTAGCGTTAAGCGCTTGGTTTAACTCCCCCACCAACTTCAGCAAGAAAGGATCGGTGGTGCTTTGCTCGGTATGATCAATTAAGTTTAAAATTACCGCGATAACATGCGTTTTTTGCGTACGTAGCCTGCTAGCAGCCGCATTAACACTGTAATTGTGCTCCTTTGCCAAAGCCTGCACTTTACGTCGCGTTTCCTGCTTTATCAGCGGATTGTCTTTTAACGCTCTTGAAGCTGTAGAGGTAGAAACCCCTGCTAACTTTGCTAGCTTTGCTAACGTTAATTTTGTTTCTGAACTCAAATTATTTAGCTCTCTCTTTTTTTCAAACTATACCGAGAAATACCTGAAAAGCCTATGCTCAACGCAAGGCATCCTAAGTTCCTGTATCTCAAGTTAATTGTTTAGCCATACCAAACATCATCATCAAACTTGCATGCCAACAAATGTTAACACGCTTAAACAAATATTTTGCAATCGATTGTATTTTACTCTTGCAATCGTTTGCAAAGAGATCTATTTTGTTGCTCATTCCCGAAGCGAGTGACATTTTTTTAACCTGTTTCACGCATTCGGTTAACAACGCCCAAAAATTATTTTCAGGAGCACACACCATGAAAACGTTGTTCACAAAAGGAATGCTAGCCACTGCAATTTCTTTAGCGTTAACCCAAACGGCCTTTGCACAAGAAGAAACAAAACAGGCTACCGCAGAAAATACTGAAGTTATTGTAGTGAGTGGAACGCCAGGCGGCGCAGGAATAAGAAAAATAGATGCAAGCTTTGCTGTCACCAATATTGATGCCAGCGACATTGAAAAATTTGCCCCTAAATCTACTGCTGACTTATTTAAGGCCATTCCAGGGGTTTGGGTAGAAAGCTCTGGCGGCGAGTCGGGTGCAAACGTATTTGTTCGAGGATTTCCAGGTGGCGGTGATGCACCTTTCCTTACCATTGCGTTAGAAGGTTCACCTATCTATCCCGCTTCAACATTGTCGTTCCTAGAAAACTCTCAGATGTTTAGAATAGACGACACTATTGAAATGGTAGAAGGCTTACGGGGTGGTCCTAACCCGGTAGTGAGTAACGGGCAGCCCGGTTTAACCACCAACTTTCGCTTAAAACGCGGCGGTGAAGATTCTGAAGCCAGCGTAAAATATACGGTATCTGATTATGGTTTGAATCGCGTTGATCTTGTACTTAGCGGTGCACTAGCCGACGACCTTTACTACATGGTAGGCGGTTACGTAAAAAGCTCTGATGGTATTCGCGATGCTGGGTTTAGCTCTGAAGAGGGCAACCAATTCACTGTTAACCTAACCAAAATTTTTGATAAAGGTGAGTTAAACCTTTATACCCGTCAAACTGACGATCATGGTACATGGTATTTACCTACGCCGTTGAATGTAGAAGGCATTGATGCAAACTACACCCAAATAGGCCCGTTGAATCGTCAAGCCACTATAAACTATGGCCCAGATAATACCGCTGAGTCTTTCGACTTTGGCGACGGTCGCGGCTGGGATGGTCATGTGAGCGGGGGTAGCTTAAAGCTTGAGCTAGGTGGCGGCTGGCATTTGGTTGACCGTTTTAACCTGACTAAAGGCGAAGCTAACACCTTTGGTTTAGTGCCAGATGGCTCTGCTGTTACTGTTGCCGATGTAGCTGATAACGGCGAAAGCGCGACGGGTGCAGTAACCGGAAACACCTACGATGCCGATACCCCTATTCAACAAATTGGCCGTTGGGTTGTACTGAAAGACGTTGAGTCATTCACTAACGACTTGGCCGTATCTAAATCGTGGGACAACTTCGATACCTCTTTTGGTATTTATAGCGCGACCACTAAAGCAGAAGACTGGTGGAGCATTGGAAACCAAGCCTACTATGTATTAGTGCCTGGTGGCGAAATGCTAGACGGCATAGCTTGCAATAGCAGCGAAGAAGGCTGTGGTTGGGGCTACGATATAAACTCGGTAGGCGATGCCAGCACATTCGCACTGTATGCCACAAGCACATGGTATGCCACTGAAGATTTAAGCATCGATTTAGGGCTACGTCGTGAAAACCATGAAGTAAGCTACTCAGTAGATGAGGGTCTAGATGGCGTAATAACCAAAGCATTAGAGTATGACGAAAACAAGACATCTTGGACATTAGGCGCTAACTACGCACTTAATGATTTTAGCGGTGTGTTCGTACGTATGAACCGTGGCTACAAAATGCCTTATTTTGATGACTTTCGTGATAACTGGGGCGCTTATACTGGCGGTAATGACTTAATTAAAGAAGTTACTCAGGGCGAGCTTGGCTATAAATTCATGAATGACGACATTCAATTTTTTGCCACTGCGTTTGCCAACGAAGTGCAAGGCGATACTTTTGTACGTCGTCCAGGTGCACCGGCTGAAATTTTAACGAATGAAGCTTACGGTATTGAGTTTGACGGAAAGTACAGCCACGATTCTGGTTTTTCACTTAGTTTAAATGCAACGTTTCAAGAAACCGAAATTACAGCAAGTGCTACCAATGAAGGTAATGAAGCGCAGCGTCAGCCTGGCTGGCAAGTACGTATGACCCCAAGCTATGGTTTCGATGTGGGTGACATGTATGCCACAGTTTACGGTACTTTTTCAGCCGTAGACGATCGCTTTGGTGACAACGAAAACACGGTAGTCTTAGAAGGGTATGAAAAAGTTGATGTGGGCATGACACTTGAGCCTACCGATGCCCTCCGTGTTCAATTGTCTATCGACAACCTAACAGACGAACAAGGTATAACCGAAGGCGATCCTAGAAACCCTGATTCACCTAACGGGCGCTATATCATGCCAAGAAGTATGAAACTGAGTGTGTCTTACCTGTTCTTTTAATTAACAGGATATAAGCTACTAAACCAAAGCCGATGATATTTATCATCGGCTTTTTGCTATAGCTTTTATCGTAAATTTTACCTTAGCCTTTTACCTCAAGATAGAGACATTATATGAAACGGGTTTTCTTGTTCCTTGTTACCAACTTAGCCGTGGTGTTAGTGCTAGGTATTGTGCTGAATATTGTGTTTGCTGCTTTTGGTATTGATAACCGCAGTATGACTGGGCTATTAGTTTTCTCTGCGGTTTTTGGTTTTGGCGGTGCGCTTATTTCATTAGCCATGTCGAAATGGATTGCCAAACGAAGTACGGGAGCCCAAGTGATTGATAACCCCACCACCCCCACTGAACACTGGTTAATTAATATGGTATCTGCCCAAGCTAAAAAAGCGGGTATTGGCATGCCCGAGGTGGCTATTTACGACTCACCTGAAATAAACGCCTTTGCGACCGGCATGAATAAGAACAATGCCTTAGTTGCTGTAAGCAGTGGCTTATTAAATGGTATGAGCGAAGATGAAGCGGAAGCGGTGCTTGCTCATGAAATATCTCACATTGCCAATGGCGACATGGTTACCCTTACATTAATTCAAGGGGTTGTGAATACCTTCGTTATCTTTTTAGCGCGCGTAATTGCAGGCGCTATTTCTAATGCTGCTCGTGGCAGTAATAACGGAAGCAGTGCATTAGGCGGCTTTGCTTACTATGGCATTGTGTTTGTACTAGAAATGCTGTTTGGTATTTTGGCTAGCATTATTGTGATGTGGTTTTCCCGTCAACGTGAGTACCGGGCCGATGCAGGTTCAGCCAAATTAGTGGGCAGACAAAAAATGATAGCGGCGTTAACGCGCTTAAAATCAAACAGTGAAAGTCAGTTAGATGGCACCATGATGGCCTTTGGCATTTCGGGTAAGTCAGCATTTTCAGAATTATTTATGAGCCACCCGCCCTTAGATAAGCGTATAGATGTGCTTAGACGTCGCGCGAAAGCGCAATAATAAAGGGAGTTACTAGCATGACAGCACCTAAAGCGATTTTTTTCGACATTAACGAAACCTTGCTTGATATGGCAGAAATGAAGCATGGTTTAGCGCCATTACTCGGTGGCAATGAAGACTTAGTCGATTTGTGGTTTGCCAACCTTTTACATCACTCCCTTGTCGATATAGCTTCTAACCAGTTTCATGATTTTATCAACATTGGAGCAGCTGCTTTGGTGATGGTGGCGCATAGTAAAGGTTTTACGGTTTCTGAAGATGAAGCCCTTAACGCCATAAAAAGCCACATTACCAAGCTTCCTGCGCATGATGATGTAAAGCCAACACTTTCAAAGCTGCAATCGTTAAATGTACCCTTAGTGGCGCTATCCAACTCCTCTATTGAAGGGCTAAAAGCGCAGCTGGAATTTGCAGGTATTTGTGAACGCTTTTCGCATGTACTCAGCACGGAACAAATTAAAACGTATAAGCCTTACCCCGAAGTATACCGCTGGGCATGTAAAGAAGTTGGCGTTGAGCCCAAAGGAGCCATGATGGTAGCCGCACATGGGTGGGATGTCAGTGGTGCGAAGGCTATTGGTATGCAAACCACGTTTGTGAGCAGACCTGGCAAGATAATGTATCCGTTAGGACTTACACCCGACTTGATTGTGGAAAGTTTAACTGAGCTTGAGCAAGCAATGAAAAAGGGTGCATAGAACACCCTTGATATATAAAGTGTAGCAGGCTTTAGTTATCAGTTTTAGCAACTAATTGTCTGCCTTTAAACCCTTTTGATGAACAGTTTGAACGCTTAGTTTCTAGCGCGCCCAACTGTCGCTTTAACCAAGACTTTTGAATACCCGATTTAGCTGCATCCATTTCACCACTCACTCGTGAAATTTCTTTACCCACATTCACGCATGCTTTAGCGGTTGGTTGAAACCCGCCATTTGCCAAGGCTGCAGAAGAAAATGCTGCGGATGATAATACCATTGCGATTAGCGCTTGCTGTTTCATACATGTCCCCAACGGCCTGATATCGTTCAAGCTCATTTGTTTTCGGTAGAGAAGGCTATGTGATGCCTTGATTTGTTTTGAAACTATAGCAATTATGATCTTATTTTTAGGTGTTAGGAATTATACCTAATGATAATAAATTCAGGTATACCGTAACGACCCATGCCTTTTATTTCCCCATCATGTATTCGTATTTCTCATGATTTTTTAGGGGCGTTGCTAATGTTTCTTATATTGTTATCGGCCTATTGTAAGCATTCACGATAACCATTCCGTAGTTGAGGTTACAGTAACAGCTTTCTGTAACAGCAATGTAATCGTGACAACAGATCCGCTTCATTAAAACATCAATTAAATCAGCTAACAAGCTAAGTGCAAACTTAGCGGCAACATAGATTAAACAAAAACCAATTAAAGCCGAGTACCCACGCCAATCGACTCTAATGTATCGAGTATAGCATCTGCTAGCGAAGCTAGCGGCGTAACATGGCTAGCCGCATTTAATTCTATCGCCACTTTGGGCATGCCAAATACAACACAGCTTTTTTCATCTTGGCAAAACGTAGTGGCTCCTTGCTGTCTCATTTGCCGTAATCCGTTTGCACCATCCCGTCCCATACCGGTTAGCAACACACCAACAGCATTTGCCCCTGCATTAACCGCTAATGAATTAAAAAGCACGTCTACTGAAGGCTTGTGCCCCGACTCTCTTGGGCCATCAGACAAGGCAATTCGATAATCTGCGCCGCTGCGCTCAACAACGAGGTGCTTATCACCCGGCGCTAAATAGGCATGTCCAGGTAATAAACGCTCTCCGCCTTTTGCTTCACTAACCTCCACTTCACATAAGCTATTTAATCTGCGGGCGTAGGTTGTCGTAAAACCCGGCGGCATGTGCTGGGTAATAACAGTGGCAGGCGCGTTTCTAGGGAAATGCATGAGTACATCTTTAATCGCTTCAGTGCCGCCAGTAGAAGCCCCAATTCCTATTACCTTTTCACTGCCAGTGTAACGCATGGCCGCATGTTGTGACGCCCGCGACTGTGTAGGCGCACTCAGTGTGGAATGCGCCGCCATTCTAATTTTTTCCGTTATTACTGCCCGATACTCTTCCATACCTTGCACCACACCTAACTTAGGTTTTGGAACAAAATCTACCGCCCCCAACTCTAACGAGCGAAGCGTAGCATCCGCCCCCTTTTCCGTTAACGTAGACACCATAACTACCGGTGTGGGGCATGCTTTCATCATGACCTCTAAAAAACGTAAGCCATCCACTTTAGGCATTTCAATATCTAGAGTGATCACATTAGGCTTAAACTCTTGTACCATTTTCTTTGCTACAAACGCATCGGGTGCCGCCCCAACCAAAAGCATGTCAGCTTCATTGTTAATAATTTCAGATAACAACTGCCTGATAAGTGCAGAGTCATCTACCACGAGAACTTTGATGGGCATTGTCAGGCTCCGTTAGCGAGAAATCATCGGGATTGGCTTGCTGAGATAGCAGCACTCGGTGGTTAGATTCACGCTCATACAAGCTGGTATTATTAAAGTTTCTAATTCGCTTCATATAAACATTACCTTCATCGGGTAAAAAGTATATTTTGCGGGCGTAGTCTGACATTAAGTCGCTATTTAATAGAGGTATGTTTTCCCTGGTTAAATAGTTAACAACAAACTCAGCGTTAATTCTTCCAATATCTTGTTGCACAAACCCAGCGAGCACTTTGCCACCGCCAAAGGCCTTGGCCACTAGCTTTTCTTTTCGTGCCCCTAGTGTAATGAGCTTATCAATAAGCATATCCATTGCATGCACACCGTATTTAGATGCAAGATTGCTGTCTAGCTCACTGGCTAAATTCAATTCAGGCAACATGAAATGATTCATGCCACCAATTTTCTTTTCTGGGTCGTAAATACACGCGGCAACACAGGAACCTAAAATTGTAACCAACACCTTATTTGAAGCGGTAGCAACGTATTGCCCGGGTAATAATTTAACGGCTTCTTTTCGAAATCGGTTATCGAAGTAACTGATAGGTTGTTCATCTTGGCTCATACTGCTAACCCCTTTTAATTTACTGGCCGATAAATAGTTTTACCCATAGGCCGCACCAACTCGGGGTACATAGTGAAATTTTCAGAATGACCGGCTACATACATTCCCTCAGGTGTCATTAACGTAACCATTCGGGATAGAATTTTGCGCTGAGTGTCTCGATCGAAGTAGATCATGACGTTTCGACAAAAAATAATATCTATTGGGCTTTCAATCTCCCATGTGGGCGACATCAGGTTTAGGGTTTCAAACTGCACCATACGCCTCAGTTCATCGGCCACACGCACTTTTCCTAGCTGCGTGCCCTTTCCCTTATAGAAAAACTGTTGTCGATAGTCAGCAGGTAATTGTTCAATGCCGCTAGCGCTGTAAACCCCTGACGCCGCCTTTTGCAACACTCTGCTATCAATATCAGTGGCAACAATAGACACTGGAGGGGTAAAGGTGCCAAAGACCGAGGCCACTGTCATTGCGATGGAATAAGGCTCTTCCCCCGTACTACTGGCCGAACACCAAATGCGTTTTGTGTTGGGATGCTGCTTTAAGTACGTTGAAAGCGCTTCAAAATGATGAGGCTCTCTGAAGAAGGAGGTTAAATTAGTCGTCAGCGCATTAACAAAATGCTCTTGTTCTTGGTGGTTGTGGGCCACCATTTCCAAGTAGTCATTGAAACGGGTTAATTTTAATATGCGCAAGCGCCGCGCTAAACGGCTATACACCATGGCATCTTTAGAGTCGGCTAGCCGAATACCGGCACGCTCAAACAGTAAGCGCCTAACTCTATCGAAGTCTCGCCGACTGTAGGCAAATTCCCTTTGCGCCACTACTTCGTGTAACTCCGTCATACACTAAAAGGCCTCCCATTCTGCTTCATCCGGCGACATTGGGTTTAACGATACTCTTGGCTTAGAAGGCCCAGGCCCCGATATCGCTCTTGGAGAAGATGTAGGAAACGATGCCATGCTATTCGATGACGTAGAGGCTGAACTAAAGCTCTGTTGCCCCACTTTAAATACAGCTACCCGCTGTGCTAATTGCCCAGACTGCTGCCTCATACTGTCTGCGGCGGCTGCCGCTTCTTCTACAAGTGCTGCATTTTGTTGTGTCATTTCATCCATTTGCACAACAGCGTTGTTTACCTCTTGAATACCGGTGGCTTGCTCGGAGCTTGCCGCGGCAATTTCTGACATAATATCGTTCACCCGCTTAATTGCCGTCACAATATCCGCCATGGTTTCACCAGACTTATTCACCAACACATTGCCGTTAGTAATCTTCTCTACCGAGGTTGAAATAAGCCCTTTAATATCTTTAGCCGCTTCAGCCGAGCGTTGGGCTAATGTGCGTACTTCCGATGCTACTACTGCAAACCCACGGCCTTGCTCGCCAGCTCGCGCCGCTTCTACTGCGGCGTTTAGAGCTAATATGTTGGTTTGAAATGCAATGCCGTCAATAACACCAATAATGTCAGATATGCGCTGGGCCGAATCGTTGATTTCCCCCATGGTGTGAACCACTTTTTCAATTACCTTTCCGCCTTCTGATGCCACATCAGATGCCTGACTGGCCAAGCCTTTCGCTTGGTCAGCATTTTCCGCATTCAGTTTTACCGTACCTGTGAGCTCTTCCATGGCCGATGCCGTTTCTTCTAGGCTAGACGCTTGCTGCTCGGTTCGACTTGATAGGTCGGCATTTCCTGTCGCAATTTCATTAGAAGCAGTATCAATAGTTTCCACCGCATCGTGAATTTTGATGATGGTGTCGCGTAGTTCATCCACGAATTGATTGATTGACTCGCCAAGTACTTTAAAGTCGCCATCTAGCGGCTCTTCAATGTTATGCAATAAATCGCCTTCGGTAAGCTTAGACATCACGGTTTTAATGCTGTCTACCGCAACCGTGCGCCCCGTAATATCGGTGGCGTACTTCACTACCCTAAACGGTTTGCCGTTTTGGTCTAATATGGGGTTATAAGAGGCCTGAATATAAACCGCATTGCCTAATTTGCTAATACGCTTGTATTCGCCACTGGCGTAAACCCCCTTGCGTAGTTGTTCCCAAAACGCCGCGTATTCTGGGCTATTTTTGTAAGCAGCCTCTACGAATATGCTGTGATGCTTTCCTTTCACTTCATCTAGGGTGTAACCAAGTGCCGATAAGAAATTACTGTTGGCATCTAAAATCACGCCGTCTAAATCAAATTCGATAACCGCTTGAGATTTACTAATAGCGGTTAGTTGCCCTTCGAAGTAAGCGTTCTTAGCTTTTTCTGCGGTAATATCAGTGGCGAATTTCACAACCTTAAAAGGTTGCCCGTTGCTGTCTAAAATAGGGTTATAAGAAGCTTGGATCCAAATTTCACTGCCCCCTTTGCCTAACCTTTTAAATTCACCTGTTCGATAATTACCTGCTTGCAAATCTTTCCAGAATGCAGCGTATTCAGGGCTAAGTTTTACCTCTTTTTCCACGAACGTACTGTGATGCTTTCCTTTGATTTCCTCTAAGGAATACCCCATCACACTAAGAAAGTTATTATTCGCGGTTAGAATATTGCCTTGTAAGTCGAATTCAATAACGGCTTGAGACTTACTAATCGCGTTAATTTGCCCTTCATAATCGGCGTTTTGCTTTTTCTCAGCGGTAATATCAATAGCAAATTTTACAATAGCGATAACCTCGCCATTGTGATCAAAAATAGGGTTATAAGAAGCTTGGATCCAAACGTCTTCGCCCTTGTTATTTACTCGGCAAAACTCACCGCTGTGTGCTTCACCGCTTCGCAATACTGACCAAAAATCTTTATATTCTTGGCTACTGGCGTATTCACGAGTGACAAACAGGCTGTGATGCTTACCTTTAATTTCGCTTTCTGAATACCCCATGGCAGATAGAAAGTTTTCATTTGCTTTAACAATATTGCCGTCGGGAGAAAAAAGAATAACCGCTTGGCTTCGGTTAATGGCATTAACCATACCCTCGCGCTGATCTTCCTGTTCGTTATCGCTCCATTGCACAACATACTGCGCTGGATCTGAGCTTGACGCGCTAAGCGCGGTAATATTAAGAGTAAATGCGGTCTGGGCCAATTGTGCATATAGGCTTGCTTCACGGCACTGCAAAATGTCATTCAGAAGTTGGGTATTTCCCTTTACGGTCGTCGACAAATTCTGCCCCTTCAAAGCAGCATGGCCACCAAAATCATCAGGGTATTGTTGCGCCAACGCTAAAAAAGCGGGGTTGTGATATACAATATTACCCGCGCCATCAATTACCATAATGCTTGCGGTGCTTGCATCGAGAATTTGCGTTTTTAGCTGCGCCTCGTGCTGTGCAGCTTTAAGCTCATCATTGTTGAGAAAGTTAAACACGCCCATAACCAGTTCATCCTAAATTTGCGAAATTTTTTACCGTTACCGTCTTAGTTGTTACGCGTCTTCGTTAACGCTTTGGGGAGCAACTAAGCCCATTTCTTCGCTGGTGATAAGGCTTTCAATATTCACCAGAATAACCATCTGACCATCTACATCTGCTAACCCATGCAAGTACCGGCTGTCAAAAGCCACACCAAATTCAGGCGGAGCTAGAATTTGGTCTTCCATTAACCGAATAACATCCGATACGCCATCTACCACAATGCCCACAATGCGATCTTGTATATTGAGCATAATCACGATGGTAAATTCGGTATAAGTGGCTTCGCCAACGTTGAATTTAAGGCGTAAATCTACAATAGGTACAATGTCCCCTCGCAAATTGATTACCCCTTTGATAAACGCTGGCGCATTTGCAATTTTAGTGACTTGCTCATAGCCACGAATTTCTTTCACGGTTTTGATATCTAAAGCGTAGTGCTCATCGGCAAGCACAAAGCTTAGATATTCCTTGTCATCGCCCCCGATAACAGCCTGATGTAATGCGGTATCACTCATGCGAGCATGTCCTCTATTTGACTTGAGGTATAAGTAGTTGCGATAGAGTCGGCATCAATAATGAGTGCAACTTTTCCGTCGCCCATGATGGTAGCGCCTGCAATTCCGGCTACTTTTCGGTAGTGATCTTCTAAACTTTTTATTACCACTTGTTGCTGACCAACTAAGGCATCTACAAGTACTCCGAAGCGCTTCTTACTGCTTTCAAGTAATACAACAATGGCTTCGGTGGGTTTACGGTTGGCGTTTTCTACATCCATATAGTCGTGAAGAGGGACGAGGGGCCAGTATTGGTCGCGTATATAAAGTACCGTATCGTTGCCCAAGGTTTTAAGTTGACTGGCTGTGGGTTGAAAAGACTCCACAATGTTGAGCAACGGTATTACAAAAATCTGACTTCCCACCGACACGCACATGCCATCAACAATAGCGAGGGTGAGCGGTAAATGTATGAAAAAGCCCGAGCCCTCTCCTAATGAAGACTCTATTTCAATACGCCCACCAATGGCTTCAATATTCCGCCGTACCACATCCATACCCACACCACGGCCAGACACATCGGTTACCGCTTCGGCAGTTGAAAAACCGGCTTGAAAGATAAGCTGCCATACTTCGCTGTCTGGTATGTCATCGTTAACGGCTAATCCATTTGTGCGTGCTTTATCTAAAATACGCGCCCGGTTCAGCCCGCCGCCATCATCGATAATACTGATAATAATACTGCCGCCTTTTTGCTCAGCGCCTAATATCACGGTGCCCATTTCTGACTTACCGGCGGCACGTCGCTTTTCGGGCAACTCAATACCATGATCGATACTGTTTCTAACCAAATGCGTTAACGGGTCGACAAGCTTTTCAATCAGGCTTTTATCGATTTCTGTGTGAGCGCCCTGTAAGACTAAATCTACTTTTTTGTCTAGCTTGCCAGCCAAATCACGAACTAGCCTAGGAAAGCGATTGAATGTAGCTGTCAGCGGTAACATTCTGACCGACATTACCGACTCTTGAATTTCACGAGTGTTGCGCTGTAACTCGTCTATCGCTACTTGCAAACGCTCGCCTACCTGCCCATCCACTTCCTGCCCAATCAGGGACAACATAGACTGGGTAATAACAAGTTCACCAACGAGGTTGACCATGGCATCTATTTTACCGGTATCTACTCGAATAGAGGCACTGTCTCGTCCACCGGTTTTTCTAGCGGGTCTGGCTGGCGACTTTGAAATACTGGGCGGTGGCGAGGTGGATTTATTTGCAGCAGTATCTGGTGCGACAGAGCTCTGTATGGCATTAGTTGGAACCGGCGAGCTCTGCACAGGTGACGCAGCCGACTGTGTGCCCACGGAATCATTCGCTTTTACGTTTGGTGGGGGGATATCTGCAGTGTCGAAAAAACCAAAGCTATCGTCACTGGCTAGTGACTTAATTACGGGTACTTCTGGTTCATCGAAAAAGCCGAAGCCGTCGTCTTCCACGCTAGCCGTTGTTTCGCTGGGCGTATCATCAAAGAACCCAAAACCATCATCAGTTTGTGTCGACAATTCGCTGTCGGTGTTCGCGCTCTGCTGGCTGGTACCTATGTGCGTGTCTGGCTCATCATCAAAAAAGCCAAAGGCGTCGCCGCTGTCGCTATGTGTACTATCGTTGCCATTGTCGAAGCCGTTACCGCTATCGACATTCTGATGGTTGGAAGTCTCAATATTGGTATCGGGTGCTGTTGTTTCTTGGGTTTCTGTTAGCGCCTTTTCTAGTTTGGTAATACTAACTGCAATAGCCTGTTCTGGCACATCTACTTGATTGCGATAGGCCGCTAACGTCGCTTTCAATACATCTAGGGTTTCAAGCAATAAGTTAACTATATTGGTGGTAACAGATAGCTCTTGATTGCGGGCCTTATCTAACAAGTTTTCCATTACATGAGTAAGGTTCATTAAGGCGTTGAAGCCAAAAATGCCACTTCCCCCTTTAATAGAATGGGCTGCGCGGAAAATACTGTTGAGTTCTTCCGAGTCAGGCGAGTCTACATCAAGGCTAATTAGCAGTTGTTCCATGTCGTCGAGATGCTCATCGCTCTCGTCAAAGAACACGCCATGAAATTGCTCAATATCGATGCTCATTCTGAATCCTTCCAGACAGGTAAAATGTGAAAAGGATTAGCCCAAAACGCGCTTTGTCACATCCAATAACTTATTAGGATCGAAAGGTTTCACCATCCAACCCGTGGCACCCGCTGCTTTCCCCTTCGCTTTCATCTCTGGGCCCGCTTCAGTGGTCAGCATAACAATAGGCGTGCGATTGAAACCGTTTAAGCTACGCAAGTTTTTGATGAGTGTTAAACCGTCCATGCGGGGCATGTTTTGGTCGGTCAATACAAATCCAAATTGCTGAGATTTACATTTATCCAGTGCTTCTTGACCATCTTGTGCGGTGGTAACTGTATATCCAGCCCCTTTTAAGGTCATCTCGACCATTTGACGAATTGATATAGAATCGTCGACTACTAAAATATGCTTGCTCATACTTTCTATTCCCTAACAGCTTAAAAGTAATAACTTTTTGATGTAAAAATCCTTTGTACCCTAGAATAACTCTACCTCTCCCGACTGCATGGATGTTGCAGAAACTGGGTTGTGGTCGGTTTTTCCTCGTTGGGCAAGCGCTTGTTGGTAAGCCTTCAATTCAGACGCAAACGCTTCCAAATTATCAGGCTCTAGTTGTTGGAGTCGCTCGATAATAAATTTTACAATATCTTTCGTGTAATCAATGTGCTGGCCATTTATATCGCCAAACTGCATGCCTCTTATCGCGTTATTGATTGCATCATCTAGTTGTTGCCCAATACCCTCTAGTTGCTTGGTAGTAACCTGGTCTGATTCTGCTTTGCGAATAATATCTTTTAGTTCTTTACTGATATGATCTTTGGCTTCAACCACGTGGGAAATGTCTTGAGAAGCAACGAATTCGGCGGTTTCGGTGAGCTTATCAACCAAGCCTTTAATATTTTCTACCTGCTTCTTAATAACATCACTAAACTGGGTCGAGCGGGTAGACAGAGCCCTCACTTCATCGGCCACCACGGCAAAGCCTCTTCCCGCTTCACCGGCTCGCGCCGCTTCAATAGCTGCGTTTAAAGCTAACAAATTGGTTTGGGCTGAAATATCGTCTATTCCACTAAGGGCATCGATAACCGTAGGCATCGCTTGTTGAATGGTTTGTACTTGGCCCATTAAATGCTGCGTTGAAGACGACATTTTTTCAGTGGAATCGATAAAACTCACAAGGGTGCTATCGGTATCTTGAGCAAAATTGCGCATTTTATCTGAGTAAGCGGTATTGTTTGAAGCATCGACGCTGAGCAAGGCATCAATACAATTAACCTGCGCTGCTACTAAGTCTTTTAAACTGGTAAATGCTTGACTAAGGGTAACAACCGCATCATCTTGGGTTGTTTTAATAGAGGCCAGATTTCCCTCACATATTGATAATGAATGGGCAATTTCTCCCCCTGCTAATGCAATATTATCTTCAACATAAGCCGTGCTGGAATGTGTTTCTTCGATAGAGGATTTGGTATCACCTGACGCTGTTTTACTTGATACATAAGCAACAAAGCCTATTAGTACTGCCGTTAGCAGAATAAAGCCAAAAAGCGCTGAGCCTAAAAAGAACAGAGCCCAAGACGCCAACAGCCCTGCCGCTACGCCAACTACATAGAGGTTAGCGCTACTTTGTGAGTGTGTAGATGAACTTTCCACGTTTGAATGCAAAAGGATCTCCTTATACCCTGCCACTACTCCTTCATCACTCAACGCTTAACCGAGTGAAATATGCATGACGTGTGTTCAATGTCATAAAGGTACTTACTCTTTATTTTGATGAAGAGTAAATAGGCAACGCGTTAGTCATTGTTGGTTACAATATGGACTAAGCGTAGTACTCAATTTGGAAAGTTGGCAAGTAACGAGATGCGAAAAACTGCTATATGTGCAAAAAAACCTATAAAAGGTGGTGAAGTGTAAATATAAACTCAAATGGCATAGTTCAATTACTTATTGCAGGAGTAAGATTGATTTTGAAGGCTAAGAACGGCTGAATTCCCTTTGTTCCAAAATTCTGTATTCATACCGATGTAACGTGCACCTGAGGCTGAACGGGCGCGCTGCAATATATGAATATTACCATTTTCAGATAGCTTTATTGTTTCTGGGCCCAAAAAGCGCACCTCGATGTTTCCAGCTGTCGCACAATTAAACTGATGCGTTCCTGTGGTAGCGGCGTCCATTTTTTCATTCTTCGCCGTTTCTTGTGCGGACATGCTAATTAACTTAAGTCTTTGCTTACCGTCGTTATCGTATATTACCAACCACGTGCCCTTTTGAATTTCATAACGGCTTGCCGTTTCTAACGCTTTCACGAAGCGCTTTTCTTGAGCTGACATGGCAGCTACACAAGCGCGGCGAGTCGTTACCAATTTAGACGTTGAGAACTCACCTTCTGCTAATCCACCCGCTTTTACATTAAGTATGCCCGAAAATTGATTACAACCAGTAAAACCGGAAATTCTATTTTTTGTTACCAGCTCGACAGTCAGCATACTGCTATCGATAATGCCGCCCTTGTCGATGCTTTCCACCTGCCAGGTACCAGTTAGGGTAGTTGCAGATTCTTCTTTGCTCACTGAGGCCGCGTCTGAGGAGGTGTGACTAGCGTTATGACTACAACCAGTGATGATAAAAAGCAGACTCAATACGATAAAAAGTGAATTATAAAAATGAGAGGCCATTACTAATCCTTGCCGTTTTAAATTGAAGATAAAATAACGGGTGTACTATGTTGCGGAATGTGGGCTGAAAGTAGCAAAAATGCGCAAAGTTTGAAAGTGATACGTCAATCAACTTGCAAATAAGAACAATTATCAATAGCATATAGACTCACAACCTTGGTACATATTATGTCTGCCGCTCGCATTTTAATAATAGAAGATGATATAACCCTTAGTGATCAGGTGGCTAGGTTGCTAAAACAAAAAGGGTTTACCACCACGCAGTGCTTAGATGGCCAGAAAGGCTTGTTGGCAGCGCTGCAGGAAAGTTTCGATCTCATTTTACTCGATATCTTATTGCCTTCGCTCAATGGCTTGGCAGTTTTGAATCAAATTCGAAAAGTTAAGCATACTCCGGTAATGATGATTACCGCCAGCGGCGCTGAACAAGAGCGCATTGAAGGCTATAGAAAAGGCGCAGATGACTATTTACCCAAGCCCTTTAACTTCACAGAAATGATGCTTAGGATAGAGGCTTTGCTACGTCGGAGCCAGCGAGACACCACCCCACCGAAACAAACCTCACAGTTTATCATTGATGAGCTCAAACTTAACCGAATTAAGCAAGATGTTCGCTATTCTGAGAGCGCTGTAGAACTCACCCCAATTCAGTTTAAATTACTGTGGGTACTACTTGAAAACCACCATGAAGTCATGACCAAAGCCTTCTTATACCAAAGCGTACTTAACAGGCCATTCAGCCGTTATGATAGAAGTTTAGACATGCATATTAGTCGCGTACGTAAAAAATTAGTAGAAGCAGGTATGCCGCCAGAAAGGCTCTCTACCTTGCATGGCAAAGGCTATCGCTTCTCGTGAAATACACCCTTTTCTGGCGAATGTGTACCGTTATTGGCGTAGGGACGGTTCTACTTTTCTGGGCCATAGACTGGCTAACTAATCACACCGAATCTAGCATGAGCTTTATTGCTGATGAACATCAGCAGCAATTGTTGGATTACGGAAAAGAAGCCGATGAAATTTGGAATAATGAAGGCGAAGATGCCCTGTCGGTTTGGCTTAAGATGCTTCAAGAAAAAGAGCGTACTTGGGCAGGCGTGGTCAGTTCAGATATTACGCCACTGGCTGGCTCAACTATCTACAAACCCTTTTTCGACCGCTTTCAATATGGAAGAAGTGTGGAGTGGAAAATACATTTATATTTTCAGCAAAACCCCGTGATGGAGATCCCTTTTGCCGACGCCGACACCCACCTGTTAATTGAACTACCTCAGCGTATGCGCCCAGGTGCTATGTTGTTGTATGCCAATGCCCTCCTGCAAATTGCATTGCCGTTAATATTGCTGTGCGTATTGAGTTTGGTGTTATACCGCCACGTGATGTCACCTTTGCGTAAGCTAGAAAACGTCACCAAAGCCTTCAGTGACGGCCATCACGATGTAAGAACGAATGCCTCTTTGCTTGACCGTAACGACGAACTTACTCGCCTAGCGGTTACGTTCGATAAGATGGCCGATAGAACCAGCAAACTTATTTATAATCAACGCCAGTTGCTCGCCGACCTCTCTCATGAGTTACGTACGCCTTTAACACGTATAGATATGGCGGTTGATTTTGTAGAGCAGCAAATTAATCCACAACAAGCAATAGAGCGACTTCGCTACGAAGCCTCTACCATGCGCAGCTTGGTGGAAGATACGCTTACCCTCGCTTGGTTAAATACCGAGTCTCCACAGCTCAATGCTGAAGACTTCGATTTGGTTGAATTAATACACGTTATTTGCGAAGACGCCCGCTTTGAATACCCCGACAAAAACCTCATTAGTCGGCTACCTGAAAAAGCGCCGCTTACCCAAAGCAGCCAAATCGCGCTAGGCCAAGCGATAGAAAATATAATTCGAAACGCATTACGCCATACGCCTGAGACGTCGGAAGTAGAAGTGCTGCTCACAAGCTCCGATAAGGGCTACCAACTCTGTGTAAAAGACAATGGCCCCGGTGTGCCTGAACATATGCTTGGAGATATCTTTAAGCCGTTCTTTCGAGTAGATAAAGCCAGAGTATCCAAAGGCGAACGAATAGATACGTCGCAAAGCACTGGTTTTGGTTTAGGTTTGGCGTTAGCCCACCGGCAAATTGAAGCCGTGGGCGGCACCATTAAAGCTCAAAATTATACTGACGTCGCCAGCCAGCGCAGCGGGCTAAAAATTCAAATTGAATTACCAGCCTCATAACCGTTACAGCCCGCGAATGTTCACAAGTACCCGTATATCGGCCTATCCTTAAACTGTTAATTCAGCGTTTTGGCGCAACCGTTTGGGCTCGCTGACTAATCTGCGCCACGCCAACACAATGCCGGTATACACCAGCACACAAGCAAGCAATGACACCAGCCCTGCCACGGTTTGACCGATAACCCCAAAGTATTCACCGGTATGTAGAAAACGCGCCGTGCCCCAAGCTTGGCCACCAAGAGACCAATCTTGCTTTCTTAGCACCTTGGTTACTTTGCCTGTTCGGGTATCGAAAAACAGCGAATATGCGAGTTCTTGCCTATGCCCTATGCTTTTATCAATGAAGAAACGGGCTTCATGAATATCTTCACCTATTTCCATCCACATTGAATACCAATCTTCGTACTCATTGGCATTAGCATGTTGCTGGGCTGACTTAAACAAGGTTTCATAAGGCACTTCATCAGCCGATAAACTGGTAATTTCCTCATGCTGCTCGCGGGCAGGTACACTTTCACCGAACGCACCGTATATGGCTTTATTAGCCCAATCGAAATGAAAAATAGTGGCAGTTAACGCGATAACAAACAACGGTATTAAACACCAGATACCGAAGACGAAGTGCCACTGCCGATTTCGGTGATAAGAATTTCGGTAGGTTTTGGGTAATAAAAACTGCTGTTTTAAGGCCCTTAGGTTTAAACGCTTAGGCAACCATAAATATAGGCCACTTACGATTAGAAAGAGGAATATTAAGTTGGCATACGCTGTGATGTTTTTACCCACCGCACGATAGTCGCCCGCAAGGGATAAATAACGATGAAAGTCGGTGACCACATGGAAAAACTCCCCCACCATGCCCTCGCCTTCACGAAGAATTTCGCCGGTATAAGGGTGTAGTAAAAAGCTGTGCCGCCCAGCCCATGCCGGAATAGCCGCGCCTTCGCGGTTTACCCAGCGAACATAAATATGTGGATCATTAGGTTTAAGCGTTTGCAGTATCGACACCACTTCATCGGTGCTGATGCGACTACTGGTGCGAGGACTGGTGCCAGTGCTGACGTCAGTGCTAATGAGCGCGTTTTTTTGTTTGGTAGGTGTCGTATTTGTGTTTTCAGGATCTACATCGTGCAGCCTTTCACTGAACTCTACGATTTGCCGTTCATAAGTCAGTAATACACCCGTAAAGGACATACACAAAACAAATATGCCGGCAATTAAGCCGGCAATAAGATGGGCCCAAAAGACCCACTTTTTTATCGTTTTAGCTACCATTAAGTTAATGACCTAATACTAAAAGTCGTAGGTCACTGATAGTCTAATATCTCTACCTGCTTCATGAGGGCCTATAACAGTGCCAAATACTTCGCTGTAGTCACCCACGCTTGAATGGTCGATGTATTGCTCATCGAACAAGTTAGACACAGCTAAGTTTACAAGAATATTGCTTGTGGCCTGCCACTCACCATACAAGTCAACAAGGGTGTAGCTTGGTTTGTTTAGGCTATACAAACTGTCTGTCCAACCCAAATCAACCGCTTGATGCAAGGTATCAATATCAATAGACCTAACCTGCCTAATACTCGTACCAACGCTAATATCGGCGTTAACCGTGTAATCTACGCCAACCACTAAAGTATCGCCGCGGCTATTACCTAAACCCACAAACTCATATCCGTTCAGATCAATTGACGAGTAGTCTACGTTGTAAATACCATCTCTTGGGTCAAGTTCACTATCAGCAGTTGAGAAACCAAAGAAAAAGTCGAATGAATCTACGCGATAGGCAAGGTCGAATTCAATACCGCTGCTTTCCACGCTACCGATGTTATTGAAGACAGAGTTTCCTTCGTAACCTTCAAAAATCACATCATCTAGGGTTGAGTTATAAACGCTTAATTTCGCATTTAAGTTATTCGCACTGTATTCAATAGAAGCTTCAATGTTTTGTACTGTTTCGGGTACAAGATCATCAGCCACTACAGGAATGTCTGAGCCATCGTAAAGATAACCGTCGATAGTAAAACCATCGCCAATTTCTTTTCCTCTGGCAGCTTCAGCATAACCTAACCCTAAGGTCCATGATTCATTAAGTTGGTAAGCAACACCCACATTGAAGCTTAGTTCAGAATCGTCTAACGACGCTTCGCTGTCAGTAACCGGTGTACCGTAATACTCTTCAAGCAATATGCGTTGTTGGAAATCATAATCGTCGTAGCGCACACCGTAGCTAAGCAATAGTTCAGGAGTAACGTCGCTGTAACCCTGTGCGTATATACCCATTACGCTGCTTTCTTCTGCGTTATCTGTTGTACCACCAGCTGAACCACTTGTAACTTCATCACTACGATAATCTACCCCGTATACAAACTTATGCTTTGCCGTTTCGCTGGTATTGCGAATATCGAAACCGTAAGTATCTATTTCAGCTAACCAATTAAAACGGCCACCTTGAAATGAAGAGTCGGTTTGATAGGCTGTCGCTTCTAAATACACCATATCGCTGTGCGCGAAACGGTAGTTTGCTACATAGGTATCACGCTGTGCTTCACTTGGATAAAGTGCTGCGCCTTCTAATACTACCCAGTTCGGGCGGGCAGAGAATTCACCTTCTTCGTCACGTTGCTCAACACTTAACGACAAATAGTGATTTTCAGCAATATCGCCACTGGCTTTAAGAAACAACATGTCTTGATCGGCCGCGGTACCGTAAATTTCGTTACCGTCGCCATCTTCCATATCGTCGCGATCTACCGTGCTGTAATAACCCAACACGCCCCATGTATCGCTTAGCTTGCCGTAAAGGCTGCCGCTATAGCGCGTACCGTCGTTTGAAAAGTAGCTTGCTTTAACACGGCCACCAAATTGCTCGCCTTCAACTAAAAGGTCGTCGGCATCTTTGGTTTTAAAGCGAATTGAACCACCAATTGCGCCTGGGCCACTGGTGGCTTCACCAGCCCCTGCTTGTACATCAATTTGCTGCAGTAAATCAGGGTCAATGGTGACACGGCCAATGTGATGGAACAGTGTGGAGGTTTGCTGCGCACCATCAACGGTAACATTTAAGTAAGCATCTTCTAGCCCACGGATATATATCTTTTGTGCAACCCCTACCGAACCACCAACACTAATTGAAGGCGAGTAGCGAAATATATCAGCGAGATCATTAGCTTGGTATTGCTCGATGTCTTCAGCAGTAATGCTTAGGTTTGTTGTAGCACCTACCACCGAAATTTTTTCGACAGTGTCTGTCGCGACAGAAGTAGTTTCGTCAGTCTCTTGCGTTTGCGCATAGGAAAACGCGCTGGACAGTGTGCAAACCGCACCAATGAACACTAGTTTTTTCAAGGAAAGCTCCAGTTAAATGTTTAGTTATTCTAAATAAGAAACATTCTCATTTACTTTCTCAGGAAAGGGTAGTGTTTTTACATTTGTTACATTTTCGTCGTTGTAAATCGACTATACTCATAGGTTGGAATGATACCGGACGCAGCAATTAAAGTAATTAAGGAAGCTTACCTGCATGATTGCCGAGCTAAACGAAAATGCGTTTAGTCGCCGCTCGATTAAGGCGTTCGAAGTTGTGCAATGCCGCATGGGCATGTTCTTTCATCAATGCTTCGGCTCTTGCCCCTTGCCCAGACAAAAGCGCCTCTGCGACGGCGTAGTGTTGCATATGAGCGTAGTATAGGCGCTGAAATTCACGCTCTGTTTCCTCTGGATTGAACACCAATGAATTAACGGATGACATCGGTAAATGCTCATTAAGTTTTAGCGCTTCCTCAATCGATGCATTTTTACTGGCTTCAATTATAGAGGCATGAAACATGCTATTCATCTCTACGTATTTCTGAATATCCATTTCATCGATATAGCCTTTATCGAAAATGCTATCGCCAATCTGTAGGCATTCTTCAAGATTGGCAATGGTTGATTCACTAAGCCCTCGTTCAGCTGCCAATCTGGCAGCTAGCCCTTCAAGTACGCCCCTCACCTCAACCGACCCAATAATTTCTTCTTTCGTAATTTTCCTCACTTTGTAGCCTCTTCGAGGCAGCTTAATTAGTAAACCTTCATTCTCTAGTGCCCGAAAAGCAATTCTGATCGGAGTGCGGGAAACCCCTAATTCCTCAGCAGTTGAAATTTCGGTTATCCTCTGTCCGGCCTCAATGTTGCCCGACAAAATCTTGTCTCGAAGTATGCTTAATACCGCATGCCTTTCTTTATTCAACGACGCTCTCCGGTTATAGGTTAGATAGCAATGTAACGAATACTACAACGTAAAGTATTCAATTGGATCCAATATTAGCCTATTCGTGACGATAGACTACTTTTTTCAAAATAAGCAACATCGTCTAAATACCTATATTCCAAATACTTAAGTTTTTCATGTATTCCCACACAGACATTATTGGATCCAAAATTGAGATATTTGCTTGTATGATCCTGACCACCTGGCTATTATTGGATCCAATTTTGAAAAAACTAAAAAGTTGAGCGTGAAATATATGGCTACATTTATCTTAAATGCTTGGTATGTCGCAGCGGTTTCAGAAGACGTTAGTAACGACGAACCTTTAGGTCGAAAAGTCTGTAATTTCGACATTGCATTTTTTCGGAATGCCGACGGCAAGATCCAAGCGGTTGAAGATTTTTGTCCCCATAGAGGCGCACCACTCTCACTTGGGAAAGTTGTCAACGGGAACTTAGTTTGCGGCTACCACGGCTTACAAATGGCCGGGAGCGGAAACACGCATTCTATGCCCAAGCAGCGGGTGGACAAATTTCCCTGTATTCGCTCTTTCCCAGTAGTAGAAAAGTTTGGCTTTATTTGGATTTGGCCTGGTGATCCACAAAAAGCCGCTGAAGAAAAACTACCCAATCTACAATGGGCTGATAATCCTGATTGGGCCTACGGGGGAGGACTATTTCACATCCAGTGTGACTATCGATTGATGATAGATAATCTTATGGATCTCACCCACGAAACCTACGTACACGCATCCAGTATTGGCCAAAAAGAAATCGATGAAGTTCCTGTACAAACCACGGTTGAAAAAGGTCAAGTGGTCACCAGTAGGCACATGGAAAATATAAGCGCCCCGCCTTTCTGGCAAGCCGCCTTGCGCGCCAATAATTTACAGGATGATGGACCTATTGACCGCTGGCAAATTTGCCGCTTCGATTTACCCAGCCACGTCATGATTGAAGTGGGTGTTGCCTATGCAGGCAAAGGTGGCTACGACGCACCAGAGAATACCAAAGTGGGAAGTTGGGTGGTCGATTTTATTACACCAGAAACCGATAGTTCCATTTGGTACTTCTGGGGAATGGCACGAAATTTCAAGGTAGACGATCCAGAACTCACTAAAAGTATTCGTGATGGGCAGGGTAAAATTTTCACTGAAGATCAAGAGATTCTAGAACGTCAGCAGCTCAATCTAGACAAGTATAAAGACAAGCGGATCCTGAAACTAGATATTGATGCTGGTGGCGTTCAAGCACGCCGAATGATTGAACGGGCGATAAAAAAAGAAGCTGAACTACATCTTACTGGAGATTTAGCGCAATGATAACGGTGGTAGTTAAAGCTAAAACAATGGTAGCTGAAAATGTGTGTCATTTGGTATTAGAACCAATGGATGGCAGTACGCTTCCACGGTGGGAGCCGGGTGCACATATCCAGCTGCAGTTAACGCCCGACATTAATCGGTCATATTCGTTATGCGGAGCGTTAAATGCGAGTCATTATGAAATTGCTGTATTAAGAGACCCTATGAGCCGAGGTGGTTCGTCATTTGTTCACGACAAACTGAACTTAAACAGCGAATTGCAGATAAGTGAGCCTAAAAACCTTTTTCCCTTAAATAGCCAGATAAACCCTTGTGTGTTTTTCGCTGCTGGAATTGGTATTACACCTATTATTCCTATGATTGAACGTTGTATGAATGAGGGACGCAGCACGGTCTTGTATTACTGTGCACGTACACCTTCTGAAGCTGCGTTTTTACACCAATTACAAGTCACAATGCCGACCGACGCACTGCACGTACACTTTACACAGGAACATGAAGGTAAGAGACTGGATATTCCAACCTGTTTTAAACACATCACTCATGAGAGCCATGTATACGTATGTGGGCCATCAAGATTCATCGACGATGTTATGGCTAACGGTAAGCGAATAGGTTTGCCAGAACCTCAGCTTCATACAGAGTATTTCGCCGCCATGCATCATGAAACATCAGCAGATCATGAATTTGAAGTTCAACTTGTCAGTAGCGGTGCAATATACACAGTATCACAAGATGAAAGTATACTATCGACGTTAGAAGACAATGATATCTTTATACCCGTTTCCTGCGAAGAAGGTATTTGTGGCACGTGTGTCATTGGTTTAGTCGAAGGTGAAGCAGACCACAGAGATGTGTATCTAAGTGATGAAGAGAAAGCCAGTATGAAACATATTACTCCCTGTTGCTCAAGAGCCAGAAGCAAGCGCCTCGTACTGGATATATGAAAATCTCCTTTTACGTTTCAAATTTCTTTAGGCGATAGGCGAGTTGGGCTCTACTTATCCCTAATCGTCTTGCCGCCGCAGAAAGATTTCCACTTTCCAATTCAACCGCTTCAAAAAGTAGCGTTCTCTCTAGTTCGTCCAGTGAAAAGTTTTTTTGCTTCATAGCATCAAGTTCTTCGAGCAAAAATGCTGGCGTTTGATTTTCACTGGAAAGCTCTCCTGATTCATTTACAGAATACAGCAAGGGCTCTGGTAATGACTCATTGTGAAACATGTGGTGAAGATCGATAGGTTCATTATCTTCTGTCCATATAACCCCACGCTCTACAATATTCTGAAGCTCTCGAATATTCCCAGGAAAGTCATAACTTAAAAGCGCTCGCGACGCTTTGGTAGTAATGCCAGGAATATGCTTTTCATGTAAATGGCAAAACTTATGAAAGAAATAATCGAGTAACAGAGGAATATCGTCTCTTCGGTCGCGCAATGGCGGTAAAGTGATAGGAAATACATTTAACCTAAAATATAAGTCTTCCCTGAACTCTCCATTTTTAACCGCATCGAGCAATTGCATGTTGGTGGCAGCCACAACACGCACATCGACGTTAATGGGGTGATTTCCGCCAACACGCTCAATTTCCTTTTCTTGTAACGCTCGTAATAACTTGCTCTGACCTGCCATACTCAGGGTACCAAGTTCGTCGAGGAACAAGGTACCACCATTGGCTCTTTCAAACCGTCCTGCTCTGCTATGGCTAGCGCCAGTATAAGCCCCTTTTTCAACGCCGAACAATTCAGACTCCAAAAGGTTATCGGGAATAGCTGCGCAGTTGAACGCAACAAAAGGCTTTTCTCTTCGCTTACTTTTTTGATGTAAGCTACTTGCAAAAAGCTCCTTCCCAACCCCAGATTCGCCGGTTAGCAATACGGTAGCATCGGTTTTTGCCACTTTATCTAATGCTTGAACCGCCGAAAGAAAAGCGGATGAAACACCGATTATTTTGCTTTCATTCTTTGGCTCTAGCGGCGGAATAACATCGACATCTGCGTTTTTCGTTATTGCTTTATCAACATTAATCTCACTTAAGAAGTCGAGTTCTCGCTCGCCTTCAGGCCACTGATTTGCATTTTTGCCCACTAACTTACATTGTGAATGCCCCATACCTAGGCACTCAGATTCACGAAATATTACTAGCGTGCTAAGCAAGCAGCTCACATACCCAATGGCATAACCTACTTCCATCCAACAGACAGGTTGGGTGCTTACCCCATGGGACTTAATATGTTGCTCTGCTTCACAGCTATTGTGCCAATAAAACTCTCCGGTATAGGTACCTTTATCTTTATCAAATTCAAAATGAATAGGCTCAACTTGAACCGCGCCCTCTAACGAGTGAAGTTGGGTGCCTGCAGCAAAAATAGAGGCAGGCTCAGCATCGGGCCATTTCTGCCTTACCAAGTTTGCATCGCGTGCCCCGGACTTATAGCCAACACGCATGAACAAGCGCCTAGCACTATCATAACCAATCGAATCAATTATTTGCTGCCGCATTAACCCAAAAGACGAACCATGTAACAGCAACATACGTTGGTCGTTCATCCATATACGGCCATCGCCAGGAGAAAACGACAAACATTCGGTTAATTCTTTAAGTGTAGGACTACTTTGATCTTTAATTTGGCTAAAACTCCCCTTAGCCCCCTCGTCAGACTTCAAGTTGACAATATCGGCAAGGGTGACGCGAGGATTAGAAGGAGGAGTCTTTTTGCTCATACGCTATATTTGATTAAAGAAGAATGCTTACATTACGCTAACATCAATTAAATAAAACAGACACTTAAATGTGCCGGACTTATACCATTGGATACCTAGGGTCATACAGTCTTTGTTAGACAGGCTCGCGATACCAAAAAAGTACGGCGAGCCTTCATTGCTAGTAGCGCAATCCCAACGAAAGTGACCACATGCGAGGGGCGTTATAGACCACCTGCGTAGTACCAACATCAATGTTTTGGAAGCCTGTAACAATGACGCGCTTATCAGTTAAGTTTTCTCCCCTAAGCGCAACTTCCCAGTCCCCATCGGCAGACAAGTATTTCACAGAGGCATTAAACATATGATACGCCGGCTGATTTGTACCAGGGGTGTTTTCAGATATATTCGCCGTTTCTGAACGGTAGGCCCAATCACCTAGTAAGACCCATTCAGATCCAGCATTTTGCGGTATATGATACCTAAACCCTACACTTGCTGAATATTCGGGTGTATTAACAAATTTATCGTCTAAATCTAAAAGCGCCCCTTCCTTCAAATCTGTGTACTTAGCGTCAATATAGCCAGCGCTTGTATTTAAATATAGATTCTCAGAGAGTAAGAACTGCCCTTCCACTTCGGCCCCAGAAATTTCACCTTCCGCCGCATTCTCAAAAAAGGGCGATAAACCACGGTTTACCGTTACCTGAATGTTTTCATAAGTCGTATAGAACAAAGCGGCATTAACTTGGGCACTCCCACCCCAAAAACGCGACTTGATACCAAGCTCATAACTATCTGCTTCCTCAGGCTCGAAAGTAGGCGGCGTATTATTGGGTTCAGGTAATGTTAGTCGACTAGTCCAGCCACCAGATTTAAAGCCTTGCGAGTAAGATGCATAAGTCATGACATCGTCTGCAATATGGTATTGCGCCCCTACATGTATGGAAGTATCAGAAAAAGAAAGTGTGTTTTTCCCCACTGGGTACACTCGGGTTAAATCAGACTGGTCGGGATACAGCGCAGACGGAAAACCGACTTTAATACCAAACATGTTTAGCTCTTTTTGTTGCCCTTCAAATTCTTTATCTTCTTTTGTATAGCGGATACCAAACGTTGCACCCCACTTACTGCTAATTTTGTAATTCATATGGGCGAAGGCTGCAATCGCGTCGTTTTTCAGGTCGTTTGGCCCATATACCTGTACTAAGCCTCCAGCAAAAATCGGCGTGTCGAGAAGCGAACCTTCTTCGGTGAAGTAATACAAACCGGTTACCCAATCTAAGCGTTCTTCAAGAGACGTTCCTGTTAATTGAAGCTCTTGGGAGAATTGCTCCTGCTCCATAAAAAAGGAGGTGTCTACCATGATAAATGGACCGCCAGAGTTATCCACACCAAAACTAGATTCAAGCTCACGATATGCAGAGATAGACTTTATTGCCATATCATTCTCTAATTCCCAATCTACAGTAAGCGAGCTCCCCCACGCCGATAGTTCTGAAAAATTGCTGCCGGCAGCATAGCTTAAGTCAGGGTCGCCGGTAATGTAGCGATCATCAATGGGAAGGCGATTGTTGTTAGGGTTATCGTCAGCATTTGCACCAGCAAATGAAGTGCCCACCGTTCCGCGGACACCACAGGCAGCAGCAAGTCCAATGCTATCGAGTGTCGCTACATCTAAACTAATGCATGTATTATAAAGCGATGCCAAACTGGCTTCGGTATTAACCGCCACTAAACTTGATGGTGCAGCGGTCTCGTCAGTTTCGGTGAAGTCGGCGGAAAAGGTAATACTGACATCGTCACTTGGAGTATATAACGCCTTAAATCGACCATTTATACTATTTTCTTGCCCCGCTTTATCGCCGTTTGAAGTTTGGTTTTTAACCGTATTAAATTTACCAATATCGTTAACAAAATTCTCGCTGCCAGGAAAACGAACGCGTTGTTGGTAACCATCACGTCGCTTCGAAGAAAAAGAAACTTGTGTAAGCAAGTCATCAGATAATGGTAAATCTGCCGATATACGCACATCTTGTCGATTGAAACTCCCCGTGGTCGCTTCTGCTTTAAAACCAAACGTTTCACTTGGATTACTTGTCACAATACTTAATGCACCACCAATTGAATTTCGGCCAAACAAGGTCCCTTGAGGCCCTTTTAATACCTCAATGCGTTCCAAGTTTAATGTATCTGCCACCGCCCCCAATGTTCTAGCATAGTAAACGCCATCAATATAAAGCCCTACGCCAGGCTCAAGGTTGAAAGCGAAATCATTCTGACCAATTCCTCGGATGAATGCACTTAGTACTGAAGAAGACCCCGCAAATGGTGATGTGGCGTCCATCTCTACATTTGGAATATAGGCTGATACTTCAGTAATGTTACCAATGTCATTATCACGAATACCATTTGCCGAAATAGCTGAAATAGTAATTGGCACCTCTTGAACGTTTTCAACACGTTTTTGAGCAGTAACACTGATGGTTTCTAATTCGCTGACATCAGGCGGAGGGTTTGTTTCTGCACTCTGTTGAGCATAAACCCCTGTTGAAATACTGATCATACTAGCAAGCATACTGGGCACCAGTATTTGCGTTCTATTTATTTGCTTAAGTTCCACGCCAAACTCCTCAATAATTATTATTTTTACATCTAGTTAACATACAACCGATTGTTTTGGCTGGAATGCAAACAAAGTGCCATAAAAAATAATAAAGGTAAGCCTCTGAATATAAATAAGAATAAAACAAATCGCATTGATATCGCTAAAATCAACTTAACCAAATAAACAAAAACTTCACAAAACAATGACAAATAGAGAATTATGAATCTGTAATCACAGATAATTTTGATAATAAAGCCTTAAGCGACTGGACTTTGCTTCAAGTTTTGCTCATTTGAGCAACTCAAAAATTGAATTCTTTTCATTTGATCAACCATTTGATCGCAAATTTCATATTCGTATTACGCATGGGCATTGGTTTAAGAAAAATATGCGTACGCAGGCCTTTATTGTTAAGCAGTTGTGCTTTTTTCGTTAATTATTGGCATGAGGTTTGAAAAGAATAGTTCATTCTTTTCAAACTGAACAATCAGGTAACGAAAACATGAATATTTCGAATTGGCTGGAAAATAGCCCTTGGGACGGCACATTCTTTAATGGGGATTGGGTCAAAGGTGAACTCGGCACTATCGATGTGATTGAGCCAGCGACACAGACAGTACTCGCACGAGTAGGTTGCGCCTCTGCTCAAGATGTAGCCCATGCAGCACGCCAAGCCGCCAGTGCACAAGCCCAATGGGCAAAAATGTCTCCTCGCGAAAAATCTGACATATTATTAAATGCCGCGTCGTTTTTAAAAACTCACTTCGATGCCTTTAGTGAAATTGTCGCGAAGGAAACAGGCGGCGCTATATTTAAAGGCCAACACGAAATTAAGGAAACCATCACCATACTGCAGCTTGCGGCAGGAATGGCAATGCAACCAAATGGCGTTACATTACCCGATCCGCAAGGGAGAATGTCTATTGCTAAGCAGCTTCCTATTGGGGTTGTAGGGGTTATTTCTCCTTTTAACTTTCCTATGGTGCTAAGTACAAGAAGTGTCGCTCCGGCCTTAGCAACAGGCAATGCGGTGATATCAAAACCCGATCCCCAAACGCCATTATCGGGTGGGCTAATATTAGCGGCTGCATTAGAAGAAGCGGGGTTGCCCAAAGGGTTGTACCACGTAATGCCTGGCTTTGTAGAAGCGGGTAGTGCCGTTTGTGAAGCCCCTGAAATTGGGGTGGTTGCATTTACTGGCTCTACCGATGCAGGTCGTAAAATTGGTGAGGTTTGTGGCCGAAACCTCAAAAAAGTATCGCTTGAACTTGGCGGTAACAGCGCGCTAATTGTATTGGAAGATGCGGATTTAGATATTGCTGCCAGTAACATTGCCTGGGGTGCTTATCTTCATCAAGGCCAAATATGTATGGCGTCAGGTCGAATACTCGTTCACGAATCTATTGCTGAAAAATTATCACAAAAGATTGTTCAGCGTGCCAATCAGTTACCCATTGGTAATCCTACAAAGGGCGCATCAATCGGGCCTTTAATTAACCAGCGCCAGCTATCGCGGGTTGAAAGCATTGTGAATGATTCTATTGATGCCGGCGCTGTCCTCCTCACCGGAGGTGAAAGTGATGGGCTGTTTTACACCCCAACAGTTTTGTCTAACGTTAAGCCTGGAATGCGTTGCTTCGAGGAAGAAATTTTTGGCCCTGTAGTGAATATTGTCACCTTTTCTACCGATGAGCAGGCAGTTGCGCTTGCAAACATGGGCGACTACGGCTTGGCAGGTAGTGTGCTTTCACCCAATCTCTCTAGAGCAATGGCAATAGGAGAGCAGCTACATGTGGGGCTACTTCATATTAACGATCAGACGGTGAACGATGAATGCATCAACCCATTCGGCGGCACACGTGCGTCTGGAAACGGCTCTTCCGTGTGCGGCCCTGCAGATTGGGCGCTGTACACACATTGGCAATGGATGACGATGAAAAGTGAGGCTACGCCAAAGCTGTTTTAGTCGATATTTAGTGTAGGTGTACATCTAACACACCCAGTATAGGAGTTTGCATGAAAATTATAGCGGCTGTTGCTCGAGAACACTCAGCACCACTGAGTATTGAAGAGTTAGAAATTGATTCGCCCAGAGACAACGAAGTACTTGTAGAATTGGTCGCAACTGGCATTTGTCATACCGACTTAGTAGTTAGAGACGGCATGCTTCCTACGCCACTTCCGGTGGTGTTAGGCCATGAAGGTGCGGGGATCGTTAGAGCTGTCGGAAGTGCGGTAAAAAAAGTCGTACCTGGCGATCATATTGTCATCACATTTGACAGCTGCGGCCATTGTGAAAGTTGTAAAGATGAGGCGCGCAGCTACTGTTTCGAGTTCTTTCCAAAAAACTTTTTTGCAACCCGAGATGACGGCTCTGTTGCGCTAAGCGATGGGAAAAACCCCGTTCATAGTCACTTCTTTGGACAATCTTCGTTTGCTTCACATGCCATTTGCCATGAAGCGAATGCCGTAAAAGTGCCAAAAACGTTACCGCTCAAATTGTTAGGCCCCTTGGCATGTGGTGTGCAAACTGGCGCTGGCGCCATCGTTAACAGCTTGGATGTTCAAGCCGGTAAATCAATCGTTATTTTCGGGGCTGGATCGGTGGGACTCTCAGCAATTATGGCGGCAAAAATACGTGGAGCAAAAACCATCATTGCCGTAGATATGCACGTATCTCGATTAGAAAAAGCAGAAGAATTGGGCGCAACACACGTCCTGAATGCCAACAATGCAAATGTGGTCAGTAATATTATGAATATAACCACAACTGGTGTGAACTACGCCCTTGATACTACGGGAATTCCTGCGGTTATTCGACAAGCTATTGAGACTCTCGCGCCACGAGGCGTATGCGGTATTTTGGGCGCATCTGGGCCCGATGCTGAAATTACGTTAAACGAAACACATTTCATGAGTGGGGGTAGAAAACTTTTCGGCATTGTCGAGGGTGAAGCTAAATCTGACGCCTTTATCCCAGAAATGATTCAATGGTTTCAAAATGGAAAATTTCCATTCGACAAACTTATTCGCTTCTACCCATACACTGAAATCAATCAAGCCATTGAAGACACCAAAAGTGGAGCAGCCATTAAACCAGTCGTTGAATGGTTAGTTTGAAAAAACCAATTAGCAATATTTTTTAACCAACGAGCGAGTTCGATATGAGCTCGCTTAGGGAATGATTATGGGGACTAATATGACTGTGATTGAAGGTGTTTCAACACGTGATGCCTACGCCAATGTCGATAATATAGCTATTCGGTACTGGGATTCGGAGGGAAATGGACCTGTTCTATTTTGTTGTGGCGGCGTGGGCAGTAGCGTTGAAATTTGGCATGAACAGTTTAAGAAGCGACCCAATAACCTCAGAATTATTGCATGGGATTACCCTAGTCATGGCTTGTCTGGTCCGTGTTTACAACGTTTAACGCTTGACGAATATGCCGGTATTGCATGGAAGTTGATAGATAAGTTGGCTATTTCAGAAGTGCATTTAATCGGTAATTCCATGGGGGGCGCCGTGTCACTGCGAATGCTCGCCCAACGTAGAGACAAAGTGAAAAGTATCGGACTACTCAATTGCGCAACGCTGGGTAAAGATACCCCAATCCCTTTTCGATTAATGACACTTCCTGGAATAGGTCGAATCATCACCAAAGCCGGAGAGACGGCATATACAAATCAAATTAATACCATTTTTCACCAACCACAAAATATTAGTGAAAGCATATTGTCAGCGATTAAGCGCAATAGCTTCAGCACAAGGGCCCAATTAGGATTTTTAAAGGGTGTTAGATGCATTAATTCAATCTTGGGGCAACGCAAGGATTTGGTTAACCAAAGTAAACACATTATAGAATTAATTACCTGCCCTATATGGGGAGTTCACGGCGAATATGACCGTGTATTACCTGTGCATCAAACAGAACAAATTTATAACTGGAATACTAACGCGAACATAAATATATTGAGAGAGTGCGGGCACACCCCTCAAGCAGAGAAACCTATTGAGATAAACGAAATGATTCTCGCCGCGGTTTTCTCATACAATAGCGGTTAATACTTTTATCGAGCGGTAGCGATTGAGTTAGCTCTCACCACTACCTCCTTGAACCGTTTTTAGGTAAGCCCCTAAGCTTTTATCTTTCTCGTCTTTATACCTGCGATCGAGTACTGAAAATTCAGATATTCGGTCGAGCCGAAAACTTCTAAATGCGCCGCGAAGCTCACACCAACCAGCCAACAGCCAAATTGGGCTAAATGAAATAAGTGCTAAAGGACGTATTACGCGAACAGTCTTTTTGTCATTAAGGTCCAGATAGTGAAATTGCACAAATTGCTTACGTCTTATGCACTCCCTGACGTCAGTAAAATTCACCTGCCAAGGTATCTTGTAGCGGCTCGGCGCTGAAAAAGTACTAATTTGATGAAGTTCATTAATTAAAGCTGCGGGCAGTGTAGCCTGTATTTTTCGATACGCGCTTTGTGCTTTTTGAGCAAACTTTTCATCTGTCCAGTTACTCACCATGCCTATTCCCAAAGCAATTGCTTCTAGTTCGTCAGCGTCAAACATAATGGGGGGAAGGTGGTACTTTTTATCAATTACATACCCCACTCCGGCCTCACCGAAAATAGGAACACCGGAGTCAATCAAGTCTTGAATATCTCTGTAAACAGTACGAAGACTGACTTCAAACGTGTCTGCTAAGGTTTGCGCAGTTACAGCCTGATGCATTCTTCTTAAATGATGAACGATGTCGTTTAATCTGTCGGCTTTACGCATAAGACGCTATGTAACCTAATGAGTGAGTGGCGTTATTTTAGATAAACACTACTGACATTAACTGTCAGTAGTCAATGGCTACTATGTAGTTGCGACACTTAATCACTTAGGAGAAAGACATGATTGGATACGTAACAATTGGAACTGCCGACTTAGCGAAATCAGGTATGTACTACGACGCTTTACTAGGCACAATAGGTGCTACACGGTTTATGGAAGAACCCAACTACTTTATTGCGTGGTCACGTTCACAAAACGACGCTTCACTTGCAGTCTCACTACCCTTTAACAAAGAACCAGCCACGGTGGGAAATGGCACTATGGTTGCCATCGCATTAGAAACCCCAGAACAGGTTAAGGCCTTCTATAACAAAGCCATTGAATTAGGAGGTACAGACGAAGGTACACCCGGTTTTCGCCCTCAAGAGGCAGATTCAGGCTTCTATACAGGTTATTTTCGAGACCTAGATGGGAATAAACTGAACGCGTTTTGCATGGTAGAAGAATCTGTATCGGGTAAGCGTATTCTATAAATAGTATTTTAGATGTTGAAGAAGCTTGGTCACTATGGCGCAGTTTCTGCTGCGCTATTTTGATTAAGGGAAATTAAGAATGCCCAAAGTATCACTTAGCTTGCCGTAAAGGCTACCGCTATAACGTGGATCGTCATTAGATAAGTAGCTCGCTTCTACTCGACCACCAACACTAATTGAAGGCGAGTAGCCAAATATATCTGCGAGATCATTAACTTGGTATTGCCCAATGTCTTCAGCAGCAATGCTTATGTTTGTTGCAGCACCTATTACCGATATTTCTTCAACAGAGGCTGTTTCGGCAGAAGTAGTATCGTCAGCCACTTGCGCTTGGGCATAGGAAAACGTGCTGGATAGTGTGTAAACCGCACTAATGAACACTCGTTTTTTTCAAGGAAAGAACCGTTTAAATATTTAATTATTCAAAATACAAAAGGCGCTCGTTTGCTTCACACTGAAAAGGTTGTGTTTCAACAATTGTTACATTTTGAATTGAGAGGGAGTTTGGAAGGTTACTTTTGTTCGTCTTCAGGCTGAGTATTTTGATCTTCGCTATTTGCTTGCTCAGCTAGCTTTTCTCGCTCGGCTTTAGAAACATAAACCGGCTTATTACTCTTATGAATTTTAGCGTTCGCTTTTTTATCTTTTTTCTGGAGTTTTTTAATGATTTTTTTACGACGGTTCATACCCTTTTTCTCCTAAACAATCTTACTGACTCTTCATATTATACAGTGTTCACGACTCAAGCTGCCATACACACATTTACGAGCACGGTTTACTAAATAATAAGGACTATAGAGTTTCAGCAACAACAGCCCTTAACACAACCAAAATTGGTTTGGGCATACTTCTTGATTATTTATTAGACTGTTGCTACCAATTACTGAAACTAGGCTATCGCCAGCTGAAAAATAGGTGAGATTATTCCGCCCCTTAGGGAAAAGAGGTGGTTTGTTGCCGCTTTATAGTTTGATAACTTGTTACTCTGCCCTCGCAAAGCGGATTCCCATGTAGCTTCCTTAGATGTACTCATTTAGAACGGAGAGACTTATGCTTGATAGTATTACCCAATCCGATACAGGATTTAGTCAGTCCTCATTAAATAAACTTCAGGTTCGCTCTTTAACCGAAGACGAAATATCTGGCTTCGGCGACATTCTTCGCCAAGCAAATGAGCAAACGACTACGTCGAAAGAATTTTTGAAATCACTGTCATCCGACGAACTGCAATTAGTCAAAAAAGCCAATAGCCTTGCAGCAAATATTGATGTGGACTCTCTTAGTCAAGAAGGTGCCCAAAATCTATTAAGCCAGCCAGATGGCTCTGACTTAGTCGACTTAAACAATGATGGCATTGTTGAAATTGGTATAGGTAGAACTATTCATTTCCCCCCCGTAAATGCCACCGCTCATGTAAAAGCCTCATGGGAAAAAGCAACAGAAGGAATGGATGGGGGAGAGAAAGCACAGTTAGAGCTAAGCATGTTTTCTATGGTATATGGGTTTGGGATAAACGGTGTTGATCCCGATGTGGCTTTGCCACCTGAACAGCAGTGGGATAGTACAAATATAAATGCGTTGTACGAGTATGCGCAATCAAATCTAGAATTCCGTGTAGGGATGGAAGGTTGGACTGATTACAATAAGCAGCTTGATAAGGTATACGAAAGCTTCTTTTCTTCCATTCGCCAATCTAGCAGTAGTATGTTTCAACCTCAGCAAAATGCTAGTGCTATAAAATCGTCTTCGTCATTGGGCTCATCATCAGAGCAAAACACGACTACTTCTATGTCACCCAGTGATAGAATTAAAGAGGTTAATCAATTAGTGCTTGATGCTAAATCAGAACTTAATTCAGGGCCGTAATACTCTCTAAAGCGCAAGGGCGCGCTCCAACTAAAACTCTCGCCTTTGGTGAGACAGCGAATACCTTACTACTATTCATTCTGATTCAGGCAAGGCTATGTGAAGTTTACCAAGCTAATAATCTAAGGTAACAATGAAGTCTTTTAATAAGTCATAACCGATTAGCCCCACCACACGCTTTCCACGTATACGGCTTCCAGTGCTTTCATATTGGCTTTCTAAATGCGTTTTTTGTCCTGCTGCTGGAAAACTTACTTTTACGTCGCTGATTTCATAAGGGCCGAATTTCACCACTTTTGAAGTAGCAAATTCGTTCACACCTGAGCTATTTGCGCCAAACGATGTGGTAGCTCCCTCAACCTGCTCAAGTAATCCTGCTCTTGATGCAGAGCGACGGTCAATTAAAATCGTTCCTGCATTTCCGGTATCTATACGTAACCACAGTGCAACCCCGTTGATATGAATTTCAGCGATTGGCATTCCACTCCCCTTTTGGGAAACAGCCTTTACGTTTGCTATTTCCCCCATATCAACAGCATCTCTTGTGATCAGGCGTATTTTGCTACGTGAATAATCAAGCTGCACTATAAAGTTTTTGAAAAAGCCTGCTCCTAACAACATGCCATTAGAGTGATGTCCTAAAGTGGTTTCAACCACAGAGTCTAGTTCAAACTCGGTGCCGAAAATATCCACTTTCACATTGTTATAAGCACGTCTTTTCTCTACCCCATAAACGCCCTTAATATTGACCGAACGTGCTGAATCTAAACTGAGGTTGTGCTTGCCGACAAATGCTCGGTTAATACTATTGATTTGAGCCCCAGAGTCCAACATAGCCCTAGACTCAATGCCCTCAATCGAAACTGGTAAAAAGATATGCCCATTGTCTAGTATGAAATCAGTCCATACTGTGACTGCGCTGAATGATTTAAAAGATAGAAATAGAAAAGACAGTAGGAGATATCGCACCATAAAATTCCCTTCAATGCTGCCGCTAAGATATTGATATTTAATTTATCATAGGAATAAAGAACATTCGATTTTAGTTGCGTAATTATGCTGTAAAGGTCTTTTATAGCGCACACGCAGGGTTGGAAGCACATGACGATATAGATCCTATATCTAAGATCAGTAGATAACATTCTGTAGATTCAATACTCTCTGTTTTAAGAAAGCTGTATATTTAAACAGCCAATCATTTTACTCTGGGTCAAACGAGTGATAAACTCTCCAAAAAGTGAAAAGGTATTATCTATGGACAAAAAAGCTCAAACGAAAAATCTTTTAAGCAGCCTTTTAGAAATTTATGACCAAAAGCAAATAGCTGAAAAACTTAATCCTATCACAGACAACAATTGGTGTAGGGAGACGATAAATCGCGTACTAAAAGGCAAAAGTGACAAAACATTTAACGAGAAAGAAATCTTTTTTTTAGAGGGCTTGTTTCCTAGAAGGCCATCTCATTATGATAATCCCAATTTTCGCTTTATTGATTTATTTGCTGGCATAGGCGGTATTAGAAAAGGATTTGAAGAAGTTGGAGGCAAATGCGTATTTACTAGTGAATGGAACAAGTTTGCAGTAAGAACCTATAAGGCAAACCACTATTCAGACCCTCAAGAACATATTTTCAACGAAGATATTCGAGAAGTAACCCTTTCCGAGAATGAAGATATTCCTGAAGAAACTGCTGACCAGCACATTCGACAAACTATCCCCGAATATGATGTTTTATTAGCTGGCTTTCCTTGCCAACCTTTCTCACTCGCCGGCGTTTCAAAGAAGAATTCTTTGGGTAGAAGCCATGGCTTCGAAGATGAAGCACAAGGAACTCTATTTTTTGATGTTTGCAGAATAATAAGAGCAACGCAGCCTAAAGCGTTCTTATTGGAAAACGTAAAGAATTTAAAAAGTCACGACAAAGGTAAAACATTTAAGGTCATTCTCAAAGCTTTAGATGAGCTAGGTTACGATGTTTGCGATCAAGACTTTCAAGGTACCGGTGCAAAAGATCCAAGAATAATAGATGGTGGTCGGTTTTTGCCACAACATCGTGAGCGAATAGCCTTGGTGGGATTTAGAAAAGACCTTGGCCTAACTCAGCGCCTAAGTTTGAGTATTATAAAATTTCCACCGAAGAAGCCAACACTAGCAGATTTACTTGAAAACCTAGATGAAGAACGTGAGTCCAAATACACGCTAACACCTAAGCTTTGGGAGTATCTTTACGAATATTCCAAAAAACATAAAGCCAAAGGTAACGGGTTTGGCTTCGGGTTGGTAAATCCTCAAAATCCTGATGCTGTTTGTAGAACATTGTCAGCTCGCTATCATAAAGATGGTTCAGAAATACTGCTAGACAGAGGGTGGGATCAGGAACTTGGCGAGAAAAATTTCTGGGATGAAAGCAATCAAATTCGGAGACCGAGAAGACTTACTCCAAGAGAATGTGCAAGATTGATGGGCTTCGACAGTCCTGACGGAAATGAATTTGTTATTCCAGTATCAGATACTCAAGCATATAAACAATTTGGTAACTCAGTTGTTGTGCCAGTATTTTCTGCAATTGCAGATTTAATGGCACCACTTATTGAAGAAGCAATTGCCTTGTCAAATCACAATGAAAAAATTGTAAACGTAGCTTAGTTTCACAGAACAACCCATTTCATTTAATATAATAAGATCATATAGTTGATTTAAATTATATGGATATTGAAGTGGGTTGATGACTACAGAATTTCAAAATTTATTAGAAATAAAAGCTGCTTTTGCAGACTTAGGTTGCACCAAAGTAGTTTTCAAAGCTCTTTCTAACAATGACAATTCGAAGCAACAAATATACTTTGGCGGTAACTTTGATGTTATTCAATTAATACCTAGTGGTGAAACACGTAGTGATGGCATTAGCTCTAAGGGGCCTATATTCAAGTCTCCCCTTAACTTTTCATGGATAGCACCAGACGAATCGCCTGAACAGGCAAAAGGTACTCAATTCATACTCTACCCTAAATACCCTGAAGTTCGTTTATCTGGATTCCTTAAAAATTGTACATTGGCACCCAGCCATTTAATGAAGCCCTCTACGCCAGACGAACGCAAAGCAAGAGAAAATAGTAAGAGATACTTGTTTCTCGGAATCAAGAAAGACCAAGTGTTTGCATATGTGAGCGCGTGGAAGTCCAACTTGAGTAATCAAGCTACTGATCTAATATGCCATGAAGAAACACAACAAATTACCTCAGTTTTTTATGAACTTAGTGTTCAAAGAACTGATTCAAAAGCCAAGCTAATAGCTCGATTAAAAGAAATATATGAAATGGGAGCTGTACAATCACATCGGTTAAATAAAGACGGAAAGAGGATTCAATACAAAGCACAAAATGGCGCTGGCTACACTTTAGAAGCCTTGTTCGGAATAACACCTAATGGCTCCCCTGATCCCGATTTCGAGGATTGGGAGCTTAAATCACATTCTGGCAACGTAGTTACGTTGATGACACCTGAGCCCAATTGTGGGACTTATCTTGATTCATTGGAGTTGTTCGTAAGAACTTATGGCAAAGTAAAAGAACAGGTACGTATGGACTTTACTGGAATTCATAAACATGGAGAAGAAAATCCTAAAACCTGCTTAACTCTTCAATTAGTTGGGTTTGATCGTAAAACATCAAAGATTATAGATCCAAATGGCGGCTTACATTTAGTGGATACACGTGGATCGATAGCCGCAGGTTGGGGATTCGAAAAGCTAATCGATCACTGGAAAAACAAACATTCGAAAACTTGCTTTGTAAGCGTTACTAAAATCAAAAAATCGGTTCCAGAGTATCTATTTGGCCCAGAAATTCGGTTGGCTGAAGGAGCAACTTTGCAGAATTTTCTCAATAGTATTTTTGATAAAGCTATTTATTATGATCCCGGCGTTAATTTGAAGTTTATCAAATCAAAGTGGAAACCTAAAAAGCGAAATCAGCTACGAATAAAATGGAAAGATCTAGAAAGATTATTTGAGCATATTAACGATTCTCAATTATAAATCTATATTTCATAACAAGATGGTTCATAGACATCCACGATATGCACCAAAAATAGAAAGCTCATCGGCTTTGCTTCAATATGCTGTGCTTGTAATTTTGCCGTAAGTTGAAGTTTTGGAGTAAATGGTTTGATTTGCAAAATTGTATTGGAGCTAAAAACAAAAAAGCCCTCGCATTTCTGCAAGGGCTTGAATAATGGTGCCTCGACCCGGGATTGTAACGCGCGGTGCAACTGCAGGGACACGCGGATTTTCAATGTAATCCAAGAGTTTAATTAATTGTTTTAATTAGTTTTTTATTTTCTTTGCAAATTCTTTGCATAAGCTAGCGTTTCATGACCTACGATCAGCATGGCAAAGTAAACCAAAAATCTATTCGCAACTTTGATGCTGGGCGTTTTGAACCACTGCAACGTGTACCGGCTTCCAAATGCAGAACTCTGCACTTTAATTAATATTTATGTATCTTTACTTACTTTATTTCGTGGTTAAATCTCTAATGAAAACCCTATTAAAAAAGTACGCCCACTCAATGTAGTATTATAAGCTCGGTCGTTTGAATCGCTGTATAGCTCCTCTCTAACATCAGTTAAATTTAGACCTTCTATCGTCACTCTTAATGATTGACTAAGTTGCATGCTCGCCGATGCATCAATGTAAGTTGTTGCATGATAGCCTGATTCGTCTTGGTCTGTGTTTCCCGGCTGGACTGATAATATATAAGGACTGCGATAGACAGCTGACACGCGGGCCGACCAATGCGATTGCTCGTAATACACCGTAAAATTATAACTACGTCTAGACAGCCCCGCGAACGTTTTAACCTGATTTTCTCCCGTTCCTTGTACATCTCGGTAAAGGGTTTGTCCCTCGGCGTAAGTAAAGTTGGTATTAACCCCAAGAAGATCAAAAGGGGAAGGAAGAAATGCTAAATCACGGGAATAAGTAATTTCAAAACCTTTAAATGTGGTTGTATCGGTATTCTCGGGTGTACTGACATAAAAAACATCATCGACACTATCCCCATCTTGTAGCAAGCTAGCGGGGAGTCCCAGTTCGCGATACGGTATAGCTTCAACATCTTCCACTACGAAATTATTTATCTGCTTGAAGAAGCTAGAGAGAGCCATAATACCGCCGTCTTCGAAATACCACTCAACACCGGTTTCTACATTCAATGACTTTAGGGGCTTTAAATAAGGATTTCCTAAAAATACTTGCCCAATGTCGCCCTCATTCCGGGATGCTTGCGACACCTCGGCGGTAATAGCCAAATCTTGAATAGACGGGCGCGTGATATTCTCATCTACGCTGGCACGCCATAACCAATTGTCGTTGAGTTCAAGTACTGTATTAACGCTAAAAAGCACATCGTCATAAGTTTTGGTGACGGCTGACGGCAATCCCTTTTGAATACCTGAAGACGTAAACTGCGTATTGAAATACCGAATTCCCCCTTGCGTATAAAGAGGCTTACCCAGCCAATGTCCTACGCTATCGTACATCGCGTAGAGCGCGAGAGTGTTTTCTTTAACCTTAAAGTTGGAACTATCTACTGTATCTTCGGCGGTAAGTTGTACGTTACCCAAGTCAAAATGCGTTTGAATAGCATTAAGGTTGCCCTGCATCCATGTTTTATCTGGGTGCTGACTGAACAGAGATAAGTGCGCTTTAGACAGAGTATTATCATCAAGAGCTGGGTACACACTTCTAGCGCGATCCATCCCTGTGTTTTCAAAGGATTTATAATGTGCACCCGCCGACACGGCATCACCGTTACTAAATAAATAGCGAAGTGATGCCTTCACATTGTTGTACGAAGTACGTATTTCATTTTCCTGAAAGTAAAGATCTTTCACGGTTAGTCCGGTTAGAGATGCCGTATCCATATTAGTAGAATAGCTCTCGCCGTAAAAACGGTCTTCACGAAAGTCCGTAACAATATCCACCCCAGTTTTACGAATGTTGACTTTATTTACTTTAGGCTGCGAGTAATCACTGGCACTGCTGCCAAGGCTAACGTTAAGGCTTAGTGCAGAAGTGGGCTGCCACTGACTTTCCATACTCAATTGATAAAACGTTGACGTATTTTCATCTTCCCGAGTTTCGATACGCCATGTTGCATCGGTATATTTCGCAAACAATATTTCTTTGTCATTTTTATTTTGTTCCCATGCTAGTAGCGTAACATTGTCATTGTCTTTCACTGCAATATGATGCTCATCAAGACTATTATGTAAACGGCTGGCAATGCTGCTAAATGCAACTTGCCACTTATCATTTGGCGCGTATTGCAGTGAGGCTGTTACTCCTAATCGACGTTGATTATTATTCCAAAGAGAATATCGATGGCCTCTGGGAAACCAGAATACGCCTTGTGCTAATTCGTGCTGCAACACACTATCTTCTTCTCCGCTGTAACGCTTTTTCTCCTGTCGCCACCGCGTAGTATTAGTACCAAACTCAGTAGTGTGTCGCTGACTGTACACAGCGGAAACAAGACCTCCGAGTTTATCATTTCGTCGGCTGACCAACCCAATAATACTTGGGTCGAGCTGTTTACTGTTTTCGTTGTAACTTTGTTTCACGGTAAAGGTATTTATGTCATCCACAAAATCGAAGGGTTTTGGCGTATACAACATAACTGTGCCACCAATACCGCCTTCATCTTGTTCCACCGAATACGATTTACTTACATCAATACGATTAAAAATCTCTGATGCAAATAGTGTGAAATCGAAGGCTCGGGTACGACTCACACTTCCTCTGGCGTCCATCGCCGATGATGTCATTGCCATCGCTTCCATACCATTTACCTTTACGCGGGTAAAGTCAGGACCTAGTCCCCGAAGTGAAATCTGTCGCCCTTCGCCTCCTTCACGGGTGATAGTAATGCCCGGTATACGTTGTAATGAATCAGCCAAATTCAAATCGGGGAAATCAGTAATGTCTTCTGACAAAATCGATTCTTGAGTGACCATGGCAAGGCGCTTTATCTCTCTGGCACGAATAAGAGATTGGCGAAATCCTGTGACTTCTATTTCAACAGTTGGGTGAGTACGAGTAATAGCATTGCTTTCTGTTTGGGTTGTTTTGCTAGTGTTTTCGTTTTGTTGTGTGTCGCACCGATGAATAACCCAGCCATTTTGAACAGGCGCTAAACAAAGTGAAAAAGGTTGCAGTAGTGAAGATAAATCACTGGCGTTAGTCGTGCGCCATTGTGCAGGCGTTATGGTTAACCCCTTAAGCAAGGTGGGGTCAAATGCAATGGTTTCGCCGGCGTCACGACTAAATTCAGTGACAAGCTGTGATAAGGGAATAGTATTGATCGTTTTGTCTGCTAACCCTTCTTGAGCAGCAAAACAAGCAGGCGATAAACCGACCGATATTAACCAAAAAACGTGACCCGCAATGACCACTGACTTTTTGCTTCTTCGGTTTATCATGCCAATTTAGTTTACTTGTCGACGTATTTCGAAACCTGAACGAGTATCAGCAACCTCCAGTTGATAGAGAGAACTAAGTACCGCTAACGTTTGCGTAGTATCTTCTAGTTTAAAGCGACCAGCCACCCGGTGTTTCCCAATAGTGCTATCTATAATCAAAATAGGCTTATCTGAATAACGGTTCAATCGTTCCAACAAATAAGTTAGAGATTCATCATCTACTTCTATCCAGCCTGTGCGCCAATCTACCACTTGTGACAAATTAACACGCTGCACCGGTTCTGCAACTCCCCTATTAATTGTTATTTTCTCGCCTGCCTTGAGCAATACAGCCGCGCTATCGACCTTACCTCGAACTTCTACAATGCCCTCGTGTACTACCACGTCAACACGCTGCCCTTGCCTATCGATGTTGAACGCCGTGCCAACAGCCGTCACTGAAGACAGCCCGGCCTTTACTACAAACGGGCGAGCCCGGTCTTTCGCCACATCAAAATACACCTGCCCCTTTTTCAAGTTCAAAGCGCGGGTATCGTCAGAAAATAGAACGATTAGCTCACTTTTGGGTTGTAGTTGCACCTCACTACCATCACTTAGTGCCTCGTGCGCGGAAGTAATTAATTGGGATGAGGTTGAGGGGGTTATGACGTGATAGCGTGAAAATACTAGCGCAATCACAAGTAATGACGCAGCAATGGCACTTCCCCATGTCACAAGTGAACGCCTTCGGTTTGCGATTTTCGACGACTTTTGGGCGTTTAAATAAGCAGCATGAACTGCTGGGTCTTCCCAAGTTGCTATCATCCTTTCTAACACTTCTTGATGTCGCTCTCTTTCATCTAACCAACGGATAAATCGACGTTTATTTAACGCATCTAAATCTCCGTCTGCGAGCCGGTCTATCCACTCACCTGCCTCTAAGTATGTCTTTTCTTGTTGGCTTGTCATTATCTACCTGCTTTTATCCAGATGCAGTTGAATATCTGCCATTGCACGCGAAATATGCTTTGTTACTGCTTCTGCCGAAATATTCAAGCTAGACGCTATGGCTTGACGGCTTTGGCCTTCAATACGGCGCATTTCAAAAACACGCCGGCGTTGGACTGGCATCGCATTAATCACTTGCGCAATGAGCTCGATTCGTTGTTGTGTTTCAAGGTGTAGCTCTGGATTTTGTCGGTAGCATTGTTGTTCATCAACATTGTCAGTGTCTAGAAGCTGGCGTTTCGAAAGCAGATTTCTCGCTACGCGAAACGCGTATGCGAGAGGGTTATCAATAACGGTTGCTTTAGATTGCTCTAAAACGCGAGCGATGGACTCTTGATAAAGATCTGCCGCCTCTTCACTGTTAACGGAATGCCTATGCAAGTATTGCTTGAGGACTTTTGAATTTATCAGCGTTTGAAGTGAAGAGCTGGGGGTTTCTTCTGGCATGTCTAACGACGATACTGCTGTATTAATATGATGGTCACTTATCATCGCACTCGCCTGTGACAAATTCATTGCAGTAACGAGAAGTGTGATGATTGGGGTGGTGTAGATATACGGGATTGCTGTAAAACCAGAGATCATCCCACGGATTTTCGCCTTTGGGATCAACCTCTGGCTCCAATTCTTCTTTTAAGTTGGTCCCGCGTACTCGTACGTAGGCATTGTTGTCAGGTGCGGGCAAAGAAAATTGCACAACATTATAGGCTCCCTGTCTTTCCCAATCTTGCTGAAAAAAACGGTGGATCACCTTCACAGGCGCTTTTTCTGTTTGGGGGTATTTGCCAACCACATCTCCATAGATTATATCTAATCGCTCAACCGCCGGATATTGACGATTGAAGTTAGCACCTTGCGGGTCGTGAAACGCGACAGTAACGGTTATAGGCGCCTTATTATTGACGTCTAAAGCTAACGTACCTCCGATGTTAACGCGCTTGGCTCCGTGTTCAACACTCACATACAGCTCGTCTATCAAATCACCGGTAACAATAAATACATTTCCTTCGCGCAGACCATCTAGTACGCTGTCGTAGTCTCGTGCCGCTCGTACATACGTTTTGGCGTATTCTCCTGGCCAAAAATCTGTACGTCCTTCGGTATAATGTGCATGGCTATCAGAAACAGCGGTGACCGTCCATTTTCTGCCTTCAGCCATTAATTTATCCCAAACTCCTCCAACAATGGCCGACATTTGGTCAGTGCCGCCATGGGTTGGATAGCCAAAATACTCTGCGCGAGGCGCTCTCGGATTATTCGTGCCGTCTGGGTTTATTGATGCAGCTTGATGCCCGGGAATCGCGGTCATACCGGTGACCACGTCTGGCGCAATATCCTGCCACTCCCGCATTTTTTGCGGTGTAACCTTTTGGTACACATTCAAGTCAGTAGCCTTTCGCGCGGGGTGATTCACTGACAATAGCGGTTGTGGTGACATCTTCTGCATAGCTTCTAACGCGGTAAGCATAGAAGCGTGCGTGTCTCTGGGAGATTCGTCAGGGTAAATTTCTCTGCGGTTGTACTGACTTTCCAACTCAAAAAGTTGGTCGGCTTCTTTCTCACTTTTTGGAATAATCAGCGTACTGTGTCGCGCGCCTGGGGTGTCGAACTCCATACCATAAAACTGCATAATTTCTGGAATGGCGGCTCTGGAGGCAACCAGTTCCGGGTACGCTGAATTTCGGTTTACTGCACTGTGATTTGGACCACCATGGTCGGTTGTTACCATCCAATCTAATTGATGAAATGCTGCCATTTTGGCGTTCAATGCAGTGAAATAATGGGCGTCACCAAATAAGAGCGGCGAAGGGGGTTGAGTCTTCCAGTTCCATCGTGCGCTATATTTACCGTGAATATGGTGGTCACCGGCTAGCCAGGTTTTTCCATCTTCAGGAACAAAAGCACGGCTTTCATTGTGTTGCTGGTTTACCGATACACACGCTGATAAGACAAGCAATCCGCTCGTAAACGTTATCATTAAAACTTTTTTCATTACTGTTTAAACGTCCATTGGAAAAAGCATACCAGGCAAGCCTGGTATGCTACTTAGTTTAAAATTGCATGGTTGCACCAAGCATATAAGTACGCCCACTGGTCGTGGTATTGTATGCACGATCGTGAGAATCGCTATATAACTCCTGACGCTCATCGGTGAGGTTAATGCCTTCAAAGCTCAGTTTAATAGTGTCGGTTAGTTGGTAGAATGAAGAGAAATCGATGAATGTTGTACCGTGATAACCTGATTCATCCTGATCGCCACTGGAAGACGCGCCAGTAAGGTATGCACTACGGTATGCCGCTGACACTCTAGCGCCCCAGCCTTCCTGCTCGTAGTACAGCGTAAAGTTATAACTATTTTTCGATAATCCCGTGAACGCTTTTTCTTGGTCATTACCCTCTTCGCCATAGATATTGCGATACAGAGCATCACCATCTGCATAGGTATAGTTTGCAATAACACCTAAATGATTAAATGGTGCAGGAAGGAAATCTAAATCGCGAGAGAAAGTTAACTCCACCCCTTTAATTTTCGATGCGTCCATATTCTCTGGACGCTGTAAATAAAAAATACTGTCGACGGTTTTATCTACAGGTAGCAACTCTGCCGGTAAGCCCAATGATGAATACACAACTTCACTGGTAGTATCGACAATGAAATTATCGATATCTTTATAAAAAATGGCAGCTGCGGCATAACCAACGTCATCGAAATACCACTCAAACGCGGTATCCAAATTGTTCGATTCAAAGGGTTCCAACATTGGATTTCCCATCGTCACGCTGGTAATCGCATCCCCCGATGTTTGCGAGACTGACGCGTTATAGCTTAGCGCCCCCAAGGACGGACGGGTTATATTTTTGCTTGCCGATGCACGCCATAACACGTTTTCTTGCAACTCATAAACGAGGTTGATAGTAGGCAAAACATCTGAGTACGAACGGGTGGTCTCTATGGCGGCACCCGATGATTTACCGGCCGCCGTAATATCTGTTTCAAAATATCGCAACCCAGCACTTACTAGCAGCGGCTTACCTGCAAACTCGTTCTCCCAGCCGTATTGCACGTACATCGCCAACGTTTCTTCTGTTACTGGCGATTTGTCATTTCGTGTAAGCTCACTGTCATCAATGTTATAGCCACTAAGCCCATAAAAGTTTAGCAATGCGTCTAAATCACCTTGAAGCCAGCTGGTGTTGGGATGTTCACTATACACTTCAACCAGAGCATCATTTAGTGTGGTGACGCCGGTATTTTCAGGTGCAATATTTTGCGCATTGCTTTGGGTTAATTGGTAAGCAGAATTCTCGAATTTTTTATAGTTCACTCCAAATTGGAGTTCTCCTGTATCGCCCACGAGGTAGGTGAAATCGACTTTTGCTGTGTCAAAATCATTAGTAATGTAGTTTTCCTGCAGGTAGATATCTTTCATCTCGTAGCCATCGAGTTGCGTAGTATCGAAGTCAGACGAAGTGCTAATACCGTAGAAGCGATCTTGTCTGAAGTCTGTAGCGATATCCACGATGCCTTTGGCATGAATATTCGATTTTATAACTTCAGGCTGATCAAAGTCAGATGAACTTGTTCCAATAACGGCACTGGCATAGAACTCAGGGTTTATTGTCCAGTCCATACTAAGCGTATATTGGTTAAATTCCGACTCATTGTAACGACGAGAGTTCTCGTTACGCCACGTTGCATTCTCATACAAGGCGTAAACGACTTCTTTTTGCCCGTCGTTTTCTTCCCATATAAGATCAGATACAACCTTGTTGTCTTTCACTGCAGAGTGATGTTCATCGGTATTGTTTTCTAACTCTGCATGCATGATGTCTAACGTTAGTGAAAAAGAATCAGACAGTTTGTATTGGAATGCGGCAGTGACTCCTAAGCGATCTTGAGTATTGTTCCAGCGAGAAAAGCGATGACCACGAGGAAACCAAAGTTCACCTGAATCTAACTCAGCTTGCAGGTCGGTATCTGCTGGATCCGCAGCAGTTTTTCCACCTTCTCGGCGCCAGCGTGTAGTATTGGTTCCATACTCGGCAGTTTCACGTTCACTGTAAGCTACGGAAACCAAGGCGCCAAATTTGTTCCAGACATTCGAAATAAGCCCAGCCATACGAGGGTTAGTTTCTTCGCTATTCGTGTTGTAGCCGCCTCGTACCGACAACGCACTTTTGAACCCGTCATAATCGAATGGTTTTGCGGTAAATAGCCCGACCGTTCCGCCAATGCCGCCCTCTTCCTGATCGGCTGAGTAGGTTTTGCTAATGTCAATTCGATTGAACAACTCAGATGCGAAAACATTAAAGTCAAAGCCACGAGTGCGACTTACACCGCCGCGGGCATCCATGGGTGATGAAGACGTGCCCATGGCTTCCATACCGTTTACTTGAACACGTGTAAAATCGGGACCTAGGCCGCGTAACGAAATTTGGCGGCCTTCGCCACCTTCCCGGGTAATGGTAATCCCTGGTACTCGCTGCAGAGAGTCGGCCAAATTAAGGTCTGGAAAGTCTGCGATATCTTCTGCCAAGATTGTATCGCGGGAGATAATGGCATCTTTTTTCAAATCTTTCGCTCTAATTAGTGAGCTACGAAAAGAAGTGACTTCAATTACTTCAACGTTTTCATCAGCAACTGATGACTGCTGTGCTGTTACAGGCGTAACACCCGTTAATCCAGCCAACACACCCAATGAGAGTGTAGTTTTGGCAAATTGATTTTTCATGTGTGATCCTAGTAGTGCAAAGTTAGAGTGAGATGTTCCGGTGCGCACGGTTAACACATGTAATGAGTCAGTAGCTGAAAAAAGTAGACAGACTTTTTGATGAAACTTTTGTGACGAAACTAATAGGAAAGGCTTTTACACAAAAGTATGTGTATGCATTGTTATTGCAATAATAAATTTCGATAGCGGGATTGGTTATGTATAAGGAGACAGCTTTGTCTCGAAAATGGAGACGATTGAATAATGGTGCCTCGACCCGGGATTGTAACGCGCGGCGCAGCCGCAGGGGTACGTTAGCGTGTGCCGTTGACTTCGTAAGCCCTGGATCAAAAAAGCCCTCGCATTTCTGCAAGGGCTTCTAATAATGGTGCCTCGACCCGGGATCGAACCAGGGACACGCGGATTTTCAATCCGCTGCTCTACCAACTGAGCTATCGAGGCAAAATCTTTTAGCGTTTGGGCGTTTGCTGCCTGTCTCGCTGTGGGTGCGTATTAAACGGATTTCCGACTAACAAGTCAACCGTTTTTGTCGGTTTTTTTTCGGTTTTGTTACCGTTTGCACATTGTTTATGCAAAATACGCTTTTTTGATTACTTTTCAGGCGGAACATAGCCTTCAATGGTAGGCTCTACGCCGTCGAACAAGTAAGCCGACATACTTTGTTCTAAAAACTGTCTGGCGGTAGGTTCCATCATATTTAACTTATTTTCGTTAATTAGCATGGTTTGTTTCTTTTGCCAGTCGGCCCATGCTTCTTTTGAAATATTATCGTAAATACGTTTTCCTAGCTCACCAGGGTAAAGCTGAAAATCTAAGCCGTCGGCTTCTTTTTGTAAACGCTGGCAAAATACCACTCTACTCATTGTATGTCCTTAACCTATTCGATGCGCTAAAGCACATGCACTAATTGCTGAATGATTTTCTTTGTCGGGGCAGCTAAACCTACTTCAATAGGTTCGTTAAACATAAACCACTGGGCTTTTTGTTCTGCCACCTGCTTTCTGGGTACAGAGTTTACCACGGCAAACACCGGTGTTATATCCAAATGAAAATGGCTAAAGGTATGCCTAAAGGCTGTTTGGGTTTCAAATGAACTGGCTTCAATACCTCGCTTGGCAAGTTCAGCTTCAGCACTTTCTATATCTTGTGCTTCAATAAAACCATATAAACCGCCCCACAAGCCGCTAGAAGGCCGCTGTTCCAAATAAACCTGTCGTTGGAACAATGGCACTATAAGTAACGTACTTCGCTCTGGAATGGCTTTCTTGGGCTTTTTACCTGGGAATTCAGTTTGCGCCCCCTGGGCATACGCTAAGCAATCGTGCTGTAACGGGCATTCATCACACTTTGGCTTACTACGCGTACATACCATAGCACCCAAATCCATCATCACCTGAGTGTAGTTGGCACTGCGTTTTTCTGGCGTATTCTTTTCTGCCACTTCCCATAACGCATTTTCAACCGCTTTTTGGCCAGGCCAGCCACCAACAGCGTAGTAGCGAGCAAGCACACGCTTTACGTTGCCATCTAATATAGGGTGACGTTGATTGCGTGAAATAGATAATACCGCACCAGCGGTAGAGCGTCCGATTCCAGGCAATGCTATTACATCGTCTATGTTGTCAGGAAACGTACCACCGTGATCCTCTACAATTTGCTTAGCCGCTTTGTGTAAGTTTCTAGCGCGGGCGTAGTAGCCCAAACCTGTCCAATGATGCAGTACGTCATCTTGCGCTGCATTGGCTAGCTCCACCACGCTGGGGAAAGATTGCATAAACCGCTCAAAATACGGAATGACGGTGGTGACTTGCGTTTGCTGTAGCATAATCTCAGATACCCACACTTTGTAGGGGGTAATATCTTGTTGCCATGGCAGGTGCTTGCGGCCATGAATGTCGTACCAAGCAAGTACTCGCTCAGCAAAAGTGTTTGGGGTAACCGTATTTGTCATAAAAACTGCGCAGTGAATGACCGTTAGCTACATTTAATAGCCATTAGGTTTTATTGATAAATGGCCTGCTATGTTAGCATGTGAAGGTATAAATGTATTTTAGGAGTCTTTGTGACCACCAGCGCCCCTGTTCTATTTTTACCCGGAACCTTATGCGATGAACGTGTTTGGTTGCCCGTTTGGCAACGCATGAAAATTTCTCAACGTCGCTATGTACCCTTACAGTGGGCAGCCACCAAAGACGACATGCTAGCGCTCACTTCCGACCGTGTTATTCAAGATGAAAAAGTACATCTTGTGGGCTTCTCCATGGGTGGCTACATTTCCGCGCTATGGGCATCGCAGAATATGGAGCACGTGGCGTCTATTACGCTTATTGGATATGATGCAAAAGGCTTATCGAAAGAAGAGATAGCGAGGCGCAAACAGCTGGTTACTATGCTAAACAGTGGCGACTTCAAGCCAGAAAACCCTGCCTATTTTACGCGTTTTGTGCATCCAACTCATCAGGAAAGTCCTGATGTAATGGGCGTTGTACAATCTATGGCAGAAGATTTAGGCAAAAATACTTTGCTGGCTCATACGCAAGCCACATCGCCAAGGGAAGACTTTGTAAAAGCGTTGGCGAAATCGAAGGTGCCCGTCAATATTATTGCAGCAACTGACGATGAAGTTGTACCGCTTGCTTTGCTACAAGCTATGGCAGATAACATCGCCTCCGCGAACATATACAAGATTGAAAATGCAGGCCATATGATGCTTCTGGAACAACCCGAAAAGCTTGCTACACTGCTTAGCAATTGTATAGATGTTTAAAAAAACCGCATTTTATTGCGCTTTTATTAATTATAGCGTTGCATAACATGCCGCTAACTGGATAATGCGCCACCAGTAAATTGGGGCAAGAAAGGTATTGCAAATGAGGCAATTCAAAAGCCAGGCCGAGGCTGAAGCCGCTGGTGTTCACGTAAGTAAAGTTAAAAGCTTTGTAAAGCGCGAAGGCCGCTTAACAAAAGCGCAAACCCGTGCCATTGAAGAATTTTGGCCAACCATGGGTATCGACTACCAAAATGCCGAACTGGACTTATCAGTTCTATTTGGCAGAACCGCGCCTGTTGTGGTTGAAATTGGCTTTGGTATGGGTAAATCATTAGTTGAAATGGCTGCGGCTGCCCCTGAGAAAAATTTTATTGGCATTGAAGTGCATCGCCCAGGCGTTGGCGCTTGTTTAGCTGAAGCTGGCGAACAGGGCTTAACCAATTTGCGCGTGATGGATCACGATGCGGTTGAAGTGCTTAAGAATATGATCCCAGAGGGTGGATTATCTCGACTTCAATTGTTTTTCCCCGATCCTTGGCATAAAAAGCGCCATCATAAGCGACGTATTGTTCAGCCTGAGTTTGCTGCCCTTGTGCTAACCAAATTAGAAAAAGGTGGCTGTTTCCATATGGCTACCGACTGGGAACCTTACGCAGAACACATGGCCGAAGTAATGGATGCAACTTCAGGTTATGCAAATACTGCACAAGAAGGTACCTATGTGCCTCGCCCTGAATATCGACCTATCACTAAATTTGAAACCCGTGGTCAAAAGCTAGGCCACGGTGTTTGGGATCTTATTTACGAGCGAGCGCAGTAATGATTTTAACGCCTCAAAGCCAACTTTTAGAACGCAACATCAACATTTTTGAGCAAGGCGAATGGTTGTTTATCAATCCTTCTGATGCCTACTTCCTCGATGCACTTAAGCATAAAAATGTAACGGTAATGCACCAGTACTTCGACATATTTTCTGAATGTGTTCGAGTGATATCTTCATCCAGTTTTGATAGCCGAGATATCACGAAAGAGGGTTTTGAGGTGGTGCAAAAAGTGGGGCCGCACACCCATTACTTTACGCCTTTTATGCGCAATGAACACACCCATACTGACGTGCTAATTTTTCTGCCTAAATCAAAGTCGCATTTTCAAATGTTACTGCGCATGGCAGCAGGCATGGTGGGTCAAAATGGCCGCATACACGTTGTGGGCGAAAACAAAGGCGGTATAAAAAGCGCGGCTAAACTCATGCAACCTTACGGGGTTACGCATAAAGTGGACTCTGCCCGTCACTGCAGTTTAATTACCACCATTGTTGAACAGCCTCACTTAGCATTTGAACCAGAAGCTTGGCTTGAAACCGACACGTATGAAATTGGCAATACAAGCTGGCCTGTGTGCTCTTTACCTGGCGTATTTAGCCATGGCGAACTCGACAAGGGCACTAAACTACTACTAGAAAAACATACCTCGGGTATGAGCGGCAACGTATTAGACTTTGCTTGTGGTGCTGGGGTAATTGCTAGTTACTTAATGCTGACCTACCCTCACCTAAAAATGCAGCTGTCTGATATTAGCGCCCTTGCAATTTATGCCAGCGCGATGACATTAGCGGCCAATGGTCAATCAGCCACCTTGCATGCTGCGAATGGTTTGTATGGCATCGAGGGTAAAGTACAGCATATTGTCACCAACCCGCCGTTTCATACCGGACTTAAAACCGACTACACCATTACTAAGCGATTTATTGAAGATGCCCGTAAAATGCTAAGTCAAAATGGCACTTTGCAAATGGTTGCTAACCGTTTCCTGCCCTACCCGGGGCTATTATCTGAACACTTCCCACGCGTGTTAACCACTGCACAAACCACACAATTTTCGTTATATCAGGCTGCATAGTAATAGCACTTTTGCTAAAGCCTGTGCTAACGTAAATAAATTCCCCCTATATTCGATATATGGGGCTGAATATATGTCAGCCCTAATTCGCGCAACAGCTATAGAGCCCATTCAGAGGCCATAGGCGCGTTCATATAATACGAGGCGTTCGTGTGAAAATTGTATTCGCTATCTCTGAAGTAGAAGAACTGGTAAAGACAGGTGGCTTAGCAGATGTAGGCAAAGCACTTCCACTTGCATTGAAAGAAGCTGGAGAAGACGTAGCTATTGTTATGCCTTACTACAAGGTATTGGCAGACTCGTTAGACTTGCCCACGGCATGTGAAACACAAACGTTGTTCACCGAATACAAAATATATAATTTCGAAGTGCGAGTTATGGATTGGCACGGACTACCCGTATACTTTGTAGATTACCCGGAATACTTTATGCGTGAAGGCTTGTATTCCAACGCGTACGAAGCCTATGAAGATAATGGCGAGCGCTTTTGTTTCTTTAGCGGCGCAGTATTAGCTGCCCTTCAAGCTATCAATTATTCGCCAGATGTTATCCATTGCCACGATTGGCATACGGCCATGCTGCCCTACTTGACGGCTTTCGACAACACAGGCTTTTTCGATAAAACCCGTACCGTGTTCACTATTCACAATGCCGCGTTCCAAGGGGTAAACCTACTTGAAAAAGTGCCATTTCTTCGCCATCACCCCGGCATACTGGCACAGGTTCACGGCGGTTATATCAATATGCTGCAATCGGGTATCGAGTTTGCTACTAAGGTAACCACCGTTAGCCCCCATTATGCACAAGAGCTGTTAACCGACCTAGGCAGCCACGGCTTGCATGAGCGTTTGGTTAGACGCAAAACCGACCTTTCCGGCATATTAAACGGGTGTGACTATACACAATGGAACCCCGCTACAGATACGTTTTTGCCAGAACATTATGACGCAGACAACTTACTGCCTAAGCAAACGTGCAAGCACGCACTGCAAGAAAAGTCTGGCTTGCCGACGAATGTGAGCATTCCGCTTATTGGTATGGTGTGCCGCCTCACCGAGCAGAAAGGTTTTGGCTATATTCTGCCTATCCTTGATGAACTGGTTCAGCATAATGTGCAAATCGTTATCGTAGGCACCGGCGATCCTAAAATGTGTATGGATTTGGGTGAATTTGCGCAAAATAACCCTTCTCAGTTCGCCTTTATTAATGGGTTTAGCTCCGAGCACGCTCACCTTGTTGAAGCGGGCGCCGACTTTTTCTTAATGCCATCGCAGTTTGAGCCTTGTGGGCTAAATCAAATGTACAGTTTGGCCTACGGCACCATTCCTATTGTGCGAGCGGTAGGTGGTTTGAAAGACACTGTGGTGGACAACCGCCATAGCGAAGACGCTACCGGCTTTGTTTTTGAACAGCCACGCCCTGAAGCCTTGCTTGCTTGTATTCGTCGCGCTTTGCTGTTTTATTATGAACACCCAGTAAAGTTCAGAGAAATGCAGCAAAGGGGCATGAATACCCGCTTTACGTGGGAACGAGCTGCAGATGAATACATTAAACTTTACGAATCTATGTTCGTTTAAGTAAGCGACCTCCATAGTCTTGTACGGCGTTTCTTTCTTTTTGTTAAAGAATGCGCCACTATTATTGAGCGTTCATTTAATTAGAAATTCTGATATTTAGCATGACAGATCGGGCTATAAAACTTTCTATACGAAGTTTATTTTTGTGGGTGGTCATGACCATCGCCGCAATTTCGCTGGTTAGCACCTCCGGTTTGTCTATCTACACCCAAATAAATGCCTATCGACACGAATTGGATAACCGCGCAAACCTGCTATCTAAGATGACTGCTAACGTGGTTGCCAACCCGCTTAAAAATTCTAGCCAGGCATTGGTGGAAGAATCTTTGCAATTCTTAGATTCTGCTGACAAAGTGTTAAACGTACATATTTATAAAAGCTTACCGGATGAGCCTAACACCTCAAGTGCCGTTGAACGTTTTGCCTCTTACAACAAAGGCGGACAACTACTTATTCCTGGAAAGCAAAAACAGCTAACCAACTTAGATCAAACCCCCTTGCTTACAGACGAAAATGATTACTTAGAAAGTAGTCGTAAAATTTTTAACCAAGAGACCAACGAAGTCTTGGGGTGGGTTTACCTTCGTATGTCTGCAGACGGGTTTGGTCAGCACATTATCAAAACGGTTCTGGTTAACCTTGGGGTTATGTTTTTCTTACTGATATTCAGCTTTTTGTTAGCACTGCGTTTTCAACGCCGTGCCACTGTTCCTATTGAAAAACTCTCTTTTTTCCTACAGCGCACCTCTAGACAGCGAGACTATTCGGCACGAGCAGAACCGTCCAATATTAAAGAAATAAACGTGCTGTCTGATGATGTGAATATTATGCTATCTCGCATACAAGAATACATGCACAAACAGCGTCAAGCCGAAGAGCAGCACAGAAAGCTGAATGCCAGCTTAGAAGAAATGGTAAGCCAACGCACTAATGCGTTGAAAGACGCTAACCAAGAATTAATTCAAACGCTTGAAAAGCTGCATGAGTTTCAACGCCAAATTGTACAAAATGAAAAAATGGCATCGTTGGGCGACATGGTTGCGGGGGTTGCCCACGAAGTTAATACCCCCATTGGCTTAGGCGTTACAGCTTCTACTATGATGCTCGACCGACTCGCGGTTATTGAAAGGGATTTTGAGAATAAAACGCTAAAGGCCAGTGCCATGAAACGCTTCATGGATGAAAGTCATGAAAATTTAAACATCATTTATCGCAATTTGAACCGCGCTGCTGAGCTAATTTCCAGTTTTAAACAGGTTGCAGTAGATCAATCGAGCGAAAGTAGCCGAACTTTTTGCTTTGCACAGCTAGTTAATGAGATACTACTGTCGTTACAGCCTCGCTTAAAAAAATTACAACACAACATCAACGTAGATTGCGACCCTACCTTATGCGTTGAAACGAAGGCTGGTCCTATTAATCAAATCATTATTAACCTTATTATGAATTCGGTTATCCATGGCTTTGAGAACATAGAAAAAGGCCAGATTGACATCTGTGCTGAATTAATTACAACAAACAAGCTAAAGTTAGTGTATCGGGATAACGGCATCGGGATCCCAACAGATATTCGTAAACGTATTTTCGACCCTTTCGTAACCACAAAACGTGGACAAGGGGGGTCTGGATTAGGCATGCACTTAGTGTACAATTTAGTCACTCAAGCGCTCAATGGCTCTATCTCAATTACCAGCGAAGTAGGTAGTGGTGTAGAATTTGTTATTGTTTTTCCTGTTTCCAGTGCGAAAACGTCATAATACCTGTATAACTATTGAACTTTGCTTGAAATTTGTTGGCTAACCCCAATACCTTGAATTTAGTAATATTCGATAGTAACTTGCATATAAGTAAACGAATATTAAAATTTAATCAGTAATTGCTTAAACCGATTTTATAAAGAGTGTAAAACACCATGCAGACGCCAAATGTGTTAATTGTTGAAGATGAAGTGGTCACACGTACCACGCTAAAGAGTTTATTCGAAGCAGAAGGGTACAATGTATTTGAAGCTGAAAATGGTGATCAAATGCATGACTTCTTTGAAAATCACGCAATTAATTTGGTTATTATGGATATTAACCTGCCAGGTAAAAATGGCCTAATTTTGGCACGTGAAGTACGTGACCGTAAAAATGTAGGTCTTATTTTCCTTACTGGCCGTGATAACGACGTTGATCGTATCTTAGGTCTGGAAATTGGCGCAGATGACTATCTAACCAAGCCTTTCAATCCTCGTGAACTAACTATTCGTGCGCGTAACTTATTATCTCGCACCACAAACTCTGCAGAAGACGATGATTTACCAAGCCGTGTAAACTTCAATGGCTGGATTTTGGATGGCGACAGCCGTTCTCTTATTTCACCAACAGGTAAAGAGTTCCGGTTACCACGCAGTGAATTCCGTGCACTACACTTATTCCTTAGCAACCCAGGTAAAATTCTTACCCGTGAGCAGCTAATTATGGAAATGACAGGCCGTGAACTTCGCCCTAACGACCGCACAGTAGACGTAACTATTCGCCGTATTCGTAAGCATTTCGAATCAGATCCTTCTGACGAAGAATTGATTGTGACCATTCACGGTGAAGGTTACCGCTTCTGTGGCTCTGTCGACGGCTAATTAGCCCAAACAGAGATACCAATGGTAGTTACCGTTGTAAGTAATAGCCTGATTAAATACAAAAAAAGCCGCTCAATAGAGCGGCTTTTTTTTTACGTTCTAAATTTATAATGTAAGTTTTGAACGCACTTAAGCTTAGCTAGTTTGCGATGCTCTTATGAGCATGCAGTAAAAGATAAAAAATAACGATAGGCTTTTTTCTCTAACAAAAAGGCTTTGTGCGTACTTGGGCTCCACGAGTCATCGCCGCCTACCCCCATGTGAGCATGGTCGATGTACACGTAAGTACTGTCGGCAGTAGTTAAGTCGCAGGTGTGCTTAGCTGCATCAAGCTGCTTTTGCCCGTACGGGCTTACAGCAAAGTGAAAATCACCCGCTACTTTTATAGCGTTAAGGCTAAGCTCTCGACAGTCACTACGAAGCCCATTGTCGGTAGGAAATATATAAGGCGTATGCATACTCGCGATGCTTTCACTGTAACTACCAAACCTTGCTGCAGCTAATCGGTCGGGGTAGTTCTCAAATGGTCCTAATCCCTTCCACTGAATGTTGGCTTCAGCCTGACTTGAATAAGGCACTGCCCACTGCAAACCGATACGCGGCATAGGGGGCAATGCATCGGCTAATTTCACCTGAACATCTAATGCTAATGTGCCAGCTAAATTCACGCGGTAGCACCAACGAGTAGAGGCGACTAAAGCATTGTTGTGATGGTAGTTAAACAGTGCCGTCACACGCACATCGTGTGCACATTCAACAATATCGACACCAACACAGCTGCGCTGCCATTGCCCTATTCCAGCGCGGCGCCAGCGCGACTCCCATGCATTTGGATCGGGGTTATCCACTTCACTTACGCCAATGTCATTGTCTAATGGTGCCCTGAAAAAATTATCTTCTAATGGCGCACTGAGCTGCTCTTCGCCATTGGCTAACCAGGAAGTAAGTAACCCAGTGTTAGCATCAAGCACGAAGTTATTACTTGCCGCGTGGATCTTCACCTTAGTTTCGCTACGCTCTACCGTTACTGTTTCTTTCGCTTTATTCTCGCCATTACTAGCACCACCAGTATTAGTACTGGCCGATGTTAAAGGAGATAAACCTGCGGTGTTAGCAATCTCGAACTGCTCTGTATCTAACACATGCCCAGCATTCGCCCAGTCACAGTCGTTTGCTAGCGCTACATCAATATTAAGGTGATATTGCGCATCGGGTACAAACTCAATATTTGGGGTTATCACAAGTGTTTGTGACGACTGGGGGCCAATACTTAATGTTTCAGTGCCGTTGGCAACGCATTCGCCGTTTTTAAGCAATTGCCACTGCAGTATTTCGTTATCGGTTGAACGAAATACATAGTCGCTGGTGATGGTTAACTGATAGCTGCTAGCTTGTTCGTTCTCTAGTGCTTTAAGCGTGAATGTCAAATGCTGTTGGCAGTACTTCGCTTCAAATAAAGCAGGGTGCGGTGTGCGATCAGGAAACAGCAAACCATTAATACAGAACTGACGGTCGTTGTCAGTATCACCAAAGTCACCACCGTAAGCCCAATAGGCCTCACCGCTGTCTGTATGCTTCACTAAGCCTTGATCGACCCAATCCCAAATGAAGCCCCCTTGCAAACGTGGATAGTCTTTAAATGCCTGCCAGTAGTCCGCAAAGCTTCCTAAACTGTTCCCCATGGCATGGGCGTACTCACACAAAATAACAGGGCGAGTTTCACCAGGTAGCGATAACCACTTTTTAATGGCCCATTTCGGCACGGCATCATCAAGTACATCGGTATCTACCCGGGCATACATGGGGGCGATAATATCGGTAGCGGTAGTATTCGCACCACCGCCTTCGTATTGCACAGGTCGTGATGGGTCAAACGCTTTAGACCAACCGTACATGGCATCTTGATTTGGCCCATGACCACATTCATTACCTAATGACCAAATAATAATAGATGCGTGGTTTTTATCTCGCTCTACCATTTGCGTATAACGAGCTAAATAAGCGCCGGCCCACAATGCATCTCTAGACAGTCGCCCCATGGGAAACATGCCGTGGGTTTCAATGTTCGCTTCATCTACCAAGTACAAACCATACTCATCACACAGTTCATACCAACGCGGATGATTAGGGTAATGGGCAGTGCGTACCGCATTGAAGTTGTTTTGCTTTAATAGCTTTATATCTTCAATCATGTCAGCTTCATTCACCGCATGACCTTTACTTTCATGATGCTCGTGTCTGTTTACGCCACGAATAAGAATAGGTTTACCGTTAACGCATAACTGGCCATCAAGCATATCGACCTGACGAAAACCTATGTTGTAGCCTTCGGCAACGACCACATCACCTGCGTCGTTAAACAAAGTGACGACTAGGCGATATAGATAGGGACTCTCTGCCGTCCATTTCTTAGGCTCAGTGACTGTTAACGATTGAAAAATCACATCATCCCAGCCGCCTTTCTCGTCTATGCGGCGGTTATTGGTGCTCGACACAGTTTGTGCGGTAACGGCGGTTTCACCATCAAATAACTGAATGCCCACCGTATAGCTTGCTGGGGCGTTAATCGCAGTGCGAACATCTAAGCGGCCATCCCGATAGCAAGCATCTAATTTTGGTGTGGCAAATACATCTTGAATATGATGCTGTGGTTTCGTTACCAGTACCACATCGCGGAAGATACCGCTTAACCACCACATGTCCTGATCTTCTAAATAGCTCCCGTCAGACCAGCGAATTACCATTACCGCTAAGCGATTTTCACCAACCTTTAAAAAAGGCGTTAAATTGAATTCGGCCGGTAAACGGCTATCTTGCGAATACCCCACATATTCACCATTACACCAAAGATGAAAGGCACTATTAACCCCTTCAAACACAATATGATTACGCAGTTGCACGGCCTCTTCATTTACCGTAAACGTGGTGCGGTAGCAGCCTGTGGGGTTATCGCTAGGCACGTCTGGCGGGGTTACCGGAAAAGGATATTTAACATTGCAGTAAATAGGCTTATCAAACCCCTGCAGTTGCCAGTTTGAAGGCACGATAATAGGCTGCCAGTTTGCAGCTTCAGACAATACCTCGCTCAGTAAGTCTTCTGTAACGGCCTCAGGTTGGGGATATAACCTAAAATCCCACTCGCCATTTAAACTTTGTTTTTGCGCATTAACGTTATGTTTAGCATCTTCTTGGGTTAAAAAACCGTTTAATGGACTATGTCCATTTACGCGATTTCTTTGAAATACGACAGGGTTCTGCCAATCATTTTGCGCAACAACTTGAGCAACATTTGCCATTACTGGCTCCTTTTACGGTAGGTTTTTTTAATAACAGGTGAAATATAGCGGAAACACGCGCAATCCTTTATGCTTGTTTCTCTCTTTAATTTATCCAAAACTCTCATTTTACAATTATGCAACCTACTAGCTTAGCTTCTTCTGGTTCCCAAAATATGCACGCGCAGAGAACCTTTCGCGATATTGTGAATATTGGGCCACACTGCCTTGAACGCTTTATAGATAGTACAAATGCGCCAGAAATTAAAGCGCTAGACATTGAGTTGGCGGGCTGCTCGAATTTATCAGGCACTTATCAAGTTGGCCGAGTTACCCCTCCTAACCACACTCTTTTTTATTCATTAAACGGCAGCGGTAAAATACTCACCCCGTCTGGCGAGTACGCACTACCAGCTTCAAGTGTGATTATTTTGCCAGCGCACCAAAGTTTTGAAGTGCAAATTGATCAATTTGATGAAACCAGCGCAACGCCGGATGCAACTGAAGTAACGAAAAGCGAAGCCAGTGAAGTACAAGATAAAATTAACGCTGGGAAAGCGCCGCGAGCCGATCAAGCGCCGCGAGCGGATCAAGAGCAGTGGGACATTATTTGGCTGAATTTATCCGATTGCCCTCGATGGCAGCATTTTTTTGATGTAGCACACCCCGTTCAGCACGACATTGAGTTGGCAGGGTTGCACCATGCGATGGAATTACTGTATTTAGAAACCAATAGCCAACATCGGCAAGCGGTTATTCCCATTATTCAGCAATATTTGCAGCATATTGCCACCCCGGTGAAAAGCACGCACCAAGTACGATTGTCGGCCCTGTTTGCTGCGGTAGAAAAACAATTGCAGTTCAATTGGGATATAGACGCCTTGGTAGACAAAGTGCACTACTCGGCCCCTCACCTACACAGGCTATGCCTTGCGCAGTTTGGTCGAAGCCCCATGCAGCATGTTATTTATCTGCGCATGGTAAGGGCTAAAAATTTACTGATAAGCACGCAATGGCCCATTGCTTATATTGCCAACTACGTGGGCTACAGCAATGTGTTTACGTTTTCGAAGCGGTTTAAAAAGTCACAAGGGATGCCGCCTAGCGAATTTCGCCAGCGGCAGTCTTCAAATTAAGTAAGTTCATTCAAGCTCGCTACATAAAACTATGTGAGATTGAACGACTTAAATCCAAACAGAGAAACTAGCTTCCTGCTATTTTCATCTGATTAATAAGGATAGAACCGGTATGCACACTACCGCGTAAATCTTTATCTTTACCAATTGCCACAATGCCAGCAAACATATCTTGTAAACAGCCTGCAATAGTCACTTCGTGAACAGGGTATTGAATAACACCATTTTCTACCCAGAACCCAGCTGCGCCGCGAGAATAATCGCCGGTAACCGTGTTCACGCCCTGCCCCATAAGCTCGGTAACGTATAAGCCAGTGCCCATTTCTTTTAGCAAGTCGCTGTCGCTATGACCTGTGTCGCCCACCAACCAGTTGTGAATGCCACCTGCGTGACCATTGGTTTGGGTGTTTAGCTTGCGAGCCGAATACGTGGTGTAAAGGTAGGTAGAAAGCTTTCCGCCATCAACTATTGTCATGTCTTTACAAGCAACGCCTTCGTTGTCGAAGCTAGAACTCGCTAAGCCCGACTTTATAAATGGGCGTTCTTCAATGTTTAACCATTCTGGAAAAATTTGTTTTCCTAAGCTATCTAACAAAAACGATGAACGACGATACAAACTACCCCCGCTGATAGCACCCACATAATGCCCAAATAAACTAGACGCTATGTCTTTGTGTAACAGAATAGGCACCTGAGCCGTATTAATCTTGCGGGCTCCTAAACGCTCTACAGTGGCTTTTGCCGCTTCTTGCCCAATAGATACTGCCGATTGCAACAAAGGCGCCTGTCGGTCGACTGTGTACGCATAATCACGCTGCATGTCGCCATCTTGCGATCCGATCACCATGCAGCTTAAGCTGTAACGGCTACTTGGATACCCTGCATTTATACCGTGGGTATTGCCGTAAACACGCATACCAAGGTTAGCGTTATACGATGCACCGTCTGAATTTGTAATGCGCGGGTCGTAACCTAATGCAGCAGATTCCGCTTCAATTGTGGTGGCAATGGCTTTTTCTGTATCAAGCTCTTGCGGGTGATATAAATCCAAATCGGGGAATTCTGTGGCCATAAGTTCAGCATCGGCAAGACCAGTACAAGGATCTTCACTGGTGTACTTAGCAATATCGACGGCTTTTTCCACGGCACGGGTAAGTGCTTCTTTGCTTAAGTCAGCCGTAGAGGCGCTGCCTTTTCGCTTACCTACGTAAACACTAATTCCCAAGCCGCCATCGTTGGTAAACTCTACGTTTTCAACTTCTTGCATACGTGAAGATACCGCAATACCTTCCACTTTTGACATGCTTGCTTCTGCTTGGGTTGCCCCATTTTTTAGGGCTAATTTCAGTACATCATCAACGACATTCTGAATTTCTGATAACTGTTGCTCAATTTGCATAGTAAGTTTCGCTGTCTAAATCCGACTGTGATAGTTACAATTTAGCTAAAGTGTAACACTTATGAGTTTGAAATGAGCGATCAGAAATCTAAATCACGACAACAATCTAAGTTAGAAAGCGCCGAGCCAGAAGAAGAGCTCATTAGTAAAAGCGAACTAAAGCGCCAATCTAAAGACTTACAAAAGCTGGGGCAAACCGTAGTAAACCTTACCCCTGCCCACTACGCCACCATTCCGCTTGATGAAGAATTGAAAGATGCGTTAGATATTGCCCGTGTCATCAATAAGAAAAAAGACGGTTACAGAAGGCAACTTCAGTTCATTGGTAAGCTACTTAGACAAAGGGATAATTCCCCTATTGAAGTCGCCTTGGCTAAAATAACCCATCAACATCAAGCAAATAACGCTGCGTTTCATGAATTAGAACGTGCTCGTGAAGATGTAATCACCCGTGGTGACGACGCTATTCAAGGGCTTATTGAAGAATACCCTGAGCTAGATAGACAAAAATTAAGACAGTTCCACCGCCAAGTGAAAAAAGAACAAGAAAAGAATGCTCCCCCTAAAGCTTACAGGGAGTTATTCCAATATTTAAAAGACGTTACTCAAAAAGAGTAGCAACATAAGGAGAGGTATATGGGGCGGCTCTTAGCGGCATTTGCTTTCGTTTGGGTATTATCAGGATGTAATGGTACCTCGGGGGCAAACGGCGACGACCCCTTTGGCAGTTCGGATAGCGACGATAGCACCACCTCTCCAGTCGTAGCACTTTCTCTTGAGATTAGCGATGCTAACTGTAATACGGTTAATCAGGCTAGTTTCGAGATTGGTGATACTGCCTGCATCACTGCTACCATTACCGAAGATGGTGCGGTATTAACCGGAGAAATAATCAGTTTTACAAGCGGTATAGGCACACTCTCTGTTAGCGACAAGCTCACTGACAGTAACGGTGAAGCCATTGTGTATTTAGACTCAGATAGCGCTATTGCTGGTGCCAGCACGATTACCGCTACTTACGACAGCACATCGTCAGAAGCAAACATTGAGTTTTTGATTGCCGACACCGATACCGTGTTTTTACCCACCCTTTCACTAACCTTAAGTGACAGTGCAGGCGATCAAGTTAGTAGGATTACCGCTGATGAAACCGGCACCCTTAGTGCGTCGCTGATAAATATCGATGACACCCCAATTGCAGATGCCATTGTGAGCTTCCAAGTGTCTCGCGGTTCGGTAAGCATAGATGACGCGCTAACCACTAATGACGGCCTTGCCAATAGTCAGTTAATACCTACCGACGATAACCTAGGTGCTGGCACGGCCACTGTGTCATATGTTTATAATGAACAAACCCTAACCGCTACACTCAATTATGAAATTCAGTCTTCTGCGGTAACCGATGAAGTTATTCGAATTGGTACGTTTGATAACGGCGAATTTGTAGCCGGTTTATTAGGGGTAGACGGTTACACCACGGACGAAGACGTTGTCATCGCCGCTGGCGCAACCCTTGGTGTTAACGTAGCACTGGTTAATTCTGAAGGCGAAACCTATGCCACCAGTATTCCCGTAACCTTTAGCTCTGTTTGTGTGGCGAACGATAGTGCCGATATTGATGAAACCGTATTTACCGCAAGCGGACAAGCCCGCTCTACATTTCAAGACAATAGTTGCGCTGGAAATACCGGCTTCGACGACGAGATAAGTGCAACGGTTACTATCAATAGCAGTACGTTAAGTGTGTCCCGTTCTATAGAAATTCTGCCTGAAACCGCAGGTAGCATCGCCTTTATCGATGCGTCTCCGTCATCAATTGTAATCAGTGGTACGGGCGGCCAAGATGCAAGCTCAGTATCAAGAGTAACCTTTCAAGTTAACAGTGCGTTGGGTAATCCGCTTGCTCAACAAGAAGTGGCGTTTAGCTTAAACAGTAATATTGGTGGCCTGGCGCTTTCTCCTGCTAGTGCACTGACTAACTCTGAAGGCCAAGTCAGCACTTTTGTGACAGCAGGTAGCGTGCCTACTGCCGTTCGCGTTACCGCCGTTACCGACATTGATGATACTAGCATTCAGTCTCAGTCTGACTTGCTTAGCGTGAACACTGGGTTGCCCGATCAAAACAGTATTAGTTTGTCGCCATCGAGTTTGAACCCTGAAGCACACAACATTAACGGCAACGAATTAACCATTACCGCTAGCGCGGCTGATGCTTTTAACAATCCAGTGCCAGATGGCACCACGCTGAACTTCACCACCGAAGGCGGGTTAATTGAGCCAAGCTGCACCACCCAAAGCGGCAGGTGCAGTGTGACTTGGACGAGTGCTGAGCCAAGAGTAGCCGATCACCGAATTACGGTAATGGTAACAGCGGTAGGCCATGAAACATTAATAGACGCTAATGGCAATAACCTATACGACGATGCTGATGGCGGCGCAATTACCGGCAGTACGGGCAATGGACTATCCATATTACTGCCTGATACCACGGGCTTTATCGATTATCCCGAGGCATGGCGTGACGATAACGAAGACGGTAGCTATGACGCCACAGAGCCCTTTTTCGATTACGACAGTTCAGGTGACTTTACCCTGGCCAATGGATTATTTGATGGCCCGCAATGCGATGCCACAACCTGCGGGAATAGCGCGCTGCATGTGAGGCGCGCCATGGTGGTTATTATGTCATCGTCATCTGCGTTGCTAACGTTTAACAGCAGTACCGATGAGCTAGCGAACAACACTAATCCGCCTGGGTTAACGCCTGTGTTGAGTATCCCAAGAGGAAGCAATGCGTTGCTATCGTTAGCCTATTCAGATACCGCTAATCAGCCATTAGCAGAAGGTACAGAAATTAGCATTACAAGCTCTGAAGGGGGGATTTCAGGTTCACTTGAAGCCACCGTGCCTTCTACCAACGCGGCAGGTAACAGACAACTATCCTTCGTACTGACTAATCTATTAGATGAGTCGGAAGCCAGCACCAGTGCGATTGTAAGTGCGCTAGTTACCTCTCCCAGTGGTGTTACTACCAGTCTTGATATGGTAGTCACTTTGGAATAGTGAGCGCTTTCGCAGCAACATGCTGCACTGATCGTATATAAACAGTCAAAAATATTGCATTAAAAAAGGCGCCAACCGGCGCCTTTTTCGAATTCTCACACTAGCGTAACGCGTAATTTACGCCGTTCCGCCCACAGTAAGCTCGTCTATTTTCAATGTAGGTTGGCCTACGCCAACAGGCACGCTTTGGCCGTCTTTACCACACACGCCAACGCCGTTGTCTAATGCCACATCGTTGCCAATCATGGAAATCTTCTGCATAACTTCAGGGCCATTTCCAATCAAAGTAGCGCCTTTAACTGGTGCGGTAATTTTACCATTTTCAATGAGGTATGCTTCTGCACTAGAAAATACGAATTTGCCTGATGTGATATCAACTTGCCCACCAGCAAAGTTAGGCGCGTAAATACCTTTATCGATAGAGGCAATAATCTCTTTAGGATCGTACTGCCCTTCTAACATGTAGGTATTGGTCATGCGCGGCATAGGTAAATGCGCATAAGACTCGCGACGACCGTTTCCAGTTGGCGCAACACCCATTAGCTTGGCGTTATGCTTATCTTGCATGTAGCCTTTTAGAATACCGTCTTCAATAAGGACATTGTGCTGCGTGGGAGTGCCTTCATCATCTACTGACAACGAACCACGACGATCAGCCAATGTGCCATCGTCTACTACTGTTACACCCTTTGCAGCTACTCGCTGACCAATCTTCCCACTAAAGGTTGACGCACCTTTACGGTTAAAGTCGCCTTCAAGACCATGACCCACCGCTTCGTGTAACAATACACCAGGCCAGCCATTACCCAATACTACCGGCATAGCACCCGCTGGTGAGGCTACCGCTTGCATGTTAACCCGGGCCATATGCAGGGCATCGTCGGCTAACTGCTCATAGTAGGGGCGACCGTCTTTATCTGACTCAAAAAAAGAATACGCGTATCTGCCGCCAGCACCCGCGCTGCCGCGCTCACGACGATCACCGTCTTCAAGCAACACAGAACAATTAAGGCGAACCAAGGGGCGGATATCGGTGGCGAATGTACCATCACTGGCAGCCACTAAAATTTCTTCGTACACACCACTAATGCTAACCACAACCTGATTGGCTGATGGCTCTTGCTGCCTAACATACGCGTCCACGGCTTTTAGCAGAGAAATTTTCTCGGCATCTTGCATGGCTAAAATAGGGTTTTTCTCACCATAGCGCGCTTGATAATCGCTACGTCCTAGGGATGATACTTTCTGAGACCCACCATCAGGGGCAATACTGCGCGCAGCGTTGCACGCCTTTACTAAGGCATCTTCGCTGATTTCATCTGAATAGGCGAAACCGGTTTTTTCACCGCTGATAGCACGAACGCCAACACCACGTTCAATGTTGTAGCTACCTTCTTTAATAATGCCATCTTCGAGCACCCAACTTTCGTGTTGGCTCGACTGAAAATAAAGATCAGCATAATCGGTATCGTGACGATGGATACCCGAAAGGGCTCTTTCTAGCGACGCTACATCTAGTCCAGAGTCAGACAGTAAATGGCGTTCAACAGATTTAGACAAAGTGACTCCTGAATCGGTTATGTTCGGCAACCGGCATATTTTGTTTAATGGCTTGTCGCGCTTCAATATTAACACTGGTTTGAATGACACCAATGTCTTGAGGTAGCTCGCTTAAGGTTTCACCCCACGGCGAAACCACTAGGCTATGACCATAGGTTTCACGGCCATTTTGGTGCTCACCGGTTTGGTTGGCAGCTACCACATAGCATTGTTTTTCAATGGCTCGCGCTTTCACTAACGTGTGCCAGTGCGCTTCACCTGTTCGTTGCGTAAAGGCAGCGGGCAACACTAAAATATCGATATCGCCCATGGCGGTAAACAAGCCTGGAAAGCGCACATCATAACATACCGCTAGCCCAATGTTGCCAATTGGGGTTTTTACCGTAACAACTTCACTGCCTGGGTTTGTAAACGTAGATTCTTTGTAGCTGCCCGTATTGTCATCCACCGACACATCAAAAAGGTGAATTTTACGATAGTCGGCCAATACCGTGCCGTCTGGGCCAAACAATAAACACGCCGCTGAAAACTTTGACGCATCAATGGTAACCATAGGAAACGTGCCCGAAACAATGTAGCACTCATGGGCTTTGGCGAGCGCCGATAAACGTTGCTGTATCAGCCCTTCATCTTTGACTTCGGCGGCATTGAGTAGCTCGCCATCTTTAGTACCAAAACAGGCAAAGCATTCTGGCAATACTACTAAGCTGTCTTTTGGAACTTGTTCACGGGAAATAGCCTGTTCTACATGATTCAAATTGTCTTCTACACTGGGCGTAGATGTCATTTGAACTGCAACTAGATTAACCATCGATAACCTCCATTTTTACTCTGCGTAAATCATCTTCGGTAAGCGGCCGATCTAATGGCGAAGTGCTTTCTGGCGACACATTCGCCGGTAAGCTTATATCTTTACTATGTCGTTCTACTTCATCGAACTGCGGATTAGTAATGGTGCCAGAAACCTTATAGTTAACGTTCGAGATAACTTTAGCTGATGTTAACACTTGATCTAACGCCAGCGCAGCCAATGCCGTTGGGGGCGTAGCTAAAAAATACACTAGAAAGGGTAAGTTCCCCGTTACATTAGGGGCAAACGTAATATTGTAATTAAGGCCACCTGTATTTAAGTTGGTATAGCCTTTAATTTCAATTTCACCTGCACCGCCGTCTATTTCGGTATCGTCGGTAAAGGCGGTACCGTCAGCAATTTGTAAGCTTCCACCCATTTTGTCGTAGAAGAATCCTGTGGCAAATACATCTCTAAAATCTAAGCTTAGCTTGCGTACTAATGAGTTTAGGCTGAATAATGTGAATATGCGCGAGCCTTTATCACTAACCTCAGTGAGATAACCGTCAGTGAGGGCCCAATCTACGTCACCACTTACTTTGTCTAACGAAAAATCAAACGGGGAAGAAGGCCAACCTAAATCAAATTTAACATCGGCTTCGGAGTCTTTAATACCCGAAGTGATCCCTCGCTGTTTGAGCATTTGTCCCACATCAGGAGAGGAAAGCGTACCGTTTAACCGGGTGGTTATATCGCCGCCTTCATGCTGCCAGTATCCGGTTGCAGTGACATCCGCACTGGAAGAACGCGTGAGAAATTGTCTTATTTGTAAGCCTTGATCAGTTTTTGCTACATCAAGCGTGATTTCGCCTAAATCAAGGCCATGGACACTACAAACACTGCAATAGAAGTAGATGGGAGGCAAATCTAGCGGGTCAACTTCCACTACGTCCGCGCGCTGCTTAGCCATCTCGATTTCTTCTTCTGGCGCCTCTGTTGAATCAGCAGCCTCAGTAGTGGGTTTATCCAGTACTAAGTAATCGGCGTTAATATCGATACCTTGGTTATTAATATCGTTATTAACCCTGATAGTCGCTCGCGCTTTCGCCGCATCAACTTGTAACAGCCAATCTTTGTCTTGTTCCCGAGCGGTTAAAGACACGTTATTTAGTGAATGCCCCCATCCGGTTAGGGTATCTGCGGTCACAAATATGCGTGATGGCACCCCGAAGATATTTTGCTTTTGGGCACGGTTTTCCGTCGATAACGTATCACTATTAGTGTTGGTACTTGTGCGTGTGTTGGCGGTTAAGCTCGCACTAGTCTCGTTCGTTTTGCTTGGCACAATGAGCGTTTGCAGGGTAGTAAACCATTCAACAATATCGGCCTGCTCTAGATTCGCGGCAATACTGAACCCGGTACCTCTATCACCCACATCTGCGTCGCCTAAGGAAAGGTGCGCTCGAGAGAACTGCATTTCTTTATGGGGCAATACGCCGTCGAAGTGAATATTGTCACCTAATCTTGCCTCTACATTAGAGGCTTGTAGGTTACCTTCACTGTTAATTTGAAGTGGCAGACTGGTACCTTGAACTGTCGCAAACGGCGCTGGCAGCAAGCTTTGGGTTGCCGTTAAATCAGCGTTAACCTGGGCATTGTAAGAAAAGTCGCTATTCGATAGGCTTAAATTCACATCGGCCTGCCAATGGGTTTCACCGTCTAAGTAATCAATGAGATCGGTTTTTACATACTTCACTAACGGATGTACATGCCACCGCCCTTTAAGGTTCACATTAACGTCGTAGCTGTCGTTCTGACGCCCCTGAATTGACATTTCCACAGGCTGGCCTAATAAGCTCGCAGTTAACCCATTAGCGTCAATTTTTGCATTGTCGAAGCTCAGCGTACCACTGGCGTCATCGAACTGCATACGCGTGCTGGTAATATACACATCGTTATTGTTTAACTGGGCTTCACCTTGAACCCGTACATCTTTGCCTTTAAAGGGTATATCTAATGTTAAGCTTGCCGATAATGGCCCCGAGACCTGCACGTCTTTATCTAACACTTTCCCTAGCGAGCTGGCAATTGAAGACTGCTTCATCAACGACGTTACCTTTTCGCCTGTACCAGAACCTTCTGCATAAATCGTCAACAATGAAGATGGGTGTAATCGTGGGATAGCAGCAGACATGCTCGCGACTTCAACACCTGCCAAAGTCGCCTTATCGCTTTCCATCACCAAGGCATCATTATGGAAATATACAGATAAGTCCAAATCGTTTAGGGCTGGCCATTTTGAGGAAAATACAAAGTCACTATCTTCAATGTCGACATAAGCTTGGAAAATGCCGCTGTTGTCGTGAAACGGATAGTTTTTGGGGCTACCGTGCCACAATATTTGCGCTTTGCTTACGTTACCTTTGCCACCAAAGGCGCGGGTAAGAAATTTATCGGTATTCACGCCCATTAACGAGGCAGGAAAGAAATCACTGACTGCGTTTAACGCTAAGGGTTTAAGATTGGCAAATATGTCTAGGTTGCCCGTGGTTAGATTGGCCCGAAATACTGGCTCTAACACTAACTGTTTGCTGTCGAACAAGAGATCTTTGCCCGTCACCACCCATTGCTTTTCATCACCTACCGCCTGAGTGTGAAAATACAGGTTAGCGTTGAAGGTATTGATATCGAGATTTTGTTTAATAATATTGTCGGCAGATAAGGTACTGTTTTCACTTTTTAAGTAAACCGCTCCAGAATCTTTATACCAGTATACGTCGGCATCTAGCGAAGTAAGGCCTGGGGCTTTTCCGGCTTGCTCCCACGACAAATCAAGGATTTTAGCGGTTAACTCTGGGCGACGATTTCTAAATTGAAGCTCCAAGGTAGCAAGTTGCCCATTGGGATTTAGCGCGCGAATTTCCTCTTCGCTGGTGTCGTCCATAAATAGCGGCAAAAGCATCAGGAATGGGTTTATCTGAACCGGTTTTACAATGCTGACTACAGCGTCACCTGAATTTCTCACTTTACCTACGAAATCAGCTTCTATGGTTTCGTGGCCAGAGTCTACCACCAATTGATCTACCCTAACGCTCCATCCATCTTGTGTAGGTACAGCTTCAATACTGCCACCACGAATACCTGTCACTAGGGATGAGTATTCTTCCCCGCCCCATTCTAATAAGCTTTCTTCAAACTGAGCTTGAACGCCGGTGATACCATTACTTTGCACGTCGGCCCAAATTTCGAAATTTGCGCGGCTTTCAGTCAGCGGACGTTTGGTTTTAATTAAGTCGCTCACCCAGGGTGAAATATCTAAATCTTCAGCGCGGGCATAAAAAACCCCTTCAAAGGCATCTTTATTGCCAGTCACATCAATAATGAAAGAAGCAGAATTCGACGATACATCGGCCACCTTCATTTGCCCTAAGCCTTGGTGACGTTTACCGCTGTTATTCCACGTTAACTGGTCGATAATAAAAGACTGAGTCTCGCTATTTTTAGAGAGGAGCACTTCCCCTTCTTCTAGAGAGAAACTTTGGAGTTGTTCTAGAAATAAGCTTTTTAATGCATTAACAACAGGAAAGTTGTTATCGCCTGCACGCTCGAACCTATCGGCATCAACATCAAGCTTAAGGCCGCGAAGTTCAAAACGTGTAGATGAGATCATTTGTCGTCTCAAAGACTGCCAAAAGTCCAATTCAACGTAGACTTGACGAATATTGAGCCCAACGGGAGACGCATCGTTTTGCGCCATGGAGACCGAATTTAAGACAATACTCGGCCCAGAGCGTTGCCATACTGCATGCACGCTGTTAATAGTAAGATTTACGCCATAGCGCTGGCTGATATAGTCTTCCAGCAGGTGCTTGTTGTGTTCAATATGCGGCAGCGCATAGCGAGCGGCGCTGATTAACAGCGCGAATAGAACAAGCAGGATGGCAAGCAGCAACCATATTTTTTTAACTAAATAGGCTGCTACCGACGTTAAATTTGTCACACTTCGCCTTCGTATAGTTAATGCATTACATCATGACGACGTCGTACTTATCCTGGTTGTACAAGGTTTCGGTTTGTACTTTAATTTGCTTCGATACAAACACTTCCAGCTCTGCAAGCATATGCGATTCTTCACCCATTAACGCTTCAACCACTTTCGGAGAAGCATAAACGACAAATTTATCAGCATCGTATGCACGGTTTACACGTACAATTTCACGCATAATTTCAAAGCAGATAGTTTCAACGGTTTTCACCGTACCTCGGCCCTTACATACGGGGCATTCGCCACACAGTATGTGCTCAATACTTTCACGGGTGCGCTTGCGGGTCATTTCTATGAGCCCTAGCGAAGTAAACCCGTGAATATTAATCTTGGCCCTGTCCTTACTTGTCGCCACTTCTAGACTATGTAAGACACGTCTTTTGTGGTCTGGTTCAATCATATCGATAAAGTCGATTAAGATCATACCGCCTAAATTACGTAACCGAAGCTGCCTAGCAATGGCTTGTGTTGCCTCGGTGTTAGTATTAAAGATAGTTTCTTCTAGGTTACGGTGCCCAACAAATGCGCCGGTATTTATATCAATGGTGGTCATGGCTTCGGTTTGATCGATAATCAAATAGCCGCCTGATTTCAAATCGACCCTACGTTCAAGCGCTCGCTGGGTTTCATTTTCAACATCGTGCAAGTCGAATATGGGCCTGTCGCCCGTGTAATATTCCAACTTGCCGTTCATTTCGGGCACGTATTCTTTAGTGAACTGGAACAGCTCCTGAAAAGACAACTTAGAGTCTATTCGAATTCTGTCTAACTCGGTGCCGACAAAATCGCGAAGCACACGGCGCGCCAGCGGTAAATCTTCATACAACACATTGGACTTACGCTTTTTCATCCGCGATTGAATTTTGTCCCACAGTCGGCGTAAAAAGGCGGCATCTTGCTGTAATTCAGCTTTGCCTACCCCTTCAGCTGCGGTTCGTAAAATAAAACCACCGTTTTCATCGCAGAATTCTTGCACAAGTGTTTTCAAACGCTCCCGCTCAGCTTCTTCTTCAATACGCTGAGATACGCCAACATGAGTAACACTTGGCATAAACACTAAATAGCGACTTGGAATAGTAATATCGGTAGTAAGACGAGCGCCTTTGGTACCGATAGGGTCTTTCACCACTTGCACAACAATATCTTGGCCATCTCGAACAAGCTCACGAATGTCTTGTTTTTGAATATGACTGGCTGATACTTCCTCTGCTATTTCGTTGTGAATAACAATATCCGAGGCATGCAGGAAAGCCGCTTTTTCAAGGCCAATATCCACAAATGCGGCTTGCATTCCGGGTAGTACCCGACTAACTTTGCCACGATAGATATTGCCCACTAAGCCACGCTTGGTATGACGCTCTACGTGAATTTCCTGCAATATCCCATTTTCAATGAGAACAACACGAGACTCTGACGGTGTAACATTGATTAGTAGCTCTGCACTCACTACACGACTCCAAATTCTCTAAGTAGCTGCCTTGTTTCATACAAAGGCAATCCAACCACTGCACTAGCACTGCCGTATATTGCTTTTACAAATTGACCGCCAATACCTTGAATGGCGTAACTGCCTGCTTTATCTGCAGGTTCACCTGTGTCCCAGTATGCGTCAATTTCATCGTTCGTCAATGCGGCAAAAGCTACCTTGGTGGTAATAGTTTGTGTCACTTGCTTGGTAGTAGACGCCACACTAATGGCCGTCAGTACTTCATGCTCGTTGTTCGATAGCATTGAAAGAATACGTCTAGCGTCTTCTTTATTTTCTGGCTTACCCAAACTAACCCCGTTAAAGGCAATAAGCGTATCAGAAGCTAGGACCCGTGTACTTTCACTCAGTGCATCTTCACTTTTTAGCCGCGCTAAGGCTGTCTTAGCTTTTTGCTCAGCGAGTCGAGAAACTTGGGCTTCAGGCGTTTCATTAGCAAGGGCTGATTCATCAATATCCACTGGCTTTACTGAATGGGCAATGCCCATCTGATCTAACAGCATGGTACGACGAGGGGAAGCAGAGGCTAAAACCACTGAATAATTCACGATAAGGATCTCATACTTTAACTAATGGAGAACTGACGACGGGTTTTACGAAGTAGCCAAAATACCCACGGCCATAACAACATAGAAGTAAGCACAGGCCACAAGTAATCCAGTTGGAAATAGATGTCTGTGAGTAGGTGCTGCACCCAGAATGTTAGCAAGTGGTACAGCGAAGAAAGCAACCCTATAACAATAGCTTGTTGCCAAACAGAGTAGTTTCGTAGCCGTTGGTAGTTCGCGGCTAAAATATAGATTGAAATACTTAAGCTTAAACTGTGAATACCTAAGGTAGTACCCACCAATATATCTACCGCGACGCCTGTTAAGAAGGCCACGCCCACATTCACTCTGTGGGGAAGCGCCATGCTCCAGTACGCAAGCACAATCAGAACCCAATCAGGGCGGTATAAATCAACCTGAATAGGCAACGGCACGATTTGAAGGACAAGCGCAATCAAAAGCGTGGTGACGATAACCGAATGACGCTTACGAATCATCTTCAGCCTCCTCTTTACTTACCATGTTGCTCTCACTTTCCACATCGCTGTCGATAGGTTTGCCTTCATCAGACCACAAGAGTAACAAGTACTTTAGACGGTCTAATTTGGCCATAGGCATTACGGTTACAATAGAAAATGGGCGACTTTCATCCCGTCGTACTTCTTTAACCGTACCCACGGGGTACCCTTCTGGAAAAATTTTGCCTAAGCCGGAGGAAATCAAAACATCTCCCGCTTTAATATCAACACTATGAGGTACATGCTCTAAATACAGCTCGTTTAGCGCGCCACTGCCAGTGGCAATAAAGCGAATATCATTACGCTGAGAGCGAACAGGAATGGCGTGAGTCACATCGGCAAGTAGTAGCACACGGCTGTTGGTGCTGCCCACTTCCATAACCTGCCCCACTATGCCTTTTTCATCAATGATGGGTTGAGATAAATAAACCCCATCAATGGCCCCCTTGTTGATAACCACCTGCTGGCTATAGGGGTTTTTATCAACCGCCATGAGCTCGGCAACCATTTTACGTAAGTCGTTACGAACAGGCGCATCCAGCAAATGTCTTAGTTGTTTATTTTCTTGAGACAAGGCATCAAACCGCTGGAGCTTCTCGCTCATGAGTAGCAGTTGATTAGTCAGTTTGTCGTTTTCTTCGAGAAGATCTTCGTGGGAGGTCAAGCGCTGGGCGCTTTCGCTTAGCATCAACCGAGGTAAGTTAGCTAAATATTGAAGGGGGCTCATGAATGAATTCAAATAGACCCGAGTCGATTTAAACCCTTCCACTTTGTGATCCACAAAAATAAGTAACGCTGACAAAACAATTGCCAGCGCTAATCTATTATTCAGTGAGGGACCGCGAGTAAAAATAGTATCCATAATACAAAGAAGGCAACCTTAAGGTTGCCTTTCCCGTTTACTCATAACTAAACAGGTCGCCACCGTGTAGGTCAATCATATCGAATGCCTTACCACCGCCACGCGCTACACAAGTTAGCGGATCATCAGCAATAACTACTGGAATGCCCGTTTCTTCCATCAACAACCGATCTAAATCTTTCAGTAATGCGCCACCGCCGGTTAATACCATGCCGCGCTCTGAAATATCAGAAGCGAGTTCTGGTGGAGATTGCTCAAGCGCAACCATAACAGCAGAAACAATACCCGTAAGCGGCTCTTGCAAGGCTTCTAAGATTTCATTGGAGTTCAATGTGAAGCCACGCGGTACACCTTCAGCAAGGTTACGACCACGCACTTCAATTTCACGAACTTCTTCACCCGGGTAAGCTGCACCAATTTCATGCTTAATACGCTCAGCCGTTGCTTCACCAATGAGTGAACCAAAGTTACGACGTACATAGTTAATGATAGCTTCGTCGAACTTATCACCACCGATACGTACCGATGAAGAGTACACAACACCATTAAGTGAAATGATAGCCACTTCAGTTGTACCACCACCAATATCGACCACCATTGAGCCAGTTGCTTCTGATACAGGTAAACCTGCACCAATAGCGGCGGCCATAGGTTCATCAATCAAATACACTTCACGTGCACCTGCACCTAGCGCAGACTCTTTAATGGCTCGGCGCTCTACTTGGGTAGAGCCACATGGAACGCAAACTAAAACACGAGGGCTAGGGCGAAGGAAATTGTTGTCATGCACTTGTTTAATAAAGTGCTGAAGCATTTTCTCTGTTACATAAAAGTCGGCAATAACACCGTCTTTCATAGGGCGAATAGCGCGAATGTTACCAGGTGTTCTACCTAGCATTCGTTTGGCTTCTGCACCTACAGCGGCAACGCTTTTAGGTCCAGCAGCACGCTCTTGGCGAATAGCCACTACAGAGGGTTCGTTGAGTACAATACCTTGGTCTTTAACGTAAATCAGCGTGTTAGCTGTTCCGAGGTCGATGGACAGATCGTTAGAGAACATGCCTCGAAGCTTTTTAAACATGAAAAGTGTATTCCTGTTTCTGTGTTATCGCGTGTTAGCAAGGGTGAGATGACAGCGCTTTAACGTGAAGTCGATGTTTATCCGCACACTTTAACAATGGGGGCATATTTGGGCAAGCAGAGAACCATTTTTTAAACAATTAGGTGGCGATTAAGTGGAAACCCACTGCGCCTTCTACTCACTTATTACCAACGTCTTGTTAAGTGGCTACTTTTAAACCAATATGAATAGACCATCATTTGAACCACAAGTTTCATTCTTGGGCCTATATTTATTGTTCAATCATCATTGAGTCAGTGAACGTGTGCGTTGAGATCAACTCACTAGCTGTACACTGAGCGGTGGAGGAAAAACGATAAAAGTAATAGCCTGCGCCTGCAATCGTCGTATTGGTTGTTTGACAACTGGCTTGATAGGTACACCCTTCGAGGCCGCTTACTTCAGCAAACGAAACGGGACTATTTATGGTGCTGTTACAAGATAGTGGGGTTGCACCTGCTGGGTTTGCCGTGGCCTTTATATGCTCTAAGCCCGCTTTCGTTGCTAGCTGGGCGCGAAAACCTATGTTATCCGCAACTACTTTGTTACCAGTAGAAGAAAGTGACGAGGCCAGCGTTAAACCTAACAGCGCCAGCACTATCATAATAAACAATGCCATGACTAACATACTCCCTTGCTGATGCTTTAGTGAGAGAGCTGAGTGTGAAGCGTCTGACAGTGTCACTCTAAGACGTGGTTTCCCTGTTTTGTTGCTATCAAACTTCAAAATCGCTTTTTGCTCTGAAAGGCTTGAATGTTCCAAGAAGACCAATTTACGGCGCATTTTCAATTGCCACCTCTGTCGTCAGACTTAATACTTCATCGCCTTTTTGGGTTCGTAGCCTCAACATCACCATATTATTAACCCCACCGTTCACACTGCGAACCTGAAAAGGATCATCGTTTGAGGTGCCGCTAGCAGGCGAGGCAGATAATACATTAATAAAGTCCACCCCAAGCCTTGGGCTACTTGCTAAAGCCAAGGGCTGCGATGTGGTAAACCCAGACTCAATCCGGTGAAGTACCGAACTTCTTAAGCAGAAGCTCACTGCCTTTGAGGCGACATAAGCACGGTTAACTAATGATGCTTCAGCAAAGGCATCGTTTACCGTCACCTCAAGGATATCGTCTGTGCTGTCTCTTGTAGCACAATCGCCATCACCGTCATCAGTACAACTTACAATAGGTTGGCGGTAATCATTAGCGGCGTTATAAACATCTAATACGCTTCTAGGTGCGACAATCACAGATGCACTGGTGGTAAAGGGCTGAATATTATCGAGTGCATCTGCAGGAAATAATATATCGATAGTATTTTCAGTGGCTGGCTGAACGGAAATATCACTGTAACCTGTTATCACATCTGCAGGAACGAATTGTAGGCAGTGTTGAGATGATGAGCCCGTTACTCTCACACTGGCAGGCACAGCGTTTTGTAGTTCACGAGCCATACGATTTATGGCAAAAGACGTTTGGGCAACAAGTTGCTCTCTTTCACTTACACCAACAAATACAGACATGCTGCTGGTAATCACTTTTGCAATGCCGGTGGCTATCACACCCATAACCACTAGCACGATAACAAGCTCTACTAACGTAACGCCTCGAACCTTGTTCATTGGTGTGCTATTTGCCATCAGTAATTCCAACGATAACCGCTAAAGACAATGGTTTCATCGTTAGGGGTAAGTACAGACACGCGAATCAATTTGGCATTGCCTGTATAGCTACCCACGCCCGCAGCATCATCAATACCATCAAGGTTATCATCATAAAACACCACTACGTTGAGCTGGTAACCTTGATATAAACTTTGCCCGCTTTGCGTAATGGCTTGCCCTGCACTGTTTCTAATAACGCTGTAGCCGTGGTAATCATCTACATCATCAAAGGTACTGCGAGTTTCACCATTGTCAGGCCCCAAGTTTGCGCTCGTCGTACAGCTAATAGTGTCGCTACATCGCTCTCCGTCGTTATGGCCACTGCTATTTTCATCAAATGCCTTACTGAGTATTTCTCGTTGCAAACCTTGCGCTAAAACAGTAGCCCGGGCTTGAGTAACAGGCGCCACGCTTTGTTGCGCCTGCGCGCCAAGTAAATCAGTAACAATCAGCATGACGATACTGGTCACCACTAAGCCAATCACTATTTCAAGTAGCGTAAAGCCTCGCTCAGCACGCATAAATAAGCCCCTGAGCTTCAACGCAAACACCTACCGTTGCTGTTCCCGTAAAACTCACTCTGCAAATATTTGACGCGCAACTTCCGGTGGCGGTTATTGGCCGACCAAGGTAATCAAAATCAATATAAGAAGGCGAGTCCCCTCCTTCTGAAAAGGTAATAGATACTCCTTTTCCGCCAATTTCGTCACCCCGCGCCGTTAAAAATGTTGGCGCATTAGCGGCAATAGTTGCGCCACAGCTGGTTGATTGATTTGCGTTCACATAGTTAACAACGGTTGGGCCGTAAGCACCGTCACCAGACGAGCTCACAATAGTGCGATAACAATAGCCTGCGCGGTTATCTTGCATGGCCTTACCTTGAATATTTCGCAAGGTAGAGAGAAAACGTGATTGGAGGGAGTATTCTGTGTAGCCATTATCGTCTTGCATTCGCGCAGAAGCGGATACACCTATAATGCCAATAACGACGATGACAATTATGAGCTCAAGGAGCGTAAAGCCAGCGCCTCGGGCTTGACGCTGGCCAGGAACGAGATGCCTGGCCATATGCTAGGTAATATTTAGCAAGCAGTCGAGGTCAATGTGATAGTAGGTGAACCACCCGCTGCCGCATTTCTATATTCAACATAACAATTAACGTTTTCAAAACCGTCAGGGTAAATGCGAGCCCAAGTACCATTTGCACTCACATACCAATCTGTAGTGCCTTGGTCTGCAGTCGTGTTCACCGCACGAATATCCAGGTTCATGTACGAATCTAACTGCACAGTCGTTGTGTTGTTGTTGTCATCAAAATACGTGCTGTACGGGTAGCCATAACGAATGTTGATGTCAGTGCCGTTCACATTGATAGTCGTGTTGGACGATGCAGTCGCGCCAGCAATAATCGCTTTTGCATGAATAGCTTCCGAAGCACTAACCAGAGCACCTTCCACACCTTCGAGCGTGGCAATACGAGCGTCAGTTTGGAAACCTACAAACCGAGGCGCAGCAGTCACCGCTAAAATACCAAGGATAACAATAACTATGACTAGCTCAATAAGGGTAAAACCACGTTGCTGCATAAAATGTCCTTTTATTTCAATTACGTCTATTATTGCAAAAATGACGTTATTAAATATAAAACTTTAGTTTAAAAATCACTAGTTTACGTATAAAACTCAATACTTAGTTATGAGTTTGAATCGTTACTAAAAACGATAACTTGCCCTATCCGTGGGTCGTACAGAAACCCATCGCCTTGCGTATCATTGGTGGGGGTTCTGTTCAGGTTTTTTATAGACTGGCTTAGGTAATAATAGCAAAGGTCATTACCACTTGCGCCGCTGCCACTACTATTTGTCGCAAAGTATCGGTAGCCGTCAAATGGTGACTCTGAAAAACTCGACGTTATGGAAGGCGCACTTTGCATTATTAGGCTAAAAATACTTTCGCAATCTAATGCGGTAATCGCCGTGTCTTGGCTGTTGCCATCACCGTTGAGCAAACCTGTTGGATAACCAGTATCCTGATCAACCGCGACATTAATGCCATCAAGTGTCACAAACGTTTGATTGGTAGACCCATTCTCTTCTGGCCGACCTTCTATTTCCCATTGGGCACGCACAAGCCCTACGCCAGTGGCGAAACCACCTGCAACCCCCTCAACAGTGGCATCTTCGGCTTGCTCAGTAATATCAAGAAAGCGGGGAATGGCCACGGCCGCAAGTAGTCCAAGTAATACGACTACAATCACCAGCTCTATTAGCGTAAAACCCGATTGTTTTCCTGCTATTTGATGCCGTTGTTTTTTCATTTGGACCACCCCAGTTTTTCTCATTATTAAAATTCGGTTTGTTTATTATTGTTCGCCTTCTGGAACCACATCACCACGAAATACAAAGTAATCAAAGTAATCCCCCGCGCTTAAGGAAAATCGGCAACGTGCATTCACGGCTTTATCGTTGACTAGCTCACCACGATAATATTCACCGCGAACATTAAAACCGTTAACTATCATAGGCACAGTTAGCAAAGCGCTCCAAAGGGACTTGCACCCCTGCGTAGACGGTGACACGGCTGGCCATCCCTCATGTCCCATTAAGACAGGCGTGCGTCCAACTTCATTACCTTGCTTATCATAGTGTGTAAGCAGGATGCGGACCGGCCGCCCTTCAGACTGCCACTTCCAATGAGCGGTTACTGCAGACTCTTCCAGCGTCAGCCCTAGCTGCCTGAGCATCTGTGCTTCAAAATTAGCTTCGCTGGTATTTAGTCGCACAATAAAAACGGCCATTAATGAAGCAAACAACGTGATCACTATGATGTTGATAAATATGGATCTGTTATTATTTTTTGCGTCTTCGCTTTTCGTCACCATGTTGCTACCCTTGCTGCTATTACTTTTTAGCAGTCATTAATTGTTCTTAACATACTGTTATAGCACATCTTTAAAATAGGCAGTTATATGCCTTTTATTGCGTTCATCATGTCCCACATGGGAGTAAAAATACCCAGCGCGAGCACCAGTACCATGGCCGCCACAACCACAATTAAAAAGGGCTCAATCTTTGCCGTCAGATTTTTAAGATCGTAGTCAACTTCGCGTTCATAGAACTCCGACGCCTCAACCAATAATTCATCTACGCGGCCTGTTTCTTCACCTACGCGAATCATCTGCATCACCAAAGGTGTAAATAATTCGCTTGCTGCACTTACTCGTGCTAGCCCCTCGCCTTTCTCAATCCGCTCGCGCATCGCAATAATTTTCTGCCCCATATACACATTTCCCACCGCGTCTGAGGTTAAGTTTAGTGCACTGGTCAAGGGGACACCCGCGCGCAACATCATTGAAAAGCTTCGACAATAGCGGCTTAGTAAAGAACGATTAAAAATACTGCCCACGATAGGTAACGACAGCTTGCGTCTATCCCAATTCAAACGTCCGACTTTCGTATTTAATGACCGTCTAACCATGTAGACAATGAATACCCCGGCGGCAATTAACACGTACCAATAGTTCATCAAGAAATCTGATGTGCCAATGAGTGCTCGGGTCATTAAAGGCAACTCGGCATTAAACTTAGAAAACATATCGGCGAATTTTGGGATAACAAAGATATTGAGCACTACAAACGCGCCAGCCAAAGCGATAAGCACAAAGATGGGATAGCGCGTGGCGGCTTTAATTTGTTTACGCGTTTCTTGTTCGCGCTCTAAATAAACCGCCAGTTGAGCAAAGGATTCTTCTAACTGACCTGTGTTTTCGCCCACATGAATAATGCTCACAAACAATTGATTAAAAATTTTAGGGTGCTGGTTTAATCCGGAAGACAAGGTGCGACCTCGCTCTAAACTCACGATAGCATCTTCAAGGGCAAGTTTGAGGCGAATAGAATTACAGGATTCAGCTAAACCAGAAACCGCTTTTAGTAACGGGATACCCGCTTTGGTTAACGAGAACATTTGTCGACAAAAAATAACTAAATCGTCCAAGGTAACTTCAGGAACAAACCAACCTTGCCAGCCAGAAACTACACTTTCTTTTTTATCGCTCATAGGGGCGATGGAAATTGGCGTTACACTACGAGCACGCAACATTGCCGCTGCACTTCCTGCATCGTTGGCGTCTAACTCTCCTTCGGTAAGGGCGCCGTTTCTTTCGCGCCCTTTGTAGCTAAACCGTGCCATCTATCATTGCCTTATTGCGCTGTTGTGTCGTCAGTGGTTTTAGAAGAGGGAGCATCTTGGGCTACCATCTCAACCAATTTTAAGACCTCTTCTACACTGGTCACGCCCATTTTTGCGTAAGTCAAGGCTGATTGGGGCAAAGAGCGATAGCCCGCGCTTTTAGACGCTGCATCACTAAACCCTTGGATATCACTGGATTTTAAATAACTCATCATGTTTTCAGTCATTTCGAGTAATTCAAAAACCCCAATTCGCCCTCTGTATCCCGTTTGGTTGCATTTCTGACAGCCACGCCCTTGTTTAAAGGCAACGTCTGCAGCATTTTCATCAATACCGTTCAACCACACCCTTTCATCATCCGTTGGCGTATAAGAGGTAGTACAATTATCACAAATTCGACGTACCAAACGTTGAGCAATAATGCCTCGAAGGGAACTTGCTACCAAGTAACCGGGCGCTCCCATATCGAGTAAGCGCACTACACTGGATATAGCATCGTTGGTATGCAGGGTGGAGAGTACTAAGTGACCGGTCAATGCGCCACGAAGCCCAATTTCTACTGTTTCTTGATCTCGCATTTCCCCCACCATAATAATATCGGGGTCTTGTCGAAGTGTGGTTCTAAGTATATTCGAAAAAGTCAGGTTTATTTTAGGGTTCACTTGCACCTGATTAATGCGGGGTAAGCGATACTCCACCGGATCTTCTACAGTAATAATTTTCGACTTCGCCGTATTTAATTCGCTCAACGCACCATACAAGGTAGTCGTTTTGCCTGAACCGGTAGGCCCGGTAACCAAAATCATCCCATGAGGACGTCGTAATAAATTTCGTAAGCGGGTTAACTGCGATGAAGGCATGCCGGTTTGTTCAAGGGTCAGTATCCCTGCAGACTGATCAAGCAAACGCATGACCACAGACTCACCACCTTGTACAGGCATGGTGGACAAGCGCACGTCTATTTTGTGCCCTTTAACTTTAATTTGAGTGCGGCCATCTTGCGGTAGACGCTTTTCGGAAATATCTAGCCCCGCCATCAGTTTTAAGCGCAGTACTAACGCCGCCGCTATGCTTTTCTCGGGAATCACTGTTTCTTGTAAAACCCCATCTACCCGCTGTCGTATTCTCAACTGACTTTCATCAGGTTCTATGTGAATATCTGACGCTTTTGCTATCACAGCATCTTCAAAGATAGATTGCAGTAAGCGAGCCACTGTTGTGTCTTGATCGCCCGCACCACCGAGATCTATATTAAAGTTATCTTCGGTATCGTATTCTTCTGCCAGTTCTTGGGCAAAACTCGCAATTTCTTGGGTTTTTCGATAGAACGTATCGTAGGCAGTAAATAGCTGTTGTTCGCTTACTACGGCAAGTTCAATTTGCCTGTTAAGCGTTTCTGAAAGGTGATCGACCGCGGTTAAATCGGCCGGATCTGACATGGCAACAAGCAGGGAATCACCCTTATCATCAATAACCAGTGCGCGATATCGTCTCGCTTGAATTTCAGGTAAAAGCAGTACGGCTTGTTGATTTACGCGGTACTGATCGATATCGATAAGCGGAACATTTAAATGCCGCGATAACAACTCAAGCATTTGGTGTTCCGTCACCAACCCCATTGAAATCAACGTGGCGCCTAACTTTCGGCCCGTACTTTTTTGCTCAGACAATGCCGTCATTAGCTCATCAGCACTGATCAAGTTGTGCTGAACAAGAAGGTCGCCAAGGCGAATTCTGGGTTTATTCATTTTACTACATCCCGAAGCCGAGCTATGCGCTCTTGCACATAGTGGTGTACATCTGGTGATAGTGCCTGCTGCGTATCAATCTGAACCACTTGAGAGTAAGCACTTAACGCCAGTGCAGATTGATGCAGACTGTCAGCACTTATACCAGCACCTAGCCACCACTTGGGCTCTAAAGGTCGCCGCTTAGTTAACGCTAAATAATCATTAAGTGACTTATCGAACGCGCCATGTTGCTGCTGTAAATTCGCTCTAAAACTAAGTAGCTCAATAGACAATGGGTTGCTGGGTGAAGCAACAGCGTCACTTGCGTTTTGTATCGCTATCTTGGTTAGGCCTTGTTTTACATACAAACGCGACAACATAAGGCGAACACTGTGATCGTCCGGTGAGCTCACAAGCATCCGTTGTAATAAGGTTTGCGCTTGTTCTACTTGGCCGCTGGCAAAGAGTAACGACGCTAGCTTCTTCTTAGCCCCAGTATCGCTTGGGTCGCTTTGTACTTTCTGCTGCATCAACCCGATGGCTTCGTTGTAGTCATTATTGGCAAGGGCCAAGCGCACCTGCTCTTCTATCGCAGGCGCGTTGTTTTTGTTATCAACCTGCTTTGAAAAACGCGACTCTGTCGCCCCCTCGACTGTTTTAGAGTTATTTTCTTGCTTCGTTGTAGGCTTCACTGCAGAGGTCGTAGTAGGGGTAGTATCAGGCTTGGTATCTGGGTTAGTTGCAACAAACGATCCTGTGCTTTTTTGAGGAAAGCTAGCGCTTTGATGTTCACGCAGGGTGACTTTGGCAATTTGTGCAGACGACTGTTGCGCTATTTGTGGTGAAGTCTGCAGAGAATTATTCGTGTCGTCCTTTTGCGCCCCCCTAGCCTTACCACTTATTGGTACCGTAGTTTCAGTGCTTGATTGACTACTTTCTATCGGCAAGTTTGCCGAGCGTTGTTGTGTTGATGGAGCCTTGTCTGTATATGTAGTCGGCATTGATACCGCAGATGAAACCGATGACACGGGCTTAAGCAGCACCCACGCGACTAACGCAACGGTCACGCAAACCAACACCACCACAACAATAGTCAGCGAACTTACTGACTTTTTCTGTGGCGCCTCATATCGGGCTTGTGATTGTTCAACGCCCTCGCGAGCCTCTAAATCTTTCAGCATTTTATTCACAACACTCACGCCATGCTCCCAAACTCGAGCATACTGGCAAAGGTAACAGAAACCACCACACCGGCCGCTACCAGAGAAGGCCACAGGGCAAGAGAAGCGTACCAAGGCAGTGTAGTGGCTTCGGTGTCGGCAATAGCCAGCTTGATATGCGATACATCCACTTTGTACTTGCCTTCGCCGTACGCCAGCATCATGGCCTTATGACACAATACGTTGACCAGTCTTGGCGTCCCCTTCGTAGCCATAAACATTAGCCGGCAACATGCTAAATCGAACACCTCTTCTCCTGTGTGCCCTGCTACGACTAAGCGATGTTTTACATAATGGTATATTTGGTCGGTATCCATGTGCGACAGCGAATAACTGAATGTAATACGCTGCTTTAGCTGTCGCAGTTCCGGCATCGAAAGCTTTTGATTGAGCTCTGGCTGCCCAAATAGCACCACCTGCAATAATTTGCGGCTTTCTGTCTCCAAATTCGTCATTAAACGCAGCGCTTCAATACTTTCTACTGGTAACGCTTGCGCTTCATCAATCACCAAAACAGCGCTTCGCTGCTGGGCATTAATATCGATAAGTCGCTCTTGAATACAGTGAGTGAAACGCTGCTGATCGCAGGTTTGCCCAATATCCACTCCAAGCTCGCTTGCCACTGCACGGCGCAGTTCATCTGGGCTTAGAAGAGGGTTAGGAATATAGGCTGATTGAAAATGCGCGGGTAATTCATTAAGAAATTTCCGACAAATAAGGGTTTTACCTGTACCGACTTCGCCAGTCACTTTAATAAAACCTTCACCAGATTTAAGCGCAGTGAGTAACACCTCGCTGGCTTCAATATGGCTGGGTAGGCCGTAAAAAAAGCTGGTATTTGGCGTTAAAGTAAACGGTAGCTCTCTCATGCCAAAATGATACAAATACATACTTAATCCACATACAACCAATCCACCATGTTTTGGCGACTGGTTTCAAGTTGCTGTTCGAACGTGTCGTGTCCTACAACAGTGGGTTTGAGTAAAATAATGAGTTCTTTTTTTGTTTCGCTAACTTGGCGATTCTTGAACAATTCGCCAAACAACGGAATGTCACCCAGTATTGGCGTTTTTGATACCACATCAGTTTGACTGGTTTGCATCAAGCCGCCTATCACCACTATTTCGCCAGAGCCCGCACGTATTATAGTATCTGACTCTCGAATGGTGCTTTGTGCCAATGGTAATACAATTTGCTCATCATCCATGGTCACGACTTTCTGCTGCTCAGCAGTTTCAATAACCGATGGGTGAACATGTAATAGTACCGTGCCTTTGTCATCGATTTGTGGAGTCACATCTAGCGCAATGCCCGAGAAAAAGGGCGTAAGTTCAATATCCGGTGATATAGACGTAGTAGTGCTAGTTACCGTGCTATCGCTTGACACATCAGTGACAAAATATTCATCGTCTCCCACTTTTATAACCGCTTTTTGGTTATTAATAGCGGTCACCCGTGGGCTAGAAAGTACTTGTACATTGCCTTGAGTAGACAGTAATGACAGCACTCCAGAGAAGTCTTTGTTCAAAAATGCGAGGCTTGTCACCCCCCCCAAGGTAGCGCTGATATCATTGCCTAAAGTACCTGCAGTGGTTGAAAGTGAAAAGTCTGTATTGCCTGTGTTGGCCAATATTTCATTCCAATTAATACCTTGCTGGTAACCGTCATTCAGTTCCACTTCTAAAATACGGGCTTCCAAAATAACTTGCTTGGTTAAGTTAGCCTCTGAGATTTTCAAAAAGCGGCGTATATCAGACAATTCGTCAGGCATAGCCCGCACAGTAACTAAGCTGGCTTGCGGAGTAACAAATACAGCGCGACCGCTTTCTTTGCCTACCATAGCTTCAAGACTAACCTTCAAGTCGGCCCAGAAGTCTGTTTCGGTGCGAGTGTTTATGGTTGTGCCATTCGGGTTAGTGTTGTTTTGGCTTCCGTAACTATCGGAACTACTGAAGTTGCCGCTGTACGAGCCCGAAGAACCATTGTTGTTATTTTGATTGTTGTTTTGCGTTACACCGCCGGAGGTAATACTGGTTTGGGTTGCGCCATTTCGCTGCATGTAAAGGTAATTTACGGCAAAGGTTTCAGTACGCATACCTGCAGCCCGCACTTTGAAAACCGTTCCTGAGCGAGCAATGTCGTAGCCATATAGGTCACTTAGTAATGACATAACTTCATCCATTGTGACTTGCTTAAGTTGCAGCGATACCGCCCCAGATACTTGTGGATGAATAGCAACACTGTAAGGCGTACCTTCGACCAAACCAGCGAAAAATGCGCTTATAGGCACGTTTTGCGCGTTTACGTCAAAACGTTGTGGGCCAAACAAACTGTTAGTTGAAGACACACTTTCGGGTTCTGCCAATGCCGCAGATACTGCAGAGGGAATGGGAGCCGGAGTATTTAACTGTGAAGATTTACGCGCTTTTTCTGCATCAATTTGTTCTTGTAAGTCTTGTTCAACCTCTGACACAAGCTGCTTTTGAGGCTCAGACGTACTCTGACAACCGGCCATCACTAACGCTATGCTTAGTAAACCAAACAGACGGGGTAACTTGCCCATTTTACAGATCCTCTGATACATTTTTTTTAATTATTGTTATTGGCGCTAAAGACAATACAGTTCGTACGGGCTTGGCATGATGCGTTTTCAAAATTACAACGGTATTCTTGGTTATGCTTTCTACTTTTCCCTCGGCGATATTATCCCCTTCTCTGACCACTTTATTGTTAATTATGGCGTGTTTACTTTGTGCAGAATACATAATTGCACTTAAAGAAAATTCCCCTTGCTGAATAGCACCAATGCCCTTCATTTTGGTATTGCCAGGGCGAGTTGGGTCTTGCTGTGCAAACAACACAAATGAGCTAAGGGTTAGTACTAACGTTAGTATTAGTTTAAACACGGATAAATGTCCTTTGCGTGCTCACGGTATAAAACTCTATCGTCACTTTTCCGTTTGGGTAATCGCTGACTTGGTAATCCATCGCTTCCCAATAAAGCTTTATATTTTCTTTTTGCGCACGTTGAAGAAAATCTCTGATATCAAAATAACTACCGCTGAAAGTAAGGGTTAGGCCATGTCGGTAAAGCGTAAGCGCCGATAAGTCTTCACGTCCAGCAAAGATATTAACAGGGGCAATAGTTGTCATAGATTCCAAGCGCACTTGTTGTGCATCTTCAAACATTCTACTAACCAAAGCCGGCATTTCATCAGGGGTGACTAAGGTTTTAAGTTCATCTCTAAATCGCTGTTCCAATACCGCATCATTTTCTTTTATTTCCGCAATGCTTGATACCAAGGCCTTATCGGGATCCTCATTTAGTGCCTCGAGGTAAATTTCCAACTGTTGGCCTAACGAAAAGGTCTGCGTTGCTTCAGACGCGAGCCTTCTTTCCAGCGATTGCGACTTTTTCCAAAGTGGCTCGATGAAAAATGTGAAACCAATGAGTACTATCACCACTAAGCCAGCGACGAAGAGCATGATGAGTTCACGGGAGCTCATGGCGGCTAATTTATTGTTCAAGCTATCTCTACTCATTCTGGTAACACCTCAGCCTCTTCTTTGGCTGGCTCACTGAGTAACTCAAAAGACAACACGCCATTTGTATTGCCATCTTCGTTGATATCTCTGCTTAATTTTATGACTTCAAATTCTTTTTCTTCAAAGTAAGTACGGTTTCCTAGTCGTTTTAACCAAGCAGGAAGTGCGCTTGGGTCATTTACCTTCCCGTATACTGACAATCCCTCACTGTGTACCACAAATCGCGTTAGCCAAAGAGAGCCATCAGCGACATCGGCAAAGCCATTCATAGCTTGGTAAAATGGCGATTGCTCTCGTGTTTCTTGCCCGCTCAATTCTTCAATAAGTAATGTTTTTTGGATTACCGAAAGGTTTAACGTCTCAAGCTGCTTAGATAAAGCATCTGATGGTTTTCTTTCGGCTAATTGAGATTTCGCCGTGGCTAAGTCTTCATCAACTTGGATAGTTCGCTCCTGGGCTTGACTCAGCGCTTCACTTTGCTTTTGAACCGTTGCGCTCAACTTCATCGTAACCAACACCACTATTAGCAATGTGAGCAACCACACTACGAGCATTGTGCCTACGTTCAACCAGCGAAACTCCGGTTTAAACTCTGGCCAATAGAGGTTAATCCGATGTCTCATTTTAGCCCTCCTGCACTACTCAGTGTAGGAGGCGCAATAGGTTGTGGTGCCAAAGCACAAAACGCAGCACTTAAGCTCACTAAGTTCAGCCGATAAATATCAATCTCTTCGCTTGCTTGAATAGGAGAAATTAACTGATCGATTTCTGCCGGAATTAACTGGCTAAGCTGCATCTTAAGCGTAGTAGAATGCGGGGAGTCTAACCGAAATAAAACCGACCGGATGGGCGGTTGGCGCAACTGACTTTCAAAGTGGTCCATTGAGCGCTGAATTTGCACACCCAAATTATCGAGCAACCCCATTTCCAACTCTTCTTTAGAGAACGAGCCTATATTTTCAAACCCTTTTAGCCGCCGAGAAGAGTAAAGGTTACCGTCCTTAACGACATTCAAAACCACTTCTTCGCCTGCTTCTTGTGTTAGCAATACGGTGGCTCCTTCCATCGATGGTACGAGCTCGCACAGTGCTAATTCAGCAGTCGTGATTTCTTTTAGGGTGACGTCAGCAGATTGAATATGGCTGACAACGTCAGCGATAACAGCGCGAGGAAGTGCGAATACGTTTACCTTATTGGTTCCTGCAAGTGGTACCGGTAAATCTACATAATCAAATACATATGATTTGTCGCTACCTAATATTTCAGCAACAGACCACTGCAGTGCACCGTGAACTTCGCCTTCCTCTACATGAGGGCGGTCTAGCTGCAACGCGTTGTACCAACTGTGTGACAAACACACGCAGGTTGAGATACCAAGGAGCTTTTTTTCCTTTAGCCAACCATGAAGCTTTTCACCCCACTTTTCTGGAGTTACCGTTTCTTCGGCCACTAAAACTATTGAATTTTGCTCACGCTTTACGATACAGAAGGATACCGACTCAGCATCAACAGAAACGCCGAGTACATGGTGCTTGGGAACACGTCTAAATTTCTGCGTTAGGTATTGGCGCCATCCAATGTGCATTGTAAAATCTTTGACCAAAAATAATAGTGTTATTACAACAAAGTAATAACAATAGCACCAGTAGACGAAAGTTGTTTATTTTTAAGAATATTTCAATTTTTTATTAGGCGAGTTACGCCCCAATATCCGTTATTTTTTTCCGTTATTTCCCAGCCTTTTTTAGCGAGAAAAACGCGAATATAACGATTACTCATACCATGTCCAAACACAACGATATGAGAATGTTTTTCTGCTTTCTTTTCGAGCTCATTTGCAGCTTTACACACCCGTTTTTTAGCTTCAACAAAAGACTCAAACCGCCCTGCTTTACCACAAAACCACATTAACCTGTTCAGTAAAACCCAATGCCACGCCTTTAATCTTAGCGGTAACCTGTAATAAGGAATATCCATTTCTTTTAACTCTGGAATCACATCCACTGCGGGCTTGCCCATATAATAGTTCGCTGAAAGCTGCGCTCTTTTAAGCGGGCTAGCAATGACGTGATGCGTAGAAAAATGGCGCTTTTCATCTGGATAATAGGCATTGTCTAAAGGTGACTGATTGTATTGGCGTACCCAATTGGTAAATTCACCCGCACTTAATTTATTATTGTGAGCAGACAACGGCTTTCCGTGCCGAATTAGAATTATTTCCTTCATTCTATCTTCCTCTTTCTTAATAACTTTAAAAACCAGTTGGCCAAATATATCGCCGTTTTTAAGCATCTTGAACATAAAAAAGCCCGCATTTTATCAACACAAAATGCGGGCTTTTAAGATTGTATAGTGAATATCTACGCAGATTGCTGCATTTCGACACTATTAGAAATACGGCTCGCAATGTAGCTTTGTAAGCTAACTTGCTCACTTTGACTCAACCGCAAACCATGTTTAGTACGGCGCCAAATGACGTCTTCAAGGGACATTGCCCACTCGTGGTTAATAAGGTAGTCAACTTCAGCTTGGTACATGTCGGCGCCAAAGTTCTCCCCCATGTTATCAAGACCGTTTTTGCCTTCAAGGAACTTAGTACACAGCATGCCGTATTGACGCGCATAGCGAACACCTACCGATTCAGGTAACCATGGGTAATCTTTTTGTAGCTGTTTAACCAAATCTGTTTTATTAGTAAAAGCGCCACCTGGAAGTGGTACATCTTTGGTCCAGGCTTTGCCTGCCTTTGGAAACAAACTAGTTAGCTTATCTACCGCATGCTCGGCCAGTTTCCTATAGGTAGTAATTTTTCCACCGAAAATATTAAGCAATATTGGCGAAGACTCAGAGCCGCTTAGCTCTACTTTGTAATCGCGAGTTAGCTCTTGCGCAGACGCATTTTTTTCTTCAAGCAACGGGCGAACGCCACTGTAACTATGAACAATATCGCTTTCGTCGACTTTCGTTTTGAAGTATGTATTAACAACATCAATAAGATATTCAGTTTCAGCTTCAGAAATAGCGACTTGCGATGGCTCACCAACATAATTCTCATCGGTAGTGCCAACGAGGGAAAAGTCGTCTTCATAAGGAATAACGAAAACAATACGGCCATCTTTATTTTGAAGAATATAAGCCTCATCGGTGCCGTAAAGTTTAGGCACAATAAAGTGACTGCCCTTCACCATACGCATTGCATTCGGATTTTTGGTGTCGGCAAGTCTATCAAGAAAAGAAACAGCCCATGGGCCGGCAGCATTAACCACAGCCTTCGCATTAATTGTAAACGTTTTCCCTAATGAGTCTTTTAAAGTGGCTTTCCATAACTTATCTTGTTTTTCTGCACTAACACATTCAGTTCGGGTATAAATGCTAGCGCCTTGATCTTGCGCCGCTAATGCATTCAATACCACTAAACGAGCATCGTCTACCCAACCATCCGAATATTCAAAACACGTTGTAATATCATTAACCAAGGGGCTTGTAGGCGACGTAGATATTTTCTTCGAGCGTGGTAATACATTACGCTTAGCTAACGAATCGTATAAGAACAAGCCGATACGAATCATCCATGCCGGACGAAGATGTTTTTGATGGGGTAAACGAAAACGCAAAGGCCACATAATATGTGGGGCTTTTTCTAATAGCACTTCACGCTCTGCGAGTGCTTCTTTTACAAGACGGAACTCATAGTGCTCTAAATAGCGTAAACCACCGTGAATTAATTTACTGCTAGATGAAGACGTTGCACCTGCAAGATCGCCTTTTTCACATAATGCTACCGAAAGTCCGCGACCGGCCGCATCTAATGCAACTCCGGCACCATTTACACCGCCGCCAACCACTAATACGTCAACGGTTTGTGTACTATTTGTATTCTGTGTCATGTTCTTGCCCCTTTCGGCATCACTAGCATGCTGGCTATTTGACAACCAAAAAGAAAACATGTCAACACAAAACGAACATTAACGAACATTGATGTGCAATTTTAACTTACGTTATTGAAGTGCTTTCATACAAAAACATCTCTTTATGGAATTATCTTTTCGCAGATGATCGGTTGTAATCATATAGACATAAGCTTACTTATCCGAAGCAGTGAATACGTAACTAACAAGGAAGTTAGCCTTTGTTACAGTGCTAAGTTTAGTGCCGAGATGTGCAGGTAGGTGTTAGACCGTCAGTTAGTACAATGGAGCAAGTTGTGCGCTTACGCCTTAATGAAACTAATGTTGTTTTCGTCAATAATTTTTTGAATAGCGGGAGGGGGAGTTTGCTCGCATACCAGGCAATCTACCTGAGAGATATGCCCTTGTTCGACCATGGCTCTGCGCTCAAACTTACTATAGTCTGCCGCAAGAATGACGTGTTGGGTATGTTCCAATATCGCTTGCGATACCTTTACTTCTCTAAAGTCAAAATCGAGCAATGCACCATCGGCGCTAATACCACTTATCCCTATAATGCCGTAATCCATTCGAAATTGACTGATGAAGTCGCAGGTTGCTTCCCCAATGATACCGCCATCTCGGTAACGCACTTCGCCTGCGGCGATAATAACCGAGAAGTCTTCTTTGGCAGAAAGAATAGTCGCGACATGAATGTTATTCGTTACCACGTGCAAGTTTTTATGATTAAGCAACTTGCTTGCGATCATCTCGGTGGTAGTGCCAATATTTATAAATAAAGAAGCCCCGTCGGGGATCATGCTAGCCACTGCCTCAGCGATTCTTTCTTTTACTTCGCTGTTTTGTGTTTTGCGTTCTTGATAAGGGGTATTTTCCCAACTTCGATTGAGCCCAGCACCACCATGGTATCGACTAACAATACCGGCCTCGGCGAGCTGGTTAAGATCGCGGCGAATAGTTTGGGGGGTAACGTCACAGCGAGTGACCAAGTCGTCAATAGACATGAAGCCATTTTGTTTGATAAAGCTAACAATTTTTTCGTGTCTTTGCGTTTGGTTCATTGGGTGATTCCTTGTGGCGATTTAGCCATTATACGTGGTTCACCTTTGCCTGCCTATGGCAATTCGAACACCCAAATGTTCGTTTTCGAAAATATAGCATTGTTAAACAGGTGTAAATGGTGCAAACTCTTAGCAAATTATGTTCAGGAGACGTGTCATGGGCCAATACATTCTTGCCATAGACCAAGGAACCACGAGTTCACGTAGCATTATCTTTGCGCCAGACGGCGCCATTGTAGCCGTTGCGCAACAAGAGTTTTCTCAGAAATACCCTCAAGATGGATGGGTTGAGCATGATCCTGAAGAAATTTGGGAAAGCGTAACCACCACCATGAAGCAGGTGTTTGATAAGTGCTCGTTATCACCTGAAGATATCGCTACGGTTGGCATCACTAACCAACGCGAAACCACATTGGTTTGGAACAAAGACACAGGAAAGCCCGTGTACCCAGCCATTGTATGGCAAGACAGACGTACCGCTCAGCAATGTCGAGAGCTCGATGACGATGAAAGTTTGGTGGCGCATATCACAGAATCCACAGGTTTGTTGCTAGACCCTTATTTTTCAGCCTCTAAATTGGCGTGGATCTTAGATAATGTAGAGGGTGCTAGAGAACAAGCCGAAGCAGGCGAGCTTCTTTTTGGTACGGTGGACACCTTCTTAATTTGGCGTTTAACCAATGGCGAATCACATAAAACCGATGCCACGAATGCTTCACGCACCATGCTGTTCGATATTAATGAACAATGCTGGAACGAGCGATTACTCAGCACTTTTAATATACCCAAAACAATGCTTCCTGAAGTCATGGATTGCGCTGATGAATTCGGGACTATTAGTCAAGATATTATTGGTCAAGCTATTCCAATTCAAGGCGTTGCGGGCGATCAACAAGCTGCATTAGTAGGCCAAGCTTGCTTCGAAAAAGGCATGGCAAAGAGTACTTATGGTACGGGTTGCTTCATGATTTTGAATACAGGCGACAAGCCTCTTCAATCTAAGAACCGCCTACTAACTACGGTAGGCTATCGTTTAAGCGGGAAAACCACATACGCCTTAGAAGGCAGCATCTTCATGGCAGGCGCTACCGTACAATGGTTACGAGATGGCTTGAAGCTGATTGACGATGCTTCCGAAACCGAAGCCTTGGCGCAAAGAGCACGACAAGATAATGGTGTTTTCCTTGTTCCAGCATTTACCGGATTAGGTGCACCTTATTGGGATCCCGATGCACGAGGCGCAATTTTAGGCCTAACTCGAGACACCGGTATTAGCGAAATTGTTGCCGCGGGTTTGCAATCGGTATGCTATCAAACCAAAGACTTACAAAAGGCCATGGAAAGTGATGGTGCACGGCCAACAACTATCCGCGTAGACGGCGGGATGTCTCGAAACGATTGGGTAATGGGCTTCTTGTCTGATGTATTAGGCGCCGAAGTTGAACGCCCTGAAATTACCGAAACCACCGCGCTTGGCGCCGCATTCCTTGCTGGCCTTCAAGCTGGCATATTTTCGTCGGTAGATTCCCTTACCGAGTGCTGGAAAAGTGACAGTATTTTCACTCCTCGGCTTTCAAAAGAAGAGCGTGACAAGGCCTATGACGGTTGGAAAAACGCCGTTGCTCGCATTCGCTGCAGTTAATTTACTCCTCCCTTATATGGCGCGGTAATAAACCGCGCTTTTAATATAAAAAAATATTTTTATAACATTGTCATTACAATGTAAATTTGTGTTACTATCAAAAATTAAGGAAAACGTTTACCTTTTTCCTTAATTTTTAAAAGCCTTTAATTTCAATATCTTAATAAAAACAATTAGAAATTTAGGTTACGCAATGTGTAAAAAGAATGTTAATAATCTTGATCCGAACATACTTATTACGCTATTTGTACGCTAACTAAGTAGAAAATAGCCTACTCACGGAGAAAACACAGTGACACATAAAATTAACACATCATTATTAGGCCCAATGGCGAAACGCTCACTACTAGGTGTAGCTATTGCTTCTGCCTTACACGCCCCGTTGGTATTCGCTCAAGAAGAAGCGACACCTTCTGAAGAACAAGTTGAAGTTATTGAAGTTAAAGGTTTTACCAGCTCTCTAAAAGCATCAATGTTAGATAAGAAAGCATCTGATGTTGTTTACGACGGTATTACAGCTGAAGATATTGGTAAATTTCCAGATCAAAACGTTGCAGAGTCGCTACAGCGCATTACTGGTGTTGCTATCGATAGGAGTGGCGGTGAAGGACAATTCATTACAGTACGTGGTTTCGGCCCAGAATTTAACACCGTATTGGTAAATGGTCGTCAAATAGCTACTGAGAACCAAGGTCGAGCGTTCAGCTTCGACACGCTTCCTGCAGAATTAATTAGTGGTGCAAAGGTATACAAGAGCCCGCTAGCATCAATGCAAGAAGGTGGTATTGGTTCGACTGTTGAAGTTACCACTGCACGTCCTTTCGCATTTGATGGCTTTAAAGCCGTAGCAAGCGTTAAAGGCATGTATGAAGACATTTCAGAGGAAACAACACCACAATTATCTGGCCTTGTTACCAATACCTTTATGGATGGCAAGCTTGGCGTTTTAGCTGCTGCTTCCTTCCAGCAACGTAAGCTTCAAACAAACATGTTGGAAACACGCTACTGGCGTCCAGGTGTTAGCATCACAGATCGTTCAGAACTGGATAACCCAGACTATGCCGATAGTTCACAATACAATGGCGTTTACGTTCCACAGAACTTTGACCAAATTGTTGACTTGGTAGATCGTGAAAGAACATCTGGAAACTTAGTGGTTCAATATGCTCCGAATGATGACATGACTCTTACGTTAGATGGTCTTTATTCTAAATTCGAGGTTGATTCAGATGCTCACAGTGTGGGTCACTGGTTTACTGATAGCAACTTAGACAACATGACCTTCAACGAAAACGGCTCACTAACTAGCTTAGATAGCACATTAGTTGAAGGCGTCGGTGGTGCAACTGACTTTATCCGTCGTCGCTATGGTCGTGACGTTGAAATTCAGGCATTTGGCGCAAATTTTGAATGGTTAGTAAATGATAACCTAACTGCTGTTTTTGACCTTTCAACATCAACGGCAGAAGACAACAGTGGTGGTGATAACTTCTTCACCGTTGTGGGTTACAACAATGCTTACAGTGTTGACTACTCTGGCACCACACCGACACTATCGGTAGATGGCGGCGCCGATGCACTTCAAACTCCGTCTTTAGGCCGCATGCACTACAATGAGCGTAACGGTTTTGATACTGAAGATACTATTTCAGAGTACCGCGCCGACTTTACGTGGGTACCTGATTCAGATAATGCCTTCTATAAGATGGACTTCGGTGTTTACTACCAAGATCGTGAAAAAGATAACACTCGTCGTTTCGCATCAGCCTGTAACGTTTATTGTGGTTACAACTTCGATCTCCCAGATGAATTGCTAACTGTTTTCACTGCAGAGAACTACTTCGCTGGCGTACCTAACCAATGGTTAACGTACGATCCTGAAGCTTTCTTTGATTATGCAAACTCCGACGCGGCTGCACAGCAAATTGCTGATGCAACAGGTTTATCGTTTGATGATGTTCGCGCGACACTAGATGCGACCAACATTGGCGACCCACAACCAAGCGCAGACTCGTACGTAGTAGGTGAAGAGCTTCTTAGTGTTTACACACAGTTCTACTTCCAAACAGAAATTTCTGATTTACCTTTAGATATCAACTTTGGTTTCCGTTATACAGAAACTGATACTTCGGTAGATGGAACCATACAAGAAGTACAAGATCTTCAGCCTATTCCGAACGATCCGTCAGATTACAATATTGTTTACGCTACCGATGTTGGTACGCCAATTAACGAAAAGAATAGCTACTCTTCGTTGTTGCCTAATGTAAACGTTAAACTACAATTAACCGACGACTTATACCTACGTTACGCGTACTCAGAAACACTAACCCGCCCAATGATGGACGATTTAGTACCTGTATTTAACGTAACAGTATCTCGTCCTGGTAACCTTCAAGCGCAAGCCGGTAATACTGAACTTCAGCCTTACCAAGCTACCAGCTGGGACGTGTCGTTAGAATGGTATTACGATGACACTAGCTACTTCTCAGCAGCCGCTTTCAATAAAGAAGTGGAAGACTTTATATCTTCATCTACTGAAGAAGAATCTTTATTCTTAGACAGCGGAGAGTATGTATTTAGCGTACTTCGTCCACGCAACGGCGAAACGCTAAATGTAGAAGGTCTAGAGCTAGCATGGTTACATACGCTAGAAAATGGTTTCGGTATTCAAGCTAATGCCACCATCGTAAACTCAGACGCTGAATTCAGCTTACCGGGTTTAGGTAACTCTCAAAACATTACGCTTTTCTATGAAAAAGACGCGTTTCAAGCACGTGTTGCTTTGAACAACCGTGAAACTTTCATGCAAGAAGCAGTAAGTTCACTGGGTGGAACAGAGCCTCTTTTCACAGAGACTTATACCCAGGTAGATATGAGTGTTAGCTACGATGTTAACGAAACCGTTACGGTATTCTTCGAAGGTATCAATATCACAGAAGAAGAGTTAACCCGTCGTGGTCGCCTTTCTGAGCAGTTCGTTCAACAAGTGAATGATGGTGCTCGCTATGCGGTTGGTGTACGTGCTAACTTCTAATTAAACCTAGAATGAAAGGGGGCTAACCGGCCCCCTTTTTGTTGTTTCTACTGCTGAGGAGTTTTTTGTGTCAGGCAGCTTAATCCAAATCATCGTTTTCTTCGTTATTACTGCGCTTATAGGCTTACTTACCTATATTAAGTGCCGCGGACATGGACACAGTACGGCAAGTGAAACTAAAGAATATTTTCTAGCTGGCGGCGGTCTTACATGGATCTTTGTCGCGGGCTCTATTACGTTAACTAATTTAAGTACCGACCAATTGGTGGGTATGAACGGTAACCAAATGGCGTTACTGGCGTGGTGGGAATTTGCCGCTGTTGTTGGTCTTATTATTCTTGCACGTGTATTTCTTCCCGTTTATTACCATTACCAGTGTACAACTACGACCGAATTACTAGAAAAGCGATATAACAATAAGCATATTCGTGCGCTTATCGGCTTACTTTTCTTCTTAGGCAGTAGCCTTATTTTCATGCCTGCGGTTATTTATTCTGGCTCGTTATTCATGATAAATATGTTTAACTTAGATGTGCCTCTAATGTACGTGGCAACAGCCTTTGCCATTATTGGTGCCTTGTATGCCATATTCGGTGGTTTACGCGCAGTGGCAGTATCAGATACCTACTCGGGGGTGTTGTTGCTGGTTATGGCTATTGTGGTAGTGATATTAGCCATGGTGGCTATCGACTTTGATTTCTCGGGCATTCCCGCTGAGCGCCTAACGTTAATTGGCGATGCAGACTCACCGTTACCGTGGCAAACACTATTAACCGGTATGATCTTTATTCAAACGTTTTACTGGAGTACTAACCAAACCATTACACAACGTGCTATGGCTGCACCCAATATTAAGGAAGCGCAAAAAGGGGTGTACGCAGCAGCTATCATTCGCTTTATTATTGTTCCTAGCATCATTGTTGTACCTGGCATTATCTCATTCAAACTTTATGGCGACATAAACGATGCAGCCTACGGAACATTAGTAGGTGACGTACTTCCTGATTGGTTGTCGGGCGTATTCGCAGCTGCATTAGCGGCGGCGGTACTCACAACATATAACAGCAATCTAAACTCAGCCACGGCATTATACGTGTGCGATATACACGAAGCTTATGTGAACAAAAAGCCTGAAGTGGCCAAGTTAGGTGGAATTGTTACCGCAATTCTTACTGTAGTTTCACTGGTAATGGTGCCTATCTACGCGCAAGCCGAAAGTATCATTAACTTGTTACAACAACTCTATGGTTTGCTTAGCATGCCTATACTTTCTATTTTTATAGTCGGCTTGTTGTTTAATAACGTTAACCCATATGCAGGCATTACTGCTGTTATCTTTGGCGTGTTACTATATTCATTCTTTAGCTTCGTGCACGCCCCCTTTGGTTTGCATTATATTCACCTTATGTTGGTTACCTTAATTTGCTGTATTGGTGTAGCCTTGGGTGTAAATAAACTCGTATTTAGACAATCGGCGCAATGGCGCGGCAGATTGGTAGATGCAGACTAGGTAGCGCAGCGTATGACGCCGGTAAATAGTGTTGTTATTGTGGGCGGAGGCACAGCGGGTTGGCTTACTGCTGGTCTGCTGGCTGCTACCCACTCTAAACAAGGCTCCACCGGCGCACGTTTGTCTGTAAAGGTTATTGAATCTGATTCGATTCATCCTATTGGTGTGGGTGAAGGCACTTGGCCTACTATGCGCAGCACCCTAGCTAAAATAGGAATTGAAGAAGCTGCACTCGTCCAACAGGCGAGTGCGACCTTTAAACAGGCGAGTAAGTTTGTTCACTGGCACACTGAAGGGGAACGCACTGGATACTACCACCCCTTTAGCGCGCCCCAAGGCTCGGCTACTGTAGATATAACCCCTTACTGGTTGTGTAACACTGCATTACACGAATATGCCTCAGATGTGTGTTTTCAACCTAGCCTGTGTGAACATGGCCTAGCACCCAAATTAACGGCCCATTCAAAACAAAATTTCAGTGCTAATTATGGCTATCATCTTGATGCCGGTAAATTCATTAGCGTATTGCGTGAACATTGTAAGAAAGAGTTGGGCGTCGAACATATTATTGATGATGTCACCGATGTTGCTACTGATGACGCTGGCATAAAGCACGTCGTCACAAAAAATAATGACCATATTCGCGGTGATATTTTTGTTGATTGCACGGGTTTTAGTGCACATCTTATCGAAAAAGCACTAGATGTTCCCATGGAAGATGCATCCTCTGTATTGTTTTCAGATTCAGCTTTAGTGCATCAAATTGCATATTCTGATGAACATCAGCCTATTGCTTGTCACACCCTTTCTACCGCGCAAAAAGCAGGTTGGATATGGGACATTGGTTTGCAAAATCGTCGGGGCACCGGTTACGTTTATTCGTCAAAATTTCAATCAGACGACGAGGCAACTCAAACGTTTACGGCTTATCTAAAATCGATAAATCCCGACGAAGAGTTACCTTCTACTTTTAGAAAAATTAATTATAAAACTGGCTATAGAAAACGTTTCTGGGAAAAAAATTGCGTAGCTATAGGTTTATCTAGTGGCTTCTTAGAACCCCTTGAGGCCTCATCACTGATGTTAATTGAGCAAAGCGCAATTCAACTTGCAGAGCAATTACCCCCCTATACACAGGTGATGCCCCACGTGGCGAACCGCTTTAATGAAGCGCTAGCTTATAAGTGGCAAAGCACTATAGCGTTTTTAAAACTGCACTATGTACTTAGTAATCGTAACGAGGATTTTTGGTTAGCAAACAGAGCACCACAGAGCATTCCACAACGGCTAGCATCTTTGCTTGAAGAGTGGCAATACCGCCCTATTCTCGATAGCGACTTTACTGATAGAGATGAAGTATTTAGCGCACAAAGCTATCGCTATATACTTTATGGAATGTCACATAAAACCGACTTGAGCCAATATGTGCGTTCAATGAGCCAATACGACGGTGCCGATAAACATTTGCAACTGAATAAAGCCCTAATCGCTCAATTGATAGCGCGCCTTCCTTCTCATCGTGGATTAATTGATACAATGCTTAATAAGTATTAAGCCTAATACACCTTAATTTAACCATCAGGTATTGTTATGTCGTCATATACGCCGTTAGATAACCAAGCACATCGCAACCTTTGTATAAAGGCAGATAAAAGGTTTAGCCACAGCGCCGAGTTTAATTTAGTGTCCTTAGGCTTCAATGAGATTGCCAGTATTAGCGGCTGTATGCCTATAGTGGTTACTGCAAATGACGCAAACCATTCTCATACGTTAGCGGCTGTGGTTGGCTGGCCCGAGTTTGGTAACGTATATTGTAGCGACACTGAATGGATGGGTCATGCCGTGCCGCTGAGCATCCAAAGCTACCCATTCAATTACGCTGTTGAACAAGACAAACTCACCGTATTGTTTGATGAAGACAGCCCTTTGATTTCTAACAATAGTAGCGAAGGTGCCAGTGCTTTATTTGCATCAGATGGCTCCCCATCTGCAAGTCTTAAACAGTATCAAAGTATGCTATCTAACTTAGCGAGCGGCTCTCAACAAGCAAGTGCTTTTATTCAGGCTTTAACCGACCTTGAGTTGCTATCTAATCTATCAATCACCTTACATTTTGAAAATGGCGAACCCCGTGAAAGCACAGGGCTTATGACTATTAATGAAGATAAGCTAGTGCAGCTAAACGCAGATATTATTCACCAATTGCATACCCAAGGGTTACTGGTAGCAATAAATGCCATGATGCTTTCACTTAGGCAATACAACCGCTTGGTACAACTCACTAAAAATGCGAACAACCCTGTGGTTAAAATCGGGCTAAAAACTACCAACTAATTATTGGTGGAGAAGTAACGAGCATGGTATTTTACACGCAATGTAAACGTTTTACCCAATTTAGATAAACGTCTTATTCCGCATCTTTTCTATGTTATACATGCGATATAAATGGGTGTGCGGTATTCAATCATATTTAAAACCTGAGAGGTTAACATGTCATCACTCACGGCTTTTGTCCGCTTAGACAACGCAAAAACGACTTTAATTTTCGACTGCCAAGGGCGCATGCCTACTCTGATTTACTATGGCCAGCAGTTGAACAATGCAACAACGACAGACATGTTAGCGCTGCTTAACTCTCGCCAAGAAGCGAAATGTGCGCCGGTTATCGAGCCACCTATCTCATTAGTTCCCACCCATGGTGAAGGTGTTACCGGTTCACCTGGTTTAGAAATTTCAGGGGATGCAGATCAATGGTCGGCAGGATTTACCTTGTCGGATATTGAGCAAACCGATACCAGCTTAACGTTTACTGCGGTTGATGCCGACAGACAAATGCAGTTAGTTACACGGGTTGTATTAGATGCTGAAACAACCGTGGCCACATTTACCTCAAGTATCGAAAACCAAGGTGAAAGCACTTTACAGCTAAATTACTTAAACGCTGCCAGCCTTGCCTTACCAACGACCATGAGCAAGATTAAAAGCTTTGAAGGAAGATGGTCTAATGAATTCCAAACTGCCGACCATGACTTGTTCTTCGGTAGTTATGTACGTGAAAACCGCCGCGGCAAAACTTCTCATGATACTTTCCCAGGCTTAATCGCGTTTGCTAATGGAACCGGTGAGCTAGTTGGTGAGTGTTTCGGCTTCCATTTAGGTGCTTCAGCTAACCATAAATTCCGTGCGGAAATGATGGCTGATGGCAGAAGCTACGTTCAATTTGGCGAGCTATTATTTCCTGGTGAAGTAACGCTTGATGCAGGTGAAAGTTATACGTCACCCGTGCTTTATGCCGGGTTTGGCGACGCTGGTTTTTCATCCCTTTCCCAGCAGTTTCATAATTTTATTCGAAGCAATGTGTTAACCCACAGCGCTGATATCACCAGTGCACAGCACAAGCCCCGCCCAGTGCACTACAACACATGGGAAGGCATTTATTTCGACCATGATGAAGCCACGCTTAAAGCCCTTGCTGACAAAGTAGCCCCCTTAGGGATAGAGCGCTTTGTACTAGATGACGGCTGGTTTAAGGGCCGAAGAAATGACAAAGCTGGCTTAGGCGACTGGACAGTAGATGAAGCTATCTACCCAGAAGGGCTAGATGGGCTTATCGACCACGTTACCGATAAAGGCATGGAATTCGGCATATGGTTTGAACCTGAAATGGTTAACCCAGATAGCGATTTGTACCGCGCACATCCTGAATGGGCGTTGCACACCAAGAATAACCCCCATGTACCCTTTCGCAATCAGTACGTACTTGATTTAACCAACCCTGAAGTGGTTGAGTACCTGTACAAGGTGATTACCGACGTACTGAGCACTTACCCTAAAATTAGTTACATTAAGTGGGACATGAACCGCGATGTAAATCATCCTGGCAACCTACAAGGCAAACCAGCTATGCATGGCCAAATGGCGGCTTTGTATACGTTAATCGATCGCGTTAAAGCGGCACATCCGGGTATTGAAATTGAAAGCTGTTGTTCAGGCGGGGGCCGTGTGGACTTAGGTATATTACCTCACACCGACCGTTTTTGGACGTCAGACTCTAACGACGCGTTAGACCGCTTGTACATACAGCGCGGCTTCTCTTACTTCTTCCCTTCTGAAGTGATGGGCGCACACGTAGGCCCTCGCGATTGCCATATTACTGGCCGTAATTTACCGATTGAGATCCGCTCTGCGGTATCGATGTTTGGCCACATGGGTATTGAGATGGACCCCCGTGAGCTTACTGAGCATGAACAAGACACCCTGAAATCGGCCATTTCACTGTATAAAAAGTATCGTCATATTACCCACGGTGGCGATTTATACCGCATGGATGATGATGGCCTTAACGTGAAGTTTGGTTATGTATCAAAAGACAAAGCCGAGGGAATTTTTGCCTACAATAGTGTGAAAGAAACAGGGCGTACTACACCATCTCGTTTCTATTTTGCCGGGCTTGATGCCGATAAGTCCTATACCCTTGAACGGGTTTGGCCGGGTACATTGAAAGAGTACTCACCGTCTATTTTGCAAAAAACAGACGGGCAAGTATTTAGCGGTGAAGCGTTAATGAAATACGGTATGCAAATGCCGGTTTTATTCCCGCAAACTTCGCTGATTTACACCGTTAAAGCCGTCTAAACCATAGTAAAAACTTGAATACTTATTAGCTTTGGCCTAATAAAATATTTGGTTTAATAAGTGCTAATCGAATAGGCGATGATTGAGAAAAGAAAGCGAACCACTAGGTTCGCTTTTTTATTTGTTTTTTGAGGCTTTTCATTATTTTTGCCAAACGTTTATCACCGTCTTTTGTCACTTTCTCAAGGGTGCTAGATGCCATTGAAACATCATCAGCATTTAGGAACAGCTCGGCTAAACGTAAGTTAGCCCAATTCTTACTTGGCAACTGATGAGTATCAATATCTGTCGCCTCTAATTCAGCCAAGTAGTAGTTAAGCGCATCAATTCCCGACTTAGTATATTGGCTGGTTTCTACTGCCACCCAACCTATACGATAAGTGCCATATAGTTGGGTAAACTTACTTTCAGAATACGTGTTCCATGCTTGTTCATCTGCTTTGTGAGCTTTAACTACGTTAGTGTTTAATAGAGGGGTTAGCGCTGCTATCGCGTCATCGTATTGTTCACCATCTATATGCAATCGACCAAGCTCAAAACGTGCCCGAACTTCGAATTCAGGCTTTTCGCTAAGCTCAATTAACATTGCTTTTGCTTCAGCAGCTTTATCGTCTGCGGCATAAATTGTTGCTGTCGCAAATTTGCCTTCTAGTGCATCCATTTGCGTAATTTTATCAGCAAGCTTTTTAGCTTCATCTATATCGCCACCAGCGATAGACGGCGCTATTATGTAAAATTGCATTAACGCCTGATAAACCTCAATTTCATCTGGCGCCACTTCTATCGCTTTTTGTAGGCTCGCTTTGGCTTTTTTGGCATAACCTAGGGCGGAAAAAACACTATCCATTGCTTGTGCCCCCATCACGTTAGCCTGCATATGGTAAGCGCGGTAATTGTCTTTATGGTCGTCAACAAATTGAGCCGCCATATCCTCAGCATCATCTAAATCTGTATTCATTAACGCCGAAATTAACACGTTATATTGCTTCGGGGTCTTTGATGGTATGGGCTCAAGTGCGTTCACTATACTTTCATAATCCTGCGCTTGAAACATAGCGTCTAATACGTCGTCAGAAGGTAATGCGCTAGCGTTCGCAAATGACACAAAGAATGATAAACACAGCAAAGCGGCTATATTTGTACCCTTAAACGCAGTAATAGCAGGCAGACACAAACAATGGAGAACAGTTAATTTGTTTTGATTTCGCTGGAGGAACATTCCTTTGCCTTAAATGAATAAGCGTGAAGTAGTAAATTAGCATGCTTAATACGACTTCTCGAACTGAATAAGTAACAAAGCATGTCTTGCCAGAATGAACCGTTTGCCTATGGGTATGACACAACGCGAAACAAAAAAAGGCCTAACACGGTTAGGCCTTTACGGTATTTTTTCATCATTGGAGATAGTAAAGGTGACGCCTATTTCTTAGGTTTACTTTCCATTATTAAACCTAACGCATAACGATTGTCGAAGCCCTTCCAGACTTCTGGCACTTTTCCTTCTACAGCAACTTGCCCACTATCGCCCTCAACATTTAAATAGGCACAAAAATCAGCTTTTCCTTTCACATGGCATTCCATCATAGCCAATGCAAAGTGTTCGTTTATGTCATTCATGGTTTCTGAACGCCACGCTGGCTCTAAATAATGACCAATATCGAATTCGTTTCCAAATGCTTCTTTAGGGGCCGGATGGGGAGCAATATTGTGTCTGGCATTTTGGAACGTCAGTAGTTTACTGTTTTCGTTTCCTGTATTTTCAAATAGCCACTTAATACCTTGGTAACCAGAAATATCATCATGATCGCCAGAAACGTATAGCATGGGAACACGAACATTGTTTAGTGCGTCTTCTGAAAACACTTTATGTTGACCGCCCCAAGGCGCTAACGCCATCGCCGCTTTCCAACGCGTATCTACGCTTTCAGCGTCAGCATTGCCACCGGCACAAGTATTAAGTACATTTTGTAGCGCACTGATCACCGCCGGATCTGCTACCCCAGTAAAGCTAGCAGTAGCTTCTGCTCCAAAGTTATAACAGCCGCCAACAGTATTAACCGCCCCAAACCCCCCCATAGAATAGCCAATGAGCCCAGCGTTTTGGGTGTCGGCTACACCGCTAAATAGCGCATGTTCACTCACCGCATTCAACGTTAACACTTGATCTCTCGAACGGTTCAATAAGGTACTAGGGAAGCCAGCATAAGGGGCATTGGCGAAATCTACATCTTCGTTGGTAGAGTCGGTATGATCTATCCCTGCCACAATATATCCATGAGACGCTAGGTGCTCACCAAGGTAATACATTATTGTGCGATAACCCGTATAGCCGTGCGACAACACAACAACAGGGTAACTGCCTTGCGTTTCTGCCACACTGGCATCGCGAATAGCATCAGCTTGAATGCTAAACTCGTTACCACTACGGGTTTGATTTTCATACGTTGTGGCCGCGCCGCTATCAGTGGTGGGGTACCAAACTTCTAGTTTCAACGCTCGGTCAACAACCTGCCCTTGTAGAGTAACGACGGGCTTAGGATAGTTAACGGTTAAGGTTTTAACGCCCACGTTATAGGTACCTTTTTCACTTAGTTCAGGCGTAATATCACTAGGATAGTCTTGATAAAGCGTCTGCGCTGAATATACCGGTGTCGCGGTCAGTACTACTGTGGCACAAATTAGGGATAACGTTTTCATGAATTACTAATTTTTTGTTAATTATTATGCATACCGTATATTACCTCCGTGCTCCCAACATACAAGGAGTGGCTCATTTATTAAATGAATTGTAATAAATAAGACTAGTTAATTTAATTTGCTATTTTGATAACGATAAAGGTAAACGTATAACCTAAAGGCTATTTTTGCACGCTGAATATAGCAAAACACATGATAAGAATGAGTGCGAGGGTTGCGCAAGATGTTACCAGCGGGACTGTTACCCCATGTACCAGTAAGGTTCCAGCGACTAGGGCGCCTATTGCACCTGCGCCTACCTTAGCAGCGGCAACCCACATATACGTCTGCGCCGCGCTATGTACAGGGGCAAACTCCGTTCGTGCCGCTAGGCTGGAAGTAAAGAATATGGCATTGGCTACACCACATAACCAGTAGCCCGCTGCCCCAAGAACAAAAGAAGGGCTTAGGGTTGTCGCCAGTAACGCCAACATCAAAAAGCTTCCTGCTCGTTTTAACAACGTAAGTGGCTCTTTCGATAGTGGCCTAACAATGAGAATTAGCGCACCACTTAAATTTCCTACCCCGTATGCCGTGACCAGATAAGCGCCATGATGCTCTGCGTGGTGCCAATATTCGCTAAGATAAACGGCTAACACGGGTAAGGCTGCAATACTAAATGCTGCTCCCGATGTCATCACCATCGTACGTAACAGTGCGCTCGAGTTTTTAAACGCATAAAACACGCTTTTAAACCCTATGTCTAGTGAGGCGCCAGCTTTTGGCAGTACATGCTTTTTAGGGAAAGTTAAAATGAGTATGCCAGCTAACAGAGGCGTGAACACCAGCACACTAACAGCAACCTTTGTTGAGAACAGCGCCGATAAAGAAGCAACAATAAATGGGCCCAATGTGTGCCCTACCCCATAGGTAATGGTGTCCCAGCTTTGCGCTTTTCTAAGAGACGTATTGCTTGCGCTAACTAAACTCGGCAATTGAGTACCCAAGCCCCCCATAATAAACGAACTGCAAACACCACTTATCAGCAACGAAAACGCCAACAGCCAAGCAAAATGCATTTCAAAACTGAATATAGCCAATAGAAAAAAGCAGGTATAACTCAACGCCGCTGCACTAATGAGATATTTAGGCTGCGAAACCCCATCTAACCAACGCCCGTATACTGGCCCTAACAAATGAGGCAGCGTTAAGCATGCCGCTAAAATTCCCGCTGCCTTTCCATCAAGTTCAAGGTTTCTAGCAAGCAATACGATGGCCACAATAGCGCCACCAGTTGCCGTGCGCGCGATAATGGCGGCAACAACATATTTGAGTAATGGTGAAAAACGTTCTTTATTCAACGGTGGGCTACTCTTTGGCGCTGGCCTTTGTGTTAGCGTTGGCAACAGATTAGCACTGAGTCACGTGCAACTTAATCCAGTGATAATTGCGTTAAAATCGCTTCGAGTTTTTGTTTATCTTCGGCCTGAAGGGGCTGTAATGGATGAGGTAAACAATTTGCTTCTGTGTAACCCAGTATTGCCGCAGCGGTGGCCATCACGCGCATACCGCCTTTATTGCGAGCGAACAAATCCCATAACGGCGTTAAGCGTTCAGATTGTGCTATCACTGCTTGCAACGATGATGATTGAGTTGATGCAATCATGGTTTTCACCGTATTAGGAAATAGCCCTCCCAGCACAGATAACCATAAATCGCATCCCGCTTGCATACCCAACGCGCCAAATTTATCACCACTCACACCAATGGCTACATGCTCTGGCACTAAATTTCGCAAGCTAAAAAGTCGTGCTTCCCCAGTCGCATTGCCATCAGCATCAGCAAAAGGCATTCCGGGAATTTTAATCGCGCCTACGTTTGGTAGCTGGGTAACTTGGGTATATAGCGTGTCGCTGAAACTAAACTGGGTCACTCCTGGGTTTTCGTAAATGCACAGGGGAACTGAGATTTCACAGGTGACCCTTTGGTACAGCGCAAGTACTTCAGCTTCATGCAACGGATGATACGAAACAGGGGCCAGTAACAACGCTTTCGCCCCCGCTTTTTGTGCCACCTCCGCATTTTTAAGCACATCATAAGTACGCAGTGAACCAATGCCTACCATCACAGGTGTACCGTTTGCGGTAGCAACTGAAGATTCCGTCACCTGTGCTAGCTCATCCCTCTTTAAATAGGGATAAAGGCCGGTAGATCCCATGGCGCATATTGAATCGACATTTGCTTGCTTTAGGTTGCTAATGAGCTTTTCAAACGCGTGAAAGTCTATTTTTTCGTGGCGAAATGGCGTGAGGGGAAAGGCACACAATCCGGTGAACATAAAAGCTCCTGATGCTAAAAGGTAAGCCATTATAGGTACTATACACGCTTCAGTCGCTTACTTACACGCCGTTTCTTTGCTATCAGCAGGGGCTCTCAAGTCTACTCATAAGTTGTTCATGACATTGTCTGCCCATAGCGCTGCATCTTGATGACAACGGCCATAAAGGCAGATCTCCTCATTCGATAAGCCCTCGAAAGTTTGGCTATCGAAGCGCTCTATGCCCATCACATTAGTGAGCAGTAAACCAAGAGCATTATCACGGGTTAATAAAGCTTGTTTTAAACGCGCTTCCAGCTTCAGGTTACTAACAAGTGTTTCTATTCCAACTTCAAAAATTGCATCTGCGCCTGAAAGTAAGCCCACTAAAAAGCATTCTGATGGGTTAATCGCATCTTGCTCATTCTGTTTATGCAGCGCAATACGTTCAAGGGTTTTCGCTCTTGTTAATAATGTTCGAAATAATTCGGTAGGGCTCGTTGAGACAGACATCAAAGACATGATGATTGCCCATTGCTTGACGACTTTCAGCCCCAATATCACCACAGCTTCTCTAACGCTGTTAACATCACGAACAAGTTGATAAAGAGGACAGTTTATTAAAAGTAAAATCTTCGTTGTCAGGACAGGATCAAGAGAAATCATATCTGCGACGCTATCAACTTCAATATCACTTCTGCTGAGTTCAGAGACTAGGTTTAAAGCATTATGTTGCTTTGCGCTTATTTTCTTACCATCAATAATAAACGGGTTTTCAAGGAAATCTCCCTGAAAAAGATCGAACCCTAATGCTTTACAATTTTCATATACCGCTTGGTTGTCCACATGTTCTGCCAATATTAAACACTTTGATTTTTTTAATATTGGGATGCTTTTTCTAAGCTGTGCTTGAGTCACATTTAACACATCAACTTTAATCACTTTGATGTATTTAAAGAACATCGATTTAGAAGGGTCGAATGCGTATTCACTCAGCGCAAAGTTGAAACCTCTACGCCTCAATTGTCGAATTCGTTTGAGATTATAATCTGTGGGTTCTACTGTGGCGAGCATCTCGAGAATAATGTTTGGTTTTACCGGTAAAAGGCTGTCGGTTTCACTTAGAAAATCCTGATCGATATTGATGAATATAGGCACATTTAGGTGCCTATCGCTTTTCGCAATACTCTCGCATACACTTGCTAATAACTCGCTGGTCATTCCCTCTTGTAGTAGCCCCACCTGCGGGTGAGAGAGTATGTCGGAATCTGCTTCGCCCAAGCACAAAAATTCGCAAGCAAATACTTCGTGGTCTTCATTGAACACAAGCTGCCTTGCAGTTAACACATCCTTCACTGTTAGCTACTCCATAAGTCTTATAGGCTACCGCTGAAACGCCAGCCCTTAGAAATACGCTCTAATCAGGTCGCGTCAAAAACGCATTAACCACTGACGATAGCTATGTATTAGTAAGTTCACTTTCCATTCTTCATAACGTTTTCTAACCACTAATTTCGCAATTATCGCTATTGTCATCTACAGTAAAATTGTTATGAGCCAAACTGAATTCGCTAAAAATTGAGCTCAGAATTAGTTGGTGATTTCTTATTTAACAATTTTTTAATCATGGCTTTTATCACGCCTGATTGGCGTTATTTTAATAATAGACCACCTTTTCATGACTATTAAAGATATTGAAATTAATAAAGACCTTAAAAAGACTCAGAGCCTGATTAATCTGTTTTACCATCCCGTGCTTGTGGTAAATAACGACTTTGACATTCTTGCTTCAAATAATAAATTAAAGGACAGCAAGGTTCTGTCTTCTAACTTGCCGATTATTATGGACGCAATAATGCCTTTATTAAACCGCGAGCAAGAACTCGCTTTTTGTGTCATTGAAGGGGAAGAAAAACTGTGTACTGCCATGCCAATGGAGCATGGAAGAACACTGGTTAAAATTGCTCGGTCGAAGCCTTCGGCGCTAGCTAAGAGATACTATAACCTTGTAACGGCCATCGATCAGATCCCCGATGCGGCTATAATTTTTAGCGAAGGAAAAATCGACCTTGTTAATGAACAATTCCAAAAGATATTTCCTTTTAGTACGAATAAAAGTTTAAACGGTGTGCCACTAGATACCATTCTTAAAGATTTCAGCGTCTACTTCGCGCAACGGGACAAACGTCTTCAGGCATTAACCTATCGATTTTTGAGGCGCAAATTTAGCAGTAAACAGGAGCTATCTTTATCGTTCACCTCTCCTGACGGGCAATTTTATGAATATCGCGACAATTTAACCTTCACAGACGGGCGGGTAGGTCTCATCATTAATGAATCTCAGATTAAAGGCCTTAATGAGCAGCTTGAAAGCGCATTTAACGAAGCGCATGTTCTTAGCAATGCAAAAAGTAATTTTATGGCGGCAATGAGTCACGAGGTTCGCACACCATTAAACGGTATTATTGGTTTGCTAGATTTATGTGAGCATCAAAAAGATCTTAAAGGGAATGAGCTTTTAGGAAGATTATCGAAAAGTGCAAACTCTCTCCTGAACCTCATCAATGATGTATTAGACTTCACCAAGTTTGATGCCAACATGGTTCAACTTTCGCCATCAGAAATTAACTTGAGGACACTATGTGAGGAATTGATCGGTCACTTATATGGGCAAGCGAAACAACAAAGTGTTGAACTTACGTTATTTATCGACCCGATTATTCCGAGCCTGATTAAAGTCGACGAATTGCGCCTCATGCAAGTTCTCACAAACTTGTTAAGCAATGGGCTTAAATTTAATCGAACGTTGAATGCCACACTACGTTTGGAAGTGTTGAAAGATGAATTAACGAATTACATTCATTTCCACGTTATCGATAATGGTATTGGTATTGAGGCCGCTAAAATACACACTATTTTTGACCGTTTCACCCAAGCGAATGAAGAAATTCATAAAACCTTCGGTGGCACAGGATTGGGGTTGAGTATTTGTCAAAAAGTTGTTCAGTTGATGGGCGGCCATATCTACGTTGAGAGTGAGTTAGGGAAAGGCTCAACGTTTGTAGTGCAATTACCGTTAGAAGCCTGTTCAGCGCCGGAAATAGAATCGGTACCAGCACATTTAGATAATTATACGTTTGTAACCAACAACGCCACTTTTTTTTATGACCTTAAACGATACGAACAACGACTACTTTTTAAAACCCAATTAATAAACACCTTGCCAGAGCAAGCACAATCAAACCATATCTATTTGCTTGATGCTACCAAGGTACACGAGTTTGCTTTGCTCGACTCTGAATTGTCTTTACAAGACAACATCTCCAATCTGCCATTGGGCCAAACTGCGCTTCTGGTAGACAATATAAACCAATATGACCCTGTTAACATTAACCAAATCCATCTAGTGCCACTTAAATTGGGTGAACTAATCAACCTAATTTCATCTACTTCGCCGCCTGCATCATCTAGCGTTAGGCACTTACAGCCTGACAATATTTCCGACCGTCTGCGTATCTTAGTGGTGGAAGATAATATCGATAATATCTATGTACTTAAAAAGCAATTTGACACTCTGAATATTAAGGCTTTCTTTGCGATGTCAGCAGAAGAGGCCATTATTTTCTTTGAGCAGCAGACATTTAACGTAGTAATTAGTGATTATCAAATGCCTGTTATTACAGGTGGGGAGCTTATCGGGATTTTGCGAGATATAGAGGAAAGTGAGCAAAGACCACCCGCGATTATGTTAATTCTGACTGCCGATAACTCAAAACAATGCCAAACGCTTTGTAATGACGTTGGGGTAGATCGCATTTTAATGAAGCCACTCACATTACAAACATTAGCAGACTTAACACGTCGCCTAGACAGTGAATTAGAACAAAAGGGACAGTTGGCAACATCTACAGCTATTACAGACGAAGCTGGTTTACATGAATGTATATTTGATGATGACTTTTTCTATGACAGTAGTGAAGTGAGTAGCAGTATTGATCCCACAAGCGTTTTCGATATTTCAGCCCTCATCGAAATGACAGGGAATATAAGCGCCGTTGAGGAGTATGACTATTTATACTCGTATCAAAGTAATCTAACACGCGATTTCCCCAAAATGTGCCGTTTAGCCAAAGCGAAGGATTGGAAAGGCTTGGCAAAATTTGCCCATAAATTGAAAAGTAGTACGAGGACAGTTGGTGCCTATCGTTTAAGCCAGAAATGCGAAATTGTTGAAAATGCAGCTAACAGCGATTCAATAGACGCGCCCAGAGTGGCAGATTGGGAAGCAATGAAAGAGGGTATTGAAGAGCTTCTAGCCCATTTAAGGAAATATTTGGAAAATCATGACTCACTCAAGTGAAGCTCAAATAGTTCTCTATATTACAGATCCTCAAAGTGATGAAATCATTATCGAGATGGTAAAAGCGCACTTTGACGATTACGCAACTTGCCATTCGCTGAAAGATTTATGCAAGCTTCTTACTGATGCTAAACCCAAAGTCATTCTGCTTACAGGCGACTCATTGGAGAAAAGCCTTTTTACCTATTACCGAACCCTTGAGGCGTTGAAGACATATCGCTTATGTAACCATAAAATTGTTAGTTTAATTCCTCGTCAGTATGAGAAAGAAGCCTATGAAGCGCATGCGGCAGGAATTATAGACGACTACATGGTCGCCAGACCTGTGTATGAATTACATCGCATTATATTAATTTGCGAACATTTATTTAGCGAACTAGGAGTGCATGTTCAAGACAGAGAAATGCTTGCTCAACAAACCTATTTCAGCAAAATCGACCATTTTGATGACAAAATAAAACATGCGTTAAAACAAGGTCTAGACTACAAAAACCAATTACAGTCGGAGTTCGAAAGCTCTATTGTAGAAATTGAAAACGCATTAGAACGAGCAGTAACACGGGTAGAAATGGAGCAATCCGTAGATCTTGATATTGCCAAGTTACAAGAAACCTTATCTAAAATGAAGGCAGACCAAATTCGCCCAGAGTTAATAAAACTTCAAGCGAGGGCGATTAGCTTATTAGAAAAAACCCTCGATTTAAAAACGGCAGAATTAACGTCAAATACTGGTGCTGAAGAAGCAACAACAGATGCGAGTACTGAAGCAAGCACAAGCACCGCAGAAAAAGACAAAGGCTACGCCTTTAACAGACTATATAACCAAGATATCGACCCCGAAAAAATACTGGAAAAAAAGAACGATGTGCCATCTATCCTCGTGGTTGAGGATGACATTATTAGCCTTCAGCTAACCAAGCGGTTGATTGATAAATATAAGATGCATTGCGATGCCGTTTCTACAGGCAGGCAAGCCTTCGCTTCTTTATCCACCAAAAAGTACGACCTTGTGCTGATGGATGTGAATTTACCAGACACTAACGGCATCTACATTGTAGGCCAAGCGGGCTCTCAGCAAAGCCTAAACGCCGATACTCCTATTATCATGCTATCAGGGGATAAGCATAAAGCTACAGTGACTAAAGCGATGCAAAAAGGGGCAAAGGGTTACATTATTAAGCCCCTGCAAAAAAGCTCGTTTGATAGATTAATTGAAAAATATATCTCTACGGTTTAAACAATCACCTAAATGGTTCTTAACCGTTTCTTTAATGATATTGGGGATACCTTGCGGGTGCCCCCTTACTTTGGTTCAAGTCGAGTACTATTATTTACTTGCTGCTTTGATTTTATTTTTTGCTACTGCAAATTCAAAAAACGTTCGTATATCAAGGTCGTAAATACGCTGCCAGTAGGTGTCTGCAAGTTCAGCGTTGTCGTTTTCTATGTGATTTAAGGCTGCAATGAATAAAGCTTCAGACTGTTCGCAGCGATCACTCGCCAGTGCCATCAATTGCGTTTCATCAATACTGCCTTTGGCAAAGTTAAGCATCCCTTTTTGCCAATCGTCCAATTCAAGTTGCTCAGAGGCAAAGTTTAATAACTCACGACTTTCTTGGCTATTACCCTGCATTCTATAGCCATACGCACCATAAAGTACCCCATAGATTCGAGCCTCATCAGCTTGACTATAACGACTAGCAAGATTACCTACTTTATCCCAATTCCCCGCCGCAATATTTGCGTAAATTTGGGTAAGTAAAATCTCTGCTTTGCTATCAACATCAGTTATCTCATAGTCGATGACTTTATCGATTTTGGTATCCCATAAATACATTTCATTTAAATAACTCTGATAGCTAGGATCTAATTTAGCCGCTTTTTGTGCGGTATAGACGGCCAACGTGGTTTTATTGCTGATACGGAATAATTCCGCGAGTAAATTAAAATGAAATGGATCATTAGGAAAAGACTGCGTCAAAAGACGGCTTTCGGTAATGATATCGTCTAATGGTTTATAAGTGCCCGTATCACACATATTATTAAGTGCGTATTCCGTTTGATAAAGCACCCAGTCCGACTTTGCATCAGGATTACTATCATCTCGCTTTCGCGCCGCCTCAACAATGTAAATGGCTAATTCGAGCTGTTCCTGATCATAATAATAATAAGCTAACTCTAAAGCCCCATTCATAAAAAATGGATTGTCACGAACCGTTTGCTTTAACGCCGCTAACATTTTTTCATCTTGGGGTTGCTCGAGTAAGTATGAAACATACACCGGCGGCGCAATGTCTAATGTACTTAAAAACGGGTGCTGTGTATAAAACGCTTGCCACTTTTGTTCGTCGTACTCTTGCTCTACAAATGCCAATTGCAAATTCAATCGATAATAGTGAAAAGCAAAATAGCGATCGTTAGGCGCTTGTTTTATGCCTTGTTGCAAATTACTTTGCAGCTTATTCAATAAGTCATAATCTGGCTCTCGGTCAAACGCTTTTAACTGGTACTCAATCAAATTACGCAATGCCTGAGAATCATTTGGGTAACGCTCAACCTGCTGCTCTAAACCGACGAGTTCAGGCGAGGCATCTGCATTCTGGGTTGAAGTAGATTCGCAGCCGCTCAGTAATATCACGCTAGCAAGTAGTACAATTCGGTAAAACATCATCTAATAATCCTTTATGTACTAATACTGGTAGCCAAGAGACTCAGCACGCTCAAACGCCGCTTCAGACAGAGCGTCTTTACCATTGAAACCATGCACAATACCCAATAAATACTGCACTTCTCCATTGTCTTTATTGCTATTAGCAAGTTCGCTTACGTATTCTAACGCCTCGTCAAAGTGTCCACTATCAAGCAGGGCGCGCGAGTGCGCTATTTGCTCTTCTATAGATAACGTTGCGTGGCTTTGCGGTGATGTTGCCATGACCTTGTCGTATACGAACATACTCTCGCTGCCTTTTTGAAAGGCATCAATAGCATTAAAAAAGGCTGCGTATTCTTCAACCGGTATGGTTTGCGCATACAGTACGAATTTTGAGGTACTTATTACTTCGTTATCACTAGGCTGCGCAGTATGTGTTATTTCAAAAAATTGGTTTTGATAATTGCTGGCAGGGCCATTTTGCACTAGCTCAGCATCCGGCCATGGAGCTGGATAGGTAATAGAAAGTTCTACCGTAATGGGTATTTGTATATAAAGGTCTTGGTCGCGCTCAGATACAGGTTCCATAATGGAAAAACCGGTAAAGACTTTCAAAATTTGCGCATAGTTCATGCTGTAATGAAAACGAGAAATATCTTCAGTAATAGAGAGTAAATCTACAAACTTTCCCTCTATTTCAAAAGGTGTAGCCGAGTCTGCGGGATCCGTTGCGGTAAACGACGTTACTCGATTATCGTGAACAAATGGCGACAGAAGTTGCTCTACTACAGCGCGCTTTTCTGGCGAAAATTGATAATAATTACGAAGGTTCGTTTCTACCTGACCGTCAAAACTCATCTTTACTGATGCGCCTAATGCAGAATCATTCAGCGAATAATCAACCCCCACTTTTGCCACATTCTCTTCAGGTTGAACATGGGGAACTTCTACTAGCTCACCCGCGCTGCCCGTTACCACAAATGTACGTTTGCCCCCAAGCATGGCACTTAACCCTGGGAAAGTGCCCGTTTGGCCACTGGTATCTAGCCAATAACTACCTTCATCCGTGGTAACGTAAGTGATCATATGGTTAAAGTTAAGTGCTGGTAAATCGTCAAATACAACACTTCCATTGTAGGTATTTACTAGTGCTGGTGACGCTTTTATACCGGCTTCGTTGAGTAGCGCCACAATAAGAGTTGTTTGGTCTTTACAGTCACCATAGGCGTTCTGCAGCACTTCTTGCGCAGTATGAGGCTGATAGCCCCCACGGTTAACATGCGCACCTATATAACGAACATTTTTTTGCATGTAATCAAACACCGCTTTTACTTTATCGGTCTGGGTGTCCTGATCACTAAACAGTTCATTCGCTAACGCGGTAACATTATCTGCTGGCATCAAGCTTGGCTTGAATAAGTCCCAGTACCAATCATCTACTGTTTTCCAATTGTTCATCGTAGAGACGTAAACGAGAGGTAAGGTTTCATCGATAGGCGGCATGCCAGACTCAATTTCTATGCCTTCTAGCTTATCCATTTTCCACTCGTACTGCGTTGTGCTTCCACTTTTTGTCACAAGCGGAGACAAATCTGTGTTTCGATTTTCGATATATAAATCAACGGTGTTTGGAATAGTGAGTGTGGTTAACGAGGACAGAATAGGATCGATTCTCACCCAGTTTTTTTGCGGTAAAAATTTTACGTGATTAAAGCGAATGCCGGTGAACCATTCACCATCTATAATCGCTTTCGTCTGCTTCTCGTCAATTTGGTACTCGATAATATTACCGACTTTTAACTGAGGTACAGCGAACTCAATACGCTTCATATCATCAAGGTAATCGTCATTATTAGCTGACACTTCAGAGATAGCATCATCTTGCATATTGAAAATTTGACCGTCGGCAGCAATTACCCGAGCAAAATCGATACTGCTAGTGTGATAATAAGCATTGAACGAGTTAACTAATTTTGAATAGTCGGATACCGCCTCTTCGCTTGCAATATAGATAGCACGGTAATATTTGGTGGACTCTAAACGTTGCTCGTCGACCGTAATTTCGGTTCTGCGACTGAGTATTACCGCCCCGCTGTCTGCATATTCTGTAGCCTCTGTTTTGAGTGCTAATAAAGTCTCGGCATCGGGACCTATACTCGTCGTTTCTGCACTTGCGTTAGTTATCGAAAAGAAACTCAAAAAGATAACGAACACTCGGATATATACTGCCATCCCATTCTTCCTTGTTGATACAAATTCCAACCAAACGCGTGCGTTCAACTGTTTATTTTTTAAGTTATGCTGCCGTATCTTGCGTTAATTGTCGATAAGAGATTTCTTATATCAGTGCCCCTTTAAATTTGTCTGATAAATATCGCGCTTCACAACGAGCTAATTAGCTACTAATCGATTAATTTAGAACAAAAAAAAGCCCTTAAAATAAGGGCTTAGTATCTATTTTTGATTTACAAAAAAGCTTTATCAGAATTTAAAACGGAATATCATCATCAAAATCAAAGTCTGGCTCTGCCATTGGAGGCTGCTTAGGCTGTGACTGACCACCGCCTTGATTAGGCGCTTGTTGTTGGTAACCGCCTTGGTTTTGACCACCTTGATTTTGGCCGCCTTGCTGCTGATAACCACCTTGGCTTTGACCACCTTGTTGCTGGTATCCACCTTGCTGGTTATTCTGAGGGCGTTGATAACCGCCACCCGCATTACCACCGCCACCTTCACCACCGCGACCACCAAGCATTTGCATTTGGTCTACAATGATTTCTGTAGTGTAACGGTCTTGGCCTGACTGATCTTGCCACTTACGCGTTTGCAATTTACCTTCAACGTAAATTTGAGAACCCTTTTTCAGATATTCTCCGGCAATTTCTGCTAAGCGACGGTACATAGTAAGGCGGTGCCACTCAGTGCGTTCCTGCATTTGGCCTTGCGGATCTTTCCAGCTTTCGCTGGTAGCCAAGCTTAGGTTCGCAACGGCGTTACCGTTAGGCATGTATCGTACTTCAGGATCATTACCTAGATTTCCCACAAGTATGACCTTGTTAACGCCTTTCGTTGCCATTGGTGTCTCCTGTAACGTATTTAGTGCCTTGCTGCTCTATCACTTTGTGACAACAACAAGTGCGAAAGTTTCATCGATATTAGCCGGTTAGTATATCTTATTTTGAACGAGAGAAATTAAGTTTTTTCTCTCCCGCGCGCTTTCAAATTTGAACGCTATCAAAATTTTCATCGCTTGTCGGCTGAACTTTCGCATGGTTTTCTTAGGCGCTTACTAGAATAAGCGCCTATACCATTACTCTTTTCCACCAATTATTTTTACCACCAAGCCCCATAGAAGGCGATAAGCAAACACACCACGGCGAAAGCGGCAATATTGAACCCTTTCGTTGTAGCGAATTCGACCTCGTCTAAATCTACCGCATTTTCATGTACACCTTTTTTCTCTGCAAGCGACACGATAATAGCCACAGAAACACAAAGTAAGAACACAATTCCAACACGGTCAATAAATGGCAGTTCAGGCCAGAATTGACGGAATACAATACTAAGTACAAACGAACCTAGTGCCGCACACAGTCCACCGGTTGCAGTGGTCTTCTTCCAGAACATGCCCAATACAAACAAGGCGCAAATACCTGGCGTAAAGAAGCCAGTAAACTCTTGGATATATTGAAAGGCTTGGTCGAAATTCCCCAGTAGCGGTTTTGCCGTAACCATGGCAATAATAAGTGATACAAAGCTCACTATACGCCCTACTTTCACATAGTGATGTTGGCTTTCATTTGGGCGTTTGTCTTTATATAAATCCATAGTGAAAATGGTCGATACACTGTTGGTCATCGAGGCTAACGACGACACAATAGCTGCTACTAACGCGGCAAAAATAACCCCTTTCAACCCTACTGGCATCATGCTCATTAGTGATGGGTAGGCTTGATCAGGCTTTGAAAGTTCTGGCACTAATAGCACTGCCGCAATGCCTGGTAACACCACAATCAATGGCATTAACAGTTTAAGGAATGCAGCAAACGCAATCCCTTTTTGGGCTTCTTGTAGGCTTTTCGCCGCCAATGTGCGCTGAATAATGTATTGGTTAAAGCCCCAGTACGACAGGTTCATTATCCACATACCACCAATGAGTACGGAAATGCCCGGCAAGTCCATATAATGCGGATTATCTTTCGATAAAATCATATCGAATTTTTCAGGTAGCTGGTTGCTAAGGTCGATAAAACCTTGAATGGGGCCATTACCGCCACTGATTAAATTAAGCGCGGTGTAAGACAAAAACAGGCCGCCGAATATTAATAGCACCACTTGTATAATATCGGTAAGTGCCACAGCTTTTAGCCCGCCGTATAACGAATAAGCTAGCGAGAAAGCACCTAGGAATATCATGCCGTAAACCATGTCCACACCAGCAATGGTGTTAATGGCTAAAGCGCCCAACCACAAGACTGCGGTTAAGTTTACAAATACGTAAACCCCTAACCAAAATACTGCCATGACTTTACGCACTCGATGGTCGTAACGCTGCTCTAAGAACTGCGGCATGGTATATATTTTGTGCTTTAAGAAAATAGGTAAAAAGTATTTTCCTACAATAATAAGTGTGATGGCTGCCATCCACTCATAAGAGGCAATAGCTAAACCTAGCTGATAGCCAGAGCCTGACATACCAATGATCTGCTCTGCCGATATATTTGCTGCAATTAGCGAGGCCCCTATTGCCCACCACGGCAAGCTAGAGCCTGCTAAGAAGTAGTCGTTCGTATCTTTTTCGTGCCCCTGCTTTTCCCTTGATACCCACCATGCGATGCCGATAAGCGCCACCACATAGATCACAAACACTGTGATATCTAACGATGCTAATTTCATAGTTTTTCCCAACGATTATTTTAGTTTTGCGGTGCGAATTTTCTCGATGCAGGGTCGATGAAGGCTATTGGTTTTATTATTTTTGTAAAAGTTAAAGTCCACACCATGACTTTCTTTATGACTTTGCCAAAAAGCGCATCATTAATATCACATTTCATTAACTTAGATGAACAAGAATTGTAAATTTAAGGCAAAAAAAAGCGTTGTTTTGAAATTCAAAACAACGCAAGGGGCACAATCAATTGTTAACGGGAATCTTGTGTATTACATATAATGTTTAAGCAAATGCACCTTGAGTGGCAGTGCATACATATATATCGGCTGTGTAGCCAGTCTCATCAAAGTACTTATCAGCAACCACTTGCTTAACCGCATCGACAGAATCGGTTTGAACTAACGCCACAACGCAGCCGCCAAAACCACCGCCAGTCATGCGAACGCCACCGGTTTCACCTAATACTTCACCAATAATTTCAACAAGGTAGTCAATGGGCGGTACAGTAATTTCAAAGTCGTCGCGCATAGAAACATGCGACTCTGCCATCGCCTCACTCACCGTAGTGATATCACCTACCTTCAACGCTTCACTTGCACTTAATGTACGAGCATTTTCAGTAATAATATGACGAGCTCGGCGATAAACCACTTCAGGCATATGAGGCTTAGCGGTTTCCAGCATTTCAATAGTCGCTTCACGTAACGACGGAACGCTTAATAACGAAGCGCTTTGTTCACATTGTTCACGGCGCAAGTTGTATTCGCTATCTACCAAACCACGTTTTACATTTGAGTTAATAATGACGATTTGATGTGACGACGGAAGCGGAGAATGTTCAATCGCCAGTGATTGGCAATCAAGCAACATTGCACTTCCTTCGTGCCCCATGGCCGAGACCAATTGATCCATAATGCCGCACGAACAGCCCACAAAGGTGTTTTCAGCTTTCTGACCAAGTAAGGCCGCTTGAACACCGTCTAGCGGTAATTCATATAGTGCGCTAAGCGCTTTCAAAATGGCAATTTCAAAAGACGCAGATGAACTTAAGCCTGCGCCTTGTGGCACGTTGCCAGTAACGACAAGATTGGCACCAGCGAAATCAGGTAAGGCATCTTTAAGGACTTTAATCACGCCACGCACATAGTTCGCCCAGCCTTGATTATCGTCATACTGAATGTCAGCAAGTGAAAACTGGTTTTGCTGATTTTCATAATCAAGCGCTGTCACAACGATATCGTTGTCATCACGTTTGGACGCAGCTACCCAAGTACCAAAGTTAATGGCAGCTGGAAACACAAATCCTTCGTTGTAGTCGGTATGCTCACCGATTAGGTTCACTCGCCCCGGGGCGTGGGCGATGAGCGTAGGCTCAGTACCGAAACAACGTATAAATTCTGATGACAGTAACTGGTTATCCATGGGTATTCTCGCGTTTCTTATAATGCACTACAGGCAGTGCTTTTAATCGGTCTGCAGCTTGCTCTGGCGTAAGATCACGCTGAGCTTCAGCCATCATTTCGTAGCCAACCATAAATTTACGTACACTTGCTGAGCGTAAAAGTGGCGGGAAGAAATGGGCGTGTACAGTCCATTCTGGGTGCGTTTGGTTATCGAATGGCGCACTATGCCAGCCCATTGAATAAGGAAATGACGTTTCAAATAAGTTGTCGTAGCGGCTGGTGATATCACCAATAATTTGCGCCAACGAGTAAGATTGCGCATCGGTTATGTTGTGTAGAGATTGCACATTGAAACGGGGAAGCAATAGGGTTTCAAAAGGCCAAGCAGCCCAGTACGGTACAACGACAACCCAGTCATCGTTTTGACAAACCACCCGCTCTTGCTTTTCCACTTCTTGTTCGGCGTAATCGAGCAACATAGGGCGTTGGTTTTCTGCATAGTATTGACCTAGTTGAATCAGCTTTTTAGCCGGGTCTGAAGGTAAATGCTGCTGCGCCCATACTTGACCGTGAGGATGCGGGTTTGAACATCCCATTGCAGAGCCCTTATTTTCAAACACTTGAACCCAGGTAAATGCTTTGCCCAGTTCTTCGGTTTGTGCTTTCCAACAATTCACCACATCGGCACGTTCATCGTCGGTAAGTTCTGGCAACGTTTTGCTGTGATCGGGAGAGAAGCAGATAACACGGCTGCAACCTTGCTCGGTTTCAAATTGGAACAACCCACTTTTTTCACTGGCTTGTTCTGTGTCTTTTTTCAATGCGGCAAAATCATTTTCAAAAACAAATGTGCCCGTGTAGTTTGGGTTCACTTCACCGTTTACCCGCGTATTTCCTGGGCATAAATAGCAAGTGGGATCGTATGAGGGCTTTTGCTCGTTTGAAGGCTCTTCAGATTGTCCCTGCCAAGGGCGCTTAGCGCGATGTGGCGACACTAGAACCCATTCGCCTAGTAATGGGTTGTAACGGCGATGTGGATCGTCAGTTGGGTCGAAGGGCTTGCCCATAATTTCTCTCACTATTTACTTGGCTTTTGTTGCAATTTCGCCACACCTTCACTAAAAATACCTTGCGTGGAGGGGGTGTAATTAAACCAATAGGTTAAACGTTTACCCTCAATGATATAGTAAGGGCAACCGATTATCAATTATCGAATAAAGATAATGTATTGTTAAATAAATTAACAATTCACATGTACTATTTTTCGTTTAATTCAGTTTAAATTGATACCGAATTTCAGCGTTAAAGGGTTTTTCCGGATAAATGATGCAATCAGGAAACTGTGGCTTATTTGGTGCGTCAGGGAAGTGCTGAGGCTCTAAGCATAATGCGCCAAGCTGACTATCAGTTTCTAAACTTCCAGTGTAAAACTGAATACCCGGCAAGTCGGTGTATAAATCCATTTGCAGGTGTGTATCTTCAGCAAAAACTTGAGCCTGAGGTTTTCCAGCAACCGCTTCATTTAGTACGAAGTTATGATCGTATCCACCCACTAAATTATACAAATCATGTGATTTCGCGCTGTTTTCGTTCACCCGCGTTAGTGCACTAAAGTCGAACGGCGTATCTGCTACTTCTACAAGTTTGCCTGTTGGCAACAGGGTATTGTCTGCATCGGTAACCTTCTTTGCGTCTATTTGCACAAAGGTGCTTCCCACTGTTTTATCTTTACTTAGCGTAAAATAAGCATGCTGGGTGAGGCTGAAAGGGGTCGCTTTGTCGGTGGTAGCGTTTAATGAAAGCGATAACGTATTAGAATCATTTAGGGTATAAACAGCCTCAACGTTTACGTTGCCAGGAAAACCTCCCTCGCCATCGGGGCTACGCAAGCTTAAAGATAACGAAACACTGTCTGCATGCGTTTCTGCCTTAGCTTCCCACATTTTTTTGTGGAATCCTGGAATACCGCCGTGCAAGTTGTGTTCACCTCCATTTTTATCGAGATGATACTCAGTGCCTTCCAACGTGAACTTTCCATGCCCAATGCGGTTAGCAAAACGCCCTACAATTGCATTTCTATAACTGGGATCGTCTACATAGCCATCTATGGTTGAATATGACTGCACGCAAGCATGAAGCTTACCTTGGTCATCTGGCACATTTAATTCGTGAATTATGCCGCCATAATTCAAAATTTTTGCCTGCATACCTTGTGAATTACTTAACATATAAAGGGTGACTTTCTCACCATCAACGACACCAAAATCAGACGCTTCAACTTTCATAACAATGCATTAACCTTTTTTGCAAGAAATGAAGATTACCATTTTTTAATTTACAGGCTGGCACGACCTCAACAGCAAGGAGGGTATACGTTTTCTTACTCCGTTTATAGTGCTATTTCGCACAACATTTTTATGTTTTTTTGTAAATATACTGTACGCTGTACGCCATAACAGAGGATAGTTGCAGCCAATTTGGCTAAATTGAGTAGCAAAAGTGCTTACCGGCCAATCTAAACTGCGTGTCTTCACTTCTATAACCTAATAATAATTGCTAATTTTTCTGTATGGCTACGATTAAAGACATTGCTCAGGCTGCAGGTGTATCGCTTGCTACCGTTTCTCGCGTTATAAATAACGGCCCTAAAGTTGGCAAAGATACTCGTCAACGGGTAAAACTCATCATGGAAGAAATGGGTTATAGACCCAATGCGAATGCCAGAGCTTTGGTGACTAAGCGCAGTGCGTCGTTAGGCGTAGTGTTGGCTGAACTTCACGACCCTTTTTTCGCTATGCTTGCCCATGGTGTAGAAACCGTTACTCGTAAGAATAACGTTCAAATTCTATTAAGTGCGGGCTCTATAGAAAAAGAAACCGAACTTCGGGCTATCGAAATTTTGCTGGAACACCGCGTTGAAGCCATGGTGGTTCACAGCAAAGCATTGGATGATAAAAGCCTTATCGACTTTGCTAAGCAAGTACCGGGCTTTGTACTAATCAACCGCTATATCCCTGAAATTGCTAATCGTTGCGTTTGGTTAGATAACGTAACTGGTGGACGCCTGATGGCTGAACACGCGATCAACCAAGGACATAAAAGTTTGGCGGTAATAAGTAGTCAATACCGCATTGATGACCCTAATCACAGGTTAGAAGGCATCGTAACCGCTGTCGAAGCAGCCAAGCTTACCTTACCTGAAAGCATGATTGAGTATGCGACCCCAGATCAAGAAGGTGGTGAATTAGCCATGCAGAACTTACTCGCTACTGGCGCTGAATTTACTGCGGTGCTTGCCTATAATGATGCGATGGCGTCTGGTGCAATGACCATGTTACAAGACCATGGCATTGCAGTCCCCGAGCAAGTGTCGGTGATGGGCTATGATGATGTGCTATTAGCTAAATATTGCCGACCTAAATTGACAACCTTGCGTTATCCAATAGAAATGATGGCTGCTAAAGCCGCAGAGCTAGCGCTGAAATATGCTGCAGGGGCAAAACCCGAAGAAGGTCTTACCTTTAAATACACCCCTACAGTCGTTAAGCGTGATTCGGTGGTACGGGTCTAGCGTACTATTTTCTTACTCTAATACATGGCGTTGAACTTACCTTCATCAATAGATGAAAATTATGAGGGTAAGTTGTTATGTGTTAGAAAATTTCATGAATGATAGATCTTGACAACTTACCGAGCTTGATCAGTTAACGAAAACTTTTATCCCCAATGCACCGCCACTAGCGATCCTTATACCGTTAAAGATCTACTTATCAGCCGATCTAAAATAAACTTGCTACAGCCCTTGATTTAATTGAGCTAACGTGATCTGACCAGTTAGTCTAGTCAGATCATGATCTTATTTTAAATTTATAAGCTTAGGGAGTTACCAACAACTTGATCCACACTTTATCCACAGGCTTGAAAGTGCGATAAACCTTGATTCTACGGGCTTATATGGCTGATGAACCTTTGGTATTCTTCTATTGCAAAGTCGTGTTTTAGCGTAGCGTTATGCGTAGCACCTGGTACAACACTAATGTACTTTGCATCACTAGCGGCAGTAGCTAACAATTGCTTGCTGATTTCAAATGGGGTGATAACGTCTTTCTCACCCACTAATAGCCACAATGGGCCTTCGTAGTGTCTCAAAATAGGCGCTATTTGCATTAAGTGCACTTCAGGGTGAAGTTTCATGCTGGTCAAAGAGTTAGAAAACCCAGGTACCATGTTCGCGATAAGATCGGATATATCGTTAAACGCCCCATCGAGCACTAGCCCACCGATAGGTTTGTTCGCTGCCACGTAACTCGCAAAATAACTGCCTACGCCTCGACCATGCACAATAGTGGGCAGCGACTTATCGAAAATACCTTCAGCGTAATCGAATACGGTCAATGCGTCGGCTTTAATAGCGTTAATGCTAAGCTTTTCAGATTTCTCACTGGCACCCACACCTTGATAATCCATCCAAAGAATATTCGCTGGAATCTTGCCTAAGCGATGCAGCACACTGTTGTTTTCACTCACCGGCATACGGTTATCGGCGTAAAAAACAATATTAACAACGGGATCGGCGTAAGACACCGCAACGCCTCTTAACGTGAGGCCTTGCCCATTATCAATCTCTACGCGAGTAATACCGGCCGAAGTTTGGTCTTGCTCAATGGCAGCATGTAGCTTTGTGGTGGTCAGTGGCTTTGTGTGATTGTCTTGATGAAAAAAAGCGCTTGGCGTCACATTAATCGCGCAAGCGGCTAAGCCTAATGACATAACAGCCACAGTGAATATTTTCGAAAATGTCATATCACAATCCTTGTAGACTAGGTATTCGCTTAAACCAATGAATTTACTATCTTACCGTCTTTTACCATAACACATACCATTCCTGCATCTAATGCTGCCCGCTGACCCATTTCAGTATCCTCAAATACAACACAATCTTCAGGCGCAACATTCATAACCTCGGCTGCCATTAGAAAGGTTTCTGGGTGTGGCTTACCATTAGTAACGTCATCTGCAGTTACCAATGCTTTCAATTGCTCGATAATATTGTGGTGCCCTAATAACCACTCGGCATGTTGTCGGTCAGAGCCTGTGCCTATGGCAATAGGATGGCTTTTTATGTAGTGATTAAATACGGCAAGGGTGTCTGGAATTAATTTAGGAATATCGAGCAACTTTTCTGAAGCGCGCTTTTTAAAGCCTGCCACTTCTGCTGTATCATTTTGTTTATTGTATCGTGCGTTCAACATTTCGACGGTTTCGAGCGTGGGTACGCCACCTAAACTGTGAATGTAATCAGCATCAAATGGGTAGCCAAACACTTCACAAGTCACTTGCCACGCATTGATATGTCTGCACATTGAATCGACTAGGGTGCCATCCATATCAAAAATGATGCCTTTAAAAGACGATAAATCTATCACGGTCGCACTCCTTACGTTCGTTTTTTCAGCCAATTAAAGCCCAATATGTTTACTACTAAGCGCTATCAATTACCGCTCTAGCTTGGGTAGCGTCGAAGTCTCGATTCACTTTTAAATATACCGTGCCATTTTGACTGTTTAAAGTCACCTCTAAAACGCCTGGAACCAAAGAAATATTTTTCTCTAACGCGTCTTGCTGATAAGCGTCGAAGCTACCATTCATCATGACACGCTTAACGCGACTCACTTCCTTTAGCCCCCAAATTACATAGAGCCAAAGTACCGTGCTTATTGCGCCAACCAGATACGCCACTTCAGGCGACCAGAAATTGGTCACAACGCCAGATAACATGCCGCCTAAAAAGGCACCAAAGAATTGGAAGCTTGCATAAATTCCCATGGCCGTACCTTTTTGCCCCGCTGGCGCAATACTCGATACCAGGGCGGGAAAGTTAGCTTCTAGGTAATTAAATCCGGTAAAAAAGAGCACGATAGCAGCTGTGGTTACCCACCAGCTGTGGTCTTTCATGCTAAGCGCTGCAAAAGCAGCCCCCATAAGTACAGCGGCAAAGAGCAAATAAGACTTAGGCGTTCGGCCTCGGGCCATCCCCATCATAATCACCAAACCCACCACCGAAATACCTAATACCGGTAAGTACACCGTCCAGTGACTATCAAGAGCCATATCAAAATGAAGTAACGTTAAGGGCAGTTGTACGAAAAGCAAAGTGATAAGCATGTGCAAAATAAGCACGCTAACGTTTAAGCGCCAAAGCTGTGAAGAGAACACCAAGCGTTTTAGTTGACCCTTTTGCGGTAGCGTATCGCCGCTACTGAGTATTTCGCCATTAGGCACAATCCATTGAACCAAAGGCATACAAACAATGGCTAACACACCGGTGATAGCAAAAATACCAGCCAACCCCCAATTGTTCGCAATTAATGGCCCTAACAGCACAGCCAAATAAAAGGAAAAACCAATAGCAATGCCGATGACAGCCAGTACTTTTGCTCTTTGGCTTTCACGGCTAACGTCGGTGGCTAATGCCATAATGGCACCGGCGATAGCACCTGCTCCTTGTAATATGCGACCAACGATAAGCCAGGCCATGGTATCAGCGTTGGCCGCCACGAAACTACCGAACGCAAATACAGCCAATCCGGCTAAAATTACTGGCTTGCGACCCCATTTGTCAGACATCATACCCATTGGAATTTGCAAAGCAGCTTGCGTTAAACCGTATCCACCCACCGCTAACCCCACCATGAAAGGCGAGTAGTCTGAATAATCCATAGCAGCGACGGCTAACACCGGCATCACCATAAATAAGCCCAGCATGCGAAGTACATAAACAGATGCAAGCGCTAGCGAGGCGCGCAATTCCAAAGCGTTCAAAGCTGTACCGTTCCTCTAAATCAGTCTGACAGATAGTGTGGGCGCGAAGTGTAGCATATATTGATAAGCTGCCCACGTTCGCAATAATCGATTAATGTAATCTTAAGGTGATCTCATTGATAGCCAATCAGTATAACTTGATCATGCAATGCAATATCAATTTGCTTGACGACTATGGCATACTGATTCTTTTTTTCGCACTTAGGCTTCAATGGATAAAATCGAGATACGCGGTGCTCGCACCCACAATTTGAAAAATATCGATTTAACACTGCCCCGAGACAAGCTGGTAGTGATAACTGGGCTTTCAGGCTCAGGTAAATCGTCTTTAGCATTCGATACCCTATACGCAGAAGGCCAACGTCGTTACGTTGAGTCGTTGTCTGCGTATGCTCGTCAGTTTTTGTCTATGATGGAAAAACCTGATGTTGATCATATAGAAGGTTTGTCGCCAGCTATATCCATTGAGCAAAAATCAACGTCGCATAACCCGCGTTCTACTGTGGGTACTATTACCGAAATTTACGATTACCTTCGTTTGATGTTTGCCCGTGTTGGCACGCCACGATGCCCTGACCACGATGTGCCGCTAGACGCACAAACCGTGAGCCAGATGGTAGATAAGGTGCTGGCAATGCCAGAAGGCAGCAAATTAATGTTGCTGGCGCCTATCGTGAAAGAACGTAAAGGTGAACATTTAAAAACCCTGCAAAACTTGTCTGCCCAAGGTTTTATTCGTGCGCGAATAGATGGCGATGTATGTGACCTGTCCGATCCACCGCCGTTAGATTTACATAAAAAGCATACTATCGAAGTGGTAGTAGACCGTTTTAAAGTGCGTGACGACCTTGCATTGCGCTTATCAGAATCGTTTGAAACTGCATTAGCGTTGGCTGGCGGGAATGCGCTTGTAGCCGACATGGACAATAGCGATGCTGAAGAAATTGTATTTTCAGCTAACTTCGCCTGCCCACACTGTGGTTACAGTATTAGTGAATTAGAGCCTAGATTGTTCTCGTTCAACAACCCTGCTGGGGCGTGCCCAACCTGTGATGGTTTAGGGACAAGACAGTTTTTCGACCCAACACGTGTGGTGGGTAACGACGAGTTAAGTCTTGCAGGCGGCGCGGTTCGTGGTTGGGACAAACGTAGCTATTACTATTTTCAAATGTTGCAATCGGTTGCCGACCATTACGAATTCGATCTTACTGGCCCTTTCGGCGAGTTAGACGATAAGCACAAAGACATTGTGTTGTATGGCTCTAAAGGTAAATCACTCGCATTTAAATACATAAACGAACGCGGCGACGTGATGGAGCGTAAGCATCCGTTCGAAGGCATTATTCCGAACATGGAGCGCCGCTACAGGGAAACCGAGTCTAATGCTGTGCGTGAAGAGCTTGCTAAATACTTAAGCCAACAGCACTGTAGCAGCTGTAATGGCACACGCCTGCGCGTAGAAGCGCGCAATGTGTTTATAGAAGGCACAACTCTGCCCACCATTGCTGATAAATCTATTGCCGATGCGTACGACTTTTTCGAAAATTTATCGCTAACAGGCCAAAAAGCCCAGATTGCAGAGAAAATTCTAAAAGAAATTCTCGACCGTTTACGCTTTTTGGTTAACGTTGGCTTGAACTACTTATCCCTTTCGCGCAGCGCCGATACTTTGTCAGGCGGTGAAGCACAGCGTATTCGCCTTGCTAGCCAAATTGGTGCTGGCCTAGTTGGCGTAATGTATGTTCTTGATGAACCCTCTATTGGGCTTCACCAAAGAGACAACGAACGCTTATTGAAAACCCTAAGACACTTGCGTGATTTAGGTAACACGGTATTGGTGGTTGAGCATGATGAAGACGCCATTCGTGAAGCCGATTATATCGTGGATATTGGCCCTGGAGCCGGTGTACATGGCGGAGAGATTATTGCCGAAGGTCAGCTTGAAGACATTCTAGCAAGTGAAGACTCACTTACTGGAAAGTACTTATCTGGCCGTGAAAAAATAGTTATACCTGAAGTTCGCACACCCATTAAAGATGATAAATGGTTGGAATTAAAAGGCGCCACAGGTAACAACTTGAAGTCGGTAGACTTGCGAGTGCCTATGGGCGTGATGACCTGCGTAACCGGGGTTTCTGGTTCTGGTAAATCGACCCTTATTAACGATACTTTCTATAAAATCGCCCACTGCGAATTAAACAAAGCCACCACTTCTGAGCCTGCCCCTTATACCTCAATGACAGGGTTAGATCAGCTCGATAAAGTGGTCGATATTGACCAAAGCCCTATTGGCAGAACGCCCCGTTCTAACCCTGCAACTTACGCTGGAATTTTCACGCCTATTCGTGAAATATTCGCCGGAACGCAGGAAGCACGCTCTCGCGGTTACAAGCCAGGACGCTTTAGTTTTAACGTGAAAGGCGGTCGTTGTGAAGCGTGTCAGGGCGACGGTGTGATAAAAGTAGAAATGCACTTCTTACCCGATGTATACGTGCCATGTGATGTATGCCAAGGCAAGCGCTACAACCGTGAAACCTTAGAAGTAAAATACAAAGACAAAAACATTCATGAAGTGCTAGAAATGACGGTAGAAGATGCTCGAGAGTTTTTCGACCCTATCCCCGCGATAGCGCGTAAGCTGCAAACGTTAAAAGATGTAGGCTTGGCTTACATTCGTTTAGGACAAGCAGCCACAACGTTATCAGGCGGTGAAGCACAACGGGTTAAGTTAGCTAAAGAACTGTCGAAACGTGATACTGGCCAAACGCTGTATATTTTAGATGAACCCACTACCGGGCTTCATTTCCATGATATTAAACAGTTGCTCGCCGTACTGCACCGACTCCGTGACCATGGCAATACAGTGGTAGTCATTGAGCACAACCTTGATGTGGTCAAAACTGCCGACTGGATCATCGATTTGGGCCCAGAAGGTGGTTCAGGCGGTGGTCAAATTATTGCTGAAGGTACGCCTGAGTTGGTGGCTGAATCTACAGTGTCTCATACCGGCCGCTTCTTAAAGCCGATGCTTGAAGCACAAGCCTAAGCTGACGAGCATAAAGGCTTAGTATCAAAACAAAAAAACGCGCCATGTCGGCGCGTTTTTTTATGTAGTTTTTATGTAGTTCGGTTAAATACTTAGGTACTTAACTGACCACGCTTTAAAACTTAAATGCTTGAATAGCCAAGCCTTCGCACACCGAGTTAAACGCATCATTCTCTAGTCGAGGTAGCCCGGTAAGTAGCTCTTCATACAGTGCGTCGATAATAATCGGTGATAAGCTCATACCGCCGGTAACCATCACTACCTCGGGTGCCGCGCTGCTTTTTTCTAAACATTCCACCACTAACGCTTTTACCTTGCTTAACCAAGGCTTTAATGCACTTTTTAAGTCTTCGGTACTAATGTTTACATCAAAATCATCTTCAATGTAATGTAGCGGTAAGGTGATCTTATCTTTACTAGAAAGCAGTTCTTTTGCCATTCTTACCGAATTAACCACCCGCGCCGACAATTTGTTTTCTTGCACTAGCAACAAACGCTCTAATTGCTCTGGGTTCTTGGTTACTGACATGGTTTGGGAAATCTCTAAGCCATAATCATCTGAGAAGAACCGAGTAAGAGCAGGAATATTATCAACCGCACACATATCTGAGTAATAGGTAGGAGGAATGGGCAGGCCATTAATCATTTTTAGCCCCATTCCCATTTCAGGCGCAACGACTTTCAGCAATAGGCTTTTATCGCAGTCCATACCACCTAACCGTCTTCCGGTTACCGATAACACGTCCTGCTTTCTATCTAATTGGTTATTACGTTCTGGTGAAAGATTAATACAACAGATATCTGTAGTACCACCGCCAATATCAACAATAAGTGCGGTAGTGTCGCGGGGTAATGTCTGCTCAATTTTATACGCTGCCGCAATTGGCTCATCCAAAAAGTTAATTTTACTAAAACCAGCATTCGATGCTGCCTCAGTCATAATTTGAATGGCTTGGGTATTTCCCACTTCACCTCGAGTACCGTGAAACTTAACCGGGCGACCTATAACTACCGATGAAACAGGCTTTTCTAATTGGGTTTCGGCACACTGTTTAAAGTAGGCTAGCTGTTTGGCGATAATGCCAATAAACGCCTTTTTTTGGTCGCCATCAAGGGATGCGCCTAGAAAGTTTTTAGGTGAGTAAATAAGCCGGCCTTTATCAGGCATTTTTAAAAAGCGCTTAAATCCCTCTTCACCGAAGGCAAACTTGCCATGCTCTACTAAGCGTAATAATGGAATTTCTTCCAGCGACATTGCGTGCATAAGCTGCTGAATAGCCTTACGTTGCAACGCAGGTCGGTTATGGTATTCACCACGAAGCGATTCAATGCGGTTGCTATAGCGCGACTGCTCTTTGGGATCTTTAGCGTCGTAATAGCCCTGCTTGGCTTTGTCTATTTGCTCGTTAATTAAACGCTGCAACTGCGACACTTTAGCTTCCACCATGGCATCAGGCGGAGGCGGCAGTTCATCCTCAAAGTATATAAATACAGACGAGCGAATTTTATTGCCTTGCTCAAGTGACGGGTCGAGTTTTATATGTCTATGGGTAGCGCCATCAAAGTACACCACCTCAGAATTTGAGGTACCGTAATCAATCCCAATTGCAGTCATAATTATTGTTTAATCAGAAATTTGGCGCAGATTGTAATTTAAAATTAAGCTGGGATCACTTTTCATCTTAATTTGGTTTTCTAATGTATACCCAGATTGCGCCAGATTACTGAAAAACCCGATTTAGCGTGATAAAGTGAGGACACATTACGATTAAAATAAGAGGCGATATGTCAGCTGTAACTCCATCTGAAACCTTCCCTATGGAAATGTCATTCGAAGTACGGTTTTGTGAGACCGATGCCCTGCAACACGTGAGCAACACCGCGTTAGTCAGCTGGTTTGAAGCCGCTCGCGATCCTATCTTCAGAATGTTCACACCTACTATGGATTTACAGAACTGGCCGCTTATTTTAGCAAGCTACAAAGTCGATTTTCTTGCGCAAATTTTTTACGGGAAAACGGTTACCGTAAAAACGTATATTAGCCGTTTAGGTAACAGTGCATTTGATGTGTACCAAGAACTTTGGCAAGACGGTAACCTGTGCTCAACGGGAGTAACGACTATGGTACATTTCGATTATCAGCAGCAGCGTTCAGCCCCGATTCCTGACAATATAAAAGCGACGTTACAAGCACACTTTAAGGCGCTACCTAATGACTGATTTAATTGACGTTGTTGATGATGTTTTATCACCGGAATTGTGTACCCAACTTATTGAGCGCTTTGAAAAAAGCCCAAACCTTACCCAAGGGAAAACGGGCGGCGGTGTCGATTTAGATAAGAAGCGTAGTGTTGATGTGTCTATATCTCAACAGCCTGAGTTTGCTGACTTATTTAAGCAGGTCATGCAGTTAACAGGCGAGCAGTTGGTTAAGTACATTGAGAAATACTATTACGCCTTGGTTGGCCCAATAGGGTTGACAGTTCGCCATCCAAAAACCGGCGAGCCCGTTAAACTAACGGGTGATAACTTTGAAGAAGTGGGCAAACCTAACCTTCATAATTTGGTTAATTACCTCTTTCGAATTGGCGATATTAATGCCCAGCGCTATACTGCGGGTAACGGCGGTTACCCTTATTGGCACTCTGAAGTTTACCCACAAGCGCCTCATAATGAAGCTTTGCATCGCGTTCTGCTGTTTATGTTTTACTTAAATGATGTGGAAGATGGCGGGGAAACCGAATTTTATTATCAAGATAGAGCAGTAAAGCCTGAAGCAGGCAGAATGGTGATTGCTCCTGCTTATTTTACCCATACTCACCGTGGGCAAATACCTAAAAGCAACGACAAGTACATTCTAACCTCGTGGCTGCTGTTCAATCGCGCAGAACAAATTTATACACCACAAGGCTAGGCTATATTTATGCCTATAAGGGGACTCTTAGCCTATGAGGAGCTTTGGCCTGCCTAAAAGGAGCTTACGCTGGCCTAAAAGGCGCTTATCGCAACCCCTTTAAGCCGATAGCCTACTGACGCAATATCACCTTTCCACCCTTCAGTGGTAAGTTCGCCAGTTACCCATATTGCGTCGTAAATATTATCAAGAGGAATACCCTCTTCAAAAGTTACGTACACTATTTGGTTAGACGCAGGCGGCGGCACGTGAATACAAGCGCCAAAATAAGGCACTAGTAAAAATTCGGTCGTGAGTTCAGGTGTGCCTTCAAGGGGCACCACAAAGCCAGGAATTTTCACCCGCTTACCATCAAATTTATCAACTACTGGCGCATCAGGCTGCAACTGCGACATTTCACCGTTGTGCTGAACGGCGGGAGGCGCTAGTTCATTAAACCCTTCAGGTACCAAATCTTCCCAATATACTTCAATAGGTTCTGGGGCGCTAAACGCAGAGAACGACGGAAGCAATACGACTAAGGCTAAGACCAATGCCTTTCCCATGACTTTCAACATAACACTCACTTAAATAAAAAAGGGTAGCTCTTTAAATAAAAAGGGCCGGTACTTACCAGCACCGACCCCTTTTTAGCATGTCTTCTAAGCAGCGTGAATTATTCTGCTTCGAAACGCTTAACGCTTGCGACAATTTCTTCTTTCGCGGCAGCTGAACCAGCCCAGCCGTCAATCTTAACCCACTTACCAGGTTCAAGATCTTTGTAATGAGAGAAGAAGTGCTCGATTTGCTGTAGCAGCAACTCAGGTGCGTCTTCAGTTTCTTGCACTTTACGGTAAATAGTAGAAAGCTTGTCGATTGGCACTGCCAATACTTTAGCGTCTTTACCTGACTCATCAGTCATGTTCAAAACACCAATTGGGCGACAACGAATTACCGAACCCGCAAGCAATGGAAAAGGCGTCATTACCAATACGTCAACTGGGTCACCGTCTTCAGACAAGGTGTTAGGCACGTAACCGTAGTTAGTTGGATAGTGCATGCAAGTTGCCATGAAACGGTCAACAAACATAGCGCCCGAGTCTTTGTCTACTTCGTACTTTACCGGGTCAGCGTGTGCTGGAATTTCGATAACTACATTCACTTCTTCAGGCAAATTCTTGCCCGCAGGAATATCATTCAAGCTCATTCTAAGGTCCTTTCAATGATGTTTTAAAAAATTTGGCGCTAAGTATACGGTGACGGCGGCAAAATAAAAACGGTTTAGCGCTAATCACCACCAAAACCGTCCTTATTTAGCGATTTCTCTATTCACTTTTACCGTAATAGCTTAAACAGGTTTCTACTTCTTCTTTAGAACCAATAATACATGGCACGCGTTGATGTATTTCTTCAGGCATTACTTCAAGAATACGACCGGCGCCTGTTTCTGCCTTGCCGCCGGCTTGCTCCATCAAAAATGCCATAGGGTTTGCTTCATAAAGTAAACGCAATTTACCCGGTTTAGATGGGTCACGCTTGTCGTATGGGTACATGAAAATACCACCGCGGCATAACAAGCGATGAATATCGCCCACCATGGCTGCTACCCAGCGCATGTTGAAATTTTTCTCACGAGGACCGTCTTTACCCGCTATTAAGTCGGCGATATATTCCTGCATCGCAGGTTCCCAATGACGTTGATTCGATGCATTAATAGAGTACTCAGAGGTTTGCTCTGGCACTTGGATATTGGGGTGAGTAAGTAGGAAGCCACCGTGGGTTTTATCTAAGGTATAAATATGTGTGCCACGCCCAGTAGTAAGGGCAAGCATAGTAGAAGGCCCGTAAAGCACGTAACCTGCTGCAACCATTTGTGTACCCGGCTGAAGAAACGCTGATGGATCATCGGGTTCCATCCACTGAGGTGCGTGGGTAATTGAGAAGATAGTACCAATTAAGCTGTTAATTTCTGTGTTCGAAGAGCCGTCTAGTGGGTCGAAGCTAACAAGGTATTTCCCATCTGGATGGCACGGTACCACATCGTCTTCTTCTTCCGATGAAATAGCTTTTACATAGCCCGACTCGCGAAGCGTATCTTTAATAATGTGATTAGAGATAACATCTAACTTCTTTTGTGTTTCACCTTGTACGTTTTCTGACAACGTAGAACCCAATACGCCAGCAAGCGCACCTTGACTCACCCGGAATGAAATTTCTTTGCAGCTCGCCAACAAGGTTCTTATAAGCAATATGAGCTCTAGCGGGGCACCATCTTCTTGCAACTGGGAATTTAAACGTTTCATCTTAGTTAAGCCTTTTTTTAGTGTGTAGGGTATGACAATACAAGGCGCGCAGCTTTCCTTACCGGCTTTCTCTTGTATTACCAACAAGCACTGCTTTATATGCTTGTTAAATTGATTGTAACCGTGAATTCATCGAAGTGGAATAAGGCAGGTGCTGCCAATCTACACAACATACCAGTGAAAGCGGGCATTATGAGTGAAAATGCATTATTTAACCTGCAACGGTTCTGATAAAGTAGCCAGTATTCAATGCAGTAAAAAATGAGAATTCGCTATGCATGTACATATTTTAGGTATTTGCGGTAGCTTTATGGGTGGCATCGCAGCCATTGCGAAAGCCTTGGGCCATAAGGTCACTGGCTCTGATACCAACGTGTATCCACCCATGAGTACCCAACTTGAAGCTCTGGGCATCGAGCTTACCGAAGGCTTCGATACCGACCAATTCGAGCCAATTCCTGACATCGTTATTATTGGTAACGCCATGTCTCGCGGTAATTCAGCGGTTGAGTACGTACTCAACAGAAACTTACCTTATACCAGTGGCCCGCAATGGTTGCTTGATAACTTGTTAAAAGATAGATGGGTAATTGGCGTTTCGGGTACTCACGGCAAAACCACCACCAGCAGTATGGTGGCGTGGATTTTAGAGTACAGCGAATTAAACCCCGGATACCTTATTGGTGGTGTGCCTGAAAACTTTGGCGTGTCGGCCCGTATTGGAGAAAGCCCGTTTTTTGTCATTGAAGCAGACGAATACGACAGCGCCTTTTTCGACAAGCGCTCGAAGTTTGTCCATTACCGTCCTAAAACGCTGGTGATTAATAACTTAGAGTTTGATCATGCCGATATCTTTGCTGACTTAGCCGCCATTCAAACTCAGTTTCATCACCTTGTGCGCATGGTACCTGAAAATGGCCTTATTCTTACACCCAACCACACGCCCGCTATTGAGGAAACCCTTAAAAAAGGTTGTTGGACACAACGCCAATCTCTAGGCAAAGAATGGTCTGCAGCGCTTATCAATAAAGATGGTAGCCAATTCAATGTACTGTTCGACAATCAAGTTGTCGGTACAGTACATTGGGAGCTACTAGGCCAGCACAATGTAGATAATGCACTCATGGCAATTGCCGCGGCTCATCATGCAGGCGTTCCCCTTAACGACGCTGTCGCAGCACTATCAAGCTTTAAGAACGTTAAACGGCGTATGGAAGTAAAGGGCTCGGTGACACTCGCGGCTGAAGGTAAACCGGTAACCGTCTATGATGATTTCGCTCATCACCCCACCGCCATTGCCACCACTATTGACGGCCTTCGCAAGAAAGTAGGGAATGCCCGTATTCTTGCCGTACTTGAGCCTCGCTCTAACACTATGAAAATGGGGGTGCATAAAAATACACTCGCACATTCTTGGCAAGCCGCTGATGCGGTTTATGTATATGAACCTCAAGGGCTAGACTGGTCGTTGAAGGAAGCTGCGGAGAATAGCCCAGCGCCCACCACCGTATTCAATGATGTTGAAAGCATTGTAAAAGTATTGCAAAGCGAAGTGCGCCCTGGCGATCATGTACTTATCATGAGCAATGGTGGGTTTGAAGGCATCCACAGCCGTGTTTTAAGCGTACTTACCCCGTCAATCGAGGTAGAAAAATGAAACATGATAAGCAAATTACCCTAGCTATTACGGGTGCTTCCGGCACCCCATACGCACTCTCGCTATTAACGTCGTTAGTAAAAGCTGACTACCAAGTGTATGTGCTTATTTCTTCTGCCGCCAAAGTCGTGATGGCTACAGAAGAAAATATAAAAATTCCCGCTAGACCTGAAGACGCCAGTGCTTTTTTCATGGAGCATTGCGGCGGTAAGCCTGGTCAAGTGCAAGTATTTGGGAAAGAAGAATGGTTTTCTCCTGTTGCGTCAGGCTCAGCCGCACCAGCTAAAATGGTAGTATGCCCCTGCTCTACGGGCACCCTTTCATCTATTGCCATTGGCGCCAGTGATAACTTAATTGAGCGTGCCGCTGATGTTGTGCTAAAAGAAAGAGGCCAATTGATATTAGTACCTCGAGAAATGCCACTTTCTTCTATCCATTTGGAAAATATGCTTAAACTGTCACAAATGGGTGCGACAATAATGCCAGCGGCGCCTGGTTTTTATCATAACCCCAAGACCATTGAAGATTTGGTCGACTTTGTTGTAGCCCGTATTCTAGATCACCTCGGCGTTGAACAATCGCTAGTGGCACGATGGGGCTATGAAACCGCTAAACATACCCCTAAAACCTAACTACACACTTAAAAAATAGAACAAAGGAAAATTAATGACAGCGTTGAGAAATAGGACTTTCGCCGTTGCGCTAAGCTCACTTATTACGTTATTTGTTTCGTCGCCAGCTTTTGGGTGGGGCCAAACTGGCCATCGGGTTACTGGCGCCATTGCGCAGCAGTATTTAAGCCCTCTATCTCAAGCTGCTTTATCAGAGCTTCTGCCAAACAGTTCACTAGCAGAAGCTTCAACCTATGCAGATGAAATGCGCTCAAACCCAAGCGAGTTTTGGCAAAAGATATCTACCCATTGGCACTATGTAACAGTCCCTCAAGGGAAAGGTTATGCTGACGTTGGCGCACCTCGCCAAGGCGACGCAGTTACTGCACTTGAAGCCTATACAAAAACGTTAAAAAGCGACTCAGCCACTATTGAAGAAAAACGCTTAGCGCTACGTTTTGTTGTGCACATCATTGGTGATTTACACCAACCCCTGCATGCGGGTGATGGCAGCGATCGCGGCGGCAATGATGTAAAAGTAAATTTCTTTTGGCAGAACTCTAATTTACATCGGGTGTGGGACTCTCAAATGCTAGAGCAACGCAAACTGTCTTACACAGAATGGACGAAATGGCTCACAGAACACATCACACCTAGTGACATTCGTAGCTGGGCAACCACAGATCCTTTGGTATGGATTGAAGAAAGCACTAAAATTCGTGATGAAGTTTACCCTCAAGATGCCAACAATATGAGTTACGATTACTTATATCGGCATCTTCCTACGGCTAAGCAGCGTTTACAAATGGCAGGTATTCGACTTGCCATGTACTTGAACGAAACGTTTGATAAGTAAGCGCTAATTGTAAATTTTAGGCACAAAAAAAGCGGAGACACTTCATTCAGCTGTCTGCGCTTTTTGTTACCTGAATCACATGAATTCGCTATAGGTTTTAGCCAACTGAGCTACTATAAAACCTTTAGTCTATATCAAGGGGTTCTGGTGAGAGAATTACACCTGTGCTATCAGCATAAAGGTGATCTTCTGGTAGGAAAGTTACGCCACCAAAATTTACCGGTACATCAACGTCGCCAATGCTTTCGCTTTCTGCATTAACGGGAATAGCCGCTACCGCTAGCACACCAATATCCAATTCGGCTAAGTTATCCACTTCACGTACACTGCCGTAACACACGATGCCTTCCCAGTCATTGTCTATTGCCACTTGAGCAAGGGCTGCATCGAATAAGGCACGACGTGTTGAACCACCACCATCAATCAGCAGTACTTTGCCTGCACCAGGTTGAGCCAATACACGGTCAATAAGACCACGGTCTTCGAAACACTTAATCGTGGTGATTTCGCCACCAAAAGAATAACGGCCGCCAAAGCTTGCGAAGATAGGGTCAACTACGTCGACGCTGTCTGCAAATAAATCGCACAATTCAGAAGTGTTGTAATCCATTGCTCTACCTTACTTTAATTGAGAGTAGTAGGTTATTTACCTTGTTCTAGCATAGCATTAATTCGTTAGTTGAAAACGCCTGATTTATGAAGTTTCAGGGAAACAGCAACAACCTTTCCACTAAATAGACTACCACTTTCATTAGTGAAGACATTTTCACCGACTTAGCACGTAACTTGCTTAGCTTTTTATAAAAACTGACTCGCTACCTCACTGCACTAAATAGAAGTTAATAGGTGCGGTACAGCGTGACCAACACAGCATGTCATCTGTCATAAAGGTTTCTTTTTTCTGTCACTGGTTGGTCACAGAATGCTTTTAAATTATTCAATAATCAATCGAAAGGGGGCAAGGCTAATGCTTCTTAAATCCTTGACCAAATACGATACAAATTTGTTCTACCGCTTATACAGTCTTACCGTAAAACGAGATTGTCGCAGTATCATCTGGTTATCAAAAACCGGAGATGGATACCTTTACTTGGTTATTGGCGCCTTACTGTGGGCTTTTGAACCCGAGCATGGTGAGCTTTTCCTCTATACAGCGCTGATGGCATATGCGCTGGAGTTACCTATCTATGTGCTGCTTAAGAAAATGTTCAAGCGCCCGCGCCCTTGCGATTTTCTATTGGATTTAACAGCACACGTTACGCCATCCGATAAATTCTCTCTGCCTTCTGGGCACACTGCTGCCGCTTGCTTAATGGCAAGTATTGTAGCGCATTACTATCCACCATTCGCGGTACTGGCATACAGTTGGGCAGCCCTAATCGGCCTGTCTCGCGTCTTGCTAGGCGTGCACTACCCATCAGATGTAGTTGCAGGTATGTTACTTGGTATCACTATCGCATCGTTGAGTATTTCCATCCTGGGGTAACATGAAATTATTGTATGGCGTGCAAGGCACCGGAAACGGGCACATTGCTCGTGCACGAATTATGGCGACAGCGCTAGCTAAGCGTTCAGATGTTGAAGTAGATTTTGTTTTCACAGGCCGTGAACCCGATAAATATTTCGATATGGATGTATTTGGCGACTATCGCACCTACACGGGCTTAAGCTTTGTTACTAAAAGTGGCCGCGTAGACCGGTGGCAAACCATTAAAGAAGCCAATATCAGTCAATTTCTAAAAGACGTGAAACGTTTTGATGCGAGCGGGTACGACCTTCTCGTCAACGACTTCGAACCTGTCACCGCGTGGGCAGCGAAGCGACAGCAGATACCGTCAATTTCAATTAGTCACCAAGCAGCATTTTCTTACGATGTGCCAAAATCTGGCGACACCATTATTGATCGACTGCTAATGAAAAAGTTCGCCCCTACCGACCTTCAATTAGGGGTACATTGGTTTCACTTTAATCAACCGATCATTCCTCCTTTTGTGGCAGACAAACCGTTATCAGTGCCAGGTAAAGGTCATGTGTTAGTTTACTTACCATTTGAAGATGTCAGCGACGTTCAACAAATGCTGGAGCCTTTAAGCGATCAACAATTTCAATGCTTCCACCCCGATATTAGCGAAATTAAAGACGCAGGACACATTCAGTGGAACCCTACGTCAAAAGAGCATTTCCAACGTGCACTTCAGCATTGTAACGGCGTGATTGCGAATGGAGGTTTTGAGCTTTCTAGCGAAGCCTTGCAACTCGGCAAGAAGCTACTTATCAAACCTCTTCATGGCCAATTTGAACAGCTGTCGAATGTACTAACGCTCAATAAGCTCGACCTTTGCCACACCCTATTTCAATTGGATACGGATATTGTTGAAGAGTGGCTAGAAGCATTAGACATAGAAGCTATTCAGTTCCCCGACGACCCAAATATACTAATTGATTGGCTCAAAAAAGGTGACTTGCAAGATACACAAAGCCTATGTGATTCATTGTGGAAAGAGGTTCACTACGGTGATAAAACACAAGAACGCTTATTGTCTCTTGCATTTTAATCACGCAATGCGATGATAACGGCATTTATTGTCGTATTCGCGGGATTTTTCGTGCTTAAGAAGTGGGTTTTAATTACATTCGCAGCCATTCTACTCAGTGGTTGTGGCTATAAAGGGGCGCTGTATATTCCACAAGCGCCAGAGCAAACGACGCCTACTGAAAAGCCAAACGAAACAGCGTCTTCACCAAACACGCAAAGCCAACCCGCCTCCACACCAGGAGAATCTCACTAGTGGATTTTTTCGCTTATAAAAACGGCCAGCTTTTCGCTGAAGATGTTGCCGTTGCAGATATTGCTGCACAGTACCAAACCCCTGTATATGTGTATTCACGGGCAACTTTAGAGCGCCATTGGCATGCCTTTAATGATGCTATTGGTGAGCACCCTCACCTTATCTGTTATGCAGTAAAGGCCAATTCAAACTTAGGTGTACTAAGTACATTAGCCAAAATTGGCTCTGGTTTTGACATTGTTTCTGGTGGTGAACTAGCACGTGTTATTGAAGCCGGTGGCGATGCCAGTAAAGTGGTATTTTCGGGTGTAGGTAAAAAAGCAGACGAAATACGCTATGCGTTAGAACAAGGCATTATGTGCTTTAACGTAGAGTCTGAGCCTGAATTGCATCGTATTAACGCGGTAGCAGAATCGCTTGGCAAAAAGGCGCCAATTTCGCTTCGCATCAACCCAGATGTAGATGCCAAAACCCATCCGTACATTTCAACAGGATTAAAAGCAAACAAGTTTGGTATTGCCCGCGAACGCGCGCTGCAAACCTACGAACTTGCCGCATCACTTCCTCACTTGAATGTAGTAGGTATGGATTGCCACATCGGTTCACAATTAACTGAAATTGGCCCATTTGTTGATGCACTAGAGCGTTTATTGCTGCTTATCGATGAATTAGCCGAGCGCGGCATAACCATTGATCACTTAGATGTTGGTGGTGGTTTAGGCGTGACTTATAACGATGAAGAACCACCGCACCCGAAAGCTTACGCTGCGGCGATGGCGGAAAAAATGGTGGGTCGTGAGAACCTTAAGCTCATTTTAGAGCCTGGCCGCGCTATTGCCGCAAACGCGGGTATTTTAGTCACTGAGGTTGAGTTTATTAAAGAAGGTGAAGAGAAAAGCTTCGCTATTGTTGATGCAGCTATGAATGACCTGCTTCGACCTGCACTTTACTCTGCATGGCAAAATATCATCCCAGTAAAACAAGAAAGCACTGCCATAGCACGCAATTACGATGTGGTAGGCCCGGTATGTGAAACCGGTGACTTCATCGGTAAAGACCGAGAACTTGCTATCGAACCAACTGACCTACTAGCAGTACGAAGCGCCGGTGCGTATGGCTTTGCAATGGCATCAAACTACAATAGCCGCTGCCGTCCAGCAGAGATTATGGTAGATGGTGATGCAACGATTGTGGTACGTGAAAGAGAAATTCTAAAAGATCTCTGGAAAGGTGAGCACAAACTTACGTAAACTAGGGTTAAACTCATAATAAAGATGCGCGGTTAATGCAGGTTCAGTTTTCAAAAATGCACGGTCTGGGAAATGACTTCATGGTGATTGATAATGTCACCCAGAACGTCTTTTTTTCGAAGGACAAAATACAGCAGCTAGCAAATCGAAACTTCGGCATAGGTTTCGATCAATTGCTTATGGTTGAACCGCCTTACGATCCTGAACAAGATTTTCACTATCGCATTTTTAACGCTGATGGCTCTGAAGTAGAACAATGTGGTAACGGTGCTCGTTGCTTTGCACGTTTCGTAAAGCAAAAGGGCTTAATTAACCGCAATAAAATTGTGGTGAGTACCAAAGCCGGAAAAATGGTGTTGTACTTAGAGAAAGACGGCCAAGTTACCGTGAATATGGGCAAGCCCGAATTCGAGCCGGCTAAAATTCCACTGAAAGCGAACAAGCAAGAAAATACCTATATATTACGCGTAAACGATAAAACCCTGTTTTACGGTGCCGTATCTATGGGTAACCCGCATTGCGTAATGGAAGTGGAAGATGTAGATACCGCTCCCGTTAAAGAAATAGGCCCCCTCGTTGAACGCAACGAACGGTTTCCAGAGGGCGTGAATGTGGGCTTTATGCAAATTATTAATGAATCACACATTCGATTGCGCGTATTCGAACGTGGCTCGGGTGAAACCTTGGCATGTGGCAGTGGTGCATGCGCAGCAGTTGCAATCGGTCAGATTCAAGGTAAATTAAGCAAAGATGTTCGGGTAGATTTGCCCGGAGGCAGTTTACGGATCCGTTGGCCAGGCCCAGATAATGTATTGAAAATGACAGGGCCCGCCGACCATGTGTACGACGGACATATAAATTTATGAGTGAATTATCAGGACAAGCTAGCGCATCGTCGGTAGTAGAAGTGTTTTCTGGCGACAGCGATGTTTCCTCAGAACAGGTTCGCGCTTTTTTGTTAGAAAACCCTGATTTTTTTGCTCAACACCCCGAACTACTCGAAAAGCTCAAAATTCCTCATTCGCATAAAGGCAGCGTCTCGCTGGTTGAGATTCAAAGTGAGCAATTGCGCAAAAAAGTTCGCCAATTGAATTATAAACTTACGCAACTGGTGAGTATTGCCAAGCAAAACGAAAAAATTTACCGCGTGTACACCGACTTAAACGTGCAGTTGCTGCGTTGCGAAAGTGTGGCAGAAGTACAGTTCACCCTTGAAGATGTGTTGCAAGAACGTTTGCAGCTATCTTCTGCGGTGATAAAAAGCTTCAAAGGCCCTCACGCTATTCCTGAGTTACAACGCAGGCTATTTACCGAAAAACGCTTTAAAACGTCGAACTTCTTTTTCGGACGATTATCGCAGCACGAACGCCAGTTATTGTTCGGAGATAGCAGCGCAGAATCTGTTGCCCTAATGCTATTAGGCGACAACCAAGATATTGGTATTTTGGGTATTAGCAGCAGTGACGCAAGCCATTTTACCCCTGATATGGACACCTTGTTGCTACAACAGCTACAGCAAGTGCTTAATATTATTTTGCCTGAGATGATGGGGTACTAGTTTTCGTGACAACGGAAACCGTACTTAGCGAACCTTGCCACCTTTGGCTTGAAAAGTTTTTACTCCACCTACAAGTTGAACGCGGTTTATCGCCGCTTACCATCAGTAACTATCGCAGACAACTTACCAGCATTGCCATTACTTTAGGGCTTTACGAGTGGTCGGGTATGACACCCTCTGATGTGAAACGCGTAATGGCAGCAGCAAAAATGGACGGGCATAAACCCCGTAGCATAGCATTGCGGTTGTCAGCTCTTCGTACCTTTTGCCAATACCTTATTGATAACGAACAGCTTTTCAGCAACCCCGTGGAAGGTATTCAAGCCCCAAAACAAGGTAAGCCATTACCTAAACAGCTTAGCGTTGATGAAATGCAGCAGTTGTTGGCGAATGAACAAGCCGCCAGCGGCGATACCGATGAAGGCATTATTTGTCGCGACGTCGCCATGTTTGAATTGCTCTACGGCTGCGGACTTCGACTAAGTGAACTAACCGGCCTAAATTTAAGCGACTACCCAAAAGACGGCACCATTAAAGTGACCGGTAAGGGCAGTAAACAACGTATTTTGCCCCTTGGCCGACAAGCGCAAAAGGCGCTGAATGCTTGGCTTAACGTGCGCCCCGGATACGCTTCACCCTATGAACCCGCTATTTTTGTAAGCAAGCGCAAAACGCGCATTTCAAATCGCCAAGTCGCAAATCGGCTTAACCAAATGGCAGAATTACAAAGCCTTAATCAGAAAGTAAGCCCGCATAAACTGCGCCATTCTTTTGCTACGCACGTATTAGAGTCGAGCGGCGATTTACGTGCGGTGCAAGAATTATTAGGCCATGCCAATCTATCTACCACGCAAGTGTATACCCATTTAGATTTTCAGCATTTAGCCAAGGTTTATGATGCCGCGCACCCTAGAGCACACAAAAAATAATCCTCTTTTGAAAATAGGCCTTTAACTATTATGCAGTTCTTCAGAGCCATTAATTCCGTGAAGGCAATGACCTTCGATCTTGATGATACCTTATACAATAACGAACCTATTATTCGCCAAGCAGAAGCAGCATTGAATACGCATTTAAAGCAATATCACCCTAAAGCTGCTGCCTTGCCGTCCGCTCACTGGCAACAACTAAAGCGCGACGCAATTACAGCGAATCCTACCTATTCATCTGATATGGGAAAGCTTCGCTTAGCGGTGTTAAATGCAGCATTGATACATGATATTCCATCCCAAGATACCCACACGTTAGATGCCGCCGTGCAAGCCTGTTTCGACTGTTTTTACCGTGCGAGAAGCGAGTTTGATTTGACTGATGATGTGCATAAAACTTTATCGATTTTAAGTGAGAATATAACACTGGTAGGTATTACTAACGGCAATGTAAACGCTGACCAAATAGGTATTACGCCCTATTTCGATACCATTTTACATGCCAGCACTAGCCGACCTATGAAACCTTCACGGGCTATGTTTGATGAAGCAGCAAGCGTTATAGGAGAAGCGCCCAGACATATACTGCACGTGGGCGATAACATTATTAAAGATGTGTATGGGGCGATAAATGCGGGGTTTCAGTCTGCTTGGTTTGCATGCAACCGAGAAATGCATTTACCCCGTGAGAGAGCATCGGTACTCCCTCACGTGGCATTAGATTCGTTAGACGAGTTAGCTTACTTCTTATAAGTAAATCAGTAAGTAGCGCTTGCTCTTAAGGTACTGGCGCTTAAGGTACTTGCTCTTAAGGTATCACTACTTAAGGCTTTTGCGAATAAGGCTGATTGTCTTCTAACACGTTTTGGCGCATAGAATCGCAAGGACGCTGGCATACCGGGCGGCCCACCACTTTAGCCGGCACACCGACTACCGTAACGTGCGGCGGAACATTGTTTAACACAACACTACCCGCCCCCACTTTAGACCCTTCGCCAATTTCGATATTGCCAAGAATTTTAGCTCCCGCACCAACCAACACGCCTTGGCGAATTTTAGGGTGACGGTCACCCGACTCGTTACCGGTTCCGCCAAGCGTGACGCTTTGTAAAATAGAGACATTGTCTTCAATAACCGCTGTTTCACCTACGACAATACCGGTGGCGTGATCGAACATCACCCCTTTACCTATTTTCGCTGCAGGGTGAATATCTACGCCAAAGGTAGCCGAGTTTCGGCTTTGTAAGAACAAAGCAAGTTGATGTCTACCATGCAACCACAAGTAATGCGCCATACGGTGAACTTGTACTGCATGAAAGCCTTTGAAATGCAAAAGTGGCACTAAGAAGTCATCTACTGCGGCGTCTCGCGCACGAATTGCATTAATATCTGCCATAGCCGACTCACTAATCGACGGCTCTAACAAGTAGGCCTCATCGAACACTTCACGAATGGCAATAGCAGGCATCACTTCATCAGCCATTTTGCTTGATAGAATAAAACTTAACGACGACTCAAAATTATGATGAGCTGAAATACAGGCATGAACATAGCTAGCTAATAGCGGCTCACTTTTTGCCACAGTTTGCGCTTCTTTTTTTAACGATAACCAAAAGTCAGTCGATGGAGAGAGTGCGTGCATGAGGCAGTTCCTGTAAAAGTAAAGTTCAAACCCCGCTTAACTGCGGGTAAATGGCACAAAACGCTAAAGGCCTAGATTGCAATAGGCAACATAATGGCTCGAAGTGTACATGAGCCATCATAAAAACAACACCTACAGACTACGCTTCAAGCGTGAAAATTGTTCAACTTATCGATAACCCGCTCGTGAATACGGCCGGTATCACCTTAACAGGGCTAAATTCATCGTAAAAGTTACCCACTAGCCGCTCAGCTTCATCAAACAAGCCTGTATAAATTCACAGTCAGCTGGCATAATGTTGCAGCATTGAAACTAGACAAATTAGGTTGACCATATTATGGATGTATCCCGACTGCTTGACGAGCTTAACGACAAACAACGTGAAGCGGTAGCAGCCCCTCTTTCTAACGCCCTCATATTAGCTGGCGCGGGAAGTGGTAAAACACGGGTATTGGTACATCGTATAGCATGGCTGATGGAAGTGGAAAACATTGCCCCTTTTTCCATACTAGCCGTAACCTTTACTAACAAAGCCGCGAAAGAAATGCGTGGCCGAATAGAATCGTTAATGGGCCGCGGTCTGAATAATATGTGGATTGGTACTTTCCACGGATTAGCCCACAGGTTGCTTCGTGCCCACCATGCAGAAGCTAATTTGCCTGAAAATTTCCAAATTCTTGATTCAGACGACCAATACCGTTTGATCAAACGTATCTTAAAAGCCATGAATTTAGACGAAAAGCACTGGGTGCCCCGTCAAATTCAGTGGTATATCAACGGCAATAAAGACGAAGGCCTACGCCCTCAACATATTGAAACCCACAACGACCAAACCCAGCAAAAAATGCGTGAAATTTACGCCGCGTATCAAGACGCGTGCGACCGCTCAGGGCTTGTGGATTTTGCCGAGCTGTTATTACGTGCTCACGAACTTTGGGCTAAAAACCCAGAAGTACTCGCCAATTACCAACGACGCTTCCGCGCTGTCTTAGTTGACGAATTCCAAGATACCAACAACATCCAATACGCGTGGCTACGCATGCTGTGTAGCGGCAATCAAAACAATATTATGATTGTGGGCGATGACGACCAATCTATTTACGGCTGGCGTGGTGCGAACGTTGATAATATTCAGCATTTCTTAAAAGACTTCAATAACCCCACAACGATACGATTAGAACAAAACTACCGTTCTACGGGCACCATCTTGAAAGCCGCCAATACGGTTATTGATAACAACACAGGGCGGTTAGGTAAAGAGCTTTGGACAGATGGCAACGATGGCGAGCCCATTTCTGTTTATGCGGGGTTTAATGAGTTAGATGAAGCCCGCTTTATTGTGTCGAAAATTAAAGACTGGTTGAACCAAGGCAATGCGTTAAAAGACACCGCCATTTTATATCGCAATAACGCTCAGTCACGGGTATTAGAAGAAGCCTTACTTCACCAAGGGACACCGTACCGCATTTATGGTGGTCTTCGATTCTTCGAACGCCAAGAAATTAAAGATGCACTTGGCTACCTTCGCATGATGAATCATCCTCATGACGATGCCGCCTTTGAACGTGTGGTGAACACGCCAACTCGCGGTATGGGTGAGAAGACCCTCTCACAAGTACGAGAAGCTGCCAGAGCACATAACTGCTCAATGTGGCAGGCTAGCCAACTACTCATTAATGAAAATGCGCTAAAAGGCCGTGCTCTTAACGCCCTTCAAAGTTTTGTGCTGTTAGTTACCGAGCTTGAACAAGCTACCGTAGACGAGCCATTAGAAAAACACGCCGATGTGGCAATTAGGCAGTCAGGCTTGTACGCCATGTATCAGGCCGAACGTGGCGAGAAAGCCCAAGCGCGCCTAGAAAACTTAGAAGAATTAGTTACGGCTTGTAAGCAATTTACCGTACCCGACGAAGCAGAAGAAATGACGCCACTTTCTGCCTTTCTTGCTCATGCCTCGTTAGAAGCGGGCGAAACCCAGGCAGGTACAGACCAAGATGCCGTGCAGATGATGACAATTCACACCGCAAAGGGGCTCGAATTCCCTATGGTGTTTATGGCCGGTGTTGAAGAAGGCATGTTTCCAAGCCAGATGACCAATGATGAACCTGGCAGAATGGAAGAGGAACGTCGCCTGTGTTACGTGGGCATGACCCGCGCGATGGAGAAACTGTATATTACCTACGCGGAAAGCCGTCGTTTATATGGGCAAGACAAATATCACACGGCATCTCGCTTTATTCGTGAAATTCCTGCTGATTGTGTTGAAGAAGTAAGGCTCAAGTCTACGATTTCTCGACCGATACATAATCGATTCAGCCAAGCGACCTCACATGCCTCTTTTGAAGAAACTGGCTTTCAGTTGGGCCAAAAAGTGGCTCATCGCAAGTTCGGTGAAGGAATAGTATTAAACTACGAGGGCAGTGGTGAACACGCTAGGGTACAAGTTAATTTTGACGAATTTGGTACAAAATGGCTCGTTCTCGCCTATGCTAAATTGGAAAAAGCATAGTCATCTGGCAAGAAGCCTGAACCCAAGTAGAAAAATATGCCGCAAAATGTGCTGGTGATAGAAAACAGCGATACAAATTTAGACGTTGTATCAAAACTTGTCAGAAAAGCAGGGCTAACCCCTGTGGGTGCTCACTCATTAACGGAAGCGAGCGCACGTTTTGCGCTTATGATGCCAGAAAGTTTCTTGTGCGCCATTGTTGCTCATAACTTACCTGATGCGTCGAATGGCGAAGCCATCGACTTCGCCATTGACGCCTTCATTCCAACCATAGTCACGACCGATACGTTAGAAGCGAAAACCCGAGACAAGGTCTTAGAAAAAGACGTCGTTGATTACATTCCCAAAGAAAACGCGCAAAATTACGATTACTTAAGCCGTTTACTGTTTCGATTAGAGAAGAACAAATCTACAGGTGTTGTGGTAGTAAGTACTCACCGCTCATCTAGACGAAAAATGCTATCACTGCTTTATCGGCACAATTTTGTGGTTTACGACTGCCCTACTGCCAACGATGCCATGAGCATACTGGCTGAGCATGCGCATATCAGGTTGGTTATCACCGATAACGCGCTTCCCGATATGACAGGCACGCAATTTATTTCAGGCCTTCGAAAAGCATTTTCAAAAGAGCAGTTAGCCATTATAGGCCTAGCAAGCGACCAACGTCCGCTCATGTCTGCGCACTTCATAAAAAGCGGGGCGAACGATTTTTTGCATTTACCTTATTGTCATGAAGAGTTTTTATGCCGCGTAATGCAGAATATTGAATATATTGAAAGCGTAGAAGCCTTTCGACGCGCTGCCAATACCGACTATTTAACTGGGTTGCCTAACCGCCGCCATTTCTTTTATACCGTTACCGTGCAGTATAAAAAGCTACCTGAGCAGCATGCTTTAGCACTTATCGACCTTGATCATTTTAAGCGCATTAACGATACCTACGGGCATGATGCCGGCGACCTTGTGCTCAAAGCGGTAGCTAACCTGTTACAAGTTCATTTTAACGATACCTTGGTTGCACGTTTTGGTGGGGAAGAATTTTGCGTGTACTTGCCTAAAATTGACATTCATAACGCACAAGAGCGGTTGAATAGATTCAGAAACGCGTTAGAGAAAACCGCTGTTCAGTTAGGCGAAGAAAGCGTAAATGTAACCTGTAGCATTGGCCTTTGTAATACCCCTACGCAAAATATTGAAACCTTGCTAAGTAGTGCCGATAAGCTTTTGTACAAAGCAAAAAATGCAGGTCGTAATCAAGTTCATGTAACCGGAGAAACTCAAGAGGTTTGAGTTTCACTGGTTTCGTTAGTCGCCTTTAACGATGCCCTTAGGGCTTTTCGCTGCTTTTTGTAGGCGATAAGGGAATCGACACTAAATACTGCAAGTGCTAACCACACAAAACCAAAGGTGATTAGCCTAGCCTCATCTAACGGTTCATCGTACAAATGGACCGCCAACACGAACATGAGTGTTGGCCCTATGTATTGTAAAAAGCCTAACGTTGAATACATGATACGCCGTGCCGCTGCGGTAAAGCATAACAAGGGCGCGGTGGTCACAATACCGGCCGCTAAAATAAGCATGTTTAAGTTAGCATCGTTATTAAAAAGGTTGCTGTATTCCGATCCAAATAGCAGCCAATACCCTATTGCCAAAGGTGATAGCATTAAGGTTTCTATAAAAAGACCCGGTAAAGAATCTACGGCTACCTGCTTGCGTAAAATGCCATAAATACTAAAACTGCCCGCCAATATAAGTGCAATCCAAGGCACGTGACCGTAAGAGAAAATCAAAATAGCTACACCAACAATAGCGAGTACTACCGCCACTCGCTGAAACGTTCTTAGTCTTTCTCCTAGAAAAAGCCGCCCAAGAAACACATTAATGAGGGGATTGATGTAATAACCTAAGCTAGCATCAAGAATATGGTCGTTATTTACCGCCCAAATAAACAGTAGCCAGTTTGCCCCCAGCAAAATGCCGGCAATAAACAACACCTGCATCACCTTTTTATTTCGCAAAGCTGCGGCAACCTTGGGCCACTGCTTTAACCCAGCAATCAAGCCTACCAGCACCAACACCGACCAAATTACCCTGTGCATTAGAATTTCTGCCGCGGGCAATATAGTAAGCTGTTTAAAGTAGATTGGCGCTATGCCCCACATGGTGTAGGCCGCGATGGCACAAATTATTCCGACTTGGGCAGCACTGGCTTGCTGAGCACGCATAGTTTACTATCACTTTTTAAGGCTGAAAAAAGGCGCGTAGTGTTCATTACCTTGCTCTAGATAACAAGCCTATCACGCCCAGAATGGGCGTATTTTTCGATAAAGTTTGTCTAGGGCGTGTTGACCTGCAACCATTCGCCTTACCTAAACAGCACACATACTGCGGTCAAAATGCACAGAAAAGGTCAACAGGCCCTACCTATTTTTCCAGCTATAACAGAAATAGCGTGCCTAAACCTAAGAAGGCAACAAAGCCTACAATGTCAGTTACCGTGGTAAGAATAACCGAGCCAGATAGCGCTGGATCTATCTTTAGTCTGTCTAAGATAAAGGGCACGAACACACCAGCAAGAGCTGCTGCCACAATATTAAAAAGAATGGCAAGACAAATCACCATGCCAAGTAGCGCATCGGCAAACCAGAAATAGGCCACAATACCTATCACCAACGCCCATATCACGCCATTTAGCCCCCCGACTTTGAGCTCTTTCATCATAAGCGCACGTAAGTTGGCTGGGGTTACTTGCCCAAGCGCCAGCCCGCGCACAATAAGCGTTAAGGTTTGACTACCAGCAATCCCCCCCATACTGGCGACCACTGGCATCAATACCGCAAGGGCAACGACTTGCTGTAATGTAGCTTCAAACAACCCGATAAACCAGGACGCCAAAAACGCAGTAAGCAAGTTTATACCAAGCCATAATGCTCGGTTTCGCGCACTTTTTGCCACAGGGGAGAATAAATCTTCGTCTTCATCCATACCTGCCGAGGCCATCACTTGGCGCTCATAAAACTCATTCATCAGCTCACTGGCCGAGGCAATATCTAAACGACCAATGAGTTTGTTAGATTCATCCACCACAGGTAGCGATGATAGCCCCGAGCGCTGCACCTGCAATGACGCGGAGGTTGATTCATCGGTGCCCACCAACATAGTGACATTTTCTTCGGCCATGCTAATCAGTGAACTGTGTTCTTGCGCCGCAAAAAGACGATGAATTTTCACCAGTGCAGTGAATTGGCCAGAACGGTTCACCAAGTAAATACTATCGCAGTGCTGAGGAATATCTCGTCGCAAGAGGCGTAAGCCTTCTTTCACTTTTGCATTGGCGGGTAGTACTAGCAATTCATGACTAACCCAGTGACCCACTTGTTCGTCAGGGAATTGAGTCGCTTCGCGGAAATACTTACGCTCTTGGCTATCAAGTGCTTCGTACGCGACATCAACTAACCGTGTAGGTAATGAATCGAGAAGTTCAAGTAAGTCTTCTGCGTCAATATCGGCAAAAATAGAAGCCCACTCGTTATGTGGCGTGGCGTCGATGAGAATTTCACGAGGGTCGCTTCGCATTTCCACCAGCACGCTAAGCTTGCGGTCACGTGGAATGCCTTCCCAAACGACCAGACGTCGCTCTAGGGGTAACGATTCTAATAAGGAGGCAATGTAGACAGTATCCTGCCCACTTAATGCGGTAAGAATAGACGCTGGGTCATCACCCATACCATCTGTTACAAACTCTTCGATAAGATCGGGTAATGGCTCCGCCATTCGACACCTCCAAAATGCATTGTATACCGGCTACCCCAACATATAGGTACCCGTACCAAAGGCAATATGATCGCCTTTTTCGTTATGAAGTTCCATCCTACAAACCGCCAACTTAGCGCCGCCGCGAATAACGTTTGCCGTAGCAATAAACTGCTCTCCACGACCCGGTCGTAAATAGTCAACGCGCATATCTACGGTGCCCATTTTCGGTAGACGGGTTTGCAAGCTTGCTAAGTCAGCATCGTTAGTTCGTTTAATCGCTTCGATAATAGCGACCAAACCGCCTATGGTATCTAGCATAGTGGCTGTCACGCCGCCATGAAGAATTTTTTGCAGTGGATTTCCGGTTAAGGCTTCACGCCAAGAAACGTGAAGTTCTATGCAGTCACTTTCTAACCCTTCATTCGGGCGAACAAACTCTAGCCCCAATAGCTGGTTAAACGGCATAGTATCACGAAATAAGCTAATTACATGTGCAATCATATCCTTGCGGCTAGGCATATTTTTATTGTCTGAAGAGCGCATTTTGATCCCATTTTTATGAGTAACAGGCATTCGACGTTAGCTCACTTTTACTCACCGCACTGTTTTAATTTGTTATACCTTTTCATATGACTTCTGAATTTTAGTCCAGTTTTTGCGTTTGTTTCGTGAAGAACGTTTCAAAAACGCGTAAAATCCCCCGTCATGACTTCTGTAATTGCCGACACCACTATCACTTCTCCCGTTTCCGATGCGCTTACCCCCGAAAGCATCTTAAAAAATGTATTCGGGTATGATGATTTTCGCGAAGGGCAAGGAGATGTCATCCACCACGTATGCAAAGGTGGAGATGCACTTGTACTGCTACCTACTGGTGGCGGTAAGTCTATGTGTTACCAAATTCCGTCACTCATTCGCGCGGGTACCGGCATTGTTGTGTCGCCGCTTATCTCGCTAATGCAAGATCAAGTGGAACAGTTAAAAGCCTTAGGGGTAAAAGCCGCTTATCTAAATTCAACACTTAGTCATGAAGAGCAAGCCAGAATTTCAGAGCAACTGGTATCTAACCAGTTAGACTTATTGTATGTATCTCCTGAGCGCTTGCTTCAATTCGGCTTTCAGCAAACGCTTCGTACTACAGACGTAGCCTTGTTTGCTATCGATGAAGCCCACTGCGTATCGCATTGGGGGCACGACTTCAGGCACGACTACCGTGCGCTTGGCCAGATTAAAGCCCGCTTTCCTGATATTCCTGTTATTGGGTTAACGGCCACAGCAGACATCGCTACCCAGAGCGATATTCTCACCCAACTGCAACTTAATGACCCGCTAGTTTATAAAGGCAGTTTCGATAGACCGAATATTCGTTATCGGGTGATGTCGAAGTACAAAGCCTTCGAACAGGTTGTTACCTACGTTAAGCAACAAGAAGGCAGCGGGATTATTTACTGTAATAGCCGCGCCAAAGTAGACGACTTACATGCCAAGCTATTCAAGCAAGGTTTTCGCTGCGCGGCGTATCATGCGGGTATGGATGCCGATGAACGAGAATTAGTACAGCGCCAATTTTTGAACGACAAAATTGATATCGTGGTGGCCACTGTCGCCTTCGGTATGGGTATTAATAAATCGAACGTACGTTACGTGGTGCATCACGATGTACCTCGAAGTGTTGAAAGTTACTACCAAGAAACAGGGCGCGCAGGACGAGATGGCCTTGAATCAGAAGCTATGTTGTTATTTGATGAAAAGGATGCAGCTCGGGTACGCCAGTGGATTGAGCAAGGTGAGCAGGCCGATAGAAATGCTATTGAACTGCAAAAATTTGCGGCCATGGAGGCATTTTCTGAAGCGCAAACCTGCCGCCGACAAGTACTACTTAACTACTTCTCGCAATTTAGTGATAGCGCTTGTGGGAACTGTGATATTTGCCTAGATCCACCCACCATGATTGACGGCTTAGTCATTAGCCAAAAAGTGCTGTCTTGTATTCTTAGGCTTTCTCAGCAAGCCTCTACCCAATACCTTATTGATGTACTGCGCGGCAAACAACTAAAGCGCTTGCAAGAAGCGGGGCACCACCAGCTTTCAACCTATGGTATTGGCAAAGACAAATCTGATAGCTACTGGCACAATATGATTAACCAACTTATTCATAAGGGGTTAATTCGGGTTGATATTACCGCCAACGCCGCGCTTCGATTAACCGAAGCTGCCCGCCCCGTATTAAAAGGTGAAGTAGCCGTACAGCTAGCGGTACCTAGATTAGAATTCAAGCCAGATAAAAAAGAGAAACAAGCTCCGGCTAACTACGACCGTACGTTATTTATGCGCTTAAAGCACTTACGTAAAGTGCTGGCAGAGGAAAATGAAGTGCCGCCGTATGTGGTATTCAGTGATGCTACACTGGTAGACATGGCCGCTAAGCTACCGACCACCCGCGACACTATGTTAGATGTGAGCGGCGTAGGCCAAACCAAGCTATCGCGCTATGGCGACGCCTTTATGCAGCTGATAAACGATTACATTCATCGTGAGCAATAGCGGCAGTATTTAGTTAGCATATGGGTTTAGCTAAAGCCTATTCCTCGCCAGAGCCTATACCCACAAAGGCCTGCATCTAAACAGGCCTATATTTAAATAGACCTACATCTAAACAAAGAAGGGCTCAACATTGGGCATTAGGCGTACGCGTACTCGCCACCTTTTTCTAGCGCTTGCTTATACGCTGGCCTTGCATGTACCCGTTTCACGTATTCCCGAATGGCAGGAAAGTCTTTGGCATTACCACTTGCCACCAATGATTCCAGCGGGAATATCATTTGTACATCAGCTCCGGTGGGTTGTTCACCGGCAAACCACGTGTGATGGGCCAGGTAAGACTCTACATAGCGCAAGCTTTGGGATAAATTTGGCCCATAATAGGCATTCAAAATTCCATCAATTAACTTATTCGTGATGGGTTTGATAAAGAAAGGTTTAGACCCTTTTTGACGGGCCTTTTCAAGCACCAACCTAGCTACCAAGGGTGGCATTAGCGAGCCTTCGGCAAAGTGTAACCAAAATAAATACTGCTGCAGATTTTCACCGCTCTCAGGAGAGGTAAAACGTGTTTGTCCATGCTGGCGAACTAAGTACTCGACAATGGCGCCTGACTCAGCAATTGCCCCCTCAGGGGTAGTCAGTACAGGCGAGCGACCTAGTGGATGTACTGCACGTAACGATTCCGGCGCAAGATTAGTGGTGCTATCTCGCTGATAGTGTTCAATATTGTAATCAACGCCTAGCTCTTCCAATAGCCATAAAATACGTTGAGATCGAGAATTATTTAAGTGATGTAACGTGAGCATAATGCTTCCTTGAGGCCCAAATAAGGCCGTTTTTTTATTATTGCTAGCTTACGTCTTTTATACACGTTTTATAGAGGGGAAGTTTAATTTTAATCTGTGATAAGTTGCACTGTGTCTCATTGATGTAAATGGCGCTTTTATTAGCCTTCACATTTTGCTACTTTCCGCCCTATAGATTGTGTCACGCCATCGGGAAACGAGTAACTAATGGGTTTATTAAATCGCTATGCAGAAACCCTATCGGAACTGGGTAGCTTTGTACTTCCAGAACCGCTTAAAAACATGCGAGTAGGCTTGTTTAACACCACACTAGCCAACGAGCTTGCACTTCCCGAACCCTTACTGCAGCCTCAAAACATGCTTGATTGGCTACACTCCCCTGTTACGCCCCTTACACAACAGGCATTTGCACAAAAATACGGTGGCCATCAGTTTGGTCAATGGAACCCTGAATTAGGCGATGGGCGTGGGCTGCTTTTAGCAGAAGTTATCGACGCAAACGCGCAGCCCCACGATCTCCATTTAAAAGGCGCTGGCCCTACCCCCTATTCAAGACACGCTGACGGACGTGCCGTACTGCGATCCACATTAAGAGAATATATTGGCGCTGAGGCACTGCATTATTTAGGTATTCCCTCTAGCCGTTCACTGTGCCTTTTCACCAGTTCAGATACCGTGTACCGAGAACGCCCTGAAACCGGTGCCATGATGATAAGAACAGCCCCTAGTCATATACGCTTTGGTCACTTTGAATATTATTTTTATGCCAGTCAAAAAGATAAATTACAACGGTTACTCGACTTCACCATTGAGCATCATTTTGCCGAATGCAAAGCGGCTACAAACCCTTATGCTGCGTTACTAGGCGCGGTAGTAACCCGTACTGCTAGATTGGTCGCGTTGTGGCAAACGCACGGGTTTGTACATGGCGTGATGAATACAGACAATATGTCTATTCATGGCATTACCTTTGATTATGGGCCGTTTGCCTTTTTAGATAATTACGAGCCTGGCGCGGTCTTTAATCACTCTGACCATCAAGGCCGTTATGCCTTTAATCAACAGCCGGGTATTGCCCTTTGGAACTTAAATGCCCTTGCCCATGCCTTTTCAGGCCATTGCTCGGTGGATGAAATAAAAGCCGCTTTATCTACCTTCGAGCAAACGTTCATTACGCAATATCAACACTTGATGCTTTTACGGATGGGCATTGAGACTAATGAGAAAGAGCAAAGCCTTGCTGTTATGCAGTCTTGGCTACAAATACTTGAGACCAAGAATCTAGATTACACGTATTGCTTCCGTCAGTTGGCGTTGGCAGATATAAACAAGACTCAGTGCCCTTTTCACGATATCTTCGTTAGTCAGGAAAACAGGGTCAAACAAGTAACACTTGTTGATCAAGAAAAAGCAGATGCATGGTGGGAAAGCTACCGCCAGCTGCGTTTAGCAAGAGAAGAAGATACGGAGCTATTGTTGCGAAACCCCGCGGTTATTCCTCGTACTCATTTACTTCAACAGGCGGTTGAATTGGCCGAAAAGGGTGATTTTTCACTCTCTGAAGCTTTGTTAGAAGCTGCAAGTACGCCATTTGAAAGGAAATGGGATACGCACCCCTTTTCAGAGCCACCTTCATCATCAGCACACACGAGCTTGTCATGCAGCAGTTAACGATTCAAAATCTTAAAGCCTTGTCGAAAATAAACGGCCAGGCTTTGTTTATCGACTCCCCACTTCCTAGTACGCCTTTAAAAACTCAACAATGGGAGCAAACCTTCTGTGCGCTTTTTAATTTAACGGCGACAAATCAAGAATGGGGGGCAGATCGCTATCAAGTCACCTTAAGCAACGGAGGCTTCAGCTGTATGCTATTTATCGAGTGGCTTTGCGAAGCTATTTGGCTTGAGCCAATAGGAAGTAATGAAAATGCTCAGGACCTGTACGACTATCTATTTGATGAAAAGTGAATGACTTTTCATCATTCTTTTCATTATTTCTTTCCCCAAAATCAGAATCTTCCGTTACTATTAGTTTACTGATCTTTGAGAATTTACGTTAATAAGGTAGCTATGCCATTCACAAGAAAAGGAATGTTGGCATTCTTCGTTGCTTGTATCACCTTATCTACTTGGGCGTTAAGCGACGCCATCCAAAATTCGGCTGTTGCGTCAGAGCTTACCATTGACCAGTCTTTTCATGTTGCCACCATTAACGAAAGCAGTTCGTTTTTTGTCGCGCACAAATCAATGACGTATTTAGATGTACTCCACCCTTCTAGCCCCTTAACCAGCAGCATTCCGCTTGATAGGAATAATAGTCGACTCTGGATTTCTAATGAATTGAGAAACGACGGATTTAGCACTATTCCCCTAGTGCTAAATATAGACAGGCTTAATATTAACGACCTTCAAATTTACTTGCTTGATGGTAATGCTCGAATCATTAAGTCTTACCGCTACCAAGCAGGTAAAGGGGATTTTTCATTAAAGAAACCTTTCTCTGCCATCCGCTTAAGCTTTTCACTGACGCCACAAGAAAATGTCCGGCTTGTTATTGGTGTGTATGACGATGGTCTTCGCTATTTCCCAATCTCACTATGGGAAAAACAAGCAATTCAACAATACGATGAAACCTTGCTTATTCTACTTGGCATCGTGATGGGTATGCTTACGGTATTAACTGGCTACTTCCTGCTGTCTTACCTATATCAGCGCACCCCGGCTCGTTTCTGGTTGGCGGTAACCAATTTTGTTTTATTTGCGCTGTTATTTATGGCGCAAGGCGGGCTTGCGACGTGGCCTTCTTTAACTAACGCGAGTGAGATAACCTTTGCCGTACTCATTAGCCTTGGCTTTGTGACGCTCGCTAAAGTGACCCATAGTTTATTTTCACCCATTCCATTGGTGCTAAGGCTACTGACCTTTGCACTCCCTATTGGCATGGCTATCGCAGCAGTGGCAACGAGCGCATACGACGCGACCCGCATTCTTTTTGCCGCCAGCCCGTTTATCGCTGCTTACCATATTGCCTTAGCCTTCATTTTTAAGGATAAACAAAACATAGCATCAAGCAGGCTGTTCGCCTTCGCCTGGGTGTTCGTATTCATGCTTTATGCTGTGTTCGTTAAAATCGCCTTCGACGATGTCTTTTATACCGCGCCCATTGTCATGATTATTCTAACCCTACTGACCTTGTCTCTTCTTTGCATCGGGTTTGCCGTTGAATTAAAAGAGCAGAACGCAAGCAGGCTGCAATTGTCTGAAAGTGAAGCCACTATTAGTAGCCTTCATCACTTTTATGATTTATTTCGAAATTCTAGTGAAGGCCTATACACCTCTACGCTAGACGGAGAGTTAAAAACAGTTAACCCTGCCATGTGTGCCCTTTTTGGCTATACCGATGAAGCAAAAATGTTAGCACAAGTGAAAAACACCAAGCAGTTTTACGCTAATGCGGAAGACCGTGACGTACTGGTAGGAGAGCTACTTCATAGCGGCCAGGTTGCGGCACGCGAAATTAAGGGAATGCGCGCCAACGGCAGTGCTTTCTGGTTTTCTATATCTTGTCAGGTACGAGAAAATGACAGTGGTAGCTTTTTATATGGCTCTATTATCGACGTTACCGAGAAAAAGCAGTCAGACTCTAGCCTACAATTTATGGCAACCCACGACTCGCTAACTGGGGTTTATAATAGACGTCAGTTTGAAACTACTCTGACCGCTAGGCTAAGCGAAAATTCCCCCATTCCGCCGTGCGTGCTTTATCTCGATTTAGATCGCTTTAAAATTGTCAATGACACCTCTGGCCACAAAGCCGGCGATGCGCTTATTAAAGATATTGCTCACTTGCTAGAAAAATCACTTCCTAATGAGGCAATGCTGGCACGGATCACCGGCGATGAATTTGGCGTTATTTTTGAAAATCAGCCGGAAGAACAAGCTTACTTGCAGGCAACCACATTGTTAAATGCCGTTCAGGCTTACCGCTTTTCATGGGAAAACCGCATATTTAGCCTAGGGGTTAGCATTGGCATGGTAGTGTGTACCGACCCCGACGCCAGTGCAGAGCAATACATCTGCATGGCCGATGCCGCCTGTTATTACGCAAAAGATCAGGGCCGTAATCAAATTCACAAGTACAGCAAAGACGATGAAAGCATGCTGCGCTACCAAAATGAGCTTGATTGGGTAAACAGCATTCAGTCGGCGTTATCGGAAGACAGATTCCTACTTTACTACCAGCCCCTTAGACCATTAAGCCGACCCAATGACGGTCACTATTATGAAGTGCTTTTGCGTATGAAAGAGACCGATGGACGCATTGTAGAGCCCGCCGCATTTCTACCTACCGCTGAACGCTTCGAGATGAACGTTAAAATAGATAAGTGGGTTATTGTTAATACCTTTAGCTGGCTAAATGAGCACCCTGAGCATTTGGCTGAACTCAAGCGCTGTAGTATTAATTTAAACTGCCACTCCTTAGCCGACAGAGACTTCAAACTTTTCGTGTTAAACGCGTTTGAACGTTACAACATTCCTTACGATAAAATTTGCTTCGAGATGATTGAGTCTGTCGCCATTATCAAGATGGAATACACCATCGACTTCATGCGTACCTTCAATCGTTTAGGCTGTTCATTTGCGTTAGACGATTTTGGCAGAGGGTTTGCGTCTTATGGCTATCTGAAACACCTTCCTGTGGATATTGTCAAAATTGACGGTACCTTCATTAAAGACATGCGAGCAGATCCTGTTGATGTCGCTATGGTGTCTTCCATTAAAGATGTTGCGAAAGCCCTAGGAATGCAGACCGTAGGTGAGTTTGTAGAGTCTGATGCCACTATGACGCAGCTAGGTAATATGGGCATTGATTTCGCCCAAGGGTATGGTGTAGCCGAGCCTGCGCTGCTTGACGACTTTAAACCGTTATAACCTAAAACCGATTAGGCTATGGTATTACTACACTTTAAAAGGGGTATATTGTAACATTCGCGGATTAATGAATGGGGAGCCGTACCTGTCTCAAGCCCTTGTAAAAGGCAAGAACATCCCCACATAACGCTTATGATCCAGGTGTAGAAGTAACATGAGCAGCAAACAACCTAAATACGAATACGTCAGTTCCGCCAAATTACCCACTCGTCATGGTAATTTTAAAATCCATGGTTTCGTTGAAACCAGTGGACAGGAGCACGTGGCGCTTTCCTATGGTGAATGGAAAGAAAACGATGTAGTCCCTATCCGCATTCATTCTGAGTGTCTAACGGGAGATGCCCTTTTCAGCACCCGTTGCGACTGTGGCTTTCAATTAGAAAAAGCCATGCAGAACATAGCCGAAAATGGTTTCGGTGTATTACTTTATCTTCGTCAGGAAGGTCGTGGTATTGGGTTACTGAACAAAATTCGCGCTTATAATTTACAAGATAGCGGCATGGATACGGTTGAAGCCAATGAGCATTTAGGTTTTGATGCCGACTTACGTAGCTATGATATTTGTAAGCTAATGCTTGATACCTTGGGCGTACATCGCGTTGAGTTGATGACCAATAATCCCAAGAAGCTAGCGGCCTTAAAATCGTTAGGCATTGACGTGGTGGCACGTAAGCCTATCGACCATGGTATTACAGAAGACAATAAAAACTACATTAAAACCAAGACCGAAAAGCTTGGTCACGCATTCGACCCCCACTCTTTCAAGTAAGTCGCCTCGCCATTCAATCTATTCCAACCTGAATGACAATAATTCAGGTTGGTTCAGGTTACGTTAATACCAGAAGCGGTATAACACATACAGACTTTGTGACATTGCCTGTAAAAGTGCTTAGTTTAAGCGCTCCCGTGCAGAGTAATGTAAGGAGAACGTATGAAAAAACTGACTTTAGCTTTACTCGTTGCCATGGGAACCCTGTCTACCTCATTCCCCATGCTAGCGTCGGCATCGGTTGAACCAGAAACTAGGGTAGATAACTATCAGTACTCAGATGCTGAGCTAGATAGCTTACTTGCGCCCATTGCACTCTACCCCGACACCTTGCTTACTCATATTATGATTGCAGCCACTTACCCTCTTGATGTAGTCGCGGCCGACAGGTGGCGCCAAAGCAATTTACATCTTACTCCCTTACAAGTAGAGCAAGCGCTAGAACCTGTTACGTGGGATCCGAGTGTAAAAGCCTTGGCTGCATTTACCGATATTCTGCACAGCATGGCCGAAGATCTAAACTGGTTACAGCAACTTGGTGATAATGTACTAATTAGTGAAGCCCGTGTACTTGATAGAGTACAGTTGCTTCGCCAACACGCCCTCAACACCGGTAACTTACAATCGAATGATTACCTTGAAGTTGAACGTGAGCTAGAAAGAGAAGCTGGTATAGATCGAAGCGTGATTGTTATTGCCCCTCGCCATAGAGATGTGGTTTACGTGCCTTACTACGACCCGCTTGTTGTATTCGGACTTTGGTCTCATGCCATTGCGCCTGTGCACTGGCATCATAGGGTTAGTTACCGTCACCACGGAAATTTCTTTTGGGCACCGCAAGTTAGGCTTTCAACCTTCTTCTATTTTGGCGGTATTCGATGGAGCAACCGCCATGTAGTGATCCACAGAGAGCCTGTACGACACTATTACAGAGGCACACCTAAAAAACGTGTATACAGTAAAGGTTATCAGCGCTGGCAACATAGTGCTGACCATCGCAGAGCTCGCTACTCTAACCGCGTTGTGCACAGTGCACCTAGACGATATAGCGCCACTCGTTCAGTGAAAGTAAGAAGCAACGAGCGAGCCGTTACTAAGGTGAGTCACAATAAGGTGATTCATACCAAAACAGTGAATAGAAATATTGTGCGCCAGCAAACACCGCTGCATGCCCAATCACCTAGCAATAAGTCGTCGAATAAGTTGCGCGAAAGCCAGCTTAAGGATCGCCAGGTTAAAAAGAACCACGTTAAAGAACACACTGCACGGAACGTAAACGGCAATAACAGGCAGGTTACTGCGCCTCGCAGCGTTAAAAACGCACGTCAGCATGTGGAGCCTAAAAGTCGCACAACAACGCGCACGGTAACCACAACTAAAACCGTAAAAAGAGACAGTAATCGGGTATCAGGGCAGAAGTATCAGCAGCGTGCTTCTACACATGTGAAACGCGCAAAAACAGATGTTAGAAGTAATCGTTCTTCGTCTAACCGTTCGGCTATGTCGCAACATCGGTCAACGCCGAAAGTGAAACGAACCCAAAACCGTGAAAGATAAAATAGTAAACGCGCTTAGTTTCATCTAAGCGCTTTTTTTTTTAGATGGCAAGCGGCTTTATCTCTGCGTAGTATGAGGTAACTTTTTTGATGGTAATGGGTAATATGCACGCAGCCTCACCGCCTCAAGCCTTATTATGGGCTTATTTACTATCTTCCAATGGTGAAGTTAAAGCCATTGACGCGAAAGCCATTCCCGACGCATTAGCACAATGTTCGTCTAGTGATGATTACCTTTGGTTACATGTACAGTCAGATGCTGAAGACGCTGGCACCTTGTTACAATTTAGTGGCTTACACCACACGGTTATAGACAGCTTACTTGCTTTAGAAACAAGGCCTAGAGCCATGAGCCTGCATCAGGGTACCTTGGTGTATTTGCGAGGCATTAATAAAAATCCCGATGCCGACCCAGAAGATATGGTGTCGCTACGTACATGGTATAACAAAGATATTATTATTAGTGCTCGTCGTAAAAACAGGCGATTAGCCTCCATTCAGAACCTGCGGGATGAAATTGCATCTGAACAGGTGCCAATGAGCCCATCGGCCCTCTTGTTGAACATGATCACGAAAGTCGCTGATACCATTTTGGACACCGTTGATGAGATGGACGAGAGCTTAGTAGGGTTTGAGACCCGTGAACAACTTCGAAAGGAAGATAGGCAAAATTTATCTATCGTAAGACGCCAAGCCGCATCTATTAGGCGCTACCTTGCGCCACAACGTGATGCCTTAGATGCCCTACTTCGTTTGCCCGATGCGTTGTCCCAAAATCAGAGTTTTGAACTGCGAGAGCAAACCGATCGCATGAGCCGGTATGTGGAAGATATGGACTTATTACGTGAAAGAGCAATTGTACTTCAAGACGAGTTGCGAAACCGCATAGCGGAGCAACAAGGGGTGCGCATGTACGTCTTGTCTATGGTAACTGCTATTTTCTTGCCTCTGTCTTTTTTAACGGGTGTGTTCGGCATGAACGTTGGCGGATTACCGGGCACTGACTCTGCGAATGCCTTTGTTTACTTAATGCTTGGGATGGGGGTGCTGAGCATCTGCATGTTGGTGGCTATGTTGTGGAAAAGGTGGCTTTAATAAGGGCATAATGAACCTTTAATATTTATTAAAAATAATTAATATTCAATGTATTAGTACAAAGACTAATAGATTTAAAATTTTTAATTCGTATGATTTGTCAAAATAGCACTCTTAGCATTTCTTGCCTACACTTAGGCAAACCGCTTCAGTGGAGAAAACCATGCAGTACCCGTGGATACTAGAAGGACACAAGATCTTTCGAGTAGTAATACTGATTCAATTAGTGATTTCTTTCATCATTGGCTTCGTAACTGGCGATATTATCACTGCCGCGGTACTAGGCATTCCTATTGCCATTTTGCCCTTATATTTCAGCCTGCAACAGCCACAAGCGGTAGTAAGTAGGCATGCTGTTGCTATAGGTATACAATTACTCACAGCGTTGCATATTCATCAAACCTTCGGGCTTATTGAAATGCATTTTGAAATATTCGTCACACTGGCGTTTCTTTCCTACTTTAGAGACTGGAAGGTGATTGCAACAGCGACTGCCGTGGTTGCTGTACATCATATCAGTTTTTATATTCTGGCAACCCAAGGTGTTCCTGTATTCATATTCCAAGAAGGTGATTTAACGTTCCCTATATTGTTGATGCATGCCGCTTTTGCGTTAGCGGAAGGTGGCGTTTTGATGTACATGGCCAAACAAGCTCATCAAGAAGGTGCCGGAGCAGCCCAGCTGCGTATTGCGATTGAAAATATGCAAAAATCTGAAGGGCAAATAGATTTATCTGTATCCTTTGAGCGAGAAAACGAAATACTTCGTCCATTTGGTGAACTTATTGATCAAGTTAAAGATTTGGTTGCTTTAGCGTCTTCACTTATGAATGAAGTGGTTAAAGGCTGTGAAAAAATGGAAACAGCAGCTAGCAGTATGTTTGAAATTAGTCGTAATACCGACCAAGAAATTGCCATGGTGTCTGCTTCATCTGAAGAAATTGCGCAAACCATGCAAATGTCTGCTGAACAAACAACCCGCGCTAGCGACAAAGCGTCTGCGGCAGAGGCCTCTTCAGGTTCAACTCGTGACTCTATAGTATCTACCAGCCGGACCATAGATTCGCTGCGTAATACGTTAAATAATGCTGCAAAAACTAACACTGCACTAAACGAACAATGTTCACACATTTCAGAAGCTATGCGCGCCATTACCTCAGTGGCAGAGCAAACTAACTTACTGGCGCTTAACGCGGCCATCGAGTCGGCACGTGCTGGTGAGCACGGCAGAGGGTTTGCTGTGGTTGCTGATGAAGTGCGTACCTTGGCCATTCGTTCAAAAGAAAGTGCCGACCAAATTACCTCTGTAACCGAACAATTAGTGAGTCAAACAGCAAGTTCGGTAGACCAGATGCAAACCTGCATTCAACTCGTTGATGAAGCGGTACTATCGGCTGATACTGCCACGCAAGCTATGTCTGATATCATGTCGCAAATTCAGTTTGCCAGTGAGAGCATGACTGAAATTGCCACCTCTGCCGTTGAGCAGGAAACCGCTTCAGCTTCTATAGCAGAAAGCACGGCACGATTAAGTGAACTGACTTCTGAGGAACTTGCCACAGCGGAATCGCTGTCAGCAGAAGTGGAAATTTTGTCTCAAATTTCACAAAAAATGCGCGGTGCCATAGGTCGCTTTAAGCTGTAATGTCGAAAAAGGGAAGTTGGACGCTGCTGCTTGTATGGGCAATCAGCTTACTAAGTGCTGTTTTGTTTTATAGCCAGCGTCAGATTTCTGAGTTCGACCCCAACGGCACCTTGCTGCATCAATCAACAAGCACCACCTTTGATGCTTCTTTAATTTCACTGCTTAAAGACTATAATGTACCTGCTGGCAGTATTGTTCATGTGGGTACACAGGAAAATTGTTACTGCGACACCCTTACCGATTCTCATCAAACCCAGCTGCTCAATAAGCTAGGTAAAATAGGCTACAGCGGCTTGACGCTAGACATTGAAAATGTGCCAGAACTCGCCACTGTATTGCCTTCGGTACCTGCACTTATTGTTGTAGACACCCTATATAACCTTCGCTATTTAGGGCCTTACGCAACGGGGTACGGTTGTTTCACCGGTAAAGATTTAGTGGATGAAATTAGCGGATATGCATCAAGTTCGTCTCACATAAATGCCGTGGTAAAAACCGAAGCCGATGGGTGTTTTTGCAGCTCGCAGCGTTAGGGATGGGATAACCCTTTCAAATGTGCCACGACGCTGCGCCCAAGCGCACTTAAATCGTACCCACCCTCAAGCGTACTCACCACACGACCGTTACAGCAACTATCAGCAACACGCCTGATCCGCTGACTCACCCAAAAATAATCATCTTCAGTAAGGCGAAGGTGCGCCATAGGATCTTCAGCATGACCATCAAATCCTGCCGATATAAATATAAGCTCGGGCTGAAAGTTCTCTAGTGCATTAAACCAATGGGATACTTTTTCTCGAAACACCTCGCCGGTAGAGCCCGCTTCAATAGGTACAGATAAAATATTACTTGCTGACACAGGCGCACCGCTATGAGGGTAAAACGGATGCTGAAAACTAGAGCACATCATGATGCGCTGATCTCCTGCGATAATATTTTCAGTCCCATTGCCGTGATGCACATCGAAATCGATAATAGCCACACGGGAGAGTTGATAGTTTTGTAGTGCATAGCGTGCAGCAATGGCCACATTATTAAATAGGCAAAAACCCATTGAGCCATCGTAGGTAGCATGATGCCCAGGCGGGCGAGCCAAACAAAAAGCCTGCCTATCGTCGCCCTGCATGGCCCAGTCAACGGCATTACAACCTGCTCCTGCCGATTCCAATGCGGCGGGCAACGTGTATTCCATCATGCCGGTATCATCATCTAACCAAGTAACTGGGTTGCTGTCCTTATGATTTGCATCGGGATGAGCTTTTGCAGCTGCAGACAGGTGCTGCGCACGGGAAAGTACACTTTTTACGTACTCTGGGCTATGTGCCAAGGTAAGGTAAGCCTCAGCGATAGGCTTTGCGTCGGCGTGCTCACACACCATTTCTAAACCTGACGCTAATAGCTGATCGTCTATTGCGTATAGCCTGTCTGGCGACTCAGGGTGTTCTGGGCCTAAGTCATGTTTAACGCCATGTTTTGTGCGATAAATTCGAATGGTCATGGTAACTCACTCACGTTTAATACCAATTCAACGTCACTGGGATCACCGGTAAAAAGCCGCTTAAACTGCATTTGTTCAAAGATTGTGATCATGGGGGTATTTTCTCCCCTGACATAGGCCACCATTTGGTTTATTTCACGGGCTTTCGCTATACGAATAAGCTCGTTCAACAAGCGGCTTGCCATACCTTTACCCTGCTGCGTTTCTCGGGTAACAAACGCCACTTCACAGGAGTTATTGCTGGCGTTGTAATAAAATCGGCCTACTGCATGAATGGTAATTCGAGACCCTTCTTGGCGCACTATACATAACGCCACGTCAGAGGTTTGATCCACACTCACCAAGTTACACGACTTCTCTCTGGACATTTGTTTTGGGTCGTAGTTGTAGCGAAGACGCAGGGTTTCTTTGGTATGTGAATAAAAGAACTCCTGTAACCGGCGCTCATCAGCGGGATTCAGCGGGCGCATATAAAACTTTTCGCCTTGTATATTCAGCCGCTTAAGCTGAATAGCGCCTAGTTCTGGGATATCTGTCGGGTACTTTTCTTGGTAATGTGGCACCCAATAATGCTGCCTGACTTCTTCTAATAGCTGAGATCTGAATTTTGGGTGCGCTACTCGAATAAGCTCTAGCGCTCGCTCACGAATACTTTTACCTTTAAGAGAGGCAATGCCGTATTCGGTAACAACATATTGCACATTCCCCCGCGAGGTTACTACCCCAGCCCCTTCAGCAAGACGTGGCGTAATGCGAGATATGGTTTCATTTTTAGCCGTTGATGGCAGCGCAATAATGGCTTTACCACCTTTGCTAATAGATGCGCCTGTTACAAAATCGACCTGCCCCCCAATACCACTATAAAAATCGTATCCCAGCGAATCGGCAACCACCTGCCCCGTTAAATCCACTTCCAACGCACTATTAATAGCCACCATATTGTCGTTTTTGGCAACATTGGTAGGCTTGTTCACATAACTGCTAGGGTAAAATTCAATATGCGGGTTGTTATCGATTAAATCGTAGAGCTTACGGGTACCAATAGCGAAACTGGTTACCACCTTGCCTGGGTGGAAGGTTTTTTTCTTATTGGTAACCGCACCTGATGCTAACAGCTCAATAATACTGTCGGTAAGCATTTCGCTGTGAATACCTAAATCTTTGTGATGGCACAGGTATTTAAGGGTGGCACTTGGAATTTTACCAATACCGAATTGCAAGGTAGCGCCATCATCAACCAACATGGAAACGTACTGCCCGATACGTTCGGCCACGCTATCAATAGGTGGCGGCATAACTTCAACTAAAGGTTCGTTTGCTTCAATACATGCGGTAATTTCACTTAAGTGAATATAGGAATGACCTGCAGTACGGGGAACTTGCGGGTTGATTTGTGCAATTACGTATTTACTTTGACGCGCTGCCGACATGGCAATATCAACCGCCGCTCCTAAGGAGCAATAGCCAAATTCATCAGGGGGGCTTACATTTACCAACGCGGCATCTAAAGACAGCGTGCCATCACTAAACAAACTTGAAATTTCAGAGAGGAAAACAGGAGTGTAGTCGGCTCGGCCTTCATCAACAGCTTGCCGCATCGCTTGGCCACCAATAAAAAAGGTATTGGCTTTAAATAGATTTTTATACTCTTCTTTTACCCAGCGCGTATCGCCAAGTGCAAGCATGTGTACTAACTCAATATCGCTAAAGCCATCGCTATTATCAATTAAGTGCTGAATCAGTGCATAAGGTACTGATGCATTGCCCCCAACAAATAATCGACAGCCCGATTTTATCAGCGCTTTCCAATCTGGTTCAGACGGTAAATCTATTGCCATCCCCTCGGCCTTATTCCCGCTAATCTGTACCGCTATAATGACACATTTTTCCTGTTGTGCGTTACCAAGCTGGTAAGACAACAGGAAAAACGTTACAGCAGCAAAGCTTCCGTTAGTTCAGTGTAAACGGATGCAACCAATTGCGAAAGAAAGGCGATATCGCAAACATGCTGTTCGACAATCTGTGGCCGTCCTCTAGTAGTAACAACTGAGAATTACGCAGCTTCGCATAATCAATACTATGGCTAACTGGAATGACATCATCATTCCAGCCGTGGATTACACTCGTTTTTCCGGTGTAGTTATATTCTTGCACTTCGTAGCTTGGCATATACAGCGCCGGCGCTAGTAAGAACAAACCCCGTGCAGACACACGCTCAGCAGCCACTAAAGACACGTAACCGCCCATACTAGATCCTACCAGGATAACTTCATCGCCTTGCTCTTCTACCGTATCAACCAATCGGGTAATGCGATCTTCTGGCGAAGCTAAATCTTGGTAATCCACACTAATAACATTAAAGCCAACATCGCTAGCCACGTTAGACAATGTAGTGATCTTACTGCCCCAAGGGCCACTTTCTTTTCCATGAGAAAAAATGACAGTTGTCATCGTAAAACCTCAACGTCTAAATTATTTATCTTGTTTATGAAACAGCTTTTCAACCATCACGTAGAACATAGGTACAAAGAAAATGGCTAAGAAGGTGGCAGCAAACATGCCCCCCATCACCGCAATACCTATTGCGTTTTGGCTTGCTGAACCTGCACCGCTAGCCATTGCCAGCGGTGTTACTCCGAGTATAAACGCCATAGATGTCATTAATATGGGGCGAAAACGCTGAGAAGCCGCATTTGATACCGCCGTCATTAAATCAATGCCTTCTTCATATTGGTCTTTTGCGAACTCTACAATGAGAATGGCATTTTTCGCCGCCAGACCCACTGTGGTCAAAAACGCAACTTGTAGGTAAACATCGTTTGGTAAATTGAATAAAAACGCTGCCGTTACCGAACCTAATATACCCAAAGGTACCACCAGCATGACTGCAAATGGTACAGACCAACTCTCATATAATGCTGCTAGGCATAAAAATACGATGAGTATAGAAATAGCATACAACATAGGCGCTTGCGAGCCAGCTTGTTGTTCTTCAAAAGATAAACCAGCCCACTCAATAGCATAACCAGCAGGCAATTGAGCAACTAGCTTCTCCATTTCTTCCATGGCTTCACCGGATGAAACACCTTCAGCGGGGCTACCTTGAATGTTAACCGATGAGATACCGTTAAAACGCTCAAGTTTGGGCGAACCATACACCCACTGAGTAGATGCAAAGGTGCTGAAGGCCACCATGTCACCGTCGGCGTTACGCACAAACCACTTGTCTAAATCGTCTGGCGACATGCGATATTTTGCATCCGCTTGCATATAAACCCGTTTTATCCGGCCTTTATCAATAAAGTCGTTAACGTAACTTGAGCCCCACGCAATTTGCAGTGCACTGTTTATTTCACTTAGGTTTAACCCCAGCGCAGATGCTTTTTCACTGTCTATATTCACCTTAAACTGAGGCACGTCGCTTAATCCGTTAGGGCGAACACCGGCAAGTTTAGGGTTTTGCGCGGCCATGCCTAACAATTGATTGCGGGCATTCATCAATGCCACGTGACCATTACTTCCGCGATCCACAAGCTGCATATCAAAGCCTGTCGCGTTACCTAATTCCATAATAGGCGGAGGCACAATAGGAAATGCAGAAGCATCTTCAATTTGACTAAATGCGCCAAAGGCGCGGCCTACCAGTGCAAATGCTGAGTCGCTTTCGTCTCGCACGCTCCAGTCATTCAAGTTTACAAAACCCATACCGGCATTTTGAGCTTGGCCAGCAAAACTAAAACCTACTACCGTAAACAAGCCGTTAACCGCACCTTGCTCTTGGTCTAAGAAAAAGTCTTCTGCCTTTTTGACCGACTCTAAGGTACGCCCAGCAGTTGCACCAGGAGGCGTACTAATTAGCACCATTAGGCGGCCTTGGTCTTCATCGGGTAAGAATGCACCAGGTAATTGGGCGAAAATATACGCCATTCCTGCCACTAGAATACCGTATACCGCAAAGTAACGCTTAGCACGTTTCGCCATGTGGGTGGTGGTACGCTGATAGCGATCGCGGCCTTTGTTGAATGTGCGGTTAAACCAACCAAAGAAGCCTTTGTCTTTGTTATGTTCAGGATCGTGTTGTTTTAGCAGCGTGGCACACAATGAAGGTGACAATATAATTGCCACCAATACCGAGAAGCCCATGGCAGACACGATAGTAATTGAGAACTGGCGATAAATAGCCCCAGCAGATCCACTGAAAAAGGCCATAGGAATAAATACCGTCGATAATACCGCGGCAATACCTACTAGCGCACCAGTAATTTGTGTCATGGATTTTTTAGTGGCTTCAGCGGGCGGTAAGCCCTCTTCTTCCATAATACGTTCAACGTTTTCAACCACGACAATAGCGTCGTCCACAAGCAAACCAATGGCTAGCACCATGGCAAACATAGTTAATACGTTAATGCTGTAACCAAATGCCAGTAGCACCGCAAAGGTACCTAGTAACACCACCGGAACCGCGATAGTAGGAATAAGGGTAGCACGCCAATTCTGCAAAAATAGCAGCATGACGAAGAAAACCAGTACCACGGCTTCAATCAGCGTGTGCACCACTGACTCAATCGACAATTCGATAAAGGGTGAAGCATCAACCGGATAAACCACTTTTACGCTGTCTGGTAGGTTGACTCGTAGCTCTTCAACACGCTGCTTTACCGCATTGATAGTATCAAGCGCGTTCGCACCTGACGCTAAGCTAATAGCCATACCCGAGGCAGGATGACGGTCGTAACGAACGATTACATCGTAGCTTTCAGCACCTAGCTCAACCCGCGCGACATCGCGTACTCGAACTTGAGAACCATCAGTATTTACCCGCAGCACAATGCTTTCGAAATCATCTACGGTTTGTAAACGTGATTGAGCTTGAATAGTGGCGTTAATTTGCTGGCCTTGAATGGCAGGTAAGCCCCCGAGTTGCCCAGCAGATACATCGGTATTTTGCACCTCAACCGCGGCTTGGACATCTACCGGTGTTAGGTTGTAGCTGTATAGTTTGTCTGGATCTAACCAAATTCGCATTGAGCGCTGGGCACCAAATACCCGCACGCTCCCTACGCCATTAACACGGGAGACTGAATCGCGAAATTGAGAAACCAACAAATCGCTTAAGTCGTACTGGCTCATTTGCCCCGTTTCGTCATAAAAACCAATGGCTAACGAAAATGCTGAGTTTGATTTTGCGACAGTAACACCTTGTTGCTGCACCTGTGCCGGCAGCAATGGGAGTGCCGATTGCACTTTATTTTGGGTTTGAACTTGCGCAATATCTGGGTCGGTACCCGGCTCAAATGTGAGGCTGATAGACATACTGCTGTTTGAGCTACTGGCAGAGAAATAACGTAAGTTATCTATGCCTGATAAGTTTTGCTCAACCACCTGCGTGACTGAGTTTTCAACGGTTTCCGCTGAAGCCCCAGGGTAAGTCGCAGAAATCGTCACCGTGGGTGGCGCAACTTTAGGGTATTGCTCAATAGGCAGGGTATAAATGGCAAGTACCCCTGCCATCATCGTAATAATTGCAAGTACCCACGCGAAGACGGGTCTGTCGATAAAAAAGCGAGCCATAGTAAACTAATCCTATCTTAACGTGAGCCGCGTGACGTTGTCTGCCACTCGCTGGTGTTTACTTTACTGCCAGGTTTCACTTTTTGGTAACCAGAAACAATAAGTCTATCGCCTTCTTTAATACCCGAAGTGGCAATATATTGGTCTTTGTAGATGTCGCTAGTTTTTAGTGCTCGAGCCTCTACTTCGTCATTACTGTTCACCACATATACTGACAATGAACCGTCTTGTTGACGCATAGTGGCGCGCTGAGGCACCAATAACGCTTGTTCGGTACCAGTAATAACATGGCCTTTCACGAATAAACCGGGTAACAACAACCCATCTGGGTTTGGCATTTCGGCGCGAAGCGCTACTGAACCGGTACTTTCATCTACGGTAACTTCTGAAAACTTCACGCTACCTGTGTGTTCGTATTTTTTACCTGTGGCTTCATCCAGTGTTAGCTCAACAGGCATAGAGCCTTGTTCTTGCATGGCTTGACGAAGGGTAAGTATGGCCCGACCCGACTCCTGCATATCAATAAAGATAGGGTTTAACTGCGTAATAGTGGCAAGTTGCTGCGTTTGGTTTGTGGTCGCTAGCGTACCTTCCGTCACAAACGAGCGACTGATACGGCCGCTAATTGGCGCATACACCTTGGTATAGCCTAAGTTCACTCGTGCTAAATCTACCGCCGCTTCAGCAACGCTAATCGCTGCTTGTGCTTGTTCCTTTTGCGCGATGACATCGTCGTATTCTTGGCGACTGATGGCATTCTGTTTAATTAGATCATCATAGCGGCGGGCTTTGGCTTCTAAGGTTTTTAAATTCGCTTCGGCACTTTTAACATCAGCAATGGTGCTGTTTAATTGAGCACGATAACGCGCATCATCGATTTGATAAAGTTGCTGGCCTTTTTCAACCTGTGCACCTTCTTCAAACAAACGCTCTGTAATCACCCCATCAACCTGAGGACGTACTTGCGATTGGCGAGACGGCGTAACCCTTCCAGGAAGGATCATTTCATGGGTTACCGCTTGGCGTGCAATAGTAAGCACTGACACGGACTGTGGCGGCATGGCTTGCTGCCCTGCACCCGCCTGTTCAGACTCAGACGAACACCCAATCGCACCTACCAACAAAGCTAGGGTAGTGATGACATAAAAAACGCGTTTCATAATAATTTCTCGAAATTAAAAACTAACGATTACCGGCAAACGAGAGCGTTTAACCGGTAAACTTAAATTTTGGGCCTGTATTAACTTTGGTAACTTCCATACGCCGAGTTATAAATACCTTGCCATTACTCAGCCCGATCACATCAACTGGACGAATGAGATCGTATGCTTCAAATGCAGCGTGAACTTGCAGTAAAGCAACAATTTACTGTGACGAAAGGGTTACTCATCGGCCAGTATGAATAATGGGTCACCATATTCATGACATATCTGACACAAGTTTTATATTGTGTGCGCTTATACTAAAGATTAAAAGTAAAGGGAGTTGAAGGCGCTGATCTTATCGGTCAGTTGCAGTATTTTTATACTACAGTGCTGACCTAAGGGTGTAAAACACGCTTTTCATTCAACTTTTGGCATTAGAGCCCGTAATACCGCAATAAAGCTTGGTACGCCGAAATAACATTTTGCGCTGCTTCGTGGCTGCCCCCTTTGTCTGGGTGCACTGTTGCTAACTGCTTTCTGTAGTGTCTCTTAAGTGTTATTAACGTGATGGGTATGGCCTCATCTAAATTGAGTAACGTGTGACATTGCGCAATACGCTCTTTGGAATCAAAAATGGACTCAGCCCCCAGCATTCGCTGCCAAAAGCCATTCAATAAGGCGTCTACATCGGCTTCGCCAGTACTGGCCAAGTTTTGCCAGTTAAGGTAGTACTCTGCTAGCGGATCGTTTTTATCTAATGGAGTAGTGTTACTCACAAAGTCGTCTTGTCTGCTAGCTTTCAAGGGCAGTAGAACTATGCGTGTAGTATGAATATCTAGCTCGCCCACCAGAGCATCACGCCAGAGGTTTCTAAGTAAATATAGGGCATGAAACAAGATGAAGTGGGTATTAAACAAAGCGAGGGAATCGCGCAGCGCGTTGTCATTAAACAACTGATAGGGTGGCGACTTAAGTTGCGAAATTAGCGCATACTCTGTCATCCCTTCTTCAAACTCTGCTTTTTTTGTGGAAAGTATGTCTAACAACACTTCCACTTTCTGCGCATTCGTCGCGTTAAAAGAAGGTATTTCTTGGGCATTCCCCATGGTAAACCTCATGTTCGTATCAGCTTATAGCATAGCAGAGGTTGCTTAATTCCCCTTACCTAAAAGCGCGCCAGGGCTTCTTACACCTTCGTCATTTCACTGCTGGATATGATTTTTGTAACGCATCGAAAACCTTGCCCACAAATTTAGTGGAAAATTTGAACCAAAAGGGCCAAATGACTGTTAAAGTTATGTTATACAAAGCAACAATAATAACTAGGAGCTCCCTTGAAAGCACTCATTGCACTGACCAGCATTATTGGATTTTTAATGGTGGTATTACCGGGCCCGCTATATCAATACGCAGGCGTTGATTTAGGCACCGCATTTACCTCTCTGCGCTACGGCGTATACGTGGGTGGCGCAGCCATTATACTTATCATTCTACAAGTACTAATAAAACGTAAAAGCGTCAGCTGGGGCAGTACGTTTGTTTTCGCTATATTAGCGTTAATTGCCGTCGCCATGCCTGTTAGCATGATGGGCAAAGCCAGTACCGTACCGCCTATTCACGATATTACTACCGATGTGACCAACCCTCCGGCGTTTGTGGCTATTGCGCCGCTACGTGAAAATGCGCCCAACCCTATTACTTACGAGGGTGGTGAGGTAACACGCCAGCAAATAGATGCTTACCCTGAAATTAGAACCCAATTATTGGCGCAGAGTATTGATGAAGTCTTTGCAGCTAGTGAACAAACTATTGACGCACTAGGCTGGGAGCGTGTGTCTGATGGCGCATTGCCCTATACATTAGAAGCGACTGACATCACCCAATGGTTTGGATTTAAGGATGATGTGGTTATTCGCCTAAAAGCCAAAGACGATAACACCCTTGTAGATATCCGCAGTAAATCTCGGGTCGGAAAAAGCGATTTAGGTAAAAACGCCGAACGCATTGATATCTTTTTAACTGAACTTCGCGCTCAGTTAAACGCTAACTAATACCCACAGTTAGACAATAAACAAAAAGCTCAGGAAATACCTGAGCTTTTTTATACGCCACATTTTTTAGTGGGCTAATTTCAATACCACAACGCCTGCCACGATTAAGGCTGCGCCAAAGTAGCGTGCGATAGAAGTAGGATCGCCATAAAAAACAACCCCAACTAAAAACGTACCCGCCGCACCTATGCCAGTCCACACGGCGTATGCGGTACCTATAGGAATATTTTTTTGCGCCATCCACAAACAAAAACCACTGGCCGCCATAAACCCTATCGCTAACAGTATACCCATCACGCGGGTTTCAGCTTCTTGGGACAGCTTTAACCCCACCGGCCATCCTATTTCTAATAAGCCAGCCACAATCAAATAAACCCAGCTCATTTACCTCTCCTTGTTGCCATTGGCTGTTCATCGAACAACGTTCACTATTGACCTTTTACTACAAGCTAGCCAATTGAATGCTTACCGCCCCTAGTACGGCTGCGTTCAAGCGGTTGAACCAACGCCAAAACGACGGGCGCTGCATATAGTGCGCGAATTTAGCGGTGAGGGTACTTAGCCCAACAAACCATATGATAGATGCCCAAATTGCACCGAAGACAAACCACCATTTATCCAGTTGCCACTGGCTGGCTAAATTCCCCATCAATAACAGCGTATCTAAGTAAAAATGAGGATTCAACCACGTTACCGCCATAGCAATCAGGAACGCACGCTTAAACGACGTTTGCTTCTTTGACATTTCAAGCACTAGCGCATCTTCAGCCATAGAAGCCTTAAGCTTGTTAAATGCAAACCATAAAAGAAAGGCAACGCCGGCCCACTTAGTGACTGATACCAACAATGGATATTGTTGTAGCAGTAACCCGAACCCCATTGCGCCTAAACTTATAGAAATGGCATCGCTCACTATAAACAGCAGTACGAACAACCCTGTCCATTGACGTTTCAAAGACTGTTCGATTAAAAAACTATTTTGTGCACCAACGGCAATTATTAGGGTGCCGCCCATCACAAAACCACTCAACGCTGCCGCAAACATGAACTAAACCCCAAAAATTGAAATGAATGAATAAGAGGCGTTGATTTTAGCTACCCTTTTGAACTAAATTAAATTAATAATTTTTCTTTGATATTAATTTAATTAATAGCCTTAAAGATATCTATTTTAAAAAGAGTACCCGCTTTCATCATGCTTGATTATGCTGCCCTACACAGTTTTCGCGAAGTGCTTCGTTACGGCAGTTTTGAGCGCGGCGCACAAGCGCTCAACCTAACTCAGTCGGCAGTATCACAAAAGATAAAGCGACTAGAACAACAAGTGGGCGGGCCGGTTTTAGTGCGTATGAAACCGTTAAAAGCCACGCCACTTGGTGAACAACTCTTGTCTCACGTGCAAAAAGTAAGTGTGTTAGAAGAGCAGTTAACCACACGTAGCGGGGCGGCGGATCAGGTTTCGCCACTAAGTGTGGCCGTAAACAACGATGTGTTGGCTACCTGGTTTACTGAGGTGATGGCAAGATTTAGCGAAATGCGCGCTAACCCCGTACATATTTATAATGCCGATCAAACCCAAACCCGCACTCTGTTGCAGCAGGGTAAAGTCATGGCCTGCATTAGCCAAACAGGCACTCCTATTACCGGAGGACAATCAGTAAGGCTGGGTACCATGAATTATCAACTCTACGCATCACCTAGCTTTATTCAACGTTATCTTCAAAATGACGTAAGCCCCGAGCGGGTAATGGGCACACCGGGCTTACTTTATGACGAATTTGATGCCACCCTACTCACCGATTACCAGCGTGAATGTTTAGACTTTGCGCCATCGCTAACCACATGCCATTGGTATCCGTCGTCTCATGGGTTTGCAAAAATGGCCATAGAAGGCGTAGCGTGGGCGTTATTGCCAACATTACAAGTTAAGCAAGAAGTCGCATCGAGCCAGCTCATCTCGCTATTTCCTAGCAAACAATTAGGCGTGCCCTTGTTTTGGCATTGGACAGAGCAGGCGTCAAATGCCCTTGGCGATTTTAGCCAAGTGGTTAAACTCATTTCAAAAGAACAGCTAAAACCATGAAGTACAATAAACACATCGCGTTTTACCATCAGCATGCTTCAAAACTTGCTTCACAATACACTAGCGTGACATTTGAGAGTGTACATGGCGATTGGTTGTCACATATACCGTCGCTAACCCATACCAATATATTAGACATAGGTGCGGGGGCAGGCAGAGACGCAAAAGCGTTGGCCGATATGGGAAATCACGTTACCGCTATTGAGCCTGCAAGCGCGTTAATGCAGTCGGGCATTGCCTTCACGGGAGAGTCCGTGACGTGGATTAAAGATACCCTGCCCTTGCTGACATCTCAGAAGAAACAACACTATGGGTTAATTTTAATTAGTGCTGTTTGGATGCACTTGACCCACGTTCAGCAACAACAAAGCTTACAACGATGCAGCCAATTGCTTGTTGCCGAAGGGCACTTAGTGATTACCTTACGACACGGTGAATTTGATGACGAGCGTGTGGCAAATCCGCTGAACGAAAGTGATACCATCGAGTTCGCAAAATCCTGTGGCTTAACCTTAATCCATAACTTCGCCTCAAGCGACAAACTGCACCGCCAAGAGGTAAGTTGGCAAACCTTAGTCTTTACAAAATAAGCAGAAATGTCGCTTCACTCGGAGCACTTTTCATACTAACCTAGTGCTTGTTTGCAGGTTAATTTAGCGCAGTTAATTGAGCAAGGTTGTAGCCATTCGGAGGGCTTTTTGTGGCTGTAGTACATAGACGTACCTGTTTATTGATACTTTTCGCCGCTTTGGGGTTGCTGGTTAGCCTTTCTATTCCTGTGTCCGCCACTACTTCTGCGTCCGTTTCTGACACTACACTAGGCACAATTAGTGAGAATGCATTGCCTCATTTTGAAGAGGCTATTTTTCTACACCCTCAACAAACCTATCGCAAATTAGCCACGTTAGCACAATCAAATAACTTCAGCGATGAAGGCAAAGTTTGGCTTTTGTTGCGAAAAGCGCAGTCCGAAAGCGTATTAGCCCTTTACAAAGAAATGGACGCCACCCTTGTTGCTGTCGCACCGTTTGCCGATGTAATGACGAACGAGCAAAATGCGCTGTGGTATTATTTAAGGGGAAGCAGATTGCACCTTAAGGGCAATATTTCAGGCGCTATCGACGCACTGAAATATGCTGTTGAAGTCGCCAAAGAGGATACGAACAGTACGGTTTACGTGCTCGCCATTAGAGAATTAGGTTACGTATTTGCACTTTCTGGCGACTACTACCGCGCCACCCTTATACTGCAAGATGCTTATAAAAATCTCGTTATTTTAAACAACCAATTTTTTAATGGGTTGTTAGAAGAGAGTTTAGGCGACACCTACAACTACTTAGGCAATTACACAAAAGCCATTGAATATTACGAAGGCGCCCTTGTCTTCTTCGAGTCAATTGGCTACCAACCCCTTGTGGCCAGTACCTTGTTGGGGTTAGCCATTGTTAACCGGAAACTAGAGAATTGGAATGATGCACTTTCCTACTTCGACCGTTACGAAATAGCGCTGGATTTTTCTAGTGAGCACGGTGAAAAGTTCTACCTGCATTATGGCCGCGCCATGACATTGGCAGAAAAAGGAGAGTGCAACGTTGCTATTAGTGCCATAGATAATGCGCTGAGCTTATCGGGGCCCATCGATTACTACGCAGAACTTTATAAAAAAAGGGCCTTATGCAATCTAGCTCTTGATAACTTAGCCGCGGCAAAACAAGATTTATCGAAAGCGCGCACTATCTTTAACGGTTTAAAAGCGTTGCACAATACCCAGTGGCACTTAGAGCTTGATTACATTGCTGGTTTAGTCGCATTTAAAGACCATCGCTTTGAACAGGCATTTGAACTTATTCATAGGTATTACAAAGACTTTCTTGAATTGCAGCGTTTAAACAATTCAGAGTATGTCACCCAAGTACAAGCCACAATGGAAGCCGAGCGTAAAGACAAAGAAATTGCACTGTTAAGGCAACAAACACAACTTCAAGCGGCAACAGCAAGGGAGCAATCGCTTAAAGTACGGCAGAAAAATATGATGCTAGTAGGCGTAGTAGTAATCTTTGCTTTGTTACTTATTTTTGTGGTTTTCCAATACAAAAACTCAAGAAAGCTACTAGCCCTTTCTATTCGAGACGATCTTACTGGCTTACACAATCGGCGTTACTTCTTTGATTATTTTGAGCATAATCTAGTTAATTTAAGCCCTAATCACGTGGGGTTGGCGCTTATTTCTTTCGACATTGATAACTTCAAACACATTAACGACAACCTTGGTCATCACGTAGGCGATGAAGTCATTAAAACCGTGGCACAAACTGCGGCAAACACGCTACGTACGAATGACGTTATTGCACGTATTGGGGGAGACGAGTTTATTATCGCCCTTCCCCGCACCACACTTTTGCAAGCCAAAGAAATAGCCAAGCGAATCCTTGAAAATATCAGAAGTCACCGGTTTACCACTAAAGAAGGCGCAGATTTTAGTGTAACGGCGAGTTTGGGCGTGGCATATCATCATCAAAATAAGCTTATTGCCTTAGATGTGAAATCATTAATGGAGTCTGCCGACACAGCGCTATACCAATCTAAGCGTGCTGGCAAAAATCGCTTTACGGTGGCAGCTTAGGAAAATCGCGGGTAAGGCTTTATTTCTGGCAAAACTTACCTATTATTTGGGTAAGCTTCAAGAAAGGGAATTTATGATCAAAGCGAAGTTATTTTTTCTAAGCTTCTGTTTATTTTCATTTTTCAGCGGTGCAAACACGGGCTCTCGCCTAACTGCAACGGGCGGCATTACTGGGTTTGAAGGTACCGCTGGTGGTGGTATCACGCCTTGGGCCTTTATTAGCGGCTATGGCAGTAAAGAAGAAATTAACGGTACCGCGAATGTTCAATACCTTCATTTAAACGACTACACCTTAACCACCTTTGGTGCCAGCCTTGGCATTTACGATCGCGTTGAATTAAGCGTACAACGCCAAAGCCTAGATATTTCATCCGGCATTACCAGCAATGTTTTCAGCTTACTCACCGATGGGGCAATTAGCGCCGCACAATCTACCCGTATCGACATGGATATTGTGTCTGCAAAAGTGAAAATATTGGGTGATGGCGTTTTTAATCAACGCACTTGGGTACCCCAGGTGGCTGTTGGCGCACAATATAAAAAACACCGAGATTTTGATACCACGCTTCTATTGCCCGATGGCACCGGCCCACTTCCTAATCAAGGTGTTGCACGCATACTTGGGGCGAAAGATGATAGCGGTACTGACTTTTTTGTTTCTGCAACCAAGCTTTATTTAGGCCATATTAGCGGTTTTAATTTATTGACCAATCTGACCGCCCGCTATACCAAAGCAAATACCTTTGGCTTACTTGGTTTTGCTAGTGAAAATGACGATAGTTATAAACTGGAGTGGTAAGGCTCTTTGGCGCTGCTAACCAGCCCGTCAACCGTAGTCGGTGTTGAGCTTAGAACGCAAACCAATCGCCTAGGCGGGTTAGCACAAGAAGATACGGTAACCGACGCCTTCATTGCTTATTTTCCCAATAAGTCATTTTCTCTCACCGCAGCTTATGTAGATTTAGGCAACTTGCCTATGCAGTCTAGCTCGACAGGCTTCTACCTAACTGCCACTGCTAATTTTTAAGTTGGTGATGATGAGTACCTATTTACATAAAACAAGAATAACGACAGCCGTAATTGCGCTACTTTTTACTCTGTTAGGCGGCATCAGTGGGTGTTCCAGCACGCAAACTGCCAAGCAAAATTCTACCAGACTGTACGATGAAATCGGTGGCAATAAAACCCTTAATACTGTGTTTGGTGTTGCCATTAATCGCATCTATAAAGACCCTGTTATAGGGCATTACTTTAATGGTGTTCCAAAAAGTCATTTACGCAAACAACTGGTATTACAAACGTGCGAGCTTATTGGCGGCCCTTGTGTTTACGAAGGCAAGGCCATGCTAGAGACCCATAAAGACTTAAATATTAAAGAGCGAGAATTTTACATTTTAGTGGAGTATGTTCAGGGCGCTATGCGAGATGTAGGGCTAACTTATCAGCAAGAAAATCAAATTCTGCAAAAACTAGCACCAATCAAATACGAAACTATTTACCTGTAGTTTGTGGGGGCATCTAGCGGTATATCCGCAGTATGTTTAGCACAGCTAGGCATATGCGCTGAAACTATCTCGCCTTTCGTGTAAAAACCTGCCAAGTTCAAGGACAGCTGTATTAGACATTCGTATTTTTAAAGGTAAAAGTGCTAAGGTTAGTCTGTGAGTTATCAATAGGATACATGGATGAGCCTACAGCTATATATAGATAAACTTTCCAACCTTCGCGCTGCCCGTGCTAACGGCCGGGCTAGGCCTCACAAAATATGTATGATGTTGGCTGTGGCAGATTTAATCGAAAATGGTCACATATCCACCAATAAGATTAACTACGATAACGAACTTAAATCTCGATTTACCTTTTATTTTGACCAGCTAAAACAGGGCAATGATGCTAACAGCCCATTTTTACCTTTTCATCATTTGGAAAGTGAGAAGTATTGGCACCTCGCATTTCGCTCTGATAGAGACGAAAAGAACTACAGATTAAAAAGCGCATCAGCCGCTAGGGTTGAAAAGTACGTCTATCATGCTTACCTCGATGTCCAGTTGTTTGAATATCTACGATCACAAAACTCCGCGATACACTTACGAGCAGCACTTAGCACTAATATTGATCAACTAGAAGAACAATTTGGCCGCTGGATGAAGCTTCAAGGCAAATCAGATAAAACGATAAAAAATTACATCGGTGCAATGAAATCCTCCCTATCAAATTGGGCAAACGATGCACACATCACTAATAAAAGTCTAATTAGCGTTGCCTCTTATTTCGAATACAAAACTATAACCACCAAGCTTCGGGAGCTGAACGAATTTAAAGCGAACGACAAACGTGGAAAGGGAATGTACTCGGCTGCACTAAACGCATACAGTGCTTTTTTAGAAGATGTTACCCAAGTAGAAACCCAATTCGATATTGAAGAAATTCTGGCACAACCAAATATTTCAAATACAACTAAGGCAACATTGGTAAATACACGGTTAGGTCAAGGTGGATTTAGGCAGGAGCTCATTTGTCTGTGGGGAGGCTGTTCAATTACTAATTACCAAAATACTGATTTTTTAATCGCTTCACACATTAAACCCTGGAAAGAGGCAAGCAACAGTGAACGCCTTGATAAATATAACGGCTTACTTCTTTTAGCAAACTTAGATAAAGCATTCGATAGAGGTTACATAAGCTTTCTAGATACGGGCAAAATTGTCATATCAGAAAAGTTAGCGGAACCAGAAGTGTTAGGTATCAATTCTAAAATGCGAGTTTCGCTTCAACGCTTCCACCAAGAGTACCTTGCGTTTCATAGAGAACAAGTTTTTCGCTATTCAGCATAAGTGAAAACATCTTCTTTTTACCTGAATATTGATTAACTTAGCGTTCATTTTTCGTTCATCTCCCATCCCCTATTCTTCTTATTAGTTCCCCAACCTAATAAGGATATTCAATGTATAAACTTCTTATCGCTCCAACCTGTTTTTTAGCAGCAAGTGCTGTATTTGCGGCTGACAAACCCATTATTAATGCTCCTTCATACGACTTTGCACAGGTTTCATTGGTGCAAACGGAATTCGCCGATTTAGATATGTTTACTCCGAAAGGCTTTGAGTTTAAGGCAAGTAAAGTACTTGGAATGAACGTTTTTGGTGAAGCCACATACTTTATGGCTGATGACAAAACCCAAGGGGTAAACATGGATGTCGACCGCTGGAAAGTGGCAGTTGGCTATATTCACCATTTTTCAAATCGCACAGTACTGGACGGTAAAGTCGGCTATGGTGAAATTGATATTAAAATAAACGACAGTGACAATGCCGTTTCAGCCGGAACCGAGTACTTTACCGGTGAAGCCAATATTCGACATATGATAACAAGCAATGTGGAAGTCTATGGCGGATTAGAATGGCAAAAATGGGATGAAGGTTCTGATCAAAAAGCCTATAAGTTAGGCACACAATACCGTTGGGATTCGATAGCAGTTGGCGGTGAATATACTAAATTCTCCGATTCCGAGGTGTTTGCTGCCTTTGTTCGCTACACCTTTTAAAAACGTTTAATTATCTGATTAATCAAAATAAAGTAGTGAAATCCTTGTGTATTTCGCTGCTTTATTTTCACAGCTTCATACTATTGATGAATACCTTTAATGTGGTTTATGGCCTATAACATAGCGGCTTGAAGCACCCTTACGAATCATTAAAGAATAATCAATCGTTATGAGGAATTTGAACATGGAAGAATTTATTGCATCACTTGATGTTGATCAGTATCTCCCTGGCGCACTAGCGTGGGCCACCAATATACTACTTGCGTTACTTATATTAATTATAGGCATGTGGGTAGCAGGTAAAGCATACAAAGGCATGGTTGCACTAGCCGGTCGATACCCCCAATTAGACGACACCCTATTTAAGTTTTTTGGTAGCGTAATACGCTACACCATCTTAGCTTTCGTGGGCATAGCAGTACTTAACCGTTTTGGTGTACAAACCGCATCTATCATTGCATTGCTGGGTGCCGCAGGGCTTGCCGTAGGCTTAGCACTGCAAGGCACACTGTCTAACTTAGCCGCTGGCGTTATGCTACTTATCTTCCGCCCTTACAAAGTAGATGACTTTGTAGAAGCAGCAGGTAAGTTTGGTAAAGTGACCGAAATAGATATGTTCACTACCATTTTGCAAACCTTCGATAACCAACACATTATCATTCCAAATAGCCAAATTTGGGGCGAGCAAATTACCAACCATTCACACCATGAAATTCGCGGTGTAGATATGACCTTTGGTGTTGCTTATGGTGAAAGTATTGATGCCGCACGTGCCGTTATCGACAAAGTACTTGCTGAACACCCGCATGTACTTAAAGAACCTGCGCCGTTTGTTGAAGTAGAAACCTTAAACAACAGCTCGGTAGACTTCATTGTACGTCCGTTCTGTGAAGGTCAGCACTACTTCGATATTCGTTACTCAGTGCCTGAGCAAATTAAGAAAGGGCTTGATGAAGCGAACATTGAAATTCCATTCCCACATCGTAAAGTTATTTTGGTTAATGAGACCAATCAATAACAAGTCTTGATGTGAAATAGGTAAGTAGATACGCAGATAAGTAGAAAGTAACTAAAAGCGACTGTTCAATGTCATTGAACAGTCGCTTTTTTGTATGCGGTTTTGACTTTATTTGCGCCTAAACCACCTGCCCGGCTGCCCAGCCGCTGCTCCACGCCCACTGAAAATTAAAGCCTCCTAGCCAACCGGTTACGTCTACCACTTCGCCTATAAAATAAAGGCCTTCTACGTTTTTAGCCATCATGGTTTTAGACGATAGCTCATCGGTGTTTACACCACCAATAGTAACTTCGGCGGTTCTGTAACCCTCGGTGCCGTTAGGTTTTATTTGCCAGTTTTCTAGCGTATTAGCAATAGCCTCGCATTCGCTGTGGCTCAATTGTTTTACCGGTACGTTGCGCCATTGATGATATTCAATAAAGCTTTGTACCATGCGTTTGGGGAACACTTTGTTTAAACAGGTTGCCAGTAAGGCATCTGGCGTGTCGGTGCGCGCCGTATTAATAAGCGCCTGCGCATCTTCGGTAGGTAGCGTATTAATGCTTAACGCCTCGCCTGCTTCCCAAAAGCTTGAGATTTGTAGCATGGCTGGGCCGCTTAGGCCGCGATGCGTAAACAGCATAGCTTCACGGAATGAGGTGTCGTTGCATTGTGCATTTACGTCTATGGCAATGCCGCTTAGCTCGGCTAATACGTCTTTGTCTTTATCTTGCAGGGTGAAAGGTACTAGTGCTGCGCGAGTGGGTAGCACGTTTAAGCCAAACTGCTCTGCCACTTTGTAGCCAAACGGTGTTGCGCCTAGCTTCGGCATGCTTAAGCCGCCGGTGGCGATAACTAGCGACTCACATTGGTATTCACCCAAAGAAGTGTTTAGCGTGTAACCTGATTCGGTTTTCTCAACGCTTATAATGTCGCAGCGTGTGGTAATAGTTACCCCCGCTTTATCACACTCTTTTAGCAGAAGTTCTACAATATCTTTGGCGCTGTCGTCGCAAAATAGCTGGCCTAGGGTTTTCTCATGGTATGCAATGCCGTGCTCGGCTACCAATCCAATAAAATCCCATTGGGTGTAGCGGCTTAATGCCGACTTACAAAAGTGTGGGTTTTGCGATAGAAAGTTTTCCGGGCCAGCGTACATATTGGTGAAGTTACAGCGTCCGCCTCCAGACATAAGAATTTTACGACCTACTTTTTTGGCGTGATCGAGCACTTCTACACTGCGCCCACGGGCACCGGCTTGCGCTGCACAAAACAGCCCTGCTGCACCAGCACCAATCACAATTACATCACGCTGTTTCACACTACTCACCTTTAATTGCTGTACCTGACTTGGAATATCGTACTAATTACCCTAACTGTCTAATAATAAGGCATGGGGCAAAAACGAGCTGAATTATACGTAAATGCTGGGGGGCTACAATGTGTGCCAGCAGTTTAATTTTAAACCACTGGTGTAGTGTATTGGTAGATAGGGGTTTTTAGTCTTCGAGTGCAAAAGTTTATGTTCGCGCAAACACCGCTAAAGGGTGCGTAGTGATTAGCGCCATGTGTGCTCTCGCACCCGGTTTCATGGCATTTTCATGGCTTACACGTACCTTTAATTGGCTGCCGCTGTCTAGGGTTACGGCATAAAGGCGGCTTTCCCCCTCGTAACGTACCCAATCTACAGTGCCATTGGGGGATTCATGGTCTGCACGTAAACTTAAATCGTCAGGGCGCACTAACAAATCTACTTTGCCGTTAGCACCATCCACTGATGTACCAGGCACAGTGCCAATGTTAGTGGTAACAATGCCGTTATCGAAAGTACCTGGAATAAAGCTAGCTTCGCCCATAAAGCGAGCCACAAACCGGCTGGCGGGCTCAGAATAACAAGCTTCAGGGGTAGCAAGTTGCTCTAGTACACCTTTATTTAATATCCCCACTCTATCACCTACGCTTAAGGCTTCTTCTTGGTCGTGAGTTACCCAAATAGCAGGCACGCCTGCAGCTTTAAGGGCATCGCGAATTTCCCAACGAAGGCTGTCTTTTAAGGCAGCGTCTAGATTTGAAAGGGGTTCATCTAATAAAACAAATGCCGGTTCGTGTGCCAAGGTGCGAGCTAACGCAACACGTTGCTTTTGACCACCCGATAAACGAGCAGGCTTAGCATCGCGAAAATCTTCAAGGCCAAGAAGCTTTAACCAATGATCGGCAAGCTTAGTATCTTTTAAACGGAAGCAAACATTTTGCTGCACAGTTAAATGGGGGAACAGGGCGAAATCTTGAAACACCATGCCTACATTGCGTTTTTCAGGAGGCACCGTTTTCTTCGGTGTGGCGGTCCAGTTTCCAAGGGTCATTTGCCCTTCTGAAATAGGAATAAGACCTGCCAATGCCTGTAAAATAGTGGTTTTACCGCAGCCTGTTGGGCCCACCAGCATGAGAATTTCGTCTGAACCTAATGCTAGGTTAAGCTTATTCACTACACGGGTAGCACCATAATTAACTGACAACTCACTCACTTTAAGCATTAACTACGATCATCCTCGGAAACGGTAAACTGGGCCCGGCGTTCGCCAGAAAGCATTAATATTAATCCAAAGCCCGATAACAATACCAGCAATAACCCCGGTACAGCGGCGCGACCAAAGTAACCTGCTTCGTATACTCGCCACATGTAGGTAGCTAAGGTTTCAAACCCCGTTGGCCCCAACATTAGGGTGGCAGGTAATTCTCGCATGGCTTCTAAAAACACCAAAGCGGCACCGGCTATCATGCCTCTTAGGGTAAGTGGCAACGTAATGCGCATAAATGCTTCGCGAGGGCTAGCCCCTAACACTCGTGCTGCTTTCACTAATCCGGTATCTAAATTCTCTGCGGTACTACGCACACTACCCACGGCAAGGGGTATAAAGCGCAGAACATACGCCATCACTAACAAACCCAAGGTTTGATACAAATAAGGCAATTGAAGGCCAACGTAAACCAATGCAGTACCCATCACGATACCAGGTACGCCAAAACCAAAATAAGTAATGCGTTCCATTAAACGCCCAGCTTTGCCCGCAATAGCCGCGTGGGCAACGGGTATGGCCAAAATAACGGCCACAATAGCGGCTAGGAAAGACGCATAGGCTGAATTCCACGCATAACTAAACTCGAATCCACCAGTGCCTTCCCGTATTAGCCACAGAGTGAATACCGCAAGAGGCAATACTATAGCCAGCAACAATATAGGCATTGCTGCTAGTAACATAAGGTTACGCTGCCAACGGGCAGGCCATAAACTTAAATGTCTACCTGGGCGTTCTTTGGCGCCGCCAATACGACTTTCAATGAATAAGATTAATCCTACAATCACCATTAACTGCAAGCTCAGCATGGCAGCTTGGCTTAAGCCAAAGGCATTGTATTCAACAAAGATAACGCGGGTGAAAGTGTCTAATCCCATGATGGCTGGCGTACCAAAATCAGACAGCGCATAAAGTGCAGCTAATAAGGCGCCGGCAGCAATACTGGTGGCTACACGAGGTAATACCACGCGCCACAAACTAGTATACAAAGATACGCCAAGGGTGCGGGCTGCATTGATTAAGCTGGCATCAAGGCTTAGTAACGATGCCCGTGTGGTCATCATCACAAAAGGATAGGTGTACAATGACATAACTAGCGCTGAGCCCCACAAACCATCAATACTGGGTGTGGTAATCCCTAATACGTTTTCTATTTCGCCACCACGGCCAAATGAAAAGTACATGGCGAACGCACCGATATAACTGGGTAAGGCTAAGGGCGCAGCTAAAAGAATTAGCCAAAATCGTTTGAACGGCATTTGCACGTAAGCAGTAAAGAGCGCTAGGGGCACACCTATAAGCACCGAGCCAATAATAGTCAGCACCATGAGTGATACAGTGTTGCCGAGTACGCGCAAGTTGTGGGTGTCGAATATTTCTGCGCTATCTGATGCTAACGAAAATAAAACGCCTACTGGCAACAATGCCATTAACGCGATAATTAGAGCCAGCGGGTACGACTTTGGCCAGTTGCTCACAGCACCCCGACTTTTCGCATAAGGTTAAGCGTGGGGCGTAAATCTGCTAGTTTTCTAAGATCCATATCGGGTGGCGATATTTCAGATAATGCAGGTAAGCCTTGCGGCGGTGTAACACCTTGTACCAACGGAATTTCATACGCTTCGCTTGCCAAATACCCTTGTACTTCGCGGCTCAGTAAATAGCGGATAAAGTTAACAGGTAAATCACCTTCGCTTAATGCCACAATACCCGAAGCATTGACTAAACAGCCTGCATCGTTTTGCGTATAGGCAAGGGCAACATTAGCGTTTGGCTTACCGGCTTTTAAGCGCAACGTGTAGTAATGGTTAGCAAAGCCCATATCCACTTCGCCCCGTTCAACGCCCATGACCACGCCAAGTTCGCCTGCGTATTTTTTCGCTTTGCTATTAACGCCTTTAAGCCAATCGGCCGTGGCCTTTTCACCTTCTAAAATGCGCATAGCGGTAACGAATGACTGGAATGAAGCATAAGCCGGAGCCCAACCCAACGCTAAATCACTATCAGCTAAGGCCATTACGCTATCTGGGATTTGATCGGGGGTTACCCGCTCTGTGTTATACGGCAATGTACGAATACGGCCGGTAACGGGTGTCCAGCTAGGATACTGGAAACCGTCTTTCAATTGCGTGGTTAAGTCGGTAGGTAACGGCTTAGCTAAACCAGAATCGGTTACCATGCCAATACTACCGGTATCTACCGCCCAAAATAAATCGGCGCGCTTCACCCCTGCTTTAGCTTCTGCAGCAAGGGTATTGGCTAACGCGGCTGAAGCGCCGCGTCTAATTTTTAGGTTAAGCTGTGGATTACGTTTTTTAATGGCATCGAGCACATTTTCATACAAACCACCTTCGCCACGCCCTAAATAAAGGGTGAGATCACCTTCCAACTGAGGAAGGGATTCTACCGACACACTTGCAATGGTGTTGGCAAAGCTCAAACTGCTGATAGGTAAACTACCTAACGCACCTGCGGCGGCTAAACCTTGTAAAAATGTTCTACGTTGCATTTGAAAAAACTATTCCTTAGAAAACGTCTTTACGACTTTTTTCTGCTTCTACTAACAAGGAACGAGCGCGATCTAATTTCGTTTGCATAGTTTCCACTACACCACGAACCGCCTCTACGCCTTTACCGCCAGTAATTGCTTGTGGAAGGGTTACGTTAAAGTCTTTTTCTAAGTCTTCAACTAGATCGGCGTCTAATTCAATTAGCGCCCCTTCTACCCCTTCAAAGCGTTGTAAGTAAGTATCGTGAACCAAGGTGGTGGCAACTTCAGTCAGTTGCTCTGCCGATTTAGCCACTACGCGATCTAAACGCTTTTTAATATCGTCAATAACTTCAGGCGCGGTGGTTGGTTCAACTTCAGTGGTTTGTACTTTGGCAACCAAACCCTGCTTTTGATATTGTGACGCAAGTTTAACTGCGCCTAACGCTTGCCACAAGGCTTGATTAAGTTTGGTTTGCTCTGCGCGAACGTCTTCTACAGATTTGCCGTTTTCGATACCCATTTTAATGCCATAGATACCCTGCCAAATAGACGCATAAACAGGTACGTACTGAGTTTCTATCGCAGAATGAAAATCGACTTCTTCCCAATATTCAATTAGGGCGTCTGTGTCTACGTTCTTGCTGTCTTTTTCGTACGCATCAACAACACTGCCGAATTTTTCTTCTAACCAGTGTACTTCTTCTGTGTACTCACCAATATGAGCCTGAAGGTTGTTTACATGTTCGCTGATTACACCATTTGCAAAGGCGCTGCTTGTGCCCAATGAAAAGGTCACTGCTAATACTAATACCGAGGCACTTAGCTTCTTAAGTGTTGTTGTCATCATTTTTCCTAGTACGCTTCTAATTATGCAAATGATACTTATTATCATTAATTAAGTAAAGGTAACTCGACGTATGATTATGTCATACTTTCGTATTTCCAAATGGGCTTTAACGTCAGTAACTACGCTGATTTCAGTGAATATTGCGTTTAGCAATTCATCGTATAACCGCTATTCACTGGCTGTCTGCGGCATAGTTATATTACATTTTAACGACACTATGCGATCAACTTTAGTGAGGTCAAGCTAGTGCAAAAGGCTATCAATATTTTTATGACGTCCACTTACTTAGGCTCTCAAGAAGGGCTAGGTTAGTACATTTCGCGATCAAAAAAGGCCTGAGCATCACTTCATATTATGCTCAAGCCTTTCAATGGGTTTAGTGCTTAGTGCTAAACTTGCTGTTACAAGCTTTTTAGCATGCTCTCGGCATCACTGACTTCAAAGCGACCCGGATCTTCTACACTGATTTTTTTCACTACGCAGTCTTCAACTAACATGGCGTAACGCATAGAGCGCAAGCCACCAAAGTCGCTGGTATTCATGTCTAAACCAATTTGCTTTGTGAAATGACCGTTGCCGTCTGCCAGCATCATAATCTCTTCAGCGTTATTCACCTTACCCCATGCATCCATTACGAATGCATCGTTTACCGATAAGCAAATAACAGTGTCTACGCCTTTCGCTTTAATTTTATCTGCCAATGCTACATAGCCCGGTAGATGTGCTTGAGAACAGGTTGGCGTAAACGCGCCTGGCACTGCAAACATTACTACTCGCTTGTCGTTAAAAAGCTCGGCAGTGCCGGGGTTTGTCATCTCACCATTTACTAAAAGGCTGAAATCCACCTCGGGCAAGGTGCTACCAACTTCTATCATGCTGCTCTCCTAGGATTTTTGACGTAAATACACATCGAATCTATGTTTTTTACTTTCTATTGCCATTGATGGATTATTTCCTGCTAGCACTTCTGCACTATTAGGGCGTTTTACCACAACTCTAGCCGATGCTAGTGCTAACGCTGGCGCGAGTAACGCGTCGGCGTCGGCGTCGTGTCCAAGCAATTGTTGAAACAATCGCATTTCCTTCTTCACCAAGGCTGATTTCTTTTTGTGCGGAAACATAGGGTCTAAGTAAATCGCATCTACGTTTTCACCATTCCAGTATTGCATTACATCGGCACTATTTCCATGTTGTAGTGCTAATCGTTCTGCAAGTTCTGGGAAGCGCACTTGTAAACGTCGGATACCATCTTCAAGCAAGGCGGCTACTATGGGCGAACGCTCTATCATAGTAACCTTGCAGCCTACACTAACCAACACAAATGCATCTCTGCCTAAACCCGGCGTAGCATCTACTACGTGCCATGGTTTTGCACCTTTAATTACATCACCTTTTAACCCCACCGCTTTTACAATAGGCTCTTTTCTGCCGCCACCATGGGCTTTGCGATATAGGCTAGCAGGGGAAGCAAAATCAACGTCAACCGGCAGTGTTTTCTTTTCGCTCGCATCAGCAAGGCCAAGTACATCGTGACTGACTTGAAGGTAAAAGCCTTCAACGGGCTTTTCTTCAATTGAAAAACCCCAGTTTTTACTGATCGTTAGCGCGAGCGCTTTGTCGCTTTCAAAGCGGGTATCGCCTTCGGTGCTAGCAATCACAAGAGGCAAAGTATTAAGCATGGCCATATTGCTCCTTGTGCCCTATCCAGCGGTTGATAATGGCTTGAGCGTGGGAAGGATATTGCTCCCATAAGGTATAGGCAATTTCTTGTACTTTGGGAATCAGCGCGGCATCGCGAACTAAGTCGGCAATTTTAAGTTCGGCCATACCGGTTTGACGAGTCCCCATAAATTCTCCTGGCCCACGAATTTCTAAGTCTCGCTGGGCAATGTAAAACCCATCGTTAGATTCACGCAAAACAGTTAATCGCTGAGTAGCCGTTTTAGACAAGGGGCTTTGGTACATAAGTACGCATTGGCTTTCTACCGCCCCACGCCCGACTCGCCCGCGAAGTTGGTGTAGCTGAGCTAACCCCAATCGTTCGGGGTTTTCAATAATCATAATACTGGCATTGGGTACATCTACCCCTACCTCAATGACGGTTGTGGCCACCAGTAAATCGAGCTCACCCGCTTTAAAGTCGGCCATTACTTGTAGTTTTTCAGCAGGCTTTAAGCGCCCATGCACTAAACCTACGTTAAGTTCCGGCAACGCTGTGCGAAGGATAACCGCGGCATCTTCGGCGGCTTGGCATTCCAACACTTCTGATTCATCAATTAGAGTACAAACCCAGTAGGCTTGCCTACCGTTTTCTTTACAGGCTGTGCGAACGCGCTCAATAACTTCCGCTCGCCTGCTATCCGGCAATACCACTGTGGTCACTGGTGTACGTCCCGGAGGTAATTCATCAATGACAGACGTATCTAGGTCGGCATAGGCAGTCATGGCCAGCGTTCGAGGTATAGGGGTTGCCGTCATAATTAACTGGTGTGGGTATCGCCCCTGTTGCTCGCCTTTATCGCGAAGCGCAAGGCGTTGATGTACACCAAATCTGTGCTGTTCATCCACAATCACCAAGGCGAGTTGTTGGTAGTTTACGCTTTCTTGAAAAATCGCGTGGGTGCCCACCAACATTTGTACATCGCCACTTTCGAGCCGCGCTAGCACTTCGGTACGGGCTTTACCTTTAAGCTTACCGGCCAACCACCCAATTTCTATGCCCAGCGGCGCAAACCATTCTCTAAAATTATTAGCATGCTGTTCAGCAAGCAGCTCCGTTGGCGCCATTAACGCCACCTGATGCCCCGCGCCAATAGCAGATAGCGCAGCAAGGGCGGCCACTAAGGTTTTTCCTGAGCCTACGTCGCCTTGTACTAAGCGCATCATGGGTCTGGGGTGTTGCATATCTTGCTGAATATCGGCCACTACTCGCTGCTGTGCGCCTGTAGGCGAGAATGGCAACTGCGCTAACATCTTTTCAATAAGGGGCTTATCTACTTTTACGCTAATGCCGGGTTGTGCATCTGAAAGCTTACGTACTTTTAATACACTTAAATGGTGGGACAAAAGCTCTTCTAAAATTAATCGATACTGAGCAGGATGAAGCCCTTCTTCCATTTCATGCACATCGGTATCGGGGGTTGGCCGATGCACTGCATGTAATGCTTCGTTTAGGCTTATCTGGTCGCTGTACATACCGTCAGGCAGTAAGTCAGCCAGTGCGCCTTTATCTAACATTTTAAGGGCTTGGTCAGTTAAGTTGCGCAAGGTAAGTTGCTTTACTCCCTCGGTGGTGGGGTAAACAGGCGTTAACGATTCTGCTTCTAGCGGTGCGTCTTCATCGATGAGTTTGAACTCAGGGTGCATCATTTCAATGCCCCACTTGCCAGTGCGAACCTCACCAAAGCATCGTATTACATTGCCCGGCGTCATCATCGTGCGTTGAATTGCGCCAAAGTGAAAAAAACGCAAAGTAATGGTGCCTGTACCATCACTTAACTTCACCACCAACATGCGTTTTTTACCGTATTGGATATCGGCACTTTTTACTTCGCCCTGCACGCTAACATGGGTAAACGGGCGGCACTCGGCCACGCTGTAAACCCGTGTTCTGTCTTCATAACGGAGCGGCAGGTGAAACAGCACGTCTTGTAAGGTAAATAAGCCAATTTTAGCCAGCTTTTCGGCCACTTTAGCGCCTACCCCTTTTAGGGCGGTGATGGGCGTGGTGGCAAGAGTTTGCATTTGACCGACATTCCTTAGATCAAGCGTATGATTTCATTAGGGTAATGAAAGCAATCATTTATTAGAAACGAAGTGTAATAGATTGCGAGAAGCTTGGCGAGTACGGTTTAAGGCCAGTATGACAGGTGCTACGAGTTTGACAGGCTAGGCGCCTGTAGGCACTGTCTGTTCATCGTCAGATAAGGCGTGTAATGCTTCTGGCGTTAACTGCATTTGTTTCCACCAACTTGCTGGTGCATCAATGCGGCCTATGTCATCAATAGCCGGGTATGGAACCCCTTTCGTTTTACTTAAGGCGCACAGTCTGGGGTAACCTCTTTCGAACAACAGTTTTTGGCATTCTTCTTCAGGTAAATGTTCAACATCGTACATACCTGCCAGTTCACGCTGGCGCTGCGCTTCATATAGCACAAGTGCTGCCGCCACAGACACATTCAACGATTGCACCATACCCGCCATAGGAATGATGATATCTTGATCGGCCATCGCAATCGCTTCATCGGTAGCGCCGTAGCGTTCTTGACCAAAAATAATCGCGGTAGGTTTGGTGTAATCGACTTCACGAAAGCCCACTGCAGTATCAGACAAATGGGTCACTAACACCTGCATACCCTGCTGCTTAAGTGCGCCAATGGCGTTTCCTAAACTATCATGGTTGGTTTGGCGAACCCATTGCTGGCTGCCCATAGCGGTGTCGCCACGAAACTGATATTTCTCTTCCCACACGGTATGTACGCGGTGAATGCCAATGGCATCACACGTGCGAACAACAGCCGATACATTGTGGGGTTTGTGTACGTTTTCGAGGCAAACCGTAAGATCGGTTTGCCTTTTTGCCAACGCACTTCGAATGCGAAGGTAACGCTCTGGCGACATGACTTACTCCGGCAATTCCATCACGCCGTCGATTTCAATTTGTGCGCCTTTAGGCAATGCAGACACTTGCACTGCAGCACGCGCCGGGTATGGCTTGTTGAAGTAACGGCTCATAATTTCATTTACCGTCGCAAAGTGATCTAAATCGATAAGAAAGATGTTCACTTTTACCAAGTCGTTCGTGGTGCCGCCAGCGGCATCGCACACGGCTTTTAAGTTTTCAAAAACCTGTACCGCTTGTTCAGCGAAGTCTTCTGAAACCATTTCCATGGTCTCTGCAACCAAAGGAATTTGGCCAGAAAGATACACTGTTGTGCCAGCCTTAACTGCTTGACTGTAAGTACCAATAGCGGCAGGTGCCTTATCGGTCTGAATAATAGACTTAGACATAATGGATCCTAAAAATTTTTTAAAAGTTAGTGTCTGGACTGACTATGACGTGACACTTTCTGAACCTCTGGCATGGTGCGGATTTTTTTCATCACTCGTGCCAAATGTACGCGATTTTGCGTGGTAATTTCGATGTCGATAAAGTAGATATTACTCTCTTTTTCTTCTGTTTGCAGTCCAATAATATTGGAATCGCAACCAGAAATCGTATTCGTAAGGGTAGCAAGGGTACCCTGATGATTAAACAACTCAATTCGAAGCGATGCTTTAAATTCACCTTGGGGTTCTTCATCCCAACGCATAGGTAATACACGCTGAGGCTCTTCTCTTGAAAGCTTGCGAATGTTGTTACAACCAATTTGGTGAATCGTCATACCCCGACCTGGGCTTAATACCGCCACAATTTCATCGTCAGGAATAGGGTGACAACAACGGGCATAATGCACCAATAAGCCTTCCGTACCGCGAATAGCCACGTTACCTTTTTTCTCTGGTAAATCTGTGTTTTCACCTAACAGTCTGCGCGCAACAATAGCGCTTAGCTCGTTACCTAAACCGATATCGATAAGCAACGAATCAAAATCATCGTGCTTAGTTTCAGCCACCACACGTTCAATATCGGCCTCCGGAATATCGTCCAGCTTCACTTCACCTAATGCATGGCGCAGTAAGCGGTTACCCATGTTCACGGCTTCTTGCGAATGCTGCTTGCGCAAATATTGACGAATACGGGTGCGTGCGCGAGCACTTACTACGAAGTTCAGCCAGTTAGCATTGGGCTTAGCTTTAGGTGAGGTAATAATTTCTACGGTTTGGCCATTTTGTAGCGGCTTACTTAAGCTGTAGTTTCTACGCTCTACTCGAACACCTACACAGGTGTTACCAATATCTGAATGCACCGCATAGGCAAAGTCTACGGCCGTAGCGCCCATGGGCAGCTCAATAATGCGGCCATCTGGGGTGAATACGTATATTTCTTCTGGGAATAAATCCGTTTTAACCGATTCAATAAATTCGAACGATGAACTGGCTGATTGTTGAAGCTCAAGTAACGACTGCATCCACTTACGCGCTCTTAGTTGCGCAGTAGTGCCGTTGTCGCCAGGTTCTTTATAAAGCCAATGCGCGGCAACCCCTTTATCTGCCATTTGATCCATTTCTTGGGTACGAATTTGTATTTCTACCGGAATACCATGGGGGCCAATAAGCGAGGTGTGCAATGACTGATAGCCATTGGTACGGGGAATAGCAATGTAATCTTTAAAACGGTTTTCAATAGGCTTATACAAACTGTGCATAGCGCCTAACGAACGGTAACAATTATCGACTGAATCGACCACAATACGAAACGCGTAAATGTCCATCACTTCGTTGAACATGAGTTCTTTATTACGCATTTTACGATAAATAGAGTACAGGTGTTTTTCGCGGCCCAGTACGTCCGACTCAATTTTATAAGCCGTTAAGCGGGTGCTTAGTTCTTCACGAATATTTTCTATAATTTCTTTACGATTACCACGTGCTTGGCGAACCGCTGATTTCAGTGCGCGATGGCGCATAGGGTACATGGCAAGAAAACCTAAGTCTTCGAGCTCATTTTTAATATCGTGAATACCTAAGCGATGGGCAATAGGTGCATAAATTTCAAGGGTTTCAAGAGCAATACGGCGGCGCTTGTCAGGACGAAGCGAACCTAATGTACGCATATTGTGGGTACGGTCAGCTAGCTTAATCAGAATAACCCGGATGTCTTGCACCATGGCCATCATCATTTTACGGAAGTTTTCAGCCTGTGCTTCTTGCTTACTGCTAAAAGCAATTTTATCTAGCTTACTTACCCCTTCCACCAGCTCAGCAACGGTATCTCCGAAAGCTTCAGCAAGATCTTCTTGGCTGTAATGGGTGTCTTCAATCACGTCGTGTAGCAAGGCTGCCATGAGAGTTTCATGGTCTAAATGCATGTCAGCAAGAATACTGGCAACAGCAACAGGGTGCGTAATATAGGGGTCGCCACTTGAGCGCATTTGTCCATCGTGGGCTTCTTGAGCCAACACAAATGCCTCTTGTACCAGCTGAACTCGGTCAGCAGGCAAGTACTTTATTACTTTCTGTTTTAAGCCTTCAAACAAATACACGGACTAGTGCGACTCCTGATTAACGTTACAACCTTAAGAATACGTAGAATTGAGCCTTTAGCCAATACCCAAAAAGCAAAGCGCCAGTGCTTTTTTCAAAGCACTGGCGCTTAAACATACAATAGTTACCTTTGCGGTGAAACTATTGATCAGAAAGAATATTAGCTACTGAAGAAAATTCAGCATGTTCTTGTTGTTCCTGATCGCGCAAATCATCTTGTTCAAGTGTACTAGCAGTTACTAAACCTTCTTCGATTTCACGAAGTGCCGTTACGGTAGGCTTGTCATTTTGCACATCAACCATTGGCTCTTTACCTTCGGTGGCAATTTGACGTGCACGACGGGCCGCTACTAAAACCAAATCAAAGCGGTTACCAATTTTATCTACGGCATCTTCAACTGTTACGCGGGCCATGTATTTCTCCGAAAATTAGGTTGATAAAGTAATTCAAAAAACGGCCGCGTAGTATACACTCTTGTACTGCGCGATCCTAGCGGTTTGTTTGAAATTAAAACAATATAAATATTAAGCAGATCCGAGCAATTCGTCTAATAAAGGCTGATAACGCATTTGCTGTTTTATTGTTCTTAAACGCTGTGAAATCACAATCGCTTCTAAATCGTTAAGCGCGGTCGCAAAATCATCATTAACAATAACGTGGCTGAACTCACTAAAATGGGACATTTCAGCCACCGCTTCTTTCATGCGGCCGGCAATCACTTCATCGCTGTCTTGCCCACGGCTGTTTAAACGTTGCTCTAGCACCTCGATTGAAGGCGGTAATATAAAAATGCCACAGGTGTCAGGCATACGCTTTTGTACCTGACGTGCACCTTGCCAATCGATATCTAGAAACACATCGATACCTCGGTGCAAAGTTTGCTCAATCGTCACCCGTGATGTGCCGTAGTAATTACCGAATACTTCAGCCCACTCAAAAAAAACGCCTTGCTCTATAAGCGCTTCAAATTGCTCACGGCTTACAAAGTGGTAATGCTGCCCATCAACTTCACCCGGCCTAGGTTTACGAGTAGTATGGGACACTGACACTTCCATTGCATTATTGCTATTAGACGCGTACTTTTCCATTAACGCCTTTATAAGGCTGGATTTTCCTGCGCCGGAAGGCGCTGCAAGTATAAATAAGTTACCGAGTAATGATGCCATGAAAGTATTAAATATTTTTTAAAATATGGTGATTTCGTGGAGCAATGATAGCATATTGAACCGTTAAGCCGTAGTAGCAATCGTTTAAACATACTCTCGATGCCTGCGCCAACACTTCAAACAGTGTGATGAGTTTACAGCGCGTTTAATACCCGTGCTGTTTTAGGAAAATACAAGAAGTAGGAACACACAAACATGGCGCAAGAACTTTTGCCGTACGTTGAACAGAACCCCAGCTCTACGCCAAATGCGTGCGTAATTTGGCTTCATGGTTTAGGCGATTCTGGTCATGGCTTCGCGCCTATTGTACCTGAGCTAAAGCTACCTGATAGCATGTCAGTGAAGTTTGTTTTCCCCCACGCGCCAGAGCGTCCCGTTACCATTAACGGTGGCATGCGTATGCGAGCGTGGTACGACATCAAATCACTCGATTTCAATAGCCGCGCTGATTTAGATGGTGTACTTGAGTCGGCAAGTCAAGTGGAAGCCCTTATCCAAGAACAAGTAGATAATGGCATTCCTACAAACCGCATTGTGTTAGCAGGATTCTCGCAAGGTGGCGTAATAGCACTTCATGTGGCGCCTCGTTTCAAACACAAACTAGCTGGTGTGTTAGCATTATCGACGTATATGTGTGAGCCAAAATTATTGGCACAAGACGCTACCGATACGAATCGTGACATACCCATAATGATGGCCCATGGCGAGCAGGATGAAGTAGTACCAATTTTTATGGGCAATGCGGCATATAAGACGTTAACCGAGAATGGTTTTAATGCCACTTGGCAAACCTATACCATGCAACACAATGTATGCATGCAAGAGCTAAGTGATATATCTACTTGGCTACAAAAATTGCTTGCTTAGTGTGCTTGTACGCTTATCATACAGCACGCTTAGAGGCTGCTTGATTAACTATACAAATTAACGCTACATCACACGGTTTCTTCCAGCACCTTTCGCTTCGTAAAGGTGCTCGTCAGCCAACTTCACCGTGTCATTGATATTCGCGTCAGTCAGCGCTGTCGCCACCCCAAAACTGGCGGTGATCGAATGGAAAATATCGCCTTCTATAAACGGGGAGTTTTCAATTTCCACTCGAATTTTTTCAGCCAGCTTTACTGCCATACTCAAGGTTGTTTTGGGGTAAATAATTAAAAATTCCTCGCCCCCTGTACGTGACACAACATCGGTCGCCCTAATGGCGTTTTTCATTAGTGTAGCAACCTGAACTAATACTCTGTCGCCTACGTCATGCCCGTAGTTATCGTTTATTTTTTTAAAGTAATCGATATCCACCACAACAATACTTAACGGGAAATAATCTGCGGGGTTTTTCATTGCACGCTCAAAATAGACCGACTCTAGAAAACGCCGGTTTGGTACCTTCGTTAACGGGTCAGAATTGGCTTGGCGCAATCTTTCTAAGTTATCTGTCATCATCTCTTTTCTGCTTTTGTGCCAGAAGTATTCAGAAATAAACGCAACCGCAATAAAACTGCAAAGGGATATAAGGAACCTTGATACATCTTCACCACGATAGTTCGCAGGAATGGACTCTTGGTAGTAAACGATAAAGGCGACCACGCCTACTGTACCCGTGACGTAAAAAATGGCCGCTCTAAAACGCACGATAATAATTTGTATCAAAATGATCGGGTACACGAAGTGCAGCCCAGTATTATTGTAGCCACCGGTAATGGTGAGCACCGCCACCATAACCGCAACAATAAACCCCGCTATATAGTAAAAAATATTGCTGTTTTTAAAGATATGCGACAACGCTGCATTAGCGAAAACTGAAAACGAAAAAAAACCTAACCAAAACGCGAGATAGTGATCATCCCGCGCTAAATTTTTAGCGGCAAGCACGGCCATAATAATACCGCCAATATATGAGATGAAATACAAGGTCAAACGGCGGCGTTTCACTTCAGCGCCATTTAAATGTGTCTTTTCGAGAAATTTGTGTAACGAAGAAGTATCCATGAAAGCGGGAGCTTATACCTATTGCTAGCGTGCAATAAGCATAGTCACACTATGTACAATTTCCCAACCGTAAACCTGTGCGCAAGTTAAAGATTTAAGTACAATGTACTTATAAGTCGAACGAAAGCCTTTAGCAATAGTCGGTTGATTGCTTTAGGTTCTATGCCTTAAACAAGGCTCTAGACAGGATATTAATGATGCAAGCAGCCCCTAAAAGAACGATTCGTATTGCCACACGAAAAAGCGCACTGGCGCTATGGCAAGCAGAGTACGTGAAAGCGAAACTGTTAGAACACCATGATTCAATAGTGGTTGAACTGGTTCCAATGAGCACTCAAGGCGATAGAATCCTTGATACTCCTTTAGCAAAAATTGGTGGTAAAGGCTTGTTTATAAAAGAACTTGAAATAGCCATGCTAGAAGGCAGAGCCGATATTGCCGTGCACTCAATGAAGGATGTGCCGGTTGAATTTCCCGAAGATTTTGGCCTTCACGCCATTTGCGAACGTGAAAACCCGTTCGATGCCTTTGTCTCAAACCACTTTGATAATTTAGATGCATTGCCAGAAGGTGCTGTGGTGGGTACTTCTAGTCTTCGCCGCCAATGCCAAATTCGTAAACATCGTCCGGACCTGAAAATTAAAGATTTACGCGGCAATGTGAATACCCGCCTAGCCAAACTAGATGCTGGCGAATACGATGCCATCATTCTTGCCTCTGCTGGCCTTATACGTTTAGGCATGGAAGAGCGCATTAAAACGGGTTTACCAGCTTCGGTGTCCCTTCCGGCTGTTGGGCAAGGTGCTGTGGGTATTGAGTGTCGTAATGACGATGCCGAGCTTATTGCGTTACTTCAAGCGCTGAACCACGGTGAAACCCAAACACGGGTGAGCGCAGAGCGTGCTATGAATGAACGTTTAGAAGGCGGTTGCCAAGTACCTATCGGAAGTTTTGCTACCCTTGACGGAGACAGCATAACCTTAACAGGCATGGTGGGACAGCCAGATGGCTCAACCCTCTTATTTGCTTCTGCCACAGGCCCTACAAAAAATGCGAAGCGCATTGGCGTTGAAGTCGCCGACGCGCTGCTTGAACAGGGCGCAGGAGAAATTCTTAGCGCATTGTATGACTGATGTATGTTATCGCTAACATATGCGGTTGCTGATTTATGCTATTAATTACTCGCCCGCGTCCTAAATTACAGGCTAGTGCAGATGCTTTTGGGCAGGCGGGGATTGATGCCGTAGGGGTTGCTACGTCAGATATTCAAAGCATTCCTGATAAGGCAATCGAGTTACAACAGTTTCTGTTGGGCTCGGCCAGCATCAGTAACATTATCGTTACCAGCATTTATGCCGTGCCAGCAGCACTCGATGCACTCACTCACGCCTCATTTCTATCGGTGCCTCCTACGCTAATAGCGGTAGGTGATTCGACCGCTAGCGCACTACGCAGCGCGAATTTACCTTATAAAATTGTTACGCCTTCGCTACATACATCCGAAGGTATACTGGTCATGCAGCAACTTAATGAGGCAAACTGTACACAAGTCGTTATTATTAAGGGAGAAGGTGGTAGAGATACGCTTTCTCACGTTTTAGGCGAGAGAGGTATATCGGTTACTGAGTTTTGCGTCTATAAAAGAGAACCACTTACAAACCCAATTTACACAAAGAGCTGGAAAATTGGCGATGTTAGCGGCATTATCGCTACAAGCGAAAATATGGCAAAACAGCTTATTTCTAGCCATAGTATGCAATTATTAGCGTTGCCCTGGTTAACGGTAAGTGAACGAGTTGCAACGAGTTTACGTAATCTTGGGATAGCACGCGTTTCGGTGTGCAACCGCGCCACCGATCAGGCATTAATTGCCTGGGTAAAGGAAAATTGGGAGTATTAAATGTCTGACAAGAATGAGAAGGACCCTCAAAACGGGGAATTGGTAAGCGTGGAATCATCTAGTACGACATCAGCGAACACGGCATCAGGTAGAGATACCCTATCACCTGAAGATTCATCTAACGGCACGCCACAAAAAGCGAAAAAATCGTCGGGAACCAAGCTTCTGTGGTTTGTGGTTATTATTATTTTCCTTTTAGTACTCGGCATTATTGGTGCTGGTTATTGGTACTACACCCAACAACAAGGTAGCAGCGATTCCCTGGTTAAAGCCCAACTGGCGAACACGTCACAACTCAACGATATGCTTTCCGATCGTGAGCAGACAGCAGACGCATTGCGTATGCTAAATAGGCAAAACGATGAATTAAAAGATACGCTTGATGCTTTGCAGCAACAAAACAGTGCATTAGTGCAACAAGCAGAAGCAACCCAACAGCAACTTAACAGCATGGAAGGTCAACGTCCTGCCGATTGGCTTATTGCTGAAGCGGATTATTTGGTTCGCATGGCGGGTAGAAAACTGTGGTTAGAAAATGATGTACGCACAGCCACCTTACTGTTGGTGAACGCCGACAAGCGATTGAAATCGCTAGCCGACCCTTCTGTATTCCCGGTTCGCGCTAAACTTGCCGAAGACATTCAAACGCTTCAACAAATGAACCCTGTATCTCAAAGTTCGGTCGCCCTAGCCCTTACTGGCATGTTGGCGCAAATTGATAAACTACCGTTAGATACTTTTGAAAAACCAGTAGACGCAAATGCTGACAGTAATGAACTGTCTGAATCGGCGAACGACTGGAAAGAGAACCTTGCAAAAGTATGGCACTCCATTGTTGATGGTTTTTTAACCGTGAAAAGTTTAGAAGGCCCTGTTGAGCCTGTCATGTCTCTACAAGCTCAATTTTTAGTGAAAGAGCAGCTTCGCTTACAATTAATGCATGCTCAATCAGCTGCGCTTAAAGCAGACTCAGGCCTGTATGAGCAATCTTTGGTTTACGCTAAAACCATGCTTGAAGAGCATTACGATGTAGAAAAGAGCCAAGTGACGGGTTTCATCTCAGCACTTGATAATCTTATTAGTACTGACATTTCACAACCCATCCCTAGTCAGTTGGCATCACAAAAGCCGCTTGAGCAATTATTAGAATCCCGTGTAAAACAAGCATTCAGTCAGGGAGCTAGCGCATTATGAGATGGTTAGTCATTGCCCTTGCGGTGCTGGCCGCATTTATTGTTGCGCTTATTGTTGGCCCCATGATTTTGGGGGACAAAGGCTACGTGCTGATTTCATTAGGTAATACCGCGATAGAAACCAGCCTAATTGGTTTTTGCATTATCATTATTTGCGCCATTATCAGCTGGTATATTATCTCTAAGTTGGTGTTATGGACATTAAGCTTGGTAACGGGGTCTCACCGCTGGTTTGGTGCATTAGGTGAGCGTAAACGCAAGCGTGCCTTTTACCATGGTTTACAGTCATTAGCAGCTGGCGACCTAAAAAGTGCTCACAAGGCACTTAGCCAAACCACTAATGGTGATTTTGAAGGGGTAAATTACTTGGCTGCCGCACAAGTAGCACAAAGCCAAAACGACCCGCAAAAAGCCCGTTATTTTCTACTACAAGCAGCAGAGTATGACAGTGCCAATGTAGCTGCCGCTATCGTGATGGCGCGTATTGATGTTTCTGAAGGTAAGCATACCGACGCACTTGAAAAGCTAGATAGCTTAAATGAAGAAGAAGCCAACAACCCACAAGTGATACAACTTAAAGCGTCGATAATGGCAGAGCAAGGCCAATGGCAAACCTTGCAAGAAAAGCTAAGTGGTTGGCGCAAGGCGTTACCGAAAGAAGATTACACCTTATGGTCGCAGCGAATTGCCAAGGGCAAGCTAGCTGAAATTGCCAGTAAAAATGGGGCTGCCGAGCTTAAAACCCACTGGGAAGGGTTACCGCGTAAAATTAAGCAAGACGACGCTTATCGCGCGGCCTATATTCAACAATTGCTTGAACAAGGCATGCATGCTGAAGCGCAAACTTTGTTAGTAGAATGGCAAAAGAAAGGACCACACCCAGTATTGTTCCCGTATTTTACCCAGTTGAATATACCTAACGCAGCGCCATCGTTGCGGTTGCTGGAAAGCTGGATTAAACAAGACAGTGAAAATGTAGCGTTATATTCAACCTTGGGAAGAGTCGCATATAACGCAGGTGACGATATTCTGGCCGAGAAAGTGTTGTTAAAAGCAGTGAAGATGGAATCGAACAAAGATGATCTGTTATTGCTATCAGCCATTAGTGAGCGCAGACACGATAGCACCACGGCATTGCAATATTACAAGGAAGGCCAGCAGTTAGTGTAGTTTTACGCTGTTAGCTTTTAGACCGAAAGAGAGAGTAAAAAGAAAAGGTAAAAAGAAAGGCCAGTCATTTCATTTATGAGAACTGGCCTTTTTGTTTTATGCGGTGGTGCGGTCTACCGCTTTAGGCTCCGCTAATGCTTTTCGCTTTTGAAGCGATTGATAAAAGTTCGCATACGTGGGGCGCATAACGTATTTACCATCGCCCGCCTTCGCTAACAACTCACCGTTTTGCCACGCGATATTACCATTACAAATGGTCATCACAGGTACACCGGTAATTTCCATCCCTTCAAAAATATTGGTTTCAATATTCGACATGTGGGTTTCGGCTGAAATCACCTTTGAGCCTTTCGGATCCCATATCACTAAATCGGCATCGGAACCTTCACGTACCGCACCTTTAGCGGGGTACATATTGAAGATTTTGGCTGCGTTGGTAGACGTTACCGCTACAAATTCGTTAGGGGTTATTTTGCCGCCATTCACGCCTTTTTCCCACAATACCGCCAAGCGCTCTTCTACCCCAGCGGTGCCGTTTGGAATTTGCGTGAAGTTGTCTTTACCCATTGCTTTTTGTTCGTTACAAAAAGCGCAATGATCGGTAGCGGTAGTTTGTAGGGTACCCGACTGTAGGGCTTTCCATAATACGTCTTGATGCTTTTTAGGCCTAAACGGTGGGCTCATAACGTGGGCCGCTGCGCGCTCCCAGCTGACATCTTGATACACGCTATCATCAACCGTTAAATGCCCAGCCAACACTTCACCATAAACGTGGTGCCCGCGCTGCTGTGCATAACGAATAGCATCAACCGACTCTTCCACCGAGCAATGCACTAAATACAAAGGTGCGCCTAGGGTTTCAGCAATACTAATGGCACGGTAAGCCGCTTCACCTTCAACCATGGGCGGGCGAGATAACGGATGCGCTTCAGGCCCAGTAATACCTTTTTCCATCAATTGTTGTTGTAAGTGATACACCAGTTCACCGTTTTCAGCATGCACGGTAGCAATAGCGCCTAATTCCATACAACGGGTAAAGCTTGATACTAAAATATCATCGGTGGCCATGATGGCATTTTTGTACGCCATGAAATGTTTAAAGCTATTAATGCCGTATTCGGTAGCCAGAGTTTCCATGTCTTTATGCACACTGTCATCCCACCAGGTTATCGCCACGTGGAAGGTGTAGTTAGACATGGATTTTTCAGACCAGTCTCGCCACTGTTGATAGGCTTCCATCAAGGGCTGGCCTGGGCTTGGGATAACGAAATCGATAATAGTCGTGGTGCCACCAGCTAGAGCGGCAGCTGTGCCAGAGGCAAAGTCATCGGCGGCTACCGTGCCCATAAATGGCAGTTGCATGTGTGTGTGCGGGTCGATGCCGCCGGGCATGATTAGCTTTTCAGAGACATCGACTATCTCTACATCTGATTCATTTACAGCAAGATCTTCGCCTATTTTAGTAATTTTGCCGTCTTCGCAAAGTACATCGGCTTTGTAAGTCATTTCGTGGGTAACTACGGTACCACCGCGTAATAATATGGCCATTTTCGTGTCCTGTTTCGCGTAAATTTAAGAGGCTTTTGCTAGCTCACCAACATTTGTGTTCACGGTGTTAACTAGCTTGCCCGCCGCAAAGTAATAAATGATGGCGCCAGAAATAGAACCGGTAAACCATCCATAGTTATAAAACCATGTGAATACATCTGCAGTAATGGCTAACAATGTGATGCCAACTGGAATTAAGAAAGCGACAAAACCAGCCCAATTCACTTTCGGGTAAGCGGCACTGCTGGTGTACAGCGCGGCTACATCTAGCTCTTGTTTTCTAATCAGGAAATAATCAACAATCATTATGCCCGCAATAGGGCCCAGTAAGCTTGAATAACCCAGCAACCAATTTGAGTACAGGCTTTCTACACTAACGTCAGACTCTATAATGCCGGCCTTCTTTAAAAGCTCCCAACTCATCAATAACACACCTACTAAGCCAGTTAATAAAACGCCGCGGGTATGGTTAATATATTTTGGTGCTATGTTTTGAAAATCGTTGGTGGGAGATACTACGTTAGCGGCCGTGTTAGTAGATAAGGTAGCCACAATAATAAGTAGCATGGCGATTGCCACAAAAAACGGGCTATCAATATGACCAATAAGCGTTACCGGGTCGGATACGGTTTCACCAACTAAGGTCACTGACGCAGAGGTCAGTAATACCCCTAAGGCAGCAAACATAAACATGGTGAGGGGTAAGCCTATGATTTGCCCAGTCACTTGGGCTTTTTGGCTTTTAGCATAACGACTGAAATCAGGAATATTTAACGACAGTGTTGCCCAAAAACCTACCATGGCAGTGAGTCCGGCGAAGAAATAGCTGAAAAAGCCTGCATCTTCAGGGCGACTTGCGGGTGTGGCTAAAACCTCAGTAACCGATACTTTATCACTCGCCCACCAAATAAGCCCTGCACCTACAATAAGGAGCAACGGGGCAGCTAGAGTTTCTAACCATTTAATCGACTCCGACCCTTTAATTACGATAAAGACATTTAACGCACCAAAAGCAAAAAAGCCAATGACTTCCCCCATACCGCCAAGCTGGGCCCAGCCGTCTGATACCGACGATAAAAACAAATGGATGGCAAGGCCGCCAAACATGGTTTGAATTCCAAACCAGCCGCAGGCTACAAAACCCCGTATTAGGCAGGGAATGTTAGAGCCCACCACACCAAACGATGAACGAAGTACCACCGGAAAGGGAATACCAAACTTAGTCCCTGGAAAGGCATTTAACGTAAGAGGAATAAGCACCACTATGTTTGCTAACAAAATAGTGAACAAGGCTTCCATTACCGACAAACCAAAGTAGCTGGTAAGCACGCCGCCAAGGGTGTAGGTAGGAACGCACACCGCCATACCTACCCATAGTGCCGCTATGTTTCCTGTACCCCACGTACGCTCAGAAAGATTAGTAGGTGCAAGGTCTTCGTTAAAATAGTCGCTCTCGGTCACCGATTTACTAAGGGTGACCTCACTGATTTCTGAACTCATACGCTTGCTCCCTCGTCTTCAGTAACAGGGGCACCAGCGGCTTCAGCAATACGCTTGCTGGCGGTTAACATGGTATGAAGCAACACATTTGCGCCATCTTCACATTGCTCAGGGCTAGAGTATTCAATTTCGTTGTGGCTAATACCATTTTCACAAGGCGTGAAAATCATGCCCGCAGGAACCAGGTCGGCCATATAACACGCATCGTGACCTGCGCCCGCGTAGATATCCATGTGTGAATACCCTAAGTTTTCAGTGGCGGCTTTCACATCGTCGGAAGCGTTGAATTCGACCGGCGCAAAGTACCAGAAGTTATCCACGGTAATCTCTAAATTACGCTCTTTGGCTACCGAGTTGCAGTAGGCCACGAACTCTTCATGCATGGTAGCCAACACGTCGGGGTTAGGATTACGTAAATCGGCGCTGAATTTCACGTTTCCAGGAATAGTATTACGTGAATTTGGATAAACCTGCATAAAACCTACGGTGCCCAAGCCGTTGTCATAACGGTTAGCTAGCGATTCGATTTCCGCTACAATTTTGCCTGTGGCAACCATGGCATCTTTGCGTAAGTGCATTGGCGTGGTGCCAGAATGAGACTCTTGGCCTTGTATTTCTACGTTGTACCAACGAATACCTTGGCCTAAACGTACTACACCAATACGCTTTTCTTCATCTTCTAATATTGGGCCTTGCTCAATATGGGCTTCAAAAAAGGCGCCTATGTTACGGCTACCTAACTCTTCTTCACCCAAGTAGCCTATGCGAGCTAATTCGTCGCCTAAACGTAAACCGTTCACATCGGTTTTATCTAGTTCTTGTTGTAAATCAAAACGGCCTACATATACGCCAGAACCTTGCATGGCAGGCTGAAAGCGTGAGCCTTCTTCGTTGGTCCACACACTAACTTCAATGGGGGTTGGGGTAGTAATATTATTTTCATGTAGGGTGCGAAGTACTTCAACGCCTGACAATACGCCAAATACGCCGTCGAACTTTCCGCCGGTAGGCTGGGTATCTAAGTGGCTTCCGGTAGCCACGGAAGGTAGTTCGTTATTAATACCTGGGCGTTTAGCAAAAATATTACCGAACTTATCTACTTTAATTTCACAACCGGTGGCTTCACACCATGCGCAAAACAAGTCTCTAGCTTGCTTGTCTAGATCTGTGCCGGCCAAGCGGTTACATCCGCCTTTTTCAGTGCCGCCAATCTCGCCCATTTCCATCAGGCTGTCCCATAATCTTTGACCGTTAATTCTAAGCTTATCCATTGTTTTGTCCTCGCAGGTGGAAGGTTATTCCTATTAACACTTTGCCCCAAGTTAGCTCAGCGAACGTACTATAAGAGTGCAACCTTGATAAATTTATTTACCAAACGGTAAATATAATTTCTCTCTGATTTTGTACTGATTG